>NZ_CP104011.1:3737904-4983872 GCF_025133575.1 Pseudomonas sp. GCEP-101 | reverse complement strand
AAGGCGGCCGCGAGCTGGGCGGCTGGCTCTGGTGCGTCCGCGCCGGCGGCGAAGCCGGCTGGGTGCCGCTGGAGTGCCTGCAGGAAGTCAGCGCCTGATTCCGCCTCGGCCTCAGGCCTTGTAGCGGCGCCCGGCGTGTTGCTTGAGCCAGGCCATCAGCCCGCGCTGCTGCACCACGGTGGGTTGTTCCACCAGCAGGGCGGCGCTGGCCTTCTGCCGGAAGTCCAGCAGGCGGCCCATGGCGTCGGCGATTTCCTGGCGCGCTTCCATGCACGGCGCCAGGGTCTGCTTGTCGATGTAGTACGCGGCACCGTCGCTGATGGCGGTGAACTGCGCCTGCCAGGCGGTGCCGGTGAGCACGCCGGCCTCGCCGAAGACTTCCCCCGGCCCCATGCGCCCGGCCTCGATGGGCTGGCCATCGTGGGGCAGGGTGACGCTGACCACGCCGGAGTCGATGATCAGCAGGCGGTCGCTGATATCCCCCGGCGCCAGCAGCACCTCGCCGCGCCGGAAGGGGCGCCGCTGCATGCGCGTCGCCAGTTCGTCGCGTTCTTCATCGCGCAGGGCATCGAACAGCCCGGAGCGCACCAGCAGCGCCCGCGCCCGCGAGGTGCTCTCGCGCATCGGCGCGTCGGCCTCGGCCAGCAGGTTGATGCCGGCGGCCTGCAGGTGGCGGTAGGCCAGGTCGAACAACTGGTTGCGCACCTCGCGCTTCTCGCCCATGGCGGCGACGAAGCCGCTCATTTCGTATTCCACCCCGTCGGGCGCGGACTTGCGCACGCTGACCGCCGGCGCCGGGTTGGCCAGCAGGGCGCGGCAGCCGCCGAGGGCGTGTTCCAGCGCCTCGATCACCTTGCGCGGGCGGATATGCGGGCTGACCGTCAGGCTCACGCTGACGCCGTAGAGGTTCGCCGGGCGGCTCAGGTTGAGCACCTTGGCCTTGGCCGCCAGCGAGTTGGGCACCACGGCCAGGGTGCCCTGGGAGGTTTGCAGGTAGGTCGAGCGCCAGTCGATCTCGGTGACCTTGCCCTCGATGCCGTCGATGGAAATCCAGTCGTCGAGCTGGTACGGCTTGGTGGTGTTCAGCACGATGCCGGAAAACACGTCGCTCAGCGTGCTCTGCAGCGCCAGGCCGAGGACGATGGCGACCACCCCGGAGGTGGCCAGCAGGCCCTTCACCGGCAGCTCCAGCACGTAGCCGGCGGCGGCGATGATGGCGACCAGGAAGATCAGCGCGCCGACCACGTCCTGCAGCAGCCGGCCGCCATGGCCGATGCGCTGCACCAGCAGGAAGCCCAGCACCACCGTCAGGCAGCGTGCGGCGAACAGCCACCAGATGATCTGCACGGCGGTGGCGACCATGTGGCTGGGCAGGTCGTCCGGCCAGGGCGCGGCGCGCAGCGGGTTCATCCCGGCGTTGAACAGCAGCAGGCTGAACAGCAGGAAGCCGAGCAGGCGCACGGCCAGGCGCCAGTGCGGGTGGGCCGCACCGACCAGCCGCCAGAGCAGCAGGTCGATCAGCAGCAGGACGGGGGCGGCGAACAGCGGGTGGGTAGTGAGCAGGGCGGGCATCTAGCCTCTCCTTGGAACGATCGCAAGAAGATGGCACAGAAAGCGCGTTCTGGCAGCGGCCTCAGCTGCGGTTGTGCGCGTCGAGCAGTGTCCGCCACTCGTCGGTCTCGACTTCGCCGGCGATGCGCAGCGCCGGTTCGCGCTCGTCGAACAGCACCAGGGCGCTGCCGTACTCGGGGGTATCGGTCTCCCGCGCCTTGAGGTTCTCGCGCAGCAGGTCGAAGCATTCGCTGTGGGTGACCAGCACCAGGTTGCGGTGCGCGGCCTTGTGCTCGCGGATCTGCGCGGCCAGGTCGCCGTCCTTGCAGCCGAGCAGCCAGTCCTGGCGCGCCACGCTGTGGTCGAACATCAGGTCGGCGGTCTGCGCGGTGCGGTTGGCCGGGCTGCTGTAGATGTCGGTGGCGCTCAGGCCCAGGCGGGCGATGCTGTCGCCCATGCTCCTGGCGAGGTCGGCGGCGCGGGCGGTAATGCCGTCGGCGGCGCCCAGGCACTCGGCGCTGGAGCGGTCGCAGCGCTCCATGTGGCGCACCAGCAGGACGACGCCACCACGGGCCCAGTTCTGGGCGAACAGGCTGCTGCTGGGCACCTCGTCCTGCGGCGAGGGCAGTGAACGGGCCGCCAGGGCGAGGGTGGTGCAGGTCAGCAGGGCGACGGCGAGCAGTCGAAGGCGAAAGCGGGGCAAGGGGCATCCTCGGGCGCGGGCATCCGCGCGGAATGCGGGAAGCTGGGGGCATGCTGCACCGGGTCGGTGACAATCACGCGATGGGTTGATGACCGGGCGGTGATGAAAGTTCCGCAACCGGCCTATCGATCGTCGTCGTCATTGTTGCTGGACGTGACACTGACCGTCGCGGTGGTGCCGGCGCGCAGGCGGTCGCGGCCCGGATAGTCCGGGTCGATGGCGATGCGCACGGGGATGCGCTGGGCGAGTTTCACCCAGGTGTAGCTCGGGTTGATATTGGCCAGCAGGCGCGCCCCGGGGGCGTTCTCGCGGTCGGTGATGGCGAAGGCGATGCTCTCGACGCGGCCGTCAAAGCGTTCGCCGCTCATCAGCTGCACGGCCACGGCATCGCCCTCGCGGATGCGCGGCAGCTTGGTCTCCTCGAAGTAGCCGCCGACGTAGAAGGAGTCGCTGTCCACCAGCGCCACCAGCGAGTGGCCGGCGGTGGCGTAGTCGCCGGCGCGCGTCAGCAGGTTGGTCACGTAGCCGTTCACCGGCGCCACCACCTGGGTTCGCTCCAGATCCAGGCGGGCCTGCTTCTGTGCGGCTTCGGCAAGGGCCACGTTGGCTTGCGCCAGGCCCAGGTTGGCCTGCTCGCGCAGCAGCTGCGCCTGGGCCACGGTGACATCGGTATGGGCCTTCTCCCACTCCTCGTTGGAGATGGCGGAGCGCGCCTTCAGCGCCTTGCGCCGGGCTTCCTCGCTCTGCCGCTGTTGCAGCAGCGCCTGGTTGGCGGCGATGGCCGCCTGGGACTGGCCGAGCGCGGCGCGGGCGACCTCCACCGCGCGGTCGGCGTGCAGCACCGCCAGCTCGTAGCGCGCCGGGTCGATGGTCAGCAGCAGCTCGCCCTTGCGGACGTGCTGGTTGTCCTTCACCCGCAACTCGACGATGCGCCCGGTGACGTCCGCCGACAGCGTCACCACGTCGGCGCGCACACGGGCGTCGCGGGTCCAGGGCGCGCGGGTGTAGTAGGTCCAGGCGAAGTAACCCAGCACCAGGGCGAGCGCGACCACCGCGAGGGTGATCAGCGGCGGCACGGCTTTGCGCAGGTCGGCCATTCAGTGCAGGGCTCCCATGAGCAGGATCAGGCCGGCGCAGAGGCAGGCATACAGCGCGCCTTCGAACAGCGCCTCGTGCCAGACCAGGCGCAGCACCCCGAGGCGGCGCAAGGTCCAGTCCAGTAGCAGGAAGATCGGTAGCGCCAGCAGCAGCGCCTGGGCCAGCGGTGGCAGGTAGACCCCGCCCAGCTCGATATCAACGGGCATGCAGGGCGGGTTCCCCGTGGTCGTCATGGAAGGCGGTGGATTCGCCATACAGGTCGCGGAAGCGCTCCAGCAGGTCGGCCGCCACCAGCAGCGCCACGCCGCTGACGAACAGCGGACGCATGGCGCCGCCGCTGGGGTAGTTGCCGTGGTTCTGCAGCTCGTCCAGCTCGTTGCCCAGCTCGCGCATGGCCGGCAGCACGCGGTGCAGCGGTGCGGCGGGCGGCTGGTCGAGGCAGGCGGCGAGTTCGTCGAGCAGCAGCGACAGCCGAGCCCGCAGGGCTTGCGGCAGGCCGTTGGCATTGAGACTCTCGCGGCGCAGCTGGTGCAGCACCACGCCCAGGGTCATGCTCGCCAGGCTGCACTGGAAGCGTTCGGCGGACTGGCTGTCGCGCGCCGCCGGCAGCAGCCCGAGCATGATCGCCAGGCGATCCACCAGGCGGCTTTCGAACAGGAAGCGGCGCGCCTCGCAGGGCTTGGACAGCAGCACCGAGCGCACCTCGGCGCGGGTGCGGCGCGACTGGCGGCGCAGGCGCGCGTCGGCATCGAAGGGGAACACCCAGGCGTACACCAGCAGGGCTAGGACGCCGGCGCTGACATAACCGCCGGCGAATTCGAACCACTGCAGCGAGGTGTTGATCCACGCGCCCTGGTTCTGCGGGCCGACCAGCAGGAAGGTGGACAGCCCCAGGCCAATGCCGATGCCGGCGGTCTGCGGGTTGGCCAGGCCCACTGCGATCACGTACAGCAGCGGGGTGAGGAGCAGCGCGAGCATCTCGAAATCGCCGACGCTGGGCAGCAGCAGGAACTGCAGCAGCGCTGCCGCCACCAGCGCCATGGCCAGCCCGCGCATGTACGCCAGGCTCGCCATCAGCGGGCGCGGGAAGGTGGCCAGCAGCGAGCAGAGGATGCCGATCAGGATCATGCCGGCGCGGGCGCCGTCCCAGGCGGTTTCGATCCAGATCCAGCCGGCGCAGCACAGTGCGACGAAGGCGCGGGTGGCGTTCATCGCGGCGAGGTGGAAGTCCAGGTGCAGCGCCTGGGCCTGGCTCTGCGGATAGGAGCTGCTGCCGGGGCGGCCGTCCTGGATCGCCTCGCTCAGCTCGATCATCTCGTCCAGCTGCTGCATCAGCCGCGCCTGCTCGAAACGCAGCGCCCAGGCCAGGGAACGCAGCGAGGTGGGCAGGCCGTCGGCCAGTTCCTCCGCCTGCCGCGCGGCGCTGTCGAAGCGCTGGCGCAGCTGGGTGATGCGCTTGCGGGTGGGGCTGGGCAGGTCGCGGCCGAACTCGGCCAGTTCGGCGAGGCAGGCCAGCTCGTCTTCACGCAGGCGCCGCACGGATTCGGGCAGCGGCCCGCTCAGGCGCGCCTCGATCAGCTTGCGCTGGCGTCGCAGGATGGCCAGCCGCGAGGTCATCAGCACCAGCTGGTTGGCCAGTTGCTGCACCAGCTCATCGGCGCCGCGCAGGCGCGGGGCGTCGAAATAGAGGTGGCGGCGGAGCATTTCCAGGGCGGCGATTTCGCTGAGCAATTGCTTCTGCCGTTGCTGGAAGTCCTCCTCCCGCTCTTCACCCCGAATCACCGCGGCGGCGTGCACGGCGATCAGGCGGATCAATTGGTCGACCTTGGCGAAGTAGCCGCGCGCCACGCTCTGCGGACGGGCGAAGAACAGGCTGACCAGGGTCACGCAGGCCACGCCCAGCAGGGTTTCGGTGACGCGGGTGATGGCCAGGGTATAGGTGGACTCCGGCGCCGGCTGGGCCAGCAGCGCGACGATCACCGCGGTGAAACCGCTGAGCACGAAGGCGTGGGAGTAGGTGAAGCGCATCAGTGTGCCGCCGGCCGTGCAGATCGCCAGCCACAGCGCCAGGGTGACGATGAAGGGCAGCGGCGCCTGGGGGAACAGCGCCATGATGGCCACGGCGACCATGGCGCCGATGGTGGTGCCGATCACCTGGGCGAAGCTCTTCTGCAGGGTCATGCCGGCCAGCGGGGTGCTGATGATCACCACCGTCATGGTCGCCCATTTGGGCTGGTCGAGGTCGAGCAGGAACGCCAGGTACAGCGTCAGCAGCCCCGCCAGCACGGTGCGCAGGGCGAACAGCAGGGTATCGCGGCCAGGGTGGATGATGGCGCGCAGGTACAGCAGCATGGGTGACATGCCAACCCCCTCGATCTTGGCGGGATGACGCCCCGGCGGCGGGCGTCGCGAACCCTGTTCAGTGTGGTCGAGGATTTTCGGCTGTGGGAAATTTCTTGGCTCAGCCGGTGGCGTGAAGGGACTGCGCCAGACGCTCCTGGATGAAGTCGAGGAAGCACTGGATGCGCAGCGCCAGTTGCGAGTTGCGGTAGTACACGGCGTGGATCGGCTGGCGGCGCTCGCTGGTCAGTTCCGGGAGCACGCGCACCAGGCGGCCGGCGCGGATGTCGTCGCAGGTCATGAAGCTGGCGAGGCAGGCGATGCCCTGGCCGCCGATGGCCAGCTGGCGCAGGGTCTCGCCGCTGGAGGCGGACAGCGACGGGGTGATCGCCAGCGTGTCGCCGCCGGCATGGCGGATCGGCCAGACGTTCAGCGCCTCGGGCTGGGTGAAACCGAGCAGCGAGTGGTCGAGCAGCGCTTCCAGGTCGGCCGGGGCGCCGTGGCGCTCCAGGTACTCGGGCGCGGCCAGCAGGTTCAGCCGGCTGCTGCCCAGCGGACGGGCGTGCAGGCTGGAGTCGGCGAGCTGGCCGATGCGGATGGCGATGTCGGTGCTCTGTTCCAGCAGGTCGATGTTCAGGTCGTTGGTGTTGAGCTGCAGCTCGATGTCCGGGTAGCGCTCGCGGAAGGCGCCGATGTGCGGCACCACGGCGTGCAGCATGAAGGGCGAGGCAGCGTTGATGCGCAGGCGACCGGCGGGGGATTGCTGGCGCAGGGCCAGGCGCTCTTCGAGGGCGTCCATTTGTTCGAGGATATGGCGGGCGTTCTCCAAGAAGAATTCGCCTTCCTCGGTGAGCTTCATGCGCCGCGTGGTGCGGTTGAGCAAGGTGGTGCCGAGCTTTTCCTCCAGCTTCGACAAGGCCCGGCTGACCGCGGAGGGCGTCAGCCCCAGCTGCTCGGCGGCGGCGGTGATGGAGCCGCAGTCGATCACCGTGGCGAAGGTCTTGAGTTCGTCGGAATGGGCTTTCATCGGCAGGTCTGTTCGGGGGCGGCGGAGTGATTGTAGGAAGGTGCGGGCGGGTTGTCTTGAACGTCGGACTCCCTTGGGGGAGCGGACCGTGTCTGCGGGGTTCCGCGCGGGGCCTTGTCGTTTCCCGGCAAGCGCTGGCGCGTGCCCAGCGCCGGCCTTGCCGGCGGATCGCGGGCGTGGCCCGCTCCTACAGGTGTTTGGGGTGGCGTAGGAGCGGACTCCGTCCGCGATAGGGTCGGTCAGAGCGTCGCGCACTCCGCTCCTGCGCGGAGGTCAGAACGTCCCCGGATAGGCCCCGCCATCCAGCAGCAGGTTCTGCCCGGTCAGGTAGCCGGCCTGGGCGCTGCAGAGGAAGGCGCAGAAGGTGCCGAATTCCTCGGCCGTGCCAAAACGCCCGGCGGGGATGGCGCGTTTTTCGGCGTCCACCAGCTCGCCTTCGTCGCGCCCGCTCAGTTGCGCCGCGCGCTGGAGGCCGCTGCGCAGGCGGTCGGTGTCGAAGGAGCCGGGCAGCAGGCCGTTGATGGTCACGTTATGCCCGGCCACCCGGGGCTGGCGGGCGAGGCCGGCGACGAAGCCGGTCAGGCCGCTGCGCGCGCCGTTGGACAGGCCGAGCACGTCGATGGGCGCCTTCACCGCGCCGGAGGTGATGTTGACGATGCGCCCGAAGCCGCGCTCGGCCATGCCGTCGATGGTCGCCTTGATCAGCTCGATGGGCGTGAGCATGTTCAGCTCCAGGGCGCGCAGCCAGTCTTGCCGTTCCCAGTCGCGGAAGTCGCCGGGCGGCGGGCCGCCGGCATTGTTGACCAGGATGTCCACCTGCGGACAGACGGCGATCAGCGCGGCGCGCACCTCCGGCTGGCTGATGTCGCCAACCACTTCGCGTACCTCCACGCCCAGCTGGCGCAGCTCGGCAGCGGTGGCGGCGAGGGTGGCGCCGTCGCGGGCGTTGATCGCCAGGTTCACGCCCTCGCGGGCCAGCGCCAGGGCGCAGCCCTTGCCCAGGCCCTTGCTGGCGGCGCAGACCACGGCCCAGCGGCCCTTGATGCCAAGATCCATGTTGTTCTCCTCTGATGCGGGAATAAACCTGTAGGAGCGAGCTTGCTCGCGAACCCACCCCGCTGCAATGCGGTTCGCGAGCAAGCTCGCTCCTGTGAAATACGCATCGTCCCGCGGTGCGTTCAGGCCATGACCATCGGCGCCGGCAGGCGACTGATCCATTTACCGCCGCCGTCGCCAGACTTCAAGCGGCGCAATGCATCGGGCAGTTCGGAGAATTCGAAGAACTGCTTGGCCGGCGCCTGCAACTGGCCGTCGGCGACGCCCTGCATCAGGCGCGCCGCGGCAGCGTGCAGTACCTGCCAATCGAGGCGTTCGCCATGGGCGTGGATGCTGTTGAGCGCCACTTCATGCAGCGAAACGGCGGTGCTGAAGGCGGGCAGCGGGGCGCTTTCCAGGCGGTCCTGGATGCACACCAGATGGCCGTTGTAGCCCAGCAGCGGGGCAAGGCTGGCGGCGTGGCTGCCGCTGACAGTGTCGAAGATGCCGTGCAGTCGGCGCGGGCCGAGGGCTTCCAGCAGGTGCTGGGTCCAGTGGCCGTCGCGGTAGTCGAACACCCCGGCGACGCCCAGTTGCAGCAGGTGCTCGCGGTGTTTCGCCGAAGCCGTCACCCATACCCGCAGCCCGCGTTGCAGCGCCAGTTGCGCCAGCAGGTAGCCGACGGCGCCACCGGCGCCGGTCACCAGCACGTCGCGGTGGTCACAGGCCGGTAGCTTGTCCAGTGCCTGCGCGGCGGTGAGGCCGGGGCAGGGCAGGCTGGCGGCGGTGGCGTCGTCCAGCGCATCCGGTACCGGGTAGACGGCGCGGGCGCGCAGCACGCTGTATTCGGCGAAACTGCCGCCACGGCTCAGCGCCTGGTGGTAGGCGACGCGGGCGCCGGCGCGCAGGTTCACCTCGCTGCCCACCGCGATGACGATACCGACGCCATCCACGCCGGGCACCTGGCCAGGCTGCCAGTCGTCGCGCCCCCAGTCGATCATCTTCCAGTCCACCGGGTTCAGCGCGATGGCCGTATTGGCCACCAGCACCTCGTCCGGGCCTGGCGTCGGCACCGGCAGGCGGGCGAGGGTCAGGCCGTCGAGGCCACTGCCGGGCGTCCAGGTCCAGGCGGCGTAGTCATGCACGGGTGTATTCATGGGAACTCCTTGGAAACGGCGAAGCCGCCCCGAGGGGCGGCTGTCGGACGGCGGCGGATCAGTCCCAGGCCGGCGCGAGGCTTTCCGGGCTGGTGATGCGCTCGTTGCGCTCCAGCGCGGCGATGGCGGCCAGGTCGGCGTCGGAGAGGCGCAGGTCGACGGCGCGCAGGTTGGCTTCGAGGTTTTCGCGCCGGGTGGAGGACGGGATCACCGAATAGCCCAGTTGCATCGCCCAGGCCAGGGTGACCTGCGCCGGGGTGACGCCGTGGCGCTTGGCGATCGCCATGAGGGTCTCGTCGCCCAGCACCTTGCCGTAGCCCAGGGTCATGTAGGAGGTGATGTGGATGCCCTGGCTGCGGGCAAAATCCACCAACTTGCGGTTCTGCAGGTAGGGGTGCAGTTCGATCTGGTTGGTGGCGATCTGGCCGGCGCCGACGGCGGCGATGGCTTCCTGCATCAGCGCGATGGTGAAGTTGGACACGCCGATCTCACCCGTCAGGCCCTGGGCCTTGGCCTCGGCCAGGGCGCCCATGAACTCGGCGACCGGCACCTCGCCCTTGGGCGACGGCCAGTGGATCAGGGTCAGCTCGACACGGTCGGTGCGCAGCTTGTGCAGGCTGTCCTTGAGGCTGGGGATCAGCTTGTCGGCGGCGTAGTTCTCGGTCCAGATCTTGGTGGTCAGGTACAGCTCGTCGCGCTTGACCCGGCTACCGGCGATGGCTTCGCCGACGTCGGCTTCGTTGCCGTAGATCTGCGCCGTGTCGATGGCGCGGTAGCCCAGCTCCAGTGCGGTGCGGATCGAGTCGATGACGGTCTGGCCCTTGAGGCGGAAGGTGCCGAGGCCGAATGCGGGAACGCTCATGGGAAATCTCCTTGGTCGATCAGTGAGTGGGAACCGCGCCAGGGGCGGCCGGTTCCGTGGAATTGCGGCGGTCCAGACGGCCGCTGAGGGCGGTCAGGCCGAAGGCGGCGAGGGTGACGACGGCGGCGATCCACGGCGTATGGCCCAGGCCCAGGTGGCTGACCACCAGGCCGCCCGCCCAGGAACCGCCGGCCACGCCGAGGTTGAACGCAGCGATGTTGAAGCCGGCGGCGACGTCCACCGCGTCCGGCGCCACGCGCTCGGCCTGCTGCACCACGTAGACCTGCAGGCCCGGCACGTTGCCGAAGGCGACGGCGCCCCAGGCCAGGACAGTCAGCACCACCAGCCACGGGTTGCCGGCGGTGAAGGTGAGCACCAGCAGAACCGATGCCAGCAGGCCGAAGATGATCTTCAGGGCGCTGACCGGACCGCGCGCATCGGCCAGGCGGCCGCCCCAGATGTTGCCGATGGCCACCGAGACACCGTAGGCCAGGAGCACGGCGCCGACCATGTTCGGGCTGAAGCCGGCGAGGTCCTGGAGAATCGGCGCTAAGAAGGTGAAGGCGATCAGCGAGCCGCCGTAGCCCACCGCCGTCATGGCGTAGACCAGCAGCAGGCGCGGCTGCAGCAGCACCCGGGCCTGGCGCAGCAGCGGGGCCGGCGGGGTGTGCTGGATATGCTTGGGCACGAACAGCAGGCTGCCGAGCAGGGCGACCACGCCGAAGGCGGCGACCACCAGGAAGGTCACGCGCCAGCCCAGGTGCTGGCCGATGAATGTGCCCAGCGGGATGCCGGTGACGAAGGCGACGGTCATGCCGCTGAACATGGTGGCGATGGCGCTGGCGGCCTTGTCCTTGCTCACCAGGTTGGTGGCGATGATCGAGCCGACGGAGAAGAACACGCCATGGGCGAGGCCCGTGAGGATGCGCGCAACGATCAGCGAGGCGTAGCTGGGCGCCTGCCAGGCCACCAGGTTGCCGAGGGTGAACAGCGCCATCAGCCCGACCAGCAGCGCCTTGCGCGGGATGCGCCCGGTCATGGCGGTGAGCAGCGGCGCGCCGATGGCGACGCTCAGGGCGTAGAGGCTGACCAGCAGGCCGGCAGAGGGCAGGGTGACGCCCAGATCGCTGGCGATGGTGGGGATCAGGCCGACGATGACGAACTCCGTCGTGCCGATGGCAAAGGCGCTGAGGGTCAGCGCCAGCAGGGCGAGTGGCATGTTGTGGGGCTCCGGACGAATGGGATGCGATAGGGGCATTGTCCGGAAGTCGGTCATTGAGAAAAACGCGCTGAACAGCAAAGGATAGTTGAACTGCATTCACGAATAGGGCGGCCGTCTAGGCTGTGGGTATCCAGCAGGAGGACTTTGCTCATGCATTACACCGGCACCTGCCACTGCGGCGCGGTGGCCTTCGCCTTCGAGGCGGAGCTCGATGAACTGGTGCGCTGCGACTGCTCGCTGTGCGGCAAGCGCAATGCGCTGATGGCGACCGTGGCGAAGGACCGATTTCGCCTGACCCGCGGCGAGCAGGCCTTGCGCCTGTATCGCTGGAACAGTGGCGTGGCCCTGCATTATTTCTGCGGGACGTGCGGGATCTACGTCTATCACCAGCGCCGCAGCAACCCGGCGCTGCTCAGCGTGAACGCCTGCTGCATCGATGGCTTCGACCCCGCCTCCCTGCCGACGCGGCAGGTGGATGGCAAGAGCATGTCCACCGTCGCCGCCCCGGACCTGTAGGAGCGGGCCACGCCCGCGATTCGCCGGCAGGGCCGGCGCTGGGGTCGCGAGCATGGCTCGCTCCTACAGGGGGCGCCGGTGTTGGGATCTGGGACTTCGTCCGCGATCGCGAGCATGGCTCGCTCCTACAGGGTGTAGCATCGGTGTTGTAGATCGCGCCCATGGCTCCGTGGCTCGGCTGTTGTAGGAGCGGGCCATGCCCGCGATCCGCCGGCAGGGCCGGCGCTGGGGTCGCGAGCATGGCTCGCTCCTACAGGGTGGGGTCGGCGCGCGCGCCCGTGCCATCGTCCGCCCATAAAAAAGCCCCGCGGGACGCGGGGCTCTTTCGTTCAGGCTTCACTCAACCGTGGGAACGCAGTTCGGTGCTGAGGCCGGCCTGGGCGATGATGTCGATTGCCTGGTCGCGAGACGCTTCGGAGTCGTACAGCTTGCTGGTGTGCAGCTCGGCACCGGTGTTGTCGCGGATCACGAAGAAATTCTTGCCACCCGCGGACATCTGGCGCTTGTAGCGCTCGACCGCCGCACAGGACTTGCGCAGGCTGGTGATGGCCTGCTCGGCTGCCTCCTGTGTGGGGTAGGCGAGAGTTTCCAGCAGGGTACCGTGTGCGGTGTTCTTGAGAAGTACACGGCGAGTGCCGCTGCTGAGTTCCTTGATTTCATACCAACCAGGCATGAGTCGCTCCAAATAACCGGTGTCAACATCTGCGGGTGGTCCCGCAGGGTGACAGTCCATTGTAGGAGCACGCTCGTGCCAGGCGTATAGGAAAAGTCCTATAAAACAAAGAGTTACTGTATCAATTTGTCTCAAGGAAGGTTTCAGAAGCTCGCTTTCACCTGCAGGCCCAGCAGCAGGGCATTGTCGATGTCCTGGCCGGAGAAGGCGCCGGGCTCGATGACGTATTGCAGATCCGGGCGCAGGGTCAGCCAGGGAGTGGCCTGGTAGCCGTAGCTCAGCTCGATCAGTTGTTCGCCGCTGTCGAGGTTCGGGTAGTCCTGGCCATTGGCGTAGGCGTTGTCCTGCTGCACGTCGCGGCTGCGCGGGTTGGGTACGGCGCGGCCATAGCCCAGCGCGAGGCTGTCCTTGGGGCGGGCATCGAACGGCTTGTAGAGCACGACACCGGCGCCGTACCACTTGGTGAAGGGCGAGGCGGCGCTGCTGGCGGCCGAGGCCTGGCCGAACAGGTGCAGGCTGCGGCCCCGAGAGGCCGGGTCGTTCCACACGGCCTGGTCCACCAGCAGGTAGTGGCCGCCGCGACCGGCCACCTCCTTGCTGCTGCCGATGCGCTGGGCGTCGGAGCTGTCGTAGTACCAGCCCAGCTTGTACTCGCCCGGCAGCTCGCCCTGGGGCTTGTAGACCAGCTCGATGGGCACCACGGTGCCGGTGGTGTGCTTGGGCGTGAGGTGCCAGGCGCGGCTGGAGTTGCCGTTGCTCTGCGGGTCGACGTTGAAGGCGGCGATGCGCAGTTGCCAGTCGGGCGCGAAGCTGTACTTCACCCGCGCGCCGAGGTGAGCGTTGGGGTAGTTGGTCCAGCCGCTGCCGCCGGACATGTTCAGCGGGTGGCCGCAGAAGCCGGCGTTCATGAAGTGGCAGAGGATGCCGCTGTCCAGCCCGCCAACGTCGTTGCCCATGGCCATGTAGCCGAGCTTGAGGTTCACCGCCTGGCCCAGGTCGCGCTCGTAGCTCAGCTCGGTCAGGCGGGTGTAGAGGCCGCCGTAGTTTTCCTGCACCGGCAGGCGGTTGCCGACCAGCTCTTCCGAGGCACTGTTGCCGCGGCGGTCATTGAGGGTCAGCTGGACCTTGCCGGCGTTGTCCAGGCCGTAGAGTTTCGACAGGTCGAACTGCACGCCCAGCTTGATGTTCTGCGAATAGCGCGCCGAGCGGTGCTGGCCGCCGTGGGCGTTGTAGGCGGTCTCGCCGCTGTAGTCGCCGGTGAATTTGACGCCGTCCGCTTCCAGCTGGTGGCGCAAGCCGCCCCAGTCGCCGGTGAGGGTGTTGCGTTCAAGCAGGCCTTCTTCAGCCAGCGCCGGTAGCGAGGCGACGCACAGCAGCAGGCCGGGCGTGAGGCGAAGGGTAGTGCGCATGGTAGTTCCTGATCGTGCTGCGAATAAAAAAAGGCGCGGTGGTAGGGCCGCGCCGCAAGGAAGCGCCCGCACGAGGCGGGCGCGATAGGATGCTTACGCCTGGGCGTTCACTGCTGGTCGGGCAGGGCGTAGGCCATCACGTAGTCGCCACGGTCGGGGGACTGGCGCGCGCCGCCAGCGGTGACGACGATGAATTGCTTGCCGGTTTTGGGCGAGACATAGGTCATCGGGCCGCCCTGGCTGCCGACCGGCAGGCGGGCCTTCCAGATTTCCCGGCCGTTGCTGCTGTCGTAGGCGCGCAGGTAGAAGTCCTGGGTGCCGGCGATGAACACCAGGCCGCCCTGGGTGGACAGCGTGCCGCCGAGCGTCGGCAGGCCGATGGGGATCGGCAGGTGCATGCGGATGCCCAGCGGGCCGGTGTCTTCCACGGTGCCCACCGGTACCTGCCAGGCCACCTGGCGGGTCTTCAGGTCGATGGCGGTGAGAGTGCCGAACGGCGGCGCCTGGCAGGGAATGCCGGCCACCGAGAGGAAGCGGTTCTTGTTCACCGCGTAGGGCGTGCCCTTGAGCGGCACGGCGCCCATGCCGGTGTTCAGCGCTTCACCACCGCCGGCCGCCGCGCCCTTGTTCGCCGAGGGGATCATCTGGATCCACAGGCCCAGGCGCATGTCGTTGACGAAGATGAAGCCATGCACCGGGTCGGTGGAGAGGCTGCCCCAGTTCATGCCGCCCAGGGAGCCGGGGAAGCTCAGCGACAGGTCGGTGCCCGGCGCGGTGTAGAGACCGTCATAGCGCATCTTCTTGAAGTCGATGCGGCACAGCAGCTGGTCATAGGGCGTGGCGCCCCACATGTCCGACTCGGTGAGGGTCTGCGCGCCGATCTGCGGCATGCCGACGGAGCGCGGCTGGGTCGGCGAATAGGGCTCGTTGGGAATGTTGCCCGGCTTGACCGGAACGTCCTTCACCTCGGTGAGCGGTTTGCCGGTGGCGCGGTCGAGCACGTAGATCTGCCCGGCCTTGGTGCCGATCACCACGGCGGGCACGGTCTTGCCGTCGGCCAGCGGGAAGTCGATCAGGCTCGGCTGCATCGGCAGGTCGAAGTCCCAGAGGTCGTTGTGCACGGTCTGGTAGACCCACTTCTGCGCACCGGTGGTGGCGTCCAGGGCGAGGACGGACGCGCCGTAGGTGTGGTCGAGCCGGGTGCGCTCCACGCCATAGATGTCGGTGGAGGAGCTGCCCATGGGCAGGAAGACGGTGTTCATCGCCGGGTCGTAGGACATCGGCGCCCAGCTGTTGGGCGTGCTGCGCACGTAGGTCTTGCCGTCCGCCGGGGCCTGTTTGTCGTCGGGGTTGCCCGGGTCGAAAGCCCAGCGCATGGCGCCGGTGATGACGTCGAAGCCACGGATCACGCCGCCGGGCATGTCGGTCTGGACGTTGTCGGCGACACGGCCGCCGACCACCACGGTGGTGCCGGCGATGAGCGGGGCGGAGGAGAGCTGGTAGTAGGAGTCGGGCACGTCACCCAGGCCGGCCTTCAGGTCGACCTGGCCGTTGTGGCCGAAGCCCCGGCAGAACTCGCCGGTGTCGGCATCCACGGCAATCAGGCGCGCGTCGATGGTGTTGGTCAGCAGGCGACGCTGGCAGTTGGCGCCCGCCGGGACGCTGGCCGGGAGGACCTGCGAGCTGTTGGGCTGGGTCGGCTGTGCGATGGCCTGGGTGGCATCGAAATAGGCCATGCCACGGCAGCGCTGCCAGACCTTGGACTGGGCATTGATCTCGTTCTTCCAGAGTTCCTTGCCGGTGTCCGCGTCCAGGGCGATGAGGTTGTTATGCGGGGTACAGATGAACACCTTGTCGCCGATCTGCAGCGGGGTCAGCTGGTCCTCCGCGCCGTTGCCGTCGCTGATGGCCACGTCGCCGGTGTGGTAGGTCCAGGCCACCTTGAGCTTGTCGACGTTGCCGCGGTTGATCTGGTCCAGCGCGGCGAAGCGGCTGCCGCCCTCGGTGTTGCCGTAGTGCGCCCAATCCTTCTGGGCGTGGGCCGGGTCCACCGGCGTCAGGCCAGGACCGTTGCCGGTGGGGGCGACGCTGGGGTGGGCGACGAACATGTTGCCGGCGGCAATCGCCACCAGCACCGCCAGCACGCCGGCGACGCCGTACGCACCGCGACCGGCCGCGCGGCCAGCGGAGCGCGCCAGCAGCGGGTAGACCAGCGCGACCACCACACCGATGGCGCTGAACATGAACAGGCGCGAGAACAGCGGCCAGAACACCAGGCCGGTGTCGGCCACGGCCCAGACCGCGGTGGCGACCAGGAAGGCGGCGAACAGCCAGGCGCCGGCCGGTTTGCGCAGCGCAATCAGCAGGCCGGAAAGGGCCATGGCGAGGCCGCCGATGAGGAAGTACCAGGAGCCGCCGAGGCTGACCAGGCGAACGCCGCCGGCCGCCAGGGCAAGGCCGAGGAGGGCGATGACCACGCCCAGGCCGAGGAGGAGGAAAGTGCTCGCGCGGGAGGCACGCTGTATCGGTTTCATACAGAAGGTTCTCACTGTTGGATTCGCCGATTATACTCTTAGCAAGCTAATTAACTAGATAGTACAAACGTCGAAGATGCGCCTTTTGTCAAAAAACGCCGGGACGAACCCGATGGACTCCCGCCTCCGCCCGGAACATGCCGGCCCGCGAAGCCCCTGTGCAGAAGCCGCCCGGACTGGCAGCATCGCTGCCCGGTCCTACAGAAGAATCCTAGCTGCCGTGCCCGATTCCCGCTCCGCTGTGCCCGCCCGGCTCACGCTCCTGCCGCTGCTGATCTGCGGCGTCGCCCATGGCCAGGCGGTGCGTGCGGCCGAACCCCAGGCCGCCGAGGACGTGCTGGCCGCGCCCATGGTGGTGACGGGGGCCTATGCGCCGGTGTCGAGCTTCGACCTGCCGTTCTCCATCGATACCGTGCAGCAACCGCAGCTCGGTGACGGCCAGCTCGGCGTCAACGCCTCCGAAGTGCTGCAGCGCGTACCCGGCCTGGTGGTGCAGAACCGCCAGAACTACGCCCAGGACCTGCAGATTTCCTCCCGCGGTTACGGCGCGCGCTCGGCCTTCGGCATTCGCGGGCTGAAGCTGCTCAGCGACGGCATCCCGGCCAGCACGCCGGACGGCCAGGGCCAGGCAGCGACGCTGAACCTCGACGTCGCCGACCGCATCGAAGTGCTGCGCGGCCCGGCTTCGACGCTCTATGGCAGCAACAGCGGCGGGGTGATCCAGATGTTCTCCCGCGACGGCTATGGCCCGCCGAAGGTCGGCGCCGAATCCACCGTCGGCAGCGACGGCTTCAACAAGAACCACCTGTTTGCCGAGGGTGGCACCGACCAGGCCGGCTTCCTGCTCGATGCCTCGCGCATGGATACCGACGGCTACCGCGACCACAGCGCTGCGCGCCGCGACCAGACCTTCGCCAAGCTCAACTTCAAGCCCGACGAAGACAGCCGGATGGCGCTGATCTACAGCAGCCTGGAGCAGAACAACACCCAGGACCCGCTGGGCCAGACTTGGGACGCCTACCAGCACGACCCGCGTTCGGTCGCGCCGGCCGCCGAGCTGTACAACACGCGCAAGAGCATCGACCACCAGCAACTGGGCATGAACTACGAGCGCTACGTCGGCGACGCCACCCTGCAGTTCAACCTCTACGCCGGCCAGCGCAGCGTGGTGCAGTACCTGTCGATCCCGCGGGGCGTGGTGTCCAATGCCCAGCGTGGCGGCGGCGTCGTGGACTTCGACCGCGAATTCCACGGCGGCACCCTGCGCTGGATCCAGCCGGTGCACGGCGTGCCGGGCGAGCTGACCGTCACCACGGGGGTGGACTACGACCGCAGCGAGGATGACCGCAAGGGCTTCCAGAACTTCAGCGGCGACCAGCTGGGCGTGAAGGGCGAGCTGCGGCGCAACGAGAACGACATCGCCACCAGCCTCGACCCCTATGTGCAGGCGCGCTGGGAGCTGGGCAACTGGACTGTCGACGCCGGCCTGCGGCACAGCACCATGAAGATGGAAGTGGACGACCACTACCTGGCCAACGGCGATTCCAGCGGTTCGAAGAAGTACCAGCAGAACACCCCGTCGCTCTCGGTGATGTACGCCTTCACCCCGCAGCTGCACGGCTACGTCAGCGCCGGCAAGGGCTTCGAGACCCCGACCCAGGCCGAGATGGCCTATGCGCCGGGCCTGACCGAGAGCTTCAACTTCGGCCTCGAGCCGGCCACCAGCACCCAGTACGAGATCGGCCTGAAGGCCAAGGTCGCCGGCAACACGCGGATCAATGCGGCGATCTTCGACATCCGCACCGACGACGAGATCGTCGTCGCCAGCTCCACCGGCGGACGCACCAGCTACCAGAACGCCGGCAAGACGCTGCGCCGCGGCTTCGAGCTGGGCGTGCAGAGCGACCTGTCCGAACACTGGCAGGCCAACCTGGCCTACACCCGTCTCGACGCCACCTATGACGAGGATTTCGTCGAGAGCGGCAGCACCATCGAAAAGGGCAACCACCTGCCTGGCGTGCCCGGCAGCAGCCTGTTCGGCGAGCTGGTGTGGAAGCCGCAGGACGGCATCAGCATGGGCGTCGAAGGCCAGTACCGCAGCAAGGTCTACGTCGAGGACAGCAACGAGGACAAGCCCGCGCCCAGCTACGCGGTGTTCAACTGGCGCACCCGCTTCGAACAGCACGTGGGGCCCTGGACCTTCCACCAGTTGGTGCGCCTGGACAACCTGCTGGATCGCCAGTACGTCGGCTCGGTGATCGTCGGCGACAGCAACGGCCGCTACTACGAGGCGGCGCCGGGACGCTCCTGGTATGCGGGGGCGGGGCTGGAGTACCGGTTCGACTGATAGTGCCGGGTGGTTCGCGAGCAAGCTCGCTCCTACAAAAAGCAGGCGCTGCGTGTAGGAGCGAGCTTGCTCGCGAACCTGCCTTCTTCCATGCCCGATCATCGGCATCGGATGAACATTCGCGCTGCGAATCCTCTATCCTCGCGTGCTTTGCATTGAACGAGGTTGGCGTGTGATGGGCAGATGGGCGATCGGGGCACTGTTGATGTGCGTGGCGGGCGTGGCGTGCGCGGCTGACCCGCTGTTCGGCAAGTACAATTATGGCGCGGCGCAGAGGGGCATCGGCGAGAAGCAGGGTTTTGCCCCGTGCCTGGAGTCCACCGGCGCCACCGTGCGCTGCAAGGAGAACGTCGAGTACGCCGGTGCGCGTTTCCGCCTGGCCCTGACCTTCAACCAGCAGAAACTGGTGGACGCCTCGCTGTACGGCGAATACAGCGACGCGAACTACCGCCGCGTGCTGCAGCAGGTGGCGAAGACCTACATGCTGGTGGCGATCGCCGACGACAAGAACGTCGTGGACGTGCTGGCCCACACCCTGAACCCGAACCGCACCGAAGCCGACGCCAAGGCCATCGGCGACTTCGAGACCCACGCGCTGCGCAACGGCAGCATCACCTATCGCCTGTACGAGCAGCTCGACCAGTACATCAAGCCGGGCCTGAGCGCCCAGCAGGTGCTGGGCTCGCTGCCGGCGAACATCCGCGTGGCCGAGGTGACGGTCAAGCGCGACAAGGACGGCAACCTGCTGATCGTCAAGTTCGCCCGGCCTGGCCTGTCGTCGAAGAAGACTCGCCCCTGAATCCCCACGGATAGGCCGGGGCTACGCGCGCCCGCACCGCAGGCGTTCCCTTGTAGGAGCGGGCCATGCCCGCGACCTCGCCGGCAGGCGATTCCCTCCAACCCGCGACCGACACCCGTTGCGCACGAACGGCCTTCGCGGACAAGGTCCGCTCCTACGCGCGCCCGCACCGCAGCGCTCCCTTGTAGGAGCGGGCCATGCCCGCGACCTCGTCGGCAGGCGATTCCCTCCAGCCCGCACCGACACCCGCTGCGCACGAACGGCCTTCGCGGACAAGGTCCGCCCCTGCGACAGCGCCCCCACACCCTCAGCCGGGGTTCACCAGCTGCAGCAGGCGCGCGGCCAGTTCGGCGCGGCGGAAGGGCTTGGACAGCACCTCGTAGCCGCGAATCTGGCTCGGCGTGAGGTTGGCGTAGCCGGTGATGATCAGCACGGGCAGCTGGGCAAAGCGCTGGCGCAGGTCCTGGGCCAGTTGCGCGCCGGTGCGGTCGGCCATGATGTGGTCCGTGACCAGCACGTCCGGGACCAGGCCGTTGTCGATCAGCGCCATGGCCGCCGCCGCCGACGGCGCATCAGTGACCTGGTAGCCGAGGTCGCGCAGCTGCAGGCGCGTGGTGTAGCGCACCATGTCCTCGTCATCCACCAGCAGCACGTGGATCGGCCGCGGCGCCACCGGCGCGTCGAAGACCTCCCCGTCATCGTCGCTGGCCAGCTCGTCGGTGATCGGCAGCCACACCGTGACCTGCGTGCCGCTGCCCACCTGCGAGGCAATGCCCAGGCCGCCGCCAGACTGCGCCGCCAGCCCCTGCACCATGGACAGCCCGAGCCCCGTGCCCTTGCCCACGCCCTTGGTGGAGAAGAACGGCTCCAGGCAGCGCGCCAGGGTCTGCGCGCTCATGCCACTGCCGTTGTCGCTCACCACCAGGCCGACGTAGCGCCCGGCGGCGATGCCGTCGAACTGGCCGTCGGCAATGTCGCTGACCTTGCCGACGATCTTCAGCTGGCCGCCCTCGGCCATGGCATCGCGGGCGTTGACCGCCAGGTTGAGAACCGCCAGCTCCAGCTGGTGCGGGTCGACGATTACCGCCGGC
This sequence comes from Pseudomonas sp. GCEP-101, assembly GCF_025133575.1. Classification (NCBI taxonomy): domain Bacteria; kingdom Pseudomonadati; phylum Pseudomonadota; class Gammaproteobacteria; order Pseudomonadales; family Pseudomonadaceae; genus Pseudomonas; species Pseudomonas sp. GCEP-101. The sequence goes on along the minus strand of NZ_CP104011.1, from coordinate 4,963,508 downwards.
AGGCGTTCGGGAATCTCGATCACCACCTCGATCATGCTGCCCAGGGAGCGTTCGATGAGGTCGCGCATGTCGCTGACCAGCTCGCGCAGCGACACCACCTGGGGCTTGAGGGTCTGCCGGCGGGCGAAGGTCAGCAGGCGGCCGACCAGGATGCGCGCGCGATCGGCCGCTTGCAGCGCGCCATCGATCAGGGTGGTGGAGCGCTCGTCGTCCAGGCGCCGGCGCACCAGCTCCAGCGACGCCATGATCGGCGTCAGCAGGTTGTTGAAGTCGTGGGCGATGCCGCCGGTGAGCTGGCCGATCATCTCCATCTTGCGCGCCTCGTGCAGCTGCGCCACGGCGGTCTCGCGCTGGGCGACCATGGCGGCCACGCGTTCCTCCAGGCCCTCGTTGACCCCGCGCAGCTCGTTCTCGGCGCGGATGCGTGCGCTGATGTCGACGCAGACGCAGAGCATGCCGGTGACGGCGCGCTGTTCATCGAGCAGCGGCGTGAGCTGGTCCTGCACCCAGACGTCGCTGCCATCGGGGCGCAGATGGCGACGGACGATCTCCTTTGGCATGAGCGAGCCGCTCGGTGACAGCTCGTCGATCTCCTGCAGGCGGGTATGCAACAGCTCCTCGCGCGAGCGCCCGACGATCTCGCAGTAACGCTCGTTGACGCGCTTGAAGTACCCCTCGCGGTCGCACAGCGCAATGCCGGCGCTGGCCTGGTCGAACATCGCCGACAGTTGCGCGGAGCTGGCACGCAGCGCCGCTTCGGCGCGGGCGTGCAGGATCGCCGTCCAGGCCTGCTTGGCGGTTTCCTCGGCCAGGCGCAGCTCGAACTCGGCATAGCTGTGGGGCTGTTCGTGATGGACCGCCAGCACCGCTTCCAGTACGCCATGGCGGATCACCGGCACGTGCAGGGTCGCGGCCAGCTGCAGGTCGCGCCGGGTCTGCGCTTCGCCTTCGGGCAGGTTGCCGTCGTCGTTGCGGTAGTGCCGCGTTACCGGCAGGCCGGCCTGCAAGGAGCGCAGCAACTCGCCGCCGAAGCTGCGGTAGCGGTGGCGGCCCAGCGCACTGTGGGCGCCGTCGAGAAACTCCTGGGCGACATCGAAGGTGACCCCATCGCCGTTGTCCTCGCCGAAGAACACCCGGCTGGCGCCCAGTTCCTCGCCCAGCTTGCGCACGGCGATGGCTTCGATGTGGTCGGGGGCGCTGGTGGCGGGCAGGGCGCGCCCCAGCTCCAGCAGGAACGCCTGGCGCCGCTCGAACTGCACGCGCTCGGTGGTTTCGGTGACGATGCACAGCACGCCGCCGATGGAGTCGTCGTCATCGCGCACGGCGGAATAGGAGACGTCGAAGTACACCGTTTCGCCGGCGCCATGGCGCTCGATATAGAAGGGGCGATCCTTGGCGGCGAAGGTTTCGCCGGTTTCGCGCACGCCGCGCAGCAGTGGCTCGAGGTCGTCCCACAGCTCGGTCCAGTTCTCCTGGGCGGGGCGGCCGAGGGCGCGCGGGTGCTTGGCGCCGATGCTCGGCACGTAGGCGTCGTTGTACAGGGCGACGTATTGCGGGCCCCAGAACAGGACGATCTGCGCCTTCACCGGCAGCACCGTGCGCATCAGTGTCTGCAGGCTGGCTGACCAGCTGGCCGGCGCACCGAGCGGCGAGTCGCTCCAGTCGCGCGTGCGGATGAGGGTGGCGACGTCCGCCGCGGCGTCCGCGCAGGCGTGCGCAGCGGAGACATCCGGGTCGGCGGCGAAGTCGGAAAGCTGTTCCATGTCGTCAGGGGCCGCAAGAGTCGTGGCGAGGGGACTGTGTCGTTAAGAGCACACGAGCAGCCGCCGCGTTCCATCGGTGTGAACCACACCCTGGCGCCGGCACCGCTGACTATAGCGTGCCGGCGGCAAGCGGAGCGGCTGGCTGCGTTGCGACCCGCTCAGCGTTTCCCGGTGCGGCCCGGGCCACGGCGCGTGGCCGGCTCCGGCAAGGGGTGCACCTCGGCAACCGACGCCTGCTGCAGGTCGCCCAGCAGCGCCTTCATCCGACAGCGCCCGGTCAGGCCGCGCTTGACCACCAGCACCGCCGCCGCCACCTCCAGCCAGCCGCTCACGCCACCGCGGCGCACACCCTTGCCGATACCGGCCAGGCCGATTGCCAAGGACAAGGCGCGCTCCCATCCACTGACGTTCTGCTCGTTCATCTCAGACCTCCCGTGCACATGGGCGAAACGGGCGCGCCGAGCGCGCCCTGAGGGTGTGAGCGGGCAGGGGGCTGCGGGTTCAGTGGAAGTTACGAACGGCGTTCCTGGCAGCGGCGCATTCCGCTAGGCGTTGCGGTTGCCGCGCAATGCCAGCGCGGCTACCGCGCAAGCGAGCAGGGCGAGGAAGGACAGGTAGAACGCATCGCCGTAGGCCATGAGGAACGCCTCGTGGCGGATATGCGCGCCCAGCCGCGCGAGGGTTTCGGCCTGCTCCGGCAGCCATTCGTTGAGGGCGAATACCCCGCCGGGGTCACCCTGCACGCGCTCCTGCAGGGCCGGCGCGAAGAGCGTCACCTGCTCGCCGATGCGCTCGGAATGGAAGCGTTCGCGCTGCGAGACGATCTGCGTCAGCGCCGCGGTGCCCACCGCGCCGCCGAGGTTGCGCAGCATGGAGAACAGCGCCGAGGCCGAACCGGCTTCCTGCTTGGACAGGCCGGACACCGCCAGCACCGACAGCGCCACCATGATGAAGGGCTGGCCGATGCCGCGCACCACGGTCGAGGGAATGATCACGTTGGCGGCGCTGTCGGCGTCCAGGTGCGCGCCGAGGTAGCAGCCCAGGGCCATGATGGCGAACCCGCTGGCGACCATCAGCTTGGGGTTCAGCCAGCGCATCAGGCGCGGCATCAGTGGCGCCAGCAGCAATTGCACGAGGCCGTAGGCGATCAGGCTGATGCCGATCTCCCGGGCGTTGTAGCCGTGCAGCTGGGACAGGTAGTTGGGCACCAGGAATACCAGGCCGAAGGTCGCCGCGCCGAAGATGAACATCGCCGCGCTGGCCACGCCGAAGTTGTAGCCGGCCAGCAGGCGCAGGTTGATGAACGAGCGCCGGCCGTACAGCTGCGTGTAGATGAACAGCAGCAGGGCGCCGACGCCGATCACCAGCATCCAGACGATGAACTCGGAGCCGAACCAGTCCTTGCGACCGCCTTCTTCCAGCACGATCTGCACCGCGCCCAGGCCGACGATCATGCTGGCGATGCCCAGCCAGTCGCCCTGGCGCAGCTTCTCCAGCTGCGGTGTCTGCGGGGCGATGGCCCAGGCCACGGCGGCCAGCAGGAACACGCCGGGGATCAGTTGCAGGTAGAAGATCCAGCGCCAGCTGTAGGCGTCGGTGAGCCAGCCGCCGATGGAGGGGCCGGCCGCCTGGGCGACGCTGTTGGACAGGCTGAACAGTGCCATGCCCATGGCCACCCGCGAGGCGGGCAGCTCGGTGATGATCAGTTGGAACGACAGCGGGATCAGCACCGCGCCGGCCGCGCCCTGGACGACGCGGATGGCAATCAGGGTGGCCAGGTTAGGGGAGAACGAACAGGCCACCGAGGCCGCCAGGAAGATCGCCGACCCCACCAGCATGACCCGGCGCAGGGAGAATACTTCCACCAGCCAGGCGGTCAGCGGGATCATCACGATCTCGGCGACCAGGTAGGCCGTGGAGATCCACGAGCCCTCCTCGAAACTGGCGCTCAGCGAGCCCTGGATTTCCGGCAGGGCGGCGCTGGTGACGTGGACGTTCATGCCCGCCATGAAGCAGCCGAACAGGCCGCCGATCACCGCCACCCAGGCCTTGAGCGAGGTCTTCTCGGTATCACTGGCCATGGCGTTGCGCCTCGTCTTGGCCACGGGTGTCCGCCTCGGCGATCACCGACATGCCGGGCAGGATCGGCACCTGTCGGCGCGCGTCGGCATCGAGGGCAATCTTCACCGGGAAGCGCTGGACGATCTTGGTGAAGTTGCCGGTGGCGTTGTCCGGCGGCAGCAGGGCGAATATCGCCCCGGAACCGGGCGAGACGCTCTCGACGCGGCCGTGCAGGCGGGCATCGGGGAAGCTGTCCACGCGCACCTCCACCGGCTGGCCGGGGCGCATCCGGCGCAGCTGGGTTTCCTTGAAGTTGGCGACCACGTAGGACTGCTCCACCGGAACCAGCGCCAGCAGCGGCAAGCCTGGCGTGACGTACTGGCGCTGGCGCACGCGGCGCTGGCCGACCATGCCGTCGATGGGCGCGCGGATCAGCGTGTCCTCCTGTTGGTGCTCCGCCAGGGCAAGGCTGGCGTCCGCCTCCGCGGCGCGGGCCTGCTGCTGTTGCAGTTGGGCGGCAGCCTGTGCGTGGCTGGCCTGGAGCACACCCAGGCGGGTACGTTGCCGGCTGGCGGCGGCCTCCGCGCGGCTGAGTGCCGAGCGCGCCCGGGCAAAGTCGGCGGTGACGCTTTCCAGGCGTTGGCTGCTGGCGGCCTGCTGCGCCGCCAGGTCGCGGTAGCGCTGGTAATCCAGTTGCGCGCGCTGGCGTTCGGCCTGGGCGCTGGCGACGTCGGCGGCGGCCTGGTCGATCAGCGCCTGCTGTTCCTTGAGCTGCGCGTCCAGCGTCACCAGCGCGGCCTGTTGGGCGGCGATGGCGGCCTGCGCCGCGTTGCGTCGTGCCTGCGCCTGCTGCAGGCGGGCCTGGTAGTCGCGGTCCTCGATGCGGACCAGCGCCGTGCCGGCGCTGACGCGCTGGTTGTCGTCCACCAGCACCTCGGCGACGTAGCCTGCGACCTTCGGGCTGATGGCGATCCAGTCGGCGCGCACATAGGCGTCGTCGGTTTCCTCCAGGTAGCGGCCAATGCTGACCCAGTAAGCGCCGACGGCCAGGGCGGCGATGGCGAGAACACCACCGCCCAGCCCGATCAGGCGGCGCTTGCTGTTGAGCCTTGTGGCGGGTGCGGCGGCGGTTTGCGGTTCATCGACGGCCATGTTCATTGCGCGGGTCTCGTGGAAACGGTGATGACCCCGGCGGGTTCGCCGGCCGGCGTTGCCTGCCAGCCGCCACCGAGGGCGTGGAAAAGTTCGATCTGGCGCTCGACCAGGCGCCGGTCGGCCTCGGCCTTCTCGGCTTCGAGGCGGACCATGGCGCGCTCGCTGTCGAGCACGTCGAGGAAGTCCAGGGCGCCGGCCTGGTAGTTCAGCTGCGCCAGGCGGTAGGCGTTGCGGCTGCTGTCCAGTGCGCTGCCCAGGGCATCGCGGTGGCCGATCTCGCCGCGGTAGCGCGCCAGGTTCTGGCGGACCTCCTTGAGCGCGACCAGCGCCTGCTGCTGGAAGCGCGCGAGCTGCTGGCGCTCATGGGCCTGCGCGCCATCGAGGCGGGCGCGGGTGGCCAGCAGGTTGGGGAAGTTCCAGCGGATCAGCGGCCCGACGGCATAAGTGATCGCCTCATGGTCGCCGAGGTCATGCAGGCGCTCGGCGGAGGAGGTGATCGAGGCGCCAAAGGACACGTTCGGGTAGAAGTCCGCCTGGCGCACGCCGACGGTATGCCCGGCGGCCGCCAACGTGCGTTCGGCGGCGCGGATGTCCGGACGGCGCCGCAGCAGTGCCCAGCCATCGCCCACCGGCAACGCCTGGCGGAGCTGTGGCACCTGTTGGCAGTCGCTCACGGCCGCCGGCAGGTGCCCTGGCTCGCTGCCGGTGAGCACGCCGAGTTCTTCCAGCGCCGCCTGGTGTTCGGCTTGCAGGCGCGGCAGCAGGGCACGGGTTTCCTCCAGCAGGCTGCGCACGCGGTCCACCTCCAGCTCGGTGACCAGGCCGGCGCGGCGCTGGCGCAGCGTGAGGTCGAGGCTGCGCTCCACGGTCACGGCCGAGTGCTGCTGGATGGCGGCCCGCGCGGCATAGGCGCAGGCATTGGCATAGGCGCGAGCGGTGCCGGCGGCGACGTTGACGCGCAACTGGTCGTGGGCCGCCTGCGCCGCTTCGGCGTTGGCCGTGGCGGCGAGGATCGACTGGCGAACCTGGCCCCAGAGGTCGAGCTGGTAGTCCAGCGCGAACCCCGGCACCTGGTTCCACTGCGAAGCGGCGCGGCGGTCGGTGGCCTGGGCCAGGGTCTGGTCGTCGCCGGTGCGGCCGTAGAAGGTCTGCCAGCTCAGCGTGGTGGCGGGCCAGCGCTGCGCCCGCGCCTGGCCGAGCAGGGCGAGCAGCTCGTCGACGTGGGCGAGGGAGGCTTGCAGGTCCTGGTTGTGTTGCAGGGCCTGGGCTACCAGGTGGTCGAGCTGCGGGTCCTGGTACAGCCGCCACCAGTCGGCGGGCGGCTCCTGGGCAGCGGTGCCGCGGGCGAGGGCCTGCCAGTCGCCGCCGGGGGAAAGCCGGGCAGGCGGCGTCGCGGGTTCGCTGACGGCCGCGCAGCCGCCCAGCAGCAGGCCGGCACAGGCCAGCGCGAGCAGCGAGTGTCGCGGTTTCGGGGATGGGTTGGGCATGTCGGGAAGTCACTTGTAGTCGGACTTCCGCAGGTTAGGGATTCAGCCGCCGCGGCTCTCTCGCGCGGCGGACAAGCAGCCTCGCGAAACGGACACGCTGCTCAGCTGCGCGCGGCCAGGTAGTGGCTGGGCGACTGCCCGAGGATGCGCTTGAAGGTCTGGGAGAAGGCGCTGGGGCTCTGGTAGCCGTGTTCCAGCGCCACTTCCAGCACCGAGGCGCCGGCGGTCAGCCGTTGCAGGCTGAGCACCATGCGCACGCGGGTGCGCCAATCGCCGAAGTTCATCCCCAGCTCGCGCTGGAACAGCCGGGCCAGGGTGCGGCTGCTCATGTTCAAGCGCTGCGCCCAGTCCTCCATGCCGGTTTCGTCCGCTGGCGCTGCGATCACTGCGTTGCACAGCCGCAGCAGGCGCGGATCATGGGGCATGGCGAGGTGAATGGCGACCGTCTGCGCCGCATCCATCTCCACCAGCAGCAGTTCGTGCAGGCAGCGGCGGCGGTGGGCGCTGCCATCACCGGCCGGCAGTGCACTGGCGGCGACCAGCAACTCGCGCAGCAGCGGCGTTACCTCGATCAACTGGCACTGCTGCCCGCCCCAGGGCCAGGTGGAAGCGGGCATGAACAGCGTGCGCATCCGCACGTTGCCGAACATGCGGATCTGGTGCTCGGTGCCCGGCGGTACCCACAGCGCGTGGCCGGCGGGCACCACCCAGTTCTTCTGCGCCGCCGCCACCAGCATCACGCCCGAGAGGGAATGGATGAGCTGCGCCTGGTTGTGGCAGTGCGGCAGGATTTCCTCGCCATCGTGGTGGTCGTAGGCCAGCGCTTCGAGGGAGAGGGCACAGGTCATCGCGGGCCTCCTTGGGGGCCGGGAAGGTGGAAGAGCAGCAGGAGAACATTCTAGGGAATGTGACGGGACGTAGGCTGGCGTTTGATTGCTCGTATTTTGTCAGGTGCGCAATAAAATTCTGATTATTTCGGAATTTCAGCAATTTCCTTAAAGGCATTGGTTGTGCTGTCGCAGGCATGGCCAGCTCCTACAGGTCTGGCATATGGCGCGGAAACTTCCCTCTCGCGTTCTACGCAAGCCCTGCGGCGCGCTCTTCGGCGCGCAGCGTCAGCACCTCGACGCCCTTGGCGGTGACGGCCACCGTGTGTTCGAACTGCGCAGACAATTGGCCGTCGAGGGTGACCACGGTCCATTCGTCCGCCAGGGTTTTCACGCCGGAGTGGCCCTGGTTGAGCATCGGCTCGATGGTGAAGGTCATGCCCTGCCTGAGGACCTGCCCGGTGCCAGGGCGGCCGACGTGCAGCACCTGCGGCGACTCGTGCATCTCGCGGCCGATGCCGTGGCCGCAGTAGTCCTCGACCACGGTATAGCCGTGCTGCCGCGCGTGCCGTTCGATGGCGTGGCCGATATCGCCCAGGCGGGCGCCGGGTTTCACCGCGCGGATGCCTTTCCACATCGCCTCGTAGGTGACGTCCACCAGGCGCCGGGCGGCGGGGGAGACGTTGCCGACCAGGTAGGTCTTGCTCGAGTCGGCGATGAAGCCGTTCTTTTCCAGGGTGATGTCGAAGTTGACGATGTCGCCGTCGCGCAGCCGGTCCGCCTCGGATGGCACGCCATGGCAGACCACCTGGTTGGGCGAGGCGTTGAGCACGAAGGCGAAACCGTACTGGCCCTTGCTGGCCGGCCTGGCCTGCAGCTCGTCGACGATGTAGCGCTCGACCCGGTCATTCACCTCCAGGGTCGTCATGCCTTCCAGTGGCAGCGTATCGACGAAGCCGAAGACCTTCGCCAGCAAGCGACCGGATTCGGCCATCAGCGCCAGTTCCGCCGCGGTCTTGATCACTTGGCGCCTCCGGCGGCAGCGTACCGGACCCCGGCCTCCTGCAGCTCGCGGGTGACGATCTCGTTGAAGCTCAGGGTCGGCTCCAGCTCGCAGAGCATGCCGATCTTGATCCAGAACGCCGCCTGCGCGTTGATCGAGCGACAGGCCACGGAGCTGGCGCGGCGCAACTGGTCGTGGAGGTCGTCGTCGAGGTTGATGATGCCCATGATTCTCTCGTCTCTCGTCTCTCGCGAATGCAATACGTTATGAAGCATAACAAAACATATATGCATCATATTGGCTTGCGATGCTCAACGCAAACCACCGCGTCATCACGTCAGCGCGCCAGGGTGTGATGGCGCGCCGCGCAGCAGGTCCACCAGCGCGCGGGCGCAGGCCGGCAGGGCTTCGCGCTCGCGCAGCAGCACGCTGCGTTCGCGGACCACCCAGGGCTCGTCCAGCGCCAGGATGCGCAGGTTCATGGTGCGGCTGTGGCGCACGGCGGCGGTCTCGGGGATCACGCCGATGCCGACCCCGGCTTCCACCATCCGGCAGATGGCTTCGAAGCTGGCCACCTGGATGCGCAGGTTGAGGTCGCCGCCGACGCGCTCCACCTGCTCGCGCAGGAAGCTCTGCAGGGTGCTGCCCTCATGCAGGGCGATGTGCGGGTAGTCCAGCGTATCGGCCAGGGTCAGGCGGGGCAGGGCGCACAGCGGGTGCTCCGGCGCCACGGCGAGCACCAGGCGGTCGGTGCTGAAGTGAACGATCTGCAGCCCTTCGGCGCGCACCGGGCCGGCGACGATCCCCAGGTCCGCCGAGCCGTCGAGGATGGCGCGGACGATGTCGCGGTTCAGCCGCTCCTGCAGGTCGATGCTGACGCCGGGGCGCCCGGCGAGGAAGTCCGCCAGCAGCTCGGGGAGGAATTCGGTCACCGCCGTGGTGTTGGCGAAGATGCGGATGTGCCCGACCTGGTCGCCAGCCTGGCCGCTGAAGTCGCTCTTCAGGTGGTCCACCTGACGCAGGATCAGCCGCGCATGCTGCAGCAGGCGCTGGCCGGCCGGGGTCAGCTCGACGCCACGGTTGTCGCGGTACAGCAGGCGACAGTCGAGCTGGCCTTCCAGCGCCTTGATCCGCGCGCTGGCGGCGGCGGCCGAGAGGTGAGCGCGGCGCGCGCCCTGGGTCAGGCTGGGGGCTTCGGCGATGTGCGCGAAGAGTCGCAGGTCGGCGAGATCGAAATGCATGGGGTCTCCGGTAAACGGCAGGCAGCCCCGACAGGCTGAAGAGTGGAGGCGGCGTTCGGCAGTGCTTAACGCTGGATTATGAAAATGTGGATTCGACGAACGCAAGCCCTGTTGCATGCTCCGTCCATCGATGACGCCAAGAGGTCCGACATGAGCGATTCGCCCTACGCCGACTGGATCGGCCGCTCCCAGGAGCGCGAGGAAGAACTGAGTACGTTGCTGGTCCGCCGCCTGGCCGTGACCCTGGCCGAAGATGCGCCCGCCGCCGGCGAGGCGCTGCCGCCGCTATGGCACTGGATGTTCTTCCAGGATGAAGTGACCGAGCCGGGCCTGGGCGCCGACGGCCATCCCGCGCGCGGTGGCTTCCTGCCCCCGGCCGAGGGGCGCAACCGCATGTGGGCCGGCGGCCGCCTGGAATTCCACGCGCCGCTGCGCGTCGGCGGCGTGGCGAAACGCACCACCACCATCCTGAATGTCGAGGAAAAGCACGGCCGCACCGGTTCGCTGCTGTTCGTCACCCTGCGCCACGACTTCCAGCAGGACGGTCGCCTGGCGTTCAGCGAAGAGCAGGACATCGTCTACCGCGAGCCCAGCCCGCCCAAGCTCTCCAGCGGCGATGCACTGCCAGCAGGGGACTGGAGCGAGGCCGTGGTGCCGTCGCCGATCCTGCTGTTCCGCTATTCCGCGCTGACCTTCAACGGCCACCGCATCCATTACGACTGGCCCTACGTCACCGACACCGAGGGCTACCCCGGCCTGGTGGTGCACGGCCCGCTGATCGCCACCCTGAACCTGCGCGCGTTCTGCCGCGCCAACCCCGACGCGCGCCTGCGCCGCTATGCCTACCGCGGCCTGCGCCCGCTGATCAGCCCCGAGCCGTTCGAAGCCGGCGGCCGCCTGAGCGGCCCCGGCAAGGCCGAGGTCTGGGCCGGCAACGGCGCCGGCATCGCCCAGCGTGGCGACGTGGAATTCGACTGACCGCACCGTTTCCGGTGCCTCCAACAAGAACGACATGAGGTGTTTCGATGACGTCCACCCCCGAAGAACTCCAGGCCATCCGTGACGGCGTGCGCGCCCTGTGCGCGGAGTTCCCCGCCGAGTACTGGCGCCGGATCGACGAAGAGAAGGGCTTCCCCGAGGACTTCGTGCGCGCCATGACCGAGGCCGGCTGGCTCAGCGCGATGATCCCGGAAGAGTACGGAGGCTCGGGCCTCGGCCTGGCCGAGGCGTCGGTGATCCTCGAGGAGGTGAACCATTGCGGCGGCAACTCCGGGACCATCCACGGGCAGATGTACAACATGTTCACCCTGCTGCGTAACGGCAGCGCCGAGCAGAAGGCCTACTACCTGCCGAAACTGGCCAGCGGCGAACTGCGCCTGCAGTCCATGGGCGTCACCGAGCCGACCACCGGCACCGACACCACCAAGATCAAGACCACCGCCGTGCGCCAGGGCGACAAGTACGTGATCAACGGGCAGAAGGTGTGGATCTCGCGCATCCAGCATTCCGACCTGATGATCCTGCTGGCCCGCACCACGCCGCTGGCCGAGGTGAAGAAAAAGTCCGAGGGTATGTCGATCTTCCTGGTCGACCTGCGCGAGGCCATCGGCAACGGCCTGACCGTGCAGCCGATCGCCAACATGGTCAACCACGAGACCAACGAGCTGTTCTTCGACAACCTGGAGCTGCCGGCCAGCAGCCTGATCGGCGAGGAAGGCAAGGGCTTCAAGTACATCCTCGACGGCCTCAACGCCGAACGCACGCTGATCGCTGCCGAGTGCATCGGCGATGGTCGCTGGTTCACCGAGAAGTCCGCACAGTACGCCCGCGACCGCGTGGTGTTCGGCCGCCCGATCGGGCAGAACCAGGGCGTGCAGTTCCCCATCGCCGAGGCGCATATCGAGATCGAGGCCGCGGACCTGATGCGCTGGCGCGCCTGCCAGGAATACGACAGCGGCAGGAACGCCGGGGCCGCCGCCAACATGGCCAAGTACCTCGCCGCCAAGGCCAGCTGGGAAGCGGCCAACGCCTGCCTGCAGACCCACGGCGGGTTCGGCTTCGCCAACGAATACGACGTCGAGCGCAAGTTCCGCGAGACCCGCCTGTACCAGGTGGCGCCGATCTCCACCAACCTGATCCTGTCGTACGTGGCCGAGCACCTGCTCGAACTGCCGCGCTCCTTCTAAGCCGGGACGAGAACAACCATGAACAATACCCACGCCCTGGCCGAATTCCTCGCCGGCCTGCGTTACGAAGACCTGCCCGCGTCCGTGGTCGCCTACACCGAGGAGCTGTTCCTCGACTGGCTCGGCTCGGCCCTGGCCAGCCAGGACCGCCACCCGATCCCGCTGTTCCAGCGCTACGCCCGGCGCATGGGCCCGGCCAGCGGCAAGAGCCGCGTGCTGGTGGACGGCAGTTCCACCTCCGCCTACTTCGCCGCGCTGGTGAACGCGGCCAGCTCGCACCTGGTGGAGCAGGACGACCTGCACAACAGCTCCGTGCTGCACCCGGCCACCGTGGTCTTCCCGGCGGCCCTGGCGGCGGCGCAGGAGCTGGGCAAGTCCGGCCGCGAACTGATCCTCGCCAGCGTCGCCGGCTACGAGGCGGGCATCCGCATCGGCGAGTTCCTCGGCCGCTCGCACTACCGCATCTTCCACACCACCGCCACGGTCGGCACCCTGGCCGCCGCCGTTGCCGTGGGCAAGCTGCTGGGCCTGGACAGCCGCCAGTTCGTCCATTGCCTGGGCAGCGCCGGTACCCAGGCCGCCGGGTTGTGGGAATTCCTGCGCGACGCTGCCGATTCCAAGCAGCTGCACACCGCCAAGGCCGCCGCCGACGGCCTGCTCGCCGCCTACCTGACGGCCGACGGCCTGAGCGGCGCGCAGAACATCCTCGAAGGCGAGCAGGGCATGGCCGCCGGCATGTCCAGCGACGCCGACCCGAGCCGGCTGGTGGACGGCCTGGGCACGCGCTGGGCGCTCTGCGAGACCTCCTACAAGTTCCACGCCTCCTGCCGCCATACCCATCCCGCCGCCGACGCGCTGCTGGGCCTGATGCAGCGCGAGGGGCTCAAGCACGGCGACATCGCCCAGGTCACCGCCCGCGTGCACCAGGGCGCCATCGATGTGCTCGGCCGCGTGGTGGTGCCGCAGACGGTGCACCAGGCGAAGTTCTCCATGGGCACCGTGCTGGGGCTGATCGCCGTGCACGGCAAGGCCGGGCTGGTGGAGTTCGAGGAGTTCTCCCTGAGCGATCCCGAGGTCGCGGCCTTCCGCGAGAAGGTCAGCATGCAGCTCGATGCGGACGTGGACGGCGCCTACCCGCGTCGCTGGCTCGGTCGCGTCGATGTGCTCACCACCGATGGCCGCCAGCTGCACGGCGCCATCGACGAGCCCAAGGGCGATCCGGGCAACGGCCTGAGCCGCGCCGAGCTGGAGGACAAGTTTCGCCGCCTGCTGGCCTTTGCCGGCCAGCGCAGCGAGGCCGAGGCACAGCGTCTGGTGCAGGCCAGCTGGCGGCTGCACGCGCTGCCGGACCTCGGCGACTTCCGTTAAGCCCGCAGCGGGCGGCGGGATGGCCGCCCGGTATTTCTGACTATGCGCGTCGGCCGCCGGCCGGCGTCTGGAGTGCCCATGAGTTCGCGTCCCCTCGACGGCATCACCGTCATCAGCCTGGAACACGCCATCGCCGCGCCGTTCTGCACCCGCCAGTTGGCCGACCTCGGCGCCCGCGTGATCAAGATCGAACGCCCCGGCGTCGGCGACTTCGCCCGTGGCTATGACGAGCGCGTGCGCGGGCTCGCCTCGCACTTCGTCTGGACCAACCGCTCCAAGGAAAGCCTGTCCCTGGACCTCAAGCAGGCCGCGGCCCAGACCGTGCTGGAACAATTGCTGGAGACCGCCGACGTGCTGGTACAGAACCTCGCGCCGGGCGCCGCCGCGCGCCTGGGCCTGTCGTTCGAGGCGCTGCACGAGCGCTTCCCGAGGCTGATCGTCTGCGATATTTCCGGCTACGGCGAAGGCGGTCCCTACGAGCAGAAGAAGGCCTATGACCTGCTCATCCAGAGCGAGAGCGGCTTCCTCTCGGTGACCGGCGGGCCGGGCGCCGACGAGATGGCCAAGGCCGGCTGCTCCATCGCCGACATCTCCGCCGGCATGTATGCCTACAGCGGCATCCTTTCCGCGCTGCTGCTGCGCGGGCGCACGGGGGAGGGCAGCCGCGTCGAGGTGTCGATGCTCGAAGGCATGGCCGAATGGATGGGCTTTCCCCTGTACTACGCCTTCGATGGCCAGTCGCAGCCGCCGCGCGCCGGCGCCGCCCACGCCACCATCTATCCCTACGGGCCGTTCCCCACCGGCGATGGCGGCAGCGTCATGCTCGGCGTGCAGAACGAGCGCGAGTGGAAGCTGTTCTGCGAGGTCGTGCTGCAGCGCCCGGAGCTGGCGGCGGACCCGCGCTTCACGGCCACCAGCCTGCGCGTGGCCAACCGCGATGCGTTGCGCACGCTGATCGTCGAAGCGTTCGCCGGCCTGGATGCCGAGCAGGTGGTCGACCGCCTGGAACAGGCGCAGATCGCCAATGCCCACGTCAACGACATGCGTGGCCTCTGGCAGCACCCGCAGCTGGCCGCCCGCGACCGCTGGCGCGAAATCGACAGCCCCGCCGGCCGCCTGCCGGCGCTGTTGCCGCCGGCGAGCAGCAACGCCTATGCGCCGCGCATGGACGCCGTGCCGGCGCTGGGCCAACAAACCGATGACGTCCTGACGGAACTGGGGTATACCGCCGGGGATATCCAGCGCCTGCACGAGCAGGGCGCGGTATGACCCAGGAGAACCCCATGATTCAGCAAAGCCCGGCGCAGCCCATCGTGCGAACCGCGTTGTTCGTGCCCGGCAGCCGTCCGGAGCGTTTCGCCAAGGCCCTGGCCAGCGGCGCCGACGCGGTGGTCGTCGACTTCGAGGACGCCGTCGAGGCACCGCTCAAGGCCCAGGCCCGCGACAACCTGGCGGCCTTTCTCGAGGCCAACCCCGAGGCCCGCGTGCGGGTGCGGGTGAACGCCGCCGGCGATCCCGAGCAGGCAGCCGACCTGGAACTGTGCGGGCGGTTGCCCGGCGTCATCGGCATCCTGTTGCCCAAGGCCGAGCGCGCCATGCAGGTGCGCATCGCCGCGTCTTGCGGCAAGCCGGTGTGGCCGCTGATCGAGAGTGCCCGCGGCCTGCTCGCGCTCGGCGAAATCGCCGCGTGCGAGGGCGTGGAGCGCCTGACCTTCGGTGGCCTCGACCTGGCGCTGGACATCGGCATGAGCAGCGGCACCCCGGCTGCCGCGGTGGTCTATGACCAGGTACGCCTGAGCCTGCTGCTGCACTCGCGGGTAAACGACCTGCAACCGCCGCTGGACACGGTATTCCCGGCGTTCGACGATGCCGAAGGCTTCGCCGCGACCATCCGCCATGGCCGCGACCTCGGCATGCTCGGCGCGTTGTGCATCCATCCCAGGCAGGTGAGCGTGGCCCACGCGGCGCTGGCCCCCAGCGCCGACGAACTGGACTGGGCGCGGCGGGTGGTGGCTGCCGCGGAAAGCGGCGCGGCGGCCTTCCAGGTGGATGGGCAGATGGTCGATGCCCCGGTGCTGGGGCGCGCCCGGCGGTTGCTGGCCAATGCTGGCGACTGACGGTTCACGTGTAGATGCAGGTGTAGGAGCGAGCTTGCTCGCGAACCCCGATTTAAGCCGGGGCGGCGGCTGCCGTGTGTTCGCGAGCAAGCTTGCTCCTACAAGAGCACGGCGCTCTGCCTTCAGGGCTTTGCCAGAGCCATCACGATTGCGGCAACAGCAGGTGCGTGTTGCTGTTGATCAGCGTCTGCGCGACCTCCACCAGGCCGTTGATGGCGAACTGCACGCCCATGCACACCAGCAGGAAGCCCATCAGCCGCGAGATGGCGTCGATGCCGGACTTGCCGGTGGCCTTCATGATCAGGTCCGAGGCGCGCAGGCAGGCCCAGAGGATCAGCGCGGTGCAGAGGAAGATCAGCGGCGGCGCCACCAGGATCACCCATTGCGGGAAGCTGGTGCTGTGCTTGATGCTCGCCGCGGAGCTGATGATCATCGCGATGGTGCCCGGCCCGGCGGTGCTGGGCATGGCCAGCGGGATGAAGGCGAAACTGGTGCGCTCGGGCATCTCGTCGCGGGACTCGCGGGAGGGCATGGGGGCGGGGAACAGCATGCGCCCGCCGATGATGCAGAGGATGCCGCCGCCGGCGATGCGCAAGCCGGGAATGGAGATGCTGAACACCCCCATGATGAACTCGCCGATATAGTAGGTGAGGGTCATGATGACGAACACGTAGCAGGCGGTGAGCAGCGCCTGCTGGTTCTTCTCTTCCCGACTGAACCCCTGGGACAGCGCGAGGAACAGGGCCACCGTGGTCGGTGGATTGATCAGCGGCAGCAGGGCGAGCAGCCCCAGCAGGATGGCGTCGAACAGGCTGCTCATGGGCGGGCGTTGCTCCGGGGCGATTGACTGGGGCAAGTGTAGGTGCGGAATCGGATTCCGCGCGCCGGGCGCGTGCCCACGCCGCGTCGCCACGGGCGCTGATCTACGCTATAGAGCGATACGTTGCCGCTGCGCTTCGCGTTGCGCCGTACTCGCCTGGAGCCATGCCCCGATGCCCGACACCTCGCCGCAATCCCGTTCCGGTTTCGACTGGCAGCGCTGGCTGCCCGGCCTCGTCACCCTGCGCCAGTACCAGGCGAGCTGGCTGCCCAAGGACCTGGCCGCCGGCCTGGTGCTGACCACCATGCTGGTGCCGGTGGGCATCGCCTATGCCGAGGCCTCCGGCGTGCCGGGCATCTACGGGCTGTACGCGACCATCATTCCGCTGCTGGCCTACGCGCTGTTCGGGCCGAGCCGCATCCTGGTGCTCGGGCCCGATTCGGCCCTGGCCGCGCCGATCCTCGCGGTGGTGGTGCAATACGCGGCGAGCGACCCGCAGCGGGCGATCGCCATCGCCAGCCTGATGGCGCTGGTGTCCGGCGCGGTGTGCATGATCGCCGGCCTGCTGCGCCTGGGCTTCATCACCGAGTTGCTGTCCAAGCCGATCCGCTACGGCTACATGAACGGCATCGCGCTCACGGTGCTGATCAGCCAGTTGCCCAAGCTGTTCGGCCTGAAGATCGACAGCCAGGGGCCGCTGCGCGATCTCTGGCAGCTCGGCCAGGCGCTGCTGGAGGGCAAGGCCAACTGGACCAGCTTCGCCGTCGGCGCCGGCAGCCTGGTGCTGATCCTCCTGCTCAAGCCCTACAAGCGCATTCCGGGCATCCTCATCGCGGTGATCCTGGCGACGCTGGCGGTAAGCCTGCTGGACCTCGGCAGCCATGGCGTCAAGGTGCTGGGGCAGCTGCCGCAGGGGTTGCCGTCGTTCGCATTGCCGTGGGTGAGCGATATCGATCTGCTGGAAGTGGTGCTCGGCGGTGTCGCGGTGGCGCTGGTGTCCTTCGCCGATACCAGCGTGCTGTCGCGCACCTATGCGGCGCGGTTGAATACGCCGGTGAACCCCAACCAGGAGATGTTCGGCCTCGGCGTGGCCAACGTCGCCTCCGGGCTGTTCCAGGGCATTCCCATCAGCAGCAGCTCCTCGCGCACCCCGGTGGCCGAGGCGGCCGGGTCGAAGACGCAGCTCACCGGCATCATCGGCGCGCTGGCGGTCACGCTGCTCCTGCTGGTGGCGCCCAACCTGATGGAGCACCTGCCCAACAGCGCGCTGGCCGCGGTGGTGATCGCCGCCGCGCTGGGGCTGTTCGAATTCGCCGACCTCAAGCGCATCTACCGCATGCAACCGTGGGAGTTCTGGCTGTCGATCAGCTGCTTCGTCGGCGTGGCGGTGTTCGGCGCCATTCCCGGCATCTGCATCGCCGTGGTGATTTCGGTGATCGAGTTCCTCTGGGACGGCTGGCGGCCGCACCACGCCGTGCTCGGGCGGGTCGACGGGGTGCGCGGCTACCATGACGTAACGCGTTACCCGAATGCCCGGCGCATTCCCGGCCTGGTGCTGCTGCGCTGGGATGCGCCGCTGTTCTTCGCCAACGCCGAGCAGTTCCAGAACCAGGTGCTGGCCGCGCTGGACGACTCGCCGACGCCGGTGCAGCGGCTGGTGATCGCGGCCAGCCCGGTGACCAGTATCGACGTGACCTCCGCCGACATGCTCGCCGAGCTGGACAAGGTGCTGGAGCAGCGCGGCGTGGAGCTGCAGTTCGCCGAGATGAAGGACCCGGTGAAGGACAAGATGAAGCAGTTCGAGTTGTTCGAGGGCCTTGGCGAATCGGCGTTCCACCCGACCCTCGGCGCGGCGGTGGACGCCTACCTGGCCGATTCCGGGGTGGACTGGACGCCCTAGGCCGGGCGAACCCGTGCGCGGCGTCGGTCGATCCAGATGAGCATGCCGCTGGCGTACAGCGACACCGCGAGGAACAGCGCCATGCGCACGGCGAAGGCGCGGTAGACGTCCTGGCCGCCGGCGCTGTCCGCCACCGACTGGCCGAGCAGGATCAGCACGGTGGTCAGGCAGCTCACCCAGTAGGCCGGGCTCTTGCGGGTGGCGACGACGGCGTAGAGCCGGCGCCCTTGCCAGAGGGTGGCCAGCAGCACCCAGAGGAAGAACATCCACAGGTGCACGAACAGGCTCAGGGCGCCCCACACGAGGATCGCCAGCACGCCGGCGAGCAGGGTGGAACCGATCAGTTCGCGACTGGCGTGGCGCGCGCGGGTTTCCCCGGCCTGTTGGCCGAGGCTCACCGATTTCATGATCAGCGGCATGAAGCGGTCCGGCGCGATGATCGCCAGCAGGAACGCCGGCATCACGATCAGCACGGCGCGCAGGGCGATCCAGGCGGCGTCGTCCTCGCTGGGCAGCGGCGGGGCAGGGGGCGAGGGCGCATGGGCAGGCTCCGGGAACAGCGCATGGGCGACGGCGGTGCTCAGCACCGCCAGCAACATGCCCTTGGCCAGCGCCTCGACCACCGACAACGCCAGGGTGAAATCGCTGGTGCCGGCGGCGGCGATCATGGTCAGGCCGATCACCAGCAGGTTCGCCAACAGGCCGTTGCCGCCACGCAGCGCATAGCGGAACACGCCGTACAGCCCGACGCCCACCAGCAGCACACCACTGAACGGCGCGTGGCGCAGCAACGGAATCAGCAGCAGGCCGACGCCGCAGCTGAGCAACACCAGCACCGCCAGCGCCGGTGCCGCCTTGAGCGGCAGGGCCTGAGCGCGCATCGCCAGCAGGAGCACGGCCAGCACCGGGGCGAGAAAGGGGATCGGCAGGCCGATGCCGTAGCTGGCCGCCAGGCACAGCGCGGTGCCCCAGGCCAACCGGAGCGCGCGGCGGCGCCGCAGCTCAATAGGCATACGACAGCCAGCTCATCAGCCACATGAACGCCCGGCCGAGCAGGTTCAGCGGGTTGCCTTCGCTGGGCAGCGCCATGACTTCCGCCTGGCCGCCCACGCGCAGGCCTGAGGGGCCTTGCAGCTGGTCGCGGTCCAGTTCGACGATGACCGGGAAGCGCTGCGCCGAGCGCAGCCATTCGCGGCTGTTCTGCACCGTGGGCAGCGAGCCGGGCGGGGTGCCCTGGCCGACGCTGACGCCGTAGCCGATGCTGCGGATGCGGCCGCTGAGCAGTTCGCCGGGCAGGGCATCGAGCACCACCAGCACCGGTGTGCCGTTGCGCAGGTGGCCGAGGTTGTTCTCGGTCATGTCGGCGCTGATCCACAGGTCGTGGATGGCGATCAGCGTCATCACCGGGCTGCCGGGGCCGACGTAGTGGCCGACGTCGGTGCGCAGGTCGGTGATCAGGCCGTCGGAGTCGGCGCGCACGGTGGTGCGGGCGAGGTCCAGACGGGCCTTGGCGACAGTGGCGGTGGCGCTGCGCAACTGGGCGTTGTCTTCGTCGTGGCCGCCTTGCTGTTCGCGGGCGCGCTCGACCTCGGCGCGTGCCGCGGCGACCTGGCTGGCCGCCTGCTCGCGGGTCGCCTGGGCGCTCTCCAGGCGGCGCACGGAGACGGTGCCGGGGTCTTCCTGGTAGAGCCGTTGCAGGCGCTCGGCATCCTGCCGGGCCTTGCGCTCGTTGGCCTGGGCGGCAGCCAGTGCGGCCTGGGCCGAGTCGATGCCGGCGGTGCTCGCGCCGATCTGCCGGCGCACCGTGTCCAGGTCGGCTTCGGCGCGCTGCAGGGCGATGCGGTACTGCTCCTGGTCCAGCTCGAAGAGCACGTCGCCCTTGCGCACCTCCTGGTTGTTGCCCACGGCGACGCGCTTCACTTGGCCGGCCACTTCGGCGCTCACCGGCACCACGTAGGCCTGCAATCGCGCCTGCTGGGTGTAGGGCGTGAAGCGGTCGGCGAGCAGGTACCAGACCAGGCTGACGACGATCAGCAGCAGCACCACGCGCATGCCCCGGTCCGGCGCGGACGCGCGGGGGGCGGGAGCGGAGGGCGGTGAGGGCGGCGGGGCAGGGGTGTCGCTCATTTCGGGCGTCCTTGGTCCGTGGCGGCCGGGGCGGGCTCGTCGAGCAGGTCGCCCCAGTCGGTGCGTTGTTGCATCTGTTGCCGGGTGGCCGGGTCGATGGGCGCGCGCTGGCTGTCCCAGCCGCCACCCAGCGCCTTGTACAGCGCCACCAGGTTGCTGACCGCGTTGCCGCGGCTGACCAGGTAGCCATCCTGCTGTTGCAGCAGCAGTTGCTGGGCGTCGAGCACCCGCTGGAAGTCGGCAAAACCTTCGCGGTACTGGGAGCTGGCGAGGTTCAGCGAGCGTTGCGCTGCCTGCGAGGCCTGTTCGCGGATCCCGGCGCTCTGCAACGAGCGCACCAGCCCGCTGGCGGCGTCATCGGCCTCGCGCGCGGCGTTGCGCACGTCCTGCTGGTACAGCTCGATCAGTTGCTGCAGGCGCGCATCCTGCACCCGCACGGCGTTCTTGCGCCGACCGTAATCGAAGGGGTTCCAGATCAGGCTCGGCCCGGCAGCGAGGTTGAAGCTGTCGGGCAGGTTGTGCGCCGAGACGAAGCTCCAGCCGATGCTGCCGATCAGGCTCAGCGACGGATACAGGTCCGCCTCGGCGACGCCCACCAGCGCCGACTGCGCCGCCACCGCCTGCTCGGCGGCGCGGATGTCCGGTCGGCGTTGCAGCAGGCTGGCCGGCACGTCCTGGAGGATCGCGCCCGTGGGCATCGGCAACTGGCCGTGACGGGCGAGCAACTCGGGCATCTCGCCCGGCGGCCGGCCGAGGAGGGCGCAGAGGATGTTGCGCAGGGCGTTCACCTGGTTCTCGAACTCGGGGATGGTGGCCTGGGTCGCCAGGTACTGGGTGCGCGCCTGCTGCCAGTCCAGTTCGTCGTTCTCGCCATGGCGGAACAGCCGTTCGGTGATCTCCAGGCTGCGCTCCTGGCGCTTGGCGTTTTCGCGGGCGATGTCCAGGCGCGCTTCCGCCGTGCGCAGGCCGAAGTAGGTGTCGGCGACCTGGGCGCGCAGCAGCACCATGGCATCGGCGTAGTTGGCCTGGGAGGCGAAATACACCGCATCCGCCGACTCGATGGCGCGGCTGAAGCGCCCCCAGAAGTCGATCTCCCAGCCGATGTCGAAGCCGATGCTGGATTGCCAGAACACCGAGTCCCGCGCGCTGGGGGCGCCGTGCTGGTTCTGCTTGAGGTAAAGGCTGTCCGCGCTGATCTGCTGCAACTGCGGGTAGCGCCCGGTCTGGGCGATGGCCAGCTGCGCGCGCGCCTCGGCGATGCGCAAACCGGCCACGCGCAGGCTGGTGTTGTGCGCATCGGCCTCGGCGATCAGGGCATCCAGGGTCGGGTCGGCGAACACCGTCCACCAGCGGCTGACGTCCGGCGCGGCAGCGCGCTGGCCGGCCTGCTCCAGCAACGGCGTGCGCCAGTCGTCCAGCCACGGCGACGGCGGCGTCTGGAAGTCCGGCCCGACCTGGGTGCAGCCGCCCAGCAGGACGGCCAGGAGCAGGCTGCAGCGTCTGGCGCGCTCGGGCATGGCGAGCGGGGTCACTCGCCGGGTGTCGCCGGCTGGTCCAGCTTCGGCACCTGCTGGTCGACCCATTGCCAGAACAGCTTGTAGGTCACCGCCAGGATCACCGGGCCGAGGAACAGGCCGATGATGCCCTTGACCACCATGCCGCCCAGGGCGCCGATCAACACCACCGGCATCGGCACGTCGACGCCGCGGCCCAGCAGCAGCGGCTTGAGCACGTTGTCGGCGAGGCCGGCGACGAAGATATAGAGGGAGAAGGCGATGGTTGCGCCGGTGAAGCCTTCGGTGCTCAGCACATAGATGATCACCGGCAGCGTGACCAGGGTCGCCGGCGCCTGGGCGATGCCCAGTACCAGGACGATCAGCGCGAGAATGCCCGCCCCGGGGATGCCCTTGATCACGAAGCCGATGCCGATCAGCAGCATCTGGATGAAGGCGATGCCGATCACCCCGAGCGCCACCGCGCGGATGGTGGCGGTGCACAGCGCGGCAATGTGCAGGCCGCGTTCCGGGCCGGAAATGCGTATGGCGATGCGCTGCGCGGCGATGGTGCCCATTTCGCCGAACGCCATGATGATCCCGGAGATGATGATCGCGCCGACGAACAGCAGGAAGGCCCCGCCGGCACTGGCCGCTGCGCCCAGCAGCATGCGCCCGGCATCCTTGATATTGGGCATCAGGCCGCGCAGCACGTCGGTCAGGCTGGTGGACGCCGCCAGCCAGAGGTCATAGACGCGCGGGCCGATCAGCGGCCACTCCGCCACCGACGGCTTGGGCGCCGGTACGTTCAGGGTGCCGCTCTTGAGGATGTCGCCGACGCTGCCGGCGGATTCGGTGATGGACATCGCCATCAGGTAGATCGGCACGATCAGCACGAGCAGGACGAACAGCACCAGCAGCGTCGCCGCGTGGCCGTCCTTCAAGCCGGTGCGCGCCTTGACCTTGCGCAGCACCGGGTAGAGGGTGACCGCGAGGATCACCGACCACAGCATCAGTTCGAGGAACGGCTGGAACACCTCGAAGGAGAAGATCACCAGGGCGGCGACCAACCCCGCCTTGATGAGGATGTCGAGCATGCCCTGGGACAGGGCGCCGTCGAGTTTGAAGCCGGGTTGCATGGTGTTCTCCTCAGGCCGGACGGTCATTGGCGCGGTTCGGCGCTTTGCAGGTTCTTTTCAGGAGGCGGCAGCCCGGAAGACTGCCGCCCGGGGGGCTGCTGCGCGGCGAGCGGACCGACGCCGGAAAGCCCGGCACCATCGTCGTCGAAGCGGCCACCCGGCTCGTCGTCGCGGCCCTGGCGATGCAGCTCCAGCAGCGATTGCACTTCCTGCTGCTGGTAGCGGCGCACCCAGGCCTCGGCCTGTTCTTCGCTCGCACCCAGTTCGATAAAGGCGCGGCGTCCCATTTCCAGGCTGGAATGGAAGGTTTCACGCACCGGGTTGGCGCCCCGGTCGAGCAACTGCAGGACTTGCTGGCGGTTCAGCGCACGGGCGATCACCCGTGTCTGCGGATAGAGGCGGGAGAGGGCGTCCACGGTGTCCAGGTTGATCTGCGGATCGTCCGTGGCCACGATCACCAGGTCCGCCTCGCCGACCTTGGCGGCATGCAGAATTTCCGGGCGGGTCGGGTCGCCGTAGTAGACCGGCACCCGGCCTTCCTTGCGCTGGCGGACCAGGGCGTCCATCGAAGTATCCAGCGCCACCACCGGCACGCCCTGGGCCTGCAGCAGGTTGGCGACCACGCGCCCCATGCGGCCCAGGCCGGCGATGACCACGCGGGGTGCGTCGCTGACCTCCGGCGGGGCGTCCGGGCGTTCCTTCACCGCTGCCTCGCCGCGCAACGGGCGGGCCAGCGCCATCATCACCAGCGGCACCACCGCCATCGACAGGGTGATGACCAGCACCAGCAGGTCGTGGACGCGCGGGTCCAGCAGGCGGTGATCCAGGCCCAGCTTGAACACCACGAAGGCGAACTCGCCGCCGGAGGCGAGCACCACGGCCAGGCAGAGGGCTTCGGCGCGCTCCAGCCCGCCGGCGAAGCGCCCCAGGCCGAACAGCAGCGGCAGCTTGATCGCCACCAGCAGCAGCGTCAGGCCCAGCACCAGCAGCGGTGCGCCGAGCAGCAGGCTGAGGTCGGCGGTCATGCCCACGCCGACGAAGAACAAGCCCAGCAGCAGCCCCTTGAGCGGCTCGATCTGCGACTCCAGTTCATGCCGGAACTGCGATTCGGCCATCAGCATGCCGGCCAGGAAGGCGCCCAGCGCCATGGATACGCCGACGTGCTCCATGATCCAGGCGGTACCCAGCACCACCAGCAGCGCGGTCGCGGTCGAGAGTTCGCGCAGTCCCGAGCCCATCGCCCAGGTGAAGACCGGGCGCAGCAGGTAGCGGCCGCCGACCACCACCACACCGACGCCCACGGCCACCGTGAGCAACGGACGCACGCCCTCATCGGACGGGTCGCCGCTTCCGGCCAGCAGCGGCACGACGGCAATCAGCGGGATCGCGGCGATGTCCTGGAACAACAGAATGCCCACCGCCAGCCGGCCCTGGGGCTTGCCCAGTTCCTTGCGCTCGGCGAGCACCTGCAGGCCGAAGGCCGTGGAGGAGAGCGCCAGGCCCACGCCGAGCACCACGGCGGCGGCCGGCGTCTGGCCAAACAATGCGAAGGCCAACAGGCCGAGCACCAGGGCCGTCAGCCCCACCTGCAGCGAACCGACGCCGAACAACGACCGGCGCATCATCCACAGGCGGCGCGGCGAAAGCTCCAGGCCGATGATGAACAGCAGCATCACCACGCCCATCTCGGACAGCCGGCTGACGTTCTCCGGGTGGCTGACCAGGCCCAGCACCGACGGGCCGATCAGGATGCCCGCCAATAGATAGCCCGGCACCGCGCCCAGCTTCAGGCGCTGCGCCAGGGGCACGAGGATGACGACCGTCAGCAGGAAGATTACCGTCGCCTGCAGCAGGCTCCCGTCATGTGGCATTCATCAGCCCTCTTGTGGTTCCTTGCGGGCCGTCGGCCCTGTCGATAACGCCGGCGGGCATGTCCCGGCCGGCCGCTTCCTGGCTGCCACGTCACCCTTGCTCCCAGGGCTTCTTGAAAGAAAGAGAGCAGGGGGCTTGTCTCTGCTACGCACCGGTCAGGCACCGTGCCGCGCCGAGGAAGGTCCTGGACGTCCTCGCGGGTGCTGTGCGGCGTGCATTGAGTATGGGTGATCCGTAGCTTTTTGCCGGCCGGGGAGCTTACGGGCTGATCCGCCGATGGAAAATACAATTCCAGCAGATTCAAAGACTTACGAGGTTCACAGCTTCCAGATGGGACCGTAGGTGCCAAAACAGGCATTGGCCAGGGCCTGCGGACGCACGCCGTGGGTCTGGTAACCGCCGTATTCGTTGATTTCCAGGGTCAGTTGCGGGGTGAGCTCCCGGCCGCTTTTCAGGCGCACGCTGTCGAACACCTGCAGCTTCTTGCCGGTGTTGACCACGCTGGTTTCCATCCACGCATCCGGCGTATTGGCTTCGTCCAGCCGCGCCAGCAGCGCGTTGTACAGCGGCAGATGGCGGCCATCGGGCGCCTTGCAGTCGATGTTGATCTGCTTCACCAGCGCCTCGGCCTCGGCGGAACTGAAGTACAGGCGGGCGCCGAAGTCGCGCTGCAGTCGGTCCACGTAGGAGCCTTGACCAGTCTCGCGGGACGCTGCGCTGACCGGTTGCGGAGCGATATCCGCCAGGCAGGCCGCGCGGTTCTTGTAGAACGTGTGGGAAACCCGGACGCCGGTGGGCGTGTAGATCGCCGAGGTGATCAGCACCTCGCCGTTGGCGCTCAGGTGTTCGCCATCGGCCACGTAGTCGCCGCCGTTGCCCCAGACCCCCTCGGGCAGGCCGTTCGGCCATTCCACGCAGGTTGGCTGGGAGGTATCGCGGCGCAGTTCGTACACGCGCTGCTGAAGAAAGCTCGCGGACGTTTCGGCGTGCGCGACGAAGGACGTCAGTAAAAGGCTGGCGGTGACGAACAGACGAGTCCGATTCAAGAAGCATCTCCTGATTGCCCAACGCAACGCCGTCGGGCCGTACGCTCAGAAGAATAGCCGGGCGTTGGGCAAATGCTGTTCGAAGATCAGGGCGATCGAATGGGAAAGGAACAACGGGGTGGGGATGGGAAACGGCACGAGGCCCTGGCCGACCCGCCAGGGGTGCATATGTAATTTAACATAATATACATTATGCGAAGTTACCCATATGGCGGGCTGGGCCGAGTGTGCCGCTTTGCGCTTCCCACTGCCTGGAAAAAACCGCTTCGCGCCTCAACCGAGAATGCTGCGGATTCGACTCCGTTGGAACTCAACTCGGTCCACTGCAGGACGCTGCCATCACTTCCCGGCGACTTCGGTTTTCACCCTGGGCATCTCGATGCCGTATTGCTTGACCCGCCGATACAAGGTCGCACGGGAAATGCCCAGCGCGGCCGCGGCCGGTGCCGGTAGCCAGCGGTGACGCACCAGGGCGTCCAGCAGTGCCTGTCGCTGCGGGCTGGACGGATGCTCATGCTGCTCACGACGATGCAGGTCACCGTGCAGTTCCTGTGGCAAATCCTCCAGGCGGATCGTCGCGGCGCTGCAGATGGCGCAGGCATACCGCAGCACATGGCGCAGCTGGCGAACGTTGCCCGGCCAGTGATAGCCCAGCAGACATTCCAGCGCGCTGTCGCACAGGCTGACGCTGATGCCGCACAGTGCCGCCTCTTCGTCGAGAATGCGGTTGATCAGCGCCAGTTTGTCGGTGCGCTCGCGCAGTGGCGGCAACTCGAAGCGCGCGCCGCTGAGGCGGAAATACAGGTCCTCGCGAAACGCGCCGGCTGACACCAGCGCCGCCAGGTCGCGGTGGCTGGCGCAGACCACCTGGATATCGATCGCCTGGCGCCGGGCGGCGCCCAGCGGCGCGACTTCGCCCTCGGCCAGCACCCGCAGCAGGCGCGTCTGCAACGCCAGCGGCATGTCGCCGATCTCGTCCAGGAACAGCGTGCCGCCGTCAGCCTGCTGCAGCAGCCCGCGCATGCCTTTGCGCTCGGCTCCGGTGAAGGCGCCGGCCACGTAGCCGAACAGCTCGCTTTCGATCAGGCTTTCCGGAATCGCGGCGCAGTTCAGGGCAACGAAGGGTTTGTCCCGCCGCAGACTCATCTCGTGCAGCTGCCGAGCGAAGACTTCCTTGCCGGCACCGGTTTCGCCATGGATCAGCACCGGAAGGTTGCGGTTCTTCACCCGTACCGCCAGGCGCAGCGCCTCGGCGATGCGGGCATCCTCCCCCGCCGCCCTCCCCGGCATCGCCACGCTGGCCGCGCGCCTGGGGACGCTGAGGCGAATGTGCAGGCCATGTTCGGCGAGATGATGCGGGCCTTCGTCAGCGGCGGCGCGCAGCTTGTCCAGGTCGAAGACCTCGCCGATGTGCTCGGGCAGCTTGCCGTAGCGCTCCTGCAGGTAGCGGCGCGCCATGGGGTTGAGCGCCTGGAGGCGGCCGTCGCCATCCCAGGCGAGCAGGTAATCCGGCTGGCTGTCGACGTAGCCGGGCGCCGAATGGGCGCGCAGGACCCATTGACCGCGCGTGCTGTGCATGAAGAAGGCATTTTCGATCTGGCGGGCGCTCTGCACCGCCATCTGCCGGATCAGGTGCTGGCTGCGGCGGTCATCCGGGGACTCCACGGCGGACACGTCGAGCACGCCCAGCAGTTCGCCCCAGGGGTCGAACACCGGCGCCGCGGAGCAGGTCAGGCCGATGAAGGCGGCGCGGAAGTGATCGCGCTTGTGCACGGTCACCGGCACGCCGTTGGCCAGGACGGCGGCCACCCCGCAGGTCCCCTCCTCGCCTTCGGACCAGCAGGTCCCCAGGTACAGCCCGGCCCGCCGGCACTCGCTGCGAATCGCCGATTCCACGCGGTAGTCGATGGTGCGGCCCTGGGCGTCGGTCAGCAGGACGCAATAGTCCGCGTCGCGCACGCGGCCATGCAGGCGCGAGACTTCCTCGCCGGCGATGCGCAGGAAGCTGTCGGCGCGCTCGCGGCATTCCTTGAGCAGCGTCTGGCTGAGGATGCGCGGCCCCTGGAGGGATCCTGGGTCGAGGTGATGCTGCTCCATCGAGCGGCGCCAGGAGTCCAGGATCAGGTTCGGCACCGGCAGGTCAGGCAGGCCTCCGGCATGACGCAGCACGCGGCTGACACAGTCCACGTGGGCTTTCGAGTTGGCAGGCAGCATGGGGCCTCCACGGCTCGGATCTTTTTCTTGTGAGGCCCATTTAAGCCCCAGCCCGCTCGCCAGACAAGCACGGCGGCCAGACGGCACGGGCGTGAGACGCCGCGTCTCAGCGTCTCGCCGCCGGGCCTTGCAGCCTGACATGCGGCGTCTCATCCGGCGCGTCACGAGCGCTCATCGTGACCCGTCGTGCAGGGCTCTGGCACGCGGCTTTCCGGCGGTTTCTCCAGCCGCTGGCATCGACTTTGCCCCTTTCTGTCAAAGGCCGCCGCGTGGCGGTCGTGACACCCAGAACAACAACAAGAGATGCCGTCATGCCCTTTCCTGCTCGTTTTCTCAGGTTCGGTGCGCCATGAGCCTGCGCGTCGGAATCATCGCCAACCCAGCCTCGGGCCGTGACCTGCGGCGCCTGACCGCCAACGCCGGGCTTTACTCCAGCACGGACAAGGCCGCCGTGGTGCAGCGTCTGCTCGGTGCGTTCGGCGCCTGTGGCATCGATGAAGTCCTGATGCCGCCGGACATGACCGGCATCGCCGCCGCCGTGCTCAAGGCCAGCACCAGCCGCCATGCCCGCGACAGCCGCTGGCCGCGCCTGGAGTTCCTCGACCTGCCGCTGCGCCAGAGCGTGGAGGACACCCGCCTGGCCGCGCGCCTGCTGGCCGAGCGCGGCGTCGCGCTGGTCGCGGTGCTGGGCGGCGATGGCACGCACAAGGCGGTGGCCGCCGAGGTCGGCGAGATTCCACTGTTGTGCCTGTCCACCGGCACCAACAATGCGTTTCCGGAGTTGCGCGAAGCCACCGGCGCCGGCCTGGCCGGCGGCCTCTACGCCAGCGGGCGCATTCCGCCGCACGTCGCCCTGCGGCGCAACAAGCGTCTGCGCGTCCGTCTGGCCTCGCGTGGTATCGACGAGATCGCGCTGGTGGAAGTCGCGGTCTCCCCGCTGACCTTTACCGGCGCCCGCGCCATCTCCCGCGCCGACGACCTGGCGGAAATCTACGCCGCGTTCGCCGAGCCCCACGCCATCGGTCTCTCGTCGCTGTGCGGGCTGTGGAACCCGGTGTCGCGGCGCTGCCCGCGCGGCAGTTGGCTGCGCCTGTCGCCCCATGCCGACGAGGCGCTGCTGGCTCCGCTGGCACCCGGCCTGCTGCAGGCCTGCGGCGTGGTGGCCAGCGGCAGCCTGGAACCGGGCATCCCGCACCGGCCGCTGCTGGCGGCCGGCACCCTGGCCCTGGATGGCGAACGGGAAATCGAATTCGCCGCCGCCGACCGCCCCGCCATCACCCTCGAACTCGACGGCCCGCTGAGCATCGACGTCGAGGCCGCCCTGGCCTTCGCCGCCTGCCATCGCCTGCTGGCCGTTCCTGGCAAGCCCGTGAACCACCCTGGAGAACAACAAGATGCCCACGCTATCGACTGAGCAATTGCTGAATGCCTACCGCGTGATGCGCACCATCCGCGCCTTCGAGGAACGCCTGCACGTGGAGTTCGCCACCGGCGAGATTCCCGGCTTCGTCCACCTGTATGCCGGCGAGGAAGCGTCCGCCGCCGGGGTCATGGCGCACCTCGACGACGAAGACTGCATCGCCTCCAACCACCGCGGCCACGGTCACTGCATCGCCAAGGGCGTCGACGTGTACGGCATGATGGCCGAGATCTACGGCAAGAAGACCGGCGTCTGCCAGGGCAAGGGCGGCTCGATGCACATCGCCGACCTGTCCAAGGGCATGCTCGGCGCCAACGGCATCGTCGGCGCCGGCGCACCGCTGGCTGCCGGGGCGGCGCTGGCCGCCAAGCTCAAGGGCAACCGCGCGGTGGCCGTGGCCTTCTTCGGCGACGGCGGCTCCAACGAAGGCGCCGTGTTCGAGGCGATGAACCTGGCCTCGGTGTGGAACCTGCCGTGCATCTTCGTGGCGGAAAACAACGGCTACGCCGAGGCCACCGCCTCCAACTGGTCGGTGGCCTGCGACCACATCGCCGACCGCGCGGCCGGCTTCGGCATGCCCGGCGTGACGGTGGACGGCTTCGACTTCTTCGCCGTGCACGAGGCCGCCGGCGCCGCCATCGAACGCGCCCGCGCCGGCGAAGGCCCGTCGCTGATCGAGGTCAAGCTGACCCGCTACTACGGCCACTTCGAGGGCGACGCCCAGACCTACCGCGCGGCCGACGAGGTCAAGCACTACCGCGAAACCCGCGACTGTCTGATGCAGTTCCGCGACCGCACCACCCGCGCCGGCCTGCTGCAGGCCAGCGCCCTGGACGCCATCGATGCCGAGGTCGAGGCCCGCATCGAGGAAGCGGTGCTGCGCGCCAAGGCCGACCCCAAACCCTCCCCCGCCGACCTGCTCAGCGACGTCTACGTCGCCTACCCCTGAGCCGCCCGAAGAACAACAACAGGAGAGCCATCATGGCCAGAAAGATCAGTTACCAGCAGGCCATCAACGAAGCCCTGGCCCAGGAAATGCGGCGCGACGCGACCGTCTTCATCATGGGCGAGGACAATGCCGGCGGCGCCGGCGCCCCTGGCGAGGACGACGCCTGGGGCGGCGTGCTGGGCGTGACCAAGGGCCTGTACCACCAGTTCCCCGGCCGCGTGCTGGACACCCCGCTCTCGGAGATCGGCTACGTCGGCGCCGCGGTGGGCGCCGCCACGCGCGGGCTGCGCCCGGTGTGCGAGCTGATGTTCGTCGATTTCGCCGGCTGCTGCCTGGACCAGATCCTCAACCAGGCGGCCAAGTTCCGCTACATGTTCGGCGGCAAGGCAGTGACGCCGCTGGTGATCCGCACCATGGTCGGCGCCGGCCTGCGCGCCGCCGCGCAGCACTCGCAGATGCTCACCGCGCTGTGGACGCACATCCCCGGCCTGAAGGTGGTCTGCCCCTCCTCCCCCTACGACGCCAAGGGGCTGCTGATCCAGGCGATCCGCGACAACGACCCGGTGATCTTCTGCGAGCACAAGCTGCTCTATTCGATGCAGGGCGAGGTGCCCGAAGAGCTCTACACCGTGCCCTTCGGCGAAGCCAACTTCCTGCGCGACGGCGACGACGTGACCCTGGTGACCTACGGGCGCATGGTGCACCTGGCCATGGAGGCGGCCGCCAGCCTGGCGCGCCAGGGCGTGTCCTGCGAGGTGCTGGACCTGCGCACCACCAGCCCGCTGGACGCCGACAGCATCCTGGAAAGCGTCGAGAAAACCGGGCGCCTGGTGGTGATCGACGAAGCCAACCCGCGCTGCTCGCTGGCCACCGACATTGCCGCGCTGGCCGCCGAGCGGGCCTTCGATGCACTCAAGGGGCCGATCCGCCAGGTCACCGCGCCGCACACGCCGGTGCCCTTCTCCGATGCGCTGGAAGACCTCTACATCCCCAGCGCGGCCAGGATCGAAGCCACGGTGCTGGAGCTGGTGAACGGGAGGAAGGTGGCATGAGCCGTATCCATACCCTGACCATGCCCAAGTGGGGCCTGTCGATGACCGAGGGCCGGGTGGATGCCTGGCTCAAGCAGGACGGCGAGACGATCGAGAAAGGCGACGCGGTGCTGGACGTGGAGACCGACAAGATCAGCAGCAGCGTCGAGGCGCCCTTCTCCGGCGTGCTGCGCCGCCAGGTGGCCCGCGAGGACGAAACCCTGCCGGTGGGCGCGCTGCTGGGCGTGGTGGTCGAAGGCGACGCCAGCGAGGCCGAGATCGACGCGGTGGTCGAACGCTTCCAGGCCGAGTTCGTGCCCGGCGGCGACGGCGAAGCCGACAGCGGCCCGGCGCCGCAGAAGGTCGAGCTGGACGGCCGCACCCTGCGCTATTTCGAGCGGGGCGAAGGCGGCGATGCGCTGCTCTTGATCCACGGCTTCGGCGGCGACCTGAACAACTGGTTGTTCAACCACGAAGCACTGGCGGCCGACCGTCGCGTCATCGCACTGGACCTGCCCGGCCACGGCGAATCCGGCAAGCAGTTGCAGCGCGGTGACCTGGACGAGCTGAGCGACGCGGTCCTCGCCCTGCTCGATCACCTGGACATCGAGCAGGCCCACCTCGCCGGGCACTCCATGGGTGGCGCCGTTGCGCTCAATACCGCACGCCGGGCGCCTGAGCGGGTGCGCTCGCTGAGCCTGCTGGCCAGCGCGGGACTGGGCGAGGAGATCAACGGCGCCTACCTGCAGGGCTTCGTGGACGCCGCCAATCGCAACGCGCTCAAGCCGCCGCTGGTGCAACTGTTCTCCGACCCTGCGCTGGTCACCCGGCAGATGCTCGAGGACATGCTCAAGTTCAAGCGCCTGGAAGGCGTGGACAGCGCGCTGCGCCTGCTGTCGTCCCAGCTGTTCGGCGACGGTCGGCAGCAGGTGGCGCTGCGCGACGTCCTGGCCAGCGGCGCGCCCCCGGCGCTGGTGATCTGGGGCGACGCCGACGCCATCATCCCGGCCCGCCACGCCGAGGGCCTGCCGGCGGAAGTCCACGTACTGCCGGGCCAGGCGCACATGCTGCAGATGGAAGCGGCGGACGCGGTCAACGCCCTGCTGCTGGATTTCCTCCAACGCCATTAGGCAACGCCACCAAAACAATGCCATCGACTCAACGCCATTGAACCAGCGCCCGGCCAACCGGCCGGGCCTGCAGGAGATCATCATGACCCTCACTTCCAACAGCATGCGCGCGGCGGTCTGGCACGGGCGCAACGATATCCGCGTGGAAAGCGTGCCGCTGCCGGGCGACCCGGCCCCCGGCTGGGTGCAGATCCGCGTGCACTGGTGCGGCATCTGCGGCTCGGACCTGCATGAATACGTCGCCGGGCCGGTGTTCATCCCGGTCGAGGCGCCGCACCCGCTCACCGGCATCAAGGGCCAGTGCATCCTCGGCCACGAGTTCTGCGGCGAGATCGTCAAGCTCGGCGCGGGCGTCGAGGGCTTCAGCGCCGGCGAAGTGGTGGCCGCCGACGCCTGCCAGCACTGCGGGACCTGCTACTTCTGCCGCACGGGCCTGTACAACCTGTGCGAGAGCCTGGCGTTCACCGGGCTGATGAACAACGGCGCGTTCGCCGAATGGGTCAACGTGCCGGCCAACCTGCTCTACAAGCTGCCCGAAGGCTTCCCCGCCGAGGCCGGCGCGCTGATCGAGCCGCTGGCGGTGGGCATGCACGCGGTCAAGAAGGCCGGCAGCCTGCTGGGGCGCAACGCGGTGGTGGTCGGCGCCGGCACCATCGGGCTGTGCACCATCATGTGCGCCAAGGCGGCGGGTGCCGCCCAGGTCATCGCGCTGGAGATGTCCTCCGCGCGCAAGGCGAAGGCGCGGGAAGTCGGAGCCAGCCATGTGCTCGACCCCAATGAATGCGACGTGCTGGCGGAGATTCGCCGGCTCACCGACGGGCTCGGCGCCGACGTCAGCTTCGAGTGCATCGGCAACAAGCACACCGCCAAGCTGGCCATCGATGCCATCCGCAAGGCCGGAACCTGCGTGCTGGTGGGCATCTTCGAGGAGCCCAGCTCGTTCAACTTCTTCGAGCTGGTCGCCACCGAGAAGCAGCTGATCGGCGCCCTCGCCTACAACGGCGAGTTCGCCGACGTGATCGCCTTCATCGCCGATGGCCGCCTGGACATTTCGCCGCTGGTGACTGGCCGCATCGAGCTGGAGCAGATCGTCGAGAAAGGCTTCGAGGAGCTGGTGCACAACAAGGAGCACAACGTGAAGATCATCGTCTCGCCCCGGGCGGCCTGATCTCCAACCTTGGGGCCGTGAGCGGGCGGCCCGGCCCCGGCGCCAGGCCGGGGCTTTTTTTACCGTCACCATGACCGGCACCGCCCTGCCCGCCTTGCCTGCCGACACCGCGAGCCGGCACCTCACGGATGGGCGGGATAGTCGATGTACCCCCGCTCATCGCCGCCGAAGAACGACGCCGGATCGGGCGTATTCAGCGGCAGGCCTTCGCGGATGCGCCGCGGCAGATCCGGGTTGGCCAGGAACGGGCGACCGAAGGCGATGATGTCCGCGCGCCCGTCCGCCACCGCCTGCGCGGCGGTCGTCGAATCGTAGCCACCGGCGAGGATCAGCACGCCATCCCAGGACTCGCGCAACTGCCGGATGATGGCATCCCAGCCGGGGTCGACCTGCTCGTCCCGTACCGTGCCGACGATGGCGGGCTCGACCAGGTGCAGATAGGCCAGGGACATCTCGTTCAGGCGCTCGACCAGGTAGCCGAAGGTGTCGTGCGGGGTGTCGTCGCCCATTCCCATGAAGCGGCCCATCGGCGTCAGGCGCACACCGACGCGCTGCGGGCCGATCTGCGCCGCCACCGCCGCGACGATCTCCAGCACCAGGCGTGTGCGGTTCTTGATGGTGCCGCCGTACTGGTCCTGGCGCTGATTGCTGGCACTGTTGATGAACTGGTCGAGCAGGTAGCCGTTGCCGGCATGGATCTCGACGCCATCCATGCCCGCCGCGATGGCATTGCGCGCCGCCACGCGGTAATCCTCGATGATGTCGCGGATGCCGTCGAGCGTCAGTTCCTGCGGCACCGGCACGTCGCCCCAGGTACCGGCGCCGTCGGCGCCCACGATGAAGGTCTTGCCGGGCACCGGCAGCGCACTGGGCGCGACGGGCAGGCCGCCGCCGGGCTGGAAGCTCGGGTGCGACACGCGGCCGACGTGCCAGAGCTGCATGAAGATCAGCCCGCCTTCGCGGTGCACGCCCTGCGCAACGTCCCGCCAGCCTTCGATCTGCGCCGGGCTGTAGATGCCCGGCGTCCACGCGTAGCCCTGGCCCTGGCGGGAGATCTGCGTGGCTTCGGTGATGATCAGCGCCGCGCTGGCGCGTTGGCGGTAGTACTCGACGTTCATCGCGGTGGGCACGTCGCCCGGCTGTCCGGCGCGCGACCGCGTCAACGGCGCCATGGCGATGCGGTGCGACAGGGTATGGGTGCCAAGCTGGATGGGTTGGAACAGGGGCTGGGTCATTTCGGGTGGTTTCCTAAGTGGTTGCTGGTTGCTGGTTGCTGGTTGCTGGCCACTCTAGGAAACCCCCGTCGCCTTGATAATCCGCCGCCTCGGCTCAACCGTATTGCGCGTGGCGCAACGCTTGGCGCACGTAACCTGCATACGCGCCGACAGCGCTCAGCCGCGAGCCAGCGGCAGGTTCAGCGGCCGCTGGCCGGTGGCGTTGGCGAGGGCATTGCCCAGGGCGGCGGCCATCGGCCCCTGGACGATTTCCGCAGCGCCGAGGAACGGCTGGCCGGGCTGGTCCAGCAGGTGGACCTCGACCTGCTCGGGCAACTGCGGGAAGCGCAGGATCGGATAGCCGCTCCAATCGTAACTGCGCACGCCGCCGGCGTCGTAGCGCAGCGCCTCATAGAGGCTCCAGCTGGTGGACTGGACGATCCCGCCTTCGACCTGGTTGCGCAGCCCGTCGGGGCTGACGATCTGCCCGACATCCACGGCGGTCACCACCCGCTTGACCTTCACCTCCCCGGTCTGCGGGTGCACCCACACCTCCACGGCAATGGCGCAGTAACCCATGATGTTCTTGTAGCGGGCGAAGGCAAAACCGACGCCTGAGCCGGCCTGCGCTGCCTTGAGCGGCCAGCCGAAGGCGTCGCGTGCGCGCTCCACCACCGCCCGCGCGCGGGGATCGTCGAGGTGGTCGAGGCGAAACTGCACGGCGTCCACCCCGGCCTGCCGAGCCAGTTCGTCCAGGCAGGCCTCGATGGTGAAGACATTGATGTGCGCCCCGAGCGAGCGCATGGCCGAGGTTCGGAACGGCATCTGCGTAATGAAGTGCATATCGATGCGCGTCGAACCCAGGCGGTACAGCGGCACGGCATTGCGGTCGCCGTCGCCTTCGGGCTGGGCGATGGGGATCGACGGCGCCGAGGCGAAGGGCCGTGCCAGCAGGCGCGCGGGGATCAGCCGGCCGGCGTTGACGATTCGCTCGTTGTGCGGCGTCGTCCACAGCTCGCCGCGCCAGTCACCCAGGCGGCCCTCGCTGTCGAGCGTGGCCTGCACCTGGGTGATCATCGCCGAGCTGTAGGGCTCCCAGAGGTTCTCCTGCTCGCGCATCCATTGCAGCCTGACCGGCACGCCGGGGACTTTCATGGCGATCAGCGCGGCGTCCGCCGCGGCATCGTCCGCGCCGTTATGCCCGTAGCAGCCGGCGCCCTCGCTATGGATGCAGCGCACCCGCTCCAGGGGCAGACCAAGCATTTCGGCCAGCCCGGCGCGCAACGGGTAGACGCCCTGGGTGTGGGTCCAGACGGTCAGCACCCCGTCCTTGAACCAGGCCACCGAACAGGACGGGCCGATGGAGCCGTGCATCAGGTACTGCTTGGTGACGCGCGCTCGGTACTGCGCCTTCGCGGCGGCAGCCGCCGGCTGGCCTTCCTGGCGAATCGGGTAGGTTCTGGCTTCCAGGCGCGGCAGCAGTTCATGGATCGTGCGCTCGTCCGGGATGACGTCGCCTCCCGTCCATTGCGCCACCTCGTAGCCCACCCGCATGGCCTTGATCGCCTGCCATTCGTCCCGGGCGACCACGGCGAGGTAGTTGCCGTCGCGGATGACCTCGACCACGCCGGGCAGGCGGCTCAGGCGCTCGGCGTCGAAGGCGACAAGCCTGCCCCCCGGACGCGGCGGCCGGATGACGCGGGCGTGGAGCATGCCCGGCAACCGCAGGTCCTGGACGAACGCCTCGCCCCCGCTGACCTTCGCGGGGATATCCAGGCGCGGTAGCGAACGACCGATCACCTGGAACTCGCCCGCCGGCTTCGCGGGGGACTCGCGGCCGGCATAGCGGTGCAGGTCCACGCCCGCCACGGCGTCGTGGTAGGCCATGTGCCGGCCATCGGGCGCCAGGATGACTCCATCGCGCGTGGACAACTGCTCGACCGGCACATGCCATTGGCGCGCCGCCGACTCCAGCAGCAGTTGGCGGACCTGCGCCGCCGCATTGAACAGCGCCGTGCCACTGTCGAAGATGCTGTGGCTGCCGGCGGTATAGCCCTCGTTGGGCGTCAGCGCGGTATCGGCGGTAATCAGCTGGATCGCGCGTGGATCGACCTCCAGGCGCTCCGCGGCGATCTGCAGCAGCGCGGTCCGCACCCCGGTGCCCAGCTCGACCTTGCCGGTGTACACCGTGATCCCCTCGGCGTCGAGGCGAATCCACGCATCCAGGTACGGGTTGGTGCGCAGGCTGCCCGGCAGGTCGGGCGCCAGGACCTGCGTGCCCAGCGTGTCCACCTCGGTGTCGGCCAGGGCGCGACGCGCCGTGGGCAGTAGCGCGAACGCCACCACCAGTGCGCCGCCGCGCAGGAACGCACGGCGGGAGCAATCCAGCTCAGCGGCGGTTTTCATGGGGCATGGCTCCTTGTTCGGCGACGTGGCGGATGGCCTTCACGATGCGCAGGTGGGTTCCGCAGCGACACAGGTTGGTCGCCATGTACGCGCGGATGTCGTCCTCGCTCGGGTGCGGATTGCGTTCGAGCAAGGTCTGCGCGCGCATCAGCATGCCGGCGATGCAATAGCCGCATTGCGCCGCCTGCTCATCGATAAAGGCCTGCTGCAGCGGGCCGGGCCGCTCGGCGCTTCCCAGGCTTTCCACGGTGCGAATCGACTTGCCGGCGAGCCCCGAGCAAGGCGTCAGGCAGGCGAACACCGGCTTGTCGTCGACGATCACCGTGCACGCGCCGCACTGCCCCAGGCCGCAACCATATTTCGCGCCGTTGAGCCCCAGGTGATTGCGCAGCGCGTAGAGCAGCGGCATGTCCTCATCGAGGTCGAGCGTGTGCGGCTCGCCGTTCACCGTCAGCGTGGTCTGAGTCATGGCGTCTGCTCCCGTAGGGCATCGAGGGTGGTTGAAAGGTCCTGCCAGGGTTGCTGCGGCTTGGCCTTGGCCCGCAGATAGGCCGCGAGTTGCGCAAGCTGGCGGTTGTTTAGGCTCGCCGCGAACGGCGGCATGGCCGGGCGGGCCTGGCCTGGCGTGGGTGGCAGGCCTTCGAGGACGGTCTTGATGAAGTTGCGCGGGCTGTCGGCGCGCAGCGCGGAGGTCGTGGCGAGCGCCGGGCGCGCATCGATCTGGCGCATCGGCGCTGCATCGTCATGACAGCCGGCGCAGGAGGCCTGGAACAGTGCGGCGCCCTGGTTCTGCTGCGGGTCGGCCGGAACCTGCCGCGGCGCCGGCGGGACGGCACTGGCAGGGGCTGGCGGCAGGCTCAGCAGATACTCCGCGATGGCCTGCACGTCGGCGCTGGGCAGGCGCGCAAGCCCCAGGCTGACCGGGCGCATCGGCCCCGCCGCGGCGCCATGGTCGGCGGCCACCTCGCCGCGCAGGTAGGCGACCAGTTGCTCGCGGGTCCATGGCGCCGGGGCGCTGGCCATGCCACGCAGGTCGGGCGCCTCCCAGCCATCGACGACCCCGCCGGCCAGTTGCTCGCCGGAGCTTTCGGCCCCCAGCAGGTTGAGCGGCGAATGGCAGGCCGCACAGTGGCCCGCGCCCTCCACCAGATAACGGCCACGGTTCCACGGCGCGGATCGCGTGGCGTCGTAGGAAGAGGTTTCTCCCCGCAAAAAGAGGATGTTCCAGAACGACACGAGCGGCCGGAGGTTCATCGGGAAGTTCATCTGGTTGTCCGTCGCCGGTGCGTTCACCGGCGGGCCGCTCATCAGGTACGCATAGGCATCGCGCAGGTCGTCGTCGGTCATCCGGCGATAGTGGACGTAGGGAAGGGCCGGATAGAGAAAATGCCCGTCCCGGGAAATGCCGTGGCGCATCGCCCGCTCGAAGGCTTCGAACGACCATTGGCCGATGCCGGTGCGGGCGTCCGGGGTGATGTTGGTGCTGTACAGCGTGCCGAACGGCGTGACCAGGCCGAGGCCGCCCGCCAGGTAGGCCCCGCCGGGCCTGGTGTGGCAAACCGCGCAATCACCGGCCTCCACCACGAGGCTGCCCCGGCGGATCTGCTCCTGGGACGCCGCGGCGAGTTCCCCCCGCGGCGCGATGGCGGGCCGCCAGAGGATGGCGAAGGCCAGTGCGACGCCCACCGCCGCCAGGGCACCCAGGCCGGTCCAGATCGTTTTTCGCGTCATCAGCACTCACCTCCGCAATCCATGGATACCGCACCGGGCGTGTTCCAGTTTCCTGGCCGCGTCGCGTGGAGTGGCTATCGACTCCGGCAACCGCGGCATGCCGGCTCGAATGGTAGGGAGCGCGTCCTGATTGGAATATCGCCCCACCGAGCAAAACCGCGTTGCGCCACGCGCAATGCCTGTTGGCATGCGTCAGGGAACGACGGCAGGACGTGGCGCGTGGACGCGGTGGCCCGCCCTCGTGGCAGCGGGATGCCGTTCCCCGCCTGCGGCATCTTTGCGGGGCGCGGGTACTGAGGGCGAGTTAAAGCTCGTTAAATCCTATGAAGGCGCCAAGCGACGGCTCAGCCGGTCACCGGCTCGCCGCGGGGCTGTGCCAGTTGCTGCAACTGGCCGATGCTGGCGAACCACCGGTGCTGGCCCAGGCTGCTGAAGGCCTCCGGCGCGCCGTAGCCCCAGGCCACCGCGCCAAAGGCGATGCCGGCGCTGGCGGCGGCTTCGCCGTCCATGGGCTGGTCGCCCACGTAGATCGTCTCATCGCGCGTCACGCCGAACTGGCGCATGACCCGGTTCAGGCGCGAGGCCTTGCCGAAGATCGATGCCCCGCACTCCAGTGCGCGGATATGCCGGCAACACGGCCCCAGCACATGGGTGACGTTCTCCCGGGAATTGGACGACACCACCGCCAGGATCACGCCCTGCCGGTCAAGCTCGGCCAGCGTCGCGGCGATGCCATCGAAGAGCTGGATCGCGCTGCGCTGCTGCTTCATCAGGCGGGTAAAGCTGCGCGCCACCAGCGGCAGCTTCCAGCGCGGTATGCCCAGGCGCGCCATGATCTGGCGTGCGCCCTGGGTGCGCAGGCTGTCCAGGTCCTGCGGATGGATGCGGCTGAAGCCATGTCGATCGGCGACCTGGTTGAACACCCCGACGAACCAGGGAAAAGAATCGGCCAGCGTGCCGTCGAAATCGAAAATGGCGAGTCGGTAGGTCATCCGGATAGTTCTCGTGGGTGCCCGGGCAGGTGCGTTCAATAGGAGGGCGGCGGCCCTCAGGGCGGCCGGCGTTGCGCGGCCAGGCAACGGCCAGGCAACGGCCAGCAGCGTGCCCTGCCCTGCGCGCCGGGTCCAGCACGGCGGGCGTGCTGGGGGACGACGATCGAACGCCTTGCGCCCGACCGTCGCGCAGCGGGCCTAGAACAGCCCGCCGATGTACACGGCCGCGCCGCCGCCCGCTTGCAGGCCGGCGGTCACGCCGCGCATGAACAGCGCGCCACGCGCCGACTGCAGCAACTGCCGCTGGACGGTGAAGCCGCCCAGGATCTGGGACGCCGGCACGGCCGACATGGCCATGGTCAAGGCCAGGAGCTTGGCGTCCAGCCCGAACAGTACCGCCGTCCCGCTGTAGCCCAGGCCAAGACCGCCCGCCAGTTCGATATAGGCGCAGGCGCCGGTGATGTCGTCGTGGCTCAGGTCGCGGTCACGCAGCGCATCGGACACATACACCTGGCCGGTGCTGGGGAACGACTCGGCGGCACCGGTGGCGCCGACGCTCTTGCCGCGCACGTTGAGGTTGACCTTGCCGATCTTCGGCAGGCGGGCGCCGAAGCCCGCTCCCACCCCCACGCCACCGAAGGAGAACTTGTCCTCCTGGCCTTGCGGGTTCTTCAGCACCAACTGCCCACCCCCGCCGGCCAGGAACATGAAGCTCACGCCCCCGCTGCTGCCGGTGACGTATTCCCAGGCGCTCGCGCGCAGGCTGATGGGGATGATCGAGTTTTCCATGGTTCAGATTCCTTTGAACGAAATACACGCGCCCTACCGGCGCTTGAGCAGCGAATGCAGGCCGACACCGGCGAAGGCGGCGCCCAGCAGACCGAGCAGGGCCGTCATGCCCCACAGGGCGCCCATGTCATCGACGATGGCGCTGGCCTGGGCGCGTTCGGGCAGGTACAGCACGCGAACGCTCTGGCCTTGCTGGTAGCCGAAGATCAACCCGTTCTGCGGATAGGAAATCCGCTGGCCGTCGTCCGTGGTGAAGGCCACCTGCGGGTGCGAGCCGCCAGCGTTGAGGCTCTCGACCTGGCCGTCGGCGACGTGGGCGTTGCGCAGGAACTGCACGCGGTCGACCACCTCGTAGGCGACGATCGCCAGGCAGACCAGGCCGATCACGCCGAACAGCAGGCCGCGCAGGACTTCAGCGGGGCGGGAAACGGAAGCTTCAGACATCGCGGGGACTCATCCTTGTTCAGTGACTGCCCCCTTCGGGCGGGCCCGAAGGGGGAACAACGGCGGCCGGTGCAACGCCGGCCTCCTGGCTTACGCGTTCGGGCAGGGAACCGGTGCCCAGTCGCCGATATCCGGGTTCTTGCACATGCCGTTGACCTGGGTGGTGCCCTGGGAGGCAACCTCCACGCTCTTCAGCTGCTTGGCCTGGGCATCACGCAGGGCGCGCTCGGAAGCGACCGCTTCGCTGGGCACCACCGGGAGTTTCTTCTGCTGGGTCTTGGTCTTGGTCTTGGTTTTCGCCTTGGTCGGCGAGGTGGTGGTGCTGCTGGCCTGGGCGACGGTGGCGACGTCGGCACGCTTGACGCCAACGGTCTGCAGGTCCTTCTCATAGGCCTGGGTGTAGTTGCTCAGGTCTTCGCCGGCCTTGCCGCTGACCGCGGTGATCAGGTCGTTGGATTCCTTCAGGCCGGCGACGATTTCCGCCAGGCGCTTGCGACCTTCGTCGTCCTTGATGGTCCCGGCCTTGCGCTGTTGCAGCAGGGCGCTGAACTGCTGCTGGTAGCAGGACTGCGACGCCTGGGCGTAGGCCACGCTGCGATCGATGTCGGCGGAGCTCTTGTCCGCGTCGGCGGCGTAGGAAGCCAGGCGCTGATGGTCGTCGGTGATCTGCTTCTGCTTCTCGGTGTAGTAGCCGGCGGCACCGCCAACCAGCGCACCACCGGCAGCGCCGATGGCGGCGTTGCGGCCGCGGTCTTCCTTGTTGCCGACCAGCGCGCCGGTGAGGGCACCGCCCACCGCGCCGATCACCGCGCCGGTGGCGACCGACTTGGTCATGTTGGAGTCGGTGTCGCGCAGGTGCTGCACCGGCTCGTAGCAGCTGGGGTAGTACTCGACCTTGGTGCTCTTGCCGATCTGCGAGACCGGCGAGCTGGAGCAGCCGCTGAGCAGGACAGCGACACAGGTGAAGCCGGCGGTGGCCAGCGTCAGCGCGCGACGGCGCGGGTGCAGGGATACGGAGTTAGCGAACGATTGCATTTCTGGGCTCTCTACTGGGGTTTGACCACCCCGGAAACGGCGGGTCGCCGACCGGGTTCCTTCTGTACATGCCTGGCATCGGTGGTCATGGCTTCGGTACTGCCGATGCAAGCAATTCCTTCAGGACCGCCTCCGGTTCCGCGCGCTGCTGCTGGCGGTACTGGCTGACGTGCCTGACGAACAGGGTGGCGCGGGTGACCAGGCTCTTGCCGATCACCGGCTTGCGATTGAGTTCTTCCTTGATGCGCTGGAACTGCGCCTGGATCACCGCGTCGGTGTAGCGCGTGCCGGTGGCCAGGTTGTCGATGTAGATGACCACGGCGCCATTGAGCGCACTGCTGCCGTTCTCGATGGCCTGGCCGAACAGCTTGGCGCTGGCGGCGTCCTTGGCCTGCTCGGCCTGCTGCTGGCTCTTGCGCAGGTTGGTGAGGCGGATGTTGTAGTTGTTGATGGTTTCCGCCACCAGCGCCGAGGACTGGATCAGGTTGCCGGCGGCCTCCTCGCGCTGCCGGGCGATCAGCGCGACGTTGCGCTTGAGTTCCTCGTTGATCGTGCCCAGCTCGGCCTGCAGGCGCGCATCGGTGGTGGCGGCGATGATGCCGTCCAGGCGCTGGGTGGGGTCCTGGGTATCGTCGATGGCGTCGGTCAGCCCGGCCAGGCGCCCTTCCTTCTTCCACTGCTCGAACAGTTCCTGGTAGCGCGATCGCGGCGCCGACAACGCGCCGATGGCCACGCGGAAGCCGGTGGTCTCATTGCGCTGCTCGGTGCCGTCGGGGGCGAACAGCGGGTACTCGCGACGCATGCCGGTGAACAGGGTGCCCTCGCCTTCGAGGTAGTTGCCGCCCTTGACCACGAAGCCGCCATAGGCGCCTTGCAGACGGCCGGCATGCACCAGCTGGAAGGACTCCTGGACCATCTCGGCGGCATTGCCGATGACGTCGAACAGGCCGATCGGGTTCGGCTGCCGGGTGCCGATGGGCATCAGGCGCGCCGCCTGGCCGGTGCCGCCGGCCACCTGGTTGAATACCGCCCAGTCGGCCAGCGGCCCGTCGTTGTCGCTGCCCTCCACCCGGCGCGGAAACAGCCGCGCCTCCAGTTGCTGCCGCGACACCGCCTGGGCGCCGCGCGCGGCGAATTCCCACTCGACCTCGGTGGGTAGGCGGACGAAGCCGAATCCGCCGTCCTCCTCGCTCTTGCCACGGCCGCTGACGGGCAGGCGGTCGCGCTGATACTTCATCAGCCAGGCGCTGTACACCGCGGAAAAGCGCTCCGCCTCGAAGCGTGACAGCTTCACCTTGGGCAGCCGCCCGGCCACGCCGTCGGGCAGGTTCAGCGTCTCGCAGGCCGGCGCGTCCTGGCCCTCGGCCAGCGCCTGGGCCTGTGCCATCACCTGGGCGTACTGGCGGGCGGTCACCTCGTACTTGCCGAGGAAATAGAACATCGGTTTCAGCGGCTCGCCTTTGCCCGCTTTGGGCAACTGGCTGGCGATGGCCTTGCTCCAGTCCGCCGGCAGGTCGCCCAGGCTGAACTGGCCGTTGATGTACTCGCGGCGATAGCCGGAGATGAACGACTGCTTGTAGCCGGGCTCGCCCTCGCTGAAGGGATAGCCCAGGTTGACCTCGCGATCGTCCAGCGAGCCCTTGGCCAGCACGTAGACGTAACGGAACACCATCTCCCCGCCGCAGGGCAGCGGCAGTGCCACGTCATCGGCCAGCGGCTTGGGGTTGTTCAGCTTGTCGCCCTCCTCCGCCTGCGCGGCGGGCGCCGCCAGCAGGGACTGGAGGGCCAGGGCAACGGGGGCCAAGGCCAGGACAGCACGGCGCCATTCAGACATCTCTGACTCCTTGAGCAGCATCGATTCGGCTGGTGCGCCACCCGCCGAGCAGCGCCGCCAGCAGGCTGGCCGCGAGCACCGCGAGGACGGCGATGAGGTAATGAACGGGCAGCAACTGCGCGGCATGCTCGCCCGGCTGCGCCACGAACAGCTGGTTCAGCCCGCCCTGGGCCAGGCGGTACACCAGCGCCGCGAGCAGCGTGGCGAAGGCTGCGCTGTAGAGCGCCTGCAGCACCACGAAGGCGAGCAGCGCCGAGGTACCGAAGCCCACCAGCCGCAGCACCGCCAGCTCGCGGCGCTTGCGTTGCACCGCGGCCAGCGCGCCGGCGCAGATGGCGGCGAAGGCCCCCGCCAGGGCCAGGGCGGCGATCAGCCAGAACACCAGCGTCAGGTTGCGCGACAGCGACCGCACCCGCTCGATGGCGGCGGCCTGGGTGAAGACGTCCACGCCCTGCCGGGCGAAGTGCAGGCGCAGCGGCTCGACGTCGTCCAGGCCGCGGGCATACAGGCGGAACGCCGGGTAGATGCGCTGCACGTGATCGCCGGCTGCCTCGCCGGGCCAGCCGAAGGCCGCCACGGCGCGGCCATCGCGGAAGTCCTCGGCGGCTTCCAGCAGCGCCGGCGCGGCGAACAGCCCATCGCGGCCGAACGCTTCCAGCGGCAGCACGCCGATCACCTGCACGGCCATCGAACGGGAACTGTCGCGGCCGGCGTTCTGCCGCGTCAGCAGTGCCTGCAGCGTGTCGCCGGCGTGCACGTTCAGCTTCTGCGCCGCGGTGTGGCTGAGCAGTACCTGGGTCAGCTGCGCCGGCACCGGCAGGCTGCCGAGCAAGGGGTCGCCAGCGGCGGTCGGGATCATCTCGGCGGTCAGCGCCTCGCGCCCGGGCTGCGACAGCTGCACGCTGGCGGCGATCTGCCGGGTGCGCGGCACGGCGAACGCCACGTCCGGGCGT
Organism: Pseudomonas sp. GCEP-101; assembly: GCF_025133575.1. Classification (NCBI taxonomy): domain Bacteria; kingdom Pseudomonadati; phylum Pseudomonadota; class Gammaproteobacteria; order Pseudomonadales; family Pseudomonadaceae; genus Pseudomonas; species Pseudomonas sp. GCEP-101. The sequence continues at coordinate 4,918,593 of NZ_CP104011.1, read as the reverse complement.
GCCGCCAGCGCGGCAACGTAGGCCGCATCGAAGCGCGCACCGCCCAGCGGGATGATCTCGCGCACGCCCGGGTCGCGCTGCAGGCGCTCGGTGAGGCTGCCGACCAGGCCGAACTTCAGGCCGAACAGCACCAGCAGCGGCACCAGCACCGCCACCAGGGCGAGCACCGCGCAGGCGGACAGCCGCCAGTCGCTGCGGTAGTCCTGCCAGGCCAGGCTGGCGACCAGGAACAGGCGCATCAGGCGTGCTCCTCCAGGGTCGCGCAGACACCGCCGTCGCTCTCGCGTCGGCAATCCAGGCGCAGGATGCGCAAGCCGGCCTCGCGTGCCGCGGCCTCGTCGTGGGTGGCGATCACGCAGCAGGCCTGCTGTTCGCGCACCTGTTCGAGGAACAGCGCAAGCACCTGGCGCGCATTGAACGGGTCCAGCGCGGCGGTCGGCTCGTCGGCCAGCAGCAGCGCTGGGCGATGGGCCAGGGCGCGGGCGCAACCGACGCGCTGGCGCTGGCCGACGGACAGCTGGGCGGGTTTTTTCGCCAGGTGTTCGTGGATGTCCAGGCGTCGCGCCAGGCGCTCGACGCTGCCGTCATCGGCCAGGCCCAGCAGGCGCCGCGGCAGCTCGATATTGCCGCGCACGCTGAGATAGCCGAGCAGCCCGCCGGTCTGCAGGACGTAGCCGCAGTGACGGCTGCGCAGCGCCGCCAGGGTGCTGCGCTGGCCGGCGCGCCAGAGGTCGGCGACGGCGTACACGCCCGCCCCCGCCCGCCAGTCGAAGCGCGCGGCCTGCTGTGGCGGCGCCACCAGGGAGAGCAGGTCCAGCAGTGTGCTCTTGCCGCTGCCGCTGGCCCCCACCAGGGCCAGGCGCTGGCCGGGCGCGAGGTCCAGGCACGGCACGTCCAGGCGGAAACGCTGCGCGCCCTGCCCCCGGATACTGCTGACGTCACGCAGGCTGAGCAGGCTCATGGCAGCGTCGCCAGCGGCACACGGTACAAGGCGTCGCCCGGTTCGGCGGCGCCGAAGCGGACCCAGTTGGCCGTGTCGTTGTGGAAGGTTTCGTAGAGCCGGATCTTCGACTCCAGTTCGTCGATGAAGTCCTGCTGCTCGGCCACCGACAGCGACAGCCAGAGGTCCTGGGTCATGCCCAGGACCTTGCTGCGGTACGGCAGGCCGTCGAGGTATTCGCCCAGCAGGCCGCCCTTGGCCAGGTTGCCGCCCTGGCGCAACGCCGACGGGTCGCGGCTCATGTAGGCACTGGCGCTGGCGATCTCCTGGAAGAAATCCTTGGGCGAGGTCTGGGTCTTGCGCGCCGCATCGACGATCAGCTTGAGCGACTGCTGCAGCTCGTTGAGTTGCAGGCGGGTCAGCAGCGCGCACACCTGGAAGGCCGGCAGCGCCGGGTTGCTCAGGTCGCGGTCGGCGGTCCAGGCGCTGACCAGCTGCGGGCTCTGTGCCTGGGTCTTGCGGCCGAGGAAGTCCATGTGCATGGCGTAGCCGATGGCCGCCGACTTCTGCGCAAGGCTCGGCGCGCCGTCCAGTTGCGGCGCAGCGCCGGGGGCGTTGCCGCGCACCTGGTGGACGAGGTCGGCGAACACGCTGCCGATTTCGTCCAGGCGCTGGCCGAAGCGCTGCACATCGCCGCCCGGCACCGGCACGTAGAGGTCGCCGATGCGCGGGTTGGCGTCGGCGGTCAGCGTGCGGTACTGCTGCTCGGCGGCTGCATGGTTGTTCGCCCCGGCCGGCGTCAGCAGGTGCAGGGCGTACAGGTGGATCTGCTTGTTCAGCGCGGCCTGGCGGACCTCGGCCTCGTTCATGCGCGTCGAACTGTAGGGGTCGCTCTTGCGCAGCGCACCGGCGTCGCTGACCACCAGCACCACGCGGCCGCCGTAGCCGCTCCAGTCCATGCCGTCCACCGCCTGCATGATGCCGGCGAAGGCGTCTTCGTTGAACGAGTGGCTGGACACCGTGGTGGCCTTGATCTGCCCGGCCAGTTGCAGGAAGCGCGCGGGATCGCGACCTTCCTCCAGCGGGATCAGGGTCTTGCTCAGGTACTCCAGCCCCGGCGTCTTGTCGGTGTTGTTGCGAAAACCCACCAGGCCGAAGCTCACGCTATCGAGTTCGCCGCGCTCGGCGAGCTTGCCCTGCAGGCTGCGCACCACCTCGCGGATCTGGTCGATATAGGGTTGCATCGATACCGAGGTATCCACCACCAGCACGATGCCGGTGCGGAACGCGTCGGCGGCGGCAGCCTTCAGCGGCTTGCCTTCCAGTGTGCTGGCCGCCTGGCTGCCGGGGTCGATGGAGGCGACCTTGAGCATCTGCACGATCTGCCCGTTCTCATCCATGCTCTCGCGCGACTCGAAGATCGGCAGCAGGTAGAAACGATCCTGCGCCACCGCGCGGGTGGCCGGCTCCAGCGCCAGTACCTGGCTGTTGTCGCCGGCGTCGGCCTGGGCCTTGCGCAGCAGGCTGCGGGCCGCGGTGGGGTCGGCGATCAGTTGCTCCAGCAGGCTGTCCTGGCGCAGGAACATCACCGGCGCGCGGCCGGAGCGTTCGGTGAACTTGAGCACCAGGCTCTGCTTCCAGTCGGCGCCCTCGCTCGCCGGCAGCCAGCCCAGCGCGCGGCCATCGCTGGCGGCGCTGACCTGCAGCCAGTCCTGGCCGGCGACGTCGCGCCGGGCATACACGTACAGCACGGAGAACGCCGGCAACGGCTGGCCGGCGCCCTGCCCCGGCTCGGTGTGCAGCTGCGCGCCGGGCTTGGCCAGCACGCGCTGGTACAGCGTCTTCTTGCCGGGGATCAGCAGCGGGTGCTCGCCGGCCAGCGACTCGTCGGCCGCCCGGGCCTGGCTCGGCAGGCCGGACGTCTGCGGCGTGGCACTGGCGAACGTCTGGCCCGGCGCCTCGTCCCTGGCGTTCTGCTGGTCGACAGCCACCGGCGCCTTGGCCGTGCGGCCGAGCCACCAGTAGCCGGCGCCACCGACACCCAGTGCGGCCGCAACGGCCACGGCGAGCAGCGCCAGTACCGGGCCTTTTCGTTGCCCCGATGGCGCGTGCCCGGCCGATGGCGGCACGCGCGCACCGGCAGCGGGCGGTGGCGTGACCGGGGGCAGCGGCGCTTGTGCCGGCGGCGGCGCCTGGGGAATGTCGATGGACACCGCCTGCAGGCCGCCCAGTTCGGTGGGCGTCGGCTTGGCCAGCGGCGCCGGGTCGGCGGCCGGCGGTGGCGCCACCGGCAGCGGGCGCACGACGGTGGCGTCCGGGTCGGACGCCGGCAGCGCATCGAGGGCGGCGAGCAGCTCGCCGGCATTGGCGAAACGTTCGCCCGGCTCCTTGGCCAACAGGCGCTGCAACAGGTGCTGGTAGCGGCCGTGGTGCAGTGGCAGCTCCGGCAGCGGCTGGGTCAGGTGCGCCAGTGCGGTGGACAGCGCATCGGTGCCCAGGTACGGCAGTTCGCCGACGAGGATTTCGTAGAGCACCACGCCCAGCGAATACAGGTCGGCGCGTCCGTTGATGTCCATCCCGCGGGCCTGCTCGGGGCTCATGTAGTTGGGCGTGCCGACGGCGAAGCCGGCCTGGGTGAACTGGGTGCGGTCATCCAGCGACTTGGCGATGCCGAAGTCCGAGAGCACGGCCGTGCCGTCCGCGCGGAACAGGATGTTCGCCGGCTTCACGTCGCGGTGGATCAGGCCCTGGGCGTGGGCGTAGCCCAGCGCCGAGGCGATCTGCCGGACATAGGCCAGGCCCTGCTCCGGGCTCAGCCCGGCGGCGATGCGTTCGCGCAGGGTGCCGTTGGGCAGGTACTCCATGGCCATGTAGTACTGCTCGCCGGCGTTGCCGATGTCGTGCACGGTGACGATGTGCGGGTGCGACAGGCGCGCCAGGGTCTTGCCTTCGCGCAGGAAGCGCTCGCAGAAGGAGGCGTCGGCCGCCAGCGCGGGCGCCATGATCTTCAGCGCCACCTTGCGCTCCAGCGAACGCTGCACGGCCAGGTAGACGGTGGCCATGGCGCCTTCGCCGATCACGCTGTCGATGTCGAATCCGGGGATTTGCAGGTTCATGCCAGGGGTTCGCTTGCCTTGATGACGATGGCGGTGATGTTGTCGGGGGCGCCGCGGGTCAGGCCCAGGTGCACCAGGCTGCGCACCACCTGGTACGGGTCGGCGTGGCCAAGCACCTCGCGGATCTCGTGGTCCTCGGCGGTACGGGTGAGGCCGTCGCTGCACAGCAGCCAGGTGTCGCCGGGGAGGATCTGCACCTGCTGCGCGGACAGTTCGAGCTGGTCCTGCACGCCGATGGCGCGGGTGACGATGTTCGCCCGCGGGTGCACGCGCGCCTCGGCTTCGCTGAGCAGGCCGCTGTCCTGCAGCTCCTGCACGTAGCTGTGGTCGCGGGAAACCGGGCTCAGCTCGCCGTCGCGCAGGCGGTACAGGCGGCTGTCGCCGGCCCACAAGCACAGGCCCCGGTCGGCGCGCACGGCCAGCAGGACCACGGTGCTGCCCATCATGCTCACGCCGCGCTGGCGGGTTTCTTCACGCACCGCGTCGTTCACCTGGGCCAGGCCCTGGCGCAACGCGGCCTCGTAGTCCTGCAGCGAGCCGGCCGGCACGATGCGCCGCAGCGAATCGACGATCAGGCTGCTGACGTAGTCGCCGGCCGCGTGGCCGCCCATGCCGTCGGCGACCACCCAGAGCCCGTCCTCGGGGCGATCCAGGTAGGCGTCCTCGTTGATCTGGCGGACCAGGCCGACATGGCTGTGCGCCGCCGAACAGTAGCCAAGCGTTGCCATCAGCACGACGCCTCCCGGCCCAGCAGGCAGGCCGCGAAATGTTCGGCGGCCGGCAGCCCGTGGCAGCGCAGCAGGCCCGGGGCGACCTGCTCGGAGCCGTTGCCCCACCACAGGCTGGCGCCGTCGCAGGCGCGCTCGGCGAGGGCCGTCAGGCGAGCCGAAGCGTCCAGCGCCGCCAGGCGCTGCGCGGCGAGCAGCGACTCGCACGCGGCGGCGCCCTGTTGGGGGATGTTCGGCAGTGCCTGCACCGACGCTTCGAAGTCCTCGAAACGGGCGCCCTCCTCCAGCGTCGCCAGCAACGCCGCCTCGACGGCATCGAACCAGCCGTCGGCTGCCTGGAGCGCCGCCGGCGACTGCCCCTCCGGCAGCACCACGGCGACCGTCAGCGGGAAGTAACGGCCGACGCGGTCGATGCTCGGCATCAGCACACCCGCCACCGGCGCGGCGCCGCAGACGCCCGGCGCCAGGACGAAGCGCCACAGCGGGCTGACGAGATAGGCCTGCAACCAGGCCTCGCCCAGTTGCCGCTGGCATGCCTGCAGGCCGGCAGCCAGCCAGGCGTCCCAGGGTTGCTGGAAGCTGGCGGGCAAACCGCGCCCCACGAAGTCGCCGCGGCTGGCGATCTTGCCGTAGAAACCCACTGCCGTCATAGCCGCTCCGGCAGGCTGAAGCCGGCTACCGCGCGGCTCTTGAAGGGGTTGAAGGCGCTGTTGGCGCGCAGCTCGTAGGCGATGCTCGCGCTGTCCACGCGCAGGCGCAGGTTGAAGCGATCCGGTGAGCCGCCGCCCACCAGCTCGGACTGGTCGAGCAGGCGGAACCAGGCCCACGGGCCTTCGACGGTCAGTGCCGAACGCCCGCCCGTCGCTGGCGGCGACACCGACAGGCGCACCGCGCCGATGCTGTTGGGGTTGGGCCACTGCATGGCCACCGGGCGGCTGGGGCCGTGGTCGTAGCTCAGTTGCTGGCCGTCCAGGTCGAGCAGGAACTGGCTGACCGAGGCGTCCATGGTCACCGGCTTGAGTTCGAAGCGCACGCTGGGTTGCAGGCCGCCGCCACGGAAATACACGTCGCGGATCAGCGCCGCACGCTGGAACGTCTGCAGCACGCCCGGCGCGATGCCCAGCTTCTGCGCCGCGCCCGGCTGCCAGCGCCAGGTGGGGCTGGAGGTATCGACGTAGGGTTGCAGGTAGCGGCGGAAGTAGTTGTCCATCACCCCGCCGACACCGAAGAACTGGCCGAAATCGTCCAGGGTGGCGTCGCGGGAGCTGCCCGGCACCAGCGGATAGCGCCCGCTCAGGGACTGTCGCCAGACATTCACCACCTCGCTGGTCCAGGCCGCGTTCAGCTGGTTGCGCACGCCACCCATCATGGTGTTGGTCGTGGAGCTGACCACGGACTTCACCAGCCCCTGCACCACCGGCGGCTGGCGCTCGGCGGCCAGGCTGACACGCGCGGCGGCGGCGCTGGCCTGGTTCTTCGCCTCGCCCAGCAGCGCGTCGCCACTGGCGCCGACCATCGCGCTGACCTGCACGTAGAGCGCGTTCATGTCCGCCAGCAGCGCATCGATCGCCATGGACGAGCCGCCCTCCTGGCTGACCAGGGCCGTGAGGTCGGCGAAGTGCGCGCTGACCGGGTCCTGCCCCGCGGGCTGCGCCGCCGGGCCGGTGCCTTCCGGCGCCTGGCCGAGCAGCGAGCCGAGCTTCTGCTTGAGCTGGTCGACGCCGGCGTCGGCCTTCTTCACCTGCGCGGCGACGGCCGGGTCGGCCTGCTGCAGGTCGGTTTCATGGGCCACCGCCAGCAGCAGCTTCTTCAAGGGCGAGGTCGGCCCGGAGATCACCCGCAGCACGTCGGCAGCCTGCGCCACGCTGGTGATGGGCACGAAGTCGATGTCCGCCAGCAGTGCATCCCACTGCCGCACGTAGTCCTGGAAATACAGCTGGCGCACCTCGGCGGCGAGGGTCAGCGCATCCTCGGCGTCGTTCAGCGAATGGCCCAGCACCCACTGTTCCTCGGCCAGCACGCCGGCCTGGTTGACGCTGGCCAGGAGGAAGGCCTCGCGGTAGCCGCGCAGGGTGAAGAAGCCGCTCAGCGGATCGGCCAGCGGCTTGCCGCTCTTGCGCACGAACACCAGGGCGGCGTCACGGCCGGCGGCCTCGCTGAGGCGGAAGTCCTCAACGCCTTCGGGCAGCTTCTGCCGTTTGACGCGGTCGTACACGCGCTGCGCCACCGGCAGGCGTTGCAGTTGCTGGCGCAGTTCGTCGATCAGGCGCTGGTCCAGGCGCGCATCCGGCGGGCGCCGCTCGAACAGGGCCTGCAGGTGCGTGTTGAGCGCCTGGCGCTGCGCCGCCGGCAGGTCGCGCGGCAGGCTCTGGTCCCAGTCCAGGCTGATCCAGGCCTTGAGGAAGTCCGGGTCGTAGTGTGCGCCATCGCCCAGCATCAGGTAGGCCTTGAGCCCTTCGTAGAGGTAGTCCGAGCCGCCGCCGCTGCGCAGCTGCTCCTCGACGCGGCTGACCAGGCGTGGGGCGAAGGTCGCCACCAGCAGACGGCGGTAGACGTTGCTGGCTTCCTCGTCGAGCATGTCGCCCTGGTACAGGCCCAGGCCCTCGGCCATGCCCGGCGGGTCGCCGGCCAGGTGGCGCACCGCGTCGAGCAGCGGCAGCACCGCCAGCACGTCGCGCTGGGCCGGGCTCAGGCTGCGCACGCTCTGTTCCAGCGGCGCGGTCTTCGTCCCGACCTGGGCGATGTAGGCCTGGTTGGCGCGGTAGCTCAGCAGCCACAGCGTGCCCACCACCAGCACCAGTGCCACGCTGGCGGCCAACGCCCCGATGGCCACCCACTTACGCCGCCGCTCGACCTTCGGGTCGACGCCGACCAGGCCGCGTTCGGCGAAGGCGACATCGGTGAACAGGCGATGGAGGAAGTAGCTGCGGCCCGTGCCGTTCTGCCGCGCCAGGTGTTGCCGGTCCAGGTTCATGCTCTGGGCCATGGCGCCGATCAGGCGGTCGATGGGGCTGCCTTCCTGGGTGCCACTGGTGAAGTAGACGCCGCGCAGCAGCGCGCGCTCCTCATAGGCGTTGGGCTTGAATACCCCGCCGAGGAATGCCTCGAGCATCGCCTTGAGCGCGGCGAACTGCTGCGGGAAGCCGTAGATCAGGTCGCGCCGCGCGGGGTCGCGTTCGTGCTGCAGGCGCTCGACCAGCCGCTGGTTGAGGCGCTGCTCCAGCGCGGCGAACTCGCTGCCGAAGGCCTGCAACGGCCCGCCGGCCTGCTGGCCGTCGTCCAGGGCGAAGGTGAAGCCCCACACCTGGGCGCGCGCCTCGCGGTCCAAGTCGTCGAAGAACTCCATGAAACCCGGCACCAGGTCGCACTTGGTCAGCATCACGTAGACCGGGAAGCGCACGCCCAGCTGGGTGTACAGCTCCTGCACCCGCGCGCGGATCGCCACCACGTGCGCCGCCCGCTCCTGCTCGCTGGCCTGCAGCAGGTCGGCCAGGCTGATGGCGATGAACGCGCCATCGATGGGCCGGCGTGCGCGCTCGGTCTTGAGCAGGTCGAGGAAGCCCAGCCAGGCCGCCTTGTCGACCTGGGCGTGGCTGTCCTGGGTGGTGTAGCGGCCGGCGGTGTCGAGCAGCACGGCCTCGTCGGTGAACCACCAGTCGCACTGGCGGGTGCCGCCCACGCCGCGGATGGCGCCGGCGCCCAGTTGCGCCGCGAGGGGGAAGGTCAGGCCGGAGTTGACCAGCGCGGTGGTCTTGCCCGAGCCCGGCGGGCCGATGATCACGTACCAGGGCAACTGGTACAGGTTGCGCCGCTCCGCGCCGCCCAGGCGCGCCTTTTTCAGCAGCGCCAGGGCCTCGTCCATGCGCTGGCGCAGGGTCGCCAGCTCCTCGGCGGTGGCCACGCTGGCCGCATCCGGTGCCGTCTCGGCCGCCAGGCTGGCGAGCATGCGCCGCTCCTGCCGGCGTGCCTGCAGCAGGCGCCACAGACGCCAGCCCAGCCACAGGCCGAACAGCAGGACGATCAGCGCCCAGCGGCGCCAGGCCGGCACCAGCGCCGTCAGCAGCGGGCCGATGAACCAGATGATCAGGCTCAGGGCAATCAGCCCGAGCACGGGAATCACCCAGCGGGTGACGAATCCGAACAACGACTTCACTCCACACCCTCCGCCAGTACCGTGACTTCAACCCGACGGTTCTTCGCCCGTCCCTCGGCGGTGGCGTTGGAGGCCACCGGCTCGGTATCGCTCAGGCCCTCGGCGCTGAAGCGTTGTGCCTGGCCGGTGCGCGCCGCGAGGATCTGCAGCACCTCTTCGGCGCGCGCCCGCGACAGCGCCCAGTTCGACGGGAAGCGCAGGGTGGCGATGGGACGGTTGTCACTGTGGCCGGTGATGCGCACCTGGCCGTTGATCTTGCCGATGGCGTCGGCGATGCGCCCCATCAGCGGTTGGAAATCGTCCTTGATGCTGGCGCTGCCGGAGGCGAACAGCTCGTCGCCGCGGATGGTCACCACCGAGCGATCGACGCCGTCCTGCACCGCCACGCGGTTGGCGCGGATGTCCTCGGCGAGGAAGGTCGCCAGGCGCGGACGTTCCACCACGCGCGGCTTGACCACCGCCGGCTCGATGCTCTGCACGGGCACCTCGCCCAGCGCGTGGATCTGCCGGAACACCGGCTCGGCGTCGGCGGCCAGCTTCAGGCGCAGGCCGAACAGCAGCAGCAACAGCAACGCCAGCGCCACGGCCAGGCCCACCCACGGCGGTACCAGGCGCGACAGGCGATCAGGCATGACCTGCACGCCCCGCCAGTGCGGCGACAACTCGCGCTCCCGCTCGCCGCGCACGCTGCGCAGGGTCGCGGCGGTGCGCTCGCGCAGCGCTTCGAGCTGGCTGCGGCCGTCGTGCATCACCCGGTAGCGGCCTTCGAAGCCCAGGCTCATGCACAGGTACAACAGCTCCAGCAGATCGATGCGCTCGCGCGGGCTCTGCAGGCAATGCTCCAGCAGCTGGAACACTTTTTCGCCGCCCCAGGCCTCGTTGTGCACGGTGATCAGCAGGCTCTGCTTGCCCCACTCGCTCGCGCTACCCCACGGCGTACTGAGCACCGCCTCGTCCAGCGCGGTGCACAGCGCGTAGCGCGCGAGCAGCACGTCGTTGCGGGCGACGCCGGCGGCCTCGGCGCGCTGCTCGAACTGGCGCAGGTAGCCCAGCAGCTGCGCGCGCAGGCTGGCCGGCGCCGGATGCGCCAGGGTGCTGCGCAGGCGCGTCAGCAGGCTGAGCAGCGAGCCGGCGGCCTGTTCCAGCGGGTTCATGCCCAGCGCCTGGCCGGCCGGCAAGGGCGCGGCGGCCACCGGCAGCGGTGCGGCAGGCGACGGCGCGGCGGCTTGTGGGGCGCGGCCACCGGGGCGCGGCATGAACTGGGTGCGGTCGTTGCCCAGCGGATTGGGGCTGGCGTTGCTGCTCGGCCACTCGTCGTTGTTGACGCTCATCGCTTATCCCCGGATCGCCCAGAAGGCCAGGTTCAGGCCGGGGAACTCTCCGGCGACGTGGAAGGCGAAGCCACCGGACTGCGCCAGTTGCTTCCAGTGCTCGCTGCCACGGTCCAGCTCGTAGTAGGTGGAGCCGGCGTGGAACGGAATCTGCCGTGGCGCCACCGGCAACGGCAGCAGGCCGATGCCCGGCAGCTGCAGGTTGACCAGGTCGCGAATGTGCTCCACCGAGCCGATCTTGCTCTGCTGGCCGAAGCGCCCGCGCAGGGTTTCGGCGGGCATGTCGGCGCGCACCACGAGGACGAAGCTGGCGGTGTCCAGCAGGCTGCGGTCGGCGAGCATGCCGACGTGGATGCCGTAGGCCTTCTCGACGATGGGGATCGGCACCGCCTTGCTGTCGATGAGCATCGACAGCGCCTCGCGCAGCGCCTGCATCACCGGGGTGAAGCTCATCACCAGGTCATCGTGCTGGTACACCGGGAACGCCGCCGGGCGCCGCTCGGCGCTGGAGAAGGTGGCGAACTCGCCGGCCAGGGCGAGCAGCTCGCTGTACAGGCGCTCCGGGTGCAACGGGGTGATCCGCGCCAGGTGTGCCACCAGCGGCTCGGCGCGGTTGACCAGTTGCAGCAGCATGAAGTCGGCGATTTCCGAGGCGCCGCCGGCGCTGGACGCCACTACCCGGCCGGCCAGGGCTTCGCCGCGCTGGTGCAGCAGGCCCAGCAGTTCGCTGCGAAACGCCGCCAGGGGCTTGCTGACGCTGACGTCGAGCAGCGGCGGGATGTACTGCTCGTCCAGCAGCAGCGCGCGGTCGGCGCGTTTCTCGCGCACACGCGCCACGCCCAGTGCGGCGTAGTCATGCAGGCCGTCCGCGGCGGTGAGCAGACGCAGTGCGCGCTCGCCCACCGCGACCGGAATGCGGCTCTCGAAGGCGGCGTTGTCGTCCCGTACCTCGCGCACCTGGCTGCGGTAGCGCGCACCGCCGGCGGGCTCGCCCGCCTCCACCGTGTCGCGCACACCGGAGCGGCGCAGCGGCAGGGCGAGGTAGATCACCCCGTCACGCAGGCCGTCCTCGATGTCCAGCGGTTCGGGAGCGACATCCTCCTGGGGAATGTTGAACGGCGTGCCGTCGGGCAGCAGGCCGCGGGCCGTGACGATGGCCAGCTTGCCCTGGGCCAGCAGCCCGGCGTCGAGCTGGAGCTCCGAAAAGCCCCAGCCGGCGGCGGACAGCGGCCGGCTGCGGGCGTCGATGAGGCTTTCCAGGTAGCGGTCGTGCTGCTGGAAATGCTGGGTGCCGATGAACATGCCTTCCGACCAGATCACGCGGTTGTTCCAGGACATAGGGGCTCCGTTTAGCGAGAGTCGGGACGGGAGGGTTGTTCGAGGGCCACCACGCGCACGGCGTTGGCGCCCAGTTCGATGCGGTAGCGGCTCGCCTGCCCGGCCACGGGCTGCAGCACGCTGCGCCATTGCGCGCGGTCGAGGTCGCGGTAGCCGACCATCAGCGCCACCTGGCGGGTGGCGGGTTCCAGGCGGCGGGTCAGCTCGCGCTGCTCGCCCGGCTGCAGCAGCCAGTCGTCCTGGGCGACGAGGTCAGCGCCCAGGACACCGGCCGCCTGTTCGGCGAGGCTGAAATAATCGGCGCGCTCGAACAGCGCGGCGCTGCGCAGTTCCAGCAGGCGCACGCGCACCGGGGCGCTGTGGCCATCGGGCGTGGGGTTGAGGCGGCTGTCGGCCTGCACCAGCAGGGTCAGGCGGGTGCCCTCCTCCGGCGCCGGCGGCACGCTGGGCGTATCGCTGGAGCAGCCACTGCACAGCAGGGCCAAGCCCGCTGCCAGTAAAATCTGTCGAATCATCCTTGTTCCTCGGTAACGCTTGTTTCTTCCCTGATCGACCGGCCTAGGGGTGGCGCAGGCGGGCGATGTGTTGCTCGTAGGCACGGCCGAATTCGCGGCCGAACAGATCCTGGAAATCGTCTTCGGCTTCGCGCGACAGCGTGCCGTACAGCTCGACGAACTGCTGCCAGCTCTGCGCCTGGCGGGCGCCCGGCAACAGGCTGGAGAGGCCGCCGCCCTTGCCCATGCGCGCCTCCAGCGCATGGGGTTCGAAGCGTGCCAGCAGGTGCTTGATCGCTGCCTCGACCCCGGCCATCACCGCCAGCTGGTGCGCGCGCAGGTCGTCGAAGCCATCGCGCACCGCCTGGTCGGCCGGCATGAACGCCGGGCTGCCGCCGCGCAGCAGCAGGAGCAGCGCTTCGTCGGCATTGGGGGCGAATTTCAGCGGATTGTTCTCCACCGGGCGCACCAGAGTCTGCTGCATGCGGAACTCGCCCTTCAGGCTGCTGCGCGCGCGCAGGACGTCGATCAGCCCTTCCACCATCAACCGGTAGCTGCGCCCGATGGCCTCCATCTGCGCGGCGGCCTGGCGGTTGTCCAGGCGCAGGCGCTCCAGACCGGCGCCGCGCAGGAAGGCCTGCAGCAGTTCGTCGTCGTTTGCCACCGGCGCGGCGGCCGTGGCGCGGGGCTCGTGCTCGGCGGCCCGGGCCGGCGCGACCGGTTGCTCCACGGGCGGCGCAGCGACCGGCGGCAAGGGTTCGGGGGTGGAGGGGCTCAGCGGCGATGCCGGCTCGATCGTGGCAAAGGGATTGGCCGCCGCCGGCGTGTCGCCCAGCAGGTCCCAGTCCTCGGGAATCAGGCCGGCGCCCGCTGCCGGCGCCGACGGCACGACGGGTGCCGGCGCGGGGGTGGCCGGTGGCGGCGGCAGGGTCGCGGCGGGCGGGCGGAAGTCATGGCGCTCGGCCGGCACGTGGTCGGCAATCGGCGCCGGAGCCGGCGTTGACGGCGCCAGAAAATCGAACAGGTCGGGCAGGGTTTCCTGCGGGGAAACGCCCTGCAGATGCGCCGAAGCCGAGGGGCTGAAGGGGGTATCGGGGATCGGCGCGGGGGCCGATTGATGGGCGGCCATCAGGGCTTCGAAGCTGTTCGCCGAATCCGCCGCGGCGAAGGGCGAAGCGCCGGACATCAGGCCGGTTTCGATGCGCGCCTGGATCTCGTAGTCACCGATACGGATAACTTCGCCATCTTCCAGAAGTTCACTGCTGCCACGGCGCATGCGAACTCCGGCATTGAGCAGTTCGACACCGTTCGTGCTGTTATCGGTGAGGAAGTAGCGGCCATCTTTATATTGAATGAGGCAATGTCGCGAAGAAACCAGGCGCGCAGGGTCCGGTAATACCCAGTCATTGTCGGGATTACGGCCAATTGCCATCACACCGGTATCCAACGTCATTTCAGGACATTGACCGGGGGTGATCTTGTGATAACTGGTGATGGTCAAACGCAGCGCCATGTAGCCTCCCTGCCTGCTCCGCTTCCCGTCGTCCCATCCAGGGACAACCCAACCCTCATGCGGGTTCCACACTTTTTCCTACAAGCGTGAACCCTTGATTCTGAAGGGCTGACGGCGGAAACCGCGCGATCTTATCCTTGCTTTCCGCGACCGGCAAACACGAATCGCCGAAGAACTTCTCGACTCTTTGGTGCGGGTCACAACTGCAGTAACACGTAAATAGCTTACCTTGACAACAGCAACTACTAAACCAAAAATGGCGACTTCATCGCAAATATGTGATGGCTCAGTGATATTAACTGAGGGCAACTTCCCACAGAAATAACATGGAAACTTCTGGGGACTTTGTCAGCCAAATCCACACCGATAGGGAGATCGATTACTGTGGATGGATCGCTTTTGCTCGCCTCGATTTCAGAGAGCGCGCCCTGTGGCGTTGACCTGGAATACGACAGCGAATTCCTGCAACTCGAACGCGATGCCCAGGGGCGCCCCGAGCGCAGCATGGGCGACGTGGTCCAGGCCGCCGAGCCGCCGGATTGGCGCGCCGTCGAGCAGGCCAGCAGCAGCCTGCTGCAACGCAGCAAGGACCTGCGCATCACCCATTTCCTCGTGCAGAGCAGCCTCGCGCTGGAAGGTCTCGACGGCCTCGCCAGCGGCCTGACGCTGATCAGCGAACTGCTCTCGCGCTACTGGGCCGAACTCTACCCGCGCCTGGACGCCGACGACGACAACGACCCCACCGTGCGGGTCAACACCCTCGCCGGCCTGACCTGCGACACCAACCTCGCCCTGCTGCGCAACGCCGTGCTGCTGCGCTCGCGTGTGTTCGGCACGGTCACCGTGCGCGCCGCCCTCAATGCCGCCGGCCTGCTGCCGGCGAGCGACGAAACCCTCGGCGCCGACGAACTCACCGGCGCCCTGCGCGACAGCGATCCTGAACGACTCGACGCCACCCGCACGGCGATCCTGACCGCGCTGGAGGCCGCCCAGGCCATCGAGCGCCAGGTCGCCGAGCAGGTCGGCTCCGACCGCGGCGTCGACCTGCAGCCCTTGCGCCAGCCGCTCAAACTCGCCCTGCAGGTGCTCGGCGAATCCGCGCAGGCCACGACTGACGGCACCGACGCCACGGCGCAGGAGCCACCCCGTACCGATGCCGCGGGCGCCGCTGCGAGCCCCAGCGCGGCCCCCGCCAGCGGCGAAATCCGCAACCGCGACGATGTGCGCCGCAGCCTCGACCGGCTGCTGGAGTACTACGCCCGTCACGAGCCTTCCAGCCCCCTGCCCGTGCTGCTCAATCGGGCGCGGACGCTGGTCGATGCGGATTTCGCCAGCATCGTGCGCAACCTGATTCCCGACGGCATCAGTCAGTTCGAAAACCTGCGCGGCCCCGACGCGGACCAGGCCTGACCGGCCGGGAAACGGGATCACGCGTAATCGATGACGGCCCGCGGGCCGACACGCAGCGTCGCGTCAGGCGACCAGGAGAGAAGCCATGTCCAGCAACAGCAGTTCCCAGAAGTTCATCGCACGCAATCGCGCCCCGCGGGTGCAGATCGAGTACGACGTCGAGCTCTACGGCGCCGAGAAGAAGGTCCAGTTGCCCTTCGTCATGGGCGTGATGGCCGACCTCACCGGCAAGCCCGCCGAGCCCCTGGCGCCGGTGGCCGAGCGCAAGTTCCTGGAGATCGACGTCGACAACTTCGACTCGCGTCTCAAGGCCATGAAGCCGCGCGTGGCGTTCAACGTGCCCAACGAGCTGACCGGTGAAGGCAACCTCAGCGTCGACATCACCTTCCAGAGCATGGACGACTTCAGCCCGGCGGCCGTGGCGCGCCAGGTCGATTCGCTCAAGCAGCTGCTCGAGGCCCGCACCCAGCTGGCCAACCTGCTGACCTACATGGACGGCAAGACCGGCGCCGAGGAAATCATCATGAAGGCGATCCAGGACCCTGCCCTGCTGCAGGCCCTGGCCAGCGCGCCGAAACCGCAGGACAACGAGCCCCAGGCCTGATCAGAGGAGGATCACCATGAGCGAGATGTTGCGTGAAGAGCAGGCCATCCAGGCGGCCGGCGAGCAGACCAGCGAATTCGCCAGCCTGCTGATGCAGGAATTCAAACCCAAGACCGAGCGTGCCCGCGAAGCGGTGGAAACCGCCGTGCGCACCCTGGCCGAACAGGCCCTGGCGCAGACCGACCTGATCTCCAACGATGCGATCAAGTCCATCGAGTCGATCATCGCCGCCATCGATGCCAAGCTCACCGCCCAGGTCAACCAGATCATCCACCACGCCGACTTCCAGCAGGTGGAAAGCGCCTGGCGCGGCCTGCATTACCTGGTGAACAACACCGAGAGCGACGAGCAGCTGAAGATCCGCGTGCTCAACATCGCCAAGCCCGAGCTGCACAAGACCCTGAAGAAGTTCAAGGGCACCGCGTGGGACCAGAGCCCGGTGTTCAAGAAGCTCTACGAGGAAGAGTACGGCCAGTTCGGCGGCGAGCCCTACGGCTGCCTGGTGGGCGACTACTACTTCGACCAGTCGCCGCCGGACGTCGAGCTGCTCGGCGAGCTGTCCAAGGTGTGCGCGGCGATGCACGCGCCGTTCATCTCTGCCGCCTCGCCCACCGTGCTGGGCATGGGCTCCTGGCAGGAGCTGTCGAACCCTCGCGACCTGACCAAGATCTTCACCACCCCCGAGTACGCCGGTTGGCGCTCGCTGCGTGAGTCCGAGGATTCGCGCTACATCGGCCTGACCATGCCGCGCTTCCTGGCACGCCTGCCCTACGGCGCGAAGACCGACCCGGTGGAAGCCTTCGCCTTCGAGGAAAACACCGACGGCGCCGACAGCAGCAAGTACACCTGGGCCAACGCCGCCTATGCCATGGCGGTGAACATCAACCGCTCGTTCAAGCACTACGGCTGGTGCTCGCGCATCCGCGGCGTGGAGTCGGGCGGCGAAGTGCCGAACCTGCCGGCGCACACCTTCCCCACCGACGACGGCGGCGTGGACATGAAGTGCCCGACCGAAATCGCCATTTCCGACCGCCGCGAGGCGGAGCTGGCGAAGAACGGCT
Source organism: Pseudomonas sp. GCEP-101 (assembly GCF_025133575.1). Taxonomy (NCBI): domain Bacteria; kingdom Pseudomonadati; phylum Pseudomonadota; class Gammaproteobacteria; order Pseudomonadales; family Pseudomonadaceae; genus Pseudomonas; species Pseudomonas sp. GCEP-101. The sequence continues at coordinate 4,901,905 of NZ_CP104011.1, read as the reverse complement.
TCATGCCGCTGCTGCACAAGAAGAACACCGACTTCGCCGCCTTCATCGGCGCGCAGTCCCTGCAGAAGCCGGCCGAGTACGACGACCCGGACGCCACCGCCAACGCCAACCTGGCCGCGCGCCTGCCGTACCTGTTCGCCACCTGCCGCTTCGCGCATTACTTGAAGTGCATCGTTCGCGACAAGATCGGCTCCTTCAAGGAGAAGGACGAGATGCAGCGCTGGTTGCAGGACTGGATCCTCAACTACGTCGATGGCGACCCGGCGCACTCCACCGAGACCACCAAGGCCCAGCACCCGCTGGCCGCCGCCGAAGTGGTGGTCGAGGAAGTCGAGGGCAACCCCGGCTACTACAACTCCAAGTTCTTCCTGCGTCCGCACTATCAGCTCGAAGGGCTGACAGTGTCGCTGCGGCTGGTTTCCAAACTGCCGTCGGCCAAGGGCGCCTGATCGGGCGCGACGCGGGTTCTGCAAAGCGGCGCCGTCGGACCGGCGCCGTCCCTGACACCTTCCATTCGGTCACTGCACCACAGGAGAAAACATGGCTGTCGATATTTTCATCAAGATCGGCGACATCAAAGGCGAGTCGATGGACAAGACTCACAAGGACGAAATCGACGTACTGAACTGGAGCTGGGGCATGACCCAGTCCGGCAACATGCACGTCGGCGGTGGCGGTGGCGCGGGCAAGGTTTCCATCCAGGACCTGACCCTGACCAAGTACGTCGACAAGGCGACCCCGAACCTGATGATGCACTGCTCCAGCGGCAAGCACATCGACAAGGCCGTGCTGACCGTGCGCAAGGCGGGCGGCGAGAATCAGGTCGAGTACCTGATCATCACCCTGCAGGAAGTGCTGGTCACCTCGCTGCACACCGGCGGCTCGGGCGGCGACGACCGCATCACCGAGACCGTCTCGCTGAACTTCGGCCAGGTCTCGGTCGACTACCAGCCGCAGAAAGCCGACGGCGGCAAGGACGGCGGCCCGATCAAGTACGGCTGGAACATCCGCCAGAACGTCAAGAAGTAAGCCTGCATGCCCCCGTCGCCTGAGCGCCGGGGGCTTGCCTGCGGGCACCGGGCGCGCCAGCGCCCCTTCCCCGCCACTGCGTACAGGATTCCTCCGTTGGTAGCCGACCTGACTTCCCGCGAGCGCCTGCAGCCATCGCTGCTCGACCGCCTCACCGATGACGCCCCCGGCACCCTGCTCGACGCGCCGGGCCGGCGCGCGTTCTCGCACAACGAGCTACGCGCGGCGGTGCTGCGCGACCTTGCCTGGCTGCTCAACTCCACGGCGCTGCTCGACCCCGAGCGCAGCCGCCAGACGCCCGCCGGCACCTCGGTCCTGAACTACGGCCTGCCGCCGCTGGCCGGCAACAGTGCCTCGAGCATCGACGTGCTGGCCCTGGAAGGCCTCATCCACCAGGCCATCGCCACCTTCGAGCCGCGCATCCTGCGCCATACCCTGCGCGTGCGCGCGCACAGCGCCACCGGCGAGATGAACCACAACGCCCTGAGCTTCGAAATCGAGGGCGACCTGTGGGCGCAACCGGTGCCCCTGCCCCTGCTGCTGCGCACCGAACTGGACCTGGAATCGGGCCATGTCTCCGTGGTGCCCGCGCAACAGCGGAGGCGCCCATGAATCCGCGCCTGCTGGAGCTGTACAACCAGGAGTTGCAGCACATCCGCGAGAGCGCGGCGGAATTCGCCCGCGACTACCCGAAGATCGCCAGCCGCCTCAACCTGGCCGGCATGGAGTGCGCCGATCCCTATGTCGAACGCCTGCTCGAAGGCTTCGCCTGGCTCACCGCGCGGGTACAGCTCAAGCTCGACGCCGAATACCCGACCTTCACCCACAACCTGCTGGAAGTCGCCTACCCGCACTACCTCGCCCCGACCCCGTCGATGTGCGTGGTGCAGATGCAGACCAACCCCGATGACGGCTCCCTCAACGACGGTTTCCGCCTGCCCCGACAGAGCGTGCTGCGCGCGCCGCTGGGCAAGGAAGGCCAGACGCCGTGCGAATTCCGCACCGCCCATGAGGTGACCCTGTGGCCGCTGCGCGTGGCCCAGGCCGAATACATCGCCAACCCCGCCGCCGAACTCGGCCGCCTGGCCGCTGCCGAACCGCGCGCCAAGGCCGCCCTGCGCCTGACCCTGCGCAGCGGCGCGGAGGTCCCGTTCAACAGCCTGGCGCTGGAGAACCTGCCGCTCTACCTCAACGGCGTCGACGAAGTGCCGGTGCGCCTGTACGAGCAACTGCTCGGCAACGCCTGCGCGGTCTACGCCTGCCAGAGCGGCCGCGACTGGGTGGAGCGGCTGCCCGCCGACGCCCTGCGCCCGTGCGGTTTCGACGACGAAGACGCGGCCCTGCCGGTGGTGCCCCAGGCCTTCCAGGGCTACCGGCTGTTGCAGGAATATTTCGCCCTGCCGCAGCGCTATCTCTTCGTCGACGTCACGGGGCTGCAGCGTGCGGTGCGCCGCTGCGATGGTGAGGAGCTGCAGCTGATCGTGCTCTTCGACCGCCTCGACAAACAGTTGCAGGGCCAGGTTGGCGCGCAGCAGTTCGTGCCCTTCTGCACGCCGGCGATCAACCTGTTCCCCCGGCGCCTGGACCGCATCCACCTGAGCGAGCGGGTCCACGAGCACCACGCCATCGCCGACCGCACCCGGCCGATGGATTTCGAGATCCACTCGTTGACCTCGGTCAGCGGCCACGGCACCGGCGCGGACCAGACCTTCCTGCCCTTCTACGCCGTGCGCGATCCGTCGCGCTATGGCCAGGAGAAGGCCTATTACATCCTGCGCCGCGAGCAGCGCGTGCTCTCCAGCGAGCAGCGACGCAGCGGCGCCCGCTCCAGCTACGTGGGCAGCGAAACCTTCATCAGCCTGGTGGACAGCCACCAGGCGCCCTATCGCCACGACCTGCGCCAACTGGGCCTGGGCGCGCTGTGCACCAACCGCGACCTGCCGCTGTTCATGAACCCCGGCAGCGGCAGCAGCGACTTCACCCTGGCCGACAGCGCCCCGGTGCAGGCGGTGCGCTGCCTCACCGGCCCCAGCCGGCCACGCCCCAGCCGTGCCCATGACCGCGAGGCCTGGCGGCTGATCAGCCAGCTGTCGCTGAACTACCTGTCGCTGGCGGAGAACGGCCAGGGCGCCGCCGCCCTGCGCGAGCTGCTGCGCCTGTATGCCGACAGCCAGGACCCGGCGCTGCCGTTGCAGATCGAAGGCCTGCGCGAGGTCAGCAGCCGGCCCATCACCCGGCGTCTGCCGATGCCAGGCCCGATCGTTTTCGGCCGCGGCCTGGAGATCACCCTGGCGTTCGACGAAAACGCCTTCCGCGGCACCGGCGTGTTTCTCCTGGGGGCGGTGTTCGAGCGCTTCCTGGCGCGCTACGTGTCCCTGAACAGCTTCACCGAAACCGTGCTTCGCAGCACCGAACGTGGCGAGATCATGCGATGGAAAGCCCGACCCGGACGTCGACCGAACCTCTGAGCGCCCTGCAGGCGATGCAGGCCGAGCCCTGGGAATTCGACTTCTTCCAGGCGCTGCGGCGCATCCAGTGCGAGCACCCCGACCTGCCCCGCCTGGGCCATTCGCGGCGCCTGGCGGACGACCCGCTGCGCCTGGGTCAGCAGCCCGAAGGCAGTTTCGCCCCCTCGACCCTGGCCGCCGTGCGCCCGCCCGAAGGCAACACGCCGGGGCGCCTGGAGCAGTTCTTCTTCGGCCTGGGCGGGCCCAACGGGCCGCTGCCGCTGCACATCACCGAATACGTGCGCGACCGCCAGCGCAACCATGGCGACAGCACCAGCAAGCAGTTCTTCGACGTCTTCCACCATCGCCTGCTGAGTCTGTTCTACCGCGCCTGGGCCGAGGCCCGGCCGACCGTGAGCCATGACCGCCCGGACGACGACTACTGGTCCGAGCGCCTGGCCGCCTTCAGTGGCCGCGGCCAGCCCAGCCTGCGCGGCAAGGGACTGATCGACGGCGACGCGGTGCTGCACTTCACCGGCCATCTGTCCGCGCAGACACGCTACCCGGATGGCCTCAAGGCCATCCTGCAGGACTACTTCGGTGTGCCGGTGTGCATCGAGGAGTACGCCGGGCAATGGCTGCAGCTGCCCGAACGCACGCGCCTGGGCGTGGCCTGCACCCGCCTGGGCGAGGACTTCTGCCTGGGCGGCCAGGCCTGGGACCGCCAGCACTGCTTCGGCATCTGCCTGGGCCCGCTGAGCCTGGCGCAGTACCAGGCGCTGCTGCCCGACGGCCGCGCCTTCGCCGAGCTGGTGGCCTGGGTCGGCGAATACCTGGGCGAAGAGCTGGACTGGCAATTGACGCTGCAACTGCGCCGCGAGGAAGTCCCCGCGCTGCGCCTGAACCAGGGGCTGCGCCTGGGCTACACGACCTGGCTGGGCCGCCCCGCCCACGACCCGAAGGACCTGGTGCTGTCCCGGCACCACGCCGCGCCGAGCGCGCCGGCACACTAGACAAGGAGCAACACCATGGGTGAAATCAGTCGCGCCGCGCTGTTCGGCAAGCTCAATCCCACCGCCTACAAGGCCATCGAAGCCGCCACCGTGTTCTGCAAGCTGCGCGGCAATCCCTACGTGGAGCTGGTGCACTGGGTGCATCAGCTGCTGCAGCTGCCCGACTCGGACCTGCACCGCGTGGTGCGCCAGTTCAGCCTGGAGCCGGCGCGTCTGGCGCGGGACGTCACCGAGGCGCTGGACCGCCTGCCGCGCGGCTCGACCTCCATCACCGACCTGTCCGCCCATGTCGAGGAAGCCGTGGAGCGTGGCTGGGTCTATGGCAGCCTGATGTTCGGCCAGAGCCAGGTGCGCAGCGGCTTCCTGGTCATCGGCCTGCTCAAGACCCCGAGCCTGCGGCACGCGCTGCTGGCGGTGTCGCGCGAGTTCGAGAAGGTCAAGGTGGACACCCTCGCCGAGCGCTTCGACGAGTACATGGGCGACTCGCCGGAGAACGGCCAGGGCGCCAGCGACGGCTTCGAGGCCGGCGTCGCGCCGGGCGAATCCAGCGGTGCCCTGGCGCCCAGCGCGCTGGGCAAGCTGGAGGCGCTCAAGCGCTTCACCGTCGACCTCACCGAGCAGGCGCGCAACGGCGAGATCGACCCCATCGTCGGCCGCGACGAAGAGATCCGCCAACTGGTGGACATCCTCATGCGCCGCCGGCAGAACAACCCGATCCTCACCGGCGAGGCCGGGGTGGGCAAGACCGCGGTGGTCGAAGGCTTCGCCCTGCGCATCGTCGCCGGCGACGTGCCGCCGGCGCTCAAGGACGTCGAGCTGCGCGCGCTGGACGTCGGCCTGCTGCAGGCCGGCGCGAGCATGAACGGCGAATTCGAACAGCGCCTGCGCCAGGTCATCGAGGATGTCCAGGCCTCGCCCAAGCCCATCATCCTGTTCATCGACGAAGCCCACACCCTGGTCGGCGCCGGCGGCGCGGCGGGCACCGGCGACGCGGCCAACCTGCTCAAGCCGGCCCTGGCCCGCGGTGCGCTGCGCACCGTGGCGGCGACCACCTGGGCCGAGTACAAGAAGCACATCGAGAAGGACCCGGCACTGACCCGGCGCTTCCAGGTGGTGCAGGTGCCCGAGCCGTCGGAGGACAAGGCGCTGCTGATGATGCGCGGCGTCGCCTCGACCATGGAGCGCCACCACCAGGTGCAGATCCTCGACGAGGCGCTGGAGGCCGCGGTGAAGTTGTCGCACCGCTACATTCCGGCGCGGCAACTGCCGGACAAGTCCGTGAGCCTGCTGGACACCGCCTGCGCCCGCGTCGCCATCAGCCTGCACGCGGTGCCGGCGGAAGTGGACGACAGCCGCCGGCGCATCCAGGCGCTGGAAACCGAGCTGGCGATCATCGCCCGCGAGCACGCCATCGGCATCGAGGTGGGCGCCCGCCGCGCCAACAGCGAGGCCCTGCTGGCCGCCGAGCGCGAGCGCCTGGTCACCCTGGAGGCGCGCTGGAGCGAAGAGAAGGCACTGGTCGACGAGCTGCTCGCCACCCGCGCCCGGCTGCGCGAACAGGCCGGCACGGTGGACAGCGACAACGCCGGCGACGACCACCACGCCCTGCGTGCGCAGCTGCTCGATCTGCAGCAGCGCCTGGCTGCGCTGCAAGGCGAGGCGCCGCTGATCCTGCCGACCGTGGACTACCAGGCCGTGGCCTCGGTGGTCGCCGACTGGACCGGCATCCCGGTCGGGCGCATGGCGCGCAACGAACTGGAAACCGTCCTGCGCCTGGACGAGCACCTGGCCAAGCGGATCATCGGCCAGGACCATGCCCTGCGGATGATCGCCAAGCGCATCCAGACCTCCCGCGCCGGGCTGGACAACCCCAGCAAGCCGATCGGCGTGTTCATGCTCGCCGGCACCTCCGGCGTCGGCAAGACCGAAACCGCCCTCGCCCTGGCCGAGGCGCTGTACGGCGGCGAGCAGAACCTCATCACCATCAACATGAGCGAATTCCAGGAAGCGCACACCGTTTCCACCCTCAAGGGCGCCCCGCCCGGCTACGTCGGCTACGGCGAGGGCGGCGTGCTGACCGAGGCGGTGCGCCGTCGGCCGTACAGCGTGGTGCTGCTCGACGAGGTGGAAAAAGCCCACCCGGACGTGCACGAGATCTTCTTCCAGGTCTTCGACAAGGGCGTGATGGAGGATGGCGAGGGCCGTCTGATCGATTTCAAGAACACCCTCATCCTGCTGACCACCAACGCCGGCACCGAGCTGATCGCGCGCCAGTGCGCCAACCCGGCCGCCCTGCCCGCGCCGGACGACATCGCCCAGGACCTGCGCCAACCGCTGCTGGAAATCTTCCCGCCGGCGCTGCTCGGCCGCCTGGTGACCATCCCCTACTACCCGCTGAGCGACGCCATGCTCAAGGCCATCACCCGCCTGCAGCTGGAGCGCATCAAGAAGCGCGTGGAGGGCACGCACAAGGTCGCCTTCGACTACGACGACGCGGTCATCGACCTGGTGGTCTCGCGCTGCAACCAGACCGAGAGCGGCGGCCGCATGATCGACGCCATCCTCACCAACAGCCTGCTGCCGGACATGAGCCGCGAATTCCTCACCCGCCTGCTCGAAGGCAAGGCGCTGGCCTCGGTGCGCATCGGCGTGGAGAACAGCGAGCTGGCCTACCACTTCGCCGACGCCGCGGCCTGAGCCCGCGTTGAAGCCGGGGCCCGCGCCCCGGCGATTTCCAGCAAGGCAGAGGACCGGATATTTCCATGCAGTTCACCCCGTTCACGCAACATTCCCGCTTCGCCCAGGTCTCCAGCCCGCTGGGCCCGGACGCGCTATTGCTGCGCGATTTCTCCGGCAACGACGAGCTGGGGCGGCTCTTCGAGTACGACCTGCAACTGGTCTCCCGCGATGCCAACCTGGACTTCAACCAACTGCTGGGCAAGCCGCTGTGCGTATCGGTGCAATTGCCCGAGGGCGGCCAGCGGCATTTCCATGGCCTGGTGGCGCGCTGCGGGCAGAGCATCGACATCGGCCAGTTCGCGGCCTACCAGGTAACGCTGCGGCCCTGGCTGTGGCTGCTCAGCCGCACCTCCGACTGCCGCATCTTCCAGCACCAGAGCGTGCCGCAGATCATCAAGCAGGTCTTCCGCGACCTGGGGTTTTCCGATTTCGAGGATGCCCTGAGCCGCAGCTACCGCGAGTGGGAGTACTGCGTGCAGTACCGCGAGACCAGCCTGGACTTCGTCAGCCGGCTGATGGAGAAGGAAGGCATCTATTACTACTTCCGCCACGAGAAGGACCGCCACGTGCTGGTGCTGGCCGACGCCTACGGCGCCCACCGCACACCGGCCGGCTACGCGCAGGTGCCCTACTACCCGCCGGACGGCCAGCACCGCGAGCGCGACCACCTCAACGACTGGCGCCTGGCGCAGCAGGTACAGCCCGGCTCCCTGGAACTCAACGACTACGACTTCCAGCGCCCCGCCGCGCGCATGGACGTGCGCTCGGCGCAACCCCGCCCGCACAGCGCCGGCGACTACGCGCTGTACGACTACCCCGGCGCCTACGTGCAGAGCGAGCATGGCGAGCAGTACGCGCGCAACCGCATCGACGCCTTGCAGAGCCTGCACGAGCGCGTGGAGTTCAGCGGCAACGCGCGCGGCCTGGCCAGCGGTGACCTGTTCAGCCTCACCGGCTTCTCCCGCGCCGACCAGAACCGCGAATACCTGATCGTCGGCGCCAGCTACCGCGTCACCCAGGAGTCCCTGGAGAGCGGCAGCGGCGGTGGCGGCCAGTACCTGTGCAACCTCACCTGCACCGATGCGCAGCAGACCTTCCGCCCGCTGGAGATCACCCGCAAGCCCAGCGTCCGCGGCCCGCAGACCGCCCGCGTGGTCGGCCCCAGCGGCGAGGAAATCTTCACCGACCAGTTCGGCCGGGTGAAGGTGCACTTCCACTGGGATCGCCACGACCAGTCCAACGAAAACAGCTCATGCTGGATCCGCGTGTCCCAGGCCTGGGCCGGCAAGAACTGGGGCAGCGTGCAGATCCCGCGGATCGGCCAGGAGGTGATCGTCAGCTTCCTCGAAGGCGACCCGGACCAGCCGATCATCACCGGGCGCGTCTACAACGCCGACCAGGCGGTGCCCTACGACCTCCCCGCCAATGCCACCCAGAGCGGCATCAAGAGTCGCTCCAGCAAGGGCGGCACGCCGGCCAACTTCAACGAAATCCGCATGGAGGACAAGAAAGGCGCGGAGCAGCTGTACATCCACGCCGAGCGCAACCAGGACATCGTCGTCGAAGTCGACGAGAGCCACAGCGTCGGCCACAACCGTACCAAGAACATCGGCAATGACGAGAACGTGCGCATCGGCCAGCACCGTTCGCGGGCGGTCAAGCAGAACGACAGCCTGCTGGTGGGCGGCATGAAGAGCGACAAGGTGAGCATTCAGTACCTGATCGAGGCCGGCGCGCAGATCCGCCTGGTCTGCGGCCTCAGCGTGCTGGAGTTCAACGCCGATGGGCGCATCAACATCTCCGGCAGCGCCTTCAATATCTACGCCAGCGGCAATGGCAACATCGACACCGGCGGCCGGCTGGACCTCAACTCAGGCGGCGCCAGCGCGGTGGATGCCCAGGGGCAGGGCAACAAGGGCAGCATCGACGCCGAGGTACAGGCGGCCTTCCCGCCGCCGCCCAAGGCCTCCTGAACCTTCGGGCGCCCTGCCCTGGGCGCCCGCTCAGGGCGCAGGAAAGCCGCGCAGGTATTCCTCGCGGCTGATCTCGCGGCCAAAGCGCAGGGCGTCGTTGAACAGCGGGTTATCCTGCGGCACCGGCTCGGGATGCTCGGGCTCGCCGTAGAAGCGCACGTAGACCGTGCTGGTGCGGTGATCCCAGCGGTAGGTGACGTCTTCGAAGTCGTAGTCGATGTAGATGTCGCGCTGGGCGAAAACCTCGCCCTTTTCAATTCCCATTTCCCGTCCTCACGGCGTCGTAGTAGGCCCGGCTCTTTTCGGCGATGGCCTGGGCCTCGGGTGACTTCGGATCGAGCACCCGCCATTCCTCATAGTACTTGTGCCCCAGGCCGCCGGGCACATCAGTCTTCGCCGCGACCGCGTTGTAGGCGTCGTCGCCCAGCAGCACGCGGGCCATGGGCTCGGACTCCTTGGCGTAGATCATCTCCGGCGAGTTGACCTGGATCTCGCCGGGTATCCCGGCCTTGGTGTTCATCGTCGAGTTCACCCCGCTGTAGCCCAGCGGGTCGCTGGCGCCGTCGATGACCTTGACCTTGGCGCCACGGCTGGCCAGTTCGCCAGCGACCGTGTTGACCTTGTCGCCCTCGACGATGATGGTGTTGCGCGCCAGGTCCTTGATCTTGGTCGGGTCGCCCTTGTAATCGCCGTTGATCTTCTCGATGGCCCGCGCCTGCGACTTGATCGGCGCCTTGGCGACCTTGCCGCCGTACTGCGCCGCCAACTCGTCGGCCACGCCGTCGATCTCGGCCTTGGCCGCCGGCGCCTTGGCGTAGACCTCGTCGAAGCCCTTGGGCACCTGCGTCTTCGGCGGCGGCTCCTCCAGCGCAGCCCGCCGCGCCAGCTTCGGGCTCAGCCCCAGCAGCGCCATGCCGGCCACGCCCTGCAGCAGGTCGCGGTAACCGGGGCCGAGACGGTCGCCGAGTTCGCCCAGCAGGGTCATGCCGCCCATCATCAGGGCGCCGATGCCGACGAACGTGCCCAGTGCTGCCAGGCCCGCCATCGCCGCCAGCACCAGGCCGCCCAGCGCGGCGACGATGCCCAGCGCCTCCAGCCCGGTGTGCAACCATTCCTCGAGGTCGAGGACGAAGGCCACGCGCTCAGTCGGGCCGCCGATGAAGGTGTTCTTGCTGCCGGTCTTGATGTGCGCGCCACAGACCATCTTGCTCTGCAGCCGCGCGGCGGGCTTGCCGTTGATGTACACCGTGGCGCTGCCTTCGGCGATCACCACCGGGAACGGCCACATCGGGTGGTTCAGCGGCAGCCCGGTGCAGCTGGACGACGCATCGTCGCCCGCGCGCATCGCGTTGCGGCTGTTCACGTAGACATTGAAGCTGCCCCGTATGAGCACCCCGGTCGTGGGCTCGGGCAACTCGAAGATGGTGGTCAGGCCCTTGACGATCTGGAACATCGACAGGCCGCCCGCGGCGATCGAACCGGCGATGATCACCGCCGCCAGGCCACCGGTGGCGGCCGTGGCGGCGACTACCGCGGCGCCGATCAGGGCCCCGGCGACCGCGCCCGCGACCATCGCGGCGACGCCGAAACCATGGGCGATCTCATCGCCCAGGCGTGCTGCAGCTTGCGCATCCATGCGGCGTACTCAAACGGTGGTCGGCTGGGGTACCAGGCTCTGCATCGCCTGCTTCCAGGCCGCTTCATGGTGCGGCAGGTCGTAGGGCGTGGTGGTGAGGGTGGTGATCAGCACCGCCGGACGGCGTTCGATGAACACCTGGCGCAGCATCAGGTCACGGCCTTCGCGCTGCCACTGGTAGTCCAGCATCACCGCGGCGTGGCCATGGATGTTGAAGTCCCAGCGCTTGTACAGCTTGAACCCCGGCAACTGCTTTTCGGCATTGGCCAGTTGACCGCTGACGTACTCGGCGAACGAGGCGTCGCCCTGGCTGGCGTCCCGGCTGATGACGAAGCTGGCTTCGCGGGCCGGGCCATTGGCGGGCAGCTTGAAGATGTTGATGCTCTGGTCCTGCCAGGCATCGGGAATATCCAGGTCCGCTTCGTTGAGGCGATAGAGCGACAATGTTTAACCCCTTCCGTAGGATTCTGCTCTCTGAGCTGAACGAAAAATCTTCCAGCAACGCATCCGAACAATCAAGGATTGCATTGTGCCAGCGTCGCGCAGCGCGTCACAGCGATAGCACCTGGCCCGCCCATGACAACGACGGGCACGGGGTGCAAGGGAGCAGCAATCGACAGCCGCCAACCGGTGATTGGCAGCTGTCGAACGCGGTCAGAACAGGTACTTGAACCCGACCATCGCATCGTAGCCGTGGCTGTCGCCGTCGAAGGCTTCGCGGTAGCCGGCGGAGACGGTGAAGGTCACCTTCTCGCTGGCCTGGTGGTCAATGCCCAGGTTGACCTCGCCCCAGGTGCCATCGATGTTCGCCTCGAACGGGATGTAACCCGACTGCGACGAGAACTCGGTCTTCGGCTGCCCCTTGAACTCGTGCCAGACGCTGGGGCGGACCCAGCCCTGGGTGCGCCGGCGGCTCCTGTCGCTGCCTTCGGTTTCCCAGTCCTTGGCGATGCGCACGCCGAGCCGGCCGATCAGCGACTCCACATCGCGGAAGCGCACGTCAGCGCCGATGTCGTCGCTGTCGTCGAGGTCCACGTAGCTGTAGATCACCTGGGCCTGCGGCTCGACCCACAGGTCCTTGTCCGCCTCGTAGGGGTAGCCGCCCTCCAGCGACCCGGTGTAACCCCAGCCCTTGGTCTTGAGCTTGGACAGCTCGTTGGGGCGCGCCTCGATGTCGTACCGGCTGATTTGCAGGACGCCGTCCAGGTACCAGCCCTCCTGGCCGAAGTGCGTCCAGTAGCCGCCCAGGCTGTAGGCCCGCAGCGTGTCATCGCCGGCGTTGCGGCCGGTGTAGTGGCTGACGCCGGCGTCCATGCTGCCGATGCCCAGGGAGAAACCGGCCTGGTCGTGGCTGCCATCGGCCCGCTCCTTGCGGTACAGGTCGGCGCCGACCTGGAAGGCGGTCAGGTCGTAGTTGTACTCCGGGGTGTTGCCGACGCTGTCCTTGCGGTCGCCGTCCTGTTTGCCGCTGCGGTAGATGACGCGCCCCCATCCCAGGGACGGGCCCCAGGTGCTTTCATCCTCGGCGGGTGGCTGTTGCCACGCCGTCGGTCGTTCCTCACCCACGCGCTCGTGGAGGGTATCGACCATGGTGCGGCCATAGACCAGGGCCAGCGCCGGGAGCGCCCCGTACAGCGATACCTCGGGACGGAAGTTCGGTGTACGCGGTTCCGGCGGCGTGGGCGGCCCGGGCGGCGGCGGCTCCGGGGGATTGGGCGGGGTCGGCGGATCGGGCGGAGTCGGTGGCGTGGGCTCGATATCCGAGCGCAGGTACCACGTCTGCGTCCCGCTGCCATCGGGCGCGCCACGGTAGAGCTGGTATTCGTAGGGGCCGGCCACGACCCGCCGGGCCAGGCGGAAGGCGTTGGCGTCACTGGCGGCCACGGCGGTATCGAGCAGGTCCACCACGGCGATACCATTGCCCTCGGTGAGGGCGCCCTGGCCGCCGACATTGTTCACCAGCAGGCCGGTGGCGCCACCGCTGCCCGTGGCGGTGGAGTCCACCACCAGCATGTCCGAGCGGCTGTTGGCGCCCCCTTCGTTGAGCTCGGTGTTGAGCAGCAGGCGCCCGCCATTGGAGACGAACACGCCGCCGCCGTTGCTGCCGGCGACCTGCCCGTTGCTGATGAGCAGCACGTTGCCTACCGCACTGCCGCCACCCGTCAGGTCGATCAGCCCGCTGTGGGTGAAGGTGCCCACGCCCAGCAGTTGGCCTTGCACCGCGCCGCCCTGCACCGGAGCATTGGCGCTCTGCCCCAGCGGCAGGTAGGCGCCCGTCGCATCGAACGTCTGGATGCCGCCGCTCGGCTGGGCCGCCAGGGTGAGGGTGCCGCTGTTGTCGATGCGGTTGCCGCTGGCGGTGCCGAGATTGCTGACGGCCACCGCCCAGCTGTCGCGAACGCCGTCGCCATTGCTGTCGGCGAAATTGCGCACGACCCAATTGCCCTGGTTGGCGATGCTGACCTGGGAGGTTCCCGCAGTGATCGAGCCGACGATCTCGCCGCCGTTGTCGATGGTCACGGTGGCATCCGGGCCACTGGCATCGCCCAGGACGGCGCGGTCGCTCAGTGCGCCGATGGTGCCGGTATTGCTCAACGCCTGGGTCTCGCCAGCCAGGGAGACACCGGTGCTCTGGCCCCAGCCGCCGAGGATGGCCGCGCTGTTGCTGACACTGACGGACCCTCCGACGGTGAGCGCGTCGATGCCCGAGGCGATGCTGCCATGGGTCGTGATGTTGCCGCTGTTCTGCACGGTGATCCTGGCCGCACCGGAAGCCTGCGCCAGTATCCCCTGGCTGTTGGTGTCGCCCTGGGTAGTGATCGCCCCACGGTTGATGATCGTCTGGTCGCCGGTCACCGTGATGGCGTGAATCCCGCGCTGGCGGTTGCCCCTGGCGATCAGCTCGCCGCTGTTGTCGATCGTTGCCTGGCCCGCACCGGTGCCCGACTTGTAGGTGGTTCTGGCGAGAATGGCCGCACCGCTACCGTTCACATCGATGCGCGGGCCCGTGTAGGTGATGCTGGCGTCCTGTCCGCCGGTCTCGGCGCGCAATCCGTAGGCTTCGATCCCCGTCCCTTCCCCGCCAGCGCCTTGGGAATGGGTGGTGATGGTGCCGCTGGAGCTGATCGTCGCCTTGCCCAGCAGCGCGGTTGCGTAGATGCCGTGGGCTTGCGTGCTGAGGGTTTCCAGCTTGGTGCCGGTGTAGTTCACCGTCGCGTCGCCGCCGGAAGAGTCGAGGCGAATGGCGCCCGCTCCCGGCCCGCTGGTGACGATGTCACCGCTGTAGTCCACCGTTCCGTTCTGCGCCGTGGTGATGATGATGCCGTTGGCCCGCGTGGAATCCGGCCCGTTTCTGACGGTGATGTTGCCGCTGCCGGTCAGGCTGAAATTGCCCGTGCCGCGCTTGATGACGTAGATCCCCCGCGCCCCCCCCGGGTCGCTGTCATTGCCGACCACCAGGTCGCCGTCGTTCTGGATGCTGATGTCGCCGGTCGCCCCGACATTGTCGTTGACGTAGATGGCGTGCCCGTTATTCCCGGTGGTCGTGATGTCGCCGCTGTTGACGACGTTGATGCTGCCGGTGGTGGACAGCGCGCGGATGCCGAAACCGTTCAGGCCGTCGGTGGTGATGGTGCCGGTATTGGTGAGGCTGGTCATGCCCGCACCGCCTTCGGTAAAGATGCCAAAAGCGTTCTGCCCGATGCCGCGAATGGTCGCGGCGTTGCTCACTCGGGTATTGCCGTTGACAGCGCGGGTATGCAGGCCGGCATGGTTGCCGGTGCCGGCCTGGGGATCGTTTTCGTCATCGATGTTCGGATCGCCAGCGGACAACGGGTCGTTGTTGTTGACCGTGAGCTTTGCGCCGGCCCCGACGGTGGCATTCACATTGCCGCTGCCCACGGCCTTCAACCAGATGTTGTTGCCGCCGTAGGTGAGGATGGCGCCGGTGCCCTGGCGCTGGAAACTGATGTCCCCGCCCCCGCTGGCCGTGACATCGATGCCGTCGTGCTCGGTGCCCGTCACGCGGTTCTCGATGTCGAGCGTCGCGCCGCTGCTCACCACCAGGGAGGAGGTCCCGGAATTGGTGTTGATGATGGCTACGGCATCCTGGCCCTTGCCGGCCAGTCGGACCACATTGCTCCCACTTTGGAACTCGATCATCGCCTGCCCGAGGCCGGTGTTGCCCAGGATCTGCGCCTGAACGGCACTGGCCGCTGTCGGGGGCGAGCTCAGGACCACGGTGCCGTTGAGCAGGATGGTGGATGCCGCATTGGTCGAACGGCTCAGCAGCGCGTTACCGGCGCTGGTCGTCAGGGTCGTACCCGGTCGCGTCGATATTTCCGCGGAACTCCCGCTCGGCGGCGTGCAGGTCTGCGAGGTCGCGTAGTCGCCGCTCTGCTCCCCGCAGGCTGCGTGGGCCGGCTCGGGTAGCAGGGCCAGGACCAGCGCATTGGCGATGGCCAGGCTCAGGGCGGTTCTGGCGTGGACAGGGCGTGAGGGGCGCGCGGGTGGCGTGCGCATGGCGAACCTCCTTGTTGCGTTTCGTCCGTGGCAATTGCAAACGAACGCCGCAGCCGCACGCCGTACTCCCTGGCTCGCCGTAGACGCCTGCCGATAGGCATTCGTAAGCAGACTGTAGCCCAGCGTTTCAGAAACGCTACACAGTGCCGCGCTGCACGCCTGCCCTACCGCGTCGTCTGCACACCTTGGCGGTCGAGTTCGTAGACCTTCGCCCGCTGCAGGCATTCGCGCAGCCAGCGCTCCGCCTTGCCCGGCCGGCGCTGGCGTTGCCAGAGCAGATCGACGCCCACCAGCCAGTCCGTGTGGGGGTAGGCCTCCAGTTGCAACTCCACCAGTTCGCCCGCGGCGAGTTCACGCTGGATCAGTTGCCGCGGCAGGGTCGCCCAGCCGAGGCCCGCGCGGACCATCTCCACCAGCGCCAGGTAGCTTTCCGCCCGCCACACCTGGGCGGCGCGCAGGTATTCGCTGCTGGGCAATTTCTGCGCATGGGCCACGTAGGCCAGGCGGCGGTAGGCGTGCAGATCGGCGAAGCCGACCTGAGCGCGCCGGGCCAGGGGAAAGGTGGCGTGGCAGACGTGGGCCATGATCAGTTTGCCCAGCTGCTGGAAGGCCAGCGCCTGCGGGTAGTGCGGCTGCGAGAACGCCACGCCGAGATCCGCCTCGCCCTTGAGCACCAACTCGCTGACGTCGCCATTGAGCGGGTGGCGGATCAGCAGGTCGACGAAGGGAAAGGCCGCGTCGAACTCACTCAGCACCGGGATCAGCGAGGCATAGGGCACCTCGATGGCGAGCGTCAACGAGGGCTCAACCTGGTCCGCCAGGCTGTCGGCGCTGCCTTCCAGCGCGTAGCAGCGCTCCAGCACCGCTTCGGCCTGCAACAGCAGCTTGTGCCCGGCGGGCGTCAGCGAGGGGATGCGGCTGGAGCGATCGAACAGCTCGACGCCCAGGTCGGTCTCCAGGTTGCCGATGGCGGCGCTGATGGTCGACTGGGTCTTCCCCAGGCGGCGCGCGGCGGCGGAAAACGAACCGGCGTTGACCGCTGCGACGAAGACCTGCAACTGCTCCAGGGAAAAGCGCATCGGTTCGGCTCCGGCGTGATGATCCATCGATACTAACGATGGTTATTCATTTGTTCCATCGCTTGTAGCGCAGGATCATCCCCCTCGACATCGGCAGCAGCTGCCCTCGACCACTGTGCTGCGTGTCACTCCGGGCGCCCGTAATAACAACAAGAGCCGCACCTTCAGGAGATACATGACATGAGCCACACCCACGTTCACCCGGTGGACGAGTTGTTGTTGCCCCTGCGGCAGCTCTTCACCTTCGGTCTGCAGCACGTCCTGGTGATGTACGCCGGCGCCGTTGCCGTCCCGCTCATCCTGGGCAGCGCCCTGGGCTTGACCCAGGCGCAGGTCGTCACGCTGATCAACGCCAACCTGCTCACCTCCGGGATCGCCACGCTGATCCAGACCCTCGGCTTCTGGCGCTTCGGCGCACGCCTGCCGCTGATCCAGGGCTGCTCCTTCATCGCCCTGGCACCGATGATCATGATCGGCAAGCAGTTCGGCCTGCAGGAAGTGTTCGGCGCGGTGATCGCCGCCGGCGCCATCACCATCGCCCTGGCGCCGTTGTTCAGTCGCCTGCTGCGGTTCTTCCCGCCGGTGGTGATCGGCAGCCTGATCACCATCATCGGCATTTCCCTGATGCCCGCCGCCGCCATCTGGCTGGGCGGCGGCAACCCCGGCGCGGAAGACTTCGGCAAGCCGGCCAACCTGCTGCTGGGCCTTGCGACCGTGGCCATCACGCTGGTGATCTACGCGCGGTTCTCCGGCTTCATCGGCAACCTCAGCGTGCTGCTCGGGCTGATCGCCGGCAGCCTGGTGGCGGCGGCCTTCGGCATGACCCACTTCGGCCAGGTCGGCGCAGCGGCGTGGTTCGAGCTGAGCCCGCCGATGGCCTTCGGCGTACCGCAGTTCTCCGTGACACCGATCCTGATCATGGTGCTGGCGATGCTAGTGATCATGGCGGAAACCACCGGCAACTGCCTGGCCATCGGCAAGCTGGTGGGCAAGCCGACCAGCCAGCGTACCCTGAGCGACGCCTTCCGCGCCGACGGCCTGTCGACGCTGCTGGGCGGCTTCTGCAACAGCTTCCCCTATAACGCCTTCACCCAGAACACCGGGCTGATCGCCCTCTCCAACGTGAAGAGCCGCTTCGTGGTCGCCGCGGCCGGCGCCATCATGGTGCTGATGGGGCTGTTCCCCAAGCTTGGCGCGCTGATCGCGGCGGTGCCCACGCCCGTGCTGGGCGGCTGCGCCATCGTGATGTTCGGCATGACCACGGTCGCCGGCATCCAGGAGCTCTCCCGCGTGCGCTTCGAGGGGACCCGCAACGGCATCGTCGTCGCCGTCTCGATCAGCATCGGCGTGCTGCCGATGTCCTTCCCCGCCCTCTTCGAACACGCCAGCGGCCCGCTCAGACTGGTGCTGGAAAGCGGCATCTTCCTCGGCGCTATCACCGCGATCCTGCTCAACCTGCTGCTCAATGGCGAGCAGCGCGCCACCACCGAACCGGCCAGCCAGGCCGGCACCACCCAGTGACCCATCGCGCGCGCTCCGGCGCGCGCCCTTTCACTGCCCAAGGAATCTCCATGAGCCACTTCAGCAACCTTACGCCGGCCGGCCTGTCCGAACTCGACCTGGACCTGCTGCGCCAGTCGATCCGCCTCTCCGAAGAGTCCCGCGAGCGCGGGCGCCATCCTTTCGCCGCTCTCGTCGCCGATGCCGAGGGCCGCGTGGTCGCCCGCGCCGGCAACAATTCCATGCCGCCCGAAGGCGACCCGACCCAGCACGCGGAACTCGTGGCAGCCGCCCAGGCCGCGCGCCTGCTGAGCCCGAAGGAGCTGGCGAACTGCACGCTGTATACCAGCGCGGAGCCGTGCTGCATGTGCGCCGGGGCGATCTACTGGACGGGCATCGGCCGGGTGGTCTATGCGCTGTCCGAGCACGCGTTGCTCGGCCTGACCGGCGCGCACCCGGAGAACCCCACCTTCTCCCTGCCCTGCCGCGACGTGTTCGCCCGTGGCCAGCGCGCGGTCGTGGTCCACGGCCCCCTGCTGGAGGACGAAGCCGCGACCGCCCACGCGGGGTTCTGGGAATGAACGGCGGCGTGTCCATCCACGTCGTCGACATCGCCACGGGGCGCGTGGCGCAGGGCCTGGAAGTGAGCATCGGGCGTCCGGACGGCGCGCCCGTCCTGCACGGGCGCATCGATGAGCGCGGGCTGCTGCCGGGGCTGGAAACCCTGGGCGAGCAGTTCGGCAGCGGCGTCTACGACGTGCGCCTGCAGGTCGCCGCCTTCTACCGCGCGGCTGGGGCCGCCCTGCCCGCCACGCCGTTCCTCGATGAGCTGATCTACCGCTTCGGCATCGGCGATGCGCGCCAGCATTATCACCTGCCGTTCAAGCTCACCGCCTGGGGCGTGTCCTGCTTCCGTGGCGGTGCCTGAACGGCGAATGCCTGCGCTGTGGCGCTTCGTATCGGGCAAGCGCGGTCGCAGGCGTTTCCGATCTCGGCCGGGCATGCTATTGATGCAGCTCTTCTATCAATAGCGCAGCCCCGCCATGAGCATCAACTTCGACCTCGACGACCTGCAAGCCTTCCGCGCCGTTGTCGAGAAAGGCAGTTTCCGCAAGGCCGCCGAGGCCGTGAAGATCACCCAGCCGGCGCTGAGCCGGCGCATCGAGAAGCTCGAATCGGCCTTGAACGTCAGGCTGTTCGAGCGCACCACGCGAAAGGTGAGCCTCACCCCGGTCGGCCGCGCCTTCCTGCCGGAAGTCGAGCGGGTGCTCGATCACCTGGACAGCGCGCTGATGAACATCGCCGAGGTCGCCTCCAGCCGGACCGAGCGCGTCACCATCGCCTGCGTGCCCTCGGCGGCCTATTACTTCATGCCGCAGGTGGTGAGCGAATTCCATCGGCTCTATCCGCGCATCAAGATCATGGTGCTGGACTCCAGCGCCAATGACGTCAACGCGGCGGTGGCCAGCGGCGAAGCGGACTTCGGCGTCAGTTTCACCGGGCACCTGGGGCCCGAGCTGATCTTCGAGCGGTTGCTGGAGGAGCGCTATGTGATGGCCTGCCGCCGCGACCATCCGCTGGCGGACCTGCCGTCGGTGACCTGGAGCCAGATGTACGAGTACGACTACATCTCGCTGGACAAGTCCTCGGGCAATCGCCTGATCCTCAGCCAGGCCCTGAAGCGCCTGCACCCGCCGCGCCAGAGCATCTGCGAGACGCGGCACGTGACGACGGCGATCGGCCTGGTGGAAGCCGGGGTGGGCGTGGCGGCGGTGCCTTCGATCGCGATGCCGCGCACGAGTCATCCGATCCTGACCGCGGTACCGCTGGAGGAGCCGCAGGTGATGCGGCATGTGGGGTTGATCAAGTGCCGCGGACGCGCGTTGACGCCGGCGGCACTCGAACTGGAGCGGCTTGTCAGGGACATGCCGGTACGGTCAGCGGGGGATTGAGTCCAGCCCGGTCGCCTGGATGACCGGCTGCGCCGCCGGCGACGACAGGTACGCCAGCAGCGCCTTGGCCTGCGCCGGGTGCTTGGCGTTGCGCGGGATGCCGGCGGAATAGCGGGTGACGGACTGCAGGCTTTCCGGGATCTTGCCGACGAAGGTCACGCCGGGCACGGGCAGCAATTCGGCGACCTGCTGGAAGCCGATCTGGTATTGCCCGGACGCCACGACCGACGCCACCGGGATGCGCTCGATCATCTTCGCCTTCGGGGCCACCGCTTGCTCCACGCCCAGTTTGCGGAACAGCTGGTTCTGGATGTACACCCCGCTGGCGCTGTCGGAGTAGGCCAGCGACGTGGCGTCGAGCAGGGTCTTGCGGAACGCCTCTGCGGTCGCGATGTCCGGCTTGGCGGCGCCCTGCTTCACCACCATGCCGATGCGCGAGTCCGCCAGTTCCACCTTGGACGCCGGGTCGACCTTACCCTGGCGGATCAGCTCGTCCAGCGCGTAGCCGACCATGATCACCAGATCGGCGTTCTCGCCTCGCTCCAGCCGCTGGGGAATCGCTTCGCGGGCCTGCCCCATGGACGGGCCGAGCACGGTGTGGATGGTGTCGCCGCTACGCTGGGCGAACGCCGGGTTCAACTGCTTGAACGCCGCGGTGAAGCCGCCGGAGGTCATGACGTCCAGCTCTTCGGCAGAGGCCCCGGCGCTCAGCGCGCAGAGGCCGATGGAGAGTGCGGCAAGGTGTTTCGCCAGTGTTTTCATCGGGGAGTCTCTCAGTCAGTCAGGCCGGCACGGCGGCGCGGGAGGAACTGTCGCGGTAGAGCAGCAGGGTCGAGCAGAGCGCGCACAGCGCGGCGAACGTCATCCAGTAGCCCGGCGCGCCCTTGTCGCCACTCAGGTGGATGAGCCAGGTGCAGATGGCCGGCGTGAATCCGCCGAACACCGCCGTGGCCAGGCTGTAGGCCAGCGAGAAGCCCGCGACGCGCACCTCGACCGGCATGATTTCGGTCAGGGCGGGGATCATGGCGCCGTTATAGAGGCCATAGAGGAAGGACAGCCAGAGCAGCACTTCGAGCATGTGCGCGAAACTGGGCGAAGCGGCCAGGAAGGACAGCGCCGGATACGCCGTGAACACCGCCAGCAGGGTCATGGCGATGAGCATCGGCTTGCGCCCGAAGCGGTCGCTCAGGTGCCCGCCGATGGGCAGCCAGATGAAGTTCGATACGCCCACCAGCAGCGTGACGAGCAAGGCGTCGGTGGTGCTCAGGTTGAGGACGGTCTTGCCGAAGGTCGGGGCGTAGACGGTGATCAGGTAGAACGCGGTGGTGGTCATGGCCACCATCAGCATGCCTGCCACGACGACGCTCCAGTTGCGCCCCAGCGTGGCGAACACCTGCTTCATGGTCGGGCGTTGCGCGCGTTTGGCGAACTCCTCGGTTTCCTCCAGGCTGCGGCGCAGCACGAAGATGAACGGCACGATGATGCAGCCCACCGCGAAGGGAATCCGCCAGCCCCAGTCGGCCACCATGGCCGGCGACAGCTGCTGGTTCAGCACGTAGCCCAAGCCCGCGGCCACCACGATCGCCGCCTGCTGGCTCGCCGATTGCCAGCTGGTGTAGAAGCCCTTGCGCCCCGGGGTGGCCATTTCCGCCAGGTAGACCGAGACGCCGCCCAGTTCGGCACCGGCGGAGAACCCCTGGAGCAGCCGCCCCACCAGCACCAGCAACGGCGCCCAGAGCCCGATGCTGGCGTAACCCGGCACCAGGACGATCAACAGGGTGCCGCTGGCCATGATCGACAGGGTGACGATCAGACCTTTCTTGCGCCCCACGTCGTCGATGTACGCGCCCAGGATCACCGCGCCGAGCGGGCGCATCAGGAAGCCCGCGCCGAACACCGCGAAGGTCATCATGAGCGAGGCGAATTCGCTGGAGGACGGGAAGAAGACGGCGGCTATCTGCGTGGCGTAGAAGCCGAAGAGGAAGAAATCGAACTGTTCGAGGAAGTTACCCGAGGTCACGCGGAAGACGGCGCCCGCCTTTGAGCGTGCGGAGGGCGAGCCCGGGGTGTGGGAGGCATGCATAGGTCATTTCTCCAGCGATCTTATTTAGGCTTGTTGACGCTTGCGAAGGCCGGATTCTGCTCGACACAATTTGAAACGATAAGTGCTATGTTTGCATGCATTGATGCAAAACCCTTATCAATACCCGAAAAGTTCGCTGAACCCGGCCCGAAATTTCCCGCTTCGCCACGCGGGATGCGTGCCCTCCCCGCCCCTTCACCGAATGGCTCGTCGCTCACCGGTGAGCACTCTGGGCTAACGTAACCCCATCGCCACGTGCGCTGCTTCGGCCGCTTTTGCGAGATAATTGCCGCTCCGCTCGCCCCCTCACCGGAGGCTCGCTGGAGGGCGCTCGAGGCCGACGCTGGTTGAATCGCATGACGCGCAAGGCGCTCCGGTTAATGCCCAGCGACCTGGGCATCACCCGGGACAGCCCTCCCCGGACCGCTGTTGATAAGGAAATATCTTGCGATTGCCTGCCCTACGGAAAAGCGGGACCCCTGCGGTCACCGCCGTGAAGCGTGACATCCACCTCGTGTTTCTGCTCCTCCTCATCATCGGTCTGTCGCTGGCATCGCTGACGCTGTGGAAGGTGATGGCCTCTCGAAAGCAGATGCTCGATGACATCAATACCCACAGCCTCAACCTCACCCAGGCACTGTCCACCTATTCCGAAGGGATCGTCCGGCAAAGCTCAATGATCCTGCTCGGCCTGGTGGAACGACTGGAAACCGAGGGCAGCGGTCCGGCGCAGATCGAGCGGCTGCGGCAACTGGTCAGCCGCCAGCAGTCGCTGATGCCGCAGATGAGCGGCGTGACGGTGTACGACAAGGACGGCCGCTGGCTGATGTCGTCGAACCGGCCGATTCCCGCTGGCGCCAACAGCAGCGACCGGGCCTACTTCATCCACCACCGCGACGATCCCTCGCGCGAGCCGTTCATTGGGCTGCCAATCCGCAGCCGCTCGACGCAGGAATGGGTGATCACCGTCAGCCGTCGATTCGACGGCCCGCACGGGGAGTTCGCCGGCGTCGTCGCGGTGACCCTGGGCATCGAGAACTTCCTGCGCCTGTTCGGCCAGCTGGACATTGGCCGCGAAGGCGCCATCGGCCTGTCCTACACCGACGGCGCGCTGCTGGTGCGCTACCCCTTCCGCGAGCAGGACATGGGCCGCAACTTTTCCAAGTCGCCCATCTACGCCAAGTACCTGGTCGACCGGTCTGTCGGCACCGCGTCCTTCACCTCCAGCCTGGACGGCGTGGAGCGTCTCTACGCCTTCCGCAAGAGCGACAAGCTGCCCCTGGTGACGACGGTCGCGCTGGGCAGGAACGAGGCGCTGGCCGCCTGGCGTTTCGAAGCGCTGCTGTCGCTGCTGGTGGTGTCCGGCCTGCTGATGCTCACCGGCTTCGTCGGCTGGATGCTGATTCGCGATATCCGCCGGCGCGTTGCCGTGGAGAGCGAGCTGCGCGTCGCACAGCAACAGCTGCTCGACAGCAACCAGAAGCTCGCGCACCTGGCGCTGAACGACCCGCTGACCGGCCTCGCCAACCGCCGTTGTTTCAACGAGACGCTGGACGTCGAAGTCCGCCGGGCCCAGCGGGAAAAGACCTCGCTGGCCCTGCTGATGATCGATATCGACCACTTCAAGCTGTTCAACGACACCTATGGCCACCCCGCTGGCGACGCCTGCCTGCAGGAGGTCGGCGCGCTGCTGGCGGCCTGCGTGCGCCGCCCGACCGACCTGGTGGCGCGCTACGGCGGCGAGGAAATCGCCGTGGTGCTACCCCTGACCGACAGTGCCGGGGCGGCCGTCGTGGCGCAGATGATGCTCGACCGGCTGAAGGAGAAAGCCATCGACCATCGCGCGAGCCCGTTCGGGCGGGTGACCGTCAGCATTGGCATCGCCTGTGCGGCGGGCGCGGAGCTGGACGGCTGGCAAGTGCTGCTCGACCACGCCGACGGCGCGCTGTATGCCGCCAAGCGGTTGGGCCGCAACCGGCTCCACGGCGGTTGAGCCCGGCTGCCAGCCGCGCCACTGCACGGCAGCGGCCGGTGCGGTCCGGGGCTGCTTTTCGGGCTGCCCTGGGCACGGGGACGGGGGCTTGAAACCGCAACGCGTTTTGGTAAATTTTTCTGCCGTGCGGCGTGGAGAGCAGCCGCCGCACGCCCCAAGGCCGCGTCGACAGATGCGGCCTTTCTTGCTTTTGCGTGCTCAGCTGTCGCTGCGGAGGTCATCATGAATACCCATCCCCTCCCCTCGCTGGTCTGCCGCATCAACCAGAACATCAACGCCACCCGCGCCGCCATCCAGGAACTCGCCGCCTGGGCAGAGGCCAGCGGCGCGCCGGACACCTGCGAAGCCGTGCAGCGCCATCTGCGGGTGCTGGAGGCGAACACCCAACCCATCAGCGAAGCCCTGGCGGAACTGATCGCCCGGCAAGCCGGCGACTAGCGCCGGGCGCTCGGCAGCCGCCGTTGCGCCGACGGGCGCCCCTCAGCGGCGCGGCTGGCCGGGGTGCTCCCGCGCTGGGCGAAGGCGCCACATGCTCGACCACACACCGTCGCGGCGGAGCAGGCCATGCACCAGCGCCGCCGCGGCATGCAGGAGGATCAGCGCGAACAGCGCATAGGCGATCCAGGCGTGCGCGCCACGCAGCAGGCCATAGAGGTCAGGATTGGCGCCGACCAGCGCCGGGACGTGCCATCCGCCCAGCCGCAGCGGATAGTCCGCGGCGCCCTGCATGGCCCAGCCGACCAGGATCTGCCCGAGCAGCAGGCCGTACAGTGCGACATGCACCGCACCCGCCAGGCGGCGCTGCCAGGGCGTCACCGAGGCCGGCAGCGCCGGGCGCGCCGTGACCGCGCGAACCAGCAGGCGCAGCAGCAGAAGCACGAGCAACACCAACCCCAGCGGCTTGTGCCAGGCGACCAGCTGCGGCTGGAGGCCGTCAACGCTGGCGACCATGGTGACGCCGATGAACAGCATGGCGACCACCAGCACCGCCATCAGGCCGTGCAGCAGGCGCAGCAGTGGATGGAACGAATCGACACGCGCGCTCACGGTTGTGCTCCCGGTTGTTGGCTGGAGGGCTGCCCTTCGAGGGTGCGCCGCCGGTAGGACTGCGCATAGGCCGAGGAGCGGGCACGGAGGATGGCGTCGCCGCTGGGCTCGACCCCGTCGGGCAGGGTCAACGGGTCGAAGTTGAAGCCGTAGCAGTCGCCGCCCAGTTGCGCGTGGGCCTGCTCCACCACCAGAGTGCCGGCGTCCAGATGCGGGCGCTCGGCCGGCCAGGCGCGGGTCGGGTCTTCCACCGCATCGCCGGCGCCGGCCAGGGTGAAACGCCAGGTCCAGCGCAGCGGCGCCGCTTGCAGGCGCTGCAGCAGGTCCTGTTGCAGCACATCGTCGGGCACGTTCGCCGAGGCCAGCGGTGTGGCGGGCAGTTGCGGCACCATCGACCAGCGCACAGCCTGGCGCTGGCCCTTGCCGTCAACCAGGACGAAGGCATTGATGCTGTTGTAGGCCGTGCTGGCGAAGCTGTCGCTGGGCCGGTAGGCCGCCGCCCAGGCGCGGAACTCGGCACTTTCCGGGTGGGCGTCGAAGAACGCCTTGGCCCGCGCCGGGTCGCTCTTGCCGGTCGCCGGGTCCGGGCGCATCGCCCCCAACTGCTCGTAGAAGTCCTGCGGGGTGCGCACCGCGAGCACAGGCGGATTGTTCATCGCCATACGCCACTGCTGCCCGTCCGCCTGACGCAGCAGCAGCGCCATGCTGCGCACCGGCACGCTGGTATCGGCGGCGTGGGGGTTGCCGGCGCCCACCGACAACCGCCCGAGCACCGGCACGCGGCCCGCTCCCAGCAGCGCCGCGCGGGAGAGCGGCGCCAGGGTGCCGTTCACCTCCAGGTAGCCACTGAAGCAGATGCCCCGCGGATGCGCACGGCGATAGCCCGGATGTACGCCGGCATTGGCCTCCATGCGTTCGATGAGTTGAGCGCTGGTGAGCGGATGAGCTCCCAGCCAGCCGGCGCTCCAGGCGAACAGGCCGATGGCGCCGCACAGCGCGCCGGCAATGGCGGCGCTGCGGAGCACGCGTTGGGGGCGGGTCAGGGGTGGCGATGGCGGCATGGTCGGTCCTACCGGTGGGTCAGGGGCAGCAATGCGCTCGGGGCGAACTGCACGAATGCGCCATTATCTATACAAATCATTTTCAATGCACACAATTTAGCCTCGACGTTGTACGCAAGCTCGGTGCCGGAATAGACGCAAGTCTCCCCACACGGCACGTTCCCAGCTCACAACTGCCGCGACCGCCCGAGGTCCAGTCCATGGATTGCGTCGGCCACCATTCGTCCAATACCTATACATAAAGTATTTTTTGTACAACTATTAGGTGACGCACCCGGAGTCGAACTCATGCCAACCACCCTGCGCCCGTTCTCTTTGAGCCTTGCCCTGCTCTGCGGCCTGTGGGGCCAGGTTGCCTGCGCGGATTGGCGAAGCGAGGTCCCCGGCGCGGCGCAGGTTGGCCAGGGGCAGTTCACCTGGTTCGGCTTCGTCGTGTACGAGGCGCATCTGTGGAGCGCCACCGCCGCCCCGGACTGGACGCATGCCTTTGCCCTGGAGCTGGTCTATCGACGCGAACTGTCCCGGGACACCCTGGTGCAGGCCAGCCTCGACGAAATGCGCCGCCTGGGCAACGAGGACGACACGCAGCTGGGGCGCTGGGCTGGCGAGATGCGCCAGTCCTTCGTCGATGTGCAGCCGGGGCAGCGCATCACCGGCGTCTATCTGCCCGGCGAAGGCTGCCGCTTCTACGTCGACGGCAAGCTGCATCACGCCGTGGCCGACGCGCGCTTTGCCCGGGCGTTCTTTTCCATCTGGCTGGACCCGCGCACGCGCAGCCCCGACCTGCGCCGCGACCTGCTGGGCCTGAACGGAGATGAGCCATGAAGTTGACCTTGCGCCTGTTCCAACTCGCCCTCTGCCTGTTGCTGGGCAGCTGCGGCAACGTCGGCGTCGAGCACTACGCCCACGAGCGCCCGGCCCTGGACCTGCCGGCCTTCTTCGCCGGCCCGGTGAAAGCCTGGGGCATCTTCCAGAAGTCGTCCGGGGAGGTGGTCAAGCGCTTCGAGGTGGACATCACCAGCCGCCGCGACGGGGAGCGCCTTATCCTCGACGAGCGCTTCCGCTACAGCGACGGCACCCGCCAGCAACGCATCTGGACCCTCACCCCGGACGGCCCCGGCCGCTGGCGCGGGCGCGCCGCCGATGTGGTTGGCGAGGCCGTGGGTGAAATCGCCGGCAATGCCTTGCGCTGGCGCTACGACCTGAACCTGGAGGTGGACGGCAGCACCTGGCAGGTGAGCTTCGACGACTGGATGTACCTCATGGACGACGACACCCTGATCAACCGCTCCAGCATGCGCAAGTTCGGCGTCGAGCTGGGCGAGGTGACCTTGTTCTTCCGCCGCGAGGCCGCCGCCCACCCCGGCAACAGCTGAGGCCGGCGCTCGCCCCTTTCGCCGGCCGCGCCGGCCAGGAGCCATCGATGACAATGCAGGAACTTGCGCAGGCCGTGGCGGCCGGGCGCGTACGGGGTTTCGAGACGATTTCGCTGGAGGGCGGCTTCTATGTCGTGCAGGCGCGCCTGGCGGAGCGCTCGCATCCGCTGCGCGATGCCCACGGGGAGATGTTGCACCTGCGCTCCATCGCCCAGGTGCGCGACGTGCTGCGCGAATGGGCGTCGCTGCCCTGCGAGCTGGTGCAGCACTGCGTGCATGACGAGATCGGCGCGACGCATCCGACGGCCGTGCCGCCGCTGCGCGTCGCGCTGTCGCTGGAACCCCGCGAATGACCGACAGACCACGCCGCCTGGGCCTGCTGCTGGGTGACCAGCTGAGTTTCGAGCTGTCGCTGTTCGACGCGCTGGACCCGGCCCGGGATGCGATCCTGATGGCCGAGGTGAACGAGGAAGCACGCTACGTGCCCCACCACCCGCAGAAGATCGTGCTCATCTTCAGCGCCATGCGCCACTTCGCCCAGGCACTGCGTGAGCGCGGCTGGCAGGTGATCTACGTGACGCTGGAGGATGCCGACAACAGCGGCAGCCTCCCCGGCGAAGTCGAGCGCTGGCATGCCGCGCTGGGCCAACCCGAGGTGCACGTTACCGAGTGCGGCGAGTGGCGGCTCGAACAGGCGCTGCGCGGCGGCGCGGTGCCGCTGGTCTGGCATGACGACCAGCGCTTCCTCTGCAGCCGGGAGGCGTTCGCGCGCTGGGCCGGAGCGCGCTGGCAATTGCGCATGGAGCACTTCTACCGCGAGATGCGTCGGCGCACGGGCTGGCTGATGGAACCCGATGGCCACCCGGTCGGCGGCGCCTGGAACCTCGACGCGGACAACCGCAAGCCCCTGCCGAAGGGGCTGCGCGGCCCCTTCCCGGCGCGCTTCGGGCAGGACCGCATCACCCGCGAGGTCGTGCACCTGGTGGGCGAGCGGTTCAGCGATCACTATGGCCGCCTGGACGGCTTCGATTACCCCGTGACTCACGCCCAGGCGCAGCAGCTCTGGCAGCACTTCCTGGAGTTCTCCCTGGCGGCGTTCGGCGATTACCAGGACGCCATGGCCGAAGGCGAGCCGTTCCTGTTCCACGCGCGCATCAGCGCCGCACTGAACATCGGCCTGCTGGACGTGCGCCAGCTGGGCAACGACGTGGAGCAGGCCTACCGCCAGGGCCGTGTGCCGTTGAACGCCGCCGAAGGCTTCATCCGCCAGTTGATCGGCTGGCGCGAGTACGTGCGCGGCATCTACTGGCTGCGCATGCCCGAGTACGCGCACCTCAACGCGCTGGGCAATCGCCGGCCGCTGCCGGCGTTCTACTGGACCGGGCAGACCGACATGCGCTGCATGGCCCAGGCGATCGGCCAGACCCTGGAGCTTGGCTACGCCCACCACATCCAGCGGCTGATGGTCACGGGCAACTTCGCCCTGCTGGCAGGCATCGTGCCACCGGCCATCTGCGACTGGTACCTGGCCGTGTACCTGGATGCCTTCGACTGGGTCGAACTGCCCAATACGCTGGGCATGGTGATGCATGCCGACGGTGGCTATCTGGGCTCCAAGCCCTACTGCGCGAGCGGTCGCTATATCCAGCGCATGTCCGACCACTGCGGCGCGTGCCGCTACCGGGTCGACCAGGCGACCGGCGAGGACGCCTGCCCGTTCAACGCGCTGTACTGGCATTTCCTCATGCGTCACCGCGAGCGGCTCGGCGCCAATCCGCGGATGGCCATGGCCTATCGCAACCTGCAACGCATGGACGAGGCGCGCAGCCTCGCCCTGTGGGAGCGGGGCGAGGCGTTGCTGGCGCGCCTGGATGCGGGGCTGGCGTTATGAAGAAAGCCCACCTGCCCGAGAAGATCTGCGCGGTCTGCGGTCGCCCGTTCACCTGGCGGCGACGCTGGGCGCGTTGCTGGGAAGAGGTCCGCTATTGTTCGGAACGCTGTCGGCGTTCACCGCCCCAGCGCCAGGCGCAGCATCAGCGGTAGCCAGGCGGCCCACAGCGCGGCCAGCAGCAGCGCCGATACCACCACGCCCAGCGGCAACCCGACGCCCGCCAGCGGCGCGCCGGCGCAGTAGGCCAACGGGCCTCCCACCGCCCCCGCGAGGGCGCCGCCCCAGGCCGGTCGCGCGGCCCAGGCCAGGCTATGGCGCAGTCCGCTGGCAAACACCAGCCAGAGCAAGGCCAGCCAGCTCGGCAGCAGCACGCCGTGGAAGTCGAACAGTCCGAGCCATCCCAGCACCGCGTCCAACCAACAACCGGCGAGGCCGACGCGCAGCAGCGCCCTGCCCTCCTCACCCCGTTGGCGGCACGCGCCCAGGTGCACCAGCAACCCCACCGCCACCACGCCCAGCAACACCGGGCGCTGCGCCCCGAGCACACAACCCCACCAGCCCACTTGCAGCCAGAGTGCATTGGCCAAGAGTGGCAGGCGCCGGTCCATCAGGCTTCCAGCTGATCCACCAGGCTCGCCTGGCGCGCCGCCGGCCCCGCCCACAGCAGGTGTGCCACGCCAATGGCGCGCTCTTCGAAACCGCCCTGGCAATAGCACAGGTAGAACTCCCACAGTCGCTGGAAGCTCTCGTCGTAGCCCAGCTCCAGCAACTCGGTGCGCGATTGCCGCAGGTTGTCGCGCCAATACCTGAGGGTGCGCGCGTAATCCCCGGCGAAATCCTCCAGGTGGACGAGATTGAGCGCCGTGTGCGCCGTGGCGGTCTGCAGCAACGTGGTGATCGAGGGCAGCGCGCCGCCGGGGAAAATGTAGCGCTGGATGAAGTCCACCGACCGCCGCGCCTGCTCGTAGCGCTGGTCGCGGATGGTGATGGCCTGCAGCAGCATCAGCCCGTCGTCCTTGAGCAACGCGGCGCAGCGGCGGAAGTACTCGGGCAGGTAACGGTGCCCGACCGCTTCGATCATCTCGATGGACACCAGCTTGTCGTAGTGCCCGCGCAGTTCACGGTAATCCTCCAGCAGCAGGGTCACCCGGTCCTCCAGGCCCTGCTCGCGGATGCGGTACTGGGCGCAGGCGTACTGCTCCTTCGACAGGGTGGTGGTGGTCACCCGGCAGCCGTAATGCGTGGCGGCGTACAACGCCAGGCTGCCCCAGCCGGTGCCGATCTCCAGCAGGTGATCCTCGGGCTGCAGGTCCAGCTTGCGGCAAATGATCTCCAGCTTGTTCAACTGGGCCTGCTCCAGGCTCTGCGAGGGGCTGGCGAACATCGCCGATGAGTACATCAGCGTGGGGTCGAGCAGCCGTTCGAAGAGGTCGTTGCCCAGGTCATAGTGCGCGCGAATGTTGCGTTGCGAGCCGCTGCGGCTATTGCGGTTGAGCCAGTGCAGCAGGCGCAGCGCGGGTCTTGCCAGCAGGGCCAGCCCCCCTTCCATGGCATCGAGCACCGCCAGGTTGGCAACGAACAGGCGCGTCACCGCTGCCGGATCGGGGCTGCTCCAGTAGCCGTGTATGTAGGCTTCGCCGGCGCCGATCGAGCCGTTGCACGCCACCATGCCCCAGACCGCGTCGTCATGGACCTCGATCACCGCGCGCATTGGGCTGAGCGGGTCGCCGAAGTCCAGCAGGCTTTCGCCACGGCGCACCTGCAGCCAGCCGTGGCGCAACTGGCGCAGGCGGGCGATCACCGCGTGGCGGAACAGGTTGCCGATCCGCGGCGCGGCGCTGCCGGCCTTATCGGCGCTCAGGGTGGGTTCTGACATGGTCGGGCTCCTCGAGGGCGCTATGACCGACCGCCAGGTGCTGCTCGCTGGCCTGGTGGTCGTGAACGGGAATGCGCTTGAACAGCAGGCGCAGCGCCTGCCAGTAGATGGCCGCCACGGTGCGCAGGCTCAGCCAGGGAAACGCCAGCAGATGCCGGCGCAGGGATGCGCGGTCCAGCTCCTCGCGCCGCAGATCGAGGTGGGCGAGGAACACCAGGCGCTCGTCACGCCAGTTCTCCATGTGCACATGCACGCGGGCCGGGTCGATGAGGAACCGCATGCGGTATTCCATCTCCCGTGGCAGGAACGGCGACACGTGGAAGGCCTTGGCGACCGCCAGTTCCTGGGGCGCCCCGGGCTTCACCGGCAGCACGTAATGGAAGCGCTCCCGCCAGGGCGTGTTGCGTACCTCGCAGAGGATGGCGGCCAGCCGGCCGTCGCGGTCGTGGCAGAAATAGAAGCTGACCGGGTTGAACCACAGGCCCCAGCTGCGCAGTTGGGTGAGCAGCAGAATCTGGCCGGCGGGCGCCTCGCCCAGCGCTTCGCGCAGCAGGCAGCGCACCGCGGCGTCCAGCGGCATGCCCCGCTCCGTCCAGGCCGGCAGGTAATCGTTCTGCCGCCAGCTCAGCGGCGCAAAGCGCGAGGACCGCAGGAGCGGCGAAAGGCGCATCAACGCCTGCTGTTCCGCCAGGTCCAGCAGCACCATGCCCACCGGGTAACGGAAGGCGTGCACGCGCGGCAGCAGCCGTCGGTGCATCACCCAACCGCGGCACAGGCTGCTCTTCATAGCCGCTCCCCGAAGTAACCGGCGACTTCCAGCGCGCTGACCACGCCGTCCTCGTGGAAGCCGTTGCCCCAGTAGGCACCGCAGAAGTAACTGTGCTGCCGCCCCTGCAACCGGGCACGCCGGGCCTGGGCCGCAATGCCCGCCAGGCTGAATTGCGGATGGGCGTACTCGAAGCGCGCCAGGACCTTGGCCGGGTCGATCTGCTCGCCCTGGTTGAGGCTGACGCAGAAGGTGACCGGCGCCTGGATGCCCTGCAGCAGGTTCATGTCGTAGGTGAGCGCGGCGGGTGCCTGTCCCGGGCCGCCGAGCCGATAGTTCCAGCTCGCCCAGGCGCGCCGGCGGCTGGGCAGCAGACGAGTGTCGGTGTGCAGCACGGCCTCGTTGGCGGCGTACTGTAGCGCGCCGAGCACGGCGTGTTCATCGGCGCTGGGCGCGTCCAGCAGGGCCAGGGCCTGGTCGCTGTGGCAGGCGAACACCACCTTGTCGAAACGTTCGCTGCCGGCTGCGCTGAACACCGCCACGCCCTGGGCATCGCGGCGCACACGATGCACCGGGCAGTTCAGGCGGATGCGCTCGCGGTAGCGCGCCGTCAGCGGTGCCACGTAGCTGCGCGAGCCGCCCTCCACCACCCGCCACTGCGGCCGCTTGTTCACCGACAGCAGGCCGTGGTTGGCGAAGAAGCGGATGAAGAACTGCACCGGGAAATCCAGCATGCGGGCGCGGGACATCGACCAGATGGCCGACCCCATCGGCACGATGTAATGCTCGATGAAACGCTCGCCATAGCCACCGGCGCGCAGGTAGTCGCCCAGGCTCAGCGCGTGCGGAATGCGCTCCTCGGCGTGGTCGTCGAGGGCTTCGCGATTGAAGCGCAGGATGTCGCGCAGCATGCCCCAGAAGCCGGGCGACAGCAGGTTGCGCCGCTGGGCGAACAGGGTGTTGAGGTCATGGCCGTTGTACTCCAGCCCGCTCGCCGGGTCGTGCACCGAAAAACTCATCTGGGTGGGCCGGGAGGCGACGCCCAGGCGCGTCAGCAACTGGATGAAACGTGGATAGGTCCAGTCGTTGAAGACGATGAACCCGGTATCCACGGCGTAGCGCTGGCCTTGCCAATCGACGTCCACCGTGTGGGTGTGGCCGCCAATCCAGTCGGAGGCCTCGAACACGGTCACTTCGTGCTGGCGGGTCAGCAGGTGCGCGCAGGTAAGGCCGGAGATGCCGCTGCCGATGATCGCGATGCGCATGGCTCAGGCCTCCGCCGGACGACGCGCCAGGCGCCGGCCGAGACCGAGGCGCCAACGGGCCGGCAACAGTCCCATCAGCCGCAGCACCAGCACGAAGCGACGCGGGAAAGCCAGCTCCAGCGGACGGGCCTCCAGGTGCTGGACGATATGCTCGGCGGCGCGCTCAACCGGCCACAGCATCGGCATGGGGAAGTCGTTGCGCCGGGTCAGGGGGGTGTCGACGAAGCCGGGGCTTACCAGGGTCGTGTCGATGGCCTCGGCCGCCAGATCGATGCGCAGCGATTCCAGCAGATAGCGCAGTGCCGCCTTGGACGCACCGTAGGCCCCGGCACGGGGCAATGCCAGCCAGGTCACCGCGCTGCCGATCACCACCAGGTGCGGGCGCAGACCTTGGCGAAGCAGCGGCAGGCACGCCTGGATGCACAGCGCGGCGCCGAACAGATTGGTCTTCATCACCCGCTGCACCAGGGCGGCATCGAACTGCCCTGGCTCCAGGTACTCGCAGGTTCCGGCGTTGAGCACCACGCGATCCAGCGCGCCCCAGGTCTGCTGGATGCGCCGCGCGATGTCGGCGACCTGCCCGGCATCCGTGATATCGCCGGGCACCACCAATACACGCTCGCCAAAGCGCTCCGCCAACGACTGCAGTGGCGCCGCCTGGCGAGCCGTCACTGCCAGGCTGTGGCCGTCGCCGAGCAGCCGCTCGGCCAGGGCGGCGCCGATTCCGCTGCTGGCGCCGGTCAGCCAGATGCGGCTCATGCCAGCCTCCGCTTGAGCCAGCGGATCACGCTGCCCATGAGCGGCAAGTGCTCGTAGAGCAGCGCGCCGGCGTCGAAGTAATCCCGGTGAAACTCCACCCGCTCGCCCCAGCGCAGATGGCTGCAGCCTTCCACCGCAACGCGCGCGCCCCCGGCCAGGCGCGGATGGCGGTAGTGCAAGGTCCAGCGCAGGTAGCCTTGGCCGGGCGCGACTTCATCGAAGCCGTGAAAGTCGTAGCGCAGCTCCTGCACGTTGGCGTAGAGCCCGGCGAAGTACCGGCGCAGGTCGGCAAGCCCGTCTACCCGGTGCAACGGGTCCTGGAAGCGGATGTTCTGGCTGTACAGCTCATCCAGGCGGTGGAGACTGGTCGCGTCGAGGGCGGCGAAGCGCCTGGCGAAGGATTGCAGAAACGAGGACATGGCAGGCTCCGGCAAATCCTGTACAACTTTTATTTTCTGTACAGGTATAAGCGAAGCCTACGGCATTAATTGTACAAATCAAGTCGCCTTGTACAATTTTTCACGACTTTTCGGCCGCACCCGGGCTGAGCGCGGCCAGCTGTACCTTGAGCGCCTCCACTTCGGCCTGCAACGTCTGCACGCGCTCCAGCGCCTCCATTTCGCGGCTGACGTCGCGCTGGATACCGATGAAATAGGTGAGCTGGTCCGCTTCGTTGCGCACCGGCGTGATCGACAGCTCGTTCCAGAATGGCGTGCCGTCCTTGCGGAAGTTGCGCAATACCTGGCGGCACGGCTGCCCAGCGCGGATCGCCTCGCGCACGGCCGCAAGCCCCGGCTGGTGCCGCTCGGCACCCTGGAGGAAGCGGCAATCCTGATAAAGGATGTCGTCCACGGCATAGCCGGTCAGGCGCTCGAAGGCCGCGTTGGCATAGATCAGGATGCTGTCCTCCCCCTCCTGCTCGGCCACCACGATGCCGTCGTTGGAGGCTTCGACCATCAATTGCAGGAGCTTGGCGTTGATCATGGTTTTCCTTCCGGTTCGCTACGATCTGCGTAGGTTAGTCGCGCGGCCCGGTACTGCCTAGCTCGGCCACAGGCCCGTTGCTGGTTTACAATCCATGCTCCTTTGCCGCCTGGCTGCGCCATGAACGACCTCTCGGATATCGACCCCAGCGAACTGTTGCCCATGCGCGAGGTGGTGCGCCTCACCGGCGTCAACCCGGTGACCCTGCGGGCCTGGGAGCGCCGCTACGGGCTGGTCAGCCCGCTGCGCACCGATGGCGGCCATCGCCTGTACACCCCCCGCGACCTGCAGACCATCCAGGACATCCTGCTGTGGTCCAGCCGGGGCATGGCGGTGGGCAAGATCGGCGAACTGCTGGCCCAGCGCCAACGCCAGGAACCGGAGAAGTCCAGCGATGAGCGCGACCACTGGCGCGAGGCATTTTCCCGCGCCGCGGCGGCGTTCGACCAGGCCGAGCTCGACCGGCTCTACGGCCAGGCCTACAGCATCTTCCCGACGGCCACGCTGCTGGAAGACATCCTGCTGCCGCTGTGGCGCTCCCTGCTGACGCTCAACGCCTACGGCGCCCGCAGCCAATGGCTGTTTCTCGACGCCTTCCTGCGCGCCCGGGTGCTCCTGCGCCTGCAGATGAGCCGCGAGGAATGCACCCGTGTGCTGCTGGCGGACGCCGCCGGCACCACGCAGGAATTCGAACTCCTCGCCGCCGGCCTGCTGCTGGGTGGCGAGGATGTACGCGTCCAGCCCATCGGCCCGGCCGCGCCGCTGGAGGAGTTGCCGCTGATCTGCGAGGCCACCCGGCCGGCCGCCCTGGTGCTGCTGCAGCACGTGGCCCTGCCCGCGGACATGCTCAAGCGCCTCGAACGACTGCAGATGGCCATCGAGTGCCCGCTCGCTTTGGTCGGCGAAGCCGCGGAGCAGATCGCCGCTGCCGTGCCCGGCGTCCCCATCGTTGCGCTGGGCAGCAGCCCGGCGAACAGCGCGCAGCGCCTGCGCCTCCTGTTGCGCGGGGCACTGGAGCGCTGACGGCCGGACCCTGCTCCGATCAGTGAATCTGTACAGTTTTATAAAATCGTACAGAATGACGACGTGCGCTGCAGCGACCTCGCGGCGCCTTCACTGTCCAACCCGCCAAACGGATCCGAGAATGGCCCGACCCCGCCATGTCGTTCTCGTCGAAGATGACGCCATCATGCAAATGCTGCTGGTCGACCTCCTCCAGGAATTGACCGACGGCTCCGTCCACCCCTTCGCCAAGGGCGAGGACGCCATCGCGTTCCTGCGCCAGCATCCCGAGATCGACCTGCTCATCACGGACGTCAACCTCGCTGGCGAGACCTCCGGCATCGAGGTTGCCCGGTTCGCCACCGAATCGATCCCCGCCCTGCCGGTGGTCGTGACATCCGCCATCCACTGGCACCGCCGCGGCATCCCACCCAGCGCCACCTTCCTGACCAAGCCCTTCACGGTCGAAGCGTTCGACCGAATGATTCGAGGGCTTATGCAGGGGTGATTCGTGCGCAGGGGCGTTGGGGCGGCAATCGGCCAGAAGCGGACGTTGGTGTGTTAATCCGCATTAAAAGACAGCGGGTTAGAAGTTGCGCGGCGATAATGGGGTATGTTGTCGCTCCACCGTGCCCTGGTGGAGTTTCACGAAAACGGTATTAGCCCCAACCGCCCGGGCATTCAACGCAGTCCTAATCCCTGTTTATTTCAGGGCAAGGTTTATGGGGGCTGGCGGTAGGAGTGGGGACATAAGTTGCACTCTTGAGTTCTTGCCTCTAAGGATCTCACAACTCCATATCGAAAACTCCTCCAAAATCAATAAATGGCGCCCTATTAATCGCTGTAAAATATGACAAGGGGAAGATATCTTCTACCGAGACGCTCTGCGCCCAATCTAGTTCACTCAAGAAGCTGTGAAGCTGCTCTTTTGATCGGGTGGCCATGTTCTTGTTCACGAAGAAGACTTTGTCATTAGCAAACAAGCCAATGGAAAATATATTCCCAAACCCAACGATATAGCCATCAAAGGATCGTCCAGCGGGGGTTGAAAATTTTGCTTTAAATGAAAGATCGAATATCGAATCCCCCAAATCATCAGTCGTCAGAACCGGATATTTCAATTCATCACTATCATCGTATCGCCAGATCGGATGTTCTTCATATTCCATTCGCCCTAGAAAATCTTTTGCCAAATTATTCTTCATGTGTTGAGTCCTTTCACCGGCCTAGTGCCAGGGTTTTGGAGGCGGGTGAATCCCCTCGTCTCTGCATTTACAGTGTGCCTCGTGATACTGGTCAGCGATAACAAGTCTACGAAGTTTTGTGTCCAACCTGATTCAGCCAAAGAGTCGTTTGAAGCGTCTTACGACCCTCAGGGTTTGTGCATTCGGTCAGTCACGCCGACTGAGATCCACGCCTTCCACTATGTCGAGGGATGACTGCATGTCAACACCGACGTCCGCTATGGGTCGGTAGCTACCCCACGTCACAGGCAAAAATCGGCCAGAAGCGGATGTTCCATCCAGCCCCACCTTCAACTTGGAAGCGAAAAAGCCGATTCGAGGGGCCTAGTCCTTAAGGGCACGCAATATTTCGAAGACTATCGGCCTCGCGTATTGCTCACCGGCGTCAGTTTTCCGGTGAATCACTGCTGCGA
The DNA here is from genome assembly GCF_025133575.1 of Pseudomonas sp. GCEP-101. Taxonomy (NCBI): domain Bacteria; kingdom Pseudomonadati; phylum Pseudomonadota; class Gammaproteobacteria; order Pseudomonadales; family Pseudomonadaceae; genus Pseudomonas; species Pseudomonas sp. GCEP-101. Next base: position 4,864,256 of record NZ_CP104011.1, on the reverse strand, counting down.
ATCCATTCGCCTTGATCAAACGATTGATATAGCAAGAAAGCGGGTTGCGGTGGCCGGCGCAGGGAACCCAGGGCCGCCGTTTCAGCCGTGAGCTCCCTGCTGGGCCAGCCATTATTCGAGCGTTTGAGTCACAGCTTCGGGGTAGTAGGCGATCTGCAAGGTGCGGCGCTGTCCCATCAGTTGCCCGTCGCCGTACCAGGTGATGTTGTCCTGGCGCAGGGTCATGCCGTCGTTGCTGTATTCGTATTCGCCACCGTTGGAGGTACCGAAGGCGAAGCGTTCATTGTCCAGGCGCTTCAGGTCGAAGCGGGTGCCGGCCGGTGGCATCTGCTGCTTGACGCGCTTGAGGAAGGCCGGCGCCAGTTCGGAAAACAGCTCGCGCGTGCGAGCCTGGTACTGGGCATCGGTCAGGCCCGGCGTCTGCTGCAGTTTCTCGGCGATCAGCGTGAAGTACTCGGCATCCACGCGAGCCAGGGCCATGCGCACTGCCATGACCTCGCTCAGGCGTGCCTGGTCGACCTGCAGCTTGCCGTCGGCGCCCTTCTGTGCGGCGATGAACTGGGCGCCATCGACCTGGATGAGCGGCGCGGTGGCCAGGTACGCGGCACAGGCGATTTCCTGCCCGCTGTGATTGCCGCTGACCAGCAGGGCGGTCACCCCGCCCTTCTGCTTCAGGCCGGCGCTCGTCTCGCCGCTGGCGCTGACGAACCGGTCGACCTCCGACTGACTCATCTCGCCGCGCGCCAGGCCGCAGATGTGCTGCATGACGGCCGGGTTGCGCTTGCCATCCACCAGCGGCGACATGCTGAAGATCGCGTTGCGGATCACCGGCAGCGCGGGGTACTCCAGCGTGCGCAATGGTTGTGCAGGAGGCTTGGCAAGCGCACTGGCGGTGGTCTGGTCGGCCTCCTTGCAGCCGGCCAGCAGGCAGATGGGCAACAGCATTGCAGTCAGCCATTTACGGGAAGTGGTCATGGCTCATTCCTCGCTCTTGATGGGTTGCGCCACGGCGGCGGTGATTTCGACGGTGACCCGGCGGTTGGCTGCCAGGCAGCGGATCAGTTGGGCACGCGGGGCATCCGGGCAATCCGTGATCGGCTGTGCCGCGCCCACTCCCTGTACCTGCATCAGCGCGGCGGGCACGCCGGCGCCGAGGAGGTAGTCACGCACGGATTCAGCGCGGCGCAGCGAGAGGTCGAGGTTGTGGTCGCGCGACCCCAGGCGGTCGGTGTGTCCGGTGATGGCGATGGCTTTGGGCTGCTGCCCCTGGAGCTGCGCGGCCAGGCGCTGCAGCCTGGCCTGGCCCTCGGCGCTCAACCGGGCGCTGTCGAAAGCGAAGGCAGTGTCGGCGGCCAGGGTGAGGCGTTGCACCGGCTGCGGTGCGGGCGCCACGGTGGGCTTGAGCTGCTCCTGGCAGTCAACCGGGGAGTACAGGAAGCTCTGCGCCTGCATGTCCTTGTCGAACAGAACCTTGTACTGGCAGACCAGGTCGCTCTGGGCCGGGCGGCGGAAGCGCAGGATGTAGTCCCACTCGCGCACACCGAACAGACCTTCGTGGAAGTGCGGCGTGCCGAGCAGTTCGTACAGCTGGGCCTTGCTCATGCCCGGCTGGACCTTGGCCAGGTTCTCCAGACTCACGTAGCTGCCTTGCGGCCGGTAGGAGTCGCTGATCGACGGGAACTGCGGCGCGGCGCTGTGCCCCAGCTCATCGACGCTGCTGTGGGTGCCACAGGCCGCCAGCAGCAGGCTGGCGCAAGCGATGACGAGCGTGCGGACGGCGAAGGGTTTGAAAGTATTCATCTCGATCTCCTCGAAGAGGCCCGGCCGGAGCCGGGCCTGGATGGAAAAACTCACCATTGATAACCAACACCGACGGAGACGCCGGTATCGCCCTGACTGGTCGTGCTGCCCTGCAGCTTGGTGACCCATTTGCCGTTGTCGGAGATCTTCGACACGCCGACCGCCAGCGCACCCTGGCCGCGGTAATTGCCCAGGCCCACGGCAGCCATGCTGGCCCCCGGCGAATACGGCTGCGGCAGGGTCGCCATGACCATGGCGCCGGCGATGCCCGAACTCAGGATGTCATCCTGTTTCTTCAGGTCGTGGCGCAGCGCGTTGTAGCGGGAGTCGGTGTAGTCGTAGAACTGGTTGGAGATGTCACCCATGCTCTTCTGGAGCTGACCGACGTTCACGGCATCGGTGGCCGCCGTCCCCGCGGCGACGTTGGTGATCTGCCGTTCCTGACCGGCATTGCCCACCGAGACGCTGTTGTCGCGGTCGGCCACCGAGCCTGCGCCCAGGGCGACGGAGTTCGATGCCGGGGCGTCGGCTCCATTGCCCAGCGCCGTCGCGTTGCGGCCGGTCGCGCGGGCACCGCTGCCGATGGCGGCACTGTTGTCGCCGCTGGCTACAGCGCCTGCGCCGCCGGCCAGCGAGTCGGCACCGGTTGGGCGAGGCTTGGGCAGATGGCTGGTGTTGTTCACCTGGAACATGCCATCGGTGCCGTTCTGCAGCTGGGTGATGTCGGTCTTCGCCTGGGTGACCCGATTGTCTACGTTGTTGATGGTGCTGTTGATCGCATTGCCGTGGTCGCGCAGTTGCGACACGTTGACGGCATCGGTATCAGCCTCGCCGGCTTTCACGTTGGTGATCTGCCGTTCGTTGCCGGCGCTGCCCACCGAGACGCTGTTGTCGCGGTCGGCCACCGAGCCTGCGCCCAGCGCAACGCTGTCATTGGCCTGCGCAACGGATCCGGCACCCATGGCCAGGCTGCGCTCGCCACTGGCGGCAGCGCCCTCGCCCACGGCCACCGTGGAGGTACCACTGGCGTTGGCGCCGCTACCCATCGCGGCTGCACCGCTGCCGCTGGCACTGGCGTTGGCACCGATTGCGCTGGCGTTACCGGCGCTGGCAGTGGCGCCGTCCCCCACGGCGAGGGACGAGGAACCCGAAGCCTGGGCGGTCGGGCCGACGGCGATGGAGTCGGCTCCGCTGGCGACCGAATCGGCCTTCTCCGAAGTCGCGTGGAAGTACTTGGTGCGCCCCAGGGTGATGTTGCTGATCTGGGTGGTCACCTCATACAGCTGCGAGCCGTTGATGGCGTCCGTGGAGCCAGCGCTGACCTCCCCTGCCGCAACCTGGGTGATCCTGTTCGGCCCGCGCCCGCCGTGGCTGGCGTTGTAGGCACCGGTGCCGCCATTGGCCGCCGGGTCCCAGGCCAGGGCGTCCTGGGCCAGTTGCTCGGTGCGGTCGGCGACTCCCTTGAGTTGCGAGACGTTGACCGCGTCGGTTTCATCGGCGCCGGCCGCCACGTTGGTGACACGGCGCTCGGCACCGGCGGCGCCCACGGACACTTCGCCGGTAGCGGTGCCGGCCACCGCGGCTCCGGCAGCGGCATACGCCGGATGGCTGAGGTCGGCAGTGGTGGCGCTGTTGGCGCCCAGCGCCACGCTGTTGTCGGCCGTGGCACTGGCATTGCGGCCCAACGCCAGGGCACTGTCACCGCTGGCTTGCGCCTGGTAGCCAACCGCAGTGGAACCCTGCCCTTTCGCGTAGGCATCGTCTACCGGCAAGCCGTTGTCATTGGTGCGCGCGTAGCGGATACCGCGGCCGTTTTGCTGGACGTTGGTTTGGCTATCGTCACCAACGACTGCGCCTATCCGGTCGTCGACGATGCTGACACGATGATCGACGTTGGCGACCTGCTTGTCGGTTGCGTGCAGTTGCGAGCCATTGACCGCATCCATCGAACTGTCGGACAGCTCACCGGGAGCCACGTTGGTGATCTTGCTCGGCATGCCCCAATGGTTGGCGCTGAACGCGCCCTGACCGCCGTTGGCGCTCCAGTCCCAGAGCAGCGCATCCTGGGCGAGCTTCTCGGTGCGATCGGCCACGCCGCGCAGCTGCGAGACGTTCACCGCATCGGTGTCTTCGGCGCCCGCCGCCAGGTTGGTAATGCGCCGTTCGGCGCCAGGGGAGCCGACGGAGACCTCGCCGACCGGATTTTGGCCGGCAACCGGCATCCAGTACGGTGCATAGGCCCACAGGCCCAGGTTCGCCGTGGTGGTGCTGCCGGCGCCCAGCGCTACGCTGTTGTCCGTGGTGGCGGCGGCGCCGGTACCCAGCGCCACGGCGTTTTGCCCGCTGGCGAGTGCATTGTTGCCGATGGCTATCGACTCGACGCCGAGGGCACGCGTCCCCGTCTGGGCACCCGAGGAATCCGTGCCGACGTTGCCGATGGCCAGCGAGTTGGTCCCATCGATCTTGTTGTTCAGGCCGAGACGCCCGCCATTGACGAACAGCTCATTGCCCAGCGTCAGCGAGTTGGTGCCGTCGGCCTGGCTACCGGAGCCATAGAAGAGCACCCGGCCGGTCTGGGTGGATTTGTCGCCAGACTTGCAGTTGCTGTTGTTGCCGTCGTACTTCCAGCCCATGTCGCCGGTCACGCCCGTGTCATGGACGAAGACACAGCCCGAGTCGGTGCTGTCGTTGACGTACAGCCCGGGGTTGCCGGCGATGCCTTTCTCGTAGGCTGAGCCACCTGCCGCAACGGCGTCGCCCAGGCCGAGGCCACTGAGGGCGCCAACGCCCACCACGGCCAGAGTGCGACCGCTCTTGCCCGAGCGGCGGGCAAATTCGCAGGCCACGCACCAGCAGTGCTGGGCCCTGGACCAGACCAGACGATAAATCCTGTTCATGAGAAAACTCCTTCCAGGGGGTTGCCCTGGCGTGGATAGGGGGAATTCAGCGGGAAGACAGTTGCAGGGCGCGGCTGGACTGGATCAGCAGCGGGCGCTCCATGGCCGACGGCCGGGATTGGTCGAGGGCGCGCTGGTAGAGGCGCAGCGCGCCTGCAGGGTCCTGGCGGACGTAGTCCAGATAGGCGCCGGCGAACAGGCCTGCCTCGGTGCGCAGGTCACGCTTGACCGCGTCGGGGGCCTGCAGGGCATCGATTTCGGCGAACACCGCCGAGCTGTCGGTCTTGCCCTGGTACAGGGCAACCAGCGCGTGCTGCTGGGCAGTGACGGCCTTGATGCCACGGGCGAGTTTCTGCACCCGCGCCTTGGCGGCATCCGGCTTGAGCCCGGCATCGCTGGCGCCGCGAGCACCGAGCCACAGCCCCCAGAGGCCGGCATAGGCCTGGATCTGCGGATTCGATGAGTGCTTCTGCAGGTCGGCGAAGGCATTGCGCGCCAGGTCGAAGCGAGCCAGGGCGGCCAGGTTCACCGCCGAAGGCACGGCGACGATGGCGCTCTGATCGCTGCCCTTGAGCGCGTCGTAGAACTGCCGGGCGCGCATATGACGGCCGTTGGCATCTTCGAGGAAGGCCTGCTCCGCCAGAGCACGGGTGCCGCCCTGTCCTTCGGCCGCCGCTTCGCGAAGCAGGGCCTGGGCGGCGGCGAGGTCGCCTTCGAGCAGTTGCTGGTGGGCCAGCAGCACCATGGGCTGGGCAGGCTGCTTCGCGGCGCCGACCGGGTCGGCAAGGGCGACGCCGCTGCCGATCAATAGCGCAATGGCGAGCATGGACAGGGCGCCGGAGCGGCGCGAAAGAGAGGATTTCGAGGTGAGGTTCATGGCGGCAACTCCGCAAATGGACGAGTTGCGCACATGCTAGGAAGGGGGCCGCCCGAGCGAACTCAGAGTCCTTCAGGCGACGCCATCGGAGTTATTCGATAGTCGCTACTGGCTGGCCAGAAGCAGCTCAAGTTCGAGGCTCACATTCACGTCATCGTCGATACGCTCACACAGGAATCTGCCCCCCATGAGCTCGGCCAGACGTTCGGCGCGGCTACGATCGATGATGCTGTCCCTGGCCGTCTGGCCGGACATCGCCAGCAACCCCCAGACTCGGCCATGCTCGCGCAGCGCCAGTTCCAGGCGCACTTTCACCGGAACCTCGGCATCGGCGCGAAACAGCGCCAGGGTGGTGGTGATCCACTCCGAGAAGACCGCCGTATCGATCCGGACGCGGCCGACAGGGCTGCGAGGGACGCGCAGCATGCTCGCCGAGTGCCCGGTCAGGCTGCGCTGTATCAGCGTGGGCAGGTCGCCCACCACGGGCGAGGTGGCCACCTTCCCCTCCTCCAGTGCGCACACGCGACGCAAACGCTCCAGGCGCGCCGTGAGGTCGGGCAGGCCGGGCGTGGCGGGATGCAGCTTCAAGTCCTCCAGACGCCCCGCCAGTTCGGCCAGCGACGAGAGATAGAACGCGGAGCGCTGGCGCAGTCGCGCCTCGGCGACCAGTGCACGGTCGCGCAATTCGAGCAGGTGCTCCTCGCTGGCGGTGATGTCCTGCAGCCCGCCGAGCATGCCGGACAGCCTGCCGTTGAGGTCGCGGTACGGCACCATCCAGTAATGCAGCACCCGTGGCTCCCCGAAAATCTCGACACGGTTGGTCACCGCGATAGGTACGCCGTCATTGACCAGCCGGCGGAATGTCTCCGGGAGGGTTTCGCGCAATGCCGGCGGGAACCAGCGGGCATCGGTGAGGCCGGAATCGAGTGCCTCTTCGGCAGTGATACGGAAGTGGTCGAGGAAACGCTGGTTACAGAACAGCAATCGCCCCTCGATCGATCGCACGAACATCGGATTCGGCGCTGAGTCGACCAGGCTGCGCAGCATGCCCAGCTCCAGCGGCAAGCTGTCCTGCGTGACCGCGCCAGCCGGGGGCTGATCCCCCACCAGACCATTGCGCCGGGCGATTTCCGCCAGCTCGACGCTGGAGCCCACGTGCAGCTTTTCGAGAAGATGCCCCTTGTAGGTGCTGACCGTTTTGAAGCTGATCCGCAGTTGCTCCGCAATGCGGATATTCGAGTTGCCCTCTGCAATCAGCTGTAGAACGGCCAGCTCGCGCGGCGTCAGCCCCTCCAGCTCGTTGCCGGGCCCGGGCTGCATATGCTCGCGGGCAAAATGCGCGCGCCCGGCCAGCACGTCGACTATCGCCCTGTGCAGGTCGCTCAGGTCCTCATCCTTGCTGACAAAGCCACTGGCGCCTGCCTGAAAACACAGCGGCGCAAAATGCGACGGGTTCTGCCGGCTGTACACCAGCAACTTCTGTTTCGGCTCGCGTGCGCGCAGCCTGCGCAGCAGATCGAGTCCGCCAGCCCCGCCCAGGGCAAGTTCCAGTATCACCAGGTCAACCTGCACCCTGCGGGAATGGCTCAACGCGGAGAGCACGTCCTCCGCCTCCGCCGCCACCACGTGCCCCATACCTTCCAACAGATCCCGCAATGCGCTGCGCACAATGGGCGTCGGATCCACCAGCAGAACCGTTGCCATCCCCCGCTCTCCTTAAATCTGCGCGTCCCGCGCAGAAGCATAGGCGAGCCGTGATCGGAGGATGGGGTGGCAACGTGGAGCCGACGTCGGTTTCGTTACGGTCCGCTCGGGGGCGGCAGGTCCCTCCCCGAGTCACTATCGGGCCAATAAGCTTGTCCGCGCAGCATTCGGCATTGGCACCAGCGTCAGCCTACCCGCCGCATTGCCCCGCTCGCGTCTTCGGGAACCGCGAATGTCGTTTCCACGTAATGCCGGGCATGAATGACTGGCGGCGGGACAACAGGGGGATCCAGCGCTTCTCCCGAGAAGCAGCGCAGGTGATTGGTCACCATGTCGTAGCCGGACAGATGACTGAAGGCGACCCCGCCAGAAAAGCGCGGGTTGATGTCCATCACCAGAGGCCAGTCGCCTCCGACCAGGAACTCGATATTGATGCAGCCATCGAGGTCCAGCGCTGATGCAACCTGCGTCGCCGCATCGATCAGGATGGGTTCGTCCAGCATTCTCACCGTCACCCCCGCGCCGTTGGAGGTTCGCACCAGTTCCTGGCGCGCCATGGCGGCGGTTTGCCCGGTGCTGCGCTGCCGGACGATGTCAACGACGCACACATCGCCGTCGAGCAGTGGCTGGACCACGTAGGGTCGGCTCCTGAGCTTCTTGCACAGGTAGCTCAGGTCGTCCGCATCCAGGATGCGCGCCAGCCCCTCGCTGCTTCGTCCATCGCGCGGCTTGGCGTGTAGCGGGAATGGCAGCTGCTCCACGTCCGGATCGTCCATGCGCCAGGTGGGGATGGGGTGTACGACGGGGTGGTCCCGAAAAAACTCGTAGACGCGCCATTTGTTCCGGCTGATGCGGACGGTTTCCGGCGGTGCCATGCACAGGGTGATACCCCGCTCGGAAAACGCCTGCCGGTGCGGGTTGAAGGCATCGACCTCCAGATCGATCAACGGCAGCACATGGGTCACCTGCTCCAGCTGGCAGATCTCCAGCACCCGCGCGATATAGGCGGGAATCTCGCGGGCGGGTGGAACCTGGTGGAAGGCATCCAGCAGGACCGAGGCCGCACTCCACTCCCGTGCCAGGGTGTTGATACCGATCACCCGGGCCCGGGGCACCCGGCGCAGCGATTGAATGACCGCTTCGGCGCAAAGCGAGCCTATGGCGGTGACCAGGTAGGTCGGCGGGCGACCCGAGCCAAGTTGACTGTCCAATTGAATACTCTGCCAGCAGTACGCCAATAAACAGGGCAGAACAACGACGTCCCTCTTTTCACACCCTCATGTGGCTCCGTCTGAGCCTTCACACTGCGGCTCAAAAGGAACCCGAGTTTTCCAGCCTGGCACTCCTGCCGTCCTCAACCGCGCTGTATACGCAGACTGCGCGCGCAATCCTTAAAGGAACCTGAAGCGCACCGACACCGCCTCGGTGGCCACCCGGGGCCGGATTGACCGGCCAGCCCGCAAGCCGCTGATTCACTCCGCCGAGCCGGCGCACCGCCACTTCAGACTACGTTCAGATTCGCCGCTGATACTCCCCCTCATCGAACGACCCCGGGGGGATCATCCATGACCCAGCAAGAATGGAGCGCACTGTTTCCATTCCACTTTGGATCCGTCATCGAGCGGCAGGCTCGTCTGACCTTGCGCCGCGACGGCGACGGCGACGGCGACGGCGACGGCGATCGTGGGGAGCTTGAAGCCTTCATCCATGCGCGCTTCGAGTCCATCCACCACGCGGACGTCCACCACTTTCTACCGGAACTGATCGGCCTGCAGGACAGCCATGGACGGCTGATCGCCGCGGCCGGCATGCGTCCGGCCAGCCAGGGGGCGCTGTTTCTCGAACGTTACCTCGACGAGCCGCTGGAAGGCGTGGTGTCGCGTCTTGCCGGTCGCGCTGTCGCGCGTGAGCAATTGGTCGAGGTGGGCAATCTTGCTGCGTTGAGCGCAGGCAGTGCGCGCGTGATCATCACGGCGGTGACCTGGCTGCTGGCTGCGCGCGGTCTGCAATGGGTCGCCTTCACCGGCGCTTCCACCCTGGTCAACAGCTTCCACCGGCTAGGGCTGGAGCCGACTGTCATTGCCGAAGCCGACCCGCAACGCCTGAACGGCGAGATGGCCAGCTGGGGCAGCTACTACGCCCAGCATCCGCTGGTCTATGCCGGCAATATCGGTTACGGCCACGACGAACTGGAACGCACCGGCGTGTACAAGCGCATGGGTTTCCCGATGTTGCTGCAGGAGACCGGCCATGCCGCATGAGGTGAACGCTTTCCGCGACGTACTGCGCGCGCATGCCACGGAGCGGGCCGCGCAACCGGCCATACGCGGGCTCACCGGCACCATCGGCTATGCCCAGTTGCTGGCTGAAGTCGAGCAGCGTGAAGCGTGGCTGCGCGATCAACCCCCAGGCCCATTCGTCCTGGGCCTGGAGAATGGCGCCGAAGCGCTGTTCTGGGACCTGGCCGCGCTCTTCGCCGAGCGCCCTTGCGTCATCCTGCCGCCGTTCTTCAGCGCCACGCAGCGTCTGCACTGCCTGATGCAAACCCAGGCCACCGTCGCCCTTGCCGACGACGGATTCGCTGAGGATCTGCGGGCCGCCGGCTTTACCCGCGGCGAGCGCTTCTGGGAGCGGCCGGCGGTGGTCGACGCTGGCCTGCCCGCAGGTACCGCCAAGGTCACCTACACCTCCGGCAGCACCGGCTCGCCCAAGGGCGTATGCCTGAGCGCCGCGTCGCTGCTCTGCGTGGCACGGGAGCTGGAGGCGGCAAGTCGCCCCTGCGGGCCGACGAAGAATCTCGCCGTGCTGCCGCTGGCCGTCCTGCTGGAAAACCTCGGCATCTATGCTGCCCTGCTGGCCGGCGCCAGCATCACGCTCTACCCGCAGGCGCAGATGGGGATCGGCGGCGCCAGCCAGGTCGACTGGAAGCGCTTCCTGGGGACCATCGCCCTCAGCGGTGCCGAAAGCCTGATCCTGGTGCCGCAACTCCTGCTGGGCCTGGTCACCGCCATCGAACGCGGACAGATGAAGGTCGGCGCCCTGCGCTTTGTCGCCGTGGGCGGCGCGCGCGTGGCGAGCAGCCTGCTGCAGCGGGCGGAAGCCATGGGGCTGCCGGTCTTCGAAGGCTACGGGCTGTCCGAGTGTGCGTCCGTGGTGTGCCTGAACCGCCCCGGCGATCGGCACCCCGGGAGCGTGGGCCGGCCCCTCCCCCACGTCCAGGTGCGCCTTGCCGACGACGGCGAAGTCCTGGTGCGCGGGTCCACCCTGTTGGGCTATCTGGGCGAGCCCGCTTTCGCAGGTGACTGGTGGCCCACCGGCGATCTCGGCCATTTCGATGCGGCCGGCTTCCTGTATCTCGCGGGCCGCAAGAAAAACCAGTTCATCACCAGCTTCGGGCGCAACGTCAATCCCGAATGGATCGAGGCCGAACTGTCCCAGACCGGCGTGATCCTCCAGGCCTTCGTCCACGGCGAGGGGTTGCCGCGCAACGTCGCGCTGCTGTGGCCACTGGATCCCGGCATCAATGACGCGCTCATCGACCAGGCCGTGCAGCACTGCAACGCCGGCCTGCCCGATTACGCCCGGGTGCACGCCTGGAGACGCCTGCCCAGCCCCTTCAGGGGGGCGGAAGGAACCCTCACCAGCAACGGCCGGCCACGGCGCGAGGAGATCCTTCGCCGCTACCAGCCGCTCATCACCGAACTCTCGCCAGCCTGAGGTCTGCCATGAATTTCTTCGACACGCTCCAATCAGCCACCACCCAGGAACGCCAGGCCCTGTTCAGCGTTCCGGTCATCCGCGACGCCCTGGGCGGCGTCGTCAGCCTGGAGGGTTATATCGCCTTTCTCACCCAGGCCTACCACCACGTTCGCCACACCGTTCCGCTGATGATGGCGTGCGGGGCGCGCCTGCCCAGCCGGCTCGAATGGCTGCGCGGCGCGGTCTGCGAGTACATCGAAGAAGAATACGGCCACGAGCAGTGGATCCTCAACGACATCGCAGCCTGCGGCGGCGACCCGGAGCAGGTGCGCAACAGCCGTCCCAGCCTGCCGATCGAGCTGATGGTGGCGTTCCTCTACGACCTGATCGCCCGGGACAATCCCGTCGGGCTGTTCGGCATGGTCAACGTCATCGAGGGTACCAGCATCGCCCTCGCCACGCAGGCCGCCGGCAGCATCCAGCAGGGGCTGGGCCTGCCGCCGAACGCGTTCAGCTACCTGAGCTCCCATGGCGCGCTGGACCAGGACCACATGGCGACTTATCGCGGGTTGATGAACCGTCTGGATCGCCCGGAAGACCAGGAGGCGGTGATTCATTCCGCCAAGGTCGTCTACCAACTCTACACCGAGATGTTCCGCGGCCTGCCGCGAGCCCACCAGCTCGAGGTGCAGCATGCGCTTGCCTGAGTCATTTGTGGTGTTGACCGGCGCCAGCGGCGGCATCGGCCTGGAGCTGGCCAGCCAGCTCTGCGCAGGCGGCGCGCGGGTGCTGGCGGTCAACCGGCAGATAGGTGGCCTGGCGGCACTCATGAAGCGCTACCCCGAACAGCTTCGCTGGCAGTGTGCCGACCTGCGGACCCGCAGTGGGCGGCAGGACGTGGTCACCGCCGCCGGGGCCATGGGTGGTGTGAACGTGCTGATCAACGCCGCAGGCGTGAACCGCTTCGCCCTGCTGGAGCAGATCGACGAGGACACCCTGGACGACCTGCTGGATCTCAACATCAAGGCCCCGCTGCAACTGACTCGCCTGTTGCTGCCGTTGCTGCGCGAGCAGCCCCATGCGCTGGTGGTGAACGTCGGCTCCATCTACGGCTCCATCGGCTATCCGGGGTACGCCACCTACAGCGCCAGCAAGTTCGCCCTGCGCGGATTCTCCGAAGCGCTTCGGCGCGAATTGGCCGACACCACGGTCGACGTGCTCTACGCCGCCCCGCGCGCCACCCGCACCGCGATGAACACCTCCGCCGCCAACGCGCTCAACCAGGCGCTGAAGGTGGGCATGGATGACCCGGTCGACGTCGCGCGGGCCGTGCTCGCGGCCGTGCAGAGCCAGCGCAGCGAGTTGTACCTGGGCTGGCCGGAAAAGCTCTTCGTACGCCTCAATGGCATGCTGCCCGGGCTGGTCGACCGCGCCTTGCGCAAGCAGCTGCCACTGATCCGCCGCTACAGCGATGCCAACGCCAAGGAGCAGAGCAAATGAAGCGCCTGATACTCGCCAGCCTGCTGGCCCTCTCGCCACTGACCTGGGCACTGGACCCGGCGGGCAGCCAGCAGCTTGGCGCGATCCAGCAGCGCTGGGCGCAGATCCAGTACCGGTTGCCCGAGGCACAGCGCGCGGCCGCCTTCGAAAAGCTGGCGAGCGACGCGGAAGCCTTCACACGCGAGCAGCCCCAGGCCGCGGAAGCCTGGATCTGGAGCGGCATCGTCACCAGCAGTTGGGCCGGCGCCACCGGTGGGCTGGGTGCGCTGGGCAAGGTGAAGGCCGCCCGCGCAAGCCTGGAGAAGGCCCTGGCGCTCGATCCGAGCGCACTTCAGGGCTCGGCCTATACCAGCCTCGGTGCGCTGTATGACCGGGTACCGGGCTGGCCGATCGGATTCGGCGATTCGGACAAGGCCGACGGCCTGCTGCGCAAGGCGCTGCAATTGAACCCCGACGGTATCGACAGCAATTACTTCTGGGGAGACCACCTCTATCGCCAGGGGCATTACGCCGAGGCGCGCGCCGCCTTGCAGAAGGCGCTCCAGGCACCGCCACGGCCCGGGCGCGAAGTGGCCGATCAGGGTCGCCGCGGCGAAATCGATGCTTTACTCAAGACCATCAAGGACAAGCAGGACTGAGCATGCGGCTGCTGGTGGTCGAAGACGATCCCGCTCTGGGAGAAGGTATCTGCACCGGATTGCGCCAGGAGGGCTACACCATCGACTGGCTGCAGGATGGCGCAAGCGCATGGCACGCCTTGCAGCAGGAGACGTTCGATCTGGTCGTACTGGACCTTGGGCTTCCCCGCCTGGACGGCATCGAGGTGCTGCGGCGACTGCGCGCGGCGGGCGACGCGGTGCCCGTGCTGATCCTCACCGCGCGGGATGCCACCGATGACCGCATCGCCGGCCTGGATGCCGGCGCCGACGATTACCTGGTCAAGCCGTTCGACCTCAACGAACTGAAGGCTCGCCTGCGGGCCCTGCTGCGCCGCAGCGCCGGGCGCGCCAAGGTGGTGATCGAACACGCCGGGGTGACCCTCGACCCGACTACCCGGCAGGTCAGCTACCAGGGGCATCCCGTCATCCTGACGCCCAAAGAGTATCGCCTGCTTCACGAACTGCTCTCCCAGCCAGGCAAGGTCTTCACGCGCGAGCGCCTGACCCAGCTTCTCTACGGATGGGATGAAGAACCCGAGAGCAACACGCTGGAAGTGAACGTCTACCACCTGCGCAAGAAGCTCTTCAACGACCTGATCCGCACCGTCCGCGGGATCGGCTACCTGGTGGAAGGCAAGGCATGAGTTCGCTGCGCCAGCGCACGCTCTGGCGGGTCATGCTGCTGTTGCTGGTCGGTACCAGCCTGCTCGCGCTCTACAACTACCACGACAGCAGCCACGAGATCGACGAGATCTACGACGCGCACCTGGCGCAGAACGCCCGGCTCCTGCAGGGCGTGATGAGCATGCCGCTGGACGACAGGGATCGCCATGCCCTGTATCTCGCGTTCAACGACGCGCTGAACCAGGCGGGCAAGGATCGGGGCGGCCACCCCTATGAGAGCAAACTCGCCTTCCAGGTATGGCGCATCAACGGCGAAGTGCTGGTGCACACGGCCAGCGCCCCGAGCTTCACGCGCCCGATCAGCGAGCCGGGCTTCTCCAACATCCAGGTTGGCGAGCAGCAATGGCGCAGCTTCGTGCTTCCGGCGCCGGAGCGGCAGCTGGTGATCTGGGTCGGTGAGCGCAACGACGTGCGCGACGACCTCATCGGCCGTATCGTTCGCCACACCCTGTTTCCCTTCCTGATCGGCAGCCTTGCGCTGGCGTTGCTGGTGTGGCTGGCCATCGGCTGGGGGCTGCAACCGCTGCAGAACATGACGCGGGTCATCCGCGCGCGGCATGCCGAGTCGCTGGAGCCGCTGCAGCTGGTACCGCTGCCTCGGGAGCTGGAACCCATGCAGGCAGCGCTCAACCGCCTGCTGGGACAGATCGACGATCTGCTGCACCGGGAGCACCGCTTCATCGCCGACGCCGCCCACGAGATGCGCACGCCCCTGGCGATCCTCCGCCTGCATGCGCAGAACGCCCTGGAAGCGAAGAGCGCCGCCGAGCGCGACAAGGCCCTGGGGTTCCTGGTGGGCGGCGTCGACCGCCTGAGCCGGGTGGTCAACCAGTTGCTGACCATGGCGCGCATCGAGCCGCGCCTCGGGCAGCGCCATTGGCAGGCGGTCGATCTGGCCGCGGTCGCCACGGAAACCCTGGCGGAAATGACGCCCTGGATCCTCGACCAGGGCCTGGAGCCCTCGCTGGACATCGCCGAGGGCAGCTACCGGCTGCAAAGCGACGCGGGCGCCCTGGGCATTGCCCTGCAGAACCTGGTAGCGAACGCAGCGAACCACTCGCCTGCCGGGGGACGCATCAGCGTCACGCTGCAACGCGAAGGCGCCGTCTTCGTCCTCAGCGTCGACGACCAGGGGCCCGGGATCGACGAGCAGGACCTCGATCGGGTTTTCGAGCGTTTCTACAGCAAGGGCTCCGAGAACGGCGCCGGGCTGGGCCTGTCCATCGTGGCGATGATCATGGAGCGGCTCGGCGGCAGCGTGCAGTTGACCAACCTGCCCGCGGGCGGGCTGCGCGCCACCCTCCGGGTGACGCCGGGGTCCTGAGCTGTGCTGCTCGCGCCACTCGCGAGTGCATTCGCGGACGCATGTGGTCATGGCGCCGACCTTGAGGGCAGCGGGACGATATAGCGCTAACGGAACGATAAATTCCATAAAGATATTAGAAAAATATTTTTTATGTCGTTCTAATCTTGCGCAATCCCCGCCCATCCGGAGCCTACGTTGAAACTTCCCCTCACCCTTCTCGGCCTGGCGCTGGCCGCCAGTTGCGCATCCGCCGTCGCCGGCACCACCCTCGATCGTATCCAGCACCAGGGCGAACTGGTGGGCGTACTGATGGAGAACTACCCGCCGTTTTCCTTCCTCAATGACCAGAACCAGCTCGACGGCTTCGACGTCGACATTGCCAAGGCGGTGGCGGAGCGCCTGGGCGTCAAGCTTCGCCTGGAAACACCGTCCTGGGACGTGATCGCCGCCGGCCACTGGAGCGGCCGGTACGACCTGTGCGTGTGCTCCATGACCCCCAGCCAGGCGCGCGCCCAGGTATTCGACTTCCCGGTGAAGTACTACGAGTCGCCGGCGGTGGTCGTGGTCAATGCCAAGGACTCGCGCATCAACTCGGCCAAGGACCTGGACGGCAAGAAAGTCGGCGTGATCAGCGCTTCCACCTACGAGAGCTACCTGCGCAAGGACCTGGTCATCGAGGGCGCGGAAGACAAGCCGCTGAGCTACCCCTTCGAGCAGGTCGAGATCGCGCCCTACGACAACGAAACCGTCGCCTTCCAGGACCTTGCCCTGGGTGGCGGCGTGCGCCTGGACGCCATGGTCACCAACCTGGTGACGGCCCGCG
The DNA here is from genome assembly GCF_025133575.1 of Pseudomonas sp. GCEP-101. NCBI lineage: Bacteria > Pseudomonadati > Pseudomonadota > Gammaproteobacteria > Pseudomonadales > Pseudomonadaceae > Pseudomonas > Pseudomonas sp. GCEP-101. The sequence continues at coordinate 4,848,307 of NZ_CP104011.1, read as the reverse complement.
AACGGATCGCCCAGGACCCGCGCTTCAAGATTGTCGGCCAGCCGCTCTATGGTGAGCCCAACGTGGTGGCCATCGAGAAAGGCGACCCGCAGTGGAACGCCAAGGTCACCGAGATCATCGGCCAGTTGCGCCAGGACGGCACGCTCGCCCGCATCTCGAACAAATGGATCGGTTCAGACATCACCCAATGAGCGCGTTCCAGACTCCCCCCTCCCGACTCCGCGACGCGCCGGCAGAACCGCTGCTGGCGCGCCTGTTCGGCTTCCGTACCCGGCTCTACCTGACCTGGGCGGTCATGCTGCTCCTGTGCGTGGCGTTTTTCCTGAGCTTCGACCTCAAGCTTGCGATCATCCTCGACAAGTGGCGCAACCTGGTGGGCATCAACCTCGCCCCCAACGGGTTCCTCCAGGGCGCGGCGCTCACGCTGTTCCTCAGCTTCTGCTCGATCTGGGTTTCGTTGCTGCTGGGTTTCCTCACGGCGCTGGCCCGCCTGTCGAGCAGCGCCGTCGCCTTCGGCGTGGCCAGCTTCTACGCGTCGTTCTTCCGCGGCACGCCGCTGCTGATCCAGATACTGCTGATCTACCTGGGCCTGCCCCAGCTGGGGGTGGTGCCGGGTGCCATCAGCGCGGGCATCCTGGCGCTCTCGCTGAACTACGGGGCCTATCTGAGCGAGATCTTCCGCGCGGGCATCATCGGTGTACCGCAGGGACAGCGCGAAGCTGCGGCTGCGCTGGGCATGAACCGCACCCTGACCTTCTGGCGCATCGTCCTGCCGCAGGCCATGCGCACCATCATTCCGCCGACGACCAACCAGTTCATCTCGATGCTCAAGGATTCGTCGCTGGTGTCGGTGATGGGCGTCTGGGAGGTGATGTTCCTCGCACAGTCCTACGGCCGCGCCTCCTACCGCTACATCGAAATGCTCAGTGCCGCCGCCCTGCTCTACTGGCTGATGTCCATCGGCCTGGAGCTGATCCAGGCCCGACTGGAGCGCCATTACGGCCGCGCCTACGACACACGCCGCTGAATTCGCGCGCGCCTTCGACCATCGCTCTTCTGGAAACCCGCATGTCCGACCCCAAACCTCTGCTCTTTGCGCTCTATGAACAAGCCAGCGTCGGCTGTGGTGGCGCGCCCAGCCTCTGGACCCACCCGGCCGACGAGCGTCTGCGCATCAACACCCTTGGCTACTGGACCGACCTGGCGCGCAGCGCCGAACAGGCCAACCTCGACATGCTGTTCTTCGCCGACGTGCTCGGGCTGTATGACGTCTACGGCGGCTCCCACGAGGCCGCGCTGAAGTGGGCGGTGGAGGCGCCGGCCAACGATCCGCTGCTGCATCTGCCAGCCCTCGCGGCAGTGACCGAACGCCTGGCCTTCGGCGTGACCATCAGCACCACCTACGAACACCCGTTCAGCCACGCCCGGCGCCTGAGCACCCTCGACCACCTGAGCAACGGCCGCGTCGGCTGGAACGTCGTCACCTCCTATCTGAGCAGCGCGGCCCGCAACTTCGGCCTCGATGAGATGATCCGCCACGGCGACCGCTACGCCCGTGCCGAGGAATTCCTCGATGTGGTGTACAAGCTCTGGGAAGGCAGCTGGGCGGACGACGCCCTGGTGGCCGACAAGCACGGGCAGACCTACGCCCGTGGCGACCGCGTCCGCCCCATCGAACACCATGGCGAGCACTATCGGGTGCAGGGCGCCCACCTCTGCGCGCCCTCCCCGCAGCGCACGCCGGTGCTGATCCAGGCGGGCTGGTCCGAGCGCGGCCGCGCCTTTGCCGCCAAGCACGCCGAACTGATCTTCATCGCCAAGTCGCGCCCGGAGGAAATCCGCGCCGGTCTCGAGGACATCTGGGCGCAGGCGCAGGCACGTGGGCGGGCGCAGGACGACATCAAGTCGCTCACCGTGCTGCGCATCGTCACCGCCCGCACGGCCATCGAGGCGCAGAAGAAGTACGACCAGTTGCAGAGCAACTATCACCTGCAGGCGCAGTTGGTGAGCTATGCCGGCGACACCGGCATCGATCTCGACCGCTACGCCGACAATGAACCGCTGACCACCGAGACCCAGGGGCTGACGTCCTACGTCATGCGCCCCGACGGCAGCGGCCAGCCGCTGACCGCCGGCGATGTGCGCAAGCGCTTCGCCCAGGTGACCCGTGGGACCGACCTGATCCTGGTGGGCACGCCGGAGCAGGTAGCCGACCGCATCGAAGAGCACGCCCGCCTCTCCGGCACGAGCGGCTACATGCTCAATCCACTGGTCAGCCCCGGCACCTTCGACGACTTCGCCGAACTGGTGATACCCGAACTGCAGAAGCGCGGCCTCTATCGCACCCAGGCGCAAAGCGGGACCTTCCGCTCCCGCCTGCGTGCCGATCGCAGTGATCGTCTGCCACAGAGCGCCTACGGAGCGTCCTTCCGCTTTGAATGAGGCAGGGCGCTGCTTTCGAACAGCACGCGGCGCCCAGCTGGAACGCTCAGCGCGGCCCGTGCCGCCGTCACGAAGGTTCCGGACGGCGGCAAGGCCGTAGCCTGCTATTGCAGCGGGATATAGACGTCCGTCTGCCACTGGTCCAGGGGCGTCTCCGGGAAGACGCTCAGGTAGTGGAAGAACAGCGGATGGTCGCGAAGCTCTTCGTTGCTGACGGGCAGCCAGTCGCGATAGATCGGATAGATGCTTTCGCCGATGTGATCCGGCGAGCCGACGTGGCGCACCACCACGCAGCGGCCGCCGGGAATGACCAGCTCGCGGACGCCCTGGTCGTTCGGCGCCACGGCCTCGCTGATCTCGCCGCAGATATCGAAGCGGAAGTCGTCCGCCGGCGTGGTGTCGGGGTTGCCGTAGGGAATGCCGAAGGTGCGGCTCGCGCCGACCGGCGATTGCCCGCTGCCCATGCGCCACTGGATGAACTGGCGCACGCTCGCATCGAGCGATGCGGGCGAGCCGCAGTGCTGGAGGGCTGCAACCCGGACTTCGGGGAAATCGACGATACTTACCTGCATGGTGATGCTCCTGGAAAAATGGGGAATGTCGAAAACCGCATGCCAGGTCTGCCAGTTCGGCTGCTGCCGGAAGGCACTGGGCGCCATGCCAAAGTCCCGTCGAAACGCCCGGCTGAATGCCTCGGGGCTGTCGAAGCCTGCATCGAGCGAGGCCTCCAGCACCGTGCAGGGCGCGCCGGAAGCCAGGCGATGCGCCGCGCGCCGCAGGCGCATCAGTTGCACATAACGCGCAACCGGCACGCCGACATAGCCGGTGAATTGCCGATGGAAGTGAAACACCGAGAAATGCGCCACCTCGCTCAAGGTCCGCACCGAAAGGTCACCCTCCAGGTGGGCATCGATGTAGGCAAGCACGGCGTCGAAGCGTTTGGCGTAGGCAGTCGAAATAGCAGGCACCGGGTTGGCGCTCCTGGTTATGCGGTCGACGACAGGTTCTCCCACCCCGCGCTGGGCGCGCCTAGCCGGGCTTGCTCAGGTCATGTCCGTGGCGGGCCGCAGCCCCTGCCGACAGGCTGCGGCTGCGCATTATCACCGCAACGGCTGCCATGAGGGTGGCGACGATCACGACAACTCGCTGCGCAGCAGCTCCAGGGCGCGGTCAAAGTCGAACTGATCGAGCTGTTGCGCCACCTCGGCCAGGCGCTGGGCCAGGCCCGGCTGGAGCTGGCGTTGGCGCAGGCGCTCGACGGCCTTGATGGCGTCCGAGTCGCTTTCGCTCAGCAATTGCTGCAGACGCGCCAGCTCCCGCTCCACCTGCTCATCGCCCTGCTGCGCCTGGGCCAGGGCGCTGGGCGCGGCATCGGCGGCGAGCGTGGCGAGGGCGTTCAAGGTGGGGGCCAGGCGTTGCATCAACGCGGCGAGCAGGTCGTCGATAATCGCCTGGGCCTCGCCGGCCTGGCACGCCTGCTCCAGAGCGGCGGCGGCCTGGGCGATGGCCGTGGCGCCGATGTTGCCGGCCGTTCCGCGCAGCGTGTGGGCCATGCGCGCGGCGGCGGTTTCGTCCGCATCGCCCAGGGCGCTGCAAAATCGCTCGGGGAACCCGGCCTGGGCGTCGCGAAACTTGATCAGCAGGCGCCGATACAGCTCGGGCCGGCCCATGCACGTGGCCAGCCCGGCAGCCATGTCGATGCCTTCCAGGTTATCGGGCAGCACACCGGCCAGCGGCACTGGCGTTTGCTGCACGGCGTCCTGCCCCCTGGCCCTGGGGACGATCCATCGGGCCAGCGTGGCGAACATCGCATCGACGTTGAGCGGCTTGGAGATGTGGTCGTTCATGCCGCTGGCCATCGCCCGCTCGCGGTCGCCCTCCATGGCGTTGGCGGTCATGGCCAGCACCGGCAGTTCGGCGAAGCGCGCCTGCTCGCGGATCTTGCGGGTGGCGGTGTAACCGTCCATGACCGGCATCTGGCAATCCATCAGTACGCCATCGAAGCCGTCGTCGACCGCGAGGATGTCCAGCGCCTGCTGGCCGTTGCCGGCCAGCTCCAGGTGGATGCCGGCGCTCTCCAGCAGTTCGCGTGCGAGCTCCTGGTTCAGCTCGTTGTCTTCCACCAGCAGCAGCCGGGCCCCGTTGAGGCCGGCCAGGTTGCTGGCCGTGTGGCCGGAGCGCTCGGTGGCGCGGGTTTCGCTGGGCGGGACCTGCCCCAGCACCACGGCGATGGCCTCGAGCAACGACGAGGGCGTGACGGGCTTGGTCAGCACCAGTGGCAGCGTAATGCCCTGGCGCTCGGCTTCCTCGTGGGCCTCATCGCGACCGAAGGCGGTCACCATGATCACCGACGGGGTATGGCGCAGGTCGCCGGCATACATCCGGCTGACCGTCTCCATGCCGTCCATGCCCGGCATCTTCCAGTCCATCAGCACCACGTCATAGGGCAACGTGCGGGCTTCGGCATCGGCGAGCAGGCGCAGGGCCATGCCGCCGCTGTCCGCGACGTCCACCTCCAGACCGAAACTGCGCGCCATGCCGGACAGGATTTCCCGCGCGCTGGCGTTGTCGTCCACCACCAGGACGCGCGTGCCCAGCAGTTCGTCGGCCTTGAACATGCGTCGCGGCCGCACGCCCTGCTGCACGCCCAGGCGAACCACGAAGTGGAAGGTCGAGCCCCGCCCCTGCTCGCTCTCCACCCAGATACGGCCGCCCATCAGTTCCACCAGCTTCTTCGAGATGGACAGGCCCAGACCGGTGCCGCCGTATTTGCGGGTGGTGGAGTTGTCGGCCTGGCTGAACGACTGGAACAGGCGCTCGCATTGCTCCTGGGTCATGCCGATGCCGGTGTCGCGCACCCAGAAGTGCAGCTCGGCCTGTTCGTCGGTGGCCTCGACCGCATCGACGCCCGCCACGATCTCTCCCCGCTCGGTGAACTTGGCGGCGTTGTTGCCCAGGTTGATCAGCACCTGCCCCAGTCGCAGCGGATCGCCTATCAGCGCGGTGGGCAGCTCGGGATCGGTCTGGAAGAGCAGCTCCAGCCCCTTGTCCTCGGCCTTGAGGCCGACCATGCCGGCAAAGCTGTCCAGCACGTCTTCCAGGCGGAAGGGAATCTGTTCGAGGCTCATCTTGCCGGCCTCGATCTTCGAGAAGTCGAGGATGTCGTTGATGATGCCCAGCAGGTTCTCGGCGGATCGATGCACCTTCTCGATGTAGTTGCGCTGCTTGTTGTCCAGGCCGCTGCGCAGTGCCAGGTGGCTCATGCCGATGATGGCGTTCATGGGCGTGCGGATCTCGTGGCTCATGTTGGCCAGGAACTCGCTCTTGGCCAGCGTGGCCGCCTCCGCCGCCGCGCGAGCGGCGATCAGCTCGGTGACGTCGATGTTCACCCCGGTGGCGCGCAACGGCGTGCCGTCGGGTGCGCGGGTGAAGCGGCTCAGGGACCTGAAGGTCCGCACCTGGCCGTCGTTCTGCCGGATGATGCGGAAGTCGCATTCATAGCGCTCGGCGCCGCTGGCCGCCGCCACGGCATAGGCCTGGTCCGTCGCCTCGGCGTCCTCGGGGTGCAGCAGAGCCTTCCAGGCCGCCATCGTGCCGCCGAATCCGCCCGGTTCGAGACCGAACATTTTTTCCAGCTGCGGCGTCCAGTAATCCTGCCCCGTGGTGAAATCGACATCGAACACACCGATATCGCCGGCTTCCTGGGCCAGGCTCAAACGGTCGCTGGCGGTGCGCAGGCTGCTTTCCATGGCCCGCCGTTCGCTCACATCCCGCACCGACGCGCAGACGCAGCGGCCGCGTCCTTCCAGGCTCGGCAGGTGCGACAGACCGATCTCCACCGAAAACAGGCTGCCGTCCTTGCGCACGCCACGCAGGTCGTCGAGGTTGGCGCCCATCTGCCGTGTGATTCGGGTGGACATGAAGCCGTTGCGCAAGCCCACGTGCCGCTCGCGGATGGCCTGCGGCACCAGGCGTTCCACGGTGGAGCCGACCAGTTCGCCGCGCTCGTAGCCGAACAGGGCGTCCAGCTGCGGGTTGGTCATCAGGATGCAGCCGTCCTCCCCCAGCACCAGCATGCCGTCCGGCGAGGCCTCGATGATCCCGCGATACCATGCCTCCGTCGCCTGCAGCGCCGCCTGGCGGGACTCCAGCTCCGTCGCCTGGCTTTCCAGCAGCAGCGTCTGCGCCGCCATGGCGTCGGCCTGCCGGCGTGTTTCCGCCAGCAGCGCCTGGGCCGTTTCACTGCGCTCCATGATGGCCATGGCCCCCGCCAGCCGCGGCAGGACCTCCTGCAGCAGGGCGGATTCCAGCTCCGACGGCTCCCGCAGCCCGGCCAGCTCCAGGACCCCCAGCAAGCGCTCGCCGCGCATCACCGGCTGCACCAGCAGATGGCTGGCGGCGGCCTCGCCCAGCTCGGAGCGGATGTGCCAGAACTTCCCCGGCAGGTCGGTGAACTGGCGGGGCGTGCGGTCCAGCGCGCACTGGCCGAGCAAGCCCTCGCCAAGGGCCACGCGGTCCGCCGGCGGAAACGCCCTGTCCAGCGCATAACCGCCCAGGAGCTGCAGGTGGCTCGCGCCCTCGAAGAGCACGTAGAGCACCGCCTGGCAGGCGCCCATCATCGGCACCAGGCGTTGCAGGAACAGGCGGCCCAGCTGCTCAGGCGTCTCGGCCGCCTGGATATCGATCTGCACGAGCGAAACCTGGGCCTTGATCCAGCGTTGCCGTTCCAGCTGGCGCGCCTGGATCTGCAACTTGGCGATGGCGCGCGCGAGGTCGCCGGTTTCATTGTCCAGGTCGGTATGCGGGATGGGCTGGTCCAGGTCGCCGGCGGTGAGCTGATCGACTGCGTTGCGGACGCGCTCCAGCGGCTTGCGAATGGACTGGCTGACCAGCCAGGCCAGCGTGAGCGCCAGGGCCAGGCCGCCCAGGAGCAGGACGTAGGTCAGCAGGCTGCCCTGCTCGGCGTTGCGGGTGATCTCGTTGACCAGGTCGCGCAGGGCTGCCTGCTTGTCCTTGGTGATCTGGTCGAGCGCGGCACCGGCGCGCTCGTTGAGCTGCTGGAACTCGTCGCCGCTGATCAGCAGCTGCGCCTGCCCCTGACGCCCCTCGCCGGCCAGTTGCAGCGCCTCGTTGCCGGTCGCGAGCACCCGCTCCAGCAGCAGTTCGAATTCGGCGAGGCGCTCGATGTTGTCGGCGCGGAACACGGTCGGCCGGGCAAGCGCCAGGGACTCCTGCAGGTTCTGCTTGTCCGCTTCCATCTGCCGCAGCGCGGCGATTCGCGTGTCCGCGCTGCTGGTGGCGACGGCCCGCTGCAGGGCGCGGACGATGTTGGGCAGCTGGACCCGCACCTCCTGCAGGTGGTTGGCACCGATCAGGTCGCGGTTGTAGAGCTGCTGCAGTTGATGCTGCAGCACCGCCTGCAGGCGCAGGCTGGCCATGCCCAGGACGAGGGACAGCGCCAGTAGCGCGGTAAAGCCCAGGATCAGCTTGCGACGCAGGGACAGCCGCTCGAGCACAGCGAATACGTTCATCGACGAGCACTCCTTGGCTGTCGGCGCGTCATCATGGCCACTCAGGGCTCCTGGGCGATGTGCTCCAGCGCGGCCAGTTGCCTGGCCCTGTCCTGCTCGGTATCGGCAAAGCGCAGGGCGATGTCCCAGAAGCGCTCGGCGTTGGCCAGGAAGGCATCGCAGACGTCGGGATCGAAGTGCGAGCCGCGACCCTCGCGAATGATCGCCACCGCCTTTTCATGGGGCATGCCCGGCTTGTACACGCGGTGGCTGATCAGCGCGTCATACACGTCCGCCACCGCCATGAGGCGGGCACTGATGGGAATGTCGTCGGCGGCCAGGCCCTGCGGATAGCCGCTGCCATCCCATTTTTCCTGGTGGCTGTAGGCGATCTCCTTGGCCAGGCGGAGGAAGTCGACCTTCACCGCCAACTGGTTTTCCGCCTGCTGGATGGCGTCCCGCCCGAGGGTGGTGTGGGTCTTCATGATCTCGAACTCTTCGGGGGTGAAACGTCCGGGCTTGAGCAGGATGTGATCCGGAATGCCGACCTTGCCGATGTCGTGCAGCGGCGCGGATTTGTACAGCAGCTCGATGGTCGCCTCATCGAGGAACTGGCTGAAGCGCGGGTGCTCGCGCAGCAGCTCGGCCAGCAGCCTGACGTAGTTCTGGGTGCGGCGGATGTGGTTGCCGGTTTCGTTGTCGCGGGTTTCCGCCAGCGAGGCCATGGCCTGGATGGTCACGTCCTGGATCGCCATGACCTCCTGAGTGCGGCGCTTCACCTCGCTTTCCAGATAGTCGTTCTGGTCGCGCAGGAAGTCTTCGGCGGCTTTGACCTTGAGCTGGGTGGCGACACGCGCCAGCACCACCGGCGGGCTGATCGGCTTGGTGATGTAGTCGGCCGCCCCCACCTCCAGCCCGTGGATCTCATCCTCGGCCGAGGCCATCGCGGTGAGAAAGATGATGGGTATGTTGCAGGTGCGGGCGTTGGCCTTGACCTGTTCGGCCACGGCGTAACCGGACAGGCCCGGCATCATCACGTCCAGCAGGATCAGGTCGGGAAGGTGTTCGCCCTCGAGGATGCGCAGCGCCTTCTCCCCGTTGTTCGCCACCTTGATGCGGTAGCGGTCCTTGAGCAGGTCGACCATCAACATCAGATTTTCAGGCGTATCGTCGACCACCAGGATGGTCGAGAGGGAAGAAGCGTTCTGCGTGGTGTCCATTGAGTCGGCTCCCTAGCCAGTCGAAGAGAGGCCCTGACCTCGCCGCTCCATTGCAGGAAGCGTAGCTAAAAAACGCGCAGCCGCCGTGGCACCTGGCACGGGATTGCTTCGGCGCGATAGCGCTGGCGGATGTTCACGCCGTCATATGAAGAAGCCGCCCGGTGGGCGGCTTCTTCGCTGCACGTCGGCGCGGGGACTCCTCACCCGCGAAGGGCGCCATGCGGCGCCCCCGCTTTCCGGCACAGCCCTACCATTGCACCTGCACGCCGACCTTGGCGCCGATCGAATGGCTGTCGCCGAAGTCCTGCAGGCTGGTGCGGCCGAGCAGCTCACCGAACAGCAGGGAACGATCGTCGTCCCAGTTCAGCGAGGCGCCGATGCCCAGGCCGCCCCACAACGCCTGCTCCTCGTTCTTCACGTGCAGGTCTGCGACGTCAGCCGAGGTGCCGTTGGCGAAGTCGTAGTACAGGTTGGTGATGCCGTAGAGGTGCGAGCGGCTGGTCTTGCCGTTACGGGAAACCCACCGGGTTTCGCGGTCCAGGGAAACGCCCAGGCGCGACACCAGGCTGTCGCCGTTGTCGTGGGAGACTTTCGCGCCGAAATCGTCGGTGAACGAATCGAAGCGCACCTGCGACCAGGTCAGCTGTGCCTGCGGGGTGACCGACCAGGTGTCGTCCAGCGTCACGCGATGGCCGACCTCGACACCCGCGGCGATGCCATTGCCGCGGTTGCCATTTTCCAGCTTCCGGCCCAGTTGCGAGGAGCGCAGGTCGCTGTCGTACCAGCTCAGCGCCGCCTGGCCGTCCACGTAGGTGCCGTCGTTGCCGTACCAGGTGGCCGTGCCGCCGAAGCCGTAGCCGGTGACGTCGATGGAGCCGTCGCCGAAGCGCGAGGACACGCCGGAGTTGGCGGTGCCGTAGTGCACGGTGGGGCCGACCACCAGGGTACCGGCATCACTCTCGTAGACGGGCGCATCGAAGCCGGCTTCGAACTTCCACAGGTGCACGTCGTAGTTGGCGCTGCTGGTGCTCGACGACGGGTCGATCTCGGCATCCGAGCCCTCCACCCGAACCCAGGCGCCGCGACCGATGGCCGGCTGGCCCTGGCGGACGTCGGCCTGCAATTGCGCATCGGGCTGCCAGTAACGGTTGCCGACGCGCTGTTGCAGCGTGCCCAGTTCGTTGAAGCGCTGCAGCACGCTGGCGTAGCTCTCGTACAGGGGAACGCTCGGCGCCAGCAGCGGGCCGGCAGGCGGCGTCACGGGCGGTTCTATGGGCGTCGTCACCGGCGGCTCGACGGGTGGCGTGACCGGAGGGGTGACCGGAGGAGTCACCGGAGGCGTGACGGGAGGCGTCACGGGGGGCGTGACCGGAGGAGTCACGGGAGGCGTGACCGGGGGCGTCACCGGCGGGGTGACTGGCGGGGTGACCGGCGCATCCAGCGAGGAACGCAGGTACCAGCCGCCATCGCTGGAAGCCGTCACGCCGTTCTGGTACAGGCGATAGGCATAGGCCCCCGCCACCACGGCGGGCTGCCCCTGGTAGGTGTAGTTGCCGGCCAGGGTGAACAGGCCATTGGACAGGCCCTGCACATCGATCAGCTTGATGCCTTCCACCGTCGGCGCGCCGAGGCCGCCAAGGTTGGTGACCCGGATGGTGCCGGTGCCCGAGGTATCGCCGGTGATGATGAGGCGGCCGGTGGCCGAGCTGTCGTCGCCCAGCACGGTATTGATGGCCACCACGCCGCCGTTGCCGATGTAGTCGCCGTCGATGGTCAGCACGCCGGAGCCGCCGCCCGGCGTCACCACGCCGGCGTTGGTGAGGTTGCCGAACACGGTGCCGTTGCCGGACAGGGTGCCGAGGCTGTTCACCGTCACCGGGCTGGTGATCGAGCCATCGATGGCCAGGGTGCCGAGGTTGATGGTGGTCGGGCCGGTATAGGTATAGGCACCCGTCAGCCGGGTGGTACCGGTGCCATTCTGCGCAACGCCACCCGCCCCGCTGATCTGCTGGTTGAAGGTGAACAGGTCGCTGCGATTGAAGGCGAAGATCGCACCGCTGTCGACCACCACATCGCCGGCGAGCGTGCCACTGGTGCCGCCGTTGCCCAGCTGCAGCGTGCCCTGCTGTACGTTCCAGGCCGCGGTGACGGTGCTGTCGCCCATCAGTGCCCAGGTGCTGCTGCCGGTTTTCTGGAAGAGGTCGAAGTTGCGGTACTGCGCGCTGCTGCCGATGGACGAGACGTCGAACAGCGCATCGGTGCTGCCGCCCAGTCGGAACACATCGGCGGTACTGAGCGCGCTGGCGACCACGTTGCCGCGGATGTCCGAGCCGGCCTGGAGTTCCAGCTCGGAAAGCGCGGCGCCGGTAGTGAACTCGATGGCATTGGCGTAGCCGGCCCCGGCATGGATGGAGCCAGAGTTGACGATGCTGAGGCTGCCGTTGGGGCGGTCCACATAGATGGCCGCGGCACCATTGCCGCCCTCGATCACCCCGCTGTTCTGCAGGGTGTTGGTGCCAAGGGTGAAGCGCACGCCGCGACCGCCAGTGCCGCCGTTCAGACCGGTGCCGCCACGGATGGTGCCCTGGTTGACGATGCTGTTGCCCGTCGACACACCCATGTACACACCCGTGCCGGCCACCCCGCCATTGCTGGCACCGCCGGTGACGACACCGCTGGCGGTGTTCACCAGGTTGGAGGCGTTCGACATCGACACGCCCGCCCCCAGGCCGCTGTTGGTGGCATTGAAGCCGATGTTGCTGCCGCCGGTGATCGTGCTGTTGTTGGTCAGCGTCGCGCGGACCGAAACACCGACCCCGGTCCCCCCGCCGGTGTTGGCCACGGTGCCGTCACCGCCGGTGACCGTGCCGTTGTTGACGAACTGACCGTTGCCGACGCTCAAGCCATTCGCGCCGCCACTGGCATTCTGCGCCCCGGTGAACGTCCCTTCGAAGGTGTAGGTCGAGTTGATCGGCACGGTGCTGGTGTTGGTCAGCACGAAGCCCTGCGTGTCGATGGTGATGGACTTGGTCGAGAGCAGGGTCACGCCGCTGATGGAGAAGCTGGCGGTCAGGTTGATCGTGGAGCTGGGGTCTGCGTCCGCATTGGCTGCGTTCACCGCTGCAATGAGTTCGCTCTCGCTGGAGGCGGTATAGACCCCCGCCTGGGCAAGCTGGGGTAGGTGGGCCGCCGCGAGGGCCAGCGTGATGGCGGAGAGTTGGGGCGCACGCACGCAGGTGCGCTGCATTCCTTGGCGCTGATAGGAGGACGTCATGTGATCCCGCTCGAGTGTGTTGTATTTGTTACAGGAGTGAAGCGGCGGCGAGCTTAGATCACGGTGTGATGGGCAAGATACGAGTGGTTGGCAACGACAGGATTTAATCTTGTCAGCCGTTCTCAAAACTTCTCAAAATCCCGGCGCAAGGCTTTTCAGGGCGATCCCGCGGCGTGCGCCACAGCAGAATCAGTAACGCGTTACGCAAAATTGAACAGCATTCTGGTAACGCGTTACACACTTCGGGCCTGTCGTATTTCCTGCACAGCCCGCAGCGGGATACACGCGGCATTCGCTCAGCCTCGAACGAATGCGGCAGCGCCTAGTCGGCCAGATCCGCCAGCACGCGTTCGAGGCGCTCCAGTGTCGCCGGCGTGCATGCCTGCATCGGCTCGCGCAACTCGTTGGCGATCAGCCCCTGCAGGGCCAGTGCACCTTTCACCGGTGCGGGGTTCGCTTCGGCAAAGGCCGCCTGCATCCAGGGCAGCAACCGATAGAAGGTGCGCCGCGCGGCGGTGATGTCGCCCTCCTCCATCTGCCGGAACAGTTGCACATAGAGATCCGCGCGCACATGGGAGGACGCCGAGATCGCCCCGGCCCCGCCCAGGCAGAGGTTGGCGAAGATCTGCAGGTCCTCCCCGGTGAGCACCTCTACCTGGCCGTCGGCGATCAGCGCGAGGGTGGTCTCCACGTCGCCGGCGCAATCCTTGATCGCCCGGATGTTCGGATGGCGCACGATACGGCGCAGCGTCTCGCGCTCGATGCGCACGCCGGTGCGGTAGGGAATGTCGTAGAGCACCACCGGCACGCGGGCGGCGTCGGCCACGCTGCGGAAGAAGGCTTCCAGGCCGGCTTGCGAGGGGCGGATGTAATACGGCGCCGGCACCAGCACGCCGGCCACCGGGCGGCGCTGGATCGCCTCCAGCAAGCCCAGCAGTTCGCGCTGGTTGTTGCCCGCCAGGCCCATGATCACCTGGTGCGCCGGCACCCATTGCAGCACGGCGTCGAGGACCTCGAGCTGCTCGTCATGGCTGAGCGCTGCGGCCTCGCCCGTGGTGCCGCACACCACCAGGCCGGTGACACCCTGCTCCAGCAGATGGGCGACCAGCCCCTGCAGGGCCGGGAAATCGACCGCGCCATCACGAAAGGGAGTGACCAGCGCCACCCAGATCCCACGAAAATTCGACATGCAAAAACTCCTGTTGGCTGACCGTGTAGTCGCCGTCAGGGAGGGATGCGGGAATCAAGCGGGGGGAGGTTCGACCTTGCGCCTTGTGTCCTGTCAGCCCATCTGACGGGACAGCGCCCCGGTCAAATGAGCGACTGTTTCTTCGATTTCTTGGCAACGACGACGCACGCGCACGCCTGGGCGAGGAAGCCCGAAGCGGAGAGCGAATGGTCGTGGATGGGGAACATGTCGGTGCCGATGCGTGAAATGTCTGACGGATACTGCTCAACGCGCGGGGGCGCTGTCAACTCCCCCGCTGCGCTTCGCGGTCCCGCAGGCAATACGCGATCAGTCCTTGCCGCAGCGGCTCTCGTCGTGCTGCAGGCTGGCCTGGCTCACCTGGCTGCCAGGCGGCACGCTACGGGTCAGCCAGACGTTGCCGCCGATGGTCGAACCCTTGCCGATGGTGACGCGACCGAGAATGGTCGCCCCGGCGTAGATCACCACGTCGTCCTCGACGATGGGGTGGCGCGGCTCGCCCTTGTGCAACTGGCCGGTTTCATCGGACGTGAAGCGTTTCGCCCCCAGGGTCACGGCCTGGTAGATGCGCACCTGCTTGCCGATGATCGCGGTTTCGCCGATCACCACGCCGGTGCCGTGGTCAATGAAGAAACTGCTGCCGATCTGCGCGCCGGGGTGGATGTCGATGCCGGTGGCCGAATGCGCCAGTTCCGAGATGATCCTCGCCAGCAGCGGCAGGCCGGCGTTGTACAGGTGGTGCGCGAGGCGGTGATGGATGATCGCCACTACACCCGGGTAGCACAGCAGCACTTCGTCCACGCTGCGCGCCGCCGGGTCGCCCTGGTAGGCGGCCAGCACGTCGGCATCCAGCAGGCGGCGCATTTCCGGCAGCGCGCGGGCGAAGTCGCGCACCAGCACCACGGCGTGCTCATCGATGCGGTCGTCCACCACATCGCCACGCTGCCGCGCGCTGTAGCGCAACTCCAGGCGGGCTTGCACCAGCAGCGCATTCAGCGCGGCATCCAGGGTGTGGCCGACGAAGAAGTCCTCGCTCTCCTCGCGCAGATCGTTCGGCCCCAGGCGCATCGGGAACAGCGCACTCGCCAGGCGCTCCACCACTTCCTCGACGGACTGGCGCGACGGCAGTTCGCGACCGCCCTGCTCCGGATGCCGGCCGCTGCGGGTGCGCCAGTCGTTGCGGGCGCTGCGCAGGTCCTCGACGATCTGCGCCAGTTGCCAGTTCACCGGGCCATGTTCGTTCAGTCGCTTGGCATCATTCATCGCTTGCTGTGTTCCTTGGTCTGCGGGGACTTTCAATCACGATGGCCTATCCTGCTCGGTCCCGCCGCGCAGGACAAATCGCCGGAAGGCATAACCTAATGCCTTTTTTGCAGGTTCAACTGTTTCCCCGGCAACAGCGAATCAACAGCGGTGTTACCCAGGCAACACTGCAAGGTGCTTGGATACCGCGAAAACCCGGCCTCGCCGCCCTGGCACAGGCCTTGCTGACTCGCTGCACCCACCCAGACGCCTTCCCCATCCCGGAGTCACCGCACGAAACATGCCGGCAGCCGGGGCCGAATTCCAATGAAGACTTGCCACGCGTGCACCGACGGGGCGCCGCCCCACTTCGACGATGGCAACGAGGACACTCCATGAGTCTCGATATTTTCTGGTTCCTGCCGACTTCCGGCGACACCCGCTACCTGGGCCACTCCAGCAGCGGCCGCCCCGCGACCAACCACTACATGCGGCAGATTGCCGTGGCCGCCGACCAGCTCGGTTACGACGGCCTGCTGATTCCCACCGGCAGCAGCTGCCTCGACCCCTGGGTGACCGCCGCCAGCCTGGTGCCGGTCACCCAGCGCATCAAGCTACTGGTGGCGCTGCGCACCTCGCTGGGCAACCCCACCGCCTCGGCGCGCCAGGCTGCCACGCTGGACCAGGCGAGCAACGGCCGCCTGCTGCTCAACGTGGTGCCCGGGGGCGACAGCACCGAACTGGAGGCTGACGGCGTCTTCCTCAGCCATGACGAGCGTTACGCGGCGTCCGACGAGTTCCTGACCATCTGGCGCCGCCTACTGTCCGGCGAGACCGTCGACCATGACGGCGAGCATCTGAAGGTCAACGGCGCGCAGAACTTCTTCCCGCCGGTGCAGAAGCCCTACCCGCCGCTGTACTTCGGCGGCTCCTCCCCCGCCGCGCACGAACTGGCGGCCAAGCACGTGGACGCCTACCTGACCTGGGGCGAGCCGCCCGCGGCGGTGGCCGAGAAGATCGCCGACGTGCGCGAACGCGCCGCGCGCCAGGGCCGCACGGTGCGTTTCGGCGTGCGCCTGCACGTCATCGTCCGGGAAACCAACGAGAAGGCCTGGGCCGCCGCCGACGAGCTGATCAGCCACCTGGACGACGCCACCATCGCCGCCGCGCAGAGCAACTACGCGAAGATGGATTCGGTCGGCCAGCAACGCATGGCCGCGCTGCATGGCGGGGATCGCAACAAGCTGGAAGTGGCGCCGAACCTGTGGGCCGGCGTGGGCCTGGTGCGCGGCGGCGCCGGCACGGCACTGGTCGGCGACGCGGAAACCGTGGCCGCGCGGCTGCTGGAATATGCCGCGCTGGGCGTCGACAGCTTCGTACTGTCGGGCTATCCGCACCTGGAGGAAGCCTATCGCTTCGCCGAACTGGTGTTCCCCCTGCTGCCCGGCAAGGGCCGCGTGACGGTGGACGGCGTGCTCACCGGGGGTGCCTTCGACGTGCGCGCCGGGCGCGACAAGGACGCCGCCGCCTGAGGCTCGGCCGCCCTGCCCGCGCGCGGCGGGCAGGGCTGGCGGGCTACTCCTGCATGGCGCCGCTGACACCCAGCTCGCGGGCGATCCGCTGCAGGGTATCGAGCGTCACCGGCTTGCTGACGTGGGCGTTGTAGCCCGCCGCGCGCGCCTGTTCGGCATCCGCCGCCGAGCCGTAGCCGGTGAGCGCCACCGCCGGCGTGCCGGCATGGCCGGGCAACTGGCGCACGCGCCGCATCAGCTCGTGTCCGTCCATGCCCGGCATGCCGATGTCCGACAGGATCAGGTCGCAGGTCTGCGCCTCCAGCCAGCGCAAGGCGGCGGGGCCGTCTTCGGCGGTGGCGACCGTGGCGCCTTCCATTTCCAGCAGTTGCTGGAGGATCAGGCGGATATCCGGCGAGTCATCCACCAGCAACAGGCGGGCGCCGGCGAGCGGGCCGGTGGACTCCTGCACGGTATCCACCGGCAGGTCGAGCTGGCGATACTGCGGCAGCCAAACGCTGAACAGCGCGCCCTGCCCCCTGCCGGCCGAGGTCGCCTCGATGCGCCCCTGCTGCGCCTCCACCAGCTCGCGCACCAGCGCCAGGCCAATGCCCAGGCCTGACTTGGGCAGGTGCGGCTGCTGCTCGGTCTGGCCGAACAGCTCGAAGATCCGCGGCAGGTCTTCCACCGCGATGCCCTGGCCATCGTCGCGCACGCGGATGCGCAACATGCCGTCGTCCTGGTCCAGGCTGACCTGGATATTGCCGTGGGACGGGGTGAACTTCACCGCGTTGCTCAGCAGGTTCCAGACGATCTGCTCGACCCGCACCGGATCGGCCTCCGCCACCAGCGGATCGCTGCCGCGCGGCGGCAGTTGCAGGTCGATCAGCAGGTCCTTGTCGTGGGCCTCGGAGCCCAGCGCGCCGACCACATCCTCGATGACGTTCTGCAGGATCACCGGAGCCAGGTTGAGCTTGAGCTTGCCGGTATTGACCCGCGACAGGTCGAGCAGGTCGTCGATGATCCGCGCCTGGCTGCGCACCGAGCTCTGGATACCCTCGATGGCGCGCGCCGCGACCGCGTGGGAACGCACCGCCGACAGCCGCGCAATGAGGTCGGCATTGAGCTGGATGAGGTTCAGCGGGTGCTTGAGCTCGTGGGACATCATGGCGAAGAACTCGTCGCGCAGGCGCACCTTCGCCTGGTTCTGCTGCAGGCGGCTTTCCTGCTCGGTTTCGGCGCGCTTGCGGCTGGTCACGTCGCGACCCATCTTGGCGAAGCCGTGCGGCAGCGCGGTGGTCACGCCACTGCAGAAAAAGCTGCTGCCATCCTTGCGCAGTTGCCAGCGGTCGGTTTCCGCGCGGCCCACCTGGCTGGCCACGCGCAGCTCTTCACGGGGCGCGCCGGCGTGCTGGTCCTCCTCGGTGAAGAGGACGTCCAGGCTGTGGCCGACGATCTCCTGCTCGCGGTATCCATAGGCGCGCTCGGCGCCCTTGTTCCAGCCGGTGATGCGCCCCTCGCGGTCGAGGGTGACGATGATGAAGTCCTGGGTGCTCTCCACCGCCAGGCGCAAACGCTCTTCGCTGTCGCGTGCCTTGTCTTCGGCGAGGCGCCGCTCGGTGATGTCGATGAAGGTCAGCACCGCGCCATCGATGACATTGTCGGTGGTGCGGTACGGCAGCATGCGCGCCAGGTAGCGCCGGCCATCCTTGCTGGCGACCTCGCGCTCGATGGTGCGCAGCGTTTCGAAGCTCGCCGTGGCGTCGTGGGCGAGGTCCGGGTACTCCAGTCGGTGGGTGATGTCCAGCAGCGAGCGCCCGGTGTCGCTGCCGATGATGCTGAAGATCGCCGTGGCGCGCGGCGTGTAGGACTTGATGCGCATGTCGCGGCCGACGAACACCGTGGCGATGTCCGTGGAGGCGATCAGGTTCTGCAGGTCGTCGTTGATCTTGCCGGTTTCCTCGACCTTGGTCTTGAGCTCCTGGTTGACCGTGATCAGCTCTTCGTTGATCGACTGCAACTCTTCCTTGCTGGTCTCCAGCTCCTCGGTGGTGGAACGCAGCTCCTCGTTGATCGCCTGCAATTCCTCGTTGGAGGCCTTGAGCTCCTCGGTGGAGGTTTCCGCCTGCTCGATGGTCGCCTGCAGCTGCTCCTTGTTGCGCTGCAGCTCGCTCTCCAGCTGCGACAACACGCTGTCCTTGACGGTCTGCTGGTGGCTGGGGCTGTCGGTGGCCATGCTCTCTTCGACCTCGTCGAAGATCACCAGGGCGAAGTCGGCGTCCTGGTCGCGGAACGGCCGGATGACCATGTTGATGTAGGCCGTGGCACCGTCACGTTCGTGCTTGACCCGTCGCGCCTCGACGCTCTTGCCGGTCTGGAAGGCCTGGAACAGCGCGGTACGCAGCTCCAGGCGCAGCGACGGATGGACCAGCGACAACAGATGGTGCGAGGGCTCGCCGCCGATGTAGCGCAGGTAGCGCCCGGCCCGGTCGGACATGTGCACGATGCTGGATTCATGGTTCACCACCACGCTGGGCGGCGCGTATTGCTCCAGCACCCGCTGGTGCAGGTCGGCGAAGGAGATGCGCCGGCGTTCGGCCGGCCGCTCGCTGCTGGCCTGTGGCGTATCCGCCAGGGCGATGAGCGGCAACGGCGATGCCGGCCGGCCCATTACCGCGCCGGGCCTGGCGCGGTAGATGCGATTCTTCTTGTCCACCGGGGTGAACAGTTCCAGACAGACGTCGGCCGACTCGGCGCTGCCCAGGAACAGGTAGCCGCCCGGCGCCAGGGCAAAGTGGAACATCTGCAGGATGTCGGCCTGCACTTCACGGTCGAGGTAGATCAGCAGGTTGCGGCAGCTGATCAGGTGCAGCTTGGAGAACGGCGGGTCGCGAAGCAGGTTGTGCATGGCGAACAGCACACGCTCGCGGATTTCCTTCTTCACCCGGTAGCCGGTCTGCTCCTTGGTCACGTACTGGCGCAGGCGCTGCGGGGTGATGTCGGTGAGGATCGCCTCCGGGTACGCGCCGCTGCGGCCGATAGCGATGGCGTGCTCGTCGATGTCGGTGGCGAACACCTGGAACTGCCGGTCGCTCTCGCGGTACTCGACGTACTCGGCCAGCAGGATCGCCAGCGAATAGGCTTCCTCACCCGACGAGCAGCCGGCGCTCCACACCCGCACCGGCGTATCGGCGGATTCGGGCATGTCGAACACGCGCGGGATGATCTCCCGTTCCAGCGCTTCGAAGGCTTCGCGGTCGCGGAAGAAATTGGTCACGCCGATGAGCATGTCGGCCAGCAGGTGGCGGGCTTCCTCCGGCGTGTTCTGCAGGAAGGCGCGGTACGCCGGCAGGTCGCCCAGGCGGTTGACCTGCATGCGCCGCTCGATGCGGCGCAGGACGGTGGCGCGCTTGTAATGCTTGAAGTCGTGGCCGCTGCGGGTGCGCAGCAGCGTGAGAATGTCCTTCAACGCGGTTTCCGCGGCACGCGACTGTTCCGGGTCGTCGATGGAGCGGAACGGCGTCGCCACCTCGGCATCGGCCGGCAACTGCATGGTGCGCATGGTCTGCCATAGGTCGATGAGCTTCTGCGGCATGTCGCCCACCGGCAGGATGAAATCCACCTGCCCGGTGGCGATGGCGCTGCGGGGCATCTCGTCGTATTCGGCATCGTCCGGAGCCTGGGCGATGGTCACCCCACCCTGCTCCTTGACCCGCGACAGCCCGGCCGAGCCGTCGCTGCCACTGCCGCTGAGGACGATGGCCACGGCGTGCTCGGCATGGGCGTCGGCCAGGGTCCGCATGAAGATGTCGATGGCGATGTGGCGCGGCTGGGCGGGGTTGAGTTCGGTCACGCGCAGGTAGCCATCGTTCATGGTCAGCTGCATCGCCGGCGAAATCAGGTAGACGCAGTTGCGCTCGATGGGGGTCGGCTCGCTGATCTGCCGCACCTTCATCTTGGTGACTTTCTGCAGGATCTCGTGGGCGCTGCTCTCGTGGTGCGGTGAAAGGTGCATCACCACGACGAAGGCCATGCCGTTGTCGTTGGGCATGTTCTCGAACAACCGCAGCAAGGCCGCCAGTCCGCCCGCCGAGGCACCGATGCCGATCACGGGGAAGTTGAGGTGGCTGGGCTGCACCTTCAGCTTCAGTCCTTCGGCGGCGGGAATCTCTTCACTCATGGCTCTGGTTCCTTGGAGTCATTCGGCCGGGTCGGCGGCAAGCGAAGCGTAGCAGCGTCGGGCGCCGAATCCGACCATCCGCGCGGCATTTTTGCCGCCCAAACGCGACGCCCGCGCAAGCTGGAACGTCCGTTCCAGCCGCTGCCGTAGCGACCGGCGTCTTGCTGTAGAAGACCGCGTCGCTACCGTTTGGGTTCGAACGGCATCGGCCGGCGGGCCGTGGTCGTGCAATCTGCCAGTGCCGGTTGGCTTCACCTTGCGTTCTGCATCACCGGATTCTTCGGACAACTTCGTAACCCATTGAATAAAAACTCAATAATATTTTGAAACAGGTGGCACGGGCGCTGCAAAGACAGGTTCAGGTTCAGCCAAAGGAGCACTGACCATGATTGCCAGCACCGACACTTCCCTCACCGCCGTGCAGGACCGCTCCGGCGTTGCCTGGCCGGCGATATTCGCCGGCGCGG
The DNA here is from genome assembly GCF_025133575.1 of Pseudomonas sp. GCEP-101. Classification (NCBI taxonomy): domain Bacteria; kingdom Pseudomonadati; phylum Pseudomonadota; class Gammaproteobacteria; order Pseudomonadales; family Pseudomonadaceae; genus Pseudomonas; species Pseudomonas sp. GCEP-101. The sequence continues at coordinate 4,827,254 of NZ_CP104011.1, read as the reverse complement.
CGGCCGCCGCAGCGTTATCGCTGATCCTCATCGTCCTTGGCTTCGGCCTGGGATTCTCCGCCGTGTCGCCCTGGCCCGGCGATGGCGGCACCTTCAAGCAGATGAGCATTTCCACCTTCATCTGGCTGGCGATCACGCAGATCCTCGCTTCCGGCCTGGGCGGCTATCTGGCCGGGCGCCTGCGGGTGAAGTGGGCCAGCCTGCACGGTGACGAGGTGTACTTCCGCGATACCGCCCACGGCTTCCTCGCCTGGGCCATCGCCACGCTGGTCACCGCCACCCTGGTGGTCGGCTCGGTCAGCAGCCTGGTGGGCGGCGGCCTGCAGGCGGGCGCCACCCTCGCCGCCGGCGCAGCGGCCAGCGCCAGCGGCGCCGCGTCGGGCAGCGCGAAGACCGCCAGCGACAACACGGACGACGCGGCCTACTTCATCGACACCCTGTTCCGCGACAACCGCCCGGTGGCCGTCAGCGATGACGCCGCCCATGCCGTCGCCACGCGCATCTTCCTGCGCGGCCTGGCCCAGGGGCAGCTCAGCGCGGACGACCGCACCTACCTCGCCCAGGTGATCGCCCAGCGCACGCAGATCAGCCAGGCCGAGGCCGAGCAACGCATCGACGCGGTCTTCGCCCAGGCGCAGCAGGCCAAGCAGCAGGCATTGCAGGCCGCCGATACGGCGCGCAAGGTCGCGGCCGGCTCGGCGCTGTGGATGTTCGCCGCCCTGCTGTGCGGTGCGTTCTTCGCCAGCTTCATGGCCATCGTCGGTGGCCGCCGCCGTGACGCGGAGCTGCTGGTGGTCCACCACGTCCATTCCACCCCCCATACCCAGCCCATCCGCTGACAGGAGACTCACCATGCGCTCGATCCTCCTCTACTTCCTCGGCGTGCCGATCCCGATCATCATCCTGCTCGCGCTGTTCTGGCACTGATCCGCCTGCGGGAGAGCGGGAGGGCCCCTTGCGGCCCTCCCGGCTTGCCGACTCCGCTCCGCTTGCCGGCACCGCTCAGGTGTCGCGACTGAACTTCCTTTCCCCCTGCCGCCCCAAACCTACTCCTGTCACCGCCGATAAGGAGACACCATGGCGTCGCTGAATTCCTGGCTGGACCTGACGGTGCTCGGCCGCCTGCTGCTGGTGGTCGTTGCGGCCGCCGCCGGGTTCGTCATCCTGCGCTTTCTCATCGCCACCGCACGCAAACGCCTGGAGGGACGCACCAGCCAGTGGGCGCGCTACGCCTCGGCCATCGCCGGGCGTACCAGCAATGTGCTGATCTTCGTCTTCGCCCTGATGCTCGCCCTCAAGCTCGCCACCCTGCCGGACAACTGGAGCGCCGCCCTGTCGCACGCCTGGTTCGTCGTGCTCGCGCTGCAGGTCGCCTGGTGGCTGGACGCCTGTGTGCGGCTGTGGACCCGCGACCTGTCGCGGCTGCGCTTCGGCAGCCTGCACAACCCGGTCATGGCCTCGATCGTCTCGGTGGTGGTGCTGGTGGTGGTCTGGGCGGTGATGCTGCTGTCGATCCTCGCCAACCTGGGCGTGGACATCACCGCGCTGATCGCCAGCCTCGGCGTGGGCGGTATCGCGGTGGCGCTGGCGGTGCAGACCATCCTCAGCGACATCTTCGCCTCGCTGTCCATCGGCTTCGACAAGCCCTTCGAGATCGGCGATTTCGTGGTGTTCGGCGATGTCGCCGGGACCATCGAGCACATCGGCCTGAAGACCACGCGCATCCGCAGCCTGAGCGGCGAACAGATCGTCTGCTCCAACGCCGAGCTGCTCAAGCAGACGCTGCACAACTACAAGCGCATGAACACCCGGCGCATCGTCTTCCAGTTCGGCATCAGCTACCGCACCCCGGCCGACAAGGCCAAGGCGGTGGCCGATCTGGTGAAGGAGATCATCGACGAGGTGAGCGAGGCGAAGTTCGACCGCGCCCACTTCCTCTCCTTCGACGAGAGCCGGCTGCTGTACGAGGTCGTCTACATCATGCAAACCGCCGACTACAACCGCTACATGGACGTGCAGCAGCGCATCAACCTGCGCCTGCTGGCGGGCATGCAGGCGCTGGGCGTGGACTTCGCCTTCCCGGTGCGCGAGCTGCGCAACCCACAGGCCCTCGTCGATGCCGGCGAACCGGCGCGCGAAGACTTCGACGACCGGCGCATGGATGCCGCGCGCCCTGGCACCAGCCACTGACGCGGCTCAGTCCTCGGGTGCGGAACGCTCGTAACGGGCGTTGAACGCCTGGACGAAGGCATTGCGCAGGATGCCGAGGAAGGCCTGGAAGGCGCTGATGTCCTGGCGATGGATATTGCCGCTGAGGTCCACGCGGGTGGCGAACTGGTCCCGGGGCTGGTTTTTCAGGACCGTTTCGCCGCCGCCGACCAGCGCCTCCCAGATGGAGCGGAACAGGCTCTTGTCCTTCTCCTCCACGTCCTGCTGCCAGTTGAACACGTCGACGTCGCGCAGCAGCGGCTTGATGTAGCCGCTCAGACGGCCCTTCTGCGCCTTCGCCTCGATCACCAGGGTGCCGCGCCCGCGGTTGAAGTCGAACTTGCCGTAGGCCGAGGCGAAATCGTTCACCCGGCGCAGCTCCACATCGCTGGCGCGCAGGCGCAACTGGAAGTCCTCGAAGTCAGTAAAGGGGTCGAAGCTGGCCTGCACTTCCAGCGGCGCCTGGTCGAACAGCCGGGCGCGTCCTTCGAAGCGCGCGACCCGTTCGCCGTTTTCGTCGGCCACGTTGGTCAGGTTGTACAGGCTGGCGTTCACCGCGCTGGCGGACAGGTGCACCGGCGGGCTGGACTGATAGTTGTGGAAGCGGATGAGGCCGTCGTCGATGCGCAGCTCATCCAGGGTGATCGGCAGCAGCTTTTCCAGCTGCTCGTGCCAGTTGGTGCCGGCGCCGCTCTGGGAGGCCTGGCGGCTGCCACCGTCGACGAAGTTCAGCTCCGGCCGCAGGAACGCCACCCGCGCCACCACACTATGCTTGTGCCAGAGCGCATGCCAGCTCACGGCGAGGTCGATCACCGGGGCGTCCAGCAGCGGCACCGGCACCTTGCCGGTGACCTTGACGATCTTCAGCCCGTTGATCCGGTAGGCGCCGCGCCAGAGAGCAAGGTCCACGTCGGTGATCTGCCCGTGGTACTCGCCCATGCGATCGAGTTTGCCGTTGAGGTAGTCGCGGATCACATAGGGCAACGCGATATGCACGACCAGCAGCACCAGCAGTATCGCCAGGATGGTCGCCGTGGGCACGCTGTAGCGTCGTTTCATCCCCGCCTCCTAAGGTTCTCTGGCTGTGGACTGGCGGGGCGCCACGGGAGTTCAGGGGAAACGCCGAGCGCATCGGTGCGACAACGCTGCGGCGGCAGATGATATTCAAATGCCATCATTTTGTGCTTTAGTCAGGCCCTGGCATCACATCCACGGAGGTCACGTGGCCCCGCTTTTCAGCAAAGGCACCTACGAGCTGTTCACTCCTGGCGGTGTCGGCCGGCGCATCGGCGTGCTGCACAATGGCCGGGTCGAATTGCTCAGCAGCCCGGATCGCTTTCGCGTCTATGCCAACCACCTGTTCATCGAACTCGATGGCCAGGACCTGGGCGAATGCATCGGCGAGATCGACGCCCGCGGCCATGCCCAATGGCTGGACGGCCGCGCCTTGTTCCGCCTGGTGAGTGTCCCTTCCTGACGTACCCCGCTGTGCCAGGCCAACCCTGGCGTCCCGCGTTGCCTGGATGAGTCCGCCCCCTGTAGGAGCGGGCCATGCCCGCGATGGCGCCCGGCAGGCGCTCCTGTCAATCAGCGGCCGATGTTGGTGTCTGCCGGTGAACTCCCCTTCCGCCGCGCGGGATTTCGCGGGCATGGCCCGCTCCTACAACATGCAGAGCCGCTTCCTTCAGGGAGGAAATCCCACACGGAGTATCCGTTGCTCCTCCACAGGAGCGAGCAACAGTAAGCGCCAGAACCGCCGCGTTCGCAGCAGATCGGCCCCGAATCGCCCTCGCCTGCCCCACATTGAGTTGAACGTTCCCGCCGTCGCCCCACTCACAGTTCGTATCGCTGCGCTTGCCCGCGCGCGATCTGCACCAGGGGGAAATGGATGACGACGAGAACGCCGGGGCTGGCTTTCTTTCTGATGGCGCTCACGCTGGCCGGCTGCGGCCAGGACAAGCCGGCCGAGCACCTGCCGCGCGTGCTGGTACGCGAGGTGAGCACCCGCGACTATGCCGCGCGCCCCAGCGTGGTGGGCGATATCCAGGCACGGGTCGAAGCGCAGCAGGCCTTCCGCGTCGGCGGCAAGATCGTCGAACGCCGCGCTGACGTGGGCGATGCCGTGAAGGCCGGCCAGGTGCTGGCCCGCCTCGACCCGCAGGACCTGCGCACCCAGGTGGAGAACGCCCGCGCCGCGGTGGCTGCCGAACAGGCGCGGTTGCGCCTGGCCCAGGTGGGCTTCCAGCGTCAGGAAAAGCTGCTGCCCAAGGGCTACACCAGCCGCAGCGAATACGACCGCGCCCAGGCCGAACTGCGCGCCGCGCAGAGTTCGCTGGCGGCGGCCCGTGCGCAGTTGGCGTCGGCCAACGACCAGCTCTCCTACACCGAACTCAAGGCGTCGGCCGATGGCGTGATCACCCAGCGCAGCGGCGAGGTCGGCCAGGTGGTGCAGGCGACCATGCCGATCTTCACCCTCGCCCGCGACGGCGAGCGCGACGCGGTGTTCAACGTCTACGAATCGCTGTTCCAGGACCCGCAGGCCGACCAGCCGGTGGCCGTGTACCTGCTGTCCGACCCGAAGGTAAAGGTCACCGGCCGCGTGCGCGAAGTCACCCCGACCGTGGATGCGCGCAGCGGCACACTGAAGGTCAAGGTCGGCCTCGACCCGGTGCCCGCCGCCATGGGCCTGGGCGCAGTGGTGGGCGCCGAACTGCCGCAGACACCCCAGCCCCGCGTGGTGCTGCCCTGGTCCGCCCTGTTCAAGCAAGACAAGTCGCCCGCCGTGTGGGTGCTGGACGATCAGGATCGCGCGCAGCTTGCGCCCGTCGGCCAGGTCAGCTTCGCCCGCGAGCAGGTCATGATCGGCGAAGGGCTGCACGCCGGGCAGCGGGTGATCGTGGCGGGCGGCCAACTGCTGCATCCGAACCAGAAAGTCGAGGTCGCCCGGCCGGAGGAAGGCGCCGAGCCAGTAGACAGCAGCGCCCAGGCCGAGCCTCGCACCCAGGCTCGACGGACGGAGGTGCGCCCATGAAGCACGCGTTGCTCGCCGTGCTGGCCATCACCCTCGCCGCCTGTTCGAAGGAACCGGAGGCACCGCCGCCGCGACCGGTGCTCTATGTCACCGTGAAGGCCGACGACGTGCGCCAGGTCGGCCGCTTCGCCGGCAGCATCCAGGCGCGCTACGAGACCACCCTCGGCTTTCGCACCAATGGCCGCATCGCCGCGCGCAAGCAGGACGTCGGCGACCGCGTGGAGAAGGACACGCTGCTCGCCACCCTCGATCCCACCGACCAGCAGAACACCTTGCTCAGCGCCCAGGGCGACGCCTCCCGCGCCGAGGCCGAGTGGCTTGACGCCCAGGCCGACGAACGCCGGCAAAGCGAACTGCTCGCCCGAGGCGTGGGCGCCCAGGCCAATCTCGACCGCGCCCGCACGCGGCTGAAAACCAGCCGCGCCACCCTCGACCAGGCGCGCTCCGCCACCGACCGCGCCAAAGACCAGTTGGGCTACACCCAGCTGCGCAGCGACTTCGCCGGCGTCATCACCCAGTGGCACGCGGAGGCCGGGCAGGTGGTGCAGGCCGGCCAGGAGGTGGTGACGCTGGTGCGCCCCGAGGTGAAGGAAGCGGTGGTCGACCTGCCGGACGAACTGGTGCAGCGGCTGCCCGCCGATGCGCGCTTCGAGGTCAGCGCCCAGCTCGCCCCGCAGGACCGTACCACCGGCACAGTGCGCGAACTGGCGCCCCAGGCCGACGCCGCCACCCGCACCCGGCGCTTGCGCCTGAGCCTGGCCGACGCGCCGCCCAGCTTCCACCTCGGCACCACGGTCAGCGTGCTGCTCACCAGCCAGGTGGCGCCGCGCAGCCGCCTGCCGGCCACCGCCCTGATCGGCGATACCGCCGCCACCGGAGCCGCCCGCGTGTGGGTCATCGACCCGCAGAGTCGCCAGGTGCACCGCCGCGAGATCCAGGTGCTGCGCCATCGCGACGGCCAGGTGATCGTCGGCGGCGGCCTGGCGGACGGTGAGCGGGTAGTCAGCGCCGGCGTGAACAGTCTTGAGGAGGGCCAGGTGGTCCGGATCGACGAGGGGACGCAACCGTGAGTGAACAGGGCAAGCCAAACAGCGGGTTCAACCTGTCCGAATGGGCGCTGCGGCATCAGTCCTTCGTCTGGTACCTGATGGCCGTGTCGCTGCTGATGGGGGTGTTCTCCTACTTCAACCTCGGCCGCGAGGAAGACCCGTCCTTCACCATCAAGACCATGGTGATCCAGGCGCGCTGGCCGGGCGCCACGGTGGACGACACGCTGCTGCAGGTCACCGACCGCATCGAGAAGAAGCTGGAGGAACTGGACAGCCTCGACTACGTGAAAAGCTACACCCGGCCCGGCGAGGCGACCGTCTACGTCTACCTGAAGGACACCACCAGCGGCAAGGCGATCCCGGACATCTGGTACCAGGTACGCAAGAAGATCACCGACATCAAGGGCGACTTCCCCCAGGGCCTGCAGGGGCCGGCGTTCAACGACGAGTTCGGCGACGTGTTCGGCAGCGTCTATGCCTTTACCGCGGACGGCCTGAGCTTCCGCCAGCTGCGCGACTACGTGGAAAAGGCGCGGCTGGACATCCGCAGCGTGGAGAACCTGGGCAAGGTCGAGCTGATCGGCGCCCAGGACGAAGTCATCTACCTGAACTTCTCCACCCGCAAGCTGGCCGCCCTGGGCATCGACCAGCGCCAGGTGCTGGAGAGCCTGCAGCAGCAGAACGCGGTAACGCCCTCGGGCGTGATCGAGGCCGGCCCGGAGCGCATCTCGGTGCGCACCAGCAGCGAGTTCCGCTCCGAGGCGGACCTGGCGGCGGTCAACCTGCGGGTCAACGACCGTTTCTACCGTCTCTCCGACCTGGCGGACATCCAGCGCACCTATGTCGACCCGCCCAGCACCCAGTTCCGCTACAACGGCCAGCCGGCCATCGGCCTCGCCGTGGCCATGCGCAAGGGCGGCAACATCCAGCAGTTCGGCGAAGCGCTGCGCCAGCGCATGGAGCAGATCACCAGCGAGCTGCCGGTGGGCGTTGGCGTGCACACCGTGTCGAACCAGGCCGAGGTGGTGGAGAAAGCCGTCGGCGGTTTCACCAGCGCGCTGTTCGAGGCCATCGTCATCGTGCTGGTCGTCAGCTTCATCAGCCTCGGCGTGCGCGCCGGCCTGGTGGTCGCCTGCTCGATCCCGCTGGTGCTGGCGATGGTCTTCGTGTTCATGGAATACACCGACATCACCATGCAGCGCATTTCCCTCGGCGCGCTGATCATCGCCCTGGGCCTGCTGGTGGACGACGCCATGATCACCGTGGAGATGATGGTCACCCGCCTGGAGCTGGGCGACTCGCTGCACGAGGCGGCGACCTTCGCCTATACCTCCACCGCCTTCCCGATGCTCACCGGCACCCTGGTGACCATCGCCGGCTTCGTGCCCATCGGCCTCAACGCCAGCTCGGCCGGCGAATACACCTTCACCCTGTTCGCGGTGATCGCCGTGGCGTTGATCCTCTCCTGGATCGTCGCCGTGCTGTTCGCCCCGGTGATCGCCCTGCACGTACTGCCCAAGACGCTCAAGCAGCACGAGGAGAAGCAGAGCCGGCTGTTCGACTTCTTCGATACCTGGCTGCAGCGCGCCATGCGGCGCAATGTGCTGACCATCGTCTTCACCGTGGCGCTGCTGGGCGTCTCGCTGTACCTGCTGCAGTACGTCCAGCAGCAGTTCTTCCCCTCCTCCGACCGTCCCGAGCTGCTGGTGGACCTCAACCTGCCGCAGAACAGCAGCATCGACGAAACCCGCCGGGTGATGGACAAGGTCGAAGCGCAGCTCAAGGACGACGAGGACGTCGCCCGCTGGAGTTCCTACATCGGCCAGGGCGCCATCCGCTTCTACCTGCCGCTGGACCAGCAACTGCAGAACCCCTTCTACGGCCAGCTGGTGATCGTCGCCAAGGACCTGGAGGCCCGCGAGCGCCTCGCCGGTCGCCTCCGGGAGCACCTGCGCCGCGACTTCGTCGGCATCAGCACCTACGTGCAGCCGCTGGAGATGGGCCCGCCGGTGGGCCGGCCGATCCAGTACCGCATCAGCGGCCCGGACGTGGACAAGGTGCGCGACTACGCCATGCAGCTGGCCGGGGTGCTGGACGGCAACGCGCACATCGGCGAGATCATCTACGACTGGAACGAGCCGGGTAAGGTGCTGCGCATCGAGATCGCCCAGGACAAGCTGCGCCAGCTGGGGCTGGGCTCCGAAGACGTGGCGCAGATGCTCAACAGCGTGGTGACCGGCACCACCGTGACCCAGGTGCGCGACAACATCTTCCTGATCAACGTGGTCGGCCGCTCGGAACGCGCCGAACGCAGCTCGCCGGAAACCCTCGAGAACCTGCAGATGGTCAACGCCAGCGGCACCTCGATCCCGCTGAAAGCCTTCGCCCGCGTCGGCTACGAACTGGAGCAGCCGCTGGTGTGGCGGCGTGACCGCAAGCCGACCATCACCCTCAAGGCGAGCATCACCGACGACATCCAGCCGCCGGACCTGGTCAAGGTGCTGAAACCCGAGATCGAGAAATTCGCCAGCCAGCTGCCGCCCAACTACAAGCTCGCCACCGGCGGCACGGTGGAGGAAAGCGGCAAGGCCCAGGGGCCGATCGGCCAGGTGGTGCCGCTGATGCTGTTCCTCATGGCGACCTTCCTGATGATCCAGCTGCAGAGCGTGCAGAAGACCCTGCTGGTGGCCAGCGTGGCGCCGCTGGGGCTGATCGGCGTGGTCGCCGCCCTGCTGCCCACCGGCACGCCGATGGGGTTCGTGGCGATCCTCGGCATTCTCGCGCTGATCGGCATCATCATCCGCAACTCGGTGATCCTGGTGACCCAGATCGACGCCTTCGAGGCCGAGGGCCGCTCGCCGTGGAAGGCGGTGATCGAGGCGACCCACCACCGCACCCGGCCGATCCTGCTCACCGCCGCGGCGGCCAGCCTGGGGATGATCCCCATCGCGCGGGAGGTCTTCTGGGGGCCGATGGCCTTCGCCATGATCGGCGGGATCGTCGCCGCCACCCTGCTGACGCTGTTCTTCCTGCCGGCGCTGTACGTCACCTGGTACCGCATCCGCGAGGACTGAGCGGCGCCGATGCCTCAGCGGCGGCGCGTCACTTTTCCGCGATGCCGCTGAGGGTCACGCCGTAGCGGCGCAGCAGTTCGCCACTGGCAGCATCGCCGTGCTGGTCGCGCGCGGCGCCGTACTCGCCCGCCGGCAGGTGCTGCCGGGCCCACTCCAGCAGGAAGGCCGTCGCCTCCTCGATGGTGGGCCGCGTGGCGTGGCTCATGTCCAGGGTGCTGGTGTTGTTGTCCTTCTGGTAGCTGATTACCCATTCGGTCATCGGTCTCTCCTTTGGCTGCGGCGGGCCCGCACTCAGAAGCGCGGCTGCCGGTGCATCCCGGCGCGCACCAGGGCGAATTCGTCGCTCAGCGTCTGGCTGAGCAGGTGGATGGCGCGCTCGTCGGCGACGCGTTCCAGGCTGATGCCGCGCAGGGTGAATTGCGTGCCGCGGGTGACGCGGCTGTCGAACTGCAGGGTGATGAACCCCTGTGCCGCGGACGTGGCGCGGCAGGCGTAGCTGGGAATGAAGTTCTCGAACAGCCCGGCGATCTGCATCATGTTCATCTGCGTGTTCCTCGTGGTGTGGGTGGGGCCTTCACTGGCGCGCCGGCGCTGCGGCCGCTAGGGCTCGGTGCTGCCGGGATCGCTGGAAGGGTCGCTGGCGCCACCGGGGTGGGAATGCTCCGGGGAGTCATCCCGCTGCTGGCGGTTGTTGCTGTCGCCATTGTCCGGGCGGACCTTCCTGCCATCCTCGGTGCGCACGTCGCCGTGCGGGTCGCGGTGGGTCTTCAGGTTCTGCGGGTTGGCGCTGCCGGAGGATTGGCCGCGCGGCATGTCCTGGGTGGGTTCGTTGCTCTTGGGTTGCGGCGACTCGGCCAGGGCCAGGTTGGCCGATAGCAGCCCGAGGCTGGCGGCCACCCCCAGCACCTGCATGGCCGCGACCAGGCGCTTGGGCCGGGCAGCCCCCGGCCTGCACAGTATTCGATGGGTCATGGGCATTCTCCCGTTCTGCGAGCGCGGCCCGACCGGGGTGGTCGGGCGCGTGGCTCCCGCCAGGCGCAAGCCCGGCGGGAGCACGGTCCTGGCAGTCATGGACTGCTCACCGAGCTGGCTCAGCTGCGACCGCCGCCATGGCTGTGCTGGCCGCCCTTGCGCCCGGCTTCAGAGGCTTTTTCGCGGTCATTGGCGAAGTTGCCGCCGCTGTTCTGGCCGCCCTTCTTCCCTGCTTCGCTGGCCTTCTCCTTGTCGTTGGCAAAGTTGCCGGGGTTCTTGTTGGTAGTCATGGTGATTACCTCGCTAGGCAGTTGATGACGATGCAAGGTCGAGAAATCGATGCCTTACACCGGGTCTGAAAAATGGCTGCCCTCGACGTTCAACTTGTTTCGCCGCCAACGATGAATGGAGCCCGCAAACCCGCGTGCTAGCCGCTTCGCTTAGCATTTCGCCAGTAGCAGAATGCACGGTCAGAACGGCCCTTCGCGTGCATTTTTCAAACGCCTCAAACGACAGATCAATGACTTAGCGCGCATTTGCGCTGGCCCGCGGGTTGCTCCCTTAAAAGGTACCAACAAGGAGGACCCCGCCCATGCCACGCGACTTCGAGACCACCCGTGAACTGATCTGCCAATCCCTGCCCGAGTACGCGATCAGCTTCTCCCAGCGCCCGGACAAGGCCCTGCTCTGTTCCTTCCGCAACCAGGCCGGCGAGCATCTGTTCGACCGCGTCATTACCCGCCAGGACCTGCAGCACCAGCAGTTGCTGGACGACCTGATCGGCCGCATCAAACGCGACCTGATCCTCGAGTGCGGCCCGCTGCCGGAAGAACAGGTGGACGTGTTCACCAAGCGCATCCCGCTGCCGACCTTCCAGCCCGGCCACGGCAAGCATCGCCAGCGCAAGATCGTGGTCGCCGGCGACCGCCTGCGCCGCCTGGCTGGCGTGCGCCAGGAACTGCGCGCCTGACGCGTCGTTCCCCGGCGCCTTTTTCGTCGCCACGCCTGGCGGGGCGACGGACTCCAGGGTGGGCCCCGTGCCCGCCAACCCATCCCGTAGCAGGAGAACCACCATGGCCGAACACCGAGGCGGAAAAGGCAACTTCGCCGAAGACCCCCAACGCGCAGCCGAAGCCGGCAAGAAAGGCGGCAGCAACAGCGGCGGCAATTTCAGGAACGATCCGCAACGCGCGTCCGAAGCCGGACGCAAGGGCGGACAACGCAGCCGCAGCGCCAACCAGGACTGAACGGCGCCCGTAAAAAAAGCGAAGCCAGGTCACCCTGGCTTCGCTTTTTTCTGCCCGCTGCAATCAGGCCGCGCGCGTATCCCACTGCGCCTTGATGTCCTTCTTCAGCTGCGCCATGGCGGCGCCCAGGCGCTCCAGGGTCGGATGGTCCAGCAGCTCTTCGGCGCGCGGGAACATCTCCTGCTCCTCTTCCTCGATGTGGTGCTCCAGCAGTTCCTTGAGCACCTTGACCCGGCCGGCGAATTCGACGCTGTCCGGCTTGGTCTTCTTCAGGTCCGGCAGGACCAGCGCGTCCACGGTGCGGTGCTCCTCCTTGGCTTCGTAGTACATCTGCGCGTCGTCCTTCTCGCCGGCCTGCTTGAGCGCCGGGTAGAAAATCTCCTCCTCGATGGACGTGTGCTGGGTCAGCTCCAGCTCGATGCGGCGCAACAGTTCGGTCCGCTTCTTCACCGCGCGCTCGGTGGTTTCGCTCAACTCGCCGAGCAGCTTCTTCACCAGCTCGTGGTCGTTCTTCAGCAGTTCGATGGCATTCATCGCAAGTCTCCTCTCAGGTCACGCTTGTTGTCATGGATCAGGCTGTCAGGCCGGGCTTTCACAGTGCAGCGACGGCGGCGCCGTCTTCGTCATCGCGGGCGCGTCAGCGGCGTTCGCCAGCCAGCGCCCTGCGATGAAATTCGGGGATCAGTTCCAGGGCATGGCGCACGGTCTGGTGACGCATCCACGCGGCGTCGCCGGTGAAGTGCACGCGCCGGGTGAACAGCGCCAGGCCATCGGGCATGCGATAGCCCCAGGCCAGGCAGACGGTGCCGGGCGGGATGCCGTCCTTGCCCTTTTCGTCCAGCAGGCCGGTCACCGCCAGCACGGCGGTGGCCGGCTCGTAGCGCAGCGCCGCCTCGGCCATCGCCCGCGCCACCTCCACGCTGGTGAGGTTGAAGTCCTCCAGCCACATGGCCTCCACGCCGAGCAGCTCGCGCTTGGCGGTGGGCGAATAGACCACCAGGCCGCCCTCCATCACCTGCCCGCTGCCGGGAATGGCGGAGAGCAGCGCGGCGATGTGCCCGCCCGTGCAGGACTCGGCGGTGAGCAGGCGCAGGCGCTGGCGCTCCAGGTAATCCACGACCCGTTGGGCCGCTTCACGCAGGTCGGCTTCGAACATGATCAGCACTCCAGCCAGGGCGTGACGGCGGGCGAGCGCAGGGTGAACTCAATGGCCCGCTCCAGTTCGTCCAGGCGAATGGGTTTGAGTAACGCCGGATACGGCGCGCTGTCGTCCAGCACGCGCGGCTTGGAGGAAGACAGGCCGAGCACACGCATGCGCGGGCGCACCGGCAGGCAGGCTTCCACCAGCATGGCGGCGCTATGCGGGCCGGCGAGCTGTTCATCGAGCAGGAACAGGTCAATCACCACGGCGGAGTTCAAATGGTCCAGCGCCGCCTCCAGGGACGAGGCGCTGAGCACCGCATGGCCTTGCTCCAGCAGGTAGTGCTCCAGGCGCTGCAGGTCAGCGGCCTGTTCTTCGAGGATGAGGATCGAGGCGTCGCGCAGGTTCATCACGGTCTCCCTTGGTCAGGGAGGAAGCGAGCAACTTTCGCGCCCGATGCGGCCAATCGGTGCAAGCCGCGCCGCAGACGGCCCGGCGCAAAACCGGCGGCGACGCGCAGGCTGCATTGCGCACGATGGGCAGCGGCGGAGGCTGCAAATCGCCCGAGCGCAACGGCAGGAAAAATCCTCGGCACCAATGATCCAGCGCAGCGGTCGCAAGGAATAACCCAGCGAGGACCGCGAGCATGGCCAGACCACCGGGCAGCGACACCGACGACGACTTCAGCGCACGGGAATACCCCATCCCCGAACGCATCGAAGGCCAGCGTCGCGCCTGGCGGCTGGAGCGGGCGTCGCTGTTCGTCCTGCTGGCGATCCTGCTGCTGGCCCTGGCGGGCCTGTTCTCGAGCGGGCCGCTGAGCAGCGCGCGCCTGGCCGGTCCCGCCGGCAAACTCAGCGTGGAGTACGAACGCTTCGAACGCCTGGGCGCCAGCAGCCGCCTGCACATCACCCTGCGCGGCGGCGCCGGCGAGGCGGCGCGCCTGCACATTGCCGGCGACCTGCTCGCCAGCCACGACGTGCAGAGCCTGCAGCCGGCGCTGCCGGGGCGCAGCTGGCACGGCGGGCTGGAGCTGACCGGGCAGCTGGACGAGCGCGGCGAACTGCACCTCTACCTGGCCTTGCTGGCGACCCGGGCCGGGGTGCTCGCGCACCGCCTGGAGTATGCCGGCGAAACGCTGGAGTTCCGCCAACTGGTCTATCCCTGAGGAGCCTGCCCATGGATTCCGTCCTGCGCGCGGTCAGCATCTACCTGTTCCTGGTGATCCTCTTCCGCCTGGTGGGCAAGCGCGCCCTGGCGGATGTCAGCACCTTCGACCTGCTGTTGCTGATGATCATCAGCGAGGCGACCCAGCAGGCCATGCTCGGCGACGACTTCTCCACCACCAATGCGCTGCTGGTGATCATCACGCTGGTGGTGATGGACGTGCTGTTCTCGCTGATGAAGCTGCGTTTCCCACGCGTGGACCGGGTGCTCGAAGGCTCGCCGACGCTGATCGTCGAATACGGCCGGCCATTGAAGAAGCGCCTGGCCGAGGCGCGGCTGCGCGAGGAGGACATCCTGCTGGAAGCGCGGCAGTCCCAGGGGCTGGAGCGTATGGAGCAGATCCGCTTCGCCGTGCTGGAGAAGAACGGCAAGATTTCCATCATCCCCGAGCCCGAGTGAGCGCCACCGGGCAGGAAATCTGAACAGCCGCCCTGCCCGCCTTTCCCACCTACAGGCGCCCGCCCGCCTGCCCCGCCGCGAGCGGCCCCGTCCGCTCGGCCACTCTTCTCCCGCCAGAAGGAAACCACTCCCGTGTCACGGCTGATCACCTCGCCGCAGGACCCACCCGATACCGAGAACACCCACCTGTTCGGCACGCCCAAGGAGCGCCTGGATTTCTACCGGCGCGAAATCCACCACGAAATCGGCCTGCTCTCCAGCCGCACCAACGCCTACCTCACCGCGCAATCCTTCCTGGTCATCGCCTACGCCTCGTCGATGTCCAACCTCAACCCGGCCTGGGGCGAGGTGTTCACCCTGGTGATCCCCGCCGTGCTGGCCCTGCTCGGGCTGGTCAACTCGCTGCACGCCTGGCCGGGCATCCGCGCCTCCTCGGAGATCATCCATCACTGGCACTTCAAGCAGACCCAGTTGCTGCGCAGCGACCCCAGCATGGGCCGCGCCTACGACGAGTCGCCGCTGTTCAGCGAGCGCGAGTCGGACCGCGCCAGTTTCGACAAGTCGCTGCTGTTTTCCCGCCGCACGCCGTTCCTGTTTTCCGCGTTCTGGGGCGTGCTCGGGCTGTTCTCGCTATGGGTGCAACTGAGCTAGCGCGTGACCGCCGGGAAAAGAAATCTGAACAGCCGTGCCACCCCCCTTTCACAACTGCACGAGCCGGCCTCCCGGTCGACCGCCCGGCGCACCCGCGCCCCACCCGGCAAGCGCCTTGCGCCTGCCCCTGCGACAGGAGACTGTCATGCGAGCACTGACCTACCACGGTAGCCACAACGTCAGCGTCGACAACGTTCCCGACCCGGTCCTCCACGAGGCCGACGACATCATCCTCAAGGTCACCGCCACCGCGATCTGCGGCTCCGACCTGCACCTGTACCGCGGCAAGATCCCGCAGGTGGAAAGCGGCGATATCCTCGGCCACGAGTTCATGGGCGTGGTCGAGGAAGTGGGCAGCGGCGTCACCGCCGTCCGCCCCGGCGACCGCGTGGTGATTCCCTTCGTGGTCGCCTGCGGGCAATGTTTCTTCTGCCAGATGAACCTGCACGCGGCCTGCGAGACCACCAACGACGGACGCGGCGCGATCCTCAACAAGAAGCAGATTCCCCCAGGCGCCGCGCTGTTCGGCTACAGCCACCTGTATGGCGGCATACCCGGCGGCCAGGCCGAGTACGTGCGCGTGCCCAAGGCCAATGCCGGCCCCTTCGTGGTGCCCGACGCACTGGAGGATGAACGCGTGCTGTTCCTCACCGACATCCTGCCCACGGGCTACCAGGCGGTACTCAACGCCGGTGTCGGTCCGGGCAGCAGCGTGGCCATCTACGGCGCCGGCCCGGTGGGGCTGATGTCCGCGGCCTGCGCACGGATGCTCGGCGCCGAGCAGATCTTCATGGTCGATCACCACGCCTACCGCCTGCACTTCGCCGAGCAGACCTACGGCGTCATCCCGATCAACTTCGATCAGGACGACGACCCGGCGGCCACCATCATCTCCAAAACCGCCGGCCAGCGTGGCGTCGACGCGGTGATCGATGCGGTGGGGTTCGAAGCCAAGGGCAGCACCACCGAGACGGTGCTCACCGCCATCAAGGTGGAGACCAGCAGCGGCAAGGCGCTGCGCCAGTGCATCGCCGCCGTGCGGCGCGGCGGCACGGTCAGCGTGCCGGGCGTCTATGCCGGCTTCATCCACGGCTTCCTGTTCGGCGATGCCTTCGACAAGGGGCTCACCTTCAAGATGGGCCAGACCCACGTCCACCCGCTGCTGCCGGAGCTGCTGGAAGCCATCGGCGAGGGCCGCCTGCGGCCGGACGAGATCATCACCCACCGCCTGACGCTGGAGCAGGCGGCGCACGGCTACGACATCTTCAACCGCAAGCAGGAGGATTGCCGCAAGGTGGTCCTGCGGCCCTAGCAGGACAACGGCCCGGCGCAAGGCCGGGCCGTTGGTGGTATCAGCCGGGGCGGTTCTCCTCGCCGATGCCGGCGATGTCCGGGTCGCTGGGCGAGACTTCCGGTTCGTCCTGCGGCGGCTGGTCGGCGCGGTCGCCACCCTGGCGCTCCCATTCCGGATGCAGTTCGCCGGGGATGTTCTGCCGGCCACCCTCGGTGCCCGTGCGCGGTTCGTCTTGCGGGTTCATGTCGGTTCTCCTTGGTTCGGGCCATGCGTGCGCCCGGCACAGCCGGGCAGCGCCGCGTCAGGGCCGTTGGATCTCGATGTCGGTGATGTCCGCCGGGTTCGCCTCGGCGTGCCGGGACTGCACGTAGAAGCGCGCCTGGTCCGGCGTCAGCGAGCCGGAAAAGCTGTTCACCTCGATGCTGTAGGGCTGGTCGTGCAGGCGGTAGTTGACGGTGAAGGTGCGGGTTTCGCTCATGGGTGGTCCTCCGTGCGGGCTGTGATCGGAGGACTGGCGCCCCGGCGCAAGGTTCAGCTTGCTGGCTCGGCGGCAACCGCTCGTGCCATCCAGCGGAACCCGGCCGGCGCAAACGCCTCGCAAGCACATGCCCGCGAAACCGAGGAAGCGCCATGAACCTTCGTCCCCGCCACGGCGAAGCGCCAGAAAAGATCGATCGCCAGACCTTCTCCCGGCGTTTTCGCGAGCGCTTCACCGACCCGGCCTTCCGCGCCGAGGATGCCGCCCTGGAACGCATCGAGGCCATCGCCTGGGAGGCCTACCAGGACAGCCGCAAGGCCCCGCTCACGCGCAAGGCCGGCCCCGGCTACGCCGACCCGGACTACGACCTGGCGCTGGACTGGCTCGAGGCCCACCAGGCGATACGCGCCGCCGAGCGGCAACGGCTGTCGCGCACCCGGCCCGCCCGCGTGCTGGTGGTCACCGGCTCGGCGCGCAACGACGGCAGCTGCCCCGGCGAGCTGTCCAAGAGTTGGCGCCTGGCGAGGCTGGCCGAGGTGGAACTGGCGATTGCCTGCATCGAGGTCGACCTGCTCGACCTCAGCTTGCTGACCTCCGAGTACGGCCAGCGCATCTTCCCGTGCAAGGCCTGCGTCTCCACCGCCATGCCGCTGTGCCACTGGCCATGCAGCTGCTACCCGAACCACTCGCTGGACCAGGTGGGCGACGTGATGAACGCGCTGTATCCGCGCTGGGTCGCCGCCGACGGCGTGCTGCTGATCACCCCGGTGTACTGGTACCAGTCGCCCAGCCCGCTGAAGCTGATGATCGACCGCCTGGTCTGCGCCGACGGCGGCAATCCCGACCCGACCAGCACCCACGGCAAGGACGCCGCCCGCGCCAAGCAGCTGGAGCTGGACGGCTGGGACTACCCCAAGCACCTGGCGGGACGCGCCTACGGCGTGGTGGTGCACGGCGACGTGGCGGGCATCGAGTCGGTACGCCACGCGCTCTGTGACTGGCTGGACTGGATGGGCCTGGTGGATGCCGGGCACAAGGCCCGCCTGGAGCGCTACATCGGCTACTACCGACCCTACGCCACCAGCCACGGGGAACTCGACGCAGACCAGGACCTGCAGGAAGAACTGCGCAACGTGGCGCGAGCGCTGGCGGTCGCCGTGCGCGACCTGCGCGCGGACAGCCTGTCGCGCCCCGATGCGCGGCTGCGCGACCCTCGCCCCAAGTAGCGCTCACCGCTCGGGGTCGGCCGCTTCGAAGGACACCTCCTCGACGTTGTGCGCCTCCACGCTGCTGCGAATGGCGTGGTAGAGCTTCTGGAAACCCTGCAGGTCGTTGATCGGGATGTGCAGGTAGCGCGCCACGTGGCACCAGGCGCGGGCCTCGCTCATCGCATCGTCGGCGACCTCGAACTCGAATGCCTGGCCGTCCCGATCAAAGCGCACGCGGTAGCGCTTGGCCAACGACTGATCGCCCATGGAGCCTCCGATTCATGCCTGTGCTTGAGCACTGACTGGCGCAGCCCGCAGCGGGTTCCGGGAAATTGCCCGGCGCCGGCTCGCCTGGCTGAACCGCGGAACCACCGGCGGCCGCGGCCGGTCGTCCAGTCATACCCCACAGGAGCGCCACCATGGAATCGACCCCGCCCACCCAGACCGGCAGCGGCAACCGCCTGCTCGACGAACTGCTGCTCGCCCGCGGCCCCGGTGGCCAGGAGGACGAAGTACGGGCCGTCTGCCACCGGGAGCTGGTCAAATCCTGCGACCGCGTCTGGACCGACGCGGCAGGCAACCTCATCGGCCTGCTGGACGCGGGCAAGCCCCAGGGGCCGGCGGTAAAGATCATGGCGCACCTGGACGAGATCGCCATGATCGTCAAGCGCGTGGAAAGCGACGGCGCCCTGCGCGTGGTGGCGCTCGGCGGGGCCAACCCGGTGAACTTCGGCGTGTGCCCGGTGGACATTCTCGCCGAAGGCCAGGCCTTGCCCGGCGTGCTGTCCTTCGGCTCGATGCACATCACCAGCGAGTCGCCCCAGGGCAAGGACGTGCAGACGGGCGCGGTGACCTGGCAGGACGTGCACGTGGTCACCCGGCTCAGCGCGGAACGCCTCAAGGCCGCCGGCGTGCGCCCCGGCACCCGCGTGGTGCTGTCGCGCCACTGGCGCCAGCCGTGGCGGGTGGGCGATGCCATTGCCGCGCACTTTCTCGATGACCGCGCGCCACTGGCCGCCTGCATCGAGGCGGCGGCGCTGACCGCCGTGCGCCGCGAGGAACTGGACGCGAACGTCTATTTCGTCTTCACCACCATGGAGGAGGAATCCAACTCCGGTGCGATGTACGCCGCGCGCACGCTGCCCGGCGAGGTGACCATCGCGGTCGAGGTGGCTCCGGTGATGCCCGAGTACGCCACGCAACTGAGTGTCGATCCGATCATCAGCACCGGCGACCAGAAGGCCTATTACACCCGCGCGGTGGCCGAGCAACTCAACCGCGCCGGCGTGCGCTGCGGCTACCAGCCGCAATTCGCCCTGCTGCTGGATTTCGCCTCCGACGCCAGCGCCGTGCTTGCCAGCGGCGTCTGCCCGCAAAGCGGCTGCCTGGCGATCCCCACGGAAAACACCCACGGCTACGAGATGGTGCTGGCGGACGGCATCAGCGCCTGCGCGCGCACGCTGTCGCAGTACCTGGTGGATTTCAGCTGACCGTTGCGCCTGCATCCGGCCTCGCATGCAGGATGCAATGCAACGCCGCGCTCATCTTGCAGATTCCCGCGGCCGGCGACGGTGCAATGGCCCTTCCCGAGCGGCACCGTCCTGGCCTGCGCTTTGCTGCCTAGAAGGTTTCCACGCACACCTGCCCATCCACCAACGCCGACAAACAAGGGGGCAATCATGCAGGAGTTTATGCTGGCAAAGGACGTACTGGAGGCGTGTTTCGCCCATCTGCAGTGTGAATGCCGGCTGGAGGGCGACACCACGCTGTCGGTGCGCCTGGTCAACAGCCACACCGGGGAGCTTCTGCTGTGCGCCGCGCGGATCCAGCCCGAACACTGGGCCAGCGTCAGCGCGGTGGCCTCACTCGCGCTGACGCTGCGTCGGGCCCTGGCGCTCACCGATTCCGGCGCCGGGCTCGACCTCCCTCACTGACCCGCCCTCAGGCGGCCTGAAGCGCCTTGACCAGCGCCTCGTTGAAGGCCGGCAGGTCGTCCGGGGTACGCGAGGTGATCAGCGTCCAGCCCTGCGCCGGGCACACCTGCACCTGCGCATCCACCCAGTCCGCGCCGGCGTTGACCAGGTCGGTGCGCACGCTGGCGTAGGAGGTCAGCGACTTGCCGTCGGCCACGCCGGCGTCGATCAGCAACCAGGGTCCGTGGCAGATCGCGGCCACCGGCTTGCCGGCCTCGCGGAACGCCTTCACCAATTGCTGCGCGTCGCCATCCTGGCGCAGGGTGTCGGCGTTCACCGTGCCACCGGGAATCACCAGCAGGTCGTAGTCGCTGGCATCCAGGCCCTGGATCTTCGTATCGGAGTCCACCGTCACGTCCTTCTCGCTGTCCTGCACCCAGGTCTGCGCCTGGCCGCCCTTGACGGTGGCATAGGTGACGGTGGCGCCCTGCTCCTGCAGCGCCTGCAACGGCTTGAGCAACTCGTCGCGCTCGATGCCGGCGTTGGCGGTGATGATCAGGACGTTCTTGCCTTGCAATTGTGCACTCATGGGAATTTCTCCATTCGGGCGTCGGGCGACGCCGGCCAGGGCAGCGCGGGAAGCGCTGCCGACACCAGAGTGGAAACCACGCCGGGCGGAGGAGTTCGAAACAGTTGCCCGAAGGCGTCGTTGGCGCGGGCGATGGGACCGGCTATGCTCGCGTAACGCGTTACCAGAATATGCCGTGAATAGCCGTAACGCGTTACCAGCCAATCCAGGAGAGTGCCATGAAAGACGCCAAGGACAGAGCCACCCGCGACGCCTTCGAAGCCCCGCGCAAGGGCCGTCCGCGCAAGGAAGGCGCGATGACCAATGCCCAGAAGCAGGCCGCCTACCGCAAGCGGAGGGCCGAGGCCGGCGGCGGCGCGGTGATGCTCAATAACGAGGAAATCTGGCTGATCTGCCATGCCCTGGACGGCAAGGTCTGGGAGGCGGACGCCGAGCAGCGGCAGAAGCTGATCGCGCGGCTGCGCAAGCGCGTGGTGTGAGGGGCTTACATCAGCCCGCAGATGAGCTCCAGGCCCAGGTCCTTCACCTGTCGGTCGGTACGCAGCTCATGGCCATGGATGCCGATCACAGTGGTCGGCGGTGTGGAGGTGTAGCGGCTCTGCAGGCTGATGAGATAACAGCCGTCGTCCTGGCGGTCACAGGTGAAATCGAACAGCGGATAGCTTCGATGCAGCAGTTCCGCGACGGATTTGCAGCTGGGCGGGTTCATGGCTTGCTCCTGCGTTGACCTGATCATCCTGAAGCCTTGCCGCCAAAATGGAACCGTGGCCGATGGCCATCGCTTACAGCCTGCCGGCCGCGCCCGACGCAAAAGTCACTCCGTATTAAGCGCTTGCGCCACCCGCTGCCCGCGTTTGCGCCGTTTGCCAATTTAATCACCCTGACCAACGGTCTCGCTTCCGGCTCCGGCAGGTTGCTGCATCGGGCCAGCCCCTCTCCCGTCGTGGAGAGGGGCTGAAGGGCCGTCAATGCGCCCGCGCCACCCCGCGCAGCAAGTTGGCGCTCACCTTGTCGGCATTGCAGCTCGCCACGTTGGCGAGGGAGACGATGCCCACCAGGCGTTTTTCGCGGTTGACCACCGCCAGGCGGCGTTTCTCGATCTGCGCCATGTTCTTCGCCACATGGTCCACGGACTCATCGTCGAAGCAGTAGCAGACGTCCTCGCTCATCACCTCGCTGACCGGCGTGCGCAGGTCCAGCCCGTCGGCCAGGGCGCGCACCACCAGGTCGCGGTCGGTGAGGATGCCGCTGAGGTGGTCGTTGTCGTTCACCAGCAAGGCGCCGACGTCCACCTGGCGCATCAGCAGCGCCGCTTCCTGCAGGGTGGTGTCCGGGCTGATGGTGCGCACTTCCCGGCTCATGATCTCGCGCACGGCCATCGAGCTGCGTTCGACGGAGCGGTCGCTTCGGGCGTGATCTCTCATGACAGGTCCTCCTGTGTCGTGGGTGTCGTTCGGTGGAAAGGTCGATTGGGTGATCGTTCGATGTTTCCGTCGCGGCGACTCAGGAGTGCACGCTCCACTGGCAGCCATCGAGCGGAATCGGTACGTCGTCGATGCCGTGGATGAGCCCGAAGGCCAGCGCCTGTCGCGGTTCGACGATGTGCGCTTCGGCGGTCAGGGCGTGGCGCACGTCCAGCCGCTGTGGCGCATCGAGGGTGCGCTGGCGGACGATGTCCTCGTACAGCGCCAGGTCATGCTGCAGGCTGGCGGCGTACTCCACCATGCGCGTGTGGTCCACCGAGCCGTGCAGCGTCCAGTGGAACGGGTGGAACAGGAACTTGCTCAGCGGGCAGGCCGTGCGGCGCGCGCCGGCGAGGAAGAGGATGTTGCCCATGGACTCGACGGTGCCGAGGTTGTGGGTGTCCACCGGGATCGGCAGGGCCAGCAGGTAGTTGTACAGGGTGAAGCCATAGGCGCAGTCGCCGCCCATGGTGGCGATGTTCAGTTGCAGGTGGCTCGCGCCCTGCTGCAGCGCCTTGGTGCAGGTGCCGATGAGGTTGCCGCAGGTGGACGAATTGATCGGGCCGGTGAAGTGAATGATGTGCCGGGCCATGGCGGACTCCTGTTCTGGCGGGCGGGTTTCTTCTGCTGAGTCCCCGCGCGGCGCCGGCACACCATCATCACGACGAACGGTCCCGCGTCACTGGGTGCAGAGCACCTCGCTGACCTGGATCTGCGCCCGCGAATCGCGCCCCAGCGGGCCATGCAACGCCTGGACGAACTTCTGCGCTTGCTCGCGGCTCAGGCTCTCCTGCAGCAGCACCGTGCTCATGGGCTGGCCGTCGCGGCGGTAACGAATCAGGTAGGCGTGCATGGCGATTCTCCTGGATGTCAGGGTGGCGGCAGACTCTGTCGCGGGGGCTGCCTGTCGACACCGTGTTGCCGGTTGGAATTCGCGGACAAGGTCCGCTCCTACGCCGCCAGTCGCAGGGCACATAACCCGGTTATGCCCCGAAGCCTCACGGCGCCCCGCCGCCCCTGCAGGAGCGAGCTTGCTCGCGAACCCTGCCCAATATCCGCTCAGAACCGTAGGGCGCATAACCCGGAACGGGTTATCCGCCGATGCCTGTGGCGGATGACGCTGGCGCGTCATGCGCCCTACGAATCAACGCGGCGTCCCGCCGTCCCTGTAGGAGCGAGCTTGCTCGCGAACCCTTTCCCCAAAATCCGCTCAGTTAAGCAACCACGGCTGCACCGGCGGGTTGCGCAAGGTGCGCTGGATGGCGCCTTCCAACTCGTCCAGGTCCACCGATTTGGGCAGCACCGGATAGGGCGCGCCCTCCTCGCCTTTTTCCGCCCAGGGCGACATCACCAGCACGCGCATGCGCGGGCGCAGCGGCAGGCAGGCTTCGATCAGCGCGGCGCCGGTCAGCGGGCCGGTGAGCTGTTCGTCGATGAGAAACAGGTCGATCACCGACGACGACACCAGGTGCTCGATGGCCTCCTCTTCGCTGAGGGCGCTGAGCACCGCGTGGCCCTGGCCGAGCAGGTGGTGCTCCAGGCGCTGGAGCTGTTCGGGGGTTTCTTCGAGGACCAACACCATCTTGTTGCTGAACGTCTGCATGTTGCACATCTCCCGTGTCGAGGACGGGAGTACAGCAAGTTCCACGCCGCCTTGGCGCTCAGCCGCAAACGCCCGCGGCACAAGGGTTCCAGGGCAACAGGCGGATGACAGACAGCGGCAGAATGCCCGATTGCCCGCGTCAGGCCATGCAGATTGCCTGAGCGCGACGACTCAATCGTCGCTGCCGTCATGGCGCTCCTGGCGCGCTTCTTCTCCCTCGGCCACTTTCTGCGGCGAGCCTTCGGCGCCTCGGCCCATTTCCTCGTAGGTCTTGCGCAGCTTCTGAAGCTCTTCGCTGCCCATGTCATCCAGGCACATCAGCACACTATGGGCGTGGCGCGTGGTGCGCAGCAGTTCGTCGATCTTGATGTGCAGCGCATCGGTATCACGGTTCTGCGTGCTCTGGATGAGGAACACCATGAGGAAGGTGATGATGGTGGTCGAGGTGTTGATCACCAGCTGCCAGGTGTCGTTGAAATGAAAGAACGGCCCGCTCAGCGCCCAGCCCACCAGCAGCACGCAGGCCAGGGCGAAGGTCAGCGGCCGGCCGCTCCATTGCGAGAGCGTCTGGGCGAAGCGCGAGAACCCCGCGTCGGCCTTGTGCTCCTTCTCGGGCTTCTGCCCCTTCTCCGGCCTGCGCTCATTCGGCGTCCCGGCGCCCTCGGCCTTACTCGGCTGGCGGGACATGGCCGAGGCGCTCAGGAACAGTGATGGTGACATGGCGCGGCGGCGTGGCCGGGGTGGACGGCCGGCGAGTCGGCTGGCCGGCCGGGGCGGCGGACGCGGTTCGGGTGGCGGTCATGGTGGGTTCTCCGCAATCGAGGTGCCTATCCGATAGAGGCATCGGTCGCGGGCGGAGTTCAGAAAAACTGCAGGGCTTGAGGTGCCTTCCCGCGGTGCACGCTACGTAGGAGCGGACTCTGTCCGCGAAATCCAACCGGCAATTTGGCGCTTGCAGGAAGGCCTGGCGGATAGGGCTCCCTGACATATCCGCGCTGCGCCCCTCTCCCCCCGCCCTCTCCCTGAAGGGAGAGGGAGCTATCCGTGCCGCCGGCCAGCAAGGTGTTTCGCTTGACGCCGGTCAGTCCCCTCTCCCTCTGGGAGAGGGTTAGGGTGAGGGCATACCAGCGTATGGGAGGCGCTGTAGGAGCGGACCTTGTCCGCGAAATCCAACCGGCGATTTGGCGTTGGCAGGAAAGCCTTGTGGTTATCGTTCCTTGAAAGATCTGCGCAGCGTCGCCCCTCTCCCCCGCCCTGGCTGCGCGCCCCGCTCCGAAGGGAGAGGGAGCTATCCGTGCCGCGGGCCAGCAAGGTGTTTCGCTTGAAGCCGGTCAGTCCCCTCTCCCTCTGGGAGAGGGTTAGGGTGAGGGAACCCGGCACCGACTGTCAGTGAACGACGCGTACTAGCGCACCGTCACCGTCGCCAAAGCCCCGCATATTCCCCCAACCGCAACGGCCTATGCCGACAAGTTGCTTGGCACCCGGGCCCAGCCTGTTAGTCTGGAGGTGGCTCCAAGTCTTTCCCCTGGCCCCTTCCGACGGGGCCTTCTTTTTGCCCGCCGTTTGGCCCCTGCCCTCAATAGGACTCGGGCGTCGTGCCCTTGTGCTGGGTGTCGTCGTGGGTCTTGCTCTTCTGCTTGTCCTTGCTGTCCTGGGATTGCACCTGGCTGTTGTCGTCGGTGCGGCCCTCGTCCTTCTGTTTCTGCTGCGACGCCGGCGGTGTGGGCGCCTGGCCGGGGCTCTGGCCGTGGGGTTTTTCGTTGGTGGGCACCTGCGGGGCATCGGCGGCCTGGGCCGGGATCAGGCCGAGGGACAGCCAGGCGAGCAGCACGGCGGCGAAAGGACGGTTGAGTCGGGTCTTGTTCATGGTGTCTTCTCCTTGGGGTGGGTCATCGACGCGCCAGCAGTTGCCGCGCGCTCTGGCGCAGCACGCCCCAGCGATGGGGGTCGCCGGGCAAGGCGCCCAGCAGGTTGCGCGCCTGCTCGAAGCTGATGTGTGGCGGCAGCGGCGGCACGTTCGGATCGGTGAGGACCTCAAGCACTACCGGACGGTCGCTCTCGAACGCCTCCTGCCAGGCGGACTGCAGGCGCGCCGCATCGGTCACGCGGATGCCGCGAAACCCCAGCAGCTCGGCGTAACGCGCGTAGGGGAAATCGATCACTTCCTGCGCCGCGGCGAATTCGGGGTCGCCGGCCAGGGCGCGCTGCTCCCAGGTCACCTGGTTGAGGTCGCCGTTGTTGAGTACCAGCACGATGAAGGTCGGGTTGTCCCGCCAGCGCCGGTAGTACTGCTGCACGCTGACCAGCTCGGCGTTGCCGTTCATCTGCATGGCGCCATCGCCCACCAGTGCGATCACCGGGCGCTGCGGGTGCGCAAGCTTCGCCGCCAGCGCGTAGGGCAGGCCGCTGCCCATGCTCGCCAGCTTGCCCGACAGCGAGCCGAGCATGCCCGGCCGCACGCGCAGGTCGCGGGCGTACCAGTTGGTGTGCGAGCCGCTGTCGCCGGCGAGGATCACATCGTCAGGCAACTGCGCGGACAGCTCCCAGAACACCCGCTGCGGGTTGATCGGTTCGGCGCCCTGCATCGCCTGGGCTTCCAGTTCCTGCCAGCTGTCCTCCACCGCCTTCTCGATGCGGATGCGCCAGGTGCCGTGGCGCTTGGGCTTGAGCAGCGGCAACAGGCGCCGCAGGGTTTCCCCGGCGTCGCCCAGGAGCACCTGGTCGATGGGGTAGCGCATGCTGACGTTGCGCGCGTGCAGGTCGATCTGCACGGCTTTCGCCTGCCCCGGCCTGGGCAGGAACTCGCTGTAGGGGAAGGTCGTGCCGACCATCAGCAGCGTGTCGCAGCGCTCCATCAGCTCGGCACTGGCGCGGGTGCCGAGCAGGCCGATGGAGCCGGTCACGTAGGGCAGCTCATCGCTGATCGCCATCTTGCCCAGCAGCGCCTTGGCGACCCCGGCGGACAGCGCCTCGGCCACCGCCTCCACCTCGGCATGGGCGCCCAGCGCACCGGCGCCGACGAGGATCGCCACCTTGCGCCCGGCGTTGAGAATCTCCGCCGCGGCCACCAGGTCGTCCTCGCGGGCATACGGGCGCGGCGCGCTGAAGCCCACGCCCGAATACACGTGGCCGTGCTTGTGCGGCGGCTTCTGCGCCGGCATCTGCTGCACGTCGTTGGGGATGATCACCGTGGCCACCTGGCGTTCGCTGAAGGCCACGCGCAACGCCCGGTCGATCACGTGCAGCAACTGGCCGGGGTGGGCGACGGTCTCCACGTAGTTGCTCACGTCGCGGAACAGGGTGTGCAGGTCGACCTCCTGCTGGTAATCGCTGCCCAGCGAGGTCACCGCCTGCTGGCCGACGATGGCGACCACCGGCTGGTGGTCCATGCGCGCGTCGTACAGGCCGTTGAGCAGGTGGATGGCGCCGGGGCCGGAGGTGGCCAGGCACACGCCCACCTCGCCGGTGAACTTGGCATGGGCGCCGGCCATGAAGGCAGCCATTTCCTCGTGGCGCACGCGGATGTAGTCGAAGTCCTCGGCGCGGCGGCCGAAGGCACCCATGATCCCGTTGATGCCATCGCCGGGGTAACCGAAGACGCGTTGCACGCCCCACTGCGAAAGGCGTTCGAGCAATTGATCGGCGACGGTCTGGGACATGTTTTCCTCCTGTCGAGATGCGTCTGCGGGCCATGCGCCCCTGTTGCACCGACCGGTGTACGGCAGTGGCGTTCAGAACAATTCCCCGACGGTGCGCCCGGACGCTTGGGCTGAACTCCGCCGCGTCCGGGCGGACGAAACCTTCAGAAGACGCACGCCAGACGACGAACAGAAGGAGCCGCGCCATGCCCGTCACCGCCACGCCGACGTCCGCTTCCGCCATCAAGGCCGTCCTGCGCCGTTACGCCGAGCCCCTGGCCGACCCCGGCACAGCGGAGTTCGCCGCCCCCTTCGCGCAGCTGGCCGATGCCCGCGTGGTGCTGCTGGGCGAAGCCAGCCACGGCACGGCGGAGTTTTACCAGGCGCGCGCGGCCATCACTCGGCTGCTGGTGGAGCACCATGGCTTCGAGATCGTCGCCATCGAAGGCGACTGGCCGGACGCGGCGCTGGTGGACCGGCAGTTGCGCGGCAAGGCGCAACCGGCCAGCGAGCCGCCGTTCACCCGCTTCCCGTCGTGGATGTGGCGCAACCGCGAGGTGAAGTCCTTCCTCGCCTGGCTGCGCGAGCACAACGCCGGCCTGTCGGCGGACCGCCGCGTGGAGTTTCGCGGGCTGGACATCTACAGCCTGCGCGGCTCGATCAACCAGGTGCTGCGCTACCTCGACCAGCACGACCCGCAGCAGGCCGCCGACGCGCGGCGGCGCTACGCCTGCCTGACGCCCTGGCAGGACAACCCGGTCAGCTACGGCCGCGCCGTGCTCGAAGGCGACGAATCGCCCTGCGAGGAAGCGGTGATCACCCAGCTCAACGAACTGCTGATGGCGCGGCTGGAAGCACTCGACCCGCACGAGGACTCCTTCGACGCCGCGCAGAACGCGCGGGTGGTACGCGCCGCCGAGCACTACTACCGCGCCATGTACCGCGGCGGCTCGGCCTCCTGGAACCTGCGCGACAACCACATGTTCGACACCCTGCGCCAGGTGCTGCGCCGGCGCGGCCCGCAGGCGCGGGCGGTGGTCTGGGCGCACAACTCGCACATCGGCGACGCCTCGGCCACCGAGATGGGCTGGAACGGCCAGTTCAACCTCGGCCAGCTGTGCCGCACGCACTGGGGCGACGCCGCGGTGCTGCTGGGCATGGGCACCGACAGCGGCATGGTGGCGGCGGCCGATCACTGGGACGGCGAGATGCAGCTCAAGCCGGTGCGCCCGGCCCGCGCGGACAGCTGGGAGCACCAGTTCCTGGAAACCGGCATACCGGCGTGCCTGGTGGACTGGCGCCACCGCGAGGCCTTGCGCCAGACACTGGAGGAGCCGCTGCTGGAGCGCGCCATCGGGGTGGTCTACCGCCCCGAAAGCGAACGCCAGAGCCATTACTTCCCGGCGCTGCTGGGCAGCCAGTTCGACGCCTTCCTGTGGTTTGCCCGCACCCGCGCCATCACCCCGCTGGACCGCCACAGCGCGCCGGGCGAGGACCAGACCTACCCCTTCGGGCTGTGATCCGCGAGCAGGCCGGCCAGCGCGGCGCGGTCCACCGCCTGGCTGAAGAGGAAGCCCTGCACCTCGCCGCACTGCTCGTCCTCGAGGATGCGCAGCTGGCCTTCGGTCTCCACGCCCTCGGCGGTGACCGCCAGGTTCAGCGCCTTGCCCAGGCCGATGATGGCCTGGACGATGGAGCGGTCGCGGCCGGTGGTGTCGAGGGTGGCGATGAAGCGGCGGTCGATCTTGATGCTGTCGAACGGGTAGGAACGCAGATAGCCCAGGGATGAATAACCGGTGCCGAAGTCGTCCATGTTCAGCTTCACGCCCAGCTCCTTGAGCGCCTGCATGGTCTGCAAGGCGCCTTCGACGTCGCCGAGCATGCTGTTCTCGGTAACCTCCAGCTCCAGGCGCTCCGCCGCCAGGCCCGACCCCACCAGCGCCTGCTGCACCTGGCCGACGATATCGGCGTGGGCGAACTGGCTGGGCGAGATGTTCACCGACACCAGCATCGCCTCGGGCCAGCCGGCCGCCTCGCGGCAGGCTTCGCGCAGCACCCAGGCGCCGATCTCGACGATCAGGTCGCTCTCCTCGGCCAGCCGGATGAACTCGTCCGGCCCCACCAGCCCTCGCTGTGGATGGTTCCAGCGCAGCAGCGCCTCGGCGGAGACGATGGCGAGGTCGCCGACCCGGTAGCGCGGCTGGTAGTACAGCTCCAGTTGCCCCTCGCGCAGGGCCTGGCGCAGTTCGATTTCGCTGCGCTTCTTGGCCCGCAGCTGCACATCCATGCTCTCGGAATAGAAGCGCCACGCGTTGCGCCCGGCGGTCTTGGCTTCGTACATGGCGACGTCGGCGCAACGCAGCAGGTTCTGCGCATCGCCCCGGGCGTCGCCGGAGAGCACGACGCCGATGCTGGTGCCGACGTGCAGCAGGTGGCCGTTGTAGTCGATGGGCTGGTTGATGAGGGCCACCAGGCGCCGGCAGAAGGCCTCCGCGTCCTCGCGGCCGTGGGACTGGCTGTCGACGATGACGAACTCGTCGCCGCCCAGGCGCGCCACCAGGTCCTCGCCGCGGATCGATTCGCGCAGGCGCTCGGCAACCATCTGCAGCACGGCATCCCCGGCCGGGTGGCCGAGCGTGTCGTTGATCGGCTTGAAGCGGTCCAGGTCGAGCATCAGCACCGCCATCTGCTGCTCGCGGCCGCTGCCCAGCAGGTCGTCCATGAAGCTGGCGAGCTTGCTGCGGTTCGGCAGGCCGGTCAGGGCGTCGTGCAGCGACAGGTGCTGGATGCGCGCGTGGGCCTCGACCTCGTGGGTGATGTCCGCACTGGTGCCGCGGTAGCCGCGCCCGCCGGCCCCGGAGGCGGTGAACTTGCAGATGCGCCGCAAGCCGTGGGCATCGCGGAAGCCGCAGGTCAGGGTGCTGGAATGGCCTTCAGGGGGGATCTTCTCCAGCCAGGCGATCAGGCTGGTGGTGTCGCAGGTGATCAGGTCGTCGATGCGCCGCCCCACCCACTCGGCGATGCGGTAGCCGGTAAGGATCTCGAAGCGTGCGGACAGGTAGCTCAGGCGGAAGCTCTCGTCGGTTTCCCAGATCCAGTCCGAGCTGGCCTCGGCGATGGCCTTGAAGCGCTGCTCGCTGGTTTCCAGCGCCTGGTTGCTGTCCTTCAGGCTGCGCTGGTAGTGATCCACCACACGGGCGTTGGCCAGGGCGGCGCGGATCAGCCAGACCAGGAAGATCACCACCAGCACTCCCACCGCGGCCCAGGCCCCGGCGAGGCGCCGGAGCATGTCGCTGCCGGGCGTGGGCGTGTGCCAGCTGAGCTCGTAGCCGGAACTGCCCAGGGCCACGGCATTGCCCAGGTTGGGCCGCCGGTCGTCGGGCAGGACCTGCAGGCCGTCCACGCCGAAGTCCCGCGCCAGCTTCTGCAGCTTGGTGGGCGTCAGGCGGTCCACCAGGATCATCAGCGGGCCGTCCAGCGCCTCGCCGTCGCGCACCGGCTTGACCAGCGCTGCGCTGGCAATCGCCGGCCCCCCGGCGAGGCTGACGTAGCGACTCACCGCCTTGTCGCGCCGGGCGGCGGCACTGGCGTCGTCGCGCAGCTCGTCGAGGTTGGCTGGCATCAGGCTGGTGCAGTGGCTGCGCGATGGCTTGCCTTCCACCAGCACGTACTCCTCCCCGCCCTGGTTCAGCACGCACACCAGTTCGTAGCCGTTGGCGGTGTACAGCTGCGGGCCGATGTTGTCGTCGTCGAAGGCCCAGGCGAAGTTCAGCGGCGGGCTGAGGTGGCGGTAGGCGTCGTTCCAGAAGGCGTTGCTCTTGAGCAGCGACTCGGAGGTGGCGATGCGGTTCTGCAGCGCCTTGCCGACGTAGAAGCGCGTCTGCTCGCGGGCGAGCTGGTCCTGCAGCGAGGCGATATGCGCCATCACCGCACCGCTCACCCCCATCGCGCCGATCAGGAGCAGGATGAACAGCGTCAGGTGCCAGGTGACGGTGCGCTGCGCGGAAATCTCGCGCGGCGCGGCTAGCCGGGTGACATGGGTATTCATCGGCGTGCTTCCGGGAGGACTTATCCGTAGGAGTGGCGCGGCGTATGGACGTTCAACCCGAGGGCGCGATGGTGAATTTCGTCTGAACCCAAGCGCGGGACTCGCAGTCCGGATGAATAAGGAACCTGCCTCGGGGATCACCATGACTCAGGATCGTCTGCTCGCCCTGCGCGACCTTCTGCGCGACTTCGAATTGCCGCTGGAGCACGCCCACCAGGGGCCGTTCCTCGGCGCCGCCCTGCGCCAGCTCCGCGACGACGGGCTGGACCGCCTGCCGCTGCCCGGCGGCGGCGACACCCTGCGCCGCTGGCAGGCGCTGGCCACGGTGGCCGGCGCCGACCTGTCGCTGCTCAAGCTCTACGAGGGGCATACCGATGCGCTGGCGATCCTCGCCGAACTGGACGGCGACGCGCTGCCCGGCACCTGGGCGGTATGGGCAGCCGAGCCGCCGGGGGTGAGCGTGCGGATCGACACCCGCGAGGACGGCCAGGTGCGCATCAGCGGCAGCAAGGCCTGGTGCTCCGGCGCCGCCGTGGTGGAGCACGCCCTGGTCACGGTGAAGGATGAGCAGCAGCGCTCGCAACTGGTGGCGGTTACCCTCGCCCAGCCGGGGGTGAGCGTCGGCTCGGGCGGCTGGAACGCCGTGGGCATGGCCGCGACCCACAGCGTGACGGTGGACTTCGACAACGCCCTGGCGCGCTGCGTCGGCGGCCCGGAGGAATACCTGCAACGCCCCGGCTTCTGGCATGGCGGCGCCGGCATCGCCGCCTGCTGGTATGGCGCGGCCAGCCGCCTGGCCAGCTACCTGCGCTACGGCCATAGCGACGACCCGCATGCCATGGCCCACCTCGGCGCGGTGGACGCCGCGCTGGCCGGCGCGGCCGGAGCGCTGCGCGAATGCGCCGGGTGGATCGACGAGCACCCCGCCGCGCCTTCGGAGCTGGCCGCCCGGCGCGTGCGGGCGCAGGTGGAAGGCGCGGTGGAGGCGGTGCAGTGGCACGTCGGCCGCGCCCTCGGCGCCACGCCCTTCTGCCGCGACCGCCGCTTCGCCCGGCTGGCCGCCGACCTCCCGGTGTTCCTGCGGCAGAGCCACGGCGAGCGCGACCTGGCGCACCTCGGCTTGCACCTGAAGGCGGGCCATGAAGAGGCCTGGGCGCTGTGAACCAGCCCGTCAACCTGATTGCCGACTCCTCCGGCACCCCGGCAGCGGTGTGGCGCGCCGCGACGCACCTGCAGCGGCTGCCGCGCCTGCGTCCGGAAGACCTGCTGCCACCCGGCGAGCGCCTGGTGGTGGTCGCGCCCCACCCCGACGATGAAGTACTGGCCTGTGGCGGCCTGCTCGCCCTGCTGGCCGCCGAGGCCAAGCCGGGCGTGCTGGTGTCGGTCACCGATGGCGAAGGCAGCCACCCCGGCTCGCCGCACTGGACGCCACAACGCCTGCGCACCACCCGCGCCGTGGAAAGCCGCACCGCCCTCGCCCGCCTCGGCCTGAACCTGCCGCGCTGGGACTGGCAGCGCCTGCACCTGCCCGATGCCGGGGTGGACGCCACCGCCCTGGCCGAGCGCCTGCGCGCGCTGGTCCGCCCCGGCGACCGGCTGATCAGCACCTGGCGCGGCGACGGCCACTGCGACCACCAGGCCACCGCCCTAGCCTGCGCCGAAGTGGCCGCGCAGTGCGGCGCCCGGCATATCGAAGCGCCGGTCTGGGCCTGGCACTGGGCCGTGCCGGGCGACCCCCGGCTGCCCTGGGAACGGGCGCAACGCCTGGACCTGACGCCGGCCGCGGCGCGACGCAAGCGCGAGGCCATCCAGGCCCATGCCAGCCAGCTGGAGGGCCCCGATCCGGTGCTCGGCGAGCATCTGCTGGAGACCCTGGCGCAACCCTTCGAGGTGTACTTCGCATGAATCCCTCCCAGGGGCTGCCGGCCAGCTATTTCGATGAACTGTACGAAGGCGACCCCGACCCGTGGTCGTTCCGCACCCGCTGGTACGAGCAGCGCAAGCGCGAACTGATCCTCGCCAGCCTGCCCCGTCCCTCGTTCCGCCATGGCTACGAGCCCGCCTGTGCCAATGGCGAAACCAGCGCCGTGCTAGCCCAGCGCGTGGACTGGCTGCTGTGCAGCGACTACAGCGCCGCCGGCGTGGCCCTGGCCCGCGAGCGGCTGGCCGCCCTGGAGAACGTGCGCGTGGAGCAGCACAGCCTGCCCGAGGATTGGCCGCGGGCGCGCTTCGACCTGATCGTGCTCGGCGAAGTGGGTTACTACCTCGCCCCGAAGGCCTGGCAGCGCACCGCCGAGCAGGCCCGCGAGAGCCTGTGCGAGGGCGGTGTGCTGCTCGCCTGCCACTGGCGCCATCCCATCGACGGCTGCGCGCGGGCCGGCGACGCAGTGCATGAGGAACTGGCCGACGCCCTGGGCAAGCGCCCGGCGGTGCGCCACCTGGAGCGGGATTTCCGCCTGGAGCTGTGGTTCGACGAGGAGGCTGGATGATCGGCGTGCTGGTACCCGCACACAATGAAGAAAAGGTCTTGGGGGACTGCCTGCGTTCGCTGCGCGATGCCGCCCGCCATCCAGGCCTGGACGGCGAGGCGGTGTGCATCCTGGTGGTGCTCGACGCCTGCAGCGATGCCAGCGAAGCCGTGGCCCGCGGGGCCGGCGTGGAGGTGCTGCAGGTCAGCGCGCGCAATGTCGGCCAGGCTCGCCGCGCCGGCGCCGAATGGCTGCTGCAGCGTGGCGCCCGCTGGCTGGCCTGCACCGACGCCGACAGCCAGGTGAACCATGAATGGCTGGTGCGCCAACTGGCCTTCGAGGCCGAGGCGGTGTGCGGCACGGTGCAGGTGGGCGATTGGTCGGCCCATGCGCCGCAGGTACGCCGCCGCTACGAGGCGCATTACCAGAGCCGCGAGGACCACCGGCACATCCACGGCGCCAACCTGGGCGTCTGCGCGCGGGCCTACCGGCGCGTCGGCGGCTTCCGCCCGTTGCCCAGCGACGAGGACGTGCACCTGGTGCGCGACCTGGAGCGCAGCGGCGCGCGCATCGTCTGGACGCACCAGACCTGCGTCACCACCAGCGCCCGACGCGATTACCGCGCACGCGGCGGTTTCGGCGAGTTCCTCCAGGCGCTTGCCGCGCCCTGACCGCTCACCCGGATTTTCCGAACCATCCTCGCGGCCCTCACTCACAGCACAGGCAAGCCACCCAGACTCCGGAGGCACCATGCCCGCACACCGCGAGCCGCCCATGGCGGCGCAGAGCATCAGCCTGATCCTCAATGGCGAAGAACGGCGGCTGGACGTGCTGCCCTGGACCACCACCCTCGACCTGCTGCGCGAGCACCTCGGCCTGGTCGGCAGCAAGAAAGGCTGCGACCACGGCCAGTGCGGCGCCTGCACCGTGCTGCTGGACGGCCGCCGGGTGAACGCCTGCCTGCTGCTGGCGGTGATGCTCGACGGCCATCGCCTGACCACCATCGAAGGCCTGGCCCGGGGCGAGCAACTGCACCCGATGCAGGCCGCCTTCATCCGCCACGACGCCTTCCAGTGCGGCTACTGCACGCCGGGACAGATCTGCTCCGCCGTCGCCCTGGCCCACGAGCCTGCGCCGTCCGATCGCGCCGACCTGCGCGAGCGCATGAGCGGCAACCTGTGCCGCTGCGGCGCCTACCCGAACATCCTCGATGCCATCGAGGAGGCCCTGCCCGCCAGCCGCCTGGAGGAACTATGACGCCCTTTGCCTACAGCCGCCCTGCCGGCATCGACGAGGCCGTGGCGCTGGCCGGCCCGCACAGCCGCTTCATCGCTGGCGGCACCAACCTGGTGGACCTGATGAAGGAGGAGGTCGAACGGCCCGAGCGGCTGATCGACATCAACGCCCTGCCGCTGCGCGAGATCCGCGATACCGACGCCGGCGGGCTGAGCATCGGCGCGCTGGTGGACAACGCCAGCCTCGCCGCGCACCCGCAGGTCACCGCGCGCTACCCGCTGATCAGCCGCGCCATCCTCGCCGGCGCCTCGCCGCAGTTGCGCAACATGGCCAGCACCGGCGGCAACCTGCTGCAACGCACGCGCTGCCATTACTTCTACGACCGCGCCGTACCCTGCAACAAGCGCGAGCCCGGCAGCGGCTGCCCGGCGAGGGACGGCCTGAACCGCCAGCACGCCATCCTCGGCGCTAGCGAGCACTGCGTGGCGGTGCATCCCTCGGACCTCTGCGTGGCGCTGGCCGCGCTCAACGCCCTGGTTCACGTGCGCGGCCCGCAGGCGCAGCGTTGCCTGACCTTCGAGCAGTTCCACCGGCTGCCCGGCAGCCGCCCGCAGGAGGACAACATCCTCGCCGCCGATGAGCTGGTGCTGGGCATCGAACTGCCCGGCGAGGGCTTCCCGCAGCATTGCGCCTACCTCAAGGTGCGTGACCGCGCATCCTACGCATTCGCCCTGGTGTCGGTGGCCGTCGGCCTGCTGCTCGATGGCGACGGGCGCATCGCCCAGGTCAACATTGCCTTGGGCGGCGTAGCGCACAAACCCTGGCGCGACGCCGAGGCGGAAGACCTGCTGCTGGGCTGCCGGCCCGAGGCGACGCACTTCCAGCGCTGCGCCGACCACCTGCTGCGCGGCGCAAGACCCCTGCGCGACAACGCCTTCAAGATCGAACTGGCGCGGCGCAGCATCGTCCGCGCCCTGCACATGGCCGCAGGAGGTGCGCAATGAACCGTCATCCGCATCGCTCCATCGGCACCCCGCTGGACCGCGTCGACGGCCCGTTGAAAGTCACCGGCGGCGCGCGCTACGCCGCCGAATACGGCGCCGAGGGTCTGCTCCATGGCGCGGTGGTCAACAGCCGCATCGCCCGCGGGCGGATCATCGCCATCGACAGCGACGCCGCCTGCGCCGTGCCCGGCGTGCGCCTGGTGATGAGCCACCTGAACCGCCCGCCGCTGGCCGCCGACGATGACAGCTACGAGGACGAGGACTCCGCCGACGGCTCGTCGTTCCGCCCCCTGTTCAACGACCGCGTGCTGTACAACGGCCAGCCGGTGGCGCTGGTGGTGGCCGACGACCTGCAGACCGCCCGTTACGCCGCCGCCCTGGTGACCGTGGAATACGCGACCGAGCCGCACGCCACCGACCTGCGCCGCCAGCTGGACGATGCCCTGCCCGCGCCCGCCGAATTGCCCGGCCCGCGCGGCGATGCCGATGGCGCGCTGGCCAGCGCGCCGGTGCGCATCGAGGCCCAGTACGAGTTGCCGGTGGAGCACCACAACCCCATGGAGCCGCACGCCTCCACGGTGATCTACCAGGCGGACGGCAGCCTGCTGGTGCACGACAAGACCCAGGGCTCGCAGAACAGCCAGAGCTACCTGTGCCACGTGCTCAAGCTCGAACCCACCCAGGTGCGCGTGCAGGCGGCGTTCATCGGCGGCGCCTTCGGCTCCGGCTTGCGCCCGCAGTACCAGTTGCCGCTGGCGGCGATGGCCGCGCTCATGCTCAAGCGCTCGGTGCGCGTCGCGCTGACCCGCCAGCAGCAGTTCACCTTTGGCTATCGGCCACGCACGGTGCAGCGCCTGAGCCTGGGCGCCGACGCCGAGGGCCGCCTGCTCGGCCTGGTGCACCAGGTCACCGGGCAGACCTCGCGCTTCGAGCAGTTCACCGCCCACGTCGCCGAATGGTCGGGGATGCTCTACCACTGCGACAACGTCCGTCTTACCTATCGCCTGGTGCCGCTGGACGTCTACACGCCGCTGGACATGCGCGCCCCAGGCGCCGCCGAAGGGGTCTACGCCCTGGAGTGCGCCATGGACGAACTGGCCTGGGCCGCCGGCCTCAACCCGCTGCACCTGCGCCTGATCAACTTCACCGCGCTCAACCAGAACCTCGGCAAGCCTTATTCCAGCAAGGCCCTGCGCGACTGCTACAGCGAAGGCGCGCGGCAATTCGGCTGGCCGACGCAGATGCCCGCGCCCGGCACCTTGCGCGAAGGCGAGCAGCGCATCGGCCTGGGCATGGCCACCGGCGTCTGGGAGGCCATGCAGATGCCCGCCAGCGCCAGTGCCGCACTGGCGCCGGACGGCAGCGTGGTGGTAGCCAGCGCCACCACCGACATCGGCACCGGCACCTACACCGCCATGACCCAGATCGCCGCCGAAACCCTCGGCCTGCCGCCGGAGAAGGTGCGCTTCGTACTGGGCGACTCCTCGCTGCCCCAGGCCCCGCTGCAGGGCGGCTCGTTCACCGTGTCCTCGGTGGGCAGCGCGGTGCGCGAGGCGTGCCTGGCACTCCGGCAAACCCTGCTGGAAGCGGCCCGTCAACTGCCCTCCGGGCCTTTCCAGCACATCGCCGATGACCAGGTGCAGTGCAGCGAGGGCCACTTGCAGGCGGCGTCCAGCAGCCAGCGCATCGCCTTTACCGAGCTGTTCCAGCGCTACGGCAGCTTGCAGGCCAGCGCCACCGCCCATCCCTCGGCGCTGCGCCAGCGCTACGCCACGGCCACCCACTCGGCGGTGTTCGTCGAGGTGGCGGTGGACGAGGCACTGGGCACGGTGCGCGTGCGCCGGGTGGTGAGCGCCATCGCCGCCGGGCGCGTGGTCAACCCCAAGACCGCGCGCAGCCAGATTCTCGGCGGCGTGGTCTGGGGCGTGAGCATGGCGTTGCACGAGGCCAGCCTGATGGACCACGGCCTGGGGCGGTTCATGAACCACAACCTGGCCGAGTACCACATCCCCGTGCAGGCCGACATCGGCGATATCCGCGTGCTGTTCGTCGACGAGCCGGATGCGGTGGTCAATCCGCTGGGCTCCAAGGGCGTCGGCGAGATCGGCGTCGTCGGCGTGGCGGCGGCGGTCGCCAACGCGGTCTACCATGCAACCGGTAATCGCATACGCGAGCTGCCCATCACCCTGGATAAGCTGCTGTAACTCGGCAAAGGAGGTGCAGATGCCCAGTCCGCGCTATACCAATCGGCGCCACGCCGGCATCGCCCTGGCCATGGTCCTGCGCGACATGCCGCTGGTCGCCCCGCTGATCCTTGCGCTGCCCCGTGGCGGCGTGCCGGTGGCCAAGGAAATCGCCCGCATCCTCGCCGCGCCGCTGGACGTGCTGCTGGTGCGCAAGATCGGCGCACCGGGCAACGAGGAATATGCCCTGGGTGCCATTGTCGACGGCCCCGAGCCGAACTGGGTGGTGGACGAAGCGATGCTCGCGCGCTTCGACCCGCCGGCGCAGTGGTTCGAACAGCAGGTGATGGAACAGCTGCGCGAACTGGAGCGCCGCCGTCTGCTCTACCGCGGCGTGAAGGCCCCGGCCCGGGTGGAAGGCCGCGACCTGGTCGTGGTCGATGACGGCCTGGCCACCGGCAGCAGCATGCGCGCCGCGCTGCAATGCCTGCGCGCCCAGCACCCGCACAGGGTGGTGCTGGCGGTGCCGGTGGGCCCGGCAGAAACCGTGCAGCGGCTGCGCGAGGAGGTGGACGAGCTGGTCTGCCTGGACACGCCCTCGCCCTTCCGCGCGGTCGGCGACCACTACCGCGACTTCCACCAGCTCAGCGACCAGGAAGTGATCGACCTGCTGGTGAAATGACCGCTCGCCCTGTAGGAGCGGGCCATGCCCGCGATCCGCGGACAAAGTCCGCGCCATTTTCTCCATATCGACGCCGTGAGCCCT
Source organism: Pseudomonas sp. GCEP-101 (assembly GCF_025133575.1). Classification (NCBI taxonomy): domain Bacteria; kingdom Pseudomonadati; phylum Pseudomonadota; class Gammaproteobacteria; order Pseudomonadales; family Pseudomonadaceae; genus Pseudomonas; species Pseudomonas sp. GCEP-101. The sequence goes on along the minus strand of NZ_CP104011.1, from coordinate 4,788,364 downwards.
GCTCACGGATCGCGGGCATGGCCCGCTCCTACACAGGGGGCATTCAGCCGCTTTCGCGCTCCAGCACCCGGCAGCCGAGCAGGTTCAGGCGCTCCACCGCGCCCTCCAGCGGCAGCACGCCGATGGATTGCAGCACCCGCAGCGCGGCGATCTCGCCGATCTCGCGGGCCGGCGGCTTGATGGTCGAAAGGCTCGGCAGCAGCATCGGCGCAAAGGGATAGTCGCCGAACCCCAGCACCGCGCACTCCTCGGGAATCTTCAGCCCGGCGCGCTGGCCGGCGAGCAGGCCGCCGGCGGCGAGGTTGTCGTTGGCGAAGACGATCGCCTCGGGGCGCTTCGCACCGCGGGCCATCAGTGCTTCCATGGCCTGGCGCCCGGCCTCGAAGGGCGCGCTCTCGGTGGGCACGAACATCCACGGTTCGCCGCCCAGGTCGCGCAGGGTGTCGGCGTACCCGTCGCGACGGTCCAGGGCGCTGAAGTCGCCGGGCGCGCTGTTCTGCACGAAGGCGATACGCCGATAGCCCTTGCCGTGCAGGTAGCGCACCGCGTCCACGCCGACCTGGTAATGGGAAAAACCGACCTGGATCGGCGCGCGCTCGGGTTGGTAATCCCAGACCTCGACCACCGGCATGTCCGCCGCGGCGATCAGCTTCTGCGTCGCGGCGGTGTGGAAGTGGCTGGTCAGCACCAGGGCCGCCGGGTTCCAGCCGAGGAAGGCGCGCACGGCGTTCTCCTCCCTGTCTTCGGAGAAGTAACTGGAGGCCAGCAGCAACTGGTAGCCGTGGGCGGCCAGGGTGTCGCTGACGGCCTGGATCGTGTCGGCGAAGATCGGCCCGGAAATGTTCGGCACCACCATGCCCACCACCCTGCCCCGCGCCGACGCCAGCCCGCCGGCCACCTGGTTGGGCACATAGCCCAGCGCCTCCACCGCCGCGCCGATGCGTTCGCGCAGGTCATCCGACAGCTGCGCCGGCTGGTTGAAATAGCGCGACACGCTGATGGCGGAAACGCCGGCGCGCTCGGCCACCGCGGTCAGGGTCACACGGCCTGCGCCACGGCGTTTGCGGGGTGTCTGGTTGGCCAAGCCGGCTCTCCTGCCTGTCGGTCGTGATCTGTGATGTCAGGAATATAAACGTAATTTTTAATTATTTGACGTTCTATCTGGCGATTCAGGATACTCGTCGATGTTAGCGCTAACAACACAAACTGTCCGCAAGATTCCAGCCACTCGCACGAGCGAGCGCTCGTGACAGTCCCGCAGATAAAAGGCGCCCCGGCAAAAGACCCGGGGCGGACCAGGGCAAGAAGGAGTGGCTATGCAATCGCAACATCGGGGGACGCTCGGCCGTCCGCACTTCACGGGTCGGCGCAGCGCGCTGGCCCTGGGCATCGCCAGCGTGATCGGCGCCCTCGCCTGCAGCGTGCAGGCCGCCGAATCCAGCGGCGGCGACACCCCATCGGCCGAGGCGGCACCGACGCTCAAGGCCGTGACCGTGACCGCCACCCGCCGCGAGGAATCGCTGCAGAAGGTCCCCGTGGCCGTTTCCGTGCTCTATGGCGAGCAACTGGAACGCGACAACCGCAACAACGTATCGAGCATCGTCCAGCAGGTGCCGACGCTGAACTTCCGCACCGGTGCCTCGAACAAGGACACCTCGCTGTTCGTCCGTGGCGTGGGCACCATCTCCACCTCCCCCGGCGTCGAGCCGAGCGTGTCGACGGTGATCGATGGCGTGGTGCTCGGCCGTGCCGGCCAGGCCACCCTGGACCTGCTCGACGTCGAGCGCATCGAAGTGCTACGCGGCCCGCAGGGCACGCTGTTCGGCAAGAACGCCTCGGCCGGCGTGCTCAACGTGGTCACCCGCGAGGTGCCGGACGACACCACCGGCTACATCGATTATTCGCATTTTGGCGGCGGCAACGAGAACCGCACCCGCTTCGGCATTGGCGGCACGCTGATCCCCGGCAAGCTCAAGGCCAGCGTCACCACCCTGGTGGGCAGCTACGACGGCAACGTCGACAACGTCTACAACGGCCACGAGGTGAACGGCTACAACCGCGCCGGCGCCCGCACCAAGTTCGAGATCACCCCCAACGACGACCTCAAGGTCACCCTGATCGCCGACTACATGCAGGGCAACGACGACAGCCCCAGCGGCGTCATCACCAGCACCACCAGCCCGGCCTTCGCCAACGCGCTGCGGCCGGTGACGCCGGACAGCGACAACCGCAAGATCAACAGCGACTACCGCACCCACGTCGACGACACCAACAAGGGCCTGTCGGCGCAGCTGGACTGGAACCTGGGCGACTACACCCTGACCTCCATCAGCGCCTGGCGCGGCTGGGATAACACCCAGTGGCAGGATGGCGACCGCCTGTCCCAGGTCACGGCGAGCATCCCCAGCTCCCACGACAAGGGCGAGCTGAACTACGACCAGTACTCCCAGGAGCTGCGCCTGGCCTCGCCCAAGGGCGAGTTCCTCGAATACGTCGGCGGCGTCTACTACATGCACGCCGTGGACGACGAGACCTACCGCCGCGTCGTGACCTCCACCACCGCGCAGAATACCGGCGTGGCCGACTACGGCACGCGCAGCGACACCTATGCGGTGTTCGGCGAGAGCACGCTGAACTTCACCGACGATTTCCGCGGTATCGCCGGCCTGCGCTACACCCACGACGAGCTGGAATATGACCACCGCCGCCGCTCCACCTCGTCCACCGCGGTGACCGGCATCCAGCCCTCCACCTCCAGCTCCGGCTCCACCGACGAAGACGGCTGGTCCGGCCGCCTGGGCCTGCAGTACGACCTCAGCGAGCAGCTGACCAGCTACCTCACCTACTCGCGCGGCTACAAAGGCCCGGCCTACAACGTGTTCTTCAACATGCAGCCGCGCGACACCGAGGCGCTCAAGCCGGAGACGTCCAACTCCTGGGAAGCGGGCCTCAAGGCCACCGCGCTGGATAACCGCCTGACCGCCAACCTCGCGGTGTTCCACACCGTGTACGACAACTACCAGGCGAACTTCTACGACACCGTCGCCGGCCAGGTGGTGACCCGCCTGATCAACGCGGGCAAGGTGAAGACCGAGGGCGCCGAGCTGGACTTCAGCTACCAGGCCACCCGCCAGCTCAAGCTCTCCGGCGCCCTCGCCTACACCAAGGCCCGCATCGACAGCTTCGCCTGCCCCGCGGGCGCGGCGGCGGCGTGCAACGTCAACGGCAAGCCGCTGCCCTTCTCGCCGGACTGGAAGAGCTACGTGCGCGCCGACTACGGCATCCCGCTGGACAACGGCCTGGATGTGGAGCTGGGCACCGACTACAGCTGGCAGGACAAGGTGCAGTACGACCTCAGCCAGAACCCCGACACCATCCAGGGCGCCTACGGCCTATGGGGCGCCAGTGTCGCGCTGGCCGACTACAACGAAGGCTGGCGCGTGGCGGTGGTGGGCAAGAACCTCACCGACAAGTCCTATTCGCCCCTGCTGGCCAGCGGCGGCAGCTACATCTACCGCATGGTGCCGCGCGACGACGGACGCTACTTCGGCGTCGAGCTGCGCAAGGACTTCTGATCGCTTGAAGCAAACGGCGCCGGCTCGCCCCGGCGCCGCCGACAAGAACGGCACGCCGCCTTGCGTCCCTCCCGACGGACACACAGGAACACCGACATGACACGCACCCTTTCCCTTGGCGCCTTCCTCATGGCCACCGGGCACCACGTTTCGGCGTGGCGCCACCCGGACGTGCCGGCCGACGGCGGGCTCGACTTCCGCCTCTACAAGCGCCTGGCGCAGGTGGCCGAAGCGGCGAAGTTCGACGCCGTCTTCGTCGCCGACAGCGTGGCCGCGCCCACCGCCGAGATCGCCAGCCGCATGGCGCGCTCCGACCACTTCGAGCCGTTGACCCTGCTCGCGGCCCTGGCGGCGGTGACCGAGCGCATCGGCCTGATCGGCACCGTGACCACCAGCTACAACGAGCCCTACCACGTGGCGCGCAAGTTCGCGTCCCTCGATCATCTTTCCGCCGGCCGCGCCGGCTGGAACCTGGTGACCTCCGACGCCGCCGCCGAGGCGCTGAACTTCAACCGCCAGGAGCACTTCGGCCACGCCGAGCGCTACGCCCGCGCGCGGGAATTCCACGAGGTGGTCACCGGCCTGTGGGACAGCTGGGAAGACGACGCCTTCACCCGCGACAAGGCCAGCGGCCAGTACTACGACCCGGCCAAGCTGCATGTGCTCAACCACGAGGGCGAACACTTCCGCGTGCAGGGCCCGCTGAACGTGGCGCGCACGCCCCAGGGCCGGCCGGTGATCGTCCAGGCGGGCAGTTCCGAGACCGGCCGCGAGCTGGCCGCGCAGACCGCCGACGTGGTGTTCACCGCGCAGACGTCCCTGGCTGCCGCCCGCGACTTCTACAACGACCTGAAAGGCCGCCTGCCGCGCTTCGGGCGCGGCCCGGACGAGCTGCGCATCATGCCCGGCGTGTTCGTGGTGGTGGGCCAGAGCCAGGCCGAGGCGCAGGAGAAGTTCGAGCAATTCCAGGAGCTGGTGGAGCCGCAGGTGGGCGTCGCGCTGCTGTCGCGCATGCTCGGCAACTTCGACCTCTCCGCCTACCCGCTGGATGGCCCCCTGCCCGAGCTGCCGCTCACCGACAGCGGGCAGCGCAGCCGCCAGTTGCTGCTCACCGAACTGGCCGGGCGGGAGAACCTGACCCTCGCCCAACTCGGCCGACGCATCGCCGGTGGACGCGGGCACCACAGCCTGATCGGCACGCCGACGCAGATCGCCGACGAATTGCAGGCCTGGTTCGAAGGCGGCGCCGCCGACGGCTTCAACGTGCTGGTGCCGCACCTGCCCGGCGGCCTGGAAGACGTGGCCAACCACGTCGTGCCCGAGCTGCAGCGCCGCGGGCTGTTCCGCCGCGAGTACAGCGGCAGCACCCTGCGCGAGCACCTCGGGCTCAAACGCCCGGCCAACCGCTACACGATCTGACGATTCACCGGCCGCCCTCTCTGCGGCCCGCTTTCCAAGGAGTTTGCATGACCTACCTCGCCCACCCCGACCGCTACCAGCGCGTACCCTACCGCCGCGTCGGCCGCAGCGGGCTGGTGCTGCCCGCCCTCTCCCTGGGCCTGTGGCACAACTTCGGCGACAGCGTGCCGCTGGACCGCCAGCGCGCCCTGCTGCGCACCGCCTTCGACCTGGGCATCAACCACTTCGACCTGGCCAACAACTACGGCCCGCCCTACGGCAGCGCCGAGATCAACTTCGGCCGCCTGCTGCGCGAGGACTTCGCCGCCTACCGCGATGAGCTGATCATCTCCACCAAGGCCGGCTGGGACATGTGGCCCGGCCCCTACGGCCAGGGCGGCAGCTCGCGCAAGTACCTGCTCGCCAGCCTCGACCAGAGCCTGAAACGCCTGGGCCTGGACTACGTGGACATCTTCTACTCGCACCGCTTCGACCCCGACACGCCGCTGGAAGAAACCGCCGGCGCGCTGGCCAGCGCCGTGCAGCAGGGCAAGGCCTTGTACGTGGGGATCTCGTCCTACTCCGCCGGCAAGACCGCCGAACTCGCGGCGCTGCTGACGCAATGGAAGGTGCCGCTGCTGATCCACCAGCCAGCCTACAACCTGTTCAACCGCTGGGTGGAAAAGGACCTGCTGGCCACCACCGACGAGCTGGGCGCCGGCGTCATCGCCTTCACGCCGCTGGCCCAGGGGCTGCTCACCGACCGTTACCTCAATGGCGTGCCGGCCGACGCGCGGGTCAACCAGCCGGGCGGCGCCTCGCTGCGCCCGGAGCATCTGTCCGAGGACAACCTGCGCCGCGCCCGCGCGCTCAACGAGATCGCCCAGCGTCGCGGCCAGAGCCTGGCGCAACTGGCGCTGGCCTGGGTGCTGCGCGATGCGCGGGTGACCTCCGCGCTGATCGGCGCCAGCCGGCCGGAGCAGATCATCGAGAACGTCGCGGCGCTGGACAACCTCGCGTTCAGCGCCGATGAGCTGGCGGAGATCGATCGCCACGCGGTGGAAGGCGGCATCAACCTCTGGGAAAAACCCTCCCACGACTGGAAGGACTGAGCCGGTGAGATTGTTCAATCGACTGCTTGCGGCAATGCTGCTCATCGTGGCCGGCGCCGCCCACGCGCAGGACCCGGCGCAACTGCGCATCGGCTACCAGAAGGCCTCGGTCAGCCTGGTGCTGGCCAAGGAGCACGGGCTGCTGGAAAAACGCTTCCCGCAAACGCAGGTCCAGTGGATCGAATTTCCCGCGGGGCCGCAGATGCTCGAAGCGTTGAACGTCGGCAGCCTGGACATCGGCTCCACCGGCGACATCCCGCCGATCTTCGCCCAGGCCGCCGGCGCCGACCTGCTCTACGTCGGCGTGGAGCCACCCAAGCCGCAGGCGGAAACCGTGGTGGTGCCCACGGACAGCCCGATCCGCAGCGTCGCCGACCTCAAGGGCAAGCGCGTGGCCTTCCAGAAGGGCTCCAGCTCGCACAACCTGCTGCTGCGCCTGTTGCAGAAGGAAGGGCTGACCCTCAAGGACATCCTGCCACTCTACCTGACGCCGGCCGACGCCCGCGCCGCCTTCGAAAGCGGCCGGGTGGACGCCTGGGCGATCTGGGACCCGTGGTATTCCGCGTTGCTGCTGGACGGCCATGCGCGTTTGCTGGCGGATGGCTCGGCGGTCGGCCTCAGCGGGCCGTTCTATCTGTCCAGCCGCGAATACGCCGGCGCCCATCCAGCGTTCATCCACCAGGTGCTGGGCACGCTCAACGAGGCCGAAGCCCTGACCCGCAGCGACCAAGCCGGCAGCGTGGCGATCATGGCGCGCGTCACCGGGCTGGCGCCGGCAGTGATCGAGGAAACCTTCAAGCACCGCCCCGCGTCGCCCATCCAGCCGGTGAGCGACGCCGACATCGCCGCGCAGCAGCGCACCGCCGACCTGTTCCTCGCCGAGCGAATCCTGCCGCGCGCCGTGGATATCGGCGCGGCACGCTGGAAGCCCTGAACCAAGGGCAAGAGTCACGTAGGAGCGACTGTCTTTCCCTGGAAATTTCGTGCTGTGCTTACCCCCTCACCCCAGCCCTCTCCCTCAGGGAGAGGGGGCAGATCGTGCCGTCTGTCGCTGTGGTTTCATCCTGCACCGAACGCGACCCGCTCCCTTCGGAGCGGAGCGCATAGCCGGGGTCAGGGAGAAGGCAGCCCTTGCGCAGGTCATTGTAGGAGCGGGCCATGCCCGCGATCCGTGAGCAGGGCTCACGGCTCCGTCGCCCCGGCTTGCGCGGACTTCGTCCGCGGATCGCGGGCATGGCCCGCTCCTACAGGGTTCGATGCAAACGGTTATTCAACCATGAATTTATATTTCTTCCGGTTATGAGCTAGACCAATTCATTCCTTCTCCGCGCCACCGCCTCGCTGCCACACTCGGCGTCGCCGGTGGGCCATCCCCGCCGCTCTGGAACGGGCCTTTGACACCCTCGAAGGCCCGCACTCGATCATCACGGGAACCCGTCGCACGAACGGGGCCCGAAAAGGAGCTGGATGTTCATGAAGAAACTCACTGCCGTTACCGCCCTCGCCCTGGCCGTCCTGTCCGGCCTGGCCCACGCCGACCGCCTGGAGGACATCAAGAAAGCCGGCGTGCTGCGCGTCGCCGCGTTCGACAGCAACCCGCCGTTCGGCTTCGTCGATGCCAAGAGCAAGCAGATCGAAGGCCTCGACGTGGATTACGCCAAGGCCCTGGCCGACAAGCTGGGCGTCAAGCTGCAGGTCCTGCCGACCAACCCGGCCAACCGCATCCCGCTGCTGACCGCGAACAAGGTCGACCTGGTGCTGGCCAACTTCACCATCACCCCCGAACGCGCCCAGCAGGTGGATTTCAGCATCCCCTACTTCTCTTCCGGGCAGCAGTTCATCGTGCGCAAGGGCAGCCTCAAGTCGCCCGACGACCTGAACAAGTGGCGCGTCGGCGTGGACAAGGGCACCGTCAACGAAGGCGTGCTGCGCGAGAAATTCCCCGGCGCCAAGGTCGTCGCCTACGACGACACGCCGTTCGCCTTCACCGCCCTGCGCAACGGCCAGGTCCAGGCCATCACCCAGGACGGCCCGAAGCTGATCGGCCTGCTGGCCAACGTGCCGGACAGGGACAAGTACGAAGTCCCGCCCTTCACCATCTCCAACGACCTGATCGGCGTCGGCATTCCCAAGGGCGAGAAGGCCCTGGGCGAGTTCGTCAACCAGAGCCTCACGGAGCTGGAGGCCAGCGGCAAGGCCCAGGCCATCTACGACACCTGGTTCGGCCCGACCACCAAGACGCCCCTGGCGCGCCTGTACAAGATCGGCGACAAGAGCTGACCTTCGCCGCGCGCTGTGTTCTACCGCAGGCCCCACGCTCGTGGGGCGTTGCCGTTCCTACCCTTGATGGATTCCCACGATGTTCGGCGAACTGCTCGCCCCGACCTACCTGAGCTGGCTGCTCGACGGCTTTTTGCTCACCCTCGGTATTTCCCTGTTCTGCTGCGTGGTCGCCACGCTGCTCGGCGCGCCGCTGGCCATCGCCCGGCAGGCGGCGTCGCGCTGGCTGTCGTGGCCGGCGCGGGCCTATCTCGCGCTGTTTCGCAACACGCCGCTGCTGGTGCAGCTGTTCTTCTGGTACTTCGGCGTGCCGGCGCTGCTGCCCGAGGACCTCGTTGCCTGGTTGAACACACCCCATGAGCTGGGTGCCCTGGCGTGGCCGTCCTTCGAATTCATCGCCGCCGCCTGGGGCCTGACGCTCTACACCAGTGCCTTCATCGCCGAGGAATTTCGCGCCGGCATCGCCTCGGTCCGCCCGGCGCAACGTGAGGCCGGCATGGCGCTGGGCCTGCGCCCGCTCCAGGTGTGGCGCTGGGTGATCCTGCCGCAGGCGCTGCGGACGGCGCTGCCGCCGCTGATGGGGCAATACATGAACGCGCTGAAGAACTCCTCGCTGGCCATGGCGATCGGGCTGGCCGAGCTGTCCTACGCCTCGCGCCAGGTGGAAACGCAGACCTTCAAGACCTTCCAGGCCTTCGGCATCGCCACCCTGCTCTACATCGGCGCCATCGCGCTGATCGAGGCGCTGGGCGAGGCGCTGCAACAGACGCGCCGCTACCGCCAGGGAGCCTGACATGGACTTCACCGTCATCCACGACAACCTGTCCTACTTTCTCGTCGGCGCCTACCCGGACGGCCCGCTGGGCGGCGCCGCGCTGACCGTCATCCTGGCCCTGGCCTCCGGCATCGCCTCGGCGGTCATCGGCCTGGCGCTGGGCATCGCCCTGTCGGTATTGCGCGGCAGGCCGCGCCTCGTGCTCGTGGCCTTCCTCGGTTTCTTCCGCGCCATCCCGGTGCTGATGCTGATCTTCTGGACCTACTTCCTGCTGCCCATCGTCTTCCAGATCGACGTGCCGGCGCTGGCCACGGTCGTCTGCGCGCTGTCGCTGATCGGCGGCGCCTACCTCGCGCACTCGGTGCATGCCGGCATCGACAGCCTGCCCAAGGGCCAGTGGGACGCCGCCCGCGCCCTGGGCCTGCGCCCCTGGCAGGTGCTGACCCTGGTGATCCTGCCGCAGGCGCTGCCGATCATGCTGCCGTCCTTCCTCAACCAGTGGGTATCGCTGATCAAGGACACCTCCCTGGCCTACGTGATCGGCGTCGGCGAGCTGTCCTTCGTCGCCACCCAGGTGAGCAACCGGGTGATGGTCTACCCCACGGAAGTCTTCCTGTTCGTCGCGCTGCTCTATTTCCTGCTGTGCTCGACGCTGGACCTGGCGGCGGCACTGCTGGCGAGGCTGCGCCCGGCGTATCGCAAGGCCGGGTGAGCGTCACGCCCGCCGTGGCGATGCCGTGCCCACGCTTTCGGCACCGGCCGCGCGGCCATGGCTAGACTAGCCAGCAGACCGGCTTGAGGGGAGCGACACGGGTGGCGGGATTTCCATGGATTCGCTGATCACGGCGGCGGCCAGCGCGCTGGCGGCGGGCGACCCGTTCGCGGCGCTGAACCGCGTGGCGCTGCGCGAGGACCCGCCCGCGCTGGCCCTGCGCGGCATCGCCATGGCCCAGCTGGGCGACTTCTCCCGTGCGCGCGCCCTGTTGCGCCGTGCCGCCCGCGGCTTCGGCAACCACGAGCCCGTCGAGCGCGCGCGTTGTCGGGTCGCCGAAGCCGAAGTGGCGCTGGCCAGCCGCGAGCTGAACTGGCCGACCGCGCCGCTGGAGCAGGCTACGCAGGTGCTGCAGCACTACGGCGATGCCGACAATGCCGCCCACGCGCGCTACCTGCTGATCCGCCGCGCCCTGCTGATCGGCCAGCTCGACGCCGCCAATGCTGCGCTGGCCGCTCTCGAACCGGCAGCGCTGCCGGCGCACCTGCGCGCGGTGCATTGGCTCATCGTTGCCGGCATCGCCGTCCGCCGGCTACAGGCAACCCAGGCGCGGGCGGCGCTGGGCCAGGCCGCCGACGCGGCTGCTGCATCCGGCATTGCCGCCCTGCGCGCGGAGGTCGACCAGGCCGCGCAGCTGCTTGCCGCCCCGGCCGCCCGGCGCATCGATCGGCAGGCCACGCTCCTGCTGTCGTTGGACCAGGTGGAAGCCCTGCTGCACAGCGACGCGCTGGTGATCGATGCCTGTCGCCACCGCGTCGGCCACCTGTCGCTGGCCAGCCGCCCGCTGCTCTTCGCCCTCGCTCGCGCGCTGGGTGAAGCCTGGCCGGACGATGTGGTCCGCACGGACCTGATCAACCGGGTGTTCCGCACCCGTCACCCGGACGATACCCACCGCGCCCGCCTGCGCGTGGAAATCGGCCGGCTGCGGCGTCTGTTGCAACCCTTGGCGGGCATCGAGTCGACACCGCGGGGGTATCGGCTGGTCGCCGCCAATCCGCTGGTCCTTGCGCCACCGCGGGAGGACGCCAACGCTGATGTGCTGGCGCTGCTCAGCGATGGCCAGGCCTGGGCCAGCTCCGCCCTGGCGTTGGCCCTGGGTACCAGTCAGCGCAGCGTGCAGCGCGCCCTCGAAGCGCTCGCCAGCGCCGGCCAGGTGCAGCCGCTGGGCCAGGGGCGCACGCGGCGCTGGACGCTGCCGCCGGCACCGGGATTCGCGACGACCTTGTTACTCCCCGCGCCCTTCGGTGTCTGAATAGGCTGAAGGCTCCCACCCACCACGTGCAGGGCTACACCATGACCACCCACTACAAGCAATCCCCGGCGCAAGTGTTGCAGGAGTACGGCCCGTTCCCCGGCGTCAGCACCGTCCATGGCCTGACCTTCGATGGCCGGCGCGTCTGGTTCGCCGTCGGCGAGCGGCTGCAGAGCCTCGATCCGCAGGACGGCAGGCTGGAGCGCGCCATCGAGGTGCCCGCCCACGCCGGCACCGCCTTCGACGGCACGCACCTGTACCAGATCGCCGAACGCCGCATCCAGAAGATCGACCCGGCCAGCGGGCAGGTGCTCTCCACCATCCCCGCGCCCGGCAACGGTGGCGATTCCGGCATGGCCTGGGCGGAAGGCTCGCTCTGGGTCGGCGAATACCGTGCGCGGAAGATTCATCAGATCGACCCGGAAACCGGCGAAGTCCTGCGTACGATTGATTCAAATCGTTTCGTCACCGGCGTGACCTGGGTCGACGGCCAACTCTGGCACGGCACCTGGGACCCGGAATCGACCTACAGCGAGCTACGCCGCGTCGACCCGCAGTCCGGCGCGGTGCTCGAGCAATTGGACATGCCCGAGGGCATGCACGTCTCCGGCCTGGAAGCCGACGGCGGCGAGCGTTTCTACTGCGGCGGCGGCACCAGCGGCAAGGTGCGCGCGGTGAAACGGCCGCGCTGATCGCAACGATCTGGGCTAGTGTTGGCACCTCACTGGACATGGCCGCACTGGCCCGGAGATACCCATGGATTGGCTGGAACACCGTATTCCCCCGCCCCTGGTGGCGATCGTCAGCGGCGTGCTGATGTGGCTGGCGGTGCGTCCCATCGCGCCACTGGGCGGACGCCTGTGGTTGGCACTGCTGGTCGTGCTGGCGGGCGCTGCGGTGTGCCTGGCGGGTGTGGCCTCGTTCCGCCGCGCGCGCACCACGGTCAACCCGCTGAAACCGGAAAGCGCCTCGGCGCTGGTGATCAGCGGCATCTACCGGCACACCCGCAACCCGATGTACCTGGGCTTCGCCATCATCCTGCTCGGCTGGTGCGTTCTTCTCGGCTCGGCGTGGGCGGTGCTCGGTGTCGCGGGCTTCGTGCTATACATCGGACGCTTCCAGATCCGCCCGGAAGAACGGGCGCTGCGCGAGCTGTTCGGCGCCGAGTTCGATGCCTTCTGCAGCCGGGTGCGCCGCTGGGTCTGAGACGGCGCCGCTGAGGCATTGGCAGATCGCCATTGCCTTCCGGCCGCCAGGAGTGAGATATTTGCAAATGCTAAAGATTCTCACTACAGAAACTCTCAAGGCTCACCGTGTCCCCTTCGCTCTTGCTGGTGGAAGACGATTCCCGTCTTCGCCTGGACCTCGAACGTCATTTCTGTCAGCGCGGTTTTGCTGTCACCACCTGCGCCAACGGTGACCAGGGCCTGGTGGCCGTCCACCAGAACGACTTCGACCTGGTCCTGCTGGACATCCTCCTGCCCGGCATCGATGGCCTGGCGCTGCTGGATACCCTGCGCCGCGCGCGCACCACGCCGGTGATGCTGATGTCCGCCCTTGGCGCGGAACAGGACCGCATCACCGGCTTCACCCGAGGGGCCGACGACTACCTGCCCAAGCCGTTCAGCCTGGCGGAGCTGGATGCGCGCATCGATGCGCTGCTGCGCCGGGTAAGCCTGGATCGCGCCCGCGAAAAACCGCGGCCCCGCGGTTCGCTGCACTTCGACGATGAGCTGCAGGATGTTTCCCACAACGGTGAACAGGCAGGCCTGACGCATTCCGAATACCGCCTGCTGGCCACACTGAACGCCCATGCCGGGGAGGCGCTGAGCAAGAGCTACCTCTACCAGAGCGTGCTGCACCGCACCTATACCCGGCTGGATCGCGGGCTGGACGTGCACGTCTGCAACCTGCGCCGCAAGCTGGCAAGCATCGGTGCGCAGCAGGTGCAGATCCAGGCCGTGCGTGGCCAGGGCTACATCCTGGTGGACGCGGACCGTCACTGATGCGCCGTCATCCCCTGCTGTGGAAGATCGCCGCGCTACAAATCGGTTTCTGCCTGTTGCTCACCTGGCTGATCTGGAGCTGGGGCCTGTCGCTGGAGCGCAGTACGTACTTCCTCGGCCCCGAAGACCGCAGCTACCTGGCGCGTTACGCCGAACAGGCCGAACGGGTCTGGGAGCAACAGGGCACCCAGGGCGTGGAGCGCTTCCGTCGGGAGCTCGCCGCCGCCGAGGACACCTGGGTCGCGGTGATCGACGACCACCTGCGGAGCCTGAGCACCACGCCGCTGACGGCGGAGGAATCCAGCCACCTGACCTTCATGCGCAAGCTGGACTGGCCCATGAGTCGCCGGCTGCAGGACGAGCTGCCCTACGTCAGCATCGAGTTCCCTCGGCATCCCGAGCGCGGGCGGCTGGTCATGCAGTTGCCCGAGCGCCTGCTGCCCGGCGGCCTGACGCCCTGGACGCACCTGTTCAGCCACGGCGTGGTGCCTGCCCTGCTGGCCGCCCTCCTGGGCCTGTTGATCTACCGTCACCTGGTCGTGCCGCTCAACCGCCTGCGCGCACGCGCCGATGCCCTGCGCGCCGACGACCTGGACAGCGAAGGCCCCGGCACGCCGCTGGCCCATCGTCGCGACGAACTGGGCGAACTGGCGCTGGCCTTCGACCACATGGCCGACCGCCTGCGGCATAGCCTGGCGCAGCAACGCCTGCTGCTGCGCACGCTGTCCCACGAATTGCGCACGCCGCTGGCGCGCCTGCGCATCGCCCACGACAGCGACCTGCCGGCAGGGCAGTTGCGCGAGCGGCTGGACCGGGAAATCCAGGACATGCAGCGCCTGCTGGAAGACACCCTCGACCTCGCCTGGCTGGACACCGAACGCCCGCAGCTGGAGCGCGAGCCGGTGCTGGTCCTGTCGGTGTGGGAAGCCTTGCGTGAGGACGCCTGCTTCGAAAGCGGCTGGGAGCCCGGGCGGCTGCCCTGTTCGCTGGGCACCGACTGCGTGGTGCAGGTGCACCTGGACAGCTTCGCCCAGGCCATCGAAAACCTGCTGCGCAACGGCATTCGCCATTCCCCGCGCGGCGGCAGCGTGCGCCTGGATGGCTGGCGCGAGGGCGAATTCTGGCACCTTCGCGTCAGCGACGACGGCCCCGGCGTGGCCGAGCAGGATCTGGAGCGCATCTTCCAGCCCTACCAGCGGCTGCAACCGTCCGAGTCCAGCGGCTTCGGCCTTGGCCTGGCCATTGCCCGGCGCGCCGTGGAGCTGGCGGACGGGCGTTTGTGGGCCGCGAACGGCAGCGGGAACGGCAAGGCCGGCCTTTGCCTGCACCTGCGGCTGCCGGCCGCTGCGGCCCGCCAGGACGTGGCAAGTGTTTAGAAAGTTAATGCGCTTTACTGGCAAATAGCATTAATTATCATTTGGCGATCTTTCAGTTGTCGGAGATCACCGATGCCGTCCCGCCCGATGCACTTCCTGCCGCCCTTCCTGCTGCTCTCCAGCAGCCTGCTGTCCTTCGCCGTGCAGGCCGCCAGCGCCGATTCCGAGCCCGTCGAACTCGACAGCGAGACCATCGTCGCGACCGCCGCAGAGGAAGCCAAGCAGATGCCGGGCGTGTCGATCATCACCGCCGAGGACATCAAGAAGCGTCCGCCGGCCAGCGACCTGTCGCAGATCATCCGCACCATGCCGGGCGTCAACCTGACCGGTAACTCCACCAGCGGCCAGCGCGGCAACAACCGCCAGATCGACATCCGCGGCATGGGCCCGGAGAACACCCTGATCCTGGTGGACGGCAAACCGGTGTCCAGCCGCAATGCCGTGCGCTACGGCTGGCGCGGCGAGCGTGATTCGCGCGGCGACACCAACTGGGTGCCGGCTGACCAGGTGGAGCGCATCGAAGTCCTGCGCGGCCCGGCGGCGGCGCGCTACGGCAACGGCGCAGCAGGCGGCGTGGTGAACATCATCACCAAACAGGCGGGCCAGGAAACCCACGGCGACGTCACCGTCTACAGCAACTTCCCGCAGCACAGCGACGAAGGCGCCACCCAGCGCATGACCTTCGGCCTCAACGGCCCGCTGACCGACAGCCTGAGCTACCGCGTGTACGGCAACGTCGCCAAGACTGACTCGGACGACTGGGACATCAACGCCGGCCATGAATCCAACCGCACCGGCAACCAGGCCGGCACCCTACCCGCCGGCCGCGAAGGCGTACGCAACAAGGACGTCAACGGCCTGCTCAGCTGGCACCTGACGCCGGAGCAGACGCTGGACTTCGAGGCCGGCTTCAGCCGCCAGGGCAACATCTACACCGGCGATACGCAGAACACCAACAGCAACGCCAACGTGAAGTCCATGCTCGGCCACGAGACCAACCGCCTGTACCGCGAGAACTACTCGATCACCCATCGCGGCGAGTGGGACTTCGGCAGCTCCATGGCCTACCTGCAGTACGAGAAGACCCGCAACAGCCGCATCAACGAAGGCCTGGCCGGCGGCACCGAGGGTATCTTCAGCAACACCGATTTCTACACCGCCACCCTGCGCGACCTGACCGCCCACGGCGAGGTGAACCTGCCGCTGCACGCCTGGCGCGACCAGACCCTGACCCTGGGCAGCGAGTGGGTGCAGCAGAAGCTCGACGACCCCAGCGCCAACACCCAGACCACCAGCGAAGGCGGCTCGGTGCCGGGGCTCACCAGCACCAACCGCGACACCACCTCCCAGGCGCAGATCTTCTCGCTGTTCGCCGAAGACAACATCGAGTTGCTGCCCGGCACCATGCTCACCCCGGGCCTGCGCTGGGACCACCACAGCATCGTCGGCGACAATTTCAGCCCGTCGCTGAACCTGTCCCACGCGCTCACCGACAGCGTCACCCTGAAGGCCGGCATCGCCCGCGCCTACAAGGCGCCGAACCTGTACCAGCTCAACCCCGACTACCTGCTCTACAGCCGCGGCCAGGGCTGCTACGGCCAGAGCACCAGCTGCTACCTGCAGGGCAACGAGGACCTCAAGGCGGAAACCAGCGTCAACAAGGAACTGGGCATCGAGTTCCAGAAGGACGGCCTGATCGCCGGCCTGACCTACTTCCGCAATGATTACAAGAACAAGATCGAGTCGGGCCTGTCGCCCATCGACCAGGCCAGCGGCGGCACCGGCAGCTATGCCAACGCCGCGATCTACCAGTGGGAAAACGTGCCCAAGGCGCTGGTCGAGGGCCTGGAAGGCACCCTGACCATCCCGCTGCTGGAGCAGCTGAAGTGGAGCAACAACTTCACCTACATGCTGCAGTCGAAGAACAAGGAAACCGGCGACGTGCTCTCGGTGACACCCAAGTACACCCTGAACTCCATGCTCGACTGGCAGGCCACCGATGCGCTGTCGCTGCAGGCCAGTGTCGCCTGGTACGGCAAGCAGACGCCGAAGAAATACGACTACCACGGCGACCGCGTCACCGGCAGCGCCAACAACCAGCTCTCGCCCTACGCCATCGCCGGGCTGAGCGGCACCTATGTGTTCACCAAAAACCTGAGCTTCACCGCCGGCGTGGACAACGTCTTCGACAAGCGCCTGTTCCGCGAGGGCAACGCCCAGGGCGTGAACGGCATCGAGGGCGCCGGCGCCGCCACCTACAACGAACCGGGCCGCACGCTGTACACCAGCCTCACCGCGTCGTTCTGACCAGAGAAAGCCTGATGAAATTTCCCCTCCTGGCCCTGGCACTGGCGTTCGCCGTGCCGGAGCTGGCAGCGCACGCCGCGCCTGCCCCCGACCAGACGATGGACACCCACCTGCTGCAACGCCACGACCTGGCCTACCGCTTCAGCGAGCTGAAACTGGACTCCGCCGACGGCCAGCGTCACTACCAGCTGTGGATCGCCCGCCCCACCCGCCCCGCACCCGCCGCCGGCTACCCGCTGGTATGGATGCTCGACGGTAACGCCGCCCTCGGCGCACTGGACGACAAACTGCTGGCCGACCTGAACGACGGCCGCGCCCCGCTGCTGGTCGCCGTCGGCTACCAGACGCCTCTGCGCATCGACCGGGCGAGCCGCACCCGCGACTACACTCCGCCGCGCCCGCAGCTGGCGGAGCAGAAAGACCCGCTCACCGGCGACCCCAGCGGTGGCGCCGATGCCTTCCTCGACCTTATGCGTGACCGGATGCTGCCGGCGGTGGCCGCGCAGGCGCCCATCGACCGTGCGCAACAGACGCTCTGGGGCCATTCCTACGGCGGCCTGCTGACGCTTCACGCGTTGCTCACCCGGCCGCAACAGTTCAGCGTCTACGCTCCGGCCAGCCCTTCACTGTGGTGGGGCGACGGCGCCATCCTCGAGGAACAGGACGGCTTCGCCCAGCGCCTGGCCGGCCACTCTGCACAACTGTTGCTGATGCGCGGCGGCGAGGAACCCTTCCGGCCGCGCGAAGGCATCACTCCCAGCGCCCCCCGCGCCGCCCAGCAACTGGTGGAAAACGTCGGCAAGGTGCCCGGCATGCAGGCGCAGTTCCATGCCTTCGACGGCCTGAGCCATGGGCAGACGCTGGAGGCGTCGCTGAAGTACCTGCTGCGGCTGCGGTTCGTGGAGTAATACGGCAAAAGGCCCCTGCCTGGCGGCGTTGTTCGCGAGCAAGCTCGCTCCTACAACAGCGCGCGGAGTTTCCCTGTAGGAGCGAGCTTGCTCGCGAACCCGCCCAACGCCCCGCGTAGGAGCGCGCTACGCGCACGGTCGCGGGCATGGCCCGCTCCTACAGGCGTGAATCGCCGTCAGACCGATGCGGCAATCTGCTCCCGCAGCCACCGGTGCGCCGGGTCGCGGTGGGAGCGTTCGTCCCAGAGCATCGACATCTCGTACCCCGGCACCTCCACCGGCGCCTCCACCACGCGCAGCGCCGGGTTATCCCGCACCAGCCGCGCCGGCACCATGGCCACCAGGTCGCTGCTGGCCAGGGCGGAGATGACGAAGAGGAAATGCGGCACCGACAGCGCCACCCGCCGGCTCAGGCCGACCGCCGCCAGCGCCTCGTCGGTCACGCCGCTGAAGTACCTGTTGCGGCTGCGGTTCGTGGAGTGATACGGCAAAAGCCCCCTGCCTGGCGGCGTTATTCGCGAGCAAGCTCGCTCCTACAACAGCGCGCGGAGTTTCCCTGTAGGAGCGAGGTTGCTCGCGAACCCGCCCAACGCCCCGCGTAGGAGCGCGCTACGCGCACGGTCGCGGGCATGGCCCGCTCCTACAGGCGTGAATCGCCGTCAGACCGATGCGGCAATCTGCTCCCGCAGCCACCGGTGCGCCGGGTCGCGGTGCGAGCGTTCGTCCCACAGCATCGACATCCCGTACCCCGGCACCTCCACCGGCGCCTCCACCACGCGCAGCGCCGGGTTATCCCGCACCAGCCGCGCCGGCACCATGGCCACCAGGTCGCTGCTGGCCAGGGCGGAGATGACGAAGAGGAAATGCGGCACCGACAACGCCACCCGCCGGCTCAGGCCGACCGCCGCCAGCGCCTCGTCGGTCACGCCGCTGAAGCCGCCGCCATCGGGCGACACCATCACGTGCTCCAGCTGGCAGAACTGCGCCAGGCTCGGCTTGCGCTTGAGCCTGGGGTGGCCGGCGCGGCCGGCCAGCACATAGCGCTCGCTGAACAACGTGCGGCGGCGCATGCCCGGCGGGCTGCCGTCGGTGGTGTGGAACGCCAGGTCGATCTCGCCCTGCTCCGCCTGCCGGGCGATGCGCGGCGGAGACAGCTCCAGCAGGGCCAGGCGGGTGCCCGGCGCGCTGTGGCGAATGGCGTTCAGCGCCGGCAGCAGGATGGTGGACTCGCCATAGTCCGTCGCGGCGACGCGCCAGGTGGTTTGCGCCTGGGCCGGGTCGAACGGCGCGGCGGGCGCCACCGCCTGCTCCAGCGCCTCCAGGGCGAGGCGCAGCGGTTCGCGCAGGGATTCCGCCCGCGCCGTCGGACGCATGCCACGGGGGCCGGGCAGCAGCAGCGGGTCGTCGAAAATGTCGCGCAGCTTGGCCAGGTGCACGCTCACCGATGGCTGCGAGAAATTCAGCCGCTGCGCCGCGCGCGTCACGTTGTGCTCGGACAGCAGCACGTCCAGGGTCACCAGCAGATTGAGGTCGAGCCTGCGAAGATTATTCATCCCTATACCTGAAATACCGGATATTCATTTCCACTATACCGACGGCCATCGCATCCTGCGCGCATCCCCTCTCAACGGAAGCCGCCAGCATGAACGTACTGATCGTCTACGCCCACCCCGAGCCGCGCTCGCTCAACGGCTCACTGAAGGACTTCGCCGTGCGCCGCCTGCAGGCCGCCGGGCATGACGTGCAGGTCTCCGACCTCTACGCGATGAACTGGAAAGCCACGCTGGACGCCGCCGACAGCCTGGACCGCGACCCCGAGGCGCGCTTCGACCCCTCGCTGGACTCCAAGCGCGCCTACGCGGCCGGCCGGCAGAGCAGCGACATCGCCGCCGAGCAGGAAAAGCTGCGCTGGGCCGACACGGTGATCCTGCAGTTCCCGCTGTGGTGGTTCAGCATGCCGGCCATCCTCAAGGGCTGGGTCGAGCGGGTGTACGCCTACGGATTCGCCTATGGTGTCGGCGAGCACTCCGATGCCCGCTGGGGCGACCGCTACGGCGAAGGCTACCTGGCCGGCAAGCGCGCCATGCTGGTGGTCACCGCCGGTGGCTGGGCGTCGCACTACAGCCCGCGCGGCATCAACGGGCCGATCGACGACCTGCTGTTCCCGATCCATCACGGCGTGCTGTTCTACCCGGGCTTCGATGTCCTGCCGCCCTACCTGGTGTACCGCACCAGCCGCGTGGACGCGGAGCGCTACGCGCAGATCGAGCAGGAACTGGGCGCGCGCCTGGACAGCCTGCAGACCACCGCGCCCATCCCCTTCCGTCGGCAGAACGGCGGCGACTACGACATCCCCGCGCTGACCCTGCGCGAGGAGATCGCGCCGGAGGTCAGCGGGTTTGCCGCGCACCTGGCCTGAGCGCCGTTCGCCAGCACGTTCGCTCCTGCCGGGGTGCGAGCGGGACCCTGCGCAGGCGCCCGCCTGCTGGCGAACCGGGGAGGCGGCCATCGCCTGAACCCGCGGGGCGCTTGCAAAGGCCGGGTTTTCCTGCGAAAACGCACGCCCTTGCGGCCCCGCGCCGACCGTTTCCCCGGAGAACGCCATGAGCAGCGAACTGCAGATCGAAGATATCGTCGTCGGCGACGGCAAGGCCGTGGTCAAGGGCGCCCTGATCACCACCCAGTACAGGGGCACCCTGGAGGACGGCACCGTGTTCGATTCGTCCTACGACAAGGGCCGCCCGTTCCAGTGCGTGATCGGCACCGGCCGGGTGATCAAGGGCTGGGACCAGGGGCTGATGGGCATGAAGGTCGGCGGCAAGCGCAAGCTCTTCGTGCCCGCGCACCTGGCCTATGGCGAGCGCCAGGTGGGCGCGCACATCCAGCCCCACTCCAACCTGCTGTTCGAAATCGAACTGCTGGAAGTCCTCACCCGTGACGACTGACTGACGCTCCCCCAGGCTCAGGCGGGAGCCGTTTCGACGGTGCGCCGCATCGCCAGGATCGCCGTCGGCCCCTGGGCCTTGCGGGTGAACCAGAACACCCGGCTCACCCCGCGGGTGATCGCCACGTAGGCCAGGCGCAGCTGTTCATCCTGCTGGGCCTGGTCGTAGCTGCTGGTGAAGAAGCCCGAGGCCGCGTACAGCGCGCTGCGCAGCGGGTGTTTCTCCGGCGGCGCACAGTCATCGACGATGATCGCCACTTCCGCCTGCAAACCCTTGGCGCGGTGGATGGTCATGCCCTTCACCGGCAGTTTGCGGTCCAGCTCGCCGAGGATGCTCTGCAGGGTTTCGTTGCGCCGGCTGAGCACCAGCACGGCGGTTTTCTCCCGCGAACCGCGCGCGGCGACGTGCTCGCACTGCTTGCGGATTTCCTCGAGCAGGATCGGCAGGCTGTTGCGCGCGTCGAAGCGCTGCACCAGCTTCACCCCGTGGTCGCCCGGCTCCGCCGACTTGAAGGCGCGACAGGTCTTGGCCTGCTTGTTGGCCACGCCCACCAGCACCCGCTCGCCGTCGCGGATCACCGGGTCGATGCTGCGGTAGTTGGTTTCCAGCAACAGCACGCGGCTCTTGCGCCGGCCCTTGCTGGGGAAGTGCCGGTCGAAATCCATGAACAGCTCCGGCGAGCTGCCGCGCCAGGCGTAGATCGACTGCCAGTCGTCACCGATGGCCATCAGGCTGACGCTTTCGCCGCGCTTGGCCAGGTCGCGGTGCAGCGCCTGCAGCCATAGCACGATCTGTGGCGAGACATCCTGGAACTCGTCGATCAGCAGATGCTGGAACGGCGCCAGTGCCTGTGCCGGCAGCGCACCGTCGCCGAGCTGGTCGGTGAGGCGCTGGAAGGCCAGGTTGAAGGTCAGCAGGCCCTGCGCCTGCAAGGCGCTGTCGAAGGCTGCCCAGAACAGCTGCAATGCCTCGATGAACTGGCGCTCGCGCGGTGGGCAGGCGAGCCTCGATGGCTGCAGCTGCGCAATGCGCAGGCCGATGCTCTCGATGAAGCCCGACTGCGCATAGAACGCCTCGAACAGCGGCAGCGCCACGAACTCGCCCGGCAGCTTGAAGGCGTCCAGCGGCGCCTTGCCGATGCGCGGTGGCTTGCCGTCCTCGCCGGCTTCGGGCGGTGGCGGCAGCTCCAGCAGCTGGTGCACCAGCGTGCGGAACGCCGGCTGTTCGGCGTAGCACTGCTGGTAAACCTGCTTGAGCAGACGCTGCTGGGCCGGGCGCAGGCGCCCGGCAAGCAAGGGGTTGTCCAGCTCATCGGCCGGGGGGCGCTCGTCCAGTTGCTCGAACCAGCGCGGGTTCTTCAGCGCCACCTTGGCCAGGGTGCCCATGGCCGAATGGAAGGTGCGCACGCACTGCCGCGCCTGGGCCGCGTCGAAGGGATGCCCCCAGTAGCCGAGCACCTTCACCAACTGCTCGCGCAGCTGTGCGCAGGAGGCGTTGGTGAAGGAGATCACCGTGACCTTTTCCGCGTCGATGCCCAAGTGGCAGAGCATGTAGACCACCCGCAGCACCAGCGTGGTGGACTTGCCGGAACCGGCGCCGGCAAAGATGCGCGTCAGCGGCTCGGGCGCGAGGATCATCGCCCATTGCTCGTCGGACGGCAGGCTGACTATCCCGTGGGCCGCCGCCTGGGCCACGCGCTGGCGCATGTCCATGGCGTGCTGCTCGTCGGGCGCGGTGGCGCTGCCGTAGATGCCGGCCGCCGCTGCGCGCGGGCGTTTGGGCGCCGGCGCATCGCCGTCCTGTTTGGGCTTGGCGCTGCGCTTGGCCGGCGCCCTGGCCTTGCCTTTCGCCTTGCCGCGGGTGCCAGGCTTGGGCTGCGAGGCTTCGCGCTCGGCGCGCAGGTATTCGGTGGTACGGGGGAAATAACGCGCAAGGGCTTCGGCGACCAGCCGCTTGTAGCGTTCGACAGCAGACTCCATGGGCCCTACCAGATCGTGTACGACGTTGAATCATAAGCGGTTTGCGACAGGGAAAGGCAACCCATCCAGCAGTTCCGCGACGCCTTGGAAAATTGATAACCATTAGCGATTGCATTAGAGTCAGGCTCCCGCTTTTTCCGGCCACGCCGCCGAGATGGATGACCCCATGTTCGAACTGGAAAACGTCAGTTTCAGCGTCCCCGGCCGCACCCTCCTGCATCCGCTGAGCCTGCAACTGGGCGACGGCAGGATGATCGGCCTGATCGGCCACAACGGTTCGGGCAAGTCCACCCTGCTCAAGCTGCTGGCCCGCCAGCAACAGGCCAGTGGCGGCAGCATCCGCCTGGATGGCAAGCCGCTGCAGGACTGGGGCAACCGCGATTTCGCGCGCCAGGTGGCGTACCTGCCGCAGCAGCTGCCGCAAACCGATGGCCTGACCGTGCGCGAGCTGGTTGCCTTCGGCCGCTACCCGTGGCACGGCGCGCTGGGGCGCTTCACCGGCGAGGACAGACAGCAGATCGACCGCGCGCTGGACCTCACCGACACCCTCGCCTTCGCCGAGCGCCCGGTGGACCTGCTCTCCGGCGGCGAACGCCAGCGTGTCTGGCTGGCCATGCTGCTGGCGCAGAACAGCCGCTACCTGCTGTTGGACGAGCCCACCTCGGCACTGGACATCGCCCACCAGGTGGAAGTGCTCTCCCGCGTCCACGACCTCAGCCGCGAACTGGGCCTGGGCGTGCTGGTGGTGCTGCACGACATCAACATGGCGGCGCGCTACTGCGACCACCTGATCGCCCTGCACGCCGGTCGCCTGCTGGCCCAGGGCTCCCCGGCAGAGCTAATGCGCGGCGAGACGCTGGAGCATATCTACGGCATCCCGATGGGCGTGCTGAGCAACCCGGTGGACGGGTCGCCGATCAGTTATCTGCGCTGATATCGGCACTTCTTGCAGGAGCGGGCCATGCCCGCGATTGCCCCATGGGCACGCCTGCACGTCCGCTGCACACGTCAGCGGACGTCGGCCCTGCCGACGGATCGCGGGCATGGCCCGCTCCTACGCAACGCGATGCTTCGGCGCTCTGGCTCCGCCACGCAGGGTGGATAACGCCGGCGGCCGCAGCATGGCGTCGGTGCCGGGCGGTTCGCGAGCCAGCTCGCCCCTACGAAAAGCGATGTGTCAGTGTTTGCCTGCAGTTGCACATTCCGCCGCGATGGGATTCGCGGACAGGGTCCGCTCCTACGAAACGCATTCCGGCGCTTCCCTGTAGGAGCGAGCTTGCTCGCGAACACAGCGCCTGCAGGCGCGTGATTCACAGGTCGCTGGGTTCTGGCGGCGGCTCGTCGATCAGCGGGCAGTTGTCGCAATGCCCGAGGGTGTCCAGGCGATAGCGGATGCAGCAGGTCCGCCGCTGCCGCCACAGGCCATCCGGCCGCTGCGTGCACGCCACCTCGATATACCGGACCGGCTGGTACAGCGGGTTGCGCGTGCCATCCGGGCGGCGTTCGGTCGCCAGCAGCTCGCGGCCGTGGCCGAGCAGCGGGGCCAGCGGCGGCAGCTTGGCCATCTCGCCGATGAACCATTCGAAATAGTTGCCGGCATTGCTCCAGAGCACCCTGGGCGACAGGCGCGCCTCGGCGGCGAGGGTCTGGATGAAGGGCTGCAGATGGTCTTCCAGCAAATGGGCGAAGCGCTGGAACGGATCCTGGGGCGGCGCGGCGAACGCTGCGCCCTCCCCCGGCAGCTTGAACGCCTCGGGGATGCCCTGGGCATCGAGCACCACCTCCACCTCATCGAACGCCAGCGGCAACCGGCGGCCAAGCACCAGCGCGGCGGCGACCACGGGCGGGACGAGGCGCACCAGGTACCACTTGGACCACTGCGAGGCCAGGGCACGCCTGTCACTGTCGGCGTTGGGAGGGTCGAAGCGGCGCAGCACGTTGTCGAGCATCTGCCGTTCCAACAGGGCGCGCGCCGGGATCGAGGGACGGGGGTCGTCGCGGGTCACCAGCACCTCGCGGTAGCTGGCGAATTCGCCGAAATACAAGGGCGAGAGGGCTGCGATCACCGGCCGCCCTCGACCCACCGGCGTACCGCCGTCAGCACAGGCGGCAGCGCTCGAAGAAGGTTTCCCGGCTCTGCACCATCAGGGCGGCGCGCTTGTGCGGGAAGTTGAATTCCTTCTCGCGCCAGAAGCCCAGGCGCTGCATGTGGCCGATCATCTTCGCGTTGTCGGCGCGCGGTTCGGCGACGATGCGCCGGGTGCGCGGGTCGTCCAGCAGCAGGTAGTGCACCAGGGCGGTCATCCAGCTTTCCACCTTGTGCGGGCCGCGATGGCTGTCCTCGCCCACCAGCATGTGGATGCCACGGTCGTAATCGTCCACCTCATAGAAGGGTGCGATGCGGTCTTCCTTGGCCCAGTAGGCTTCGTAGTAGGCGAAGGGTTCGTCGTCGATGCAGCCGATCAGGGCGGTGGTGTGCAGGTCGGCAGCGCCTTTTTCCAGGTAGGCGCGGTGCTGCTCCAGGGTGCCGCCTTCCTGCCAGAACTCCAGCACGCGCGGGCTGTTCTGCCAGCGGTTGAAGCGCTCGAGGTCACGTTCGATATCCAGGGTGCGCAGGGAAATCCACTGGCCCAGCCTGGCGTCGAAGCGGCGATAGACCTCGCCCTGGGGCTTTGGAGCACGCAGCGGATGACGGCGGCCGCCGCTCATGCGGTAGACCAGCGGGAAGTCGGCACTGGCCACGCCTTTGTGCCACGCAGCGGGCAGTTGCCAGAAGGCGGCGCGCTCGATCTGCAGGCGCCCGCCGACCTCATCGCGATTCACCAGCCCTTGCGCGAAGGCCTCGGCCGGCACATCGGCAGCCGCGAACGGCACGCGCTCGCTCTGCGCATCGCCGGCAAACGTCCAGTAGGCGAGCGCCCACAGCGCCTCCACGGTGGGCTCGGAGGTCAGTTGCCAGCACTCGCCGTTGCGCTGCGCGCTCAGCAGCGGCTGGCCGTCCAGCAGCAGGGTCAGGCCGTGGGTGCCGGCATCGGCGCCGAGTGTGCGGCCATCGGGCAGCGGCAGGGAAAAATTGGGCGTCATGGTAGGTAGCCTTTGGGTGAATGCAACGACCCCGCTCGTATGACGAGCAGGGTCGGCCGGAATTTAGTCGGCCCGGATGTCGATGCCGGGCGCCGTGGGTCAGGCGCTTTCCGCCGCCAGCGGACGCGCCGGCTTGTGCGCGGCTTCCTGGGGCGGCAGGTGCTCGAACAGCGAGGCGGCGATTTCCTGCGCACGCATCGGCAGCACCGACAGCAGCGTGTCGCTCAGGCCGTGGCTGTCCTGGGTGAAGCCCTGCAGGTAGATACCGGCGTGCAGGCGCTCGTCGGCCAGCACGCGGTAGTCGCGGCCCACCTCGAAGTCACCCAGGTATTCCTGCAGCGGCGCGAGCAGCTCGCGGTGCGAGGTACGCTCGTAGCCGGTGGCGAGGATCACCGCGTCGTAGCGGTGGGTTTCCACCGCGCCGGTGGCACTGTCGCGCAGGGTGAGCTCGATGCCGTCGGCGTCGGCCCTGGCGGCTTCGACATGGCGGCGGCAGAGGAAGGCGTGGCGATCCACGCCGGCGACTTTCTGCCGGTAGAAGATGCCGTAGATGCGCTCGATCAGGTCCAGGTCCACCACCGAATAGTTGGTGTTGTGGAACTCCTGGATGAGCTTCTCGCGCTCGGCCTTGGGCTCGTTGAACACCAGGTCGGTGTAGCGCGGGGCGAAGATTTCGTTGACGAAGGGGCTGTCGTCGGCGGGCTTGAGCACCGCGGCGCGCAGCACCATGTCGACCTGCACCGAGGGGAAACTGTCGTTCAGGTCGATGAAGGCTTCGGCGGCGCTTTGCCCGCCGCCGATCACCGCGATGCGCATCGGCTCGTTCTGGTTGCAGCGCTGCTTGGCGATGCACTCCAGGTAGCGGGCGTGGTGGAACACCCGCGGGTCGTCGCGCAGGTGGCTGAAGGCCGATGGGAAGCGCGGCGTACCGCCGGTGCTGACCACCACGCTGCGCGCCAGGCGGAAGCGCTCGTGGCCGCGGGCATCGGTGGAGAGCACTTTCACCAGCTCGATGCCGTCCGGCCCCTGCACCGGTTCGACGCGGCTGACGGTCTCGCCGCAGACGCGCTGCTCGGCAAACTGCTCGCTGACCCAGCGCAGGTAGTCGTTGTACTCCATGCGGCACGGGTAGAAGGTGCCCAGGTTGGTGAAGTCGATCAGCCGGCCCATGGCGTGCAGGTAATTGACGAAGCTGTACGGGCTGGTGGGGTTGCGCAGGGTCACCAGGTCCTTGAGGAAGGAAATCTGCAGCTCGCTCTGCGCCACCAGGGTATTACCGTGCCAGCGGTAGTCGGCCTGCTTGTCGAGGAACAGCGCGTGGTAGTGGCGGCCCTCGCGTCGCGCCTGCTCCTGCAGGGCGATCGCCAGCGCAAGGTTCGAGGGGCCGAAACCGATGCCGAGCACGTCATAGGTCGGGGTGATCATCTGGGTCATGGTGCCAATGTCCTGTATCGCGATGGCCGAGGGGCGTGACCACGCGGGAGCCGGCGGCTTACTGCTGAGCCCTGCCTGGAGAGCCTCGCCGCGTGGCGGCCGGCACTCGATCCTGCGTGTCGCCGATGATGTGCGCTGTCGAAAGCGCGTTATCTGGAGAGACGAGACAGGTGCGGAGAAATTTAGAATGATTCTCAATAAGTCATGAAAATTTCAGAATGACGACGGGAATCGGTAGCGGGAAAGCAGGTGGGGCACGCGGGACTAAATCCGGACGGAGGTGGCGCGTCTTTTCTTCTGGGTGACGGGCTCTCGCAGAGCAGTGGACGGAGTGTGCTCCTACCTGAACAATCGCGCCGGGGCGTGCCCTCTCAACCGCCCTGGCTGCGCGCCCCGCTCCGAAGGGAGAGGTAGCTAAAGCAGCCGGCTGACACGGCGGGCGCAATCTGCACTATGCGGTCCCCTCTCCCTTCAGGGAGAAGGTTAGGGAGAGGGAAACACAGGCACGGACTTTCAGAAGAAGACAGTTGCTCCTACACACACCTAGAGTCCCCTGCCGATCGCCTCTGTAGCCTCGTGCTGACAGCGCCCGCCCGGCTTATTTATAATCAGTCGCATCAACGCACGAAGAAATTGCGATATCGGCCGCCAGCGGCCCTAGCGGAACACCTGATGACCACCTCCCCCGCCCCGTTCGACGACGACCGCATCAGCGCCGAAGCTGCGCACTGGTGCGCGCGCCTGCACGACGAGGGGTGCAGCGACGCCGAGCGCGAGGAGTTCGCCCAGTGGCTCGCGCGCGACCCGCGGCACGCGGTGGAGTACCAGGCGATGCTGGAGATCTGGGAGCTTTCGGCACGCCTGCCGGCGTCGCCCCCTATCGCCGTCGCCCCTATGGCGCCGGAGCCACGGCACGGCGCCCGTTCGCGCAGCCGCCGCCCGCGCAGTGGCAAGCGCATCGCCGCGTTGGCTGCCGGCGTGCTGGCGGCCATCGGCGCCGCGTGGTCGGCGGGCTGGTCCGCCGGGTGGCTGCCCTCGCAGGTCGGCTACTACGCCGCCCAGCCCAGCCCCCGCGAAGTCGAGCTGGCCGACGGCTCGACGGTCGAACTCAACAGCCACTCGCAACTGTTCTTCGCCCACTTCCGCGACCGTCGTAGCGCCTGGCTGAAAAGCGGCGGCGAGGCGTACTTCCACGTCACCCACGACACCCTGCAACCCTTCTCGGTCTACACCGACAACGGCAACGTGCGCGTCACCGGCACACGCTTCAACGTCTGGACCGATCCCCAGCAGATGCTCGTCACCCTGCTCGAAGGCTCGGTGGTGGTCAGCCCGCCGGACAGCGTCGACGGCAACAGCGCCCAGCTCACCCCGGGCATGCAGGCGCGCTACAGTCGCGGCGCCGAGCGCATCGAGCTGGCCCAGGTCGCCCCGGCCGGCGCCATTGCCTGGCTCGACGGCAAGCTGGTGATCGACGACCTGACGCTGCAATCGGCCATCCCGCTGATCAACCGCTACCTCCCGCAACCGGTGTACCTCGACGACGCCACCGTCGCCGCCCTGCGCATCGGCGGCATCTACCGCACCGACGACCTGCAGGCGTTGGTGGAGTCGCTGCCCAAGGTCCTGCCGGTGGAGCTGCGCAAGGACAGCCAGGGCCGCACCCTGCTCGCCAGTCGTTACGTGCAGCTCTAGCCGGGCTGGCGGATGACCCGGTCCAGGTCATTTGCCCTGCGCCTGGGTTCGGTGCCACGCCCGTTCGCGAGCACGCTCGCTCCTACAGGATCCGGGTTTGCCGGGTGCGTAGGAGCGGACTCTCTCCGCGATGCTCTCCGGCGCGATGCGAACCTATCGCGGACGGAGTCCGCTTCTACGCGCGATCCGGCACCGGGCAGGAGCGAACCCTGCGCAGATCACCGGGGCGGTTCATCTCATTTGAGAAAAACTCGCAAATTCTCTTCAGTTTTTCCCGCGCTCATTCGTCTTGATAGGAACGATTCGGATTTGCCGATGATTTCCTGATTCGCGCGCCGTCTCGTCCCGTAGTGCGGCCTGCTCCTTCGCAGGCCGGGTCCAGGAAAAGACGATGCAAACACCCGCTCCAAGCGCCTTTGGCGAGATGCTCAAACTGCTGCGGCCACACTGGCTGCCGCTGACCGCCGCCACCGTGCTGGGCATGCTCGGCGGCGCCGCCATCACCGCGCTGCTCGCCACCATCAACTACAGCCTGCACTCCGAGGGCGGCATGCCCGCCGGCCTGCTGCTGGGCTTTGCCGGGCTGTGCGGGCTGGCGCTGCTGGGCTCGATCATTTCCGACCGGGGCACCAACTACGTTGGCCAGCATGTGATTGCGCGGCTGCGCAAGGACCTGGGCCGCAAGATCATCGCCGCGCCCATCGAGCAGATCGAGCGCTACCGCAGCCACCGGCTGATCCCCGTGCTGACCCACGACATCGACACCATCAGCGATTTCGCCTTCGCCTTCGCGCCGCTGGCCGTCGCCCTGACCACCACCCTGGGCTGCCTGGGCTACCTCGCCTGGCTGTCGCCGCCGATGTTCCTCGCCACCGCTGTCGCCATCGTTATCGGCAGCGCCGTGCAATACGTCGCGCGGGCCAAGGGCATCAAGGGCTTCTTCGAGGCGCGGGACAAGGAAGACGAACTGCAGAAGCACTACCGCGCCATCGCCGAGGGCGCCAAGGAGCTGCGCATCAGCCGGCCGCGCCGCTTCCAGCACTACAGCGAGCGCCTGCAAGGCACCGCCGACGAGATCTGCGACATCCAGCTGCGCTCGATCAACCTGTTCAACCTCGCCAAGGGCTTCGGCTCGACGCTGTTCTTCATCGTCATCGGCGTGGCCCTGGCCTACCAGTCGCTGTGGCCGAGTACCGACCGGGCGACGCTGTCCGGCTTCATCCTGGTGCTGCTGTACATGAAGGGCCCGCTGGAAGGCCTGATCGGCCAGCTGCCGGTGGTGAGCCGCGCCCAGGTCGCATTCCGCCGCATCGCCGAGTTGTCGGTGCGCTTCTCCTCGCCGGAACCGAACCTGCTGCTGGCCGACGATGGCCGCCCGGCGCCGGACTTCCAGCGCCTCGAACTGCGCGACCTGGCCTACCACTACCCCACCGATGACGGCCCGCGCGGCTTCGGCGTCGGCCCGCTGAACCTGACCGTCAACCGCGGCGAGATCCTGTTCATCGCCGGCGAAAACGGATGCGGCAAGACCACCCTGATCAAACTGCTGCTGGGGCTCTACGCCCCGCGCGGCGGCGAGCTGCTGCTCAACGGCGCGCCGGTGACCGACGCCAACCGCGACGACTACCGCCAGCTGTTCACCACCATCTTCGCCGACTACTTCCTCTTCGAGGACCTGCTCAAGGGCAGCCAGGACATCCCCGCCCAAGCCAGCCGTTACCTGGAACGCCTGGAGATCGCCCACAAGGTCAGCCTGGAAGGCCAGACGTTCTCCACCACCGACCTGTCCACCGGCCAGCGCAAGCGCCTGGCGCTGGTGCAGGCCTGGCTGGAAAAACGCCCGGTGCTGGTGTTCGACGAATGGGCGGCGGACCAGGACCCGGAGTTCCGCCGGATTTTCTACACCGAGCTGCTGCCCGAGCTGCGCGCCCAGGGCAAGACGCTGATCGTGATTTCCCACGACGACCGTTACTTCGACGTCGCCGACCGCCTGTTGCGCATGGGCGCCGGGCAGATCGTGGAAATCGAGGACCATCGCGCCGCATCGCCGCCCCACGGCGGCTCCGGCGTGGCCATGCGTTAACCGCCGGGAGGTGCGGCTCGCCGCCCTTCACCCAGTCTTTACCCGGCAGCAACAGAGCGAACGGATTGTTCCGGTGCCTGCACCGGTGTGCCACACCCAGCTGAATCATTCTTATTAGAAACTGCAACACGATCATAGGAGCAACACACGTGAGTCGCACCCGCACTGCGCTTCAAACCCGGCACAGGGTCAAACCGCTGGCCCGCCTGGTCCGCGCCACCGCCCTGGGCATGGTCCTCACCGCCACCGCCGCGCAAGCGGCGCCGGTCCGCATCGACATTCCGGCGCAATCGCTGGCCTCCGCGCTGACCAGCCTGGGCGCGCAGTCGAACCTGCAGATCGTCTTCAACCAGACCCAGGTGCAGAACCTGCGGGCACCCGGCGTGCGGGGCGAGATGGAGCCGACCCAGGCGCTGGAGCGCCTGCTGCAAGGCACCGGCATCCAGTACCAGGTCGATGGCAGCCGCGTGACCCTGCTGGGCGCAGACGCCGCGGGTGGCGATACCCTGAACCTCTCGTCGCAGACCATCACTGGCGCCATCGAAGGCGAGGACAGCTACGTGCCGCGCACCTCCACCAGCGGCAGCAAGACCGACACCCCGCTGCTGGAGATTCCCCAGTCGATCTCGGTGATCACCCGCAAGCAGATGGATGCCCAGGGCGCGCAGACCGTGACCGAAGCGCTGCGCTACGTGCCCGGCGTCAAAGTGGAAGCCTACGGCCTGGACCCGAAGGGCTTCGACTGGATGTACATCCGCGGCTTCAACGCCCAGGCCACCAGCGACTACCTCAACGGCCTGCGTCAGCAGAACAACAGCTACGCGTTCTTTCGCAGCGAGCCCTATGCCTTCGAGCGCATCGACGTGGTCCGTGGCCCGTCTTCCAGCCTGTTCGGCCTGGGCGACGCCGGCGGTATCGTCAACCGCGTGAGCAAGAAGCCCACTGCCAACCACGTCAACGAAGTCCAGCTGACCGGCGGCAACCATGACCGCAAGCAGGGCCAGTTCGACCTCGGCGGCGCGCTGGACGAGCAGAACCAGTTCCTCTACCGCGTGGTGGGCCTGGCCCGCGACGCCAACACCCAGGCCGAGTACGACGACGGCCACGAGGTCGAGGACGACCGCTACTACATCGCCCCGTCCTTCACCTGGGCGCCGGACGAAGACACCAGCCTGACCGTGCTCACCGACTTCCTGCGTGACCGCAACTCCGGCTCGATCTTCGACTACAGCGTCAATGGCCACACCACCGGCACCCTGCTGGGCGACCACAGCTACAACCACTTCAGCCAGGACCAGTACACCCTCGGCTACGAATTCCGCCATCGCTTCGACGATGTCTGGGAGTTCCGCCAGAACGCGCGCTACGGTCAGGTCGACCTGGTCTTCGCCAACCTGCTGCCGCAGGCCCAGGTGGGGCGCAACATCATCCGCACCGCGGATCGCTTCGACCAGCACCTGGACACCTTCAACCTGGACAACCAGTTGCAGGCCAACTTCGACACCGGCGCCATCAAGCACACCCTGCTGATGGGCGTGGACTACAGCTGGCAGGACGCCGACATCGCCCGCTGGCGCACCCTCGGCCCGTCGCTGAACCTGGACAACCCGCAGTACGGCCAGAGCGTGCAGCGCCCGACCAAGGACACCACCCTCCCCGGCCAGGCTATCGACTACGACCAGAACATCGAGCAGATCGGCGCCTACCTGCAGGACCAGGTCAAGTTCGACGACCACTGGATCCTCACCGCCGGCGGCCGCTACGACTATGTGCGCAACGACCTGGACAGCCACACCGGCGCCCACAGCATGCAGAAGGACAACGCCTTCACCGGCCGCGTCGGCCTGACCTACCTGACCGACTTCGGCCTCGCCCCCTACGTCAGCTACTCCGAGTCGTTCGTGCCCAACTCCGGCATCGGCCCGGATGGCGGCGCATTCAAGGCCAGCGAAGCGCACCAGTACGAAGCCGGCGTGAAGTTCCAGCCGGACGACACCCTGCTGATCACCCTGGCCGCCTACGAGCTGACCAAGGAAAACATCCTCACCCCGCAGCTCAGCGCCAACGGCGTGCCCACCGGCTTCAGCGAGCCGACCGGCGAGCAGCGGTCGCGCGGCATCGAGGCCGAGTTGAAGGCCAAGCTGGACCAGAACTGGGACCTGCTCGCCTCCTACACCTACACCAAGGCCAAGATCACCCAGAGCAACGACGGCAACGAAGGCAACCGCCCGGCCAACGTGCCCGAGCACATGGCCAATGGCTGGCTGAACTACACCTTCCACGAAGGCGCGGTCGACGGCCTCTCCATCGGCGGCGGCGTGCGCTACACCGGCTCGCTCTACGGCAACAACGCCAACACCTACCACGTCGACAACTACACCCTGTTCGACGCCGGCGTGAGCTACCCGCTGAACAAGAACGTGACCCTCTCGGTGAACGCCCAGAACCTGCTGGACGAGGACTACGCCGCGACCTGCGACAGCCCGATCTCCTGCTACCCGGGCCTGCGCCGCACCGTCATGACCAGCGTGAAGTACAGCTGGTAAGGCGCTCGCGGAGCGGGCCACGGGCCGCCTCCGCCAGTCGCTGCCGGGCTCCCTGTTCGCAGGGGGCCCTTTGTTGTTTCAGGAGCCTGTCGTTTGATCGAGCGGAGAAGTCCCATGTCCCTCACCCGTCGCCACCTGCTGCAGGGCCTCGCCATCGGCGGGCTGGCCTGCGCCTCCGGCCTGCCGGTATTCGCCGGCGAGCGTCTGACGCGGATCGTCGCGCTGAACTGGGTGGCCGCCGAGACGCTGTTGACCCTGGGCGTACCGCCCCTGGCGATCTCCGACGACCGCTACTACCGGGTGCGCATGCCGACCCTGCCGCTGCCCGACAGCGTGCGTGACGTGGGGCCCTACTGGGAGCCGAACCTGGAGCTGATCCAGCAGTTGCAACCGCAGCTGATCCTCAGCGACCCGATGACCCCGACCCTGGAGCGCCGCCTGAACGGCATCGCGCCCACCGAGCGGGTAGCTATCTATCCGGCCGCCAACGGCGCCTGGCGCGCCACCACGGACTTCATGAGCGACCTGGGGCAGCGCCTGGGCGTCGAGCAGGTCGCCAGCGAGTACATCGCCGCCGGTGAACGGCGCCTGGCTGCACTGCGCGCCACGCTGGCGAAGCGCAACCTGCCGCCGGTGTGCGTCGCCGTGCTCAACCAGGACGGCCGCCACGCCGCCGTATACGGCAAGAACAGCATGGTGCAGGACGTGCTCGACCGTCTCGGCGTGGAAAACGCCTGGCAAGGGCCGGTCGGCCCGGTGGGGCTGGCCATGGTCAGCATCGAGCGCCTGGCCGAGCGGCCGGACGCGCACCTGGTCTACGTCGATATCCCTACCACTTCGGCGCGCCTGCAGAGCCTGCGGCAGCCCAACGACCTGTGGGCCAACCTGCCCGCCGTACGCCGCGGCCATACCCTGACGCTGCAGCGCTTCTACCCCTACGCCGGCGCCGCTTCGGTGCTGGACCTGGCCGAGCGCATCGCCGCCTACCTGGACAGCGCCACGGAGCTCGCCCATGCCTGAATCGACCCTCGGCCTCGCCGCCGCGCGCCCGCGCCTGCAATGGGGCCCGGCGCTGTGCACGCTGGCCCTGGCAATCCTCGCGGGTTTGCTGGTGCTCCACGGCCTGCAGGGCGCCCTGCCCCGCGACCTCTGGTGGCAGGCGCTGTGGGCGCCGGACCTGGACGACGTGCGCCAGGTGCTGCTGCACTTCAGCTTCTTCCCGCGCCTGGTGGTGAGCCTGATGGCCGGCGCCGCACTGGCCCTGGCCGGCACGCTGTTCCAGCAGATCCTGCGCAACCCGCTGGCGGAACCGGTGACCCTGGGCGTTTCCGCCGGCGCCAACCTGGCCCTCTCGGCGGCCACCATCTTCGCCCCCGCGCTGCTGGTCCACGGCCTGGAGGCCGTCACCCTGGCCGGCGCGGCGCTGGCCGCCGGCCTGTTGTTCGCCTTCGCCTGGGGCCGCACGCTGTCGCCGCTGCGCTTCATCCTCGCCGGCATGGTCATCAGCCTTTACTGCGTGTCGCTCAACGCGCTGCTGGTGCTGTTCAACCACGACTACCTGATCGATCTGCTGCTCTGGCAGGCCGGCTCGCTGAACCAGAGCGGCTGGGATGGCGTGCTGTACCTTGCCCCGCGCCTGGCGCTGGCGATGGCGATTGCCCTGCTGATGGTGCGCCCGCTGGCGGCGCTGGGCCTGGAAGACGAAGGCGCCGCCGCGGTGGGCGTCAACCTGTTGCGCACCCGCGTGCTGGGCCTGGCCGTGGCCGTGGCGCTGAGCGCGTTCGTCACCAGCGCCGTGGGCATGCTGGCCTTCGTCGGCCTGGCCGCGCCGGCGATCGCCCGGCTATGCGGAGCGCGCACGCTGAAGCAGCGCTTGGTCTGGGCGCCGCTGCTGGGCGCGGCGCTGCTCTGCGGGGTGGACCAGATCGCCCGCGAGCTGTCGCGCTTCGCCGGGGAGATCCCCGCCGGCATCCTCACCGGCATCTTCAGCGTGCCCCTGCTGCTGTGGCTGCTCAGCCGCCAGCGCAGCGGCGGCATCGTCCCGCGGCCGGCGCCGGCGAAACCGCAGCGCGAGCATCCGTGGCGGCTGATCATCGGCGCGGCGATCCTGCTGGGCCTGCTGACGCTGCCGGCAATCTACTTCGCCGTGGACGCCAACGGCTGGCACTGGGGCGACGCCGGCCTGAGCGACGCCATCGCGCAATGGCGCCTGCCGCGCGTGCTCGGCTCCCTGGCCGCCGGCGCCATGCTCGCCGTGGCCGGGCTGCTGGTGCAGCGCCTGACCGGCAACCCGATGGCCAGCCCGGAAGTGCTGGGCGCCACCTCCGGCTCGGCGATCGCCGTGCTGGTGCTGTTCCTGGTGATGCCGCAGCCGCAGGCCTACATGGTCCCGGCGGCCAGCATCGGCGCACTGCTCACCCTCGGCCTGCTGCTGTGGTTCGCCTGGCGCAAGACCTTCAACGCCGAACGCCTGCTGCTCACCGGCGTGTGCCTGACCACCCTGCTGCACTCGCTGAGCACGCTGCTGCTGGCCAGCGGCGACCCGCGCATGACGGCGATGATGAGCTGGATGACCGGCTCGACCTACCAGGTGGACACGCTGTCGGCGAGCACCGGCCTGGTGGTGGCCGCGCTGATGATCGGCGTCAGCCTGCTGCTGGCGCGCCCGCTGGACCTGCTGACGCTGGGCAACGGCACGGCGACCGCGCTGGGCCTGCGGCTGCGCCTGAGCCATTTGGCGATCCTGCTGACTGCCGCGGTACTCACCGCCACCGCGACCATCATCGTCGGGCCGCTGAGTTTCGTCGGCCTGATCGGCCCGCACATCGCCCGCCACCTCGGCGTGCGCCACGCCGCGCCGCAGGTGCTGCTGAGCGCCGTGGCCGGTGCGCTGATCATGGTGGTGGCGGACTGGCTGGGGCGCAACATCGCCTATCCCTGGCCGGTGTCGGCGGGGCTGCTGGCGGCGTTCATCGGCTGCCCATACTTCCTGTGGCTGATGCATCGGGAGCGCAAAGGCTGAGCGAGTGCCTGCGGTGGCGCGGACCCTGTCCGCGGGTCGCGAGCATGGCTCGCTCCTACAGTGAGCGCGGGATTGCCCTGTAGGAGCTGGCCATGCCGGCGACAGCCCGAGCGCTGGAGCATCGCGGACGGAGTCCGCTTCTACGCCTGGACTGGCATCGGCGTTCGGTGGCGCGCGCGGACGTTGTCCGCGGATCGCGAGCGTGGCTCGCTCCTACAGGCCCGGCATCAGGCCTGCTGCAACGCGCGCGGGCGGTTGCTGCGGTCCTCGGCGTCGACGGAGGCGGCCCGCTGCAGCTGGAAGTCGAACTCGATCTCGGCAAAGCGCCCCTCCACACCGCGCGCCTGGGCGGCGGCTGCGTCCTCGACGAAACGCACCTCGCCGATCAGCCCGTCGCGGGTGGCGTAGGCGAAGTCGTCCCACAGGTATTGGTCACCGGCCAAGTTGATCTGCGTGGTCAGGTGGCGATGCCCCGGCGCGGAGATGAAGAAGTGGATGTGCGCCGGGCGCTGGCCGTGGCGGCCGAGTTGGTTCAGCAGTTCCTGGGTCGGGCCGTCCGGCGGGCAGCCGTAGCCGCTGGGCACGATGCTGCGCGCCTTGTAGCGGCCCTCGGCGTCGGTGACGATGCGGCGGCGCAGGTTGAACTCGGACTGGGTGCTGTCGAAGTACGAGTACGTGCCCTGGGTGTTGGCGTGCCACAGGTCGACCACCGCGCCGGCCAGCGGCTGGCCTTCGGGGTCGAACACGCGGCCGGAGAGGAACATCACCGTGCCCGGGTCCTTGCCGTCGTCCATTCGTGCTTCGCCTTCGGACAGCGGTGCGCCAGCCACGTACAACGGCCCTTCGATGGTGCGCGGAGTGCCGCCGCCGATGCCGGCCGCCGCGTCCTGTGCGTCCAGCAGCAGGTCGAGGTAATGCTCGATGCCCAGGCCCGCGACCACCAGCCCGGCCTCCTGGCGGGCGCCGAGGCGGTTGAGGTAGTCCACTGCCTTCCAGAACTCGTCGGGGGTGACGTTCATGTCTTCGATGAGCCGGGCCGTATCCTGCAACACGCGCAGGACCAACTGCTTCACCCGCGGGCTGCCGCCCTCGTTCAACGCGCCACTGGCTTCCTGGAAGAACGTCTGGATCTCGGCAGTCTGGGAAATCTTCACGGTCATGGTGCTTACCTCGTTCTTGTTGTGGGACGGCTCAGCTGGCGCAGCGCACCGCCTCGCGCTCGACGCGGTGGAACACGCGGTTGAAGTACACCAGGCTGTCCTGGCGCTCGCGCACCGCGACCTTCTCCAGTTCGACGAACATGACGGTGTGGGAGCCGACCTCCTTGCAGTCGCTGATCCGCCCTTCCAGGCTGACCAGCGCCTGACGCAGCACCGGCAGGCCGGCGTAGCCGTCGTCCCACAGGTCCCAGGCGAAACGCTCCTCCATGGAGACCTTGGTCATCCCGGCAAAATGCCGGGCCAGCTCTTCCTGCTCGCCGCACAGCACGTTGACGCACAGGTGGCCGTTGCTGCGGAACACGTCGTGGGTGGCGCTGCCGCGGTTGACGCAGACCAGCACGGTCGGCGGCGAGTCGGTGACCGAGCACACCGCGCTGGCGGTGATGCCGCAGCGGCCTTCGGGGCCGTTGGTGGTGATGATGTTCACCGCCGCCGGCAGCTGCGCCATGGCGTTGCGGAAGTCGATCTGGGTCTGGCTGAGGGTGTTGGCCATTTCGTCGCCCCTTGTTCTGCGGTGGCCGGCACGCCCGGCCTTTCCTGGATGGGGCCAGCGTAGGGCAGCACGACGGCGCGCCATATTCAGACGATCACCACGCCAGAGGGTGGAGTCCGCTAGTCATGTAGGTGGTTTCTTTATCGTCAGCGTCGACGACTATGGGTATGCTCCGGGCAAGACCTTGCGGCGACCGCGGCAAAAGCCCGGCGTACCGCGGCCTACGTGCAGCTTCACAACGATAAGAAAGACAGTGGCGACGCCTGATGGAAGCTAGAAAACCCGTGGTCTACATCGTCGACGACGACAAGGACCTGCGCACCTCCCTCGCCTGGCTGCTCGATTCGGTCAGCATCGAATCGCTGTGCTTTGGCGGCGCCGAGGAGTTCCTGCGCGAATACGACCCGAAACTTCCCGCGTGCCTGGTGCTCGACGTGCGCATGCCCGAGACCAGCGGCTTCCAGCTGCAGGAGATGCTCAACGACAGGGGCATCGCGCTGCCGACCATCTTCGTCAGCGCCCACGGCGACATCCCCATGTCGGTGAAGGCGATGAAGAATGGCGCGCTGGATTTCGTCGAGAAGCCCTACAACCCGCAGCAGATGCTGGACCGCATCCAGGCGGCGCTGAAAAGCGCGGTGCAGGTGCACGCGGGCCAGGAGCAGCGGCAGCACCTCAAGCACAAGCTCGACCTGCTCACCGGGCGGGAACGGGAAATCCTGATGATGGTGGTGGACGGCAAGGCCAGCAAGGTGATCGCCCGCGAGCTGAACATCAGCGTCAAGACGGTCGACGTGCACCGCACCAAGATCAAGGAAAAGATGGGCGTAAGCAGCATCGCCATGCTGGTGCGCGAGGTGCTCAACGTACCGCTGGAAGAATCGCGCCCGTAAGCGGGGCGCGCTCCTTGTCGTTCAGTCGACGCGCTCGCCGCACAGGTCGAGGGCGAACAGGCGCTCCACGTCCGCCGCCGCCAGGCCGCAGCCCAGCAGGCTGAACAGCTTGCCCAGCGCCGCTTCGCGGGTCATGCCGCCCCCGGACACCAGCCCCGCGTCGCGCAGGCGGCTGCCGGCGGCATACACGTCGAAGGCCACGTGGCCTTGCGGGCATTGGCTGATCGCCGGCAGCACCACGCCACGGGCATGGGCTTCACGCAGGACGGCGAGCAGCTCGTCGTTGTCCGACGGGCCGGTGCCGCTGCCGAAACACTCCAGCAGTAGCGCCTGCACGCCACTGCCCAGCAGCGCGCGCAGGTGCTCGGCGCGCAGGCCGGGGAACAGCGGCAGCACCGCGAGGTTCACCGGTTGCCGTGGCTGGCGGTAGTCCAGCTCGGCGGGCAGCGATTGCGCACGCTCACCCTGGCGCTCGCGCGGCAGCACGGCGAAGGCATCGAACGCCTCGCTGCGCAGCTTGGTGACGCGCGCGCCGTGCATCATCGTGCCGTTGAAATACAGCCAGACGCCGGTCTCGACACCGCTTTCCAGCGCTTTCAGCGCGCCCAGCAGGTTGCCCGGCGCATCGCTGCCCGGCACGCCCATGGGCTGCATGGCGCCGGTCAGCACCACCGGCACGTCCAGGCCCAGCAGCAGGAAGGACAGCGCGGCGGCGCTGTAGGCCAGCGTGTCGGTGCCGTGCAGCACCAGGACGCCGTCATGGCCGCCCTGCTCCACCGCGTGGACGATGGCATCGCGCATGGCCAGCCAGTTGGCCTGGGTCATGTTGGCGCTGTCGAGCAGCGGCTGCAGCTCGGCGAAGCGCCAGTCGAGGCGCAGCTGGTGCTCGCCCTGTAGTTGTTCGCGCATGCGAGCTTCGAAGCCGCCCGCCGGGGCCAGGCCTTCGGCGGTCTGCAACATGCCGATGGTGCCGCCGGTATAGAGGACGAAGAGGTTCTTCACTCGACGCATGCCAGTGCTCTTGTAGGAAAGTTCACAGGATAAACCGCAAGGCCGGGAGAAGTCCCGGCCTTGCGTGTCAGACCTTGCTTAGGAAGCGGTCCGGGAGGGATCAGCCCTGGGCCGGCAGGCTGCCGTGGGCCGGAGCGGTCGCGTTGATCTTGTGGGCATCGCGCCAGGCGTCGTGGTCGATGTCCAGATCGGCGAACTTGCTGGCGTCGAACACCGGGCGCTCGATGCCGGCGCGGCGCTGCTCGTCGTAGTCGCGCATCACGCGCAGGCCAGTCTTGATCAGCAGCGCCAGGGCCACCAGGTTGACGAAGGCCAGGCAGGTCATGGTGATGTCGGCGAAGGCGAACACGGTGCCCAGGTTTTGCATCGAGCCCCAGAGGATCAGGCCCAGCACCAGCACGCGGAAGGCGATCAGCGCGGAACGGCTACGGCCGACGATGAACTGCAGGGCGTTCTCGCCGAGGTAGTAGTTGTAGGTGATGCAGGTGAACACGAACAGCGACAGCGCGACGCTGACGAAGATGCGGCCCCAGTCACCGACCACGGCGGCCAGCGAGTTCTGGGTCAGGGTGATGCCGTCGCCTTCGAAGCCGGGGGTGTAGAAGCCCGAGAGCAGGATCAGCAGCGCGGTGCAGGTGCAGATGACGAAGGTGTCGAGGAACACGCTGAACGCCTGAACCACGCCCTGGGACGCCGGGTGACGCACGGCGGCTACGGCGGCCACGTTCGGCGCACTGCCCAGGCCCGCTTCGTTGGCGAACACGCCACGCTTCACGCCCATCACGATGGCGCTGCCCAGCAGGCCGGCGAAGGCCGGTTCCAGGCCGAAGGCGCTCTTCACGATGGTGGTCAGCATGCCCGGCACCAGTTCGATCTGGGTGACGATCACGTACAGGGTCACGGCGATGTAGGCCAGGGTCTTGACCGGAACCAGCAGGTCGGAGACCGCGGCGATGCGCTGGATGCCGCCGAAGAACACGATGGCCAGCAGCACGGCCAGGGCGATGCCGGAGTACAGCACCGGAATGTCGAAGGCGTTCTGCAGCGAGTGGGTCACGGTGAAGGCTTGCAGGCCGTTGAAGGCGAAGCCGTAGGTGACCAGCAGCAGGACCGCGAAGGTCAACGCCATCCAGCGCAGCTTCAGGCCGTGCTGGATGTAGTAGGCCGGGCCGCCGCGATACAGGCCGTTGCCGTCGCTGCGCTTGTAGACCTGGGCCAGGGTGCACTCGAAGAAGCTGCTGGACATGCCCACCAGTGCGGTGACCCACATCCAGAACACGGCACCGGGGCCACCCAGGGTCACGGCGATGCCGACACCGGCGATGTTACCCGCGCCCACGCGGCCGGCGAGGCTCAGCATCAGTGCCTGGAACGAGCTCAGTTGGCCGGACTGGCCGCGGATCGACTCCTTGAACACGCCGAACATGTGGCCGAAATGGCGGAACTGGACGAAACGGGAGCGGATGGTGAAATACGCGCCGAGTCCGACGATGAGGACGATGAGGACTTTCCCGGAGAGGAAATCATTGATCGCGTCGAGCATGTGCTGGGGCCTCGATTGTTATTGTGGGAGCACGGACCTGGGGCTGGCCCGCTCACTGGGGGCGCATGGTTGCGCCCGAAGCGTCTCGAAACAATTTCGCGGCTTGCTACGAATTGATGCTACCTGACGCTATAATGGCGCCACTCGCATCATCTGGACCTGGTACGAATGTCCGAGAATCTCGGCCCCAATCTCAAGCTGCTGTGCGCGCATTACCGCTCTATCTCGGAGGTTTGCCGCAAGCTTTCGATCAATCGTGCGCAATTCAACAAGTACCTCGGCGGACAGAGCCAGCCCACGGCGTACAACCTCAAGCGCATCGGTGATTTCTTCGGCGTCGAGGACTACGAGCTGCAACTGCCGCCGGAGCAGTTCGCCCGCCTGATCGGTGCGCGGGGCACGTCGCCGGCCAACGTGCAGCGCGACGATCCGCTGATGGAGATGCTGCGCCCGCTGCGCGATCACGCCGGCAACCTGTCGCGCTACTGCGGCTACTACTTCGAATATTCCAACTGCATGTCGGTGCCCGGCTCGATCCTGCTGTCGCTGGTGCACCTGTACGAGCAGGACGGCAATTTCCTCTTCGAGCGCCAGGAGCGTCAGGAGCGCTCCAGCAGCACGGACGTGCAGGCCGAGGACTGGGTGCGCTGCCGCTACCTGGGCGCGGCCTTCCAGCTGCAGGACCGGGTGTTCCTGCTCGACTACGAGTCGCTCACGGTCAACGAGATGAGCCAGACCATCCTCATCCCCAGCTTCAAGAGTCGCATCACCCGCCTCAACGGGCTGAAGACCGGCGTCTCCAGCGGCGACCGGCGCACCCCGGCGTGCACCCGCGTGGTCTGGGAATACCTCGGCCCGGAGATCAACCGCATCAGCGCCTACCGCCAGGTGAAGCTGTACCAGCCGGACGACCCGCGCATCGACGACGACGTGCGCCGCCGCCTGCAGGTCGGGCCGATCCGCCACGGATTGTTCGAGATAGAGTAACCCCGGCTTTTGTAGGAGCGAGCTTGCTCGCGAACGGATTCTCCGGCGACTCCATCGCTGGGCTGTTCGCGAGCAAGCTCGCTCCTACAGGGTGGAAGCTATTTTCTGCGGCTCTGCAACCACGCCGCCGCCAGCCCGCTGCCGCAGATCACCGCGATACCCAGCAGCGCTGACGGCTCGGGCGTATGGCCGAAGATCACAAAGCCGAGCAGCCCGGCGAAGACGATCTGGCAATAGCTGAACGGCGCCAGCAGCGCCGGGGCGGCATGCTTGAAGGCCTGGGTCAGGAACAGGTGCGCGGTCATGCCGCAGGTGCCCAGGGCCAGCATCATCAGGCCATGGACCAGCCCCGGCCATTGCCAGAAGAACGGCACCAGCGCACTGACCACCAGGGTGTTGCACAGGCCGGCGAAGAAGTTGCTGGTGGTCGGGCTGTCCACCTGGCTGAGCTTGCGGGTCAGCAGCTGGTAGAAGCAGAAGAACAGCGCCGAGCCGAACGGCAGCAACACCGCCGGGGTGAACAGTTCGCCGCCGGGGTGGACGATGATCAGCACGCCGATGAAGCCGACGATCACCGCCGCCCACTGCCCCACCGTCACCCGCTCGCCCAGCAGCGGCACGGACAGCGCCGTCACCAGCAACGGCGCGAGGAAGTTCACCGACGTCGCCTCGGCCAGCGGGATGTACTGCAGGCCGGTGGTGAACAGGAAGCTGGTGCCCAGCAGGCACAGCGCGCGGGCCGTCTGCAGGAAGGGATGGCGGGTACGCAGCACCGCCAGGCCCGCCCGCGGCAGGAAGATGCCCGCCATCAGCAGCGTGTGCACCACATAACGCGCCCACACCACCATGACGATGGGATAGATGCTCGCCAGGTACTTGGACAATGCGTCGTGGCTGGAGAACAGGAACGTCGCCAGGACGATGAGCAGGATGCCCTTGAAGGGCTGGTGGGCGCCGGACAGCGGCGATTGGCGGGTACTCATCGACTCAGGGATTCACAAGGCAGGTGCGGCAGACACGAGGAGCACGACAGCCTAGCAGGACGCAGCACAGAAAGAATCCGCCACGCTGCGGCCGGAGCACCTCGCGGGTCCGCTGGAAGGCCGGGCGATACACGTCCCGCCCGGCATTGTGTGGGTCATCCTACGCGCAATGGCGCGCGAGGAATGTTCCGTTTGGTTAATTGGTGTTCGAACAGCGAACAATTATGCCTCGGGCGAATTGCGGCGCGCCCTGCGCGAGCACCACTATGGCCCCAGCCGCCGCCTCGATGCGGCGCCAACAACTATAAGAAAGGTCCGTTCACATGCTCATGCTCACCCTCGCATGCCGCCGCGCGTGCATCGCCCCAAGCTCCCCTCCTCGCATCCCCGTCGCGCCTGGCTGATCGCCTGATCCGCGCTCGCTGACCACGTCTGCATCGCTATCCGCCGCTCCTGTCAGAGCTTCGCGGAGGCCCCCGTTCGCCCGAACAACGACAAGAATGCCGAGGGAACACCCATGCTCCGCCACCTGCCCCGTTTCACCATCAGCGCCTGCCTGCTGCCCGTCCTGCCCGCTCTCGCCCAGGCTGGCGAAGGCGGCTTCCTCGAGGATGCCAAGGCCAGCCTGCTGCTGCGCAACTTCTACATGAACCGCGACTATGTCGGCACCGCCCGGCAGAACAAGGCCGAGGAATGGACTCAGAGTTTCATTCTCGACGCCCGCTCCGGCTACACCCAGGGCACGGTCGGCCTGGGCCTGGACGTGCTCGGCCTCTACAGCCTCAAGCTCGACGGCGGCAAGGGCACCGCCGGCACCCAGTTGCTGCCGACCCACGACGACGGCCGCCCTGCCGACGACTTCGGCCGCCTGGCGCTGGCCGGCAAGGCCAA
Source organism: Pseudomonas sp. GCEP-101 (assembly GCF_025133575.1). Taxonomy (NCBI): domain Bacteria; kingdom Pseudomonadati; phylum Pseudomonadota; class Gammaproteobacteria; order Pseudomonadales; family Pseudomonadaceae; genus Pseudomonas; species Pseudomonas sp. GCEP-101. Next base: position 4,743,794 of record NZ_CP104011.1, on the reverse strand, counting down.
GGTGTCGAAGACCGAACTCAAGGTCGGTGAATGGATGGCGGTGCTGCCGATCCTGCGTTCCGATGATGGCCGCTCGCTGCCCCAGACCTTCCAGGGCGCCCAGGTCACGTCGAAGGAAATCGACGGCCTGACCCTCTACGGCGGCCAGTTCCGCCAGAACAGCCCGCGCAACGACGCCAGCCTGGAGGACATGTCGCTGTTCAACCGCCCGGCGTTCACCTCCGACCGCTTCAACTTTGCCGGTGGCGAGTACCGCTTCAGTGGCGACCGCACCCTGGTGGGCCTGTGGAATGCGCAGTTGAAGGACATCTACCAGCAGCAGTACCTGCAACTGCAGCACAGCCAGCCCGTGGGCAACTGGGTGCTCGGTGCGAATATCGGCTACTTCTGGGGCAAGGAGGATGGCAGCGCCCGCGCCGGCGACCTGGACAACCGCACCTTCTCCGGAATGTTCTCGGCCAAGTACGGCGCGAGCACCTTCTATCTCGGCCTGCAGAAGGTCATGGGCGAGGACGAGTGGTTCCGTGTCAACGGCACCAGCGGCGGCACCCTGGCCAACGACAGCTACACCGCCAGCTACGAAAGCGCCAAGGAACGCTCCTGGCAACTGCGCCACGACTACGACTTCGCCGCGCTCGGCGTTCCCGGTCTGACCCTGATGAACCGCTACATCCATGGCAGCAACGTGCACAACGCCAGCACCGACGACGGCAGCGAGTGGGGACGCGAGAGCGAGCTGGCCTACACCGTGCAGAGCGGCACCTTCAAGACGTTGAACGTCAAATGGCGCAACTCCACCATGCGCCGCGACTGGGGCAGCACCAACAGCTTCAACGAGAACCGGCTGATCATCAGCTATCCGCTGTCGCTGCTGTAATCCAGCGAGCCGATGCAGACCTTGTAGGAGCGGGCCATGCCCGCGACCCGTCGGCAAGGCCGACGTTCAGCGCTCAATGGAACTGTCCGTGCTGCGCCTGTCGCGGGCATGGCCCGCTCATACAGGGAATTCCCTCCCCATGAAAAAAGCCCCGGCATGCCGGGGCTTTTTCTATCGATGGCGAATCATCAACCAGCCGGCTTCTCGGCGTCTTCCGCTTCGATTTCTTCCAGCGCCAGTTCCAGTCCCCAACTGGAGGCTTCCACCGGCTGGGCGGTCACGGGCGGTGCGGCCGGAGCCGGCGCGGCGGGCTTTGCGGCTGCGGGAGTGGCCGCGCTGCCCACGCTGCCAGGGTTGTCCTTGTACAGCTTGAGCTTCAGGCGCAGGTTGTTCGCCGAGTCGGCATTCTTCACCGCCTCTTCCTCGGTGATCGCGCCTTCCACCGCCAGGTCGAACAGCGCCTGGTCGAAGGTCTGCATGCCCAGCGCGCGGGACTTGTCCATGATCTCCTTGATCGAACTGAAATCGCCGCGCTTGATGATGTCGCTGATGGTCGCCGTGCCCAGAAGTACTTCGACCGCCGCACGCCGCTTGCCGTCCTGGGTGCGCACCAGGCGCTGGGAGACGAAAGCCTTGAGGTTGTTGCCCAGGTCATTGAGCAACTGCGGCCGACGCTCCTCGGGGAAGAAGTTGATGATGCGGTCCAGCGCCTGGTTGGCGTTGTTCGCGTGCAGCGTGGAGATCGCCAGGTGGCCGGTGTCGGCGAAGGCCAGGGCGTGCTCCATGGTCTCGCGGTCGCGGATCTCGCCGATCAGGATCACGTCCGGCGCCTGGCGCAGGGTGTTCTTCAGCGCGGCGTGGAAGCTGCGGGTGTCCACCCCCACCTCGCGCTGGTTGATGATCGACTTGCGGTGCCGGTGCACGTATTCGATCGGGTCTTCGATGGTGATGATGTGGCCGCCGCTGTTGCGGTTGCGGTGGTCGATCAGCGCCGCGAGCGACGTGGACTTGCCCGAGCCTGTGCCGCCGACGAACAGCACGAGGCCGCGCTTCTCCATGACCACCTTGAGCAGCACATCGGGCAGTTTCAGATCGGCGAACAGCGGGATGTCCAGCTTGATGTTGCGCGCCACGATGGACACTTCGTTGCGCTGCTTGAACAGGTTGATACGGAAACGGCCGACACCTGCGACGGAAATCGCCAGGTTCATCTCCAGCTCACGGTCGAATTCCGCGCGCTGCTCCTCGTCCATCAGCCCATAGCCGATTCGGGCGACGTCACCGGCCTTCATCGGTTCGTTGGTCAGCGGCTTGAGCACGCCGTTGAACTTGGCACAGGGCGGCGCACCGGTGGAGAGGTAAAGATCCGAACCATCCTGGGTGGCCAGGATCTTGAGCATCGCTTGGATATCCATTGAACTGCATCCATACGCAAGGTGGCGGCGGACGCTGTCTGTAAGCAGCGTCCTATAAATAAGAATTTGCTTATTGACTCTATGGAGCGCTCCTACGGCCGACAATGCAACCCATCGCGAAATGCGACCTGCATCACTGCTGCCGTACAATGCCGCCCAGACGCTTTCATTAAAGGACACGAACCAATGCCCGTCGCCATGGCCCGCCACATCCTGGTCAAGACCGCCGCCGAAGCCGAGCAGATCAAGCAGCGCCTGGCCAAGGGCGAGGACTTCGCCGCCCTGGCGCGCAAGCATTCCACTTGCGCCTCCGGCAAGCGTGGCGGCGACCTGGGCGAAGTGCGCCCCGGCCAGATGGTCCGCAGCATCGACCAGGTGATCTTCAAGAAGCCGGTCGGCGTGGTGCACGGGCCGGTGAAAAGCCAGTTCGGCTACCATCTGGTCGAGGTCTATTTCCGTGACTGATCCCACGCGCGCCTGAACAGAGCGCGACCGAACGAAGGAACGCCCATGACGCCGCAACAGATCGCCCGCTTCTGCCTGGACCTGCCCGGCGCCCGCGAAGACATCAAGTGGGGCAGCAACCGGGTATTTTCGGTGGCCGGCAACAAGATGTTCGCCATCCTCGACTTCCTCGACAGCGGCAACGGCGGCCTGGCCTTCAAGGTCGGCCCGGAGTTGTTCCTGGGCTACGTCGACCGCCCCGGCATCCGCCCGGCTCCCTACCTGGCGCGGGCCTTCTGGATCGCCATGCAGCGCCCCTACCCCATGGGCGACGCCGAACTGCGCGAGGCGCTGACCCGCTCGCACCAACTGGTGGTAGCCCGCCTGCCCAAGCGCCAGCGCCTCGGCCTCGTACTGGAGGCGCCCTGATGCGCACGCTGAATTGGGAAGGCATCTGGCACGCACCGACCGCCAGCTGGGAATCGCTGCAACTGGGCGAGCGGCGTGCCGACAGTCAGTTACGCGCCATCGACGAGGCGGGTGGGCCGTCCTATCAGCTCGACTACCAGCTGGAATGGGACGACCACTGGCGCCTGCGGGAGGCACGCTTGTGCGTGGAAAGCGCCCGCGGCACGCATCCGTTGCACCTGCTGGCCGATGGCGAGGGGCACTGGCGCACCGGCGAAGGCCAGGCACTGCCAGAGCTGGACGGTTGCCAGGACATCGACATATGGCCCTCGCCGTTCACCAACACCTTCCCCATTCGCCGCCTGCAACTGGCCGACAACGAGCGCCGCGAACTGTCGGTGGTCTACCTGGAGGCACCGAAGTTGAAACCCGTGCGGATGCGCCAGGGCTACACGCGCCTCGACGCCCATCACTACCGCTACGAAAACCTGGAGGGCACGAACTTTCAGGCGATCCTGACAGTGGATGACGATGGCCTGGTGATCGATTACCCCACCCTCTTCCGCCGGGTCTGAAGCATCGCTGCCTGGGGTTCGTGCTTCTATGTAGGAGCGAGCTTGCTCGCGAACCGTGACAATCTCGATGCTCACCGAAGAAAAGCGTTCGCGAGCAAGCTCGCTCCTACAGGTGCTGCGCTCCGTTGGCGGCAAGATCTTGTAGGAACGGGCCATGCCCGTGATCGCGGGCATGGCCCGCTCCTACACGTTCGCGCCCGCCCTGAGCGTAGGAGCGGATCCGCCAGCACAGGAAAAGTAGTTCGTTAGCTAGCTTTCCTACATGCCCTGCGCGGTCCATCATGTAGGACCACCCGCCGTACCGAACCGCTGCACATGTCCGCCGATTCCCGCTCGTCCTCGTCCACCACCCTGCAGGTGGTGTCCGTCGTCCTCTTCACCTTCATTGCCTACCTGACCATCGGCATTCCGCTGGCGGTGCTGCCCGGCTACGTGCACAGCGACCTGGGCTTCGGTTCGGTGATGGCCGGCCTGGTCATCAGCATCCAGTACCTCGCCACCCTGCTCACCCGGCCGTACGCCGGCAAGGTCATCGACACCCTCGGCCCCAAGCGTGCGGTGCTCTACGGCATGCTCGGCTGCGCCGGCAGCGGTGCGCTGATGCTGGGCTCCTGGGCCACGCAGGGCCTGCCGTGGATCAGCCTCGGACTGCTGATGGTCGCGCGCCTGGTGCTGGGCACGTCCGAAAGCCTGGTAGGAAGCGCCTCGATCGCCTGGGGAATCGACCGCGTAGGTGCGGCGAATACCGCCAAAGTGATCTCCTGGAACGGCATCGCCAGCTATGGCGCCCTTGCCATCGGCGCACCACTGGGCGTGCTGATGGTCGGCCAGCTCGGGCTGGCCAGCCTGGGTGGCAGCGTGGTGCTGTTGGCCGCACTCGGCTTCGCCCTGGCCTGGCCCAAACGCGCGGCCGCGCTGGTCCACGGCGAGCGGATGCCCTTCCACCACGTGCTCGGCCGCGTATTTCCCCACGGCATGGGCCTGGCGCTGGGTGGCATCGGCTTCGGCACCATCGCCACCTTCATCACCCTGTACTACGCCAGCCTGGGCTGGAAGGACGCGGTCTACTGCCTGACCGCCTTCGGCGGCTGCTTCATCGGCGCGCGGCTGATCTTCGCCAATGCCATCAACCGCCACGGCGGCTTCCGCGTCGCCATTGCCTGCCTGTCGGTGGAAAGCCTCGGCCTGCTCCTGCTGTGGAGCGCCCCAACGCCGTGGATCGCCCTGGCCGGCGCAGCGCTGACCGGTTTCGGTTTCTCCCTCGTATTCCCCGCGCTGGGCGTGGAGGCGGTCGGCCTGGTGCCGGCGTCCAACCGTGGCGCGGCGCTGGGCGCCTACTCGCTGTTCATCGACGTGTCCCTGGGCATCACCGGGCCGCTGATGGGCGCTGTTGCCAATGGCTTTGGCTTCAGCGCCATCTTCCTCTGCGCCGCGCTCGCGGCATTCAGCGGGCTGATACTCAGCCTCTGGCTCTATCAGCGCTCCTGAGGCCAAACGTGACCGGTGTCGCGCGGCATTTCGCCGCGACTGCGCCCATTGGCAGCGAGCGGCCTTGATCCGGCGGGCATCGCCGTTGATCAGATCAATATGACCGCCGCGTGACAGGGGCTGGACGAAAAAGTTCGATCCTCTGTTATGATCCGGCGGCGCCGGGGCGACCACGCCCCGAATACAACCAAAAGAATAGGCCAGCACAGACTCCCCTACCCCGTTCACGCACTTCGGGGCGGAGAGCTTTTTTCTATCTGTTCGCTGGCGCTGCACCATTAAGGAAATCAAGATGCTGAACCACCGGATCAGTCTGCTCGCACTGGGGATCCTCGCGTCGACCGCCGCCATGGCCGAAGACCAATCCACCGCCAAGGGCTTCACCGAAGACAGCCATCTGGACCTGTTCTTCCGCAATGCCTACATGAACCGCGACTACAAGCATGGCCGCGACGACAAGGCCGAGTGGGGCCAGGCCGCCACCGCGACCTTCACCTCCGGCTTCACCCAGGGCACCGTGGGTTTCGGCGTTGACGCGTTCGGCATGTACGCCCTGCGCCTGGACGGCGGCCAAGGCAAGAGCGGCGCTGCCGGCATCGACTTCTTCAAGCAGGGCGACAGCGGCGAAGCCGCCAACGACCTGGCCCGCGCCGGTGGTGCGGTGAAGGCGCGCTTCTCCAACACCGTGATCAAGTACGGCGACCAGATGCCCGCCCTGCCGATCCTCAGCTACGACAACTCCCGCCTGCTGCCGGAAAGCTTCACCGGCACCCTGATCACCTCCAAGGAGATCGAAGGCCTGGAGCTGAACGTCGGCCGCTTCACCTCGGAAACCCGCAAGAGCGCCGAAGGGCGTGACAGCGGCGGCCTGAAGCGCATCGACGTGTTCGGCGGCAGCTACAAGTTCACCGACAACTTCAGCGGCTCGCTGTACGGCTACGAGAGCGAAGACGTCGCCCGCAAGCAGTACATGAACCTGAACTACGTCATCCCGGTGGCCGACAAGCAGTCCCTGACCCTGGACTTCAACGGCTACCGCACCCGCGTCAACGAAGACTTCGCTGCCGACAACGGCATCGACGGCACCAAGAACACCATCTGGAGCCTGTCGGCCGCCTACAACATCGGCGCGCACACCTTCATGGTCGCCCACCAGCGCAACAACGGCGATTCCGGCTACAACTACGGCTGGTACCAGAACCAGGGCGGCCTGGGCGACGGCGGCACCACCATCTGGCTGGCCAACTCGTACTGGTCGGACTTCAACGGCGAGGACGAGCGCTCCTGGCAGGGCAGCTACAGCCTGGACTTCTCCGAATACGGCGTCCCGGGCCTGAGCTACACCGTGGCCTACGTCTACGGCGACAACATCAAGACCGCCGAGACCAGCAACGGCAAAGAGCGCGAAATCTTCAACCAGCTGAAGTACGTCGTACCGAGCGGCCCGGCCAAGGACCTGTCGGTCAAGCTGCGCGGTTCCTGGCTGCGCGTGTCCAACGACGCCCGCTCCTACAACGACGACGGCAACGAAGTGCGCGTCTTCGTCGAGTACCCGGTCAACATCTTCTGATGACCTGAGCAGGCTCGACACAAAACGCCCCGTGGCATCGCTGCCCCGGGGCGTTTTTCGTTCAGGCGCTCATTCCAGGCTGCGCCGCCGGCCCAGCCACGGCATCGGCGGCAACGCCATGCGCAGGATGTGCAGGCACAGCAGCAGGATCAGACCGCCCGCCAGGAAGGAGCCCAGGCGTTGGGCCGGATCGAGCGTGTCGTTGAGCACATTGAGGAACAGCATCGCGCTGCCGCCCAGCATGCAGGCCAGCAGGAATACCGAGAGGATGTAGATCTTCAGCGTCAACAACCGCCAATGCCAGCGCATGCGGCGGCGAACGGGGACTTCATCGGGGGGAAGTGGCGGCATGATCCTTTGCCTCCTGACAGGTTTCTGACGGGCTCACGCACGAACGGCATGCGACGTCGAGATACTGGCAGGATGCTAGTCAGCATCGTGCAAAATGCCAAGCCGCGCAGCGCGCGACCGTCGGGTCACGGGCTGCGCGCCGATGAACGGTTACCGCGTCAGCGCACCACGCTGTTGATGTCGTGGCGGTTCAGCGAGGTGCGCATTTCCTCGTACCAATCGGGGATGACATCGCGCAGGCGCTCTTTCGCGTCCTCCAGCTTGAACGGCTGGGTGTAGCGCTTCTTGCGGTACGAGTAGATGTAGTAAGTGCCATCGCGGTAGAGGATGCGGTCGAAGGTGTAGAAGGCGATGTGCGTGCCGTTGCAGCGCGCGGTCAGCACCATGTCGCCCTCTTCGTACGGCAGCACGCCCTCGGCGCATTCGTAGGTGAAGAATTCGCGCACGTCGTCCCAGGCCACGCCGTCGCTGCTGGCGCGCAGGAAGGCTTCGGCCTTTTCCTCGGAGTCGTCGGAATGGTCGCTGTACCAGATGAACAGCGGAATGCTCTGGTTGGTTTCATCGCCCAGCCAGCTTTCGCCGTCCAGGTACTGCGCACTGCGCGCCAGGCTCGCCTGCACGCGGCGATGGCTCTGGCGGTACTCCTCCAGTTGCTCGTCGAAGGCTGGCGAGTCCTCGCCCAGCACCACGCCCGGCATGCCCTTGATCTCGCTGACGCGCGCCAGGTAGTCGGCGTACAGCGCCGCGTCCTGGATCACCGTGCAGCTGTCGCGGGTCAGGCTCAGGCCGATCTCGGTGAAGTTGGCGCTGCCCAGAATGACCACATCGGGCTCGATCAGGATCAGCTTCCAGTGCACGCTGTTCTGCGCGCGGAAATCGACATGCAGGGTGACATCGGCGCCGGCATCGCGAACGCAGAAATCGATGAAGTCCGGCGAGGTGAAGGAGTTGATGGTGCCCACCAGCAGGTCCAGGCGATTGCCCTTCTCCACCAGGGTCTGGATCAGTGACTCGGTTTCACTGGCGGAGGCCGAGACCACGGTGATCAGCTTGCCGCTGACTTGCTCCAGGTACTGCTTGAGCGAATGTTGAGCGTTAAGGATTTTCATACAGCCCCCACCAGAATTCTGAACACCGAATTCTGATGCAGGACACTGGCGGCTTTCAACTGTCTGATACCGTCACACGCCCGAATAACGGGCGCTACAGCGGCAAACATGCACGCCGGCACCGGCCTGTGGCATAATAGGCGGCTTTGTCGGAAGCGCCCTTCAGCGCCCGCCTTCCCTGCCCGCCCGCGCCGTTCGCGCCCGGCGCGCACCATGTTCCAGCCAAGGGTTACCCAGTTGATTTCCACTGCGAATATCACCATGCAGTTTGGCGCCAAGCCGCTGTTCGAAAACGTTTCCGTCAAGTTCGGCAACGGCAACCGCTACGGCCTGATCGGCGCCAACGGTTGCGGCAAGTCCACCTTCATGAAGATCCTCGGCGGTGAGCTGGAGCCTTCCAGCGGCCAGGTCATGCTGGAAAACGGCGTGCGTCTGGGCAAGCTGCGCCAGGACCAGTTCGCCTACGAAGACTTCAGCGTGATCGACACCGTGATCATGGGCCACGAGGAACTGTGGAAGGTCAAGGCCGAGCGCGACCGCATCTACTCGCTGCCGGAGATGAGCGAGGAAGACGGCATGGCCGTGGCCGAGCTGGAAGTCCAGTTCGCCGAGTTCGACGGCTACACCGCCGAATCCCGCGCCGGCGAGCTGCTGCTGGGCCTGGGCATTCCGCTGGAACAGCACTTCGGCCCGATGAGCGCCGTCGCGCCTGGCTGGAAGCTGCGCGTGCTGCTTGCCCAGGCGCTGTTCTCCGATCCGGACCTGCTGCTGCTCGACGAGCCGACCAACCACCTGGACATCAACACCATCCGCTGGCTGGAAAACATCATCACGGCGCGTAACAGCACCATGATCATCATTTCCCACGACCGTCACTTCCTGAACAGCGTCTGCACCCACATGGCGGACCTGGACTATGGCGAGCTGCGCCTGTTCCCGGGCAACTACGACGAGTACATGACCGCGGCCGAGCAGGCGCGCGAGCGCCTGCTGTCGGACAACGCCAAGAAGAAGGCGCAGATCGCCGAACTGCAGACCTTCGTCAGCCGCTTCTCGGCCAACGCCTCCAAGGCCAAGCAGGCCACCAGCCGCGCACGCCAGATCGACAAGATCCAGCTGGAAGAGGTCAAGCCGTCCAGCCGCGTCAGCCCGTTCATCCGCTTCGAGCAGCACAAGAAGCTGCACCGCCAGGCGGTGACCCTGGAGAAGGTCAGCCAGGGCTTCGACGGTGTGGATCTGTTCAAGAACCTCAGCCTGCAGGTGGAAGCCGGCGAACGCATCGCCATCATCGGCCCCAACGGCATCGGCAAGACCACCCTGCTGCGCACCCTGGTCGGCGACATGCCGCCGACGTCCGGCGAGGTGAAGTGGACCGACAGCGCCGACGTGGGCTACTTCGCCCAGGATCACGCCGAGGACTTCGAGGACGACTACAACCTGTTCGACTGGATGGCCCAGTGGACCCAGGGCGGTGAGCAACTGGTGCGCGGCACCCTCGGCCGCATGCTGTTCTCCAACGACGACATCAAGAAGTCGGTGAAGGTGATTTCCGGTGGCGAACAGGGTCGCATGCTGTTCGGCAAGCTGATCCTCAAGCGCCCGAACGTGCTGGTGATGGACGAACCGACCAACCACCTGGACATGGAATCCATCGAGGCACTGAACCTGGCGCTGGAAAACTACCCGGGCACGCTGATCTTCGTCAGCCATGACCGCGAGTTCGTGTCCTCCCTGGCGACCCGCATCATCGAGCTGTCGGAAAACGGCGTCACCGATTTCAGCGGCACCTACGACGACTACCTGCGCAGCCAGGGCGTGATCGTCTGATCGCTCCCACGCAGCGATGAAAAAGCCCCGCCAATGCGGGGCTTTTTCTTTGGCGTTGTGTAGGAGCGAGCTTGCTCGCGAACCCGCCTGACGCCGGCCCTGCCGGCGGTGTCGCGGGCAGGGCCCGCTCCTGCACGGACGCGATGCTGCGAGGATCGGAGCCCGCCAAGGGGGATTTCGCGGACAAGGTCCGCTCCTACAGGAGATATCGCACCGAGAGCTGCCCTCGCGCGCGCCCCGCTCCGAAGGGAGAGGGAGCTGTCCGTTCCGGCTGACGCTTCGGATTGCTCCTGCTCCGAACAGCCCCCCTCTCCCTCTGGGAGAGGGCTAGGGTGAGGGCAAACCCGAGCGCAGGCGTCTGGCTGCGGGAGCGGGTCCAGTTCGCGAGCAAGCTCGCTCCTACAAGGTAATCATCGGCAAGGCGGTCAGCGGCCGGAGGTCTGCATCGTTGCCCCGCCCAAACTGTCGTCGAAGAACCGGGCCGCCGAGGCCGCCAGGTCGTGGTGGATGATCTTGCGGTCGGCATCCTGGCCATCGGTGCACAGGTCCGCCTGCACCTCCTCCTCGGAACAGGGCGACATGAACACACCGTGCCCGACGCCGTCCAGCACCCGCAGGTCCGCCGGCTGCGGCAGCTTGCGCGCCAGGGCGCCGGCATTCTTCTTCCAGTCCAGTACGTGGTCGTCGTTGCCGGTGTAGATCAGCACCGGCACCCGCACTTCCTCCAGCTCATGGGTGCCGTACATCAGGCTCAGCGGCGCCAGCAGCAGCAAGGCGCCGACGCGCGGGTCGGCCATGGGCGCCAGGTCGTTGCGATCGGCGCGCACCTTGCCGTTTTCGCTGCACGCATCCCTGTCGTCCGGGCGCTGCTGGCAGTACTTGATCAGGCGGTCCAGCTTGGGCTGGGCACCGGCGAGGATCAACGCGGTTTCGCCGCCGGCGGAATAGCCGATCACCCCGACCTTGCGCGGGTCGACAATGCTGGCGACCTTCGGATCGAGCAGCGCGGCGCTGAGGGTTTCGGACACCTGCAACGGCCGCCCGTAGAGATTGCTCACCGCCCCCAGGCGGCTGTGGTCATGCAGGTTGTCGCCAGGGTGCAGCAGCGCGACCACCACGAAGCCCTTGCGCACCAGCGCTTCGATGAGGTCACGGTGGGCCAGCGGCGTGCCGTAGTTGCCGTGGGATATCACCAGCAGCGGGAAGCGGCCGTTGGCCGTCTGGCCCTCATAGGCGACATCGAGGATGAAATTGCCCAGGTGCATCGGCTGCTCGGCGGCCCGCGTCGGATAGAACGCGATGGCTTTCATCGGCTGCTGGTCCAGCGGGTCGCTCACCTGCAGGCGGTGGAACCCCACGTTCCAGCCGGGCGCCGCCCAGCCAGGGGTACTGAACACGGTACCGAAAGTAACGAGCAAGAGAACCCAGAGCAGCCGCCTCGCCATGGTGCAGTCCGTCCCGATACGACTCCTGATCAGGCACCACGGGGACTTGTTGCAGGAAAAAAAGCCGCCGGGCACCGCCTAACGGAAATATCTGCATAGTACGCGCCAGTTTTCGGACGTTCGAACTGGCGGACGGACGGCCAATGAAAAAGCCCCGCAGTGCGGGGCTTTTTTACGGCAGTGCAGCTCAGGCAGCGGCGAACTGGCTGGCGATGCTCGCCTGGGCGCCGGCGATGGCGTTGCGGCGCGGTTCGTCGCCGTAGGCCAGGCCCTCGGCGCGGACCACCTCGATGTCGGTGATGCCGAGGAAGTTCAGCACCAGTTCCAGGTAGTTCTCGTGGGCGATGCCGGTCGGCTGGCCGGCGTGGATGCCGCCCGCGGTGGAAACGATGATCACTTTCTTGCCACCGGCCAGGCCTTCCGGGCCGTTCTCGGTGTAGCGGAAGGTCTTGCCGGCCACGGCGATGCGGTCGATCCAGGCCTTCAGCTGGCTGGGGATGGAGAAGTTGTACATCGGCGCGCCGATGACGATGGCGTCGGCACCGAGGAATTCTTCGATGCTCTGCTCGCCCAGGGCGGCTTCGTGCTTCTGCGCGGCGTCGCGCAGCTCAGCCGGGGTGCCGGCGGCCACCAGGCTGGCGGAGGACAGGTGGCTGATGGCGTCGGCGGCCAGGTCGCGGTAGGTCACTTCAACGCCCGGCTCGGCAGCAGCCCAGGCGGCGACCAGTTCGGCGCTCAGTTGGCGGGAAGCGGAGTTGTCGCCGAGGATGCTGGAATCGATGTGCAGCAGTTTCATCTGTGTTCTCCGGGAAAGGGGCCAAGTGGTTTGGCGGAGGAATTCGTCGTTGGTGGCAAGACTACGCATGTAGCCAATTCGAGATAAGTCGGCAAAAATGCAATGATTCGTCTCACCAGCAGGACAATCCCATGCAGGACCTCAACGACCTTTTCTATTTCGCCAAAGTCGTGGAGGCCGGCGGCTTCGCGGCGGCCGGGCGCCTGCTGGGCTTGCCGAAATCCCGCCTGTCGCGGCGCGTGGCGGAGCTGGAAGCGCGCCTGAACGTGCGCCTGTTGCAACGCACCACGCGCAAACTGGCCCTTACCGACCTGGGCGAGCGGTATTACCGGCACTGCCAGGCGATGCTGGTGGAAGCGGAGATGGCCGACGAAGTGGCCGCGCAACTGAGCGCCGAGCCGCGCGGACGGGTGAAGTTGTCGTGCCCGGTGGCACTGGCGGAAACGTCCCTCAACGAGATGCTGCCGGGCTTCCTGGCGGCCTACCCGCAGGTGAACCTGGAGCTGATGCTGACCAACCGCCGCGTCGACCTGGTCAACGAAAGTGTCGACGTCGCGCTGCGGGTGCGTGCTCCAGGCGATGAGGACCTGTCTTTGATCTCGCGACGCCTGCGCCGGGCGCAGACCGCGCTGGTGGCCGCGCCCGCGCTGCTGAAGGGCGTCAAGCTGCGCACCCCGGAGGACCTGGCCACGCTGCCCGTGCTGGGCGCCATCGAGAGCGACCGCCGCGTGCACATGAAGCTCACCGGCCCGCAAGGCGAAGTGAAGGAAGTCGCGTTCGAAGCGCGCCTGGCCGTGGAGGACTTCAACCTGCGCAAGAACGTGGCGCTGGCGGGGCTGGGCGTAACGATCCTGCCCCTGCATTACTGCACCCAGGAGCTGGAGGACGGCCGCCTGGTGCGCGTGCTGCCCGCCTGGAACGAGCCGGAAGCCTATCTGCAGGCCGTGTACCCGCACCGGCGCGGCGTTCTGCCGGCGGTGCGGGCGTTGCTGGATTATCTGGAGGAAGGCTTTTCCAAGGACGACTGGCCGGTCTGACCGGTCGCTCTCCCGGCGAGGCGCTTACGCCGGGTGGGTGCCCAGCCCCATCAGCGCAGCGATCCAGCCCAGCAGGCGGCCGCCGCTGAGCCAATCGATCCAGAACAGCTGGTGCAGCACGACGATGGCCCAGAACACCAGTTGGAAGGAAACCTTGCGCGTCTTGTGGCGGAACACCTGCTGCGCGAGGTAGGCGCCGGGCCAGCCGCCGAGCAGTTCCAGCAGATGCAGGCTCTGTTCCGGGGTACGCCATTCATTGCGCTCGGCACTGCGCTTGTCGCGCCAGTAGGCGAAGAATGCCAGCACGCTGAAGACCGGATAGAGCAACAGGAACCAGACGACGTAGGCATCCCTCAGCCAGAGCAGCGAGCCGATGACGGGCAGCACCAGCAGCGCGGCGAGGATCGCCAACGCCCGGTTGAGCGAGGTTTTCGGTGCGCTGGGGAAGGCCACTTCGCGGCCGCTGCGCACCCGTTCACGGGTGGCCGCCGGCGCGGGTTTGCGGCGAATTGCCGGGGTGTCGATGGCCAGCCCCGCCAAGCGTGCGTGAGCGGCGCGCGGGCGGCCGTCCTTGCCGGTTCCCTCGACATAGCGGACCTGGTCGCCCGCTTCCGGGCGGCGGTCGCCGCGGAAGTCGGAGATGTGCAGGAAGACTTCCTTGCCGCCGGCCTGGGGATGGATGAAGCCGAAGCCCTTGTCATCGTCCCAGCGGCTGATGGTGCCGTTCTTTTCCACGTTCACTCGCAATCGGATCAGGGTTTGGCGCTGCTCCAGTCGATCAGGGCGAACTGCCAGGTCGCCAGGATCAGCAGGCCGAACACGATACGGTACCAGGCGAAGGCCGCATAGCTGTGGTTGGCGATGAACTTGAGCAGCCCGCGCACCGCGATCATGGCGAAGATGAACGAGGTGACGAAACCGACGGCGAACACCGGCAGGTCGGCGGGCTGGAAGATATCGCGGTACTTGTAGCCGGAGTACACCGCGGCGCCGACCATGGTCGGCATCGCCAGGAAGAAGGAGAACTCCGTGGCGGCCTTGCGCGACAGGCCGAACAGCAGGCCGCCGATGATGGTGGCGCCGGAACGCGAGGTGCCCGGGATCAGCGCCAGGCACTGGCAGCAGCCGACCTTCAGCGCGTGCTTCCAGTTCATCTCATCGACGCTCTCGGCCTGGATCACGTGCTGGCGCCTTTCCGCCCAGAGCATGATCACGCCGCCCACCACCAGGGCCACCGCCACGGTGATCGGGTTGAACAGGTAGTGGTGGATGTAGTCGGCGAACGCCACGCCCAGCACCACGGCCGGGAAGAAGGCGATCAGCAGGTTGACCGTGAAGCGCTGCGCGTTGCGCTGGGTGGGCAGGCCACAGACGATGTCGAGGATCTTGCGGCGGAACTCCCAGACCACGGCGAGGATCGCCGCCAGCTGGATGATGATGTTGAAGGCTTCGGCACGTTCGCCGCCAAAGCGGATGAGGTCTGCCACGATGATCTGGTGACCGGTGCTGGAGATCGGCAGGAACTCGGTAAGCCCCTCGACGACGCCAAGAATGAAGGCCTGAAAGGCACTCCACAGATCCATATACTTCCCCCGCGAGGCACGCTGGCTCGCACACTTCTAATGATTGTTGCTCCGCTGCCTGCTCCTGGCGCCATGGGCGCCGCAGCGGCGTCGGCATGCTAAAGCATTGGCCGTCGGGCGCTACGAAATTCACAAAAATTTCTCGAACTCGGCACTGGCAGTGGCGGTGTTGGCACTTCGGCAAAAAGGCTTTGCGTTCCCTCCGCCAGGCAGATGCAGACAGCGGTGATGCGGCCAGGTTCGCGCCATCATGCAAAATGCCTATTGCCCTGAAAAGCCGGCGGCACGCACGTACCCGAAACGATACCAATCTCGTGTTCGTGTTAGCCCGGCGAAACACCCGGCGCTGCGCAAACGCAGACGGGTGCTGCGTCGAGCCCTGCCCGCCCGCGCCCTGTATCAGGGGCGCAACAGAATTCTCCGCCTTGCTGATACGGCCCCCGTGCCAGGGCCTTCGCGCGGGTTTTGCCCGCGGGCGCTGTAACGAAGCCGAGACACGCGCGCCGCGATGGCTCGCATGGCGCAACGCCATGTCATTGATTCGCAAAAGCGGATCAAAAGCGGCACGTCCCCTGCTCCACCTTGGAACCGCTGATCAGGGCTCAGCGCACCAAGAAGGAACCGCCATCATGGGGAACATGGACACACGGACAGTCGGCCTGCTGTTCACGCTGGTGTGCAGCGCGGCCAGCGTACCGCTGCTACCGCCCGCGCACGCCGGCGACGGCACCATCGTCCTGCAGCGCCAGGTGCAGCCGCGCGTCGCCACCCGGCCGACGGACATTCCCGATCCGCACCCGGTCACCGTCAACCCGAACATCTCCGAGCAG
Source organism: Pseudomonas sp. GCEP-101 (assembly GCF_025133575.1). NCBI lineage: Bacteria > Pseudomonadati > Pseudomonadota > Gammaproteobacteria > Pseudomonadales > Pseudomonadaceae > Pseudomonas > Pseudomonas sp. GCEP-101. Next base: position 4,728,039 of record NZ_CP104011.1, on the reverse strand, counting down.
GTCGTGCGCCAGACCGGCAACGCCGAGCTCAGCGACAGCGACTTCGCCGGCGTGACCAGCGGCTCCAGTCTGCAGCGGCACATCCTGCCCGGCGGCCAACTGGTCGGCATGGACAACGGCGCCAACCAGAGCCTCAACGGCAACAGCCTGGGCGCCGGCGCGGCGGGTGGCGGCGCAGGGATCGCCAACTCGGTCAACCGCACCGTGCAGCAAGGTCTGTCGCCCCTGCGCATGCTGACCGGAGATCGCTGAGATGGACGCCCGCCTGCTCGCCCTTCCCCTCCTGTTCTGCTGCGTCACAGCCCTTGCCGAGGATGCCGTCGCGGTCAACAGCGCCGGCATCGACAGCGCCGTGCGCAATTACCGCGGCGTCGCCAGCGTCAACCAGGCTGCCGGCGACTCGCAGCAGCAGGCCAACGGCCGTGCCATCGCCATCGGCAGCAACGCCCAGGCCACCACGCAGTTCCGGCAGGCGGTCACCGTCGCCGTCGACCCGAGCCAGGCGGCGTCCGCGCGCATCACCGGCAACGCCTTCAGCAACGGCAGCGGCGCGCTGGGGGTGAACCAGGCCGCCGGCGCCGCCAACCAGCAAGTGAACGCCATGCGCATCAGCGTCAGCGCTGTGCCGCAAAGCGTCGATGACAGCGTGCTGTCCCAGCAGAACGTCGCGCTGCCAGTGAACTCAGGCTCGATGCACTCCGCCACGGGCAGCCGGCAGGTCGTTACCAGCGACCAGGCCTTCGCCGGCAGCCGCGGCGTGGTGCAGATGAGCCAGAGCGCCGGGGTGGGCAATCGCATTGCCAACACCCTGAGCATCCGGGTCGCGGATTGACCCACGCCAACTCCTAAAAACACTAAGCACGCCAATCAGCAAGGAGATACACCATGAAACCGAGAATGGCCCTCAAGCCACTGGTTTTCGCCGTCGCAGCGGTCATGGCTGTAGCAGTGCACGCGGATAACCGTAACAACAACGGACATGGTCACGGCCACGACAATGGCCACGGTCATGAACAACATCAACCCAAGCCTCCCTACGATCCCTACAAGGACCCTAGGGTCGAGGCCGGCGCCAGCGCCGTCGTGGAGGACACCCAGGAAAGCAGCGACAACACCGTCGTCAACATGGGCACGAAGAACACCGCGAACGTGGACGGATCGCTGGGGAGCGCATCCGGCAACGTGGGTGTCAACGTGGCCGGCGGCGACCTGAACCAGCAGGCCAACGCTGCCGCCCTGGCCACCGCGGATGAGAAATTCATCTTCGGCTACGCCCACGCCTCGACGGAGGTCACCCAGACCAACACCGGCAACACCGCCCTCAACCTCTCCACCACCAACAAGGCGACGCTCAACAACTCGGCCAACGGAGCCTCGGGCAACATCGGCATCAACGTCGCTGCCGGCAACTACAACCAACAGAAAAACGACATGGCCGCCGCCGTCTCCGGTGGCGCCACGGCCGACTCCTACAGCGGCGCCACGCAGACCTCCACGGGCAATACGGTGGGCAACGTCGCCTTCCTGACGTACGAGAAGGAAACCCTGAAGTCCGACTTCAAGGCCCACGGCACCTACAAGGGCGCCGGCACCGGCTACGTGGTGGACGAGTCCGGCTATGGCGGGCACGACAGCCGCAACGGCGGCGGCAAGACCGACAAGGACCCGCTGTTCTTCGTCGAGGCCGGCACCGTCGACCTCAAGGGACAGGCGACCTACCAGGTCCTGGTCCCCACCGGCTGGAAGGACCCGGTCAAGAACGACGCCAACCTGACCAATTCCCTGAACAACGTGTCGGGTAATGTCGGGGCCAACGTCGCGGCCGGTGTCGGCAACCAGCAGAGCAACTCGCTGTCCATCGCCGCAGGCTGCAAATCCTGCCTGTAGCGACACAGCGTCGTACCGGAGGCTCCGGCGACGGAGCCTCCTTCTTTCCAAAGCTACTCCAGGCGTCACGATCATGCGTACGTCCGCCCTGCTTTTGCTCGCGCTGTGCAGCCTCACGACGCAGGCCGCGCAACTCCCCTTTGCCATCCTTCCCGGCGGATCGTTGGCCTACAAGCACGTCGAGAGCATCCGCGAGCGCAAGTTCAGCAACCTGGTCCAGCAGAAGACCGACTTCAGCTGCGGCGCCGCCGCGCTGGCGACCATCCTTCGCCAGGCCTACGCGCTGGACGTGGACGAAGAGTTCGTGATCAAGGGCATGCTGGTCCGGGCCGACCCGGACCTGGTGCGCACCCAGGGATTCTCCATGCTGGACATGAAGACCTACCTGGAAGGCATCGGCATGCGCGCCCGCGGCTACCGCATCCCGGCGGCGTCGCTGGAGAAGCTGACGATCCCGGTGATCGTGCTGATGGACATCCGTGGCTACAAGCACTTCGTCGTGATGCAACGCGCCTACAAGGGCTACGTCTACATCGGCGACCCGGTGCTGGGCCACAAGCGCTTTACCCAGGACGATTTCCTCAAGGGCTGGAACGGCATCATCTTCGCTGTCATCGGCCCGGGCTACCAGCAGGCCAACGCCCTGATGAACCCGCCCGACCCGCTGACCGCCAGGGACCGCATCGATGCGTTCAGCCCGGTCAAGGACGCGGAACTCATGGAGTTCGGTTTCATCCAGAGCGACTTCCTGTGAGGCCGCACCAGCACGGAAGGCAGGAATCCTTCCGGGGAGAACCCTCATGAAAGCGATCCCGCTGCTTGCCGCCACCTGCCTGGCGGCCTGCCTGCCGGCCCAGGCGGAAAGCCTCTTCAGGCCGATCGAGCTGAAGGATCAGGAACTGGCCCAGCTTCGCGGCAAATACGTGATGCCCGGCCGGGTCATCAGCTTCGGCATCGTCATGAGCAGTACCTGGAAGAACGCCGTGGGCGACAACATCGGCGCCAGGGTCAGCATGCAGATCCAGGAGTCCACCCTCAAACCGCAGTTCTACGTCTCCACCATCGACGAGAAAGGCAGCGGCGCCGCACCGGCCGCGGGGACCGGCAGCGTCAGCGGTGGCGCCGGCCTCAACCAGACCCAGGGGGTCACCCAGAGCGTGCGTGCCGCCGGCGACTACAACACCGCCTCCAACCACGTCAGCATCGACGTCAAGGAAGCCGACCAGGCACCGCCCCTGGCCGCACCGCAGGGCACGCCACTGGAGGCCGCCCCGGTGGTCGCCAGCAACGGCGCCGGCAGCGTCAGCGTATCGCCCGGCAAGGGCGGCGTGCAGATGGCGATCAACGCCAACGGCCAGGGTGTCGCGATGCAGCAACTCGCCGCCGGTGGCTTGCTCCAGGCCGCGCAGATGGTGGGCGGAAACAATGCCGTCAGCAACCTCGCGCAGCTCTCCGTGGTGCTGAAGAACAACATGCCGTCGACGGGAGCGCTGGACTGCAATCTCGATCAGCTCAAAGGGCTTCGCACCATGGGGATGTGATGCTTCCCCGCGTGCGACCGCAAGGTCCCACCTACACGTCAAGGACAGCGCGCCATGCACCGATCGCTCTCGCTAGGCACTGCAATCTGTGTATCCGCCTTACTCCCCTCGCCCTTCGCCGCCGCGGCGACGGAAGCCGAGGTGGAGGCGTTGAAGCAGGAACTGCTCGAACTCCGCCAGCGCTACGAGGCCCAGCAGAATGCGCTGATGGTGCTCGAACAACGGGTCCGCCAGGTCGAGGAGGCGCCGGCCTCGCCCGCCCAGCCCAGGCGCCTGGTCACCTCCACCGGCAAGCCCACACCGCCGGGCACCGGCAACACCCTGGCCGCCAGCGGCAGCTCCTACGGCGAGTCGCTCAAGGACGACGCCAGCCCGCCCAAGAGCGTGGAGAACCTCTACGACGAGGCCAGCGGCTTCTTCGGCAACGGCACCTTCAGCGTCGAGACGGGCATCACCTACACCCACTACGACACCAAGCAGCTCATCCTCAACGGCTTCCTGGCGCTGGACACGATCTTCCTGGGCAACATCGGCGTGGACAACATCAACGCCGACAACTGGACCCTGGACCTCACCGGCCGCTACAACTGGAACAACCGTTGGCAGTTCGACATAAACGCCCCGGTGGTGTACCGCGAGAGCACCTTCGAATCGGCCGGCGCCGGCAACTCCACGGCGCAGTCCACCGACGAGAAAGTCACCCGCGACCCGACCCTGGGCGACGTCAACGTCGGTATCGCCTACAAGTTCATGGATGAAACCGAATCGCGCCCCGACGCAGTGGTCAGCGTGCGCATCAAGGCACCGACCGGCAAGGAACCGTACGGCATCAAGCTCAAGCGCGCCTCGGACAACGACAACCTCAACGTGCCCGAGTCCCTGCCCACCGGCAACGGCGTCTGGTCGATCACCCCCGGCATCTCGCTGGTCAAGACCGTCGACCCGGCCGTGCTGTTCGGCAGCTTCTCCTACACCTACAACCTCGAGGAATCCTTCGACGACATCAGTCCCACCCAAGGCGTGAAGCAGAAAGGCAAGGTCGACCTCGGCGACTGGTTCCAGCTCGGTGCCGGCGTGGCCTTCGCCCTCAACGAGAAGACCAGCATGTCGTTCTCCTTCTCCGACCTGATCGCCCGCAAGAGCAAGATCAAGGCCGACGGCGGCGACTGGACCACCGTCACCGGCAGCGACGCCAACGCCGCATACTTCAACTGGGGGCTGACCTACGCGTGGAGCCCCAACCTGACCATCGTGCCGAACCTGTCCATCGGCATCTCGCCGGATGCGCCGGATTTCAGCTTCAGCGTGAAATTCCCGTATTACTTCTGAAGGGCTATTTGTCCTGATGCCACGGCCCCGTTCGTGGCCCTGGGTCACTCCCTGTAGGAGCGGGCCATGCCCGCGACCGCTCCAGTTCCCTCTCCCATCAGGGAGGGGGTTAGGGAACGATGCAAACATGGACGTTCAGAAAGCGGCAATCGCCTCGGGGCGAAGCGAAAGCCGGGAGCCCAAGGGAATGCCGTGCCGTGGGGGGGTCGCGAGCAAGCTCGCTCCTACACGGGTGAGCCGGTGTCGCTTTTCGTAGGAGCGAGCTTGCTCGCGAACCCAACCAACGCCGGTGCTGCCGGCGGGTCGCGGGCATGGCCCGCTCCTACATGGGGAGACAGTCACGCGGGAAGGTGATGACAGGCCCAATCGGTCCGCGCCGGCCACGCCCGCCTAGCGCAACTGATGCTTGTGCAACAAGCGATAGAACGTCGGCCGCGAGATGCCCAGCATCCGCGCTGCCACGCTGAGGTTGTCGCCGTGGCGGGCCAGGGCATCGCACATGGCTTGGCGCTCGGCGCCGAGCTTGTACTCCTCCAGGGTCACCAGCGGCAGGTTCGCCGTGCGTCCCTTGTCCCGCTCAAGGCCCAGGTCGCGGGCCTCGATCTGTCGCCCCTCGGCCAGCACCAGGCCGCGCCGTACCCGGTTCGCCAGTTCGCGCACGTTGCCCGGCCAGCTGTGCTCGGCCATCGCCGCCAACGCGTCGTCCGAGAAGCGCCGCGGCCGTCTGCCGGTTTCGACGCTATAAAGGTGGGCGAAATGATTGGCCAGCAACGCCAGGTCGCCATTGCGCTCGCGCAGCGGCGAGGTGGACACCTGCAGGACGTTGAGCCGGTAGTAGAGATCCTCGCGGAACTGCCCGGCGCGGATCGCCTGTTCCAGGTCGACGTGGGTCGCCGCCAGTACCCGCACATCCACATCGATGGGCTGGCTGCCGCCCACGCGTTCGATCTGCTTCTCCTGCAGCACCCGCAGCAGGTTGGCCTGCAGTTCCAGCGGCAGATCGCCCACCTCGTCGAGGAACAGCGTGCCGCCGTTGGCCTGTTCGAAGCGGCCGATCTTGCGCTGGTGCGCACCGGTGAAGGCACCCTTCTCGTGGCCGAACAGCTCCGACTGGATCAGTGCGTCGGGCATCGCCCCGCAGTTGATCGCCACGAAGGGCCGGATCGCCCGCCGCGACTGGCGGTGCAGCGTGCGCGCCACCAGCTCCTTTCCGGTGCCGCTCTCGCCGCGGATCAACACCGGCGACTCGGTCGGGGCGAACTTCGCCAGCAGCTTGCGCAACTCGCGCACGTCACGGCTTTCGCCGAGCAGTTCGTGCTCATGCTCGTCGCTGTGCACGCTGCCGCGCCCGCGCAGGCGCGCCATGCCGAAGGCGCGGCCGAGGGTGACCTGCACCCGCGCCACGTCGAAGGGCAAGGTATGGAAATCGAAGAACCACTCGCTGACGAAATCACCCACTTCGGTCAGGGGCAAGGTGTCGGGGCTGAGCACGGCGATCCATTCCGTCCCGCTGCGGCTGATGAGTTCCTTGACGGACTCGCGGCGTTCGAGGTGCCGCGGTTGCAGGCGCAGCAGGCCGACGTCGCAGCCGCGATTGCTGGCGTTATCCAGCTCGCAACTGTCGACTTCCCATCCTGCGGCCCGGAGTCCGGGTAAAAGCCTGCGGCAGTCGTCGCACGGGTCGACCACCAGCAGGCGACGAAAATTCGCGGCTGCCTCGAGCATGCTCCCTTCCTTGGCGCCATTATTTTGAAAAACTTTTAAAAACAGACGGTTGGCGCTCCAATTTGTAACGCTAGCAATATATTGACGCAGCCCTCGACCGATTTCCTATAAGGTCAATGCCGAATCGGTCTTACCAGCCATGCCCGCGCCGCTTGGCCTCCAGCCGGCGCACGAACTCTTCCAGCACCAGCTTGTAGAGGTCGTCCCCCAGGTAGACGTCCTCCACCCCGCAATCGATGTTCGGGTTGTCGTTCACCTCGATCACCACCACGCGATCCCCGGCCTGCTTCAGATCCACGCCGTAGAGCCCGTCGCCGATCAGGTTGGCGGTCTTCACCGCCAGCTCCACGACTTTGCGCGGCGCCTCGTGGACGGCCATGGTGCGGAAATCGCCGCTCACTTCCTCGGCGTCCGGGCTGTGGTCGTAGATCTGCCAGTGCCCCTTGGACATGAAGTACTGGCAGGCGAATATGGGTTTCTGGTTCAGCACGCCGATGCGCCAGTCGTATTCGGTATAGAAGAATTCCTGCGCCAGTAGCAGCACCGAACGCTCGAACAGTTCGGCGCTGGCCTTGAGCAGCTCCTCCTGGTTGCTCACCTTGATCACCCCGCGGGAAAAACTGCCATCGGGGATCTTCAGCACCAGCGGGAAGCCCAGGCGCTCGCCGACCTTCTCCAGCTCCTGCGGGTTGTCCTTGTAGAGGATCTCGGTGGCCGGCATGCCCAGCTTGTGGCTGCGCAGCAGGTCGGCGAGGTAGACCTTGTTGGTGCAGCGCAGGATCGACACCGGGTCGTCCATCACCACCATGCCCTCGCTCTCGGCCTTTTTGGCGAAGCGGTAGGTGTGGTCGCTGACGCTGGTGGTCTCGCGGATCAGCAGCGCGTCGTACTCGGCCAGGCGCGAGTAGTCCTTCTTCTCGATCAGCTCGACGTCGATGCCCAGGCTGCGGCCGATGCGGATGAAGTTCTTCAGCGCCTTGGGGTCCGAGGGCGGGAAGGCTTCCTGCGGGTCATGCAGGATCGCCAGGTCATAGCGGTACTGCTTGCGCGAGCGCGGCTTGCGCCAGATTTGCCGGCTGAAGCCTTCCAGGGCGCTGGCGAACTGGTCCTCCTGGTCTTCGCGCAGCTTGTGGATGTTGCCCGGCTTCACGCCTTCGATGTGCCAGCCACGGTTCTTGCGGAATTCCACCAGCAGCATCGGGCACGGCAACGCCTCGAACAGCTGGCGCGCCAGGTCCTGCAGCGGCTCGATGTCGGTACGGCCGAAGTACAGGGTCAGGGTGAAACCGTCGGTGCTGCCGTAGGGGTGGTCGGCCAGCGCCTTGTCGAGCGTCTTCTCCAGGTCTTCCAGGGCCAGGCTGTACAGCGACTTCTTCGCCAGCTCGCTGATGCTGCGCACCGACGGGATCACCTTGTGCCCGCGCGCTTCGGCCAGCAGCGAGCAGTAATAGCCGTGGCCCAGGTACTTGTAGTTGCGGCACAGGTTGATGACCTGCACGCGTTTGCCATTGTCGTCGTCGATGGGCATCTCCAGGTATTCCTGGGCGGTGACCACGTCGTCGCTGGGATAGTACGAGGCCCAGTCTTCCTTGCGTTCCACGATGATGAACAGCTTGCTCACGAGACCTCCGAACCTGGCTGGCGCGCTTGCCGCGCCCTGCCCCTGGGACAATACTGGTTGCAGCTTCGACCACGCCTCACAGCGCCCGTTCGCCGCCAGCAGCGCACACGGTGCGCCCTCACCGATTAACGAATGCTTACCCTATGAAACTCCAGTTCCGCGCCGCCACCGCCGACGACCTGAACGCCCTGGTCGAGATGGAAAACCGCTGTTTCGAGCATGATCGCCTGTCCCGCCGCAACTTCCAGTGGATGATCACCCGCGCCCACGCCAGCCTCACCGTGGCCGAATCCGATGGCCAGTTGCTGGGCTACGCGCTGGTGCTGTTCCACCAGGGCACGTCGCTGGCGCGCCTGTATTCCATTGCCGTGGACGAGCGCGCCCGCGGCATCGGCCTGGGCCAGAAACTGCTGGACCGCGCCGAAGCCGAAGCGCGGGAAAACGACTGCGCCTACCTGCGCCTGGAGGTGCGCCCGGACAACCGCGGCGCCATCGCCCTCTACGAGCGCAACGGCTATCGCCCGTTCGCCACGGTACGCGACTACTACGAAGACCATAGCGAAGCCCTGCGCTTCGAAAAGCGCATCCGCCACCTCAACGAGCGCAACCACCGGCACGTGCCTTACTACCGGCAAACCACCGAATTCACCTGCGGCCCCTCGGCCCTGCTGATGGCCATGGGTGCGCTGCAGCCCCAGCGCCGCCTCGAGCGCCGCGAGGAGCTGCGCCTGTGGCGCGAGGCGACCACTATCTATATGACTGCCGGCCATGGCGGCTGCAGCCCCCAGGGCCTGGCGCTGGCGGCGCTGCGCCGGGGCTTTCGCGTGCGCCTGCTGCTCTCGGAGGATGGCCCGCTGTTTCTCGAGGGGGTGCGCAGCGAAGAGAAGCGCGAGGTGATGCGCCTGGTCCACGAGGATTTCAGCGCCGAGCTGGCGCAAAGCGACGTCGAGCAACTGCTGGTCAGCCAGCTGGACATCCAGGGCGCGCTGGAAGCCGGCGGCCAGCCGCTGGTGCTGATCAGCAGCTACCGCCTGACCCGCTCCAAGGCGCCGCACTGGGTGGTGGTCACCGACAGCGACGAGGACTTCGTCTACCTGCACGACCCGGATGTCGACCACAGCCAGCACCGCGAGCCGCTGGACTGCCAGCACATCCCGGTGAGCCACGCCGAGTTCGAGCAGATGAGCCGCTTCGGCCGCAGCAAGCTGCGCGCCGCGGTGATCCTCTACACGCGCTGAGGGCCGCTACGGCGCGCTGCGGCACGGGGTGAAGCAGCTCACTGGCGCCAGCGGCGCGCGCAACTCCGCCGCCGGCAGGTAGCCATTGCGGGTGTAGAGGAAGTCGAAGCCGAACAGGCTGAGCATCAGCAGGATCGGCAGGACGAGGGTGACGGCGATACGCATGGCGACGCTCCTCTTCTGGTTCTTGTAGCGCCATCCTAGGGCGCGGGCGCGCCGCGCCACCTACTACCTTGGTACTGCCCCAACCGCTACTTTCTGCATATTTGCCGCGCCGCGGGCGCTTCCTATGCTGGCCGCACAAGAACGTGCCGACCCACAAAGGAGTCGCCCCATGCGCCAGTTCGTCCTGCACGGCATGGCCTACCTGCTCGCGGTTGCCTGCGCCGCGGCGTTCAGCCTGGACGTGCGTGCGGCGGATGCCCCCGCGCTGGACATCCGCATCGGCTACCTGGGCTACACCCCCGATCCCGGCCCGCTGCTGTCCAACGTCATTCCCGAGCCCACCGATGCGGGGCTGCGCGGCGCGGAACTGGCGATCACCGACAGCAACAGCACCGGACGCTTCCTCAAGCACCGCTACCGCCTGGAAGCCGCCAGCACCGACACCCCGGAAAAGCTGCTCAGCCAAGCCAGGCGACTGCACGACGCCGGCCTGCGCCTGTTCGTGGTCAACGCCCCGGCCGACACCCTGCGCCAACTGGCCGCCGCGCTGCCGGACAGCCTGCTGTTCAACGCCGGCGCCGCCGACGACGAGCTGCGCGCCAGCCAGTGCGCGCCGAACGTGCTGCACACGCTGCCCAGCCGGCTGATGCTGACCGACGCCCTCACCCAGTTCCTGGTGCTGCGCAAATGGACGCGCTGGCTGCTGATCGTCGGCCAGCGCCCGGAGGACGCGCAGTACGCCACCGCCCTGCGTCGCTCGGCCAAGCGCTTCGGCGCGAAGATCGTCGAAGAAAAACCCTTCACCTTCGCCAACGACCAGCGCCGCAGCGCCCAGGCCGACATGGCGCTGTTCACCCAGTCCAGCCAGGACTACGACGCCGTGCTGGTGGCCGACGAGCATGGCGACTTCGGCGAATACGTGCCCTACAACACCTGGCTGCCGCGCCCGGTCGCCGGCACCCAGGGGCTGGTCGCCACCGGCTGGCACAAGACCGTCGAAACCTATGGCGCCGCGCAGTTGCAGAAGCGCTTCGAGGCGCACGCCGGGCGCTGGATGAACGACCGCGACTTCGCCGCCTGGATCGCCGTGCGCAGCATCGCCAGCGCCGTCACCCGCCTGGGCGACGCCGACCCGCTGGCGATCCGCAGGCTGTCGCTGTCCCCCGACCTGCCGCTGGACGGCTTCAAGGGCTACAAGCTCGGCTTCCGCCCCTGGGACGGCCAGCTGCGCCAGCCGATCCCCCTGGTGCAGCCGCGCGCGCTGGTCAGCACTTCGCCGCAGGAAGGCTTCCTGCATCCCGCCAGCGAACTCGACAGCCTCGGCCTCGATGCGCCGGAAAGCCAATGCCGCCTCGCCGACGCCCCGCCACAACCGGAATGACCCTGAGGAACCTGCCCATGCCCCGCCTCTTTGCCCTCTCCTGCCTGGGCCTCGCCCTCGGCCTTGCGCCCGCGGCCTTCGCCGCCACCGCCTACGTATCCAACGAGAAGGACAACAACCTCAGCGTCATCGACCTGGACAGCCTGACCGTCACCGGCACCATCGACACCGGCAAACGCCCCCGCGGGCTGGCGCTGTCCCACGACAACACGCTGCTGTACATCTGCGCCAGCGATTCGGACACCGTACAGGTGCTCGACCTCGCCACCCGCAAGATCATCAGGCAGCTGCCTTCGGGGGCCGACCCCGAGCAGTTCGCCCTGCACCCCAACGATCGCTGGCTGTACATCTCCAACGAGGACGATGCGCTGGTGACCGTCGTGGACACCCAGACTGCCCAGGTGCTCGGGCAGATCGACGTCGGCGTCGAACCCGAAGGCATGGCGGTGAGCCCGGACGGCAAGTGGGCGGTGAACACCAGCGAAACCACCAACATGCTGCACTGGATCGACACCGCGACGCAGACGCTGGTGGACAGCACCCTGGTGGACCAGCGCCCGCGCCACGCCGAGTTCACGCGCGATGGCTCGCAGGTGTGGGTCTCGGCGGAGATCGGCGGCACGGTCAGCGTGGTCGACACCGCCAGCCGCAAGATCCTCAAGACCCTGCGCTTCGCCATCCAGGGGGTGCACCCGGACAAGGTGCAGCCGGTCGGCGTGCAACTGACCAGCGACGGCACGCTGGCCTTCGTCGCCCTCGGCCCGGCCAACCACGTGGCGGTGGTGGACGCCAGGACCTTCGAAGTCCTCGACTACCTGCTGGTGGGCCGCCGCGTCTGGCACCTGGCGTTCACCCCCGACGAGAAGACCCTGCTGGCCACCAATGGCGTCAGCGGCGACGTGTCGGTCATCGACGTGGCTTCGCGCAAGGTCACCAAGTCGATCAAGGTCGGCCGCTATCCCTGGGGCGTGGTGGTGACGCCATGAACGCGCTCACCGTCCGCGACCTGAGCTTTGCCTACGGCCCACGGCGCGCGCTGGACAACCTGGCCTTCGAGCTGCCGGCCGGGCGCTTCACCGCCCTGCTGGGCCCCAACGGCGCCGGCAAGTCCACCCTGGTGGCCCTGCTCACGCGCCTCTACGACCTGCAGCAGGGCGAGATCGACGTGCTCGGCTGCAGCCTGCGCCGCCAGCCGCGCCTGGCCCTGCGCGCGCTGGGCGTGGTGTTCCAGCAGAGCACCCTGGACCTGGACCTGAGCGTGGAGCAGAACCTGCGCTACCACGCCGCCCTGCACGGCCTGCCGCGCAGCGTGGCAAACGAGCGGATCGATGCCGAACTGGCCCGCCAGCAATTGCAGGAGCGCCGCCGCGACAAGGTCCGCGCGCTCAATGGCGGCCACCGTCGCCGCGTGGAGATCGCCCGCGCCCTGCTGCATCGCCCGCGCCTGCTGCTGCTCGACGAGGCCAGCGTCGGCCTCGACCCGGCGGCGCGCCAGGCGCTCAACGAGCACGTGCGCCGGCTGTGCCGCGAGGATGGCCTGGCAGTGCTCTGGACCACCCACCTGCTGGACGAAGTGCGCGACGACGATGCGCTGCTGGTGCTCGATCGCGGTCGCCTGGTCGCCCGTGGCGAGGCGCGCGACATCTGCGCGCCGGACGCCGGCAACCTGGCGCGCACGTTCGACCGCCTGACCCGCCTGGAGGCCTGCGCATGAGTGCCCTGGAGCAACCACGCTTCGGCCCCGCCGCCTACTGGCAGTGCCTGCGCGGCATCGTCGTGCGCGAGTGGCTGCGCTTCGTCCTGCAGCGCTCGCGCTTTCTCAGCGCGCTGGTGCGCCCGCTCCTCTGGCTGCTGGTGTTCGCCGCCGGTTTCCGCGCCGCGCTGGGCATCTCGATCATCGAGCCGTACGACACCTACGTCACCTACGAGACCTACATCGTGCCCGGGCTGTGCTGCATGATCCTGCTGTTCAATGGCATGCAGGGCTCGCTGTCGATGGTCTACGACCGCGAGATGGGCAGCATGCGCGTGCTGCTCACCAGCCCGCTGCCGCGCGCCTTCCTGCTGGCCAGCAAGCTGCTGGCCACGGCGCTGGTGTCGCTGCTGCAGGTCTATGCCTTCCTGCTGATCGCCTGGCTGTATGGCGTGCAACCACCGGCCGTGGGCCTGCTCGCCGCCTTGCCGGCGCTGCTGCTGGCCGCCCTGCTGCTGGGGGCGCTGGGGCTGCTGCTGTCCAACGGCATCCGCCAACTGGAGAACTTCGCCGGGGTGATGAATTTCGTCATCTTCCCGCTGTTCTTCCTTTCCTCGGCGCTCTACCCGCTGTGGAAGATGCGCGAAGCCAGCCAGTGGCTCTACTGGCTCTGCGCGTTGAACCCGTTCAGTCACGCGGTGGAACTGGTGCGCTTCGCCCTCTACGAGCGCTTCAACCCCCTGGCGACGGCCGTCTGCCTGGGGCTGACCGTGTTGTTCGCCGGCCTCGCCGTGCTCACCTTCAACCCGCAGCACGCGGCCCTGCGCAAGGGGTGAAACCTACTACTTTGGTACGGGTTCGCCCCTCCTGACGTCGAATTTCCAAAGCCGCAACAGCAGCATCTAATGGCCATTACAAGAAGAACGACAAGAGATTTCGCCATGCCTCGCCTTGCTTATGTTGTGCCCGGCTGCCTGGCCGCCTGCCTGCCCGGCCCGCCCCGGATACCGCCGACCGCCCCGGCCCATGGCACGCCGCTGTGGCGGGCCTGCCCGGCACAGGCTCACCCCCGCCGCACCGCCGGCGCTGCCAGGCGCCCGCGGCGGTTCGACTGCCGCTCCGATTGCCGGGCGCGCGGAAACGCCAACCGCCGCGCCCGCGCACTGGGCGCCACCCGCCTCTACTGGTACCGTGACGGTATCCATGCCCGGGAACGGGCCGGGCTGCCCCTGCCAGGCGCCCGACCGCACCCTCTTTCGTGACTCCTGAAGTAGCCTGCGACCGCAAGCCGCTCGCCACCCATAACGACAACAACGAGGTGTAGGCCATGTACAAGATTCTGATTGCCGACGATCACCCGCTGTTCCGCGAGGCCATCCACAACGTCATCGCCGACGGCTTCCCCGGCAGCGAAGTGATGGAGACCGCCGACCTCGACAGCGCCCTGGGCCTGACCCAGGAACACGACGACCTCGACCTCATCCTGCTCGACCTGAACATGCCCGGCATGCACGGCCTCAACGGCCTCATGAGCCTGCGCAACGAAGCGCCGACCATCCCGGTGGTGATCGTCTCCGCCGAGCAGGACAAGCAGGTCGTGCTGCAGGCCATCACCTACGGCGCGGTGGGCTTCATCACCAAGTCCTCGCCGCGCGTGCAGATGACCGAGGCCATCGAGCAGATCCTCAACGGCAACGTCTACCTGCCGTCGGACATCATCCGCACGCAGAAGACCTCGCCGCGCCGCAGCGGCCAGGAAGATCACAGCATCCCCCCGGAACTGCTGCAGGCGCTGACCCGCAAGCAGCTGCTGGTGCTGGAGCGCATGACCAAGGGCGAATCCAACAAGCAGATCGCCTACAACCTGGAGATCGCCGAGACCACGGTGAAGGCCCACGTCTCCGCGATCCTGCGCAAGCTCAAGGTGCACAACCGCGTGCAGGCGATTCTCTGCGCCAGCGACATCGACTTCACGGCCTACCTGCGCCGCTGAGCCCCTTCGTGCTGCCGCGATCGCTACCGGGAACCCCTCGATGCCTTCCACCCGCACCCTGAGCCTCACCGGCCTGGCGATGATCGCCTTCGCCGGCAATTCCCTGCTCTGCCGCCTGGCCCTGAAGACCACCGGCATCGACGCGGTGAGCTTCACCGGCATCCGCCTGTTCTCAGGCGCCCTGATGCTCACCCTGCTGCTGAAACTGCGTCATCGCGCCGCCAGCGACGGCGGCAACTGGCGCGCGGCGGCGGCCCTGTTCGTCTACGCCGCCGCCTTCTCCTACGCCTACGTGCAACTGGACGCCGGCACCGGCGCGCTGCTGCTGTTCGGCGCGGTGCAGGTGACCATGATCCTCGTCGGCCTGCTGCGCGGCGAAAGCCTGCGCGGCCAGGCGCTGTTCGGCTTCCTGCTGGCCCTGGGCGGGCTGCTCGTCCAGCTGCTGCCCAGCGCCAGCGCCCCGCCGCTGGCCGGCGCGCTGCTGATGCTGCTCTCGGGCGTGGCCTGGGGGCTGTACTCGCTGCTGGGGCGCACCGGCAGCGATCCGCTGGCCATCAGCAGCGGCAACTTCGTCCGCGCCATCGCCTTCGCCGCGTTGCTGGCAGCGATCTTCCACGCCGATCTGCGGCTGGACATGCCCGGCCTCGTCTACGCCGTGCTCTCCGGCGCGGTGGCCTCGGGGATCGGCTATGCCATCTGGTACAGCGCGCTGCCAGGCCTGTCGGCCATCCAGGGTGCCTCGGTACAGCTGAGCGTGCCGATCCTCGCCGCCCTCTCCGGTGCCGTCCTGCTGGGCGAGGCGATCAGCCTTCGCCTGGCGCTGGTGTCACTGGCGGTGCTGGGCGGCATCGCGCTGATCCTGCTGGCGAAGGTCCGCGCACCGGCCGTCCAGCGCGCCTGACCTGGTTCTGCTTTTCGTAGGAGCGAGCTTGCTCGCGAACCGGGCCGCTGTTCGTAGGAGCGAGCTTGCTCGCGAATCTTGGGCCCGCAGCGGAGTCCGTTCGCGAGCAAGCTCGCTCCTACAGGTTCCTCTGCGTTCGCCGGCGACGGAGTTCCCCAGTTGGCCCGCGCCGTGTGCGCGGGTCGCGGGCATGGCCCGCTCCTACAGGGAGCTTCCGTGTAGGAGCGGACCTTGTCCGCGAATCCCACCGGCGGGCACCGCCATCGCGAAGAAGCTCCGCTGCCGCAAAAGCCCCGCGCCCATGCCGGCATCGCTCAATGGGCGTTATCGATCAAATGGCACAGCGCCGTCTTCAGCTTCATCGGCCGCACCGGCTTGTGCATCAGTGTGTGGCCCAGCTCGCGGACCTGCTGTTTCAACTCGTTGCTGTAGTTGGCGGTGATCATCAGCGCCGGCAGCGGCGTGCCACGGCGGGCATTGATCGAGGCGACCGCGTCGACGCCGTTGAGCCCGTCGTCGAGGTGGTAGTCGACGATCAACAGGTCTGATTCTGCGTGGAAGTTGTCCACCTGCCGCGCCAGGTCTTCTTCCGAGAGCGCCGTCACCACCTGGCAGCCCCAGGTTTCCAGCAGCGTGCGCATACCGGCGCAGATCGACGCGTCGTTATCCAGCACCCACACGCGGGAGCCGCGCAGGCGCTCCACCAGGTCGTCGGCGGTGCGCTCCGGCTCCGGTGCGCTGCGCGCCATGCGGCGCGCCAGGGGGACTTCGATGGCGAAGCGCGAACCCTTGCCGGGCACCGATTCCACGTGGATGCGATGGCCGAGCATGCGCGCGATCTTCTCGACGATGGCCAGGCCCAGGCCCAATCCACGATCCTGGTGGAAGCGCTGCACATCGCCGCGCTTGAACTCCTGGAATATCTCGCCGAGCTTGTCGGCGGCGATGCCCACGCCGGTGTCCCAGACCTCGATCCACAGGCTGTGCCGGCGCCGCCGGCAGCCCAGCAGCACGCGCCCGGACGGCGTGTAGCGAATGGCGTTGGTCAGCAGGTTGCGCAGGATCCGCGCCAACAGCTGGATATCGCTGCGCACCTGAGCGCCGCAGGGCACGAAGTCCAGCGCCAGGCCTTCGCTGGCGGCCACCTGGCGGTACTCGGCGGCCAGGTTGCCAAGCAGCTCGCTGACGTCGAACGAGGCGATATCCGGCTTGATCACCCCGGCATCCAGCTTGGAAATGTCCACCAGGGTCCCCAGCAGCGTCTCCACGTCCTCCAGCGACTGGCTGATGTTGCGCACCAGCGCCTCCCCGCTGCGCTCCTGCAGGGCGCTGGTGAACAGCCGCGCGGCGTTCAGCGGTTGCAGCAGGTCATGGCTGACGGCGGCAAGGAACTTGGTCTTCGACAGGTTGGCCTGCTCCGCCTCGCGCTTGGCCTCGCGCAGCCGCCCCTCGACCTGGCTGCGCTCGTCGATCTCGCGCTTGAGCTGGTCGTTCAGGCTGGTCAGCTCGGCCGTGCGTTCACGCACCCGCTGTTCGAGGTTCTGGTAGGCCTGGTGCAGCGCCTCGGCGGTGCGGCGGCGCTCGGTGATATCGCGAATCAGCACGAACAGCCCGCTCACCGTGCCGTCGACCTGGCGGTTGGGCACGTACGAGCGCTGCATGTAGCGCTCCTGCCCGGCGAGGTTGGTCTCGGCGATCTCGAAGGTGACACTCTCGCCGGACAGCGCGCGCTCGAAGAACGGTTCCAGGCGCTGGCAATGCTCGGCGCCGTGCACGTCGCGCAGGTTGCGCCCGAGCATCGAGCCACTGGGCCAGCGGTACCATTCCTCGTACACCTTGTTGGTGAAGGCGTAGTCGAGGTCGGCCGTGAGATAGGCGATCAGCGCCGGCACCTGGTCGGTGATCAGGCGAATCCAGCGCTCGCTTTCGCGCAGTGCCTCGGCGTGGCGGTAGCGCTCGGTGATGTCGGTGAAGGTGTTGACGAAGCCGCCGGTGGGCAGCGCGTGGGTGCGGATCTCCAGCATGCGGCCGTCGAACAGGCGCTGCTCGATCACCCCTTCCGCCTCGCCCTTGCGCGGCCGGCTGCGCGGGGTCAGCAGCGGCAGCTCGCTATCGGCCATGACCTCGGCGAACGGCCGGTGCGCCTCGATTGGCGCCAGCCCGCAGAGCTCGAGGAAGCGCCGGTTCCACAGCTCCAGCGCGCCGTCGGCGCCCACCATGGCCACGCCCTGGGACAGGTTGTCCACGGCCCGCTGCAACAGGTGCGACTTCTGCGCCACCGCCTGCTCGCGGCGGGCCATTTCGCTCTGCTTGATCTCGGTGATATCGCTGTAGAGCACCACCAGCCCGCCGTCGCGGGTCGGCCGCTCGGTCACGCGCACCCAGCGGTCATTACGCAGGCGGTAGAGGGTGTGTTCGTCGTCGCTGCTGCGCTGCTCCTCGACGATCAGCCCGCTGCTCTGCGCCAGCCGGCGGACTTCGCTCAGCCGCGTTCCGGCGCCGACGCGGGCGCGGGTCTGCGCCCAGAACGCGCGGAAGCGTTCGTTGTAGAGGACGATGCGCTGCTGCGGGTCGAACAGCACGAAGGCGTCGGAGATGCTCTCGATGGCGTCGAGCAGGTGCTGGTGGGCGGTCTCGGCGCGCAGCCGGGCATCGCTGAGCAACTGGTTGCTGGATTTCAGCTCGACCATCGCCTCGCTCAGCGCATCCGTGCGCTCGCGCACCTGCTCGGCCAGCACCACCGAATGCTGGAAGGCGCCGTAGGCGTTGTCGCCCCGGGAAGTGGCCGACTCGACGCGCTCGATCAGCGCCGCGTTGATCCGCTGCAGCTTGCGGTTGTCGCGCTCCAGTTCGTCGAGGCGCGCGCGCAGGTCAGCGTCCGGCGTTGCCGCGAGGACGGCCAATGGCGACACCGGTGAAGGTCTGGTTGATATGCATGCCATTGAAGTGTTCCCCGTAGGTGTTGAAGCCGATCACCTGCTGGCTTCGGAGAAACGCGGCGGTGGGTTCGGTATCGCCAGCCACTTCCAGCTCCAGGCGACGCAGGAAGCAGTCGCAGCCGATGGTCAGCAGCGGCGGCCCGAGACGTTCGTGCAGCCGCTGGAACTGCGCCTGCAGCCCCGGCAGCAGCGGCCCGGTATGCATGGCCGTGAGGACGATGCCGTTCTCCACCGCGCAGTAGAACGTCAGGCTGAGGTCATCGTTGACCTGCTGGATCGAGCGCACGTAGTACTGGTCGCGCACCCGCACCGCCAGCGGACGCGCCGGGAACGACGAGAAGTCCAGCTGCTCCAGCGGCACCCCGACCAGCCGGGCGAACTCCAGGGCGGCCGGCTCGGCGTTGAGTTCCAGCACGCGGCGGCTGTCGCTGTCGGCGCGGGTGACTACCAGCTTCTCCTCGCTGGGCAGCACGTGGTGGGTGGTGAAGACCTCGAAGTCCAGCCAGGTGTTGAACAGCACCACCACCGCCGCGCCGGTATGGAACTGGCCCTGGTAGTAGACGTGGGTGTGGGTCAGGTGGTTATCGTCGCCGGCCGAACCGCCGAAATGCGGGATGGCGCCCAGCGCCGCGCTGAGCGCGGCGAGCACCACTTCCTCGCGGCTGGAAAGGCCATCGAGCAGGGTCAGGGCGAAGCTGTGGTCCTTGATCGGCGCAAGCCCCGCGCTGCGGCAGTCGGCCACCAGGGATTCGACCATCTGCTGCGCGTCGATCAGGCTGAAGCGCTCCATCTCGTCCACCAGCGCGCAGGAAATGGCGAAGCTGCGCAGGTCGAAGCCCACGGCGGTGACGCAGCCGCGGCCGTAGCCCTGCGGGGTGATTTCCCCGGCCGTGGTGCAGCCGGCCAGGTCGATGCCGCCGAAGTACTGCTCCAGCGCGGCGGCCAGCGCCGGCAGGTCGTACTCGGCGGAGCAGAAGAACAGCACGAAGCCGAGGTTGGGGTGGAGCAACTGGCGCGCCAGGTCCTGGGCGACGGCCTCGACGTCGCGGGCACTGGACATGCCGCGAACGACTCCTTGTGTTTCGTGCATGGCGTACGCCCGGTGACGGAAATCGACGCTGGCATTCTACGAAGCGGTTGCGGCGCGCCCCATGCTACTTGGGTCGCGGCGGGTTTATCCGAAAGTAGCGGGCAGGAGCTGCGCTACTCCGCGATTCGCCGGCGGGGCCGGCGTCAGGCGGGTTCGCGAGCATGGCTCGCTCCTACAGGCTGGCCAAACACCGGAATGAACCGGGCAGCGCAGCGTCCAGGGTTACCGCTGGGCGCGCAACCAACGTGTAGGAGCGGGCCATGCCCGCGACCCGCCATTTACTCTGGTGCTGCAGGTTCCGCCGCTGTGCGTTGGGTGTTTCTGCGCCGCTTCGGCGTGCGCAGGGACATTTTGTTTCGCCCCCTCGGGCGAGCAAGGTCACTCCTGCACACTGGCCGCACACATCGGGATGAACCGGGCAGCGCAGCGTCCAGGGTTACCGCTGGGCGCGCAGCCGACCTGTAGGAGCGGGCCATGCCCGCGACCCGCCCTTTACTCTGGTGCTGCAGGTTCCGCTGCTGTGCGTTGGGTGTTTCTGCGCCGCTTCGGCGTGCGCGGGGACATTTTGTTTCGCCCCCTCGGGCGAGTTACTTTGCCAAACGACGCAAAGTAACCAAAGGTCTGCGCCCCATCATCCGGCCCCGGCTTCGCCGGGGTTCCCTCGTTCCATCGAAGTTTCAGGGGCACGCGTCGACGGGCCATCCCTGTCGCTCAACCCCTTAAACTCCGATTCCACTCGGCCTCCTGAAGGGGCATCCGGAGTGCGCGGATATCTTCTGGAAATCATCAGGAGCTAAGAGCTGAAGCGCCTGGCTGGCCACCATGCTCTTTGCTCCGGCTTCGGGACTTCCAGAGAAATACCCATGCCTCCCGATGCCCCTTTCAGGAGGCCTCGTTGGGGCGAAGTTTCGGGGGTTGAGCGGCATGGATGCCGCGAGAGCCGCGATGGGCCAGGGATGGCCCTTCGTGGCGTGCCCCTGAAACTCCGCTCCAGAGAGGGAATTTTTCGCCTAAGCGAAAAACCGGATGGAGGGGCAAGACTTTTTGGTTCCTTTTGTGTCGTTTGACAAAAGGGACTCGCCCGAGGGGGGGGGCGAAACAAAATCTCTCTGCACATGCCGAAGCGGCGCAGGAATGCCAAGCCCAAAAGCATCGCGGACAAAGTCCGCTCCTACGAGAGCTGATACTTCATCAGTTCGTAGGACGAATAACCGTCGATTGCCACAAAGGCGGATAACGCTGGTGCGCTACCTCCCTACGGTCTGTGCAATGCGGTTCGCGAGCAAGCTCGCTCCTACAGGTGCGTATCTTCGGGCTCTTCGCAGAACCGAGGGAGCGCGTAGTCCCTGCTCGCAAACCCACCTGGGTGCGAAACCGGCCGGTTCAGCGAGCTGACCCAACCCTTCGGTCAGCCCTCCTTTAGAGAAAGAAAAAAGGCGGGCGACACACCGTGCCGACCCGCCGAACTACAGCCAAAGGAGTGGGGGGGAGTTACCAGTTGAGGACGGCGCCCACCGCGAAGGTGTCGGTGTCCTCGCTGACGGTGGAGCCCTTGCGACCGTCGATCTCGTAGACGTTGTATTCGGCCACCAGCTTGAGGTTGTCGTTGATGGTGCGGAAGTAGGCGATGCCCTTGGTGGAGTAATCCGCCGCGCTGCCCAGGCCGTTGCCGTCGTCGCGGGTCTCGCCGGTGGACAGCGCCACGCGGTTCTTGCCCCAGGTGTAGGAGCCCTGCAGCAGCACGCCGCGGCTGTCCACTTCACGCAGCGCGGCTTCGCCGACGTTGTTGGTGAAGAACGGGTTGATGCCCTTGGCGGTGAAGCCCGAGCCGGTCAGCGAGAGGCCGCCCATCTTCGCCTGGATGCCGTAGCCCAGGCCCTTGGAGGTCACGTCGTCCACTTCGTCGTTGGTGTTCTTCGAGGTCTGGTAGGCGCCGTTGACCCAGCTGTAGATCTTCGCGCCGCCAACGTCGAACTGGTAGCT
Source organism: Pseudomonas sp. GCEP-101 (assembly GCF_025133575.1). Classification (NCBI taxonomy): domain Bacteria; kingdom Pseudomonadati; phylum Pseudomonadota; class Gammaproteobacteria; order Pseudomonadales; family Pseudomonadaceae; genus Pseudomonas; species Pseudomonas sp. GCEP-101. Next base: position 4,706,553 of record NZ_CP104011.1, on the reverse strand, counting down.
GATCTCGCTCTCGTAGCGCGGGTTGTCCTGGTAGGCCTTGTCGTCGAGGCCATCGCTGGCGTCCTTGTCGATCTGGTTGGTGTCGATCGGGTCCATGATGCCGACGGCGACATGCAGGCCCTCCACCAGGTTGTTGTTGCGATAGGTGATCTGCGAGGTCGGGAACGGGTACGGGTAGCCGGTGCCGATGTTGCCGAAGGACACGCCCTTGCCATCCACCAGGCCAAGGGTGTCACTGGCGTTGCCGAAGCCGGCCAGCAACTCGTCGAGGAAGATGTTGGAGCGGGAGAACAGGCCGAAGTCCTTGCCGATCAGCACCTCGCCCCAGTCGCCCGCGACGTTGCCGTAGAACTGGCGGACGTCGATGGCGGTGTCGGTGCCGTCCTGTTCGCTGTCGTTGATGGTCACCCAAAACGAGGAGCGCCCGGTCAGGGTCAGGCCGTCGATCTTCTTGCCGAAGTTGAAGCCGATGTAGTTGGGCAGGAAGCCCATCTTCACCCGCGACTGGCGGCGGTCGTAGGTTTCGCCGTTGCGGTCGACGTCGCTGTTCACATAGAAGGCGTTGAAGTAGCCATCGGTGGAAAAGGTGGTGTCGTCCTTGTCGTACAGGGTGATGTCGGCACAGGCGGGGCCGGCCAGGGTGAGCAGTGCCAGCGGCAGGAGCTGGCGGCGGACGGCGATGTTGTTCTTGTTCATGGCGCTCTCCGGGTGGGGATCGACTGCGGCTCAGTCGTGTCGGAGGCGATTATCGAAACCGACAAAGCCCCGCCATACGCTGCTTTGGCGCCGTTTCCACGGGCCTTGCAGCGGTCGTGCGGGAGCGCTGCGCAAGGCGCTGAGACTGCTGCGACCTGGGGCGCGCGGCGTTGGTCGTGGGCACTCGGGACCGCCGGCCCGCTACCTTCGAGCACGTCCTCGGGCGTAGGGCAAAAGTCGGTCGCGGCACCGTCCTGCGAAGGGCACCGTGGGCCGGAAGTACAAGATTCAGGCGCGGCTGAGCAGCAGCCAGTGCCCGCCCTGGGCGGAGGTCAGTGCGGCAAGCGCGGCGCGCAGTTCGCTGGCGCACAGGTGGTCCAGGGCCTGGACCATCGCCGCCCGGTGCGACGGCGTGACACCGGCCAGCTGATCGTCCCACGCCTGCTGCCGGCGCTCCGCGAAGTCACCCGGTGCGCGGGCCAGTTCCGTGGCCAGCGGGCCCCGCAGGCTGTCGATGCGCTGCGGGTCCAGGCGCAGCAGCGCCTCGCCCTGGCGATAGAGGAAGCTGTCCACCTCGGCCTGCAACTCCACGGCGGAGAGCAGCGGCGACTGCACCGCGAAGAGGATGCCGCGGCGCATGCCGACCTGGCGGAAACCGCAGTACACGGCATAGGCCAACTGCCGCTCACCCCGCAACCAGTGAAAGAACGCCGGCTCCAGCACGCGCGCCAGCAGGCGCCAGGCGGCTTCGTCCGCCGCCGCGCGGGATGCCAGCGGGCAGAACAGCAGCAGCGCCGCTTCGCCCGGCAGTTCGAGCACCTGGCGGTGGCGGCCGGGCGGCCCGCTGCGCGGCGGCAGCGCGCTGGTGGTCGAGTAACCGGCCAGCGAATCGGGCAGTTCGATGCCCAGGGCCAGGGCGTCCCAGTGGGCGGCGGACCAGTCCGGGGCCGCCTCGCCATCACCGGCGAGCGCCTGCGGCAGTAGGTCGAGCAACTGCCGAATGGGCATTTCCCCTTCCCGGCGCCGACGCTCGGCGGCCAGCAGGCGCGTGCCCTGCCCCTGGAGCGTGGCGGATGGATGCCGCAGGGCGTCGATGGCCGACTCGGCCAGCTCGGCGAGGTGGTGCCTGGCGCCATAAAGCAATAGCGCCCAGTCATTCTCCAGTGCGTCCAGCTGCAGACTCGCGCCCTCGTGCCGCGCCGCACCGGCCAACGGGCGCAGCGCCTGGCGCGCGGCGAGGAAGGCTTGCCGTGCGGGCGCGTGCGGGAAGCGCCAGCGCAGATGCAGCGCCGCCGGGTCGACGCCGGCCAGGGCCTGCGTCGGCGCGAACGACCATGACAGGCCTCGCAGCGCGTCGACGCTGCGCGGCGGGCAGCGCGCGACGTCGAGGGTGAAGCCGGCGGAGGTCAGCGACTCGCCGATCACCGTCTCGCCGGTGAGCAGGCGGATCATCCGCGGTGCCACCAGTTGATCGAGCCAGGCGCTTGGCACGGCGCTCCGGATGCGGCGTTGCAGCTGTTCCAGCACGCTGCCAGGGGCGTCGACCGGCGCGCCGGCGAACACCTCCGCCGGCAGCTTGCGCAACGCTTCCAGCCAGGCGAGGAACGCGGACTCCACGCCCTCGGCGGCATCGGCTTCGGCCAGTTCGATATCGAAGCGCAGCAACCCATGGCCGTTGGCAAACCGGCTCAGGCGCACGCGGGCATTGTCGGCCAGCCCGTTCTGTCCCAAGTGGGCCAGCAGCGAACCGGGCGCCTCGTCGGCCAGCCAGCCCTCGAGCTGCTCCAGCAGCGCACCGCCCTCGCCCGCCAGGCGATCCAGGGCGAAGGCCAGGACCAGGCGCGGCGCGCCCGGCAGGCGCAGCTTCAATGGCTGGCGCGTCAGCGGCAGCAGCGATTCGTGGCTGGCGACCGCCGCCACGTCCCCCGGCGGGAACACGCCCGCTTCGCGCGCCGCCAATGCCGCCAGTTCGTCCAGCGACTGCGGGCCCTGCAGCCAGAGCTGCAGCGCCCCGCCAGCCTGACAGGCGCGGACGAAGTCCCGCAGCGCCTGCTGGAACTCGGCGGTGTCGACCTTGAGGCTGTCGCGCCGCCCGGCGACGAAGCGGCCCAGCGGGTGCCCCGGCGCCACGGCCAGCGCCAGGGCGGCATCGATCAGGGTGTCGGGGTCGCGTCCGCGGGCGAGGAACTCGGCCTCCAGCACCTCGCGCTCGGCGATCTGCCGGGCTTCGTCCAGCGGCGCTCGCGCGAGCATGTCCACCAGCCGTGCCAGCCCCTCGCCCAGGTCAGCGGCCGGCACCTCGAAGAAGTAATCGGTGTGCCGCGCCCGGGTGCTGGCGTTGACCCGCCCGCCGCGAGCCTGCACCCAGGGCATCAACCGCTCGCCGTCGACGAAGCGCTCGCCGCCGAGGAACAGCAGGTGTTCGATGAAATGCGCAAGGCCGGGATGGGCCTCGGGTTCGTCGTGGCTGCCGCGGGCAATGCGCAGCACGGCAGCGGCGCGGCTGGCGTCGGGGTCATGCACCAGGGTGGCGCGCAGGCCGTTGGCGAGGGTCAGGGTCGTGGCGGGAAGACTGTTCATCGGCATCCGGTCCGGCTCAAGGCGCCACCATCGCCGAAAGCGCGGCGACGGGAAATACGGCTTTGGCAGCAACTGCCGGCCAGCATTGGCCTGGGGCGGCGCCCCGGCTACCATTCGTGGCACCACCCGCCTTTCGGAAGTCTTCCACCATGAGCACCGCCCTGCTGATCATCGACGTCCAGTCCGACCTGTGTACCGGCGACAACGCCTGCTTCGACATCGACAACGTGCTGCAGCGCATCAACGGCATGAGCCGCGCGGCGCGGGCGGCCGGCGTACCGGTGGTGCTGGTGCAGCACGAGGACGATGACCTGCAGTATGGCAGCGCCGGCTGGCAGCTGGAAACGCGCCTGCTCACCGACAGCGCCGACCTCACGGTGCGCAAGACCACGCCCGACTCCTTCCTGCGTACCGGCCTGGCGGAACTGCTGCAGGCGCGCGGTGTGGACCACCTGGTGATCTGCGGCCTGCAGACCGACTACTGCGTCGACACCACCACCCGCCGCGCCCTGGCGCTGGGCTACGCGGTGACGCTGGCGGGCGATGCCCACTCCACGGTCGACAACGCCGCGCTCAGCGCCGCGCAGATCATCGCGCACCATAACGCGGTGCTCGGCAGCATCAGCAGCTTCGGCCCCCGCGCCAAGGTGATTCCGGCCACCGACGTGCCGTTCTGACGCCCTTGCCGAGATCGCCATGAATTTCGACTGGAACGACATCCCGATCCTCCTCGCCCTCGCCCGCCACGGCAGCATGAGCGCTGCCGGCCGCGCCCTGGGCGTGGACCCCTCGACCATGAGCCGGCGCCTGGTGGCGGCGGAAAGCGCCTTGCAGACCCGCCTGTTCATCCGCGACAACGCCGGCTACAAGGCCACCGACGCCGGCACGGCCTTCCTCGGTTATGCCGAGCGCATCCTCGGCGACGTGCAGAGCATGCTGCTGGAGACGCGCAACGAGGCCAGCGCCATCAGCGGTTCGGTGCGCATCACCGCGGTGGACTTCCTCTTCAGCCACTGGCTGGTGCAGCACATGCCGCACCTGGCGCGCACCTATCCCAACCTGCAACTGCAGCTGATACCGGCCAACCGCGCGCTGTCCTTCACCCGCCGCGAGGCCGACTTCGCCCTGCGCCTGGCGCGCCCGGCGGAAGACGCCGCGCTGGTGATGCGCAAGGTCGCCGACATCGGCTTCGCCATCTACGCCGCCACGCCGTTTGCCCAGGTGCCGGCCGAGCACTGGCCGCAGCAGCCCTGGCTGGGCTACGGCGAAGACCTCGATGACACCCCGGAAATGTGCTGGCTGCGCCGCTTCGTCCCGAATGCCAATTTCGCCCTGCGCGCCAGCAGCGTGACCACGCTGATCCACGCCTGCGAAAGCGGCCTGGGCATGGCGCTGCTGCCCTGCTTCCTCGGCGAGCGCGAGGGCCTGGTGCGCCTCTCCGGCGCGGTGGTGGTGCGGGAAATCTGGCTGCTCGCCCACCGCGACGCCGGGCGCATCGGCCGCTTCCAGGCGGTCAGCGACTGGCTGCGCGAGGTATTCGACCAGGACGCTGCGCAGCTCAGCGGCGAGCACCTGGACGGCCGCGCGCTCGGCGCGGTGGACGTCAGCCGGGGCTGAACGGCGCCCAGCAAAAAGCCCGGAGGTCGCACGACATCCGGGCTTTTTTCAGGGCGCGGTTACGGCTGGATCGGCGGCACGTACTGCAGGGTGGTGCCCAGCGCCCAGAGCAGGAACAGCACCAGCGGCACGTGGACCAGCAACTGGACGAAGCTGAAGCCGATCAGGTCGCGGGCCTTCAGGCCCAGCACGCCGAGCAGCGGCAGCATGTAGAACGGGTTGATCAGGTTCGGCAGCGCCTCGGCGGCGTTGTAGATCTGCACCGCCCAGCCCAGGTGATATTGCAGCTCGTTGGCCACCTGCATTACGTAGGGCGCCTCGATGATCCACTTGCCGCCGCCGGACGGGATGAAGAAGCCCAGCACCGCGGAATACACGCCCATCAGCAGCGCGTAGGTGTCGTGGGAGGCGATCTGCACGAAGAAGGTGGAAATGTGGTGGGCGATGGTGGAGCCGTCGCCGCCCTTCACGGTGGTCAGGATCGCCGCGATGGAGCCGTACAGCGGGAACTGGATCAGCACCCCGGTGGTGGTCGGCACCGCGCGGGCCACGGCGTCGAGGAAGTTGCGCGGACGCCAGTGCAGCAACGCGCCGGCCATGATGAACAGCAGGTTGTAGGTGTTCAGCCCGGAGATCGCGGTGATCGCCGGCTTGGTGCTGAATTCGTGGACCAGCCAGCCACCGGCCAGCGCCACCAGCATCAGGATCAGCAGCGGGCTGTGCTCCAGCCATTCGCCCGGGCGGGTGGCCTTCGGCGCGCTCGGCGGGGTGAAGCTGACGTCCACGCCGCAGGCCTTGGCGTCACGGGCGCTGGCCGCGCCGGGCGCGGTCATGTAGGCGATGACCAGCGACACCAGCACCAGGGCCAGCAGCATCACGCCGGATTGCCAGAGGAAGATGGTCTCGGTGAACGGGATGACGCCGGTGATCGCCAGGATCGACGGTGGCAGGCTGGCAGGGTTGGCCTGCAGCTGCGCGGCCGACGACGACAGCCCCAGCGCCCACACGGCGCCCAGGCCGAGGTAGGCGGCGGCGCCGGCGGCGCGGTAGTCCATCTTCAGGTCTTCGCGGCGCGCCAGGGCGCGCACCAGCAGGCCGCCGAACACCAGCGACAGGCCCCAGTTGAGCAGCGAAGCGACCATGGAAATCACCGCGACCCAGGCGACCGCCGAGCGGCCGTTCTTCGGCACGCGGGCGAACAGGTCGATCAGCCGGGAGGCCGGCCCGGAGCTGGCCACCACATAACCGCCGATGACCACGAAGGCCATCTGCATGGTGAACGGGATCAGGCTCCAGAAGCCGTCACCGAAGGCCTTGGCGGTCTCGGTGGCCGGCGCGCCGATGGCCAGCGCAGCGACAGTGACGATCAGCACCGCGAGCGCGGCGAAGACCCAGGAGTCGGGGAACCAGCGTTCGGCCCAGTTGGAGCAGGCCATGGCGAAGCGTGCCGAGCGGCTGTCCTGCAGGGCCGTGCCGGCGGTGTGCACGTGGGAATTCATAAGGCTCTACCTCGTTGTTCTTGTAATGGCTCATCGTCGAACGGGGTGTGTGGCAATACCCGTCCTGGAATGAAAAACCGCCCGGCCTGCGTGGGACCGGGCGGTGACGCAAGGGTTTGCCGACGCCGGGGGACGTCGAAAAACCGCGGCAGGATGTGCGTCTGTCGGTGTGCCCACCGTTCATCCCGCCTGCCGGTACGGCATTGCTACATGCCGGCCGGCGCTCGCCAATCAAACGTTGGTCGGATGGCCTCAGTCGCGCACGAGAGCCATCGCCACACCCTGGCCACCGCCGATGCAGAGGGTCGCCAGGCCCTTCTTCGCATCGCGGCGGAGCATTTCATGGAGCAGCGTCACCAGCACGCGGGCCCCCGAAGCGCCGATGGGGTGGCCAAGGGCGACGGCGCCGCCATTGACGTTGACCTTCTCGGCGTTCCAGCCCAGTTCCTTGCCGACCGACAGGGCCTGGGCGGCGAAGGCTTCGTTGGCTTCGATCAGTTCGACCTCGTCGAGGCTCCAGCCGGCCTTCTCCAGGCAGCGGCGGGTTGCGGTGACCGGGGCGATGCCCATGATCGACGGGTCGACGCCGCTGCTGGCATAGGCTTGGATGCGCGCCAGCACCGGCAGGTTCAGACGGCGTGCACGTTCGGCGCTCATCAGCAGCACGGCGGCGGCGCCATCGTTGAGCGTGGACGCGTTGCCGGCGGTGACGGTGCCGTCCTTCTTGAAGGCCGGCTTGAGCTTGGCCAGGGATTCGGCGGTGGTGCCGGCGCGCGGTTGCTCGTCGGTGTCGAAGGCCACCGGGTCGCCCTTGCGCTGAGGGATCAGCACGGGGGTGATCTCGTCCTTGAAGCGACCGGCTTCGATGGCCGAGGCGGCTTTGAGCTGGGACTGCGCGGCGAAGGCGTCCTGCGCCTCGCGGCTGATGCCGAACTTCTCGGCCAGGTTCTCCGCGGTGATGCCCATGTGGTAGTCGTTGAAGGCGTCGATCAGGCCGTCGCGCAGCAGGGTGTCCTGCAGCTCGGCGTGGCCCATGCGCAGGCCGGTGCGGGCCTTGGGCAGCACGTAGGGCGCGAGGCTCATGCTCTCCTGGCCACCGGCGATGATGGCATCGGCATCGCCACAACGGATCGCCTGCACGCCGAGGAACAACGCCTTCAGGCCCGAGCCGCAGAGCTTGTTGATGGTCATCGACGGCACTTCCACCGGCAGGCCGGCGCCGATGGCGGCCTGGCGCGCGGGGTTCTGCCCGGCGCCGGCGGTGAGCACCTGGCCGAGGATGACTTCGTCGATCTGGTCGGCTTTCACGCCGCTGCGCTCGAGCAGCGAACGGATGACCAGGCTGCCCAGTTCATGGGCGGGAATGTTCGCCAGGCTGCCCTGGAAGGCGCCGATGGCGGTGCGGGTGGCGGCGACAATCACTACGTCTTGCATCGTGGACTCCGAAGCTGGCATTTGCCCCCTGTAGGAGCGAGCTTGCTCGCGAACGCGCTTGCCCCGAAGTCCGGGCGGGTTCGCGAGCAAGCTCGCTCCTACAAGGGATCACGGGATCAGAAGGTCATTTCCTTCACATCGTCCGGCACGATCAGGCGGCCGGCGGTCTTCTCGGCGATCTCGGCGACGCTCACGCCCGGCGCGGTCTCGCGCAGGATGAAGGCGCCGTCCTCGATCTCCAGGTAGGCCAGGTCGGTGAGCACCTTGCGGATGCAGCCGGCGCCGGTCAGCGGCAGCGAGCAGCGCTCCAGCAGCTTGGATTCGCCGTCCTTGGAGGCATGGGTCATGGTGACGATGATGTTGTCCGCGCCGGCCACCAGGTCCATGGCGCCGCCCATGCCCTTCACCAGCTTGCCCGGGATCATCCAGGAGGCGATGTTGCCCTGTACGTCCACCTCGAAGGCGCCCAGCACGGTGAGGTCGACGTGGCCGCCGCGGATCATCGCGAAGGATTCGGCGGAGGAGAAAATCGACGCGCCCTTCACGGCGGTCACGGTCTGCTTGCCGGCGTTGATCATGTCGGCGTCGACGGCGTCTTCGGTGGGGAAGGCGCCCATGCCGAGCAGGCCGTTTTCCGATTGCAGCATCACTTCCATGCCCTCGGGCACGTAGTTGGCGACCAGGGTCGGGATGCCGATACCCAGGTTCACGTAGAAACCGTCCTGCAGCTCGCGCGCCACGCGCTGAGCCATTTGTTCGCGGGTAAGTGCCATGGCTGAATCTCTTCTCTTGTTCAATGCGGTTGAAGATCGAGCGAGCTAGCGACTGGCTAGGCGGATTTGAAACGAGGACGCGGAGTTTAGATGCCCTAAATGAGCAGGCCTCGTTTCAGATCCAACGCCGCCAGGCCGACGCGCAGCCGATCCTTAGCGAGTCGTGCGTTTTTCGATGCGCTTCTCGAAGGAGCCTTGGATGATGCGGTCGACGTAGATGCCGGGCGTGTGGATCTGGGTCGGGTCCAGCTCGCCCGGCTCGACGATCTCCTCCACCTCGACGACCGTGATGCGGCCCGCGGTGGCGACTACCGGATTGAAGTTCTGCGCGGTGTGGCGATAGATGACGTTGCCGTAGTGGTCGGCCTTCCAGCCCTTGACGATGGCGAAGTCGCCGGTGATGGCGCGCTCCATCACGTAGTGGCGGCCGTCGAACTCGCGCACTTCCTTGCCTTCGGCCACCGGGGTGCCGTACCCGGTGGCGGTGAAGAAGGCCGGGATGCCGGCGCCGCCGGCACGGAGTTTTTCCGCCAGGGTGCCCTGCGGGGTCAGTTCGACCTCCAGTTCACCGGACAGCAGCTGCTGCTCGAACAGCGCGTTCTCGCCGACGTAGGAGGCGATCATCTTGCGGATCTGACGGTCCTCCAGCAGCACGCCGAGGCCGAAGCCGTCGATGCCGCAGTTGTTGGAGACCACGGTCAGGCCCTTCACGCCCAGCTTGCGGATCTGTGCGATGAGGTTTTCCGGAATGCCGCAGATGCCGAAACCGCCCGCCAGTACCGTCATGTCGTCGGTGAGCCCGGCGAGGGCTTCCTCGTAACTGCCTACACGCTTGTCGAGTCCTGCCATGTTGCTGCTGCCTCTTGTATTTGTAGGGCCTGCTCCCGCTTCGGCGTGAGCCGCGTTGCCGCGACACGTGTCGCCAGGCTAGACGCGGGACGCAGGCAATGGTCGTCCCTTGGCAAGTCCCGCAACAACGCATGGCGACACGTGTCGCGCAACCCGAAGGGACGGGCCATTTTTTGCGCGGTGCTGCCGTTTCGTGGCTGCCTGGAATCACCAGTACTCTCTCCTCGCGCCTTCCTCCGTGCAGAAAATGGTTCGTCGCGACCGCGACGAAGCGGGAGAAGGCCCTGGGTCCGACCAGCCGGTCAGAGAGCGATTGCAGCTTCACCGCCCGGGACTGATTTGTTAAGTTTGTTTTTCCAATGGATTGATCTGTATTCCTTATCAATGACCGTCAAGCAATTGCGCGCCTTCCTTGCCGTCGCCCAGACCCTGAGCTTTGCCCAGGCCTGCGAGCGCCTGCACCTGTCACAACCGGCGCTGAGCCTGGCGATCAAGAGCCTGGAGGAATCCCTCGGCGGCCAGTTGCTGGTGCGCACCACCCGCAGCGTGGCGCTCACCCCGGAGGGCGAAACGCTGCTGCCCCTGGCGCGCCGCCTGCTGGCGGACTGGGACAACGCCGAGGAAGTGATGCACCAGCACTTCACCCTGCAGCTGGGCAAGGTTTCCATCGCCGCCATGCCCTCCTTCGCCGGCAACCTGCTGCCCGCCGTGCTGCGGACCTTCCGCGATCGCCACCCGAAGGTGAACGTGGCGGTGCACGACGTGATCAACGAACAGGTGCTGGAAATGGTGCGCAACCGCCGGGTGGAACTGGGCATCGCCCTGGAGCCGGACAGCCTCGACGGTCTGAGCTTCACGCCCTTCTACACCGACCGCTTCGTTGCGGTACTGCCGGCGGATTCACCGCTGGCGGGCGAATCCAGGATCACCTGGGAGCAATTGCTGGAGGACCACTTCATCACCCTGCAACGCCCGTCCGCCGTGCGCTTGCTGCTGGAGGACCAACTGGCCTCGCGGCATGGGCGGCTGCCGGTAGCGTTCGAAAGCCATCAGTTGGTGACCGTGGGCCGGATGGTCGCCGAGGGGCTGGGCGTCAGCGCCGTGCCGCGCCTGTGCCGGCAGCAGATGGAAGAACTCGGCGCGCGCTGCGTGGCCCTCGACGAACCGCGCATCGAGCGCCGCGTGGGGTTGTTCTGCCTGGCCGAACACCAGCTCTCCAGCGCCGCGCAGGCGTTGAGCGATGTGCTGGTGAAGGGGACGGACTGGGCGGGGATGGAGCGGGAGTGAACAGGGATTTGTAGGAGCGAGCTTGCTCGCGAACAGCTCCGCAGTTTGGGTGGTTCGCGAGCAAGCTCGCTCCTACGAAATGCTCTTTCCCTGAAGGTAACTCGCTCTGCCCACCACCCTCTCCCCCCGCCCTCTCCCTGAAGGGAGAGGGAGCCGAATCGGCATGAAGCGCAGCGATGGTTTCCTCCTCATGCCAAGGCGTCAGCAATGCACAGACGCCGCGCCTCACTCGGATACCCCCTCTCCCTTCAGGGAGAGGGCTGGGGAGAGGGCCCGCCCGAGCACCCAAGCCTCAGACAGTCAAACCTCTCCCCCCATCCGCAAACTCACCTCCCGCGCCATCGCCAGCAGCGCTTGGGCCGCCTCGCCATGAGCTTCGGCCGCAAAGCTCGCCTGCGACCCCACCACGGTAATCACCCCAGCCAGCTCCCGGCCGGTCTTGAACAGCGGCACTGACAGCGCATTCACGCCCGGCATCAGCAACCCATGGATGGCGTGCAGCCCTTCGCGGCGAATGCCCTCCAGCACCGCCACGTCCGCGCCCTCTTCCAGCCCGGTCTTGTAGGCCGCGAACACCAGCCCGGTGGACGAACCGTGCAGCGGCAGCACCGATCCCACCTGGGTGACCAGCGTGACCATGCCCTGCGCCGGCTCGACCTGCACCACGGTCGGCCCATGGCTGCCCCAGATGGCCAGGAAGCAGGTCTGCCCCAGCGCATCTCGCAACTCGGCCAGCGCCGGGCTGGCGAGCTTCACCACGTCCAGCCGGCGGATCGCCGCCAGCCCGACATACAGCGCCTCCCGCCCCAGGCCGTAATGGTTGGTGACCGGGTCCTGTTCGGCGAAGCCGCTGGCGATCAGCGCCTGCAAATAGCGGTGGACCTTGGCCGCCGGCATGTCCAGGTACTCGCCCAGGCGCTTGAGCGAGGTGCTCGGCGCCAGGTCCGCCAAGGCCTTGAGGATCTCGGTGCCAACCTCGGCGGACTGCACCTTCTTGCCCTTCGTCGGGACGGAGTCTTCAGCGTCGTTCATGGTCTTCAACTTAAAGGAACCCCCAGACGGGCTTGACGGCCCGCCGACACGAAATTACGTTAATCGTAATTCAATTACGATAACAAGAGAAAACCACCATGACAGCCTCTCCTGCCTACCAATCCGGGTTCGGCAACGAATTCGCCAGCGAGGCCCTGCCGGGCGCCCTGCCCGCGGGCATGAACTCGCCGCAGCGGGTGCCCTTCGGCCTCTACGCCGAGCAGTTCTCCGGCACGGCCTTCACCGTGCCGCGCAGCGAGGCCCGGCGCACCTGGATGTACCGCATCCGCCCGTCCGCGGCGCACCCGCGCTTCGAGCGCCTGGAACGGCAGATCACCGGCACCGCCCTCGGCCCGGTGACGCCCAACCGTCTGCGCTGGAACAGCTTCGCGATGCCCGAGGAGCCTACCGACTTCGTCGACAGCCTGCTATGCATGGCGGCCAATGCCGAAGCCGAGGCCGTCAGCGGCGTCAGCCTGTATGCCTACCGCGCCAACACCTCGATGCGCCGGGTGTTCTTCGACGCCGATGGCGAGCTCTTGATCGTGCCCCAGGCCGGCCGCCTGCGCCTGGTCACCGAACTGGGCATATTGGAGGTGGAGCCGCTGGAGATCGCCGTGATCCCCCGTGGCATGCGCCTGCGCGTCGAACTGCTGGATGCTGAAGCCGCCGGGTATGTGGCGGAGAACCACGGCGCCGCCCTGCGCCTGCCCGACCTCGGCCCCATCGGCAGCAACGGCCTGGCCAATCCCCGCGACTTCCTCGCCCCGGTGGCGCACTACGAGGATGTGGACGCCCCGGTGCCACTGGTGCAGAAGTTCCTCGGCGAGCTCTGGGCCACCCAGCTCGACCACTCGCCCTTCGACGTGGTCGCCTGGCACGGCAACAACGTGCCCTACAAATACGACCTGCGCCGCTTCAACACCATCGGCTCGATCAGCTACGACCATCCGGACCCGTCCATCTTCACCGTGCTGACCTCCCCCAGCGACACCCACGGCATGGCCAACATGGACTTCGTGATCTTCCCGCCGCGCTGGATGGTCGCCGAGAGCACCTTCCGTCCGCCGTGGTTCCACCGCAACCTGATGAACGAATTCATGGGCCTGATCCAGGGCGTGTACGACGCCAAGGCCGACGGCTTCGTCCCCGGCGGCGCCTCGCTGCACAACTGCATGAGCGCCCACGGCCCGGACAACGCCACCACGGTGCAGGCGATCGCCGCCGACCTCAAACCCCACAAGATCGACAAGACCATGGCCTTCATGTTCGAGACCGGCCGCGTGCTGCGCCCCAGCCGCTTCGCCCTCGACTGCCCGCAACTGCAGCGTGACTACGACAGCTGCTGGAGTGGCATGCAGAAGACCTTCGACCCGTCCCAGGAGCAGTAACATGAGCGTCGCCCACAACGCACAAAGCTGGATCGAATCGGCCAACGGCCACCCCGACTTCCCCCTGCAGAACCTGCCCCTTGGCGTGTTCAGCCCGCCCGGTGACTCACCCCGTGGCGGCGTGGCCATCGGCGATTACATCTTCGACCTGAAGACCGCCTGCGAAGCCGGGCTGTTCCACGGCGCCGCGCACCAGGCCGCGCTGGTGGCCAGCGGCGACAGCCTGAACGCCTTCTTCGCCGCCGGCCCCACCGCCCGCCGCACCCTGCGCGAGGCCCTGCTCCACCTGCTCAGCGAAGGCAGCAGCGAACGCAAGCGCATGGAGCAACTGGGCGCCGCGCTGCTCAAGCCGCAGGCCGCCTGCCGCATGCACCTGCCGGCCAAGGTGGGCGATTACACCGACTTCTACGTCGGCATCCACCATGCGCAGAACGTCGGCAAATTGTTCCGCCCGGACAACCCGCTGCTGCCCAACTACAAATACGTGCCCATCGGCTACCACGGCCGCGCTTCCACCATCGTGCCGTCCGGCACCGAAGTACGCCGCCCCAACGGCCAGACCCTGCCCGCCGGCCACGACGTACCGGTGTTCGGCCCCTGCGCGCGGATGGACCTGGAGCTGGAGCTGGGCATCTGGATCGGCCAGGGCAACGACCAGGGCAAGGCCATTCCGATCAACGCCGCCTCCGGGCACATCGCCGGTTTCTGCCTGCTCAACGACTGGTCCGCCCGTGACGTACAGGCCTGGGAATACCAGCCGCTGGGGCCGTTCCTGTCCAAGAGCTTCGCCACGAGCGTGTCGCCCTGGGTGGTCACCGCCGAGGCCCTGGAGCCCTTCCGCGTCGCCCAGCCGGCGCGCCCGGAAGGCGACCCGCAGCCCCTGCCGTACCTGTATGACGAGGGCGACCAGCAGCACGGCGCCCTGGATATCGAACTGGAAGTCCTGCTGCACACCGCGCGCATGCGCCGCGAGCACCAGGGCCCGGAACGCATCGCCCTGAGCAACACGCTGAACATGTACTGGACCGTGGCGCAGATGGTGGCGCACCACAGCGTCAACGGCTGCCGCCTGCAACCGGGCGACCTGTTCGGCTCCGGCACCCTCTCCGGCGAAACCCCGGACAGCTTCGGGAGCCTGCTGGAGCTTACCGGCGGCGGCAAACAGCCGGTGGTGCTGAGCAACGGCGAAGAACGGCGCTTCCTCGAAGACGGCGACGAAATCATCCTCCGCGCCCGCTGCCGCCGCGAGGGCCATGCGTCCATCGGCTTCGGCGAATGCCGCGGGCGGATTCTGCCGGCGCACTGACGCAGCCCCGGCCGATCGCAGGGCACATAACGCGCCCTGCGCCAACTGCCGCTCTGCGCTCCACCCATCCGCGAACCTCCCTGCAGGAGCGCCCCATGGGCGCGATCGCGGGCATGGCCCGCTCCTACAGGGAAACTCCGCCGCTACCCGATGTAGGAGCGAGCCATGCTCGCGAACCGTAAGCCGGGCTTACGGTGCCGACACACGACGAGGAGCGCGGACTCTGTCCGCGGTTCGCGGGCATGGCCCGCTCCTACAGGGAAACTCCGCCGCTGCCCGATGTAGGAGCGAGCCATGCTCGCGAACCGTAAGCCGGGCTTACGGCGCCGACGCACACCGGAGCGGCTCGACTCCGTCCGCAGTTCGCGAGCAAGCTCGCTCCTACAGGGAAACTCCGCCGCTGGCTGATGTAGGAGCGAGCCGTGCTCGCGAACCGTAAGCAGGGCTTACGGTGCCGACACACGACGAGGAGCGCGGACTCCGTCCGCGGTTCGCGGGCATGGCCCGCTCCTACAAGGTGCCGCTGAATCCAGCAAAAAAACGGGCCCGAAGGCCCACTGCTAAACGAGGGTGTTGCTCTCACTCTCCATCAGTGCGCAATGCACACCGACTTGATCTCGGTATAGGCCTCGACCACCGCGCGGCCGAATTCGCGCCCCATGCCCGACTGCTTCACGCCACCGAACGGCATGCTCGGGTCGAGCAGGACGTGGGCGTTGACCCACACGGTGCCGGACTCGATGCGCGGCACCAGGTTCAGGGCCTTGGTCAGGTCGTTGGTCCACAGGCTCGCGCCCAGGCCGTATTCGCTGTCGTTGGCCATGGCGATGGCCTCGTCGTCCTCGTCGAACGGCAGCACCGCCAGCACCGGGCCGAATACTTCGTCACGGGCCACGGCCATCTGCATGGTCACGTCGGCCAGCACGGTGGGTTGCACGTAGAAGCCACCGCCGCCGACCCGCTCGCCGCCGCAGACGATGCGCGCGCCCTGCTCGCCGGCGCGGGCGATGTGGTCGAGCACGCTGCGCTGCTGTTTGGCCGAGACCAGCGGGTTGATCTGCGCGGTCGGGTCCATGCCCTCGCCCAGGCTCATGCCGGCCACGGCAGCGGCCAGCTTCTCGACGAACTCGTCGTAGCGCGAACGGTGCACATAGAAGCGCGACGCCGCCGCGCAGACCTGGCCGTTGTTCAGCAGCCCGCCCAGCAACGCGCCCTGCACGGCGTTGTCGATGTTGGCGTCGGCGAGGACGATCATCGGGTTCTTACCGCCCAGCTCCAGGGCGAAGCGGGTCATGTTCTGCACGGCGGCCAGGCCGACGCTGCGGCCCACCGCCGTGGAGCCGGTGAAGGAGACCTTGTTGACCAGCTTGTGGCTGGCCAGGCCGCCACCGATGCGCGGGCCGTCGCCGGTCACCAGGTTGAATACGCCCGCCGGCACACCGGCCTCGAAGGCCAGCTCGGCCAGGCGCAGCGCGGTCAGCGGGGTTTCCGAGGCGGGCTTGATCACCACGCTGTTGCCGGTGGCCAGGGCCGGGATCAGCTTCCACACGGCGATCATCAACGGGAAGTTCCACGGCACGATACCGGCCACCACGCCCAGCGGCTCGCGGCGGGTATACGCGGTGAACTTGGCGCCCGGCGGCAGCGGGATGGACACGTTCAGCGACTGGCCTTCGATCTTGGTCGCCCAGCCGGCCATGTAGCGCATGAACTCGACGGTGGCGCCGACATCCAGCATGCGCGAGATATTGATCGACTTGCCCTGGCTGAGGGTTTCCAGCTGGGCCAGCTCTTCGCCGTGGGCTTCCACCAGGTCGGCGAAACGCAGCAGGATGCGCTCGCGGTCGGCCGGGCGCAGGTCGGCCCAGACGCGGGATTTGTAGGCGGCCTGGGCGGACTGCACGGCGCGGTCGAGCAGGTCGGTGTCGATGTCGGCGACGCTGGAGATCGCCTGGCCGGTGGCCGGGTTGAGCACATCGGTGCGTGCGCCCTCGGGCACCACCCAGGCGCCGTCGATGAAGCAACCGTGCTTGCGGGCGAGGAAGGCCGTGACCTGAGGCAGGGTCTGTGTGACGTTCATGGTCTCTCCTGGAGGTTCAGTGCTGCTGGCTCAGCCAGCAGGTGAGCGCCCGCCGCTCGGCCGCGTCGGCCAGGCCTGCGAAGGGCATGTAGGTTCCGGGCACGGCGGCCTGGGGGTGGCTGACGAAGGCGTCGAGGTTGTCCCGCGACCAGGCCGCGCCCTTGCCCTTCATCGCCTGGGAATAGCTGAAGCCGGCGAGCGAACCGGCCATGCGGCCGACCACGCCGTGCAGGTTGGGGCCCATCATTGCGGGGCCGTCGGCCTTGGCGGTGTGGCAGATCGAACAGTCGCGGGCGAAGACCGTTTCGCCCTGCTGGGCGTCGCTGGCCGGGCAGTCGCCGGCGAATGCCAGCAGCGGTTGCAGCAGGGCGCCGGCCAGCAGCAGGCCGAGGGCGCCGAATCGGAGCGTGTTGCGGGGCATCGGGACTTCACCTTCGAGTACAGCGTGCGGCCGGAGGGCGCGCGTCATCGAAGGTGATTGTTGCCAGCGGCGTCGGGGCGGGTCTTTTCCTCTGTGCCAGACGTGTTGGCGGGAGTGCCAAGGTGGCGCTCAGGTGACCGGCGTCAGGAGGGGAAAGCGTTCGCGAGCGAGCTCGCTCCTACAGGATTGGGCTCGGAGCGCTCTTCGTAGGAGCGAGCTTGCTCGCGAACCTGCCTGGCGAGTGAGCAGGCCACAGGCGGCATGGGTATCGCTGCGCTCCACCCATCCTACAAAGGGTCAGTCAGGGAAGATGGCACAAGGAACGTCAGCGTAGGATGGCGTGGAGCGCAGCGATACCCATCAATCAGCGGCACACAGCCGCCGGGTATCGCTGTCCACCCAAAGAATCAATTCGCGTAGCGCTTGCGGTACTCGCCCGGCGACACCCCGAAGCGGCCCTTGAAGGCCGTGGAGAAGTAGCTCGAATCGGAGAAACCCCAGGCATAGCCCAGCGCCGAGAGCTTCTGCTCGAACTGGGCGTTGCGCAGGGTTTCGGCGCAGAAATCCAGGCGGCGGTTCTTGATGTACTGCGCCACCACCAGGCCCTTCTTGGCGAACATGCGGTACAGGCCGCGCACCGAAATACCCACCTCACGGGCGATCAACTCCGGGCAGAGCTCTTCGGCGCCGATGTGCTGGTCGATGAAGGCGGTGGCCTTGCGGAACATGCGTTCGTGGTTGTCGTGCTCGCCGTCCTGGCTGGCCAGCGCCGGGCGCAGCAGCGTGACCAGGGCGTCCAGCGTCGCCTCGCTCTCCAGCATGCCGAGGCTTTCCTGCTGGCTGGTCTCGACGATCAGGCGATTGGCGAGCACGGCGATGGGCGAGCTGGCCGGGATCTTCGAGGCGCAGGCCACTTCCGACATGCGCAGGCCGCGCTCGATCACCTGGCGCGGCAGGATCAGCGAGAGCTGCCGGGATTCCTCCAGGTAGGTCATGTCGCTGGGCCGGCTGGCATCGATGAGGGTGATGTCGCCGCGCGACAGCTCCACGCGGTTGTCGCCCTGTTCCAGGCGCGAGCGCCCCTCGAGCTGGAACACCGCGTAATAGTGACCGCCGGCGCTGGCGCCGACCTCCTTGCTGGTCCGGTACAGGTGCACCTGGGCCATGTCGACCACCGAAAGCTTGATCGCACCGCCCTGATATTCGCGCAACCGTCCATGGAACTGGGGGCCCAGGGTGCGCGCATCGAAACGACCGCACGCCCGGTTGACCTGTCCCAGCCACGCCTCGAAAGCGTCATCCCTCAATGTCGATGAAGAATTCATGACCTGCAAAGCCTCACACGCATTGTTTGTTGTTATTCAGCGACGGCCTCCAGGGCCTGTCGTCATCGTTCGCGGCGCCCCCCGTCAGGAAGGTCGCTTTGCGCTGTCTCCGCCGGGCAACCGCAGCGTTGCAGGGCGAGAGGCATTTTTCACGCCAACTCCTGTCAGTTCAATCCGCCGAAGCGCTTGTAGAAGCTCTCGCCGACGTCCGGTAGCGGGCCGTCGGCGGTTTCCAGATTGCGGTTCAGCCAGTCCTCGGCCTTGGCGTAGATCAATCGGTAGATGTTGCGGCACAGCTGCCGCGCCGCGCGCCCTTCCCAATCGCCCGGGAGCAGTTCATCGGGCAGTTGTGGGTCACGCAGGAGCAGCCGGCGGTATTCGTGGATCAACAAGGTGCGCGCGAGGAAACAGTCCTCCGGGCGCAGCTGGTCCTGCTCGCGCAGCGCTTGCCAGAGCGGGCGGAACAGCTGGATGAACTCGCTGTAGTGCTCGCCGAGTTCGTCGATCTTCCAGCTTTCGCGCACCTGCAGGCGCATGGCGCGGGAGGCCAGCACGTCCTGGGCGCGGGTCTCGAAGACGATGCTGTCCTCGGTGGCATCCAGGTCCTGCAGGGTGGCCATGACGTCGCTGCGGTCGGCCCGCGGGCAGGCCATGACGGTGGGCGAAATGGCGCCGAAGCCCTGCCACTCCAGTTCCTCGCGGACCTGCTTGCGCTTGTCGGCGGCGATCTGCGAGAGCATCACCAGCGTCCAGGAACCATCCCAGGCCGGCAGGCTGGAGCTGTACACGCGCTTGAAGGCCTTCTCGAAACGCCGCCGGCCGGTGCCGGTCAGGCTGTAGTAGCTGCGCCGGCCGACTTTCTCGGCGGTCAGCCAGTCTTCCTTGGTCAGGCGGAAGATCGAGGTGCGGATCAGCCGCTCGTTGATGCCGAAGGGTTCCAGCAGATTGATCAGGCTGCCCAGCCAGACGGTGCCGCCGTGGGGCTCGATGGCATCGCCATAGAGGGTGATGATCAGCGAGCTGGCGCGGATCGGCGTCTGTTCCTGGAAGCGATGAATCAGCTGGTTCAGCGGTGCTAGAGCGGTCATGGCACGTTGCGCAGGCGAAGGAGCGGCGACTATACCTGCCCGCCGCACCGCCTGGCCATTGGAGCGAACCCCAGTACTCATGCGCCCTTCCCTGCTTCTGCCCCGCCCTCTGCTTTGGGACGGAAGCCGGAGTCGCCCAGGCGCGGGCGCTCCGCGTCCATCTCCGCCAGCGGCTCACACTCCACCAGGCTGTCGATGCAGCGCCGCGCCAGGGCCTGGTACTCCTCCGTGCCACGGCGCTTCCAGGCAATCTCCTCGTCGCTCAGGCTGCGCTTGACGCTGGCCGGCGCGCCCATCACCAGGCTTTGCGGCGGGCAGTCGAACCTGGCCTTGACGAAGGCCGCGGCGGAAACGATGGAGCGCGCGCCGATCTGCGCGTAATCCATGACCACCGCGTTCATGCCCACCAGGGCGTCCTCGCCGATGCGGCAACCGTGCAGCACCGCGCCATGGCCGATGTGGCCATTACGCTCGACGACGGTGTCGCTGTCGGGAAAGCCGTGCATGACGCAGGTGTCCTGCAGGTTCGCGCCTTCTTCGAGGACGATCCGCCCGAAGTCGCCGCGCAGCGCCGCCAGCGGGCCGACATAGCAGCCGGGGCCGACGATGACGTCGCCGATCAGCACGGCGGTGGGATGGACATAGGCGGTCGGATGAACGACCGGGCGCACACCTTCAAGACTGTAGCTGGGCATGGGTTTCTCCAACGGCGCTGTCGGCATTCCGGCATCACCGCACAAAGCGATTTATTCTTTCGCAAATTTTGTATCACATCAAAGCGAGCACCTCCAATCCAAATCTGACGTATCGCTTCTGAACGACAGCGCCCGGATGGCAAAAAGCCTTAAAAGACCAGTAAATACGCGCATAAGACGCAAGTATCCAGCACCTTGGACGCCCAACCTATGGCACTGCGAGAAACACTTTAGACACGATAATTAACTTTTATAGTTGTTTTTCCGTATCACTTCAGACCTATACTGCGAGAAGGCCGGAGACGGGCCACGCCTGCCTCCCATAATTCCAATACAGCCGGCCATGCCGCCGCGCGTGCAGCCTGAGGACGATGCCATGCCTCGCACCCTTGCCGTTCAGATGCCAGAAGCGGGCGTCCGCCTCATCACCCTGCAGCGCCCCGACGCGCTCAACGCGCTGAACACCGAACTGCTCGGTGAACTGGCCGCCGAACTCGACGCCGCCGAGCAGGACGGCGGCACCCGCGCCGTGGTGCTCACCGGCAGCCGCAAGGCCTTCGCCGCGGGCGCTGACATCAAGGAGATGGCCGAGCGCGACCTGGTCGGCATCCTCAACGACCCGCGCGCCGGCTACTGGCAGCGCATCGCCGCCTTCTCCAAACCGCTGATCGCCGCCGTCAACGGCTTCGCCCTGGGTGGCGGCTGCGAGCTGGCGATGCACGCCGACATTCTGGTCGCCGGCGAAGACGCCCGTTTCGGCCAGCCGGAAATCAACCTCGGCATCATGCCCGGCGCCGGCGGCACCCAACGCCTGTTGCGCGCCGTCGGCAAGCCGCTGGCGATGCAGATGGTGCTTACCGGCGAAGCTATCGATGCCCGCCACGCCCAGCGCGCCGGCCTGGTCAGCGAAGTCACCCAACCCGAGTTCACCGTCGAGCGCGCCCTGCAGATCGCCCGCAGCATCGCCACTAAGGCGCCGCTGGCCGTGCGCCTGGCCAAGGAAGCGCTGCTCAAGGCGCAGGACACCGACCTCGCCAGCGGCCTGCGCTTCGAACGCCACGCCTTCACCCTGCTGGCCGGCACCGCCGACCGCAGCGAGGGCATCCGCGCCTTCCAGGAAAAACGCCAGCCTGCCTACGAAGGCCGCTGAACGCCTCCCTTTCTGCCCATTGTCTGCCCACTGATGGAGCGAGCCCGCCCATGAACTTCGAGCACATCCTGTTTTCCATCGAGGACGGCGTCGCCCTCCTCAGCCTGAACCGCCCGGAGCAGCTCAACAGCTTCAACGCCGCCATGCATGGCGAAGTGCGCGAAGCACTCAAGCAGGTCCGGCAGAACCCGGACGCCCGCGTCCTGCTGCTGACCGGCGAGGGCCGTGGCTTCTGCGCCGGGCAGGACCTGTCCGACCGCAACGTCGCGCCCGGCGCCGAGATGCCCGACCTCGGCCAATCCATCGAGCAGTTCTACAACCCGCTGATCCGCGCGCTGCGCGACCTGCCGCTGCCGGTCATCTGCGCGGTCAATGGCGTGGCCGCCGGCGCCGGCGCGAACATCCCGCTGGCCTGCGACCTGGTGCTGGCAGCGCGCTCGGCCAGCTTCATCCAGGCGTTCTGCAAGATCGGCCTGATTCCCGATTCCGGCGGCACCTGGACCCTGCCGCGACTGGTCGGCATGGCCCGCGCCAAGGCGCTGGCGCTGCTGGGCAATCGCCTCTCCGCCGAGCAGGCCGAGCAATGGGGCCTGATCTACCAGGTGGTGGATGACGCCAACCTGCGCGACGAAGCCCTCACGCTCGCCCGCCACCTCGCCACCCAGCCGACCTACGGCCTGGCGCTGATCAAGCGCAGCCTCAACGCCAGCCTGAACAACAGCTTCGACGAGCAACTGGAACTGGAGCGCGACCTGCAACGCCTGGCCGGACGCAGCGAGGACTACCGCGAGGGCGTGTCCGCCTTCATGGAAAAACGCACCCCCTGCTTCAAGGGCCGCTGATCGATGAGCGCACTTTCGAACCACAGCAAGGTCGCGGTGATCGGCGCCGGCGCCATGGGGGCGGGTATCGCCCAGGTCGCCGCGCAGGCCGGCCACCCAGTGAAGCTGTATGACAACCGCCCCGGCGCCGCCGCCCAGGCCATCGACGGCATCGACCGCCAGCTCGGCCGCCTGGCGGAAAAAGGCAAATTGCCCGCCGAGGAACGCGCCGCCATCGTCGCTCGCCTGCAGCCGGTGGAAGCCATCGAAGCGCTGGCCGATTCGCAACTGGTGATCGAGGCCATCGTCGAGAACCTGGAGGTCAAGCGCGGCCTGTTCCAGCAGCTGGAAGCCTTGTGTGCCGAGGACTGCATTCTCGCCAGCAACACTTCGTCACTGTCGATTACCAGCCTCGCCGCCGGCCTGCAACGCCCGCAGCAGGTGGTCGGCATGCATTTCTTCAATCCCGCGCCGCTGATGGCGCTGGTGGAGGTCGTCTCCGGCCTCGCCACCGACCCGGCGCTGGCCGACCGGCTGTACGCCACCGCGCTGGCCTGGGGCAAGCAGCCGGTCCACACCCGATCCACGCCCGGCTTCATCGTCAACCGCGTGGCGCGCCCCTTCTATGCCGAGAGCCTGCGCCTGCTGCAGGAAGGCGCCGCCGACTGCGCCACGCTGGATGCGCTGCTGCGCGACGCCGGCGGCTTCCGCATGGGCGCCTTCGAGCTCACCGACCTGATCGGCCACGACGTCAACTACGCCGTCACCTGCTCGGTGTTCGCCGCCTACTACGGCGACTTCCGCTTCCAACCCTCGCTGATCCAGAAGGAACTGGTGGACGCCGGCCGCCTTGGCCGCAAGAGCGGCCGCGGCTTCTACGACTACACCGAAGGCGCCGAGCGCCCACAGCCGGCCAGCCTGAGCAGCAGCGCCAGCGTCACTTCCTGCGTGCTGGAAGGTGACCTGGGTGTCGCCCAGCCGCTGGTGCAGCGCCTGGAAGAAGCGGGCATCGCGATTACCCGCCGCGCCGGCAGCGGCCTGCTGCGCGTGGGCGATGCGGTGGTGGCACTGTCCGACGGCCGCCTCGCCAGCCAGCGCGCCCGAGAAGACGGCCTGCGCAACCTGGTGCTGATCGACCTCGCCCTGGACTACCGCAAGGCCTCGCGCCTGGGCCTTGCCGCGTCGGCGGATACCACGCCCGCAGCCCTGGACCCAGTCGTCGCCCTGCTGGCCAAGGCCGGCATCGCTCCCAGCCGCCTGAGCGATACGCCCGGCCTCGCCGTGCTGCGCACCGTCGCCATGCTCGCCAACGAAGGCGCCGATGCAGTGCTGCACGGCGTGGGCAGCGCCCGCGACATCGACCTCGCCATGCGCGCCGGGGTGAACTACCCGCAGGGCCCGCTGGCCTGGGCCGGGCAGATCGGCATCGGCGCCGTGCTGCGCGTGCTCGACAACCTGCAGGCCGCCTACGGCGAGGACCGCTATCGCCCCTCCCTGCTGCTGCGCCGCCTGCACGCCGAAGGAGGCACGTTCCATGACTGACGCCACCCAACTGGCTCGCGCCTGCGCCGAAGCCCTGTACGAGCGCGACGAGGCCACCCGCCGCATGGGCATCCGGCTGCTGGATGCCGGCCCGGGCAGCGCGACGCTGTCGATGCGCGTGCGCGAGGACATGATCCAGGGCCACGGCACCTGCCACGGCGGCTACCTGTTCGCCCTCGCCGACTCGGCTTTTGCCTTCGCCTGCAACAGCTACAACGACGCCACCGTCGCCATCGGCTGCAGCATCGACTACGTGGCGCCGGCCCGTGAAGGCGACGAACTGATCGCCAGCGCCTACGAGCAGAGCCGCAGCGGCCGCACCGGCAACTACGACGTGCGCATCGAGAATTCCCGGGGCCAGCTGATCGCCCTGTTCCACGGCAAATCCTACCAAGTGCGCGGCACCGTGCTGGCGCAGGAGACTTCCGAATGAGCGATATGACCGACGCCCTGATCATCGACGCCGTGCGCACGCCCATCGGTCGCTACGCCGGCGCCCTGTCCGGCGTGCGCGCCGACGACCTCGCGGCGATCCCGATGAAGGCCCTGATGCAACGCCATCCGGAGCTGGACTGGAGCGCCATCGACGACGTGATTTTCGGCTGCGCCAACCAGGCCGGCGAAGACAACCGCAACGTCGCCCACATGGCCTCGCTGCTGGCCGGCCTGCCGGTGAGCGTGCCCGGCACCACGCTGAACCGTCTGTGCGGCTCGGGCCTGGACGCCGTGGGCAGCGCCGCGCGCGCCCTGCGCTGCAACGAGGCCGGGCTGATGCTGGCCGGCGGCGTGGAATCCATGTCCCGCGCACCCTTCGTGATGGGCAAGTCCGAGCAGGCGTTCGGCCGCAGCGCGGAAATCTTCGACACCACCATCGGCTGGCGCTTCGTCAACCAGCTGATGAAGCAGCAGTTCGGCATCGACTCCATGCCCGAGACGGCGGAGAACGTCGCCGAGCAGTTCAACATCAGCCGCGCCGACCAGGACGCCTTCGCCCTGCGCAGCCAGCACAAGGCCGCCGCCGCGCAAGCCAGCGGCCGCCTGGCGAAGGAAATCGTCCCGGTGGAGATTCCCCACCGCAAGGGCCCGCCCAAGGTAGTCGAGCAGGACGAGCATCCGCGCGGCGACACCACCCTGGAGCAACTGGCCAGGCTCGGCACGCCGTTCCGCGAAGGCGGCAGCGTCACCGCCGGCAACGCCTCGGGCGTCAACGACGGCGCCTGCGCTTTGCTGATGGCAACCCCGGCCGCCGCCGCGCGCCATGGCCTGAAGGCCCGCGCCCGCGTGGTGGCCATGGCCACTGCCGGCGTCGAGCCGCGGATCATGGGCATCGGCCCGGTGCCGGCGACCCGCAAGGTGCTGGAGCTGGCCGGTCTGTCGCTGGCCGACATGGACGTGATCGAGTTGAACGAAGCCTTCGCCGCCCAGGGCCTCGCCGTGCTGCGCGAGCTGGGCCTGGCGGACGACGACGCGCGGGTGAACCCCAACGGCGGCGCCATCGCCCTCGGCCATCCGCTGGGCATGAGCGGCGCCCGCCTGGTCACCACCGCCCTGCACGAACTGGAAGAACGCGGCGGCCGCTACGCCCTGTGCACCATGTGCATCGGCGTCGGCCAGGGCATTGCGCTGATCATCGAACGGATCTGATCCATCGGCGGGATCGAACCCCGCACCGCCAGTCGCTTTTGTGCACCGACTGACACGCAGAGCAAGGTCTCTGGCAGGGGTTCGAATCCCTCCGCGAACGGGGGCGCTATGCTGCTCCCATGACACTCGCAGCCCTTATCGGGGCTGGCGTACAAGAACAAATCGAGTGAACCCATGAACATGTACCATGATGCCGAACGTGCCCTGCTGGACCCGATGGAAACCGCCAGTGTCGACGCGCTGCGCCAGCACCAGCTGGAGCGCCTGCGCTGGAGCCTCAGGCACGCTTACGACAACGTCCCGCTGTACCAGAAGCGCTTCAGCGAGGCGGGCGTCCACCCGGACGACCTGACCTCCCTCGACGACCTGGCGAAGTTCCCCTTCACCGGCAAGAACGACCTGCGCGACAACTACCCCTACGGCATGTTCGCCGTGCCGCAGAACGAGATTGTGCGCCTGCACGCCTCCAGCGGCACCACCGGCAAACCCACCGTGGTCGGCTACACGCAGAACGACATCGACACCTGGGCCAACGTGGTCGCCCGCTCCATCCGCGCCGCTGGCGGCCGCAAGGGTGACAAGGTGCACGTGTCCTACGGCTACGGCCTGTTCACCGGCGGCCTGGGCGCCCACTACGGCGCCGAGCGCCTGGGTTGCACGGTGATCCCCATGTCCGGCGGCCAGACCGAGAAGCAGGTCCAGCTGATCCGCGACTTCCAGCCGGACATCATCATGGTCACCCCGTCCTACATGCTCAACATCGCCGACGAGATCGAGCGCCAGGGCATCGACCCACACAGCCTCAAGCTGCGCCTGGGCATCTTCGGCGCCGAACCCTGGACCGCCGAGCTGCGCCGCGCGGTCGAGGAGCGCATGGGCATCACCGCCCTGGACATCTACGGCCTCTCGGAAATCATGGGCCCGGGCGTGGCCATGGAATGCGCCGAGACCAAGGACGGCCCGACCGTCTGGGAAGACCACTTCTACCCCGAGATCATCGACCCGGCGACCGGCGCCGTGCTGCCCGATGGCGAGTACGGCGAGCTGGTGTTCACCTCGCTGTCCAAGGAAGCGCTGCCGATGATCCGCTACCGCACCCGCGACCTGACCCGCCTGCTGCCGGGCACCGCGCGGCCGATGCGGCGCATCGACAAGATCACCGGGCGCAGCGACGACATGCTGATCATCCGCGGGGTCAACGTCTTCCCGACCCAGGTCGAGGAGCAGGTGCTGAAGATCAAGCAGCTCGCCGAGTGCTACGAGATCCACCTGCACCGCAATGGCAACCTCGATTGCATCGACGTCCACGTCGAACTGCGCCACGACCTGCAGGCCCTCTCGGCGGACGAGCAGAAAGCCATCGGCAGCGAGCTGGGCAAGCAGATCAAGACCCATATCGGCGTCAGCGCCCGCGTACTGGTGCAGCCGTCACACAGCCTGAAGCGCTCGGAAGGCAAGGCCTGCCACGTGTATGACAACCGGCCCAAGGGCTGAGTCTTCGCGTGAGGGAAAAGCCCGGCTTCGGCAGGGCTTTTGATTTTTTGTAGGAGCGAGGGGGACGCCCAATCCTTGCCCGCGAACCACTCTCGCCAGGCGCCGGCCTTGCCGGCGGATCGCGGGCATGGCCCGCTCCTACAGGTGAATCGCGGGGCCGGCCTGTAGGAGCTGGCCATGCCTGCGACAGCCCACGTGCTGAAGCATCCCGGTTGACGCCCGTTCGCGAGCAAGCTCGCTCCTACAGGTAACCCGGCACCTCGGCGGACATCTTTCCCCCGCCCCGACTCACGACCACCCGTCGCCCCGCCACCCTTCCCTGTCGATCCCCCACCCGCCCCTTCGACTACTCCTCAACAGCAGGCGGCATCCGGCCGTCCGTGACCCGCAGGAGATGAACGATGAACTATGTCGATGGCTTCCTCGTACCGGTGCCCACCGCCGGCAAAGCGCGCTACATCGAGGTGGCGCGCAAGGCGGCGGCGATGTTCAGGGAATACGGCGCGCTGGGCGTCGTGGAGTGCTGGGGCAGCGACGTGCCCGAAGGCAAGGTGACCTCCTTCCCCATGGCGGTGAAGCTCAAGGAAGACGAGACGGTCGTATTTTCCTGGATCACCTGGCCCAGCAAGGCGGCGCGCGACGAGGGCATGAAGAAATTCATGGAAGACCCGCGGATGAAGACCGAATTCAGCGACATGCCCTTCGACGGCCAGCGCATGATCTTCGGCGGCTTCGAGGTGATCGTCGAAGCCTGACCCATCCCCGCTCCTGCAGACGCTCCACCTGTAGGAGCGGGCCATGCCCGCGATCCGCCGGCAAGGCCGGCGCCGGACCGTACCGCCGCCCTCACACCCCACCACACCGCAGCAACTATTCACCAATATGATACGGTTTACGTATCACTTCGTCGCTTTATGCTCCACCTCAAGCGCATCCTCCTGCCGCGAAAAAACACAACAACCTCCCGAATTTTACCCACGTAATCACTACATTTATCAGAATAAATCCCGACATATGCGCTTTCTTTCGCCCGCGAAAGCCACCGAAAGCCTATCCAAGCGATACCAAAACCCATTACGACACATCATTTATTGTTAGACATTCATTTCTGTATCATTTAAAACTACAGCCATGGCCAAGGCCGCCCCACGAACACGACAAAAGGCTGGAGACACAGCATGTACGCACAACTGGTTGAGACCGGCGTGAAGCGCATCAAGGCGCTGGAGGAGATGTCCCCCGAGGAACGCGCCTTCCAGGAAAAGATCGATGCCGAGATCAAGATCGAAGCGAAGAACTGGATGCCCGACGCCTACCGCCAGACGCTGATCCGGCAGATTTCCCAGCACGCCCACTCCGAGATCGTCGGCATGCTGCCCGAGGGCAACTGGGTGACCCGCGCGCCGACCTTGAAGCGCAAGCTGCAGCTGATGGCGAAGATCCAGGACGAGGCCGGCCACGGCCTCTACCTCTACAGCGCCATGGAAACCCTGGGCGCCGACCGTGACGCCGAGATCGCCAAGCTGCACAGCGGCAAGGCCAAGTACTCCAGCATCTTCAACTACCCGACGCTGAACTGGGCCGACATGGGCGCGGTGGGCTGGCTGGTGGATGGCGCCGCCATCGTCAACCAGGTGGTGCTCCAGCGCACCTCCTACGGCCCCTACTCCCGCGCGATGATCCGCATCTGCAAGGAAGAGAGCTTCCACCAGCGCCAGGGCTACGAAATCCTCCTGACCATGATGCGCCACGGCACCCAGGCGCAGAAGGACATGGTCCAGGACGCCATCAACCGCCTCTGGTGGCCGGCCCTAATGATGTTCGGCCCGAGCGACGCCGACTCCCCCAACAGCGCTCAGTCCATGGCGTGGAAGATCAAGCGGCAGAGCAACGACGAGCTGCGCCAGCGTTTCGTCGACCAGACCGTGCCGCAGCTGGAACTGCTCGGCTGCACCGCGCCGGACCCGGACCTGAAGTGGAACGAGGACCGCGGCCACTACGACTTCGGCGACATCCAGTGGGAAGAATTCTACGAAGTGCTCAAGGGCAACGGCCCGTGCAATACCGAGCGCGTCGCCACCCGCCGCAAAGCCATCGAAGACGGTGCGTGGGTCCGCGAAGCAGCGGTCGCCTATGCCCGCAAACAACAACACAAACGCGACGCCGCCTAATTCCGCCTCTGAGCCAGCGAGCTAAGCAGAACCAGGCGGAAGCAGGCGCGGGCACGGAGTTTACGGTTGTAAATGAGCAAGCCCGTGCCTCTTTCCAACGACGTTATGCCGACGCGCAGCAGCTCATGCCCAACGATCAGGAGAACACCATGAGTGAGTGGACCCTTTTTGAAGTTTTTGTCCGCAGCAAGCACGGACTGAACCACAAGCACGTGGGCAGCGTCCACGCCGCCGACGCCGCCATGGCGATCGAGAACGCCCGCGAGCTGTACACCCGCCGCAACGAAGGCGTGAGCCTGTGGGTGGTGCCCTCCGCGCTGATCACCGCCTCCTCCCCCGACGAGAAGGACCCGCTGTTCGACCCGTCGCAGGACAAGGTCTACCGCCACGCCAGCTTCTATGAGCTGCCGCCCGAAGTCGGCCACATGTGAGAGGCGTGCGATGAACCCGAATTCCGACAAGATCCAATACCTGCTGCGCCTCGCCGACAGCGCCCTGATCCAGGGCCAGCGCCTGTGCCAATGGTGCGGCCACGCCCCGGCGCTGGAGGAAGAACTGGCGCTGATGAACGTCGGCCTCGACCTGGTGGGGCAGGCGCGCAACTGGTACGAGTACGCCGCGGAGCTGCAGGACGACGGCCGCGACGCCGACGCCCTGGCCTTCCGCCGCGACGAGCGGGCCTTCCGCAACCTGCTGCTGGTGGAGCAGCCCAACGGCGACTACGCCGTGACCATCACCAAGCAGTTCCTCTATGACGCCTGGCACTTCCACGTGCTGCACGCCCTGAGCGCCTCCCGCGACGAGCGCATTGCCGCCATCGCCGCCAAGGGCCTGAAGGAAGTCACCTACCACCTGCGCCGCTCCAGCGAGTGGATGCAGCGACTGGGCGATGGTACCGACGAGAGCCATGCGCGCATGCTCGCGGCAATCGCGCAGGTGTGGCGCTTCACCGTCGAGCTGTGCAGCCCGGATGACATCGAGCAACGCCTGTTCGCCGCAGGCATCGCGCCGAACCCGGACGAACTCGCCGCCGCGTGGAAGGCCAAGGTCGCCGACATCTTCGCCGCCGCGACCCTGCCGCTGCCCGAGCCCGCGATGAACTTCTACCTCAGCGGCCGCCGCGGCCTGCACACCGAACACCTGGGCATTCTCCTGGCCGAGATGCAGTTCCTCCAGCGAGCCTACCCCGATGCAACCTGGTGAGCTGATCGGCAGCGACCGCGGCGCCCGTGCCGGCACGGCGGACGACCTCAGCCGCGCGTGGAACGTGCTCGGCGCGGTGATGGACCCGGAGGTGCCGGTGGTCAGCGTCGTCGACCTGGGCATCGTGCGCGGGCTCGACTGGCGCGACGGACACCTGCATGTGGTGGTCACCCCCACCTACTCCGGTTGCCCGGCCACCGAGGTCATCGAGCAGGACATCCAGCACGCCCTGGAGCACGCCGGCTTCGCCGCGCCACGCCTGGAGCGCCGGCTGAACCCGGCCTGGACCACCGACTGGATCAGTGACCAGGGCCGCCAGGCGCTGCGCGACTACGGCATCGCCCCGCCGGCCGGCAGCACCAGCAAACGCAGCCTGCTCGGCGAGACCCCGGAGGTGCGCTGTCCGCAGTGCGGCAGCCTGCACACCGAGCAGCTCAGCCAGTTCGGCTCGACCGCCTGCAAGGCGCTGTACCGCTGCGTCGACTGCCGAGAACCCTTCGATTACTTCAAGTGCATCTGAGCGGCCCTGCCGCCGGAGAAGAACAATGAGCAAGTTCCACAGCCTGAAAATCAAGGAAGTACGCGCGGAAACCCGTGACGCCGTGTCCATCGCCTTCGACGTCCCGGCGGACCTGGCCGACAGCTTCCGTTTCCAGCACGGCCAGCACCTGGTCATGCGCACCCGGCTCGACGGCGAGGAAGTGCGCCGCTCCTATTCCATCTGCAGCGGCGTCAACGACGGCGAGCTGCGCGTGGCGATCAAGCACGTGCCGGGCGGGCGTTTCTCCGCCTATGCCAACGAAGCCCTGAAGGTCGGCGCCAGCCTGGAGGTCATGCCGCCGGCCGGCCACTTCAACGTCGCGCTCGACCCGGCGCGCCACGGCAACTACCTGGCGGTCGCCGCCGGCAGCGGCATCACGCCGATCCTGTCGATCATCAAGACCACCCTGGAAACCGAGCCGCACAGTCGCGTCACGCTGCTCTATGGCAACCGCTCCAGCAACGCCGCGATGTTCCGCGAGCAGCTCGAAGACCTGAAGAACCGCTACCTGCAGCGCCTCAACCTGATCTTCGTGTTCAGCCGCGAACAGCAGGACGTGGACCTCTACAACGGTCGCATCGACGCCGACAAGTGCGGCCAGCTGTTCAGCCGCTGGCTCGACGTGAAGCGCCTCGACGCCGCGTTCATCTGCGGCCCGCAGGCAATGACCGAGACCGTGCGCGAGCAGCTCAGGGGCAACGGCATGCCGACCGAGCGCATCCACTTCGAACTGTTCGCCGCCGCTGGCAGCAACGAGAAGCGCGAAGCCCGCCAGGCCGCCGCCGTGACCGACAGCGCGATGAGCCGGATCACCGTGATCAGCGATGGCCGCGAGCTGTCCTTCGAGCTGGCCCGCAACAGCGCCAGCGTGCTCGATGCCGGCAACCAGCACGGCGCGGAACTGCCCTACTCCTGCAAGGCCGGCGTGTGCTCGACCTGCAAGTGCAAGGTGGTTTCCGGCGAGGTGGAGATGGACAGCAACTTCGCCCTGGAGGACTACGAAGTGGCGGCCGGCTACGTGCTGAGCTGCCAGGCGTACCCGATCAGCGACAGCGTGGTGCTCGATTTCGACCAGCTCTGAGCCCCCCTGTAGGAGCGGGCCGTGCCCGCGAACCGCACGCTGCCGATGCCCGGGCGTGCGCAGAAGGATTCGCGGACAAGGTCCGCTCCTACGAAAAACGCGTTCCCTGTAGGAGCGAGCTTGCTCGCGAACCGCACGCTGCCGAAGCCCCGGCATTAAGCGGAACCCTGATCGCGGACGGAGTCCGCTCCTACGCGGGGATCGGCACTGGGTAGGAGCGGACTCCGTCCGCGATGGTCCCGCCCAGCGACGAATCGTTCATGTTCCACCGCCCACGCCCACAAAGCCCTGGCGGACCTTATCCGGCGGCCTCGTCCCGCCACCTGACAACACGCCGCCAACGCCCACCCGGCGCGGCGGCCACCGGCACCCGCCGGCCCCTTGCGTAGCGATCCGGAGGAAGACAACCATGGCCCAAGCGCCAATCCTGCAAAGTTTCATCGGCGGCCGCTGGGTCGGCCAGCATGGCGCCCAGGCGCTGCGTAGCGCGCTCAACGGCCAGACCGTGGCGCGCACCCACGAAGAGGCGCTGGACTTCGAGCAAGCCGTCGCCCATGCCCGCGAACAGGGCCTGAAAGAGCTGATGTCCATGGACTTCCAGCAGCGCGCCCAGCGCCTGAAGGCCCTTGCGCTGTACCTGACCGAGCGCAAGGAGCAGCTCTACGAGATTTCCCGCCACAGCGGCGCCACCCGCGCCGACAGCTGGATCGACATCGAAGGCGGCGCCGGCACCCTGTTCGCCTACGCTGGCGTCGGCGGCCGCGAGCTGCCGTCGGGCAACGTCGTCCACGAAGGCCCGGCCATCCCCCTGGGCAAGACCGGCACGTTCGCCGGCAGCCACATCCTGGTGCCGCGCGGCGGCATCGCCGTGCACATCAACGCCTTCAACTTCCCCATCTGGGGGATGCTGGAGAAGTTCGCGCCGAGCTTCCTCGCCGGCATGCCGTGCATTGTCAAACCGGCCACCGCCACCAGCTACATCACCGAAGCCGCCGTGCGCCTGATGCACGAGTCCGGCCTGTTGCCGGCCGGCAGCCTGCAGCTGATCATCGGCGGCACCGGCGACCTGCTCGACCGCCTGCAGGGCCAGGACGTGGTGACCTTCACCGGTTCCGCCGACACCGCCGCCAAGCTGCGGGTCAATCCGAACCTGATCCGCCACTCGGTGCCGTTCAATGCCGAGGCCGACTCGCTGAACTGCGCCATCCTCGCCCCGGACGTCACCCCCGACGACGAGGAGTTCGACCTCTTCGTCAAGGAAGTCGCCCGCGAGATGACCGTGAAAGCCGGGCAGAAATGCACCGCCATCCGCCGCGCCATCGTTCCCGCCCGGCACATCGATGCCGTGGCCGAGCGCCTGCGTGCGCGCCTGGCCAAGGTCGTGGTCGGCGACCCATCGGTGGAAGGCGTGAAGATGGGCGCCCTGGCCTCCCACGCCCAGCAGTCCGACGTTGCCGAGCGGGTCGACGCGCTGCTGAAGTCCAGCGAGCTGGTCTTCGGCGCAAAAGATGGCTTCGCCCCGCGCGGCGACGGCGTCAACGAAGGCGCTTTCTTCGCTCCGACCCTGCTGCGCAGCCGCGACCCGCACGCCGAAGGCGGTGCCCACGACATCGAGGCCTTCGGCCCGGTGAGCACCCTGATGGCCTACGACGACATCGACGAAGCCATCGCCCTCGCCGCCCGCGGCAAGGGCAGCCTGGTCGCCAGCCTGATCACCCGTGATCCGCAGGTCGCCGCCAAGGTCGTGCCGGCCATGGGCGCGCTGCACGGCCGCCTGCACATCCTCGACCGCGAATCCGCCGCCGAATCCACCGGCCACGGCTCGCCGCTGCCGGTGCTCAAGCACGGCGGCCCGGGTCGCGCCGGCGGCGGCGAGGAACTGGGCGGCCTGCGCGCGGTGAAGCACTATCTGCAACGCACCGCCGTACAGGGCTCGCCGAGCATGCTGATGGCCGTCACCGGCGAATACGTGCGCGGCGCCAAGGTCTACGAGACCGAGGTCCACCCGTTCCGCCGCCATTTCGACGACCTGAAGATCGGCGAGTCGCTGCTGACCCACCGCCGCACCGTCACCGAGGCCGATTTGGTCAACTTCGGCTGCCTGTCGGGCGACCACTTCTACATGCACTTCGATGAACTGGCGGCGAAGGACTCGCAGTTCGGCAAGCGCATCGCCCACGGCTACTTCGTGCTCTCGGCGGCGGCCGGCCTGTTCGTCTCCCCCGGCGTCGGCCCGGTGCTGGCCAACTACGGTCTGGACACCCTGCGCTTCATCAATCCGGTGGGCATCGGCGACACCATCCAGGCGCGCCTGACCTGCAAGCGCAAGATCGACCAGGGCAAGAAGAGCCCCAAGGGCGAGCCGCAGGGCGTGGTGGCCTGGGACGTGGAAGTCACCAACCAGCTCGGCAAACTGGTGGCCAGCTACGACATCCTCACCCTGGTCCTCAAGCGCCCCTGACGCGCTGAGCGCAGCAACCCCCGCGCCACTCTGAACCGGCCTTCGGGCCGGTTTTTTCATCTCTGCGAAGCCCGCCCGGCTTCTACAAAAAGAACAGGGGCCTGGACTGTAGGAGCGAGCTTGCTCGCGAACGAGCCCCCGGCAGCTCCTGCGTCAAGCGGGTTCGCGAGCAAGCTCGCTCCTACGAAAAGCACGCGGGCATGGACTGCGGGAGCGAGCCTGCCGGGATGCCCCCGCGATCTGGCAACGACACCCAATCACTTGGCAGACACACGCAACGGCACGGGACCAGCCCTTACTTAGCATCGGCAGAAGCCATATCCCCTCAATCGACAATAACGAAACGGATGCCTTCGCCATGACACACGCCGCCGTGCTGCGCCCCGCCCTGCTCGCCCTGCTCGTCGCCGGGGCCGGTTCCGCCAGCGCCTACCAGCTCTACGCCACCGATGACACGCACCTCAACGCCGACCTCTCGGCGACCTTCGGGCTGTTCCACAGCCAGGAGCGCTACACCATGAGCGGCACCCTGGATGAAGGTTCGTCCTCCTGGCAGGAGGGCTTCGTCAAGTACGGCCTGAGCGGGGACCAGAAGCTCGGCGGCACGGGAACCGCCTACGGCGCCTTCAACCTGCTCAGCTCCGCCACCTGGGGCGACGGCGATGCGGCCGGCTTCAGCGACGGCTCCGAACGCACCACCCGGATCGAGGACGCCTACGCCGGCTGGCGTTCGGCCGGGCTGTTCCCGGTACTGGGCGAGGACGGCATCGACCTGTCCTTCGGCCGCCAGAACATCGTGGTCGGCGACGGCTTCCTGATCGACGGCGACGCCCTGAACCTGGGCAAGGGCGTCGCCGATGGCGAATTCAACCGTGGCGGCGCCTACTACCTGGCCGGCCGCCGCGCCTTCGACGAAACCGCCGTGCTGCGCATCGGCGGCAAGGAAGGCTGGCGTGGCGACCTGATGCGCCTGAAGTCCGACAACCGCGCCCAGGCCAAGTCCGAGCTGTACGTCGCCACCCTCGAACACGTCGCCCAGGCAGGCACCGTCGGCCTGACCTATATCGACGTGAACGACATCGACGAGCAATACGCTTCGCCCGCCCAGCTTGCCCGCCAGGACATGAAGACCTACAGCCTGCGCGGCACCGGCAACGCCGGCGTGGAGAACCTGTTCCTCTCCGGCGAATACGCCTGGCAGGACAAGCGCCACACGGACAATGGCGCGTCCTCCGACGAGAATGCCTGGTACCTGGAAGCCGGCTGGACCTTCTCCGACGTCGCGTGGAAGCCCTACGTCAGCTACCGCTTCAGCCGCTTCTCGGAAGGCTACGATCCGCTGTTCTACGGCTTCAGCCGTGGCTTCGGCACCTGGTTCCAGGGCGAAGTGGCGGGCAACTATGCCGGCCCGTTCAACAGCAACACCCGCGTGCACAACATCGGCGCCAAGGTCAGCCCGCTGGAGAACGTCAGCGTCGGCCTGCAGTGGTTCGACTTCCACACCCTGGACACCGACCTGGGGAACACCGACGCCAACGAGCTGGACCTCTACGCCGAGTGGGCGGTCAACGAGCACCTGATGATCATCCCGCTGGTGGGCCTGTACCAGCCGAAGAAGAGCGCGGCCGAAGGCGGCACCCAGCTCGGCAACGACAACAGCAACCTCTACAGCCAGTTGCTGTTCTCCACGACGTTCTGAGGGCCGCATCGCCGGGACGCTCGCGCGCTAGCCGGCGATGTCCGGACCGGGACGGCAAACTGCCGGCGCCAGCCGTTCACCGAACGCGCTGGCCAACCGGCAGTGATGAAGGCTGGAGCCGCTTGGCGCCTGGCTCAGACGTCGCTGCAGCTCGGGGTCTGGCGCAGGTATTTGACGGTGTGCTGCTGGCCGTGGGAGTCCAGGTAGACCATGGTGGCCTGGCTGACTTCGCAGCCGGTGTCGGGCTGGGTGATGCTCAGCACCTGGGCGACGTCCAGCGGCATGCCGTAGTGGTAGACGACGGCGTCGTCGGCGAAGGCGCTGAAGGTCAACAGCAGGGCGGGAATGGCGAACAGGCTGGAAAGGAGGGTTTTCATGGCAGGAACCTCAGGGATCACGCGGGTCGCGTTGATCGTGGCCCACTGCCATAAATCTAGCCGATGCCCACTGCCGGACACAGACCGACTTCGACAATGCATTTCTGCAAATCGCGCAACAATAAAGCCTTGCTAGCCGCGATTCAGCTGTGATTGTGGCGCGCATTGTTGGCTGATTGGCAGCATTCGCTCCCTCGTTGCATTTGCAGCCAGGCGCACCGGCCGCAAGAATGAATGCCATCGATCGGATCGGGAGGCGCGATGAAGCGCGTGGCCATGCTGCTGTTCCCCGGCGTACAGGCGCTGGATGTGTCCGGGCCACTGGACGTATTCGCCGAGGCCAACGCCTTCGTGCCCGCCGGCCAGGGCTACCAGGTGGTGACGCTGGCCGCACCGCCCCTGCCGTTGCGCGCCTCCAACGGGCAGTGGCTCGGTGCCGATTGCACTCTCGATCAGGGCCATCCCGCCGCCGATATCCTGCTGGTGCCGGGCGGGCCGGGACTGCCCCAAGCAGCGCCCGCGCCCGAATTGCTCCACTGGCTGCGCGATGCCTGCGCGCGGACGCCGCGCTACGGCTCGATCTGCACCGGCGCCTTCCTGCTCGGCCACGCCGGCTTGCTCGACGACAGGCAGGTGACGACGCACTGGAGCGATGCGCGGCGCCTCGCCGAGTTGTTCCCGCGCGCGCGGGTGGAGCCCGATCGCATTCATGTGCGCGATGGCGCGCTGGTGACCTCGGCCGGCGTCACGGCCGGTATCGACCTGGCGTTGGCCCTGGTTGCCGAGGACCACGGCGCGGCGGTGGCGCTGTCGGTGGCGAAACGGCTGCTGGTGGTGGCGCAGCGCCAGGGCGGCCAGTCGCAGTTCAGCCCCTTCCTGCAGGCGCCAGCGGATGAAGCCTCGCCGGTGGCGCGCATCCAGCGCCATGTGCAGGAACATCTCGACCAGCCACTGGGCGTGCCGCAGCTGGCCGCCGAGGTGGCGATGAGCCCGCGCAGCTTCGCCCGCCTCTTCGTGCGCGAAACGGGCGTGACGCCGGCGGAGTTCGTCCAGCGCGCGCGCATCGACGCCGCGCGCGGGATGCTCGAAGGCAGTGACCACGCGCTGAAGATGATCGCCTGGCGCTGCGGCTTCGGCAGCGCGGCGCGCATGCGCCTGGTGTTCGTCCAGCGCCTGGGCGTGACGCCGACGCAGTATCGCGAGCAGTTTCGTCGCGAGGGGTGATCGGCTCTTGTAGGAGCGGATTCATCCGCGATCGGGTCGGCGCCACGCCGGGCCGCGTGTTCGCGAGCAAGCTCGCTCCTACCGTCAGCCGGGCGGCCCGCAATGGGCCTGTTAGATTCGCGGACAAGGTCCGCTCCTACGCCCAAGCAGGTGCGGGCTCTTGTAGGAGCGGATTCATCCGCGATCACGGTCGGCGCCACGCCGGGCGGCGGGTTCGCGAGCACGCTCGCTCCTACCGTCAGCCGGACGGCCCGCAATGGGCCTGTTGGATTCGCGGACAAGGTCCGCTCCTACGCCCGGGCGGGTGCGGGCTCTTGTAGGAGCGGATTCATCCGCGATCGGGTCGGCGCCACGCTGGGCCGCGTGTTCGCGAGCAAGCTCGCTCCTACAGCCAGCCGGACGGCCCGCGACGGGCGCCCTGGCCGCCGGTCAGATCGGCGGCGCCGAGCGCAGCATCACCGACTTCAAGGCGAACGCCGACTTGATCCCCGCCACACCCGGGATCTGCGTCAGCGTGTTGGTGAGAAACAGCTGGTACGCCGACAGGTCCTTCACCACCACCCGCAGCATGTAGTCGGCGTCGCCGGTCATCTGGAAGCAGCTCATCACCTGCGGCGCCTGGACGATGCGTTCTTCGAACCGCGCGAGGTAGTCGCCGGTCTGTTTTTCCAGGGACACCGAGACGAACACGCTCATGCCGCCGGACAGGCGTTCCTCGTCAAGGCGGGCGAAGTAGCCTTGGATGTACTGCTCCTCCTCCAGGCGGCGAACCCGGCGCAAGGTCGGGGTCAGCGACAGGCCGATGTTCTGCGCCAGGTCACGCCAGGAGAGCCGGCCATCGTCGGCCAGGGCGCGGAGGATTTTCAGGTCGGTGCGGTCCAGTTCAGCCATTTTTCCTCAGTACTACGGAAGGTTGCTTTTATAGTTCAAACACACTAATCCGTAAGCTCTGACCTAGTCAATTTGGAGCAAAAAACCAATCGGTCACACCTATACTGAAACCACAAC
The DNA here is from genome assembly GCF_025133575.1 of Pseudomonas sp. GCEP-101. Taxonomy (NCBI): domain Bacteria; kingdom Pseudomonadati; phylum Pseudomonadota; class Gammaproteobacteria; order Pseudomonadales; family Pseudomonadaceae; genus Pseudomonas; species Pseudomonas sp. GCEP-101. Next base: position 4,668,064 of record NZ_CP104011.1, on the reverse strand, counting down.
TACAACAACCGAGGACCTCACCATGAGTGATGTCACCACCCGCTGCGCAACCCTGCGCGGCACCCGCACCGTAGCCTTACCCGGCCGGGTGCGCCCGCCAGGCATGGCCGCTTCCGTTCGCTGATCCACACCCACGATCACAACTGGAGACCCGCCATGACCGACTACGCTCCGCTCCGCCTGCACGTCCCCGAGCCCACCGGGCGCCCGGGTTGCAAGACCGACTTCTCCTACCTGCACCTGTCGCCCGCCGGCGAGGTGCGCAAGCCCGCCATCGACGTCGAACCCGCGCAGACCACCGACCTGGCCTTCAGCCTGGTGCGCGTGCTCGATGAAGACGGCAACGCCGTCGGCCCCTGGGCTCCGGACCTGAGCCACGAGCAGCTGCTGCGCGGCATGCGTCTGATGCTCAAGACGCGCATCTTCGACGCCCGCATGCTCACCGCCCAGCGCCAGAAGAAGATGTCCTTCTACATGCAGTGCCTAGGTGAAGAGGCCATCGCCACCGCCCACACCATGGCCCTGCGCGATGGCGACATGACCTTCCCGACCTACCGTCAGCAGGGCATCCTGATCACCCGCGACTACCCGCTCAAGGACATGATCTGCCAGCTGCTCTCCAACGAGCAGGACCCGCTCAAGGGCCGCCAGCTGCCGATCATGTACTCCAGCCGCGAGAAGGGTTTCTTCTCCATCTCCGGCAACCTCGCCACCCAGTTCATCCAGGCGGTCGGCTGGGGCATGGCCTCGGCGATCAAGGGCGACACGCGGATTTCCTCGGCCTGGATCGGCGACGGCGCCACCGCCGAATCCGACTTCCACACCGCCCTTACCTTCGCCCACGTGTACCGCGCGCCGGTGATCCTCAACGTGGTCAACAACCAGTGGGCGATCTCCACCTTCCAGGCCATCGCCGGCGGTGAAGGCACCACCTTCGCCAACCGTGGCGTGGGCTGCGGCATCGCCTCGCTGCGGGTGGACGGCAACGACTTCCTCGCCGTCTACGCCGCGTCGCAATGGGCCGCCGAGCGCGCCCGCCGCGGCCACGGCCCGAGCCTGATCGAGTGGGTCACCTACCGCGCCGGCCCGCACTCGACCTCGGACGACCCGTCCAAGTACCGCCCCGCCGACGACTGGACCAACTTCCCCCTGGGCGACCCCATCGCCCGCCTCAAGCAGCACCTGATCGGCCTCGGCATCTGGTCCGAGGAGCAGCAGGAAGCGCTGAAGAAGGAGCTGGAAGCCGAAGTGATCGCTGCCCAGAAGGAGGCCGAACGCCACGGCTCGCTGGTGGACGGCCACGTGTTCAGCGCCGCCAACCTGTTCGACGACGTTTACAAGGACCTGCCGGAACACCTGCGCCGGCAGCGTCAGGAGCTCGGGGTATGAATGCCATGAACCAGCAACACGAGAACGCCCAGGCGGTCACCAGCATGACCATGATCCAGGCGCTGCGCTCGGCCATGGACGTGATGCTCGAACGCGACGACAACGTCGTGGTGTTCGGCCAGGACGTCGGTTACTTCGGCGGCGTGTTCCGCTGCACCGAAGGCCTGCAGAAGAAGTACGGCACCTCGCGGGTGTTCGACGCGCCGATCTCCGAGAGCGGCATCATCGGCGCCGCCGTCGGCATGGGCGCCTACGGCCTGCGCCCGGTGGTGGAAATCCAGTTCGCCGACTACGTCTACCCGGCCACCGACCAACTGGTGTCGGAAGCCGCGCGCATCCGCTACCGCTCGGTCAACGATTTCACCGTGCCCATGGTCGTGCGCATGCCCTGCGGCGGCGGCATCTACGGCGGCCAGACCCACAGCCAGAGCCCGGAGGCGATGTTCACCCAGGTCTGCGGCCTGCGCACTGTCATGCCGTCCAACCCCTACGACGCCAAGGGCCTGCTGATCGCCTGCATCGAGAACGACGACCCGGTGATCTTCCTCGAACCCAAGCGCCTGTATAACGGCCCGTTCGACGGCCACCACGACCGCCCGGTGACCCCGTGGTCCAAGCACCCGGCCAGCCAGGTGCCGGAGGGCTACTACAGCGTGCCGCTGGACAAGGCCGCCATCGCCCGCCCCGGTAGCGAGTTGACCGTGCTCACCTACGGCACCACCGTCTACGTGGCCCAGACCGCCGCCGAGGAGACCGGCATCGATGCCGAGATCATCGACCTGCGCAGCCTCTGGCCGCTGGACCTGGACACCATCGTCGAGTCGGTGAAGAAGACCGGCCGCTGCGTCATCGTCCACGAGGCCACCCGCACCTGCGGCTACGGCGCCGAGCTGATGTCGCTGGTGCAGGAGAACTGCTTCCACCACCTCGAAGCCCCGATTGCCCGCGTGACCGGCTGGGACACGCCCTACCCGCACGCCCAGGAATGGGACTACTTCCCCGGCCCCGCCCGCGTCGGCGCGGCCTTCAAGCGCGCCATGGAGGTCTGAATGGGCACTCACGTCATCAAGATGCCGGACATCGGCGAAGGCATTGCCGAGGTCGAGCTGGTGGAGTGGCATGTCCAGGTCGGCGACGAAGTCCAGGAGGACCAGTTGCTGGCGGAAGTCATGACGGACAAGGCCACCGTGGAAATCCCCTCGCCGGTGGCCGGCAAGATCCTCGCCCTGGGCGGCGTGCCCGGCCAGGTCATGGCCGTGGGCGGCGAGCTGATCCGCCTGGAGGTGGAAGGCCACGGCAACCATCGCGAAGCCGCGCAGCCCAAGCCCCACGAAGAGGCGCCGGCGGTCAAGCCGGAAGCCAAACCGGCGCCGGCCGCCGAAGCCCCCAAACCGGCTCCGCGCGTGGAAAGCAAGCCGGTCGCCCCTGCCGCGCGCCCCGCTCCGTCGCCGGCACCGCGCCGCGCGCCGGGGGAGAAGCCCCTGGCCTCGCCGGCAGTGCGCCAGCGCGCCCGCGACCTGGGCGTGGAGCTGCAGTTCGTCCAGGGCAGCGGCCCGGCCGGGCGCATCCTCCATGAAGACCTGGAGCACTACCTGGAGCACGGCGGCGCGACCATCGCCTCCGGCTACGCCGCGCGCCACGACGAGCACCAGATCCCGGTGATCGGCCTGCGCCGCAAGATCGCGCAGAAGATGGCCGAGGCCAAGCGGCGCATCCCGCACTTCAGCTACGTCGAGGAAATCGACGTCACCGACCTCGAAGCGCTGCGCGTGCACCTCAACGCCAAGCACGCCGCGGCCCGCGGCAAGCTCACCCTGCTGCCCTTCATCGCCCGCGCCATGGTCGTCGCCCTGCGCGACTTCCCGCAGCTCAACGCGCGCTATGACGACGAAGCCGACGTGATCACCCGCTACGGCGCGGTGCACCTGGGCGTCGCCACCCAGAGCGACAACGGCCTGATGGTGCCGGTGCTGCGCAACGCCGAATCCCGCGACCTGTGGGGCAACGCCGCGGAAGTGGCGCGCCTCGCCGAAGCCGCGCGCCACGGCAAGGCCAGCCGCGAGGAACTGTCCGGCTCGACCATCACCCTGAGCAGCCTCGGCGCCTTGGGCGGCATCGTCAGCACGCCGGTGATCAACCTGCCGGAAGTCGCCATCGTCGGTGTCAACCGCATGGTCGAGCGGCCCATGGTGGTCAACGGGCAGATCGTCGTGCGCAAGATGATGAACCTGTCTTCGTCCTTCGATCACCGGGTGGTCGACGGCATGGACGCAGCGGCCTTCATCCAGGCCGTGCGCGCCCTGCTCGAACATCCCGCCACCCTGTTCATCGACTGACGGAAGCCGCTGACATGAAACAGAACCAGACTCTCGAAACCACCCTGCTGGTGATCGGTGGCGGCCCCGGCGGCTACGTGGCGGCGATCCGCGCCGGGCAACTGGGCATCCGCACCGTGCTGGTGGAAGGCGCTGCCCTGGGCGGCACCTGCCTGAACATCGGCTGCATCCCCTCCAAGGCGCTGATCCACGCCGCCGAGGAATACCTCAAGGCCCGCGAGTTCGCCGGCAAATCGCCGCTGGGCATCAGCGTGCAGGCGCCGAGCATCGACATCCAGCGCACCGTGGAATGGAAGGACGGCATCGTCGATCGCCTGACCACCGGCGTCGCCGCCCTGCTCAAGAAACACGGCGTCACCGTGGTGCACGGCTGGGCGAGGATCGTCGATGGCAAGACCGTCGAGGTCGAGCTTGCCGAAGGCGGCACCCAGCACATCCACACCGAGCACCTGCTGCTGGCGGCCGGCTCGAAATCCGTGGAGCTGCCCTTCCTGCCGGTGGGCGGCAACGTCATCTCCTCCACCGAGGCGCTGGCGCCGAAAACGCTGCCCAAGCGCCTGGCGGTGGTCGGCGGCGGCTACATCGGCCTGGAACTGGGCACCGCGTACCGCAAGCTGGGCGTGGACGTCACGGTGGTGGAAGCGCAGCCGCGCATCCTGCCGACCTATGACGAAGAGCTGACCAAGCCGGTGGCCAACGCCCTGCGCAAGCTGGGCATCGAGCTGTACCTGGGCCACAGCGTGATGGGCCTGGAGCCGGACGGCAAAGGCCTGCGCGTGCAGGACGGCGCCGGGTCCCAGCGGGTGATCGAGACCGACCAGGTGCTGGTCGCCGTCGGCCGCCACCCCAACACCGCCGGCTGGAACCTCGACACCCTGCGCCTGGACATGAACGGCCGCGCCGTGCGGATCGACGACCAGTGCCGCACCTCCATGCGCGATGTGTGGGCCATCGGCGACATCGCCGGCGAGCCCATGCTGGCCCACCGCGCCATGGCCCAGGGCGAGATGGTCGCCGAGATCATCGCCGGCAAGCGCCGCGCCTTCACCCCCACGGCGATCCCGGCGGTGTGCTTCACCGATCCGGAAGTGGTGGTGGTGGGCTTCTCCCCGGAGCAGGCCCAGGCCGCCGGCTACGACGTACTGACGGCGAGCTTCCCGTTCGCCGCCAACGGCCGTGCCATGACGCTGGAATCCAGCGATGGCTTCGTCCGCGTGGTGGCGCGCAAGGACAACCACCTGATCCTCGGCTGGCAGGCCGTGGGCAAGGCGGTGTCGGAGCTGTCCACGGCGTTCGTGCAGTCCCTGGAAATGGGCGCCTGCCTGGAAGACATCGCCGGCACCATCCACGCCCACCCGACCCTTGGCGAAGCGGTGCAGGAAGCGGCGCTGCGCGCGCTGGGGCACGCCTTGCACGTCTGACACGAACTCTCCAACCGGCCTGGCCTCCAGGCTTCCTCCTCCTGACCCGCCGATTTGGCGGGTCTTTTTTGCCGGTGGCTTCTGCGCTGGGCGGTCGCGGGCATGGCCCGCTCCTACAGGGGAACGTTGTGCTTATGTAGGAGCGGGCCACGCCCGCGATCGGCGGACAACGTCCGCCTAGTGGTCCTCTGCCACATCGGACCGATCGCGGACGGAGTCCGCTCCTACGCACCCTGGTCGATTACCGCACGGATTGTGGCATTGCGGCCGACCGGGACCATCGCCTCGCCCGCATCCTTTCGCGGCCGTTACGGTCGATTTACCGGCAAGAACGCGTTCTTTCGCCACAGTAATGGCGAGAACCCCGCCACATTGACCTAATTAACCATTTGGTACATTTTGCTCCCATAGGCCCTGAATCCTGCGGCCATACAACAACAACGGAGCGCCCCTTCATGCCCCACACCCTGCTCGTGCTCAACGGGCCAAACCTCAACCTGCTCGGCACCCGCGAGCCGGCCACCTACGGCCGCGAGACCCTCGACGACATCGCCGCGCTGTGCCAGCGCACTGGTGCGGAGAACGGCCTGGACATCGAATTCCGCCAGACCAACCACGAAGGCCAGTTGATCGACTGGATCCACCAGGCGCGCGGCCGCTGCGCCGGCATCCTGATCAACCCCGCCGCCTGGACCCACACCTCGGTGGCCATCCGCGATGCGCTCGCCGCCGTGGAGCTGCCGGTGATCGAAGTGCACCTGTCCAACGTGCACGCGCGCGAGGCCTTCCGTCAGCACTCGTACGTGTCCGGGATCGCCGTGGGCGTGATCGCCGGGCTGGGCAGCGATGGCTACCGCGCCGGCATCCAGCATCTCGCCAAGCGACTGCAGGGGTGAGCACGATGAGCGAATACCGCACCGTACTGGCCGGCCTGATCGGCGCCGGCATCCAGGCGTCGCGCACACCGACCCTGCACGAACGCGAGGGCGACGCCCAGGGGCTGCGCTATGTCTATCGGCTGATCGACCTGGATGCCCTGGGACTCGACGCCAGCGCCCTGCCCGACCTGCTCGCCGCCGCCGAGCGCATGGGCTACACCGGCCTGAACATCACCTTCCCCTGCAAGCAGGCGGTGATTCCGCTGCTGCACGAACTCTCCGACGAGGCGCGCGGCATCGGCGCGGTGAACACCGTGGTGCTGCGCGAGGGCAAGCGCATCGGGCACAACACCGACTGCCTGGGCTTTGCCGAAGGCTTCCGGCGCAACCTCAACGATGCCCCGCGCGAGCGCGTGGTGCAGCTGGGCGCCGGCGGCGCGGGCGCGGCGGTGGCCCATGCGCTGCTCGCCGAAGGCGTGGAGCAATTGACCATCGTCGAGGTGGACAGCGCCCGTGCCCAGGCGCTGGTGGACAACCTCAACGCGCATTTCGGCGGCCAGCGCGCGCGGGTCGGCCACGACCTGGCCGGCGCCGTCGCCGAGGCGGACGGGCTGGTCAACACCACCCCGGTGGGCATGGCCAAGCTACCCGGCGCGCCGTTGCCGCTGGAGCTGCTGCACCCACGCCTGTGGGTGGCCGAAATCATCTACTTCCCGCTGGAGACCGAACTGCTCAGGCACGCCCGCAGCCTCGGCTGCCGCACGCTGGATGGCGGCAACATGGCGGTGTTCCAGGCGGTGAAGGCGTTCGAGCTATTCAGCGGCGTCGAAGCGGACAGCGAGCGGATGCTGGCGCATTTCGCGGCGATGGGAGCGTAGGAGCGGGCTCAGTCCGCGATGATGACGCCCCCCTTGCGCGCCCCCAGCAACGCCGACCCAATCGCGGACAGAGTCCGCTCCTACGCCAACTCCCACCTGTAGGAGCGGGCCATGCCCACGATCCGCCGGCAGCGCCGGCGCAAGACCGGGTTCGCGAGCAAGCTCGCTCCTACAAAAAGCGCCGATGCGGACCTGTAGGAGCGGGCCATGCCCGCGATCCGCCGGAGGCGCCAGCGCCAGATCTGTAGGAGCGAGCTTGCTCGCGAACCGCCCGAATGCGAACGCCCCCCGGCTCAGGGCCGCACGTAGCGCAACACCGCCTCGACGATCATGTCCTTGTGCCGCGCCTTCACCGCCGCGTCTTCCAGTTCGATCTGGAACAGCGACCCCACGGTGTGGCGGTTGGACACGCGGTAGAAGCAGAACCCGCTGATCAGCATGTGCACGTCGATGGCCTGCAGGCCGTCGCGGAACTGGCCGCCGGCGGCGCCGCGCTGGAGGATGTCCTCGATGGTGCGCAGGATGTTGCTGTTCATCGAGCGGATCGCCTCGGAGCCCGCGGCGAACTGGCCGTAGTGGATGTTCTCGATGCAGACGATGCGCACGAAATCGACGTTGCGGTCGTGGTGGTCGAAGGTGAAGTCCACCAGCCGGCGCATGGCCTCCAGCGGCTCCAGCTCGGCCAGGTGCAGCGTCTGCTCGGTGCCGCGGATGTCGCCGTAGAGCTTCTCCAGCACCGCCTGGTAGAGCTGTTCCTTGCTGCCGAAGTAGTAGTAGATCATCCGCTTCGAGGTGTTCATGCGCTCGGCAATGGCATCCACCCGCGCCCCGGAAAGGCCCTGCTGGACGAACTCGACGATGGCCGCCTGGAGAATGTCCTCGCGGGTCTTCTCCGGGTTGTTCTTGCGGCCCCGGCGAGCGGTTTCGGCGGGAATCGGCTGGGTAGCGCTGTCGGTCATGGCTCGGCATCGTCTGGCAGGCGCCGGGCGGCGCCTGCTTGGGTGAAGGGATGCGCGGATTATGCGCGCCCCCACCCTCGCGAAGCAAAGCGCGGCGGGGCTAGACCTTGGGCCGCCGCGTCGTGCCGTTGCGCGCCTGGGCCATGGCTGCCAGACGCACCGCCACGTTGGCCGCACCGTAGCCGGCATAGCCGCCGCGGCGCTGGATGATCTCGAAGAAGAAGCGCCCTTCGAACGGCTCGGTGTACACGTGGAACAGCTCGCCGCCGCTGGCGTCGCGGTCGTAGAGCACGTTGTAGTAGGCCAGCTCGCTGAGGAACTCGTCGTCGAAGTCGAAGCGCGCGGCGAGGTCGTCGTAATAGTTGAGCGGGATTTCCAGCAGCGGCACGCCGGCATCCTTGGCCCGCGCCACCTCGGCGAAGATGTCCTCGCAGGCGAAGGCGATGTGGTGCACGCCGGAGCCGCGGTAGCTGGACAACGCATGGGAGATGGCGGTGTTGCGGTTCTCCGAGATGTTCAGCGGCAGCCGCACGCTGCCGTTGGCGCTGCGCAGGGCGCGGCTCTTCACCAGGCCGTAGGGGTCGGGCAGCACCACCTCGTCGTCGGCCTCGAAATCGAACAGGCCCTTGTAGAACAGCACCCAGCTGTCCAGCCCGTCCGCCGGCAGCGCCATGGCCATGTGGTCGATGCGCTGCAGCTGGCCGGTCGGCTTCGCCGCGGGGTCGAGGCGGAAGTCGATGTCATAGATGGTCTGCCCGGCGGCGCGCTCCTCCACCAGGTAGATCAGGCTGCCGTCCGGGGCGCGCACGGCGGGAATCTCCCGCTCGTTCGGCCCGACCAGCCCGCGATATGGCTGGCCCTTGTAGTCCTGCGCGCGCTGCAGGGCACCGGCGGCGTCACGCACGCGCAAGGCGGTGGCGCACAGGGACGGGCCGTGGGCCTCGAAGAAGCTGTGGCCGAAGGAGTAAGGCTCGGCATTGAGCACGATATTGATGTCGCCCTGGCGCAGCAGGCTCACCGCCTTGGAGCGGTGCTCGCCGGCGCGGGCGAAGCCCAGACGTTCCAGCCAATTGCCCAGGCGCGCGCCAAGGGCTTCATCGACGGCGAATTCGAGGAATTCCACCCCGTCCAGCTGGCTGGCCGGCGGCGGCGCGAACAGGCAGTCGAGCTGCTCCTTCGGCGTGCCTTCGCTTTCCAGCCGGGCGCGCGTCTTCTCCTCGAGGTAGAGCAGCGAGCGCAGGCCATCGGCGGCGTTGGCGCGTGGCGGCGCGGCGCGGAAGCCGTCGTTGAAGATTTCCAGCGACAGCGGGCCGCGGTAACCGCTCTTCAGGATCGGCGCGAGGAAGCCCGCCAGGTCGAACTCGCCCTGGCCGGGGAAGTTGCGGAAGTGCCGGCTCCACTCCAGGACGTCCATCGCCAGGATCGGCGCATCGGCCATCTGCACGAAGAAGATCTTCTCCCCCGGAATCTGCGCGATGCCGGCCGGGTCGCCCTTCAGCGAGAGGGTGTGGAAGCTGTCGAGAATCACCCCCAGCGCCGGATGATCCACCTCGCGCACCAGGTCCCAGACCTGCTGCCAGGTGTTCACGTGGCGGCCCCAGGCCAGGGCTTCGTAGCCCACGCGCAGGCCGCGGGCGCCGGCGCGCTCGGCGGCCAGCCCGAGGTCTTCGAGGAGGAATTCGCGCTCGCCCAGGGAGTCGGCGGCAACGTTGCTGCACATCAGCACCAGGTCGGTGCCCAGCTCCTGCATCAGGTCGAACTTGCGCTCCAGGCGGTCGAGGTTGCGCGGCAGGCGGTCGCGGCGGCAGCCCTCGAAGTCGCGGAACGGCTGGAACAGGGTGATCGCCAGCCCCAGGTCTTCACAGAGCCGACGCACGTCGCGGGGGCTGCCGCCGTAGTAAAGAAGATCGTTCTCGAAGATTTCCACGCCGTCGAAACCGGCGGCGGCGATGGCTTCGAGTTTGTCCGGCAGGGTTCCGCTCAAGGAGACGGTGGCGATCGAACGATGCATTGCGTTGACTCCCGCCGGATGTGCTGAGGGGCTTGTTGGAATCGGTTTCCGGCTGAGTCTGATTATTCTGGCGGTCCGGGTCGCGGGCAATTTAAAGTGTACTAACTGGTTAGTTTTGTGTTCGATTACCGAACCAAAGGCCGTTTATCGAATTGACGCTGTTTCGGCGGCTGCTCAAGATTTAGCCACGTCGACGCAATCCGGCTGCTCCCCAGGCACCTGCCTCCACCTGGGGAAGTACGCAAAGCCGCTGCGAGATGGCCTGCGTGTCATCCATAACAATTTCAAGAACGGGTAAATGCTCATGTACGTACCTCAGCCTCGCCTTGCCGCCGCCCTTCCCCACCGGCAAACCCTCCTGGCCCGCCGCATGCCAGGCCTCTGCTCGCTGCTCGGGCGCCCTCGCGCGCACTGATTTTCGCCAGCCACCGCACGTCTTTGCGATGCCCACGCCGACTGGCGGGGGCGCATGCGCAACGCCTGCGGCACGACAATAATTCCTGAGGCTGCGCGTCAGCCCGATAACGGATGGCCCCGATCATGATCCAAACGCAATCCGCTCCCCTCGCCGCGGTCGCCCCGCACGGTTCTTCCTTCTTCGGCAAGGTGCGTGGCGCCATGGCCGTCGGCAAGGTGCGCTGGGGCATGCTTGCCCTGGTGTTCTTCGCCACCACCCTGAACTACATCGACCGCGCCGCCCTGGGCGTGATGCAACCGTTGCTCGCGCAGCAGATGGCCTGGACGGCCATGGACTACGCCAACATCAACTTCTGGTTCCAGGTCGGCTATGCCATCGGCTTCGTGCTGCAGGGCCGGCTGATCGACCGCATCGGCGTCAAGCGCGCGTTCTTCTTCGCCGTGCTGCTGTGGAGCTTCGCCACTGGCGCCCACGGCCTGGCCAGCTCGGCGGCCGGCTTCATGGTCTGCCGCTTCATCCTCGGCCTGACCGAAGCCGCCAACTACCCGGCCTGCGTGAAAACCACGCGCCTGTGGTTCCCCGCCGGGGAGCGCGCCATGGCCACCGGCATCTTCAACGCCGGCACCAACGTCGGCGCCATGCTCACCCCCGCCCTATTGCCGCTGATCCTCGCGGCCTGGGGCTGGCAGGCGGCGTTCCTGTGCATGAGCGCGCTGGGCTTCGTCTGGGTGGTGCTGTGGAGCCTGAAGTACTTCAACCCCGAAGACCACCCGACGGTGAAACAGAGCGAGCTGGACTACATCCAGGAAGCCGCCGAGCCGCCGGCCGAGCGCGTGCCCTTTTCCGCCATCCTGCGCATGCGCGGCACCTGGGCGTTCGCCGTAGCCCTTTCGCTGACCGCGCCGGTGTTCTGGTTCTACCTCTACTGGCTGCCGCCCTTCCTCAACCAGCAGTACGGCCTGGGCATCAGCGTGACCCAGATGGGCATCCCGCTGATGCTGATCTGGCTGACCGCGGACTTCGGCAGCATCGGCGGCGGGATTCTCTCGTCCTGGCTGATCGGCCGCGGCATGAAGGCGATCAATGCGCGCCTGCTCTCCATGTTCATCTGCGCCTGCTCGATCATCGGCGTGGTCTTCGCCGCCAAGGCCAGCGGCCTGTGGATCGCCGTGGGCGCCATCGCCCTGGGCGTGGGCGCGCACCAGGCCTGGACGGCGAACATCTGGAGCCTGGTGATGGACTACACGCCCAAGCACATGATGAGCACGGTGTTCGGCTTCGGCGGCATGTGCGCGGCGATTGGCGGCATGTTCATGACCCAGATCGTCGGCTACATCCTCACCGTCACCCACAACAACTATGCGGTGCTGTTCACCATCATCCCCACCATGTACTTCCTGGCGCTGACCTGGATGTTCTTCATGGCCCCGCGCAAGGTGCCCGGCGCGCCGGACTGAGGTCCGATCTGCGCCGAAGTCACATTTGGCAGGCGTAGGGCGCATAACCTGGAACAGGTTATCCGCCGGAACCTTCTTGGCGGATAACGCTGACGCGTCATACGCCCTACGCCCCTGTCAGGGCCCTGTTACAGAACCCCGCCAATCGGCGGGGTTCTTTGTTTTGCGCTCATTGCTTCAGTGGGGTCAGCACCGGCGCCTTTTCATCCAGCAGCAGCCACACCAGCAGCTTGGCGGGCTTGTCGTTGCTGGCATTGCGCGACACCAGGTGCGGCGTGTTCGGCGCCTCGTACCAGGACTGGCCGGCGCGGTAGGTCACCGGCTTCTGCCCCTCCAACTGCGAGATCACCGCGCCTTCGAGCACGTAGGCGAACACCGAACCGCTGTGCACGTGGGCGCCGGAGGACTGGCCGGGCGCATAGGAGACGGTGACCATCAAGCCCTTCTTGCCCGCCGCGTCGGGGAGTTTCTGCTCCTGCTGGACCTCGACCTGTTCCTGGGTGGCATCGTGGGCGAAGAGTGGCAGGCTCAGGGCCAGGCCGAAGCCGGCGAAGAGGCATTTCAGAGAAGTGGTGGCGGGCATGGCGGCGTTCTCGGCAGAAGGAAGATGGGTCCACGCTACGCCCGGTGGCGGTGAGGGCCAACAGCCAATTCGACGGAAGATCGGGGTGCCATTGGCGCGGCGGTGCTGTGCAGTTCGCGAGCAAGCTCGCTCCTACGAAGAGCTTCCTGTAGGAGCGAGCTTGCTCGCGAACCAGCGCGCAGCGGCCACAAAAAAGCCCCGCACGATGGCGGGGCTTCCAGGTGCAGCAGCCGAATCAGCCCAGCAGCGCGCTCAGGTCCAGCAGCCCATCCTTGCGCGGCGGGCACCAGTAGTAACCGCCGGTCAGCGGCCGGCTGAAGCGGTACAGCGCATCGGTGATGCCGTCCTCCAGCCCGCTCATGCGGCGCAGCTGCACTTCGAAGGCGTCCAGGGTGCAGCCGAAGGCGAGGAACATCAGCCCGGCGTCCTGGCCCTGGGCCCAGGGCATCGAGCGGCGCACGATGAAGGCTTCCGGGGCGAAGCTCTCCTGGGCGGTGCGCTTGACGTGGGCGGACTCCGGCGCGTCGTCCAGCTCTTCGTTGTCGCTCAGGCGACGGCCCATGATGTCGTCGCGTTCGTGCTGCGGCAGCGCCGCGAAGTCCTGCAACTGGTGGCGCCATTGCTGGATCGCGGCGAAGCTGCCGCCGGCAAGGCCTGCGCCCTCGGCGACGATGGCCGCCTTCACGGCGTCCTCATCGTGCGGGTTCTCGGTGCCGTCCTCATAGCCGGTCAGGTCGTGGCCGCTGCCGTGGCGGAAGGCCTCGGTCAGGCTGTTCAGCTCCAGCGCCGGCGCCAGCAGGGCCTGCACTTCCTGGGTACGCAACAGCAACTCGCCGCGCTCGTCACCGCGCAACCACACCCACAGCGCGTGGGGAGTGGACGGGTTGTCGACGCCCACGCCGGACATCGCCGGGAACTCCCGCAGCCCCTCGATGCGGCGGCCCAGCGCACGCACCAGCGACTCGCCGAAACCGACCACCGCGCGCTCGCCGTCGGCGAACTGCATCAGCCGATCCAGCGCGGCGGGCAGGTCCTGCAGCGACTTCAGATCGAAGAACAGATGGCGGGCGTGGGCGGGAACCGGAGTGGCGAGAATGCCGGGCTGGTAGAGGCTCATGACAGCGTCCTTGAACGAAAGAGCGGCGATTCTAATCGTCCCGCGCGCGAAGCAAAACCGCCCTGTATCAAGGACTTGGCGATCCGTTCGGGGAGGTGCCGGCCTTGCGCTTGCGCCGGTGCCGCGCATACCGCCACACCGCCAGCCCCGCGGACAGCAGCAATACCGTGACGAACACCGGCAACCGGTAGGGCCGCAGGTTGCCCAGCCATTGTTCGAGCAACTGCCCGGCCCAGTAGCCGGCGCTGGCGAACAGCAGCGCCCAGCAGAACGCGCCCAGCAGGTTGGTCAGCAGGAAGCGCAGCGGCCCTACCCGGCTGGCGCCGATCAGCAGCGGCCCCGCCAGGCGCATGCCATAGAGAAAGCGCACGGCGAAGATCGACAGGTGCGGATAGCGCTCGATCAACCCGGTGACCCGCTCGACAGCCAACCCGCGCCGTTGCAGCCAGGGCACCGCCCGCGCGCCGGCGCGCCGCCCGCTCCAGAACAGTAGCTGGTCGCCCAGGGTGCCGGCCACGGTGGCCCAGAACACCACCGGGACGAAGCCCAGCAGCCCCTGGTGGGCGGCGATACCCGCCAGCAGGAGCATCGATTCGCCCTCCAGCAGGCAGCCGACGAACAGCACCGGATAGCCGTAGCTGGCCAGCAGTTGCGCCAGTGGAATGTGCTCGAACATGCAGTTCCTTGAATGGGGCCGAAGCCAAGAGCCTAGCGGCTTGACAAGCGTTCTGCTTATCGAACAGAGGCTGTAAAAAATAAACGACTAACCAGTCAGTCAGATTCGTTAGCAACCAATCAAATCAGTCTTTTACCTACTCCATTCGTCTTGAGATGTAATTTTTTTCGCTCATGAGCGATTCAAGTGTTTGACATATTTGACGGATTTGGCAGACTGCGGCCCGTTGTCGCAACTGGTTACGTTTTTCCGGCTCCCCTGCCTGGTGCACCGGACGACCTTGGCCGCGCAACCCAACAAAAACAACTTTGTCAGTCGTGGCCCACCTGCCCGAGTTTCGTCTCGAGGGTGCGGTTCCCGGCGAGCCAACGGAACGAACAAATGCTGATCTGGTTTGTAGCGGTGTATCTGGTGATCACCGTAGCTGTCGGTTTCTACGCCACCACCCGCGTGCACAACTCCTCGGACTATGCCGCCGCCGGCCGGAGCATGTCCTTCCCCCTCGTCGTGACCATGGTGTTCGCCACCTGGTTCGGCTCCGAAGCCGTGCTGGGCATTCCCGCCACCTTCCTCGAAGAAGGCTTCGCCGGGATCATCGAAGACCCCTTCGGCTCCTTCGGCTGCCTGATGCTGGTCGGCGTTGTCTTCGCCCGCCCGCTGTACCGCCTCAACCTGCTCACCATCGGTGACTTCTTCCGCAAGCGCTTCGGCCAGCACGTGGAAATCTTCACCAGCCTGGTGATCATCATTTCCTACATGGGCTGGGTCGCCGCGCAGATCACCGCGCTGGGCGTGGTCTTCAGCGTGCTCTCCGACGGTGGCCTGACCACCACCCAGGGCATGATCATCGGCACCATCATCGTCCTGCTGCACACCCTGTTCGGCGGCATGTGGTCCGTGGCGCTGACCGACTTCCTGCAGATGATCATCATCGTCTGCGGCCTGTTCTACCTGGTCTGGCTGATCGGCGACATGGCCGGCGGCCCGGTCAACGTGATCAGCCACGCCGCCAGCGAAGGCAAGTTCACCTTCCTGCACGGCACTTCGGCCAAGGACATCGTCGCCTTCATCGGCGCCGCGGTGACCATGATGTTCGGCTCCATCCCGCAGCAGGACGTGTATGCCCGCGTGATGTCGGCCAAGACCGAGAAGATCGCCCAGCGCGCCACCATGACCGGTGCCTGCTGCTACCTGGTCTTCTGCATGCTGCCGATCTTCCTGATCTACGCCGCCTCGATGATCGAGCCGGAGATGGTCAAGCACTGGCTGGCCGAGGACTCCCAGCAGATCCTGCCGCACCTGATCCTGGAACGCACCCCGCTGTTCGCCCAGATCATGTTCTTCGGCGCCCTGCTCTCGGCCATCATGTCCTCCGCCTCGGGCGCCCTGCTGGCCCCGTCGGTGACCCTGACCGAGAACATCGTCAAGCACTTCCTGCCCAACATGAACGACCGCCAGGCCCTGCTGGCCATGCGTTGCAGCGTGCTGGCGATGACCGTCGCCACCTGCGTGTTCGCGCTGTTCTCCAACGCCAGCATCTACGAGATGGTCGGCAACGCCTACAAGGTGACCCTGGTTGCCGCCGTGGTGCCGCTGTTCTTCGGCCTGTTCTGGAAGCGCGCCACCACCCAGGGCGCCCTGACCGCCATCGCCTGCGGCCTGATCGGCTGGGTGTCGCTGGAGCTGGGCTACCAGGAAGGCGATTTCTGGCCGCCGCAGCTGGTCGGCCTGATCTGCAGCGCCATCGGCATGATCGTCGGCTCCCTGGCTCCGCAGTTCAGCGCCCACCGCGGCGAGAGCGTGTCGGAAATGGCAGCCGCCGCCGGCAACTGATCGCCCGAGCGACACACGAGAAGCCCCGCCTGGTGCGGGGCTTTTTTGTGGGCGATTACATGCATGCCGTGCGCGGAGGCTTTTCGTAGGAGCGAGCTTGCTCGCGAACCGCCCGGCATCGGAGCGTCCGGCAGCCTCGTTCGCGAGCAAGCTCGCTCCTGCAGGTTGGCCCCTCGCCCTGTGTGCGGGCGCACTGCCGGCCGGCAAACGCGCTCTGCAGCAGCCCGGGGAGGAACAGCGCCGGCGGGAACGACGGCGGTTTCGTCCCGTCGATGTGACGATCGCCGCAAGCCTGCCTATCCTCAACCTCGCCCCGTCACGCATTGGCGGGTAGGCTGCACGTCTTTCACCAGCGCCGGCGCTTACATGGCTCAGACCCCGACACCGCGAACACGCCCCACCCCACAGGCCGGCCCATGAAGCGCTGGAGCCGCAAACCGCTGACCCTGCGGATGCTGATACTGGTCTTCGTGCTGCTCGCCGCGCTGGCGACCCTGGGCAACAGCCTGGTGGTCGCCTACAACGTGCAACGCAGCGCACTGATCCACTCCACCCTGGAAGCCAATCGCGCCTATGCCGCCAAGGTGGCGCAAAGCATCCATGAATTCCTCGGCTCGGCGCGGCGCAACCTGGCCTACAGCGCCGGGATACTCGCCAACCATTTCCACGAAGCGCCCGTGCTGCACGCCGAGGCGATGCGCCTGCAGGCGCAGGACACCTTCTTCAACTCCATCATCGTTGCCGACGCCAGTGGCAAGGTGCTGCAGGCCTACCCCGACTCGCTGCAGATCGTCGGCACCACGCTGCGCTCGGAAGCCGTGCAGGATGCCCTGCGCCGCAAGCAACCGACCATCAGCCAGGCCTACGAATCCATCGCCGGCAACCTGGTGGTGCTGATTTCACAGCCGATCACCAGCCCCAGCGGCGAATACCTGGGCCTGGTCGGCGGCTCGGTGTACATCCTCAAGCCCAGCGTGCTGCACAGCATCATCGGCAGCCACTTCCAGCAGGAAGGCACCTTCGCCTTCGTCGCCGACGCCAACCGCCGGCTGCTGCACCACCCCGATCGCCAGCGGGTCGGCGAGATCGTCAAGCACAGCACCACGATCGAAGCCGCCCTGCGCGGCGAGAGCGGCGCCCTGGAAGTGACCAACTACCAGGGCGTGCCGATGCTCGCCGGCTTCGCCCCGGTGCCCGACGCCAACTGGGCGGTGGTCGCCCAGCAGCCGCGCGACCTCAGCCTGTCGCCGCTGCACCTGCTGATGAAGGACATGTTCCTCGGCCTGATCCCGGCCAGCCTGCTCGGTGTGCTGGCGATCTGGGCCGGCACCCTGCTGATCACCCGCCCGCTGCGGCAACTGGCGCAGAGCGCCGAGCAGCTGTCGGACCCGGAAACCCCGCGCGAGCTGCAGGACATCAACACCTGGTACCGCGAGGCGGCGGCGATCCGCAAGGCGTTGCTCACCGGCGTCGGCCTGATGCAGCAGAAGCTCGGCCAACTGAGCCTGGAGGCGCAGAGCGACGCGCTGACCGGCCTGGCCAACCGCCGTGCGCTGGGGGTGGCGCTGGAGGCGCTGGAGCAATCCGGCGTGACCTATTCGGTGCTGGCCGCGGACATCGACCACTTCAAGCGGGTCAACGACACCTGGGGCCACGACGCCGGCGACGAGGCCCTGCGCAGGATCGCCGCGGTGCTGCGCGACTCCTCCCGCGCCGGCGACCTGGCCTGCCGCGCCGGTGGCGAGGAATTCGTCCTGCTGCTGCCGCAGACCTCGCTGGACACCGCCACGGCCATCGCCGAGCGCATCCGCGCCACGCTGGAGACGACCCCGATTCCGCAGGTGGGCCTGTTGACCCTGTCCATCGGCGTCGCCGAGGTGGGGCCGCAGGCGGTGACCCCCGAGGCGGTGCTCAAGCTCGCCGACAAACGCCTCTACAGCGCCAAGCAGAACGGCCGCAACCGCGTGGTCAGCAGCGATATCGGCTAGGCCGGCGCGTCCAGCGTCGCCAGCCGCGCCGCCAGGGCGCGGGCCAGGCCGGCAACCCTGCCGGCATCGCCCAGCCCCGGCGCGATGTAGATGGCCGCGGCGAACGGCACCTCTTCCTCCAGCGGCAACGGCCGGCTGCTCAGGCCCAGCAGGCTGGCCATGCGCGCGGGCACGGTCAGCCCGAGCGGATGGTGGTCCAGCATCAGCCGCGCGGCCAGCGCACTCTGCACGCGGCAGGCGATGTTCCGGCGCAACCCGCGCAGGCCCAGCTGCAGGTCCACCGGGCAGAGGCCGCCGCGCCGCGCCGAAACCTGGATCTGCGGCTGGCGCAGGTAGTCGGCCAGGGTGTCCGGTGGCTGCGCCAGCGCCGCGCCGTGGGCGAAGACGTAGCGGTCAACCGGGACCGCCATGCGCTCGATGCCATAGCCGAACGGCACCACCTGCTCGATATCCAGCAGAATATCCAGCTGGCCGCCGCGCAGTTCGTCGAAGGCGACGCGGCGCTGCGGCTGGTAGAAGCTCACCCGCCAGTCCTCACCCAGGCGCGCCAGCGCCGTGTCGAGGAACAGCGGTTGCAGGCAGTCGATGCAGCTGACCCGCAGCTCGGCCCTGGCCGGCTCGCGCCCCGGCACCTGGCGCCAGCCCTCGCGCAGGCTCTCGAAGGCCAGGCGCACATGGTCGGCCAGGCGATGCGCGGCCGCGGTGGGCGTCACGCCCAGGTGGCTCTTGATGAACAGCGGATCGCCGCAGTGCCTGCGCAGGCGGCTCAGGGCATTGCTCACCGCCGGCTGGCTCAGGCCCAGCAGCCGCGCCGCACGGGTGATGCTGCGCTGCTGGTAGATGGCGTCGAACACCAGCAGCAGGTTGAGATCGAGGTCGTACAGGTCGTGCATGGTCAACCCGCGTCGCGCCACAGGACCAGGCCGAGCAGCAGGCCCGCCGTGAGCATCAGCGCCAGGCACAGGCAGGCCACCGCGCGACCGTTGCCGCCCCGGCTGGAGCCGGCCAGGGCGCGGCAGCTGCGGCGATAATGGCCACCCTGCCCGACCAGGCAGACCAGCGCGCACCCCACCAGCAGCGCCGCGGGGACCAGAGCCAGGGCCGACAGCTCGCCGATCCGCCGCAGCACCAGCGCCGCCAGCACCAGCAGCACCAGCAGGGTTCGGGTCCAGGCCAGGGTGGTGCGCTCGGCCTGCAAGCCGCCATCGCTCATGGTCGGCGGCTCATCGCGGATAGCCGATCAGCCCGGCGGCCAGCACCACGCAGGCCAGCGCCAGCACCGGCACCAGCAGCGGCACCGGCAGCGGCCGGCCATGGCGCAGCGCGCGCTCCACGGTCAGCCAGCGGCAGCCGGCCGCGCCCGCGGTGAGCAGACCGAGGCCAGCCAGCACCACGGCAAGAAAGGTCCGCGCCGCGGGTAGCAGCGCCGGCTCGGCAAAGGCATCCACGGCGATGGCACCGGCCAGCAACGCCATGGCGGTGCGAATCCAGGCCAGGAAGGTGCGCTCGTTGGCCAGGGTGAAGCGCGGGTCCGGCTCCTGGCCGCCGCCCAGCAGGCGCTCAGCCAGGCGGCTGCGGCCGCTGCTCATCGGCGCGCGCCCATCAGCGGATGCCCAGCCCGCGCAGGGCGCCGGGCGAGTAGTCCGAGGTGGTGGCGCGGAAGCCGAAGTCGTAGCCGCGCGGCTGCTCGTTGCTCATGTTCGAGGCGATGTAGCGGCCGGCCTGCAGGTCATAGAACACCTGGGCGGCGGACAGCAGCACCTGGGCGTCCGGGCGGTAGAAGGTGTGGTTCTCGCCGACCCGCCAGAGCTCGCCGCGGCTGTCGTACTGGTCGTTCTCCACCACCGTCCAGCTGTCCTCGTCGAGGTAGAAGCGACGCTTGGAGTAGATGTGCCGCGCGCCGGGCTTGAGCGTCGCTTCCACTTCCCACACGCGGTGCAGCTCGTAGCGGGTCGGCGCGGCGTCGATCACGCCGGGCTTGAGGAAGTCCGCGTACTTGAGGCTCGGCGAGGCCAGGCGGTAGCTGTTGTAGGGGATGTACAGCTCCTTCTTGCCGATCAGCTTCCAGTCGTAGCGGTCGGGCGCGCCGTTGTACATGTCGCGGCTGTCGGCGGTGCGCAGGCCGGCGGTGGTCGGCCCGGCGGCGTCGTAGGCGTTGTCCGGGGCGCGGCGCACGCGGCGCTGGCCGGAGCTGTAAACCCAGGACAGGCGCGGCTGCTTCACCTGGTCCAGCGTCTCGTGCACCAGCACCACCTCGCCCACCTGGCGCGACGGCGCGGTAATGCGGTGGCTGTAGTAGAACAGCATGTTGTCCACCTTGCCCGGCTCGTAGTTGCTCACCTGGTCGGCCATGGTGAAACGCTGCTCGGTGGTGGTGATCACGTAGTCGCCGCCGGCCTGGGGTGCCGCGCTGTCGTTGATCGACAGCAGGCTGCCGCCGCGATAGCGGGTGATGTGGTTCCAGATGGCTTCCAGGCCGTTGTGCGGAATCGGGAAGGCCACCGCGCCGTGGAAGCCCTCGATGCCGTTGCCATCGTTGACCAACTTCGCGCCCGTGGCGTTCTGCGCCACCCACGCCTTCACCTGCGCCGAGACGCCGACGCTGCGGTGGCTGGGGTAGACCGGCAGCTTGTACTGGCCGGGGTAGCGCTTGAGCAGTGCGATCTGCCCGGCGGTGAGGTTGGCCTGGTACTGCTGGTAGTTGCTCGAATCGATGGTGAACAGCGGCTGCTCGCTGGCGTAGGGGTCGGCCGGCGTGCCGTTGCCCTGGATCTTCAGGCCGTCGCCGGACAGCCCGCCCTGCCAGGCGGGCACCTTGCCGTCGGCGCTGGCAGCGCGCTCGGCGCCCAGGGGAGTCAGGCTGTCTTGCAGCGTGGCGGCCTCCCCGGCCGATACGGCGGCATGCGCGCCGTGGGCCAGGAGGATGGCGGAGAACAGGCAGTAGATGCGTTTCAAGGGGCAGGCTCCGTCAGAAGTTGATGCCGACCGACAGCGAGACGAAATCGCGGTCGCCGCGGGTGCCGTAGTCGCCATCGAAGTAGTTGGTGTAGGAAATGCCGGCGGTGTAGGTGCTGTTGAAGTCCGCATCCAGCGAAACGCCGACCGCCTTGGAACCCTCGTTGAAGCCCGAGACCTCCGCCGGGGCGTAGCCCTTCACGTCGTGGGACCAGGAGAGGCCGGGCTTGAGGTCGATGCCGGCGATGGCGTTGGCGTAGCTCCAGATCGCCCGGGCGCGGTAGCCCCAGGAGAAGGACGTGACGAAGCCGTCGTTGTTGCAGTTCTCCGGCGTCGCCGAGTTGGCGATGCACACCGCGTTGTTGGCCAGCTCGCCGGACCCGAACGTGCTGTTGCGCCCGTAGCGTGGGCCGCCGTTGCCCTCCAGGCCGCCAACGAAGGTGGCGCCCACCTCGCCCACCAGCACCAGCTGGTCGGCGCCCATGACCTGGCTGACGGTCTGGGTGGCGGTCATCTGCGCCTGGGTCACTTCCTTGCGGCGGTAGCCATCGGTGGCGTGGCTGTCGGCATAGGCCACCACGCCGGCGTCATACAGCGGGGTGCGTGACGGATCGCCCAGGCCGGACTGGATCAGGTCCGGGCCGTTGAACTGCAGCGGCAGGTTCGGCCGGTAGCTGATCTCGCCCTGCAGCGCGGTACCGCTGGACAGCGTGGTGGCGAAGGTCAGGCCGTACAGGCGGATGTCCTCGGGGTACTCGACGAAGTAGCTGGAGGTGCCCATGCGCAGCGCGTCGGTCAGCGTCTTGCCGGCGCTGCTGTTCATCAGGCCATTGCACGCCGCGCCGGACAGCCCGAGGTTGCCGCACAGTTGTGGCACGAAGCTGGTGTTGGTCAGGTAGGGGCTGCTGACCGAGCCGGTGTAGGGCAGCCGGCTGTGGTAGTTGGCGGCGTAGGCGCCGAACTCGGTGTCCAGGCTTGGCACGAACCAGTGCAGCGACAGGCCCCACTGGCCGCTGTTGCGGGCGTCCTGGTCAGCGCCGCGCTGCAGGCGGATGCCCTCGCTGGTCAGGTCCACGCCGAAGGGCGACAGCGCGCGCACGGCGGCGGCGTTGCCCCGCAGGTTGCGGCCCACGTCCAGGCCCGAGCAGCCTTCGGGGATGTAGTCGTTGCCGGAGAAGAAGGTCCCGCAGTTGTCCAGGTTGGTCTGTTCCCAGTCCAGCTGGTAGAAGAAGTCCGCCGAGAGGTTCTCGCTGAGGTTCTGGGTGACGTAGAACAGGTTCACCGGCACCAGCGCGTCCTTCACCTCCGAACCCGGCCGGCGGATGGCCGACAGGTTGGTCGGGTTGACCACGTTCAGGCCGCCCTGGATGAAGGTGCTCTCGCCCCAGTTCACCACCTGCTTGCCCAGGCGCACCGAGCCCGGCTCATCGGCGATCTGGAAGTTGTGGTAGACGAAGGCGTCCAGCAGTTCGAAGCCGGCGGACTTGTTGGCGTTGCTGCGGCCGGCGTCCTCCACGTCCTTGAAGCGCTGGCCCTCGTCGCGCAGGGCGTAGTCGTACCAGTAGCTGCCGCGCAGGAACACGCCGCTGTCGTTGTACTTCAGTTCCAGGTCGTGGCGGCCCTTGAAGATCTTCGAGAACACGTCGCCGGCGCGGTAGTTGCGACGGCCGTCATCGCCGGACGCGCTGCGCATCAGGCGCTGCTCCGGGTTGTGGGTGGACAGGCTGGCGCCCAGCGACAGCGCGGAGTCGAGCTGGCCCTGGACTTCTCCGATTTCGAAGTTGTAACCCCAGGCAGAATGGCAGGTGCAAGTTGCGACCAATAGCCATGAGCCTCGCACCATGATGCGAACTTTCGGCGTCATCACTCTTATCCTCTTTATTCTTTTCGAGCGATCTTCAGGCAATACAAGACCCACCTCGAAAGCACATGAGGCAACATGAGCTATCGAGCACAGGCTATTGAATTAGCTGGATATTTTGATTCGAAGAATTATTCTTCGGATGAACTTTCAGAACACTTTGCAGATTGTTGGCTTATCGTTACCGACCCTTGATTTACGGGGATGGCTCGATACTAAATAGCCCTCTGCCGACGAACAAATATCGTCTTCAGATGGGCCCCATAACAATCCGGCATGGCCGGACAAGGCACGACGATGACCCTCAAGCAGTTGCGTTACCTGATCGCCATCGCCGAGGCCGGCAGCTTCTCCGCCGCTGCCCGCAAGGCCTATATCGCCCAGCCGGCGCTGAGCCGGCAGATCGGCATGCTGGAGAGCGAACTGGAAGTGCAATTGCTGCTGCGCCAGCACGACGGCATCGACCTCACCGACGCCGGCCGGCGCCTGTACGAGGTGGCCCGTTCGGTGGTGCAGAAGATCGATTCGGTGAAGGACGAACTGGTGTCCAGCCGTGGCGACCCACGCGGGCGGGTGTCGGTGGCGATCCCGGTGACCACCTCTGCCCTGCTGCTGCCGGCGATCATCCAGCGCGTGCAGGAGAAGTTCGCCGGCATCGACCTGGTGGTGCGCGACGGCCTGAGCAAGGAAGGCGGCGAAGCCATCGAACTGGGCAAGGTGGATTTCGGCATCGTGCCCAATGCCGAGGAACTCGAAGGCGTGATCGCCGAGCCGATCTTCGTCGAGCAGCTCTACTGGGTCGGTCAGATGCCGCTGGCCAGCACGGGCGACACCATCACCCTGGCCGAGGCGCTCAGCCGGCCGCTGGTGATGCCGCCACGGGGCATGCACCTGCGCCGGCGCATCGAACAGGCGGCCATGGCGGCCGGGCTGGAACTCGACGTGAAGTACGAGCAGCAGTCCGCCTATGGCATCACCGGCCTGGTGGTCAGCGGGCTGGCGGCTTCCATCAGCAACTGGCCGCCCATCGAGGTGGGTTCGCAGTCCCTGGCGCGGCGCATCGTCGAGCCGCAGATCGAACGCACCATTTCCATCGCCCACTCGGCGCACAAGCCGCTGAGCTTCGCCGCGTCCTGCGTGCACGACCTGGTGCGCGAGCTGCTGGTGGAGGTGGTGCGCAACGGCATGTGGAAGGGCGAGCTGATCGAGCGCCCGCCCCTGCCGGCGGTCAATCTCGCGGATTGACCGCCGCTTCGGCACCGCCGATCAATGGGCGCCGGCCATCTCGCCCGAGAGCTGCGCCCGCGAGCGCTGCGGGCGCATCCAGGCCAGGCCGACCAGCCCCGCCACCACCAGCAGCACGCCGCTGACCGCGAAGCCGTGGGCATAGCCGGCGCCGTCCAGCCCGCCCGAGCGCTGCACCAGGAAACCGGTGACGATGGGCGCGCTCAACCCCGCCAGCGAGGCGAAGGCGTTGCCGATGGCGAGAACGCTGCCGCGCTGGGCGGTGGGCGTGACCTCGGCGAGCATTGCCGGGCCCACCGAGTACATCACCAGCGCCAGGCCGCCGCTGAGGGTCATGTAGGTCATGCGCAGCGCCACCGGCAGGTCCGCCAGCAGGCTGATGGAGAGCACGCCACTGGCCAGCAGGCAGGCCGAGACGAACACGCCGCGCGCCACCCGCGAGCTCACCCCGGCTCGCAGCAGGCGTTGCGACAGCCACGCCATGAACAGGCTGAGCGGCATGGTCACCAGCACGAACAGGCCGAACAGCCGTCCGGCATTCAGCGCGCTCATGCCCAGGCCGCTTTCCAGGTAGGCCGGCACCCAGGTCAGGGTCAGCGCCAGCGACCAGTTGGCGGCGAAGTGGCAGAAATAGTTGGCCAGCACCGTGCTGTCGCCCAGCAGGCGGCGGTACGGCAGGCGCTCGCCGCCGCCGTGGCCGCGCGGGCTTTCACCCAGCCGCCCCTCCTGGCCGAAGAAGAACCAGGCCACGCACCAGATGGCGCCGAAGATCGCCAGCACTGCAAAGTTGCTGCGCCAGCCGTAGTGGGTGCTGATCCACGGGATCATCAGCCCGGCGATCAGCAGCCCCATGGCACTGCCCGAATGCAGCAGCGCCACCGGCAGGCTGCGGCGCTCGTCGGGGAACCACTTGTACAGCGCGTGGGTGGCCACCGGCGAGGCCGGTCCCTCGCCCACGCCCAGCAGCACCCGGCAGGCCACCAGCGTCCACAGCGAGGTGGCATAGAGCATCGGCAACTGCACCAGCGCCCAGAAGGCGCCCATGCCCAGCAACAGCCAGCGGGTGGAGCGGCGGTTGGCGAGGAAGCCGCCGACCACCGCGGAGATGGAGAACAGCCAGTGCAGGCTGCCGCCGACCAGGCCGAACTCGGCCGGGGTCAGGTTCAGCTCCTTCATCATCGGCACCGCCACCAGGCCGGTCACCACCTTGTCGAGGAAGTTCACCAGCATCATGGCCGCCAGCAGGAAGGCGACCGTCCAGGCGCGGCGGGGCTGATAGGCGTTGTGTCGGGCATCGAAATTGTGCATGTCGCTTATCTCTCTTGTTCTTGTCGGGTGCTGCGCTCGCGCGGTCGGGCACCCGATCAATCGGGCATGAGGATGCCCTTGGCGATGGTGTTGCGCTGGATTTCGCTGGTCCCGGTGAGGATGCGCATCATACGGGTCGCGCGGAACAGCCACTCCACCGGATGCCCGTTGATCAGGCCGGCGCCGCCGTGCACCTGCACCGCGCGGTCGGCGATGCGGAAGGCGGTTTCGGAACTGAACACCTTGCACATCGACGACTGCGTGCGGATGTCGCCGCCGGCGTCGTAGCTGGCCGCCGTGGCGTACATCATGCTGCGCGCGGCGTACAGCTCGGTGGCCATGTCGGCGATCATGTGGCTGACCGCCTGGAACATGGCGATCGGCCGGCCGAACTGCACCCGCGTGCGGGCGTAATCCACCGACAGGTTGAGCGCCAGTTCGGCCATGCCGAGCATGGTTGCGCAGTGCAGCAGACGGTTAAGGGTGATACGCCCCATGGCCAGCTTGAAGCCCTTGCCCTCCTCGCCGATGCGGTGCGCCACCGGCACCTTCACCCCGTCGAGGAGGATGTCGCCGTGGGTGCCGGGGCCGGACATCGCCTGGTAGTCGGAGACCACCTGCGCGCCGGGCGCGGCGAGGTCGACGAAGAACGCCGAGATGCCCTCGGCGCCCTTGCCCGGCCCGGTCACCGCCAGCAGCACGGCGAAATCCGCGTAGGGCGCGCCGGAGATGTAGCGCTTGGCGCCATCGAGCACATAGTGGTCACCTTCCCGGCGTGCGCTGGTCTTGATCGCCGTCGCGTCGGAGCCGGCCTCGGCCTCGGTCAGGGCGAAGCACACGGCCTTCTCGGCGCGGCACACCGGGCGCAGGAAGTGTTCGACCTGCTCGTCGCTGGCGACGCGGAACAGGTGGCCGATGCGCGGCGGGCCGCTCAGCTCGCCCAGCACATGGGCGGCCAGCACCGCGCCGCTGCTGGCGGCGGCTTCCTTCACCGCGCACAGGTCGGCGATGCCCAGGCCCGCGCCGCCCAGTTCCTCGGGCAGCATGATGTTGTAGAAGCCGCGCTCGCAGGAGCGCCGCCACAGGTTGCGCAGCAGTTCGCGCGGGTGCTTCTCGCCGAAGCGGATGCCCTCGCGCTGCTCCAGCGGCAACAGTTCCTCGCGGATGAAGCCGCGCAGGTCGTCGATGATCGCCTGCGCCTTGGCGCTGGGTTGAATCGCTTGCATGGTCGTGCTCCTCAGATCCGCCGTTCCTGGTGCTGCCAATAGGGTTCGCGCACCAGGCGGCGCACGACCTTGCCGTTGGGGTTCTTCGGCAGCTCGCGGACGAAGTCCACGCTGCGCGGCTTCTTGAAGCCGGCCAGCTGCGCAGCGCACAGCTCGATGATCCGCGCCTCGTCCAGCTGCATGCCGGGCTTGAGCACCACCACCGCCTTGACCGCCTCGCCCCACTGCTCGTCGGGCACGCCGACCACCGCCGCCTCGAAGACTTCCGGCAGGCTGTAGAGCACCTGTTCGACCTCGGTGGGGTAGATGTTGAAGCCGCCGGAAATGATCATTTCCTTCTTGCGGTCGACGATGAACACGTAGCCGTGCTCGTCCACCGTGGCGAGGTCGCCGGTGAGGTAATAGCCGTCGCGCATGACCTCGGCGGTCAGCTCCGGCGCCTGCCAGTAGCCCTGCATGATGTCCGGCCCGCGCACGACGATCTCGCCGATCTCGCCGGGCTTCACATCCTCGAAGTCCTCGTTGACCACCCGCAGGTCGGTGTCGAAATAGCAGCGCCCGCAGGAGGCCAGGCGCCTGGGATCGTCCAGCGCGGCGATGTGGTCCTGCTCGGTGAGCACGGTGACCAGCGAGCAGGTCTCGCCGGCGCCGTAGCCCTGGGCGAGGATCGGTCCGAACACCTGCATGGCGCGGCGCACCAGCGCCGGCGCCATGGGCGCGGCGCCGTACATCACCAGGCGCAGGCTGCTCAGGTCGTAGCTTTCCACGCCGGGGAAGTTCACCAGGCGGTTGATCATCGCCGGCACCAGGAACAGCCGGGTGACGCGCTCGCGCTGGATGGTTTCCAGCAGCAGGCGGTCGTCGTAGCGCTCCACCAGCAGGTTGCACGCGCCGGCGGCGAGCAGCGGCATGATCTGCATGCCGCTGGCATGGGTGATCGGGCCGACGTGGGCCATCACGTCGCCCGGCCCGGACCGCCCGGTCGGGCTTGCGATACTCTTGCGCACCAGCGCCTTGCGGTTGCCGACGCTGAGCATGGCGGCCTTGAGCACGCCGGAACTGCCGGAGGTGTAGTGCAGCACGGCCAGGGCGTCGTCCGCCGGGTCGCAGCTGATGTGCGCCTCGCTGCCGCGTTCGAGCACCTGGGCGTAGGGCACGTCGGCGCCCTCGTCGGCCAGCGGGACGATCAGCCTGAGGTCCGGCAGCTCACCGCGGCGCTGGTTGATCAGCGCGCCGAAGGCGGCATCGGCGATCACCGCCTGGCTGCGCGAATCCTTCAGCACACTGATGACTTCGTCGGCGGCCAGGCGCGCATTGATCGGCACCTTGACCATGGCGTTCTTGTAGAGCGCGACTTCCGCCTCCACCAGTTCGACGCGGTTGAGCGCCAGGATCGCCACGTGGGCGCCCTGCTCCAGCCCCAGCGCCAGCAGGCCGGAGGCCAGGCGGTTGGTGCGGCGTTCGAGCTGGGCGAAGGTGAGGCGTAGGCGGGAGTCGACCACGGCTTCGCGGTCAGGCCAGTAAAGCGCACTGCGGCGCAGGATTTTTCCCAGGTCCACTTGTTGTTCTCGTTGTCAGGCTGCTGATGAAAGTGACGAACGAGATGCTAAGAGCCGTGCGCGGCAACCGGCCAATACCATAGGGCGATGCCGGCCATGCCGGAATGCGATGGGTCCTGCGGGGTGGCGCTGGCGCTCAGTCCACCGGCGGTTCCTGGGCCACCCCGCGCGGCCCGGCGACACCCCAGATGGCCAGCCCGACCACCGGGAAGATGACGATCAGCAACGACCACAGGGCCTTGGCATTCACGTCCTTGTCGCTGCGAAAAATGCTGACGATGGCCCACAGGTCCAGCAGCACGATGATGATCGCCACGGCGATCCAGAACCACGAGGCAAGGGCGAACGTGGACATTGGCGAGGTCTCCTCTTCGGCTTCGGGCGAAGCACGCCCGTGTCCTTGGGCTGGCCACAATCCACGCCCAAGGTTCATTCCGCGCGATGAAGGTGTACCCCGCCCGGCATCACCCACCCGCCGGATGAATTATGCGGCGAGCCCGCGCCATGCCACCTGTAGGAGCGGGCCACGCCCGCGATCCGCCGGCAAGGCCGGCGCCCCGCCCGGCATCACCCGGCAGCACGCACCCGCCGGGTGGATTTCGCGGACAAGGTCCGCTCCTACGGGAGCGCCGCCATCGCATGGCGCAACCGTTCGTCCCTGGCGTCGAACACCCGGCGCCCTGCCCGGGTCATCCCCATAGGCGCCGCGAACGACGTCGCCCACTGCCACTGCTCGTGCCGAGCCACTCACACTCGACCCGAATCGCGAGGTGCACACGATGGGCTGGAATGATCATCAGGATGTCGAACGCTCGGAAGGTCTTCGCCGGCTGCTCGAAGACGGCGTACTGGAAGCGGACAGCCGCGAGGAAATCCTCGCCCGCTACATCCTCAACCACGGGTTCGCCGCGCTGTCGGAAGCCCAGCAGCAGGAATTCCACGATCAATTGCTGCCGCTGCTCGACCGCCGTGACCGCGGCGAGGGGCTGATGCCGCAGAGCGACCTCGACCCGGCGATCGACGATCCCGAACTGGCCCGCGCGCAGATCAACGATCCGGGCAACGAAGACCCCGGCTCGTTGATCGAGAGCGAGGTAGCCGAGGGGCTGAGTCCGGGGCACCGGGACCGCCGCTGATCTTTCCATGAGGCTCGAGGAGAACGCCATGACCTTCCCCCTGACCCACTTCTTCGTCCACCCCGAACAGGCCTGGCGCGAGCTGCGCGACAGCTCGGACCAGTATCCGGCCGCCTACCTGCCGTTCTGGCTGCTGATGCCGCTGATCCCCGCGGTGTGCCTGTTCATCGGCACCACCCAGGTGGGCTGGCGCCTGCCCGGCAACGACGAGACCCAGTACCTGAGCCTGGCCAGCGGCGCGTTGCTCAGCTTCTGGTGCTACGTCGGCCTGGTGGCCGGGATCGTGATCATTGCCTACCTGACGCGCTGGGTCCTGTTCCGCACCGAGGTGCGCCCCAACGTCAACCGCAGCATGGGCTTCTCCACCGCCGTGGCGCTGCCGCTGATGCTCGCCGGGGTCGCCGCGCTGCTGCCCTCGCGCTGGTTGCTGATCCTCGCCGCCGGCGTGGCCACGGCGTACTCCGCCTGGCTGCTGTTCATCGGCCTGCCGATCTACATGCGCCTCACCCAGCGCAGCGCGGTGTTCTACGCCGGCTGCATCCTGGGCTTCGGCTTCCTCGTCCTGCTGACCACCGCGTTCGGCTTCCTCGAGCTATGGGGCCAGGCGATGAACGGGTCGGGCGAATATCTGCAGGAATAGCCGGGTCTGGATCCCGGCTCCCGTAGGAGCGGACCTTGTCCGCGAAGTCCATCAGACCGCCAGACGCTCACAGGACTGTCACCAGTGCTGACCGTCGGCCCTGCCGACGGATCGCGGGCATGGCCCGCTCCTACAGGTCGCGTTCCGCGCGGCTCTTCGAAGAGCGTGCTGGCGCCGCACTCGACTCCGGCACGGGCGAGATACGTTGGCTGCCTTGCCGAGCTACGGAGTACACCTCACCGGATTTCGCGGACAAGGTCCGCTCCTACGAACCCGTCACGCCGGAGCACACCTGTAGGAGCGTGCCGCGCACGCGATGGCGGACAAAGTCCGCTGTTCCGTGTGGGCGGTTCGCGAGCAAGAACTAGGCGCCCCCCTCGCCCCTACGAAGAGCGACTGCGCGACGGCCCGGCTTTGGCTTTGAAGACTTCCAGGAAAACATCCGAACACTCCGACCGCCCCGTTCAGGAGGCCGAGTGGAATCGAAGTTCCAGGGGTTGAGCGGCATGGATGCCGCGAGAGCCGCGATGGGCCAGGGATGGCCCTTCGCGGCGTGCCCCTGGAACTGCGATGGAGCGAGGGTATTTTTCGCCTCAGCGAAAAACCGGATGTCCGGGGCGAGACCTTTGGTTACTTTCTGTCGTTTGAGAAAGTAACTCGCCCGAGGGGGCGAAACAGGAAGTCCGCGCGCACGCCGAAGCGGCGCGGGAACGCCCACGTCGACGCAGTCAAACAGGATCGACATTCGAGCACGAACAAGGCGCCGGCCCTGCCGGCGGATCGCGGGCATGGCCCGCTCCTACAGGTGGGCATGGCGGGAGCGGATTTATCCGCGAAATCCATCAGGCCGGCAGACGCTGACAGGCATGTCACCAGCACTGAGCGCCGGCCCGCCGGCGGATCGCGGGCATGGCCCGCTCCTACAGCGCGGTATCACTGCTCGGGGCGCGGCACCGGTTCCTCCGGGGGCTGCTGCATGGGCACTTCTTCGGGGAAGTCCTCGGGAACCTGGCTCTCGCGATCCGGCGGGGCTTCCTGGGGCTGGGGTTGCTGGGCGTAAGGGGCGGCATGCATGGCGAATCCTCCGGCTGGGCAGTGGTTCCCATTGGGCCGTGCCCGCAGCGCGGAGGTTCGGTTTTTCTACCCGGCGCGCTTCACCTGCAACAGCAGCGCCAGCAACTGCTCGCGGTCGAACGGCTTGGGCAGGCGCAGCACCGAGTCGGCCAGCGTGTCGAGTCGGCCGGCATAGCCGGTGGTGAGCACGCAGGTCAGCCCTGGATGCGCCTCGCGCACCTGCTGGATCAGCAGCATGCCGTCCATGTCCGGCATGGCGAAGTCGGTGATCATCAGGTCGAACTGCGACTGCTCCAGCAACTGCAACGCCGCCCGCGCCGAGTCGCTGCGCGCCACCTGGCAACCGAGGTCGGCCAGCAAGGCGCTGGTGCCGGCCAGCACCAGCGCATCGTCGTCCACCACCAGCACGCGCATGCCAAGCGGCTCGGACGGCTCGCCGGGCGCCTGCGCGGACGGCGCCTCGCCGGGTGCCTCGGGCTCCGCCCTGACCTTCACCGCCGGCAACCAGATTTCCGCGGTGGTGCCCAACCCTGGCGTGCTGCGCAACATCAGCGCACCACCCTGCTGCTGGGCCAACCCGTGAACGATGGACAGCCCCAGCCCCGTGCCCTTGCCGGTCGGCTTGGTGGTGAAGAAGGGTTCGGCCGCACGACGCAAGGTATCGATGTCCATGCCCTGCCCGGAATCGGTCACCGCCAGGCAGACGTAATCCCCCGGCGCCAGCTTGCCGCTCTGGCGCGGCCCGACCTGGGCGTTACGCGCCGAGAAGGTGATGCTGCCACCGCCGGGCATGGCATCGCGGGCATTGGTGGCCAGGTTGATGATCGCCAGCTCCAGCTGGTTCTGGTCGCTCATCACGCAGTCCAGTTGCAACGGGAAGCGCGTCTCCAGGCTGATGGTCGGCCCGAGCGAACTGACCAGCAGCTCGCTCATGTCCTGCAGCAGCGCCGGCAGGTGGATGGGCTGCGGGAACAGCCGCTGCTTGCGGGCGAACGCCAGCATCCGCTGGGTCAGCTGGGCGCCACGGCGCGTGGCTTCCAGCGCGTTGCGCCAGACGGTCTGGATCTTCTCGTTGTCGCGCGGCAGTTGCCGCTCGAGCAGTTGCAGGCCGCCGAGGATCACCGTCAGCAGGTTGTTGAAATCGTGGGCGACGCCGCCGGTGAGCTGGCCCAGGGATTCCATCTTCTGCGACTGGATCAGCTCGTCGCGGGCGCGCTCCAGTTCCTCCTGGGCACGGCGCTTGTCGGTGATGTCGCGGGTGATCTTGGCAAAGCCCAGCAGCTTGCCGGTGTCGTCCAGCACCGGGTCGATGACGATGTTGGCCCAGAAGCGCGAGCCGTCCTTGCGCATCTGCAGGCGCTCCTCCTCGTAGCGCCCTTCGGCCAGCGCGGTGCTCAGGCTGGCTTCGGGAATGCCGCCCTCGCGGTCTTCCTCGCAGTAGAAGCAATCGAAGCGGCGGCCGATGATTTCTTCCGGGTGATAGCCCTTGATCCGTTCGGCGCCGGGGTTCCAGCTGGTGACGTGGCCCTCGGGGTCGAGCATGTACAGGGCGTAGTCGGTGACCCCGTTGACCAGCAGGCGGAACTGCTGCTCGCTGCGTCGCAGTGCGGCCTCGGTCTCGTGTTGTTCGGTGCGGTCGCGGGTGATCTTGGCAAAGCCGAGCAACTCGCCGTCGGCGTTGCGGATGGCATCGATGACGACGTGGGCCCAGAACGAGGTGCCGTCGCGGTGCAGGCGCCAGCCTTCGCTCTCGTAGCGGCCGACGCGCGCCGCCTCGCCCAGGGCCAGCTCGGGCAACCCGGCCTCGCGGTCGGCGGGGGTGTAGAAACGGGAGAAGTGCTCGCCGAGAATCTCGTCCGCGGCATACCCCTTCAGGCGCTGCGCGCCGGAGCTCCAACTGCTGACGCGCCCCTGCGGGTCGAGCATGTAGATGGCGTAGTCGGTGACCGCTTCGACCAGCAGGCGATAGCGCGCGTCCTCGACGAGTTTGGCGGTGCTGTCGATGGTATCGGGCATGAAGTCTGCGCTCCCTTGGCTCATTGGAGCAAAGCATAGGCGCGGCCATCCTACCGCGGATGCCGCCCGGCGGCGCAAGCGATTGCCGCTGGCGTAAAACTCTGAACCCGGTGGCGCTGCGCTCGTCAACCGACTGTGCCTCGACAGGCCGCGCGCCTGCGAGGATCCGTCCACCCGACCGGGAGAATCCCATGAAAGGACCTGCCATCCTGCGCGGCGCCTCACTCTGCGCCGCCCTGCTGTTCGCCACCCCGTTGCTGGCGGCCGATCCCCACGCCCAGGCGCAGAACTTCGCCAGCGAGGCGTCCGCCGCCGGCCTCGCGGAGATCGACGCCGCCAAGCTGGCGCTGAAGAAGAGCCAGTCCGCGGACGTGAAGACCTTCGCCCAGCACATCATCGACGACCACACCAAGGCCAACACCGAGCTCAAGGCCATCGCCCAGAAGCAGAAGCTCGAGCTGTCCGATTCGCCCAGCGTGGTGAACCAGGCCAAGGCCAAAGTGCTGGACGTGCGTGACGAATCCTTCGACGCGGCCTACGCCAACAACCAGGTCGGCGCCCACGAGGACGCGGTGAAGCTGTTCAGCGATGCGGCCAACAATTCTGCCGACACCGAGATCAAGGCCTTCGCGCAGAAGACCCTGCCGGTGCTGCAGCAGCACCTGGAAATGGCGAAGGAACTGGTGAAGGCGCATCCGTCAAAGTAGCGGGAGGAAGCACGCGTAGGAGCGGACCTTGTCCGCGATTTCCATCGCGCAGCAATCCGCTGCCAAAGGGAGCGCTGAAGCTGGCCGCCTGCCGGCGGATCGCGGATGAATCCGCTCCTACAAAAAAGCCCGGCATGGTGCGTAGGAGCGGACCTTGTCCGCGATATCCGTCGCGCGGAATCCGCTAGTGAAGGGAGCGCTGAGCCGGCCGCCTGCCGGCGGATCGCGGATGAATCCGCTCCTACAAAAAAGCCGGCATGGCGCGTAGGAGCGGACCTTGTCCGCGATACTCAACACGCAGAAATCCATGGCGCCGAGCGGCTCGGCGCCTATCCCACCACCAGTCGATTCGAGCGTTCGCCCACCACCATCTCGGTGATCCAGCGCACCAGGATATCGGTGTAGGCCTCCTGGGCGCGCTCGCTGGACAGCGCGTGGTCGGCGTCGTCGATGATCCGGTGGGTCAGCGAGTGCGTGTGCTGGAAGGCCGCTCGGTAACTCATGATGGTCGCGTGGGGGATGTAGGTGTCGTGCTCGGATTCCACCAGCAGCACGTCGCCGGTGAAGGCCGCGCAGGCCTTCAGTGCGCGGTTGCTGGCCGCGGGGATGTGGCTGGCGCGGTAGGCCATCAGGTCGTCCCGTGGCAGGTCGCGCTTGGGCACGCTCCAGTCCTCGTCGCGGTACATCGCCGGCACGCGCAGGGCCAGCCAGCGCACGTCGCGCAGTTCGGTGAGGATCGCGGCGAGGTAGCCGCCATAGCTGGTACCGACCACCGCCACCGCGTTGGGATCGATGCGCGGGTGCGCCACCAGCCGGTCGTAGGCGGCCAGCAGGTCGCGCAGGTTGTCCTCGCGGGTGATCGAGCCCTGCAGTGCTTCACCGGCGCCGTGGCCGGCCAGGTCGAAGGTCAGGCACACGCAGCCCAGCCCGGCAATGCCCCGGGCGCGCTTGAGATCGCGCTCCTGGCTGCCGCCCCAGCCGTGCACGAAGAGCACGCCCGGCACATGGGTGCGCGGGCTGAGGAAGTTGCCCTGCAGGCGCAGGCTGCCGACATCGATGTCGATGCGCTCGTCACTGGCGAACTCACCGGGAAAGCGTTGATCACTGGAAGACATAAGGCTCCACCATTGCGTATTTCATGAGGAAATCGCCGTGGGCGTCGGGGCCGCGATACAGCACCCGGGTGTTCGCCGGCAGCGGCTTGTCCTCGAAGATCTCGAAGGTCGAGGCGCGCACCACGCACAGCGCCGGGTCGCCGACGAAGGCCTCCAGCGCCGCCAGTTCCGCGCCGCTGGCGCCGCCGATGCGCCAGGACTGCTCGAGCACGCCGGAACAGCGCCGGCCGCTGGCATCCACGCCCTGGGCGACGTCGTAGTTGCGCCGCGAGGCGAAGAATGCCGGCAGCAACTGGTGCGTGGCGCGGTCGAATTGCACCGCCTGCTGGATGGCCAGCTTCACCGACTCCACCAGGTCGAGCGCCAGCAGGCAGTCGAAGTCGCCCCGCACCACCAGGAGGTCGCTGCCGCCGTAGACCAGCTCGCCGCGACCGTTGCGGTTGTGCTGCTGCACGCCGTGGTAGCTCAGCAGCACGCCGTTGATCATCACCTGGCCGACGCTATGGGTTTGCGCGTCGTCGAGGTCGTCCTCGATCACCATGCCCTGCTGGTAATCGCCCTCCTCGTAGCGCGCCAGCGCCTCGGCCAACTGGTCGGTGTCGGCCACCACCTGCTGGCCCTGCCCGCCGCGGCTGGCGGCCGGTTTCAGGCGTTGCGGGCCGCGCTGCAGGCGGGCGCTGGCGCAGCGCACCGCATCGTTGTGGCAGAACACGCTGTGGCCATCGAGCACCAGCGGCTTCACCCGCGTGGCGAAGGCATCGTTCCAGCCGCGCGGGGTCAATGTCGGGCGCTCGATCAGCGGGTGGACGATGGCCTTGCCGGCCTGGTAGTCGCGCTCGACGAAGCCGCCGAACAGATCCAGCGGACCATGGATGCCGAACTCGGCGGCCTGGTCGCGGCCGATCACCGTGGCATCGGGCACCCAGTAGAACGATTGGCCGCTCTGGCGGTGTGCGGGGGGTTCCGGGCGGAAATCCAGCCCCTGGATCTCCGCCAGCCAGGCGGCCAGCGCCAGGTGGGTCTGGCGGTCGGCGGGCTGCGCAGCCGCGTCCAGCGAGCAGGCCACGACCAGGCGTGGGCGGTCGGCATCATTCATGGAGCGTCCCTCGGTCAGGCTGTATGAACACCTGACTTTCGCGACAGTCATCGGTTCTACACAGATGACGAACTGCTGGAGGCCACGATGAGCCCGACCCGAACCGAGCAGGACCGCGAAGCGCAGATCCGCCAGAAGGCCTACGACCTGTGGGTCGCCGAAGGCAAACCGAGCGGCCAGGCCGCCCGCCACTGGCAGATGGCCGAGGAGCACCTGGGCCGGGCCTTGCCGGTCGAGCGCGCCCAGGACCTCGATTACACGGGCAAGCAAAACCCCCGGCGCGAAGCGTAGCGGCAAGGCGTATTGCAACCGGCGAAACGGCACATCGTGCATTCTGCTGGTTGCACTTCGCCACGAGCCGGCAGCAATTTCCTTTCCTATCAATGCGTTACGGCCGCATCCAAGACTGGTACGGACCCTGCTTACAGTATCAGGTGACGACCGGAGCGGTTTCCCGGTCGCACCGTCCATCCCTGCCTGACCTCCTCCCCAGAGCTGCTCGCCGCGCCAACCGGCCTGCCGCCCGGATGTCGGCCTGCGTGATGGAAGGACCGGGGGACGCCACCGAGGCCTCGACGGCGCCTTCCCCGGCAGAAATTCGAAACTTCGTCCGCGGCGGGCCAGTCTCCCGAAGGACAGCACGACACCATGGAGAACCACGGGCCTGGCAGGAGCTGCCAGCCCCAGACGAGCGAGGAACCAACGATGCGCAACCAGCTGGCCGATCTGCGCCTGGAAGAAGCCACAGTCAACCTCACCCCGATTTCCCCGGCCGACGGCGCGCCGCCCCAGCGACGCAAGCGAATCCTCTTCGCCACTTCCGAATTCAGCGACTTCGTCAAGGCCGGCGGCCTGGGCGACGTGTCCGCCGCCCTGCCCCGCGCGCTGCTCGCCGACCATGACATCCGCGTGCTGATCCCCGGCTATCCGCAGGTGCTCAAGGGTGCGGTGGCCTGCAAGGTGGTCGGCCGCCTGCCCGGCCTGGCGGCATTGCCCGCCTGCGATATCGGCGAGCTGAAGCTGGCCGACGGGCTGGTGGTCTACGCGGTGATCTGCCCGGAACTCTACGACCGTCCCGGCACGCCCTATGTGGATCAGCACGGCCACGAATGGGCCGACAACCACATCCGTTTCGCCCGCCTGAGCCTGGCCGCCGCCGACATCGCCGCCGGCATGACCGAGCTGGGCTGGTGCCCGGACCTGCTGCACGTCAACGACTGGCCCACCGCACTGGCCCCGGCCTACATGGCCTGGCGCGGGCAGATCACCCCCAGCGTGCTGACCATCCACAACCTCGGCTACCAGGGCGCCTGCCCGCTGGGCTGCTGCGCCGAACTGGGCCTGCCCGAAGCGGCCGGTCTGCCGGGCAGCATGGAGTTCTACGGCAAGCTGTCGTTCCTCAAGGCCGGCATCAGCCACGCCAGCCACATCACCACCGTGAGCGAAACCTACGCCCGCGAAATCACCGCCCCCGAGCACGGTTGCGGCATGCACGGCGTGCTCGCCCAGCGTCGCGACCGCGGCCAGCTCAGCGGCATCACCCACGGCATCGACGCCGGCTGGGACCCGCTGACCGACCCGCACCTGGTCGAAGGGTTCGACGCCACCCGCCTGGCCGGCAAGCGCCGCAACGCCGAGTACGTCGAGAAGACCTTCGGCCTGCTGCCGGGTCGCGGCCCGCTGTTCGCCGTGGTGTCAC
This sequence comes from Pseudomonas sp. GCEP-101, assembly GCF_025133575.1. NCBI lineage: Bacteria > Pseudomonadati > Pseudomonadota > Gammaproteobacteria > Pseudomonadales > Pseudomonadaceae > Pseudomonas > Pseudomonas sp. GCEP-101. The sequence continues at coordinate 4,630,483 of NZ_CP104011.1, read as the reverse complement.
GCCTGGTGCATCAGAAAGGCATCGACCTGACCCTGGCCATCGCCGACGAAATGGTCGCCGCCGGCGGCCGCCTGGTGTCCATCGGCTGCGGCGAGCCGGAGCTGGAGCAGGCCATGCGCGAACTGGCCGAGCGTTATCCGGGCCGCGTCGGCGTGCACATCGGCTTCGACGAGACCACCGCGCGGCGCATCTACGCCGGCAGCGACTTCCTGCTCATGCCGTCACGCTACGAGCCGTGCGGCCTGAGCCAGATGTACGCCCAGCGTTTCGGCTCGCTGCCCATCGCCCGGCACACCGGCGGGCTGGCCGACACCATCATCGACGGCGTGACCGGCCTGCTGTTCCGCGACGAAACCCCGGCCAGCTACTTCGACGCCGTGCGCCGCGCGCTGAACATCTACCGCTACCCCGAACTACTCAATGCCATGCGCTGCAAGGCCATGGAGTCACCGTTGCCATGGGAAGACGCCGTGCGCCCCTACACCGCCCTCTACCAGCGCCTGCTGCAGCGGGTACCGGCGCAGGCCGTGCGATGACCCTGGCGCATGGAGCGACGATCCTGCCCGCGGGCAGAGTGCGGTTCTCGCTGTGGGCGCCGGATGCCCAGCGGGTCGAGGTGGAACTGGGCGGTGGCGCCCGCCACGACCTGCAGCGCACCGACGATGGCTGGTTCAGCGCCGAGGTGCCGGCCATCGTCGGGCAGACCTACCGCTACCGCATCGACCACGACCTGCTGGTGGCGGACCCGGCCTCGCGCGACCAGGCCGGCGGCGTCGAAGGCGAAAGCCGGGTAGTCGACCCCGGCGCCTATCGCTGGCAGCACCCGCAGTGGCGCGGCCGGCCCTGGCACGAAGCGGTGATCTATGAAGTGCACGTCGGCCTGTTCGACGGCTTCTCCGCCTTGCAGGGCCGCCTGGAAGAGCTGGCCGCCCTGGGCATCACCGCCATCGAGCTGATGCCGCTCAACGCCTTCCCCGGGCGGCGCAACTGGGGCTATGACGGCGTGCTGCCCTATGCGCCGGCCTGCGCCTACGGCGACCCCGACACCCTGCGGCGGCTGATCGACAGCGCCCACGGCCTGGGCCTGATGGTGTTCGTCGACGTGGTCTACAACCACTTCGGCCCGCAGGGCAACTACCTGGGGCGCTACGCCAGCGCCTTCTTCCGCGCCGACCAGCCCACGCCCTGGGGCCCGGCCATCGACTTCCGCCAGCCGGCGGTGCGCGAGTTCTTCATTGGCAACGCCGAGATGTGGGTGCGCGAGTACCGCGTCGACGGCCTGCGCATCGATGCCGTGCACGCCATCGCCGACAAGGACTTCCTCCACCAGCTCGCCGCCCGCGCCCGCCAGGCCGCCGATGGCCGCGCGCTGCACCTGATCCTGGAGAACGAGCACAACGAGGCCAGCCTGCTGCAGCCTGAGCAGGGCTCCGGTGCACCCGTTTTCGATGCACAGTGGAACGACGACCTGCACCACTGCCTGCACGTGCTGCTCACCGGCGAGGACGAGGCGTACTACGTCGACTACGCGCACCAGCCCCTCGAACAGCTGTGCCGCTGCCTGCGCGAAGGGTTCGTGTTCCAGGGCCAGACCGACTACCGCGGTGTCGCCCGCGGCGAGCCCAGCGGCCAGTTGAGCCCGCAGGCCTTCGTGGCCTTCCTGCAGAACCACGACCAGGTCGGCAACCGCGCCCTGGGCGAGCGCCTCACCACGCTGGCCCAGGATGGCCACCTGCGGGCGGCCAATGCCCTGGTGCTGCTCAGCCCCATGGTGCCGATGCTGTTCATGGGCGAGGAATGGGGCGAGCGCCAGCCCTTCCTGTTCTTCACCGATTACCAGGGCGAGCTGGCGCGGGCCGTGACCGAAGGCCGGCGCGAGGAGTTCAAGCGCTTCAGTAAGTTCTCCGAGCCGGGCGCCGCCGCGTGGATTCCCGACCCCAACGACTACCAGACCTTCGTCGCGTCCCGCCCGCGCCCGGACCAGGGTGACGATGGCTGGCGCACCCACTGCCGCGAACTGCTGGAGCTGCGCCACCGCTGGCTGACGCCGCGCCTGCCCGGCAGCCGCGCGCTGGACGCACAGCCCCTGGGCGAGCGCGCCCTGAGTGCGAAATGGCGCCTGGGCGACGGCAGCCTGTGGCGCATCGACCTCAACCTCGGCACGCACGACCTGGGCGTCGAACCACCGGGGGAAAGCGCCCAGGTGCTGTTCTGCTGCGGCCAGAACGCGGCGCACTACCGCCACGGCTGGCTGAGCGGCGGCGCCCTGGTCCTGAGCCTGGAGGCGCCCTGATGAATGACGCGCAACTGGAACGCCTGGCCAGCGAAGCGGGCCTGGCCATCGACTGGATCGATGCCGACAACCGCCCGCAGCGCCTGAGCGCCGAGGTGCAGCGCAACGTCCTGGAAGCGCTGGGCTTCCCCGCGCAGACCCCGGAGCAGATCCGCCAGAGCCTGGACGCGCTGGAGCGGCGCCGCGCCGAACCGCCGCCACTGATCACCGCCGACCGTGGCCAGCCGATTGCCGTACCGGTCGGCCCGGGCACCCGCTACCGACTGTTCAACGAGGACGACAGCGGCCACAGCGAGGGCCACGTCGACCAGCACGGGCAGATTCCGGCCATCCAGCAAAGCGGCTATTACCCGCTGCACCTGGGCGACCGGGAGATCATCCTCGCCGTGGCGCCGCCGCGCTGCCCCTCGGTGCAGCAGTATTGCGGCGGCCGCCGGCACGTCTGGGGCCTGGCCGCGCAGCTGTATGCACTGCGCCGCGAGCAGGACGGCGGCGCCGGCGATCTCGCCGCCCTCGCCGACCTGGTCCACGCCGCCGCGGCGCAGGGCGCGGACGCCATCGCGATCAGCCCGCTGCACGCGATGTTCCCCGCCTCGCGGGACATCTACAGCCCGTATTCGCCCTCCAGCCGGCTGCTGTTCAACGAACTCTACGCCGCCCCCGGCCTGGTGCTGGGCGACGAACCGGTGCGCCAGGCACTGGCCGCGGCCGGTCTTGAGGAGGAGTGGGCGCGCGTACAGGCGCTGCCGCTGGTGGACTGGCTGCGCGTCGCCCAGTTGCGTGACCGCCTGCTGCAGCAGCTCTACCAGCAGTTCCAGCACGACAGCGGCGCGCTGCACGAGGACTTCCTCGCCTTCCGCCATCTGGGCGGCGCCGAGCTGTTGCAGCACTGCTGCTTCCAGGTCCTGCAACTGCGCCGCGCCGAAGCCGGCGACGGCCTGGACTGGCGCTTCTGGCCCGAGGCATACCGCAACGCCGGCAGCGCGGAACTGGGCCACTTCATGATCGACGAGGAACAGGCCATCAGCCAGCAGGCGTTCGGCCAGTGGCTGGTCGCCCGCGGCCTGCAACAGGTGCAGCAGCAGGCGAAGGCGGCCGGCATGGGCATCGGCCTGATCGCCGACCTGGCGGTGGGCGCCGAACCTTCCGGCAGCCAGGCGTGGATGCGCCAGGACGAACTGCTCACCGGCGTCAGCGTCGGCTGCCCGCCGGACATCCTCAACCGCGCCGGGCAGAACTGGGGCATCTGCGCCTTCTCCCCGGACGGCCTGCGGCGCAACGGCTTCCGCGCCTTCATCGAGATGCTGCGGGCCAACCTGCGCTACGTCGGCGGCCTGCGCATCGACCATGTCCTCGGGCTGCGCCGCCTCTGGGTGATCCCCAGCGGCGCCGAACCGCAGGAGGGCGCCTACCTGGACTACCCGTTCGACGACCTGCTGCGGCTGATCTGCCTGGAGGCCGAGCGCGCCCAGGCGGTGATCATCGGCGAGGACCTCGGCACCGTGCCGCCGGGGCTGCGCGAGGCGCTGGCAGAGCGCGGCATCCTGGGCATGCGCGTGCTGCTGTTCGAGCAGGAGCACGGGCACTTCATCGCCCCCGCGCGCTGGCCCGACGGCGCCCTGGCCACCAGCACCACCCACGACCTGCCGACGCTGGAAGGCTGGCAGCAGGGCCGCGACATCGACTGGCGCGAGCAGCTCGGCCAGCGCACCCGCGAGGTCGCGGCCGACGAGCGCGACGCCCGCCAGCACGAAAGCCAAGCCCTGCGCCGGGCGCTGGGCGACAGCGGCATCAGCGCCGACCCGGTGCTCGATGGCGCCATCGAATTCCTCGGCGCGACTCCCGCGCCGCTGGTGTTGCTGCCACTGGAGGACGCCTTGGCCTGCATCGAACAACCCAACCTGCCGGGTCCCGGCGATACCCACCCGAACTGGCGTCGGCGCTTCGAGCGCAACGCCGGCGAGATGCTCGACGACCCGCGGGTGCGCGCACGCCTGGAACGCCTGCGCCGCGCTCGCCAGCACGCCGACGACGGAGCCCGCGCGCATGACTGAGATCCGCGCCACCCTGCGCCTGCAGTTCCATCGCGACTTCACCCTGGACGATGCGCTGCCCTGGCTGGACTACTTCGCCCGCCTGGGGGTCAGCCACCTCTACGCCTCGCCCCTGCTGGCCGCCCAGCCCGGCTCGCCCCACGGCTACGACGCCGTCGACCCGACCCGCATCAGCGACGAGCTGGGCGGCGAGCCGGCGCTGCGCCGGCTGGTGGCGGGGCTGCGGCGCAACGGCATGGGCCTGATCGTCGACACCGTGGCCAACCACATGCGCATCGGCGACGCCAACCCCTGGTGGCAGGACGTGCTCGAATGGGGCCTGGACAGCCCCTACGCGCACTTCTTCGACATCCGCTGGCACAGCGACGACCCGCTGCTCGACCAGCAGGTGCTGCTGCCCTGCCTGGGCGAGGACTACATCGACGAGGTGACCGCCGGGCGCATCCAGCTGGATTACGACAGCCAAAGCGCGCGCTTCGTGCTGCGCTACGGCGAGCAGCGTTTCCCGGTCTGCCCGTCCAGCTACGGGATGATCCTCTGCCACACCGACAGCCCCGAGCTGCTGGCCCTGGCGCCGCGCTTCGTCGAGCTGCACCACCATCCGCAGGGCCGTCAGCAGGCGCAGGCACTGTGCCAGGAGGCCGCCGCACCGCTCGCCGACAGCGGCCGGCTCGCCACCCTGCTCGCCTCCTACCGCGAGGACTGGCACAGCCTGCACCGGCTGATCGAACAGCAGCACTACCGCCTGGCCAACTGGCGGGTGGCGGCGGACGACATCAACTGGCGGCGCTTCTTCGACATCAACGAACTGGTGGGCCTGCGCGCCGAACACCCGGACGTCTTCCACGCCAGCCACGCCTACCTGCTGCAGCTGATGGACGAGGGCCTGATCGACGGCCTGCGCATCGACCATGTCGACGGCCTCGCCGACCCGCGCGGCTATTGCCGGCGGCTGTGGCGGGCCACCGGCGGCGCGCCGGTCTACGTGGAGAAGATCCTCGGCCCCGGCGAGACGCTGCCGGCGGACTGGAAGGTCGAGGGCACCACCGGCTACGACTTCATGAACCAGGTGTCGCTGCTGCAGCACGATGCCCGGGGCGAACCGCAGCTGCGCCACCTCTGGCTGGAGGTCAGCGGCCGCCACGACGGCTTCGCCGAGGAAGTCCGCCAGGCCCGCAAGCATGTGCTGGCGTCGCTGTTCGCCGGCGACGTCGAGGGCCTGGCGCAACAGCTGTGGCACATCGCCCGCTTCACCCTGGCCAGCCGCGACATCCCGCTGGGCTCGATCCGCCGCGCGCTGTTCCAGCTGCTCGCCGCGTTCCCGGTCTACCGCACCTACGCCGATGCGCTGGGGCGCTCCGAGCAGGACCAACGCTTCTTCAGCCAGGCGCTGGAAGAAGCCCGGCAACACCTGGAGCCGAGCGACCTGCGCACCCTCGACTGGCTCGACCGCATGCTGGGCGGAGAAGCCCTGCGCCGCGAGCCGCCGGGGCCGATGCGGCAGTTGCGCAAGCTGGCGCTGCAGCGCTTCCAGCAGCTCACCCCGCCGATTGCCGCCAAGTCCCTGGAAGACACTGCCTGCTACCGCGCGGCGCCCGCGCTGGGGCGCAACGATGTCGGCTTCGACCCGGAGATCCTCGGCGGCGACGTCGAATCCTTCCACCAAGCCTGCCTGCAGCGTCTGCGCGATTTCCCCCGGGCGATGCTCGCCACCGCCACCCACGACCACAAGCGCGGCGAAGACTGCCGCGCGCGCCTGGCGGTGCTCAGCGAGCGCGCCGTATGGTTCGCCGACCAGGTGTGGAGCTGGTGGAAGCTCGCCGCGCCACTGCGCCAGCACATCGAGCGCGGCCCCGCACCCAGCGGCGGCGACGAGCTGATTCTCTACCAGTGCCTGCTCGGCAGCTGGCCGCTGGAACTGGCCGCCGATGACCGCGAAGGCCTGCGCGCGTACCACCAGCGCATCGAGCAATGGCAGCGCAAGGCGATCCGCGAGGCCAAGCTGGACAGCGACTGGAGCGCGCCCAATGAAGCCTACGAGCAGGTCTGCGCGCAGTTCCTCGCCAGCGTGCTGCTGGAGGACGCCGGCGCGCCGCTGCGCCAGGCCATCGCCACGGCGGCCCGGAGCCTGATGCCCGCCGGCGCGCTCAACGGCCTGGCCCAGTGCGTGCTGCGCAACACCACGCCCGGTGTGCCGGATCTCTACCAGGGCTGCGAGCTGTGGGACTTCAGCCTGGTGGACCCGGACAACCGCCGCATCCCCGACTTCGCCGCCCGCGAGGCCGCGCTGGACGGCCCGCCGGACTGGCCGGCGCTGCTGCGCGACTGGCGCAGCGGCCACATCAAGCAGGCCGTACTGGCCGCCGCGCTGGGCCTGCGCAAACGCTGGCCGACCCTGTTCACGGCGGGCGACTACCTGCCGCTGGAGGTACGCGGCGAGCACGCCGCGCAGGTGGTCGCCTTCGTCCGCCGCCACGCCGGCCAGCATCTGCTGGTGGTGGTGCCCCGTTGCGCCGCCGCCCTTCTCGGCGATTCGCCACTGCCGCAGGTCGCGCCCGAACGCTGGGCGGACACGCGCCTGCACCTGCCCTCGTCGCTGGCCGCCATCCGCTGGAACGGATTGGCCGGCCCGCTCGAACCGCACAACGGGGAACCCCGCCTGGCCGACCTGCTCGGCGCGGTCCCCGTCAACCTGCTCATATCCGGAGGTGAACAATGAAGGTCAACGAGGCAAGAGTCCGCGAACTGGCCTACCAGATCTGGGAGTCCGAAGGACGCCCGGACGGTCAGCAGGAGCGCCACTGGCGCATGGCCCACAGCCTGGCCGAAGCCGAAACGGTCAACCACGCCGAGCCCGAAGAATCGGTGAAGCAGCGCTTCGAAAGCGAGCAGGAGCCGGAGAAGCCGGCCCTGCTGCAGGAGCCGCCGCGGCGCAAGGGGCGCCTGCCCAAGGCGCACCCGGAAGTACCGGGGGACGATCAGGGTGAAACCGTGGCGCCCACGCCCGAGCCCGCCGCGCGCCGCTCGCCGGCCAAGGCCAAGCCGGTGAAGAGCGCACCGACCGTCACCCCCACCGCCAAACGCAAACCCAAGGCCAGCGCGGCCGAGGCCGCGACGCCCGGCGAGCCGGGTCCCCGCAGCCCACGCGCGAAGAAACAGCAGCCCGTCTGACCCCAGGAGCCGGTAAATGACCCGACGAGCACAGTCCCGCGTCACCGAAGGACGCCCCTTCCCCCTGGGCGCCACCTGGGACGGCCTGGGCGTCAACTTCGCGCTGTTCTCCGCCCACGCCACCAAGGTCGAACTGTGCCTGTTCGACGCCCAGGGCAAGCGCGAGATCGAACGCATCGAGTTGCCCGAATACAGCGACGAGATCTGGCACGGCTACCTGCCCGACGCCCATCCGGGGCAGATCTACGGCTACCGCGTATACGGCCCCTACGAGCCCGACGCCGGGCACCGCTTCAACCCCAACAAGCTGCTGATCGACCCCTACGCCCGGCAGCTGGTCGGGGAGCTGAAATGGTCGGAATCGCTGTTCGGCTACACCATCGGCTCGCCCGACGCCGACCTGAGTTTCGATGAGCGCGACAGCGCGGCGTTCGTGCCCAAGTGCAAGGTCATCGACCCGGCCTTCACCTGGGGCGAACAGCAGCCGGTGCGCGTGCCGTGGAACGAGACGGTGATCTACGAAGCCCACCTGCGCGGCCTGACCATGCAGCACCCCGCGGTGCCGGAGCGCCTGCGCGGCACCTGCGCGGGGCTGATGAACGCCGAGCTGCTGCAACACCTGCGGCAACTGGGCATCACCAGCCTGGAGCTGCTGCCGGTGCACGGCTTCCTCGACGACAAGCACCTGCTGGAAAAGGGCATGGCCAATTACTGGGGCTACAACACCATCGCCTTCTTCGCGCCCCAGGCCCGCTATCTCGCCAGCGGCCATATCAACGAGTTCAAGGAGATGGTCGCGCACCTGCACGCGGCCGGCATCGAGCTGATCCTCGACGTGGTCTACAACCACACCGCCGAGGGCAACGAGCTCGGCCCGACCCTGTCCATGCGCGGCATCGACAACGTCTCCTACTACCGCCTGCAGGCGGACAACCGACGCTACTACGTCAACGATTCGGGCACCGGCAACACCCTGGACCTGAGCCACCCCTGCGTGCTGCAGATGGTCACCGACTCGCTGCGCTACTGGGCCACGGAGATGCGCGTGGACGGCTTCCGCTTCGACCTGGCGTCGATCCTCGGCCGCTACGCCGACGGCTTCGACGAGCGCCACAGCTTCCTCGTCGCCTGCCGCCAGGACCCGGTGCTGAGCCACCGCAAGCTCATCGCCGAACCCTGGGACTGCGGCCCCGGCGGTTACCAGGTGGGCGGCTTCCCGCCCGGCTGGGTGGAGTGGAACGACCGCTTCCGCGACACCGTGCGCAGCTTCTGGCGCGGCGACGAAGGCCAGCTGCCGGACCTGGCGCGGCGCCTGACCGCCTCGGGCGACCTGTACAACCAGCGCGGCCGGCGCCCCTATGCCTCGGTCAACTTCATCACCGCGCACGACGGCTTCACCCTGCGCGACGTGGTGACCTACGACCACAAGCACAACGAGGCCAACGGCGAAGACAACCGCGACGGCAGCGACGACAACCGCTCGTGGAACCACGGCGTCGAAGGCCCCACCGAGGATGCCGACATCCGCCGCCTGCGCCTGCAGCAGATGCGCAACCTGATGGCCACCCTGCTGCTCTCCCAGGGCACGCCAATGCTGCTGGCCGGTGACGAATTCAGCCGCACCCAGCAGGGCAACAACAACGTCTACTGCCAGGACAACGAACTGGGCTGGGTGGACTGGAACCTCGACGACGAGGGCCGCGAGCTGCTGGCCTTCACCCGCCGGCTGATCCGCCTGCGCCAGGCCTACCCGATCCTGCGGCGCGGGCGCTTCCTGGTTGGCGAGTACAACGAGGAACTGGGTGTACGCGACGTCACCTGGCTCGCCCCCGAAGGCGAGGAAATGACCGAGGACCGCTGGCACGATCCGCAGCGGCGCAGCCTGGGCATGCTCATGGACGGCCGCGCCCAGCCCACCGGCATCCGCCGCAGCGGCGGCGACGCCACCCTGCTCCTGCTGGTGAACGCCGGGCACGAAGGCCTCGACTTCATCCTCCCGGAAACCGCCCAGGGCCGCGACTGGCAGTTCCTGCTGGACACCGCCTCGCCGCAGGACCCCGAGCACAACTGGGAATTCGGCGCCGCCTACCCGCTGGCCGGGCGCTCGCTGGCGCTGTTCACCCTGCGCCGCAGCGAGGAATGACCACTGGGGCAATCCCTCTGAACGCCGGCCCGCTCCGTCGGGTCGGAACTTTCACAGACGGGCGTCCGGCCGGTACGGCGGCGCCCGGGATATTCCATCGCCCAAGGAGATGCCGATGCAGCCAGCCGCCCCTCGCCACAGCCTCCGACCGGGAGAACTGAGCCGATGAAGGCCCTGCACATCGGGATTTCCGGCTGGCGCTACACGCCCTGGCGCGGCGACTTCTACCCCAAGGGGCTGCGCCAGAAGGACGAGCTGCGCTACGCCTCGCGCGCCTTCAACAGCATCGAACTGAACGGCTCGTTCTACGCGCTGCAGAAGCCCGAGCGCTACCGCCAGTGGGCACAGGACACGCCCGACGGCTTCGTCTTCAGCGTCAAGGGTCCGCGCTACATCACCCACATCAAGCGCCTGCGCGACGCCGAGGAAGGCCTGGCCAACTTCTTCGCCTCCGGCCCGCTGGAGCTGGGCGACAAGCTCGGGCCGATGCTCTGGCAACTGCCGCCGAGCCTGCCATACGACGAAGACGTGGTCGAAGCCTTCCTCGCGCTGCTGCCGGCCAGCAGCGACGCGGCGCTCAAGCTGGCCAAGGCATCGGCCACCCGGCGTCCAGACCAGTGGCCCACCTCCCTGAAGAAACGTGCGCTGCGCCATGCCATGGAGGTGCGCCACGCCAGCTTCGCCTGCCCGGAGTTCGCCCGCCAACTGCGCCGCCACGGCGTCGCCCTGGTGTTCGCCGATGCACCGCGCAAGTGGCCCTACGGCGAAGACCTGACCGCCCCGGACTTCGTCTATTTGCGCCTGCATGGCGACAAGCAGCTGTATGCCAGCGGCTACGGCGACGCCGCCCTGGAACGCTGGAACGAGCGCATCGGCCGCTGGCGGCGCGGGCTGCAACCGGCCGACGCCGAACTGTTCGACCCCTCGACCCGGGGCGATCGGCGGCAGCGCGAGGTGTACGGCTACTTCGACAACGACATCAAGGTGCGCGCGCCCTACGACGCCAGCAAGCTCATGGCGCTGCTGGGCCTGGAACTGGTGGACCGGCAAGCACCCGGCGCACCGGCGGGGGACTGGTCATGAGCCTGGCCGAGCGCGCTCCGCACAGCCTCGCCCAGGCGCAGGCCGGCACCCTGTTGCGGGTGCTCACGGTGAACACCCACAAGGGCTTCTCCGCCTTCAACCGGCGCTTCATCCTGCATGAATTGCGCGACGCGGTACGCGCCACCTCGGCGGACCTGGTGTTCCTCCAGGAGGTCCACGGCGAGCATCAACTGCATGCCGAACGCCACCCGGACTGGCCAGCCACGCCGCACTACGAATACCTCGCCGACAGCATGTGGCCGGCCTTCGCCTACGGACGCAACGCCGTCTACCCCGAAGGCCACCACGGCAACGCGCTGCTCTCGCGCCTGCCGATCCGCCGCTGGGACAATCGCGACGTCTCCGAGGCCGGCACCGAGGAGCGCGGCCTGCTCCACGCGCACATCGACCTGCCCGGCGAGCGCGCCCTGCACGCCGTGTGCGTGCACCTGGGCCTGCACGAATCGCAGCGGCAACGGCAGCTGCAACTGCTCTGCGGGCTGATCGGCGAGCTGCCGGCCGACGACCCGGTGGTGGTCGCCGGCGACTTCAACGACTGGCGCTGCCGGGCCAGCGGCACCCTCGCCGGCTGCGGCCTGCGCCCGGCATTCGCCGAACAGGGCGGCGAACCGCGCAGCTTTCCGGCGCGTTGGCCGCTGCTGCGCCTGGACCGCATCTACGTGCGCCACCTCAAGGTGACCCTGAGCGAAGTGCTCAACCGCAAACCCTGGCCGCACCTCTCCGACCACCTGCCCCTGCTTGCCGAGGTATCGCTATGAACGAGGTCTGGCGCGACGGCAACCGGGTCGAGCTGCTGATCAATGGCGAGGGCTTCTACCCGAGCGTCTACCAGGCCATCGAGGGCGCGCGGCGGGAAGTCCTCCTGGAAACCTTCATCCTGCGCGACGACAAGGTCGGCCGCGGCCTGCGCCAGGTGCTAATCGACGCCGCCCGCCGCGGCGTGCGGGTCGACGTGATCGCCGATGGCTACGGCACGCCGGACCTGGACGCCAGCTTCCTCGGCGGCCTGCTCGATGCCGGCGTGCGCCTGCACCTGTTCGACCCGCAGCCGCGGCGCCTGGGCATGCGCACCAACCTGTTCCGCCGCCTGCACCGCAAGCACGTGGTGGTGGATGGCGCGGTGGCCTTCGTCGGCGGCATCAACTTCTGCGCCGACCACCTGGCCGACTACGGGCCCATGGCCAAGCAGGACTATGCCGTGCGGATCGAAGGCCCCGGCGTGCAGGACATCCGCCGCGCCTGCCTGGAGCTGCTGCGCCCCGCTCCTCACCTTGAGAGCAGCGACATGCCCGCCGCCGACGCCGTGCACCCCGGCGGGCCCGCCGGGCCATGCCGCACTTGCCTGGCAATCCGCGACAACCTGCACCGCCGCACCGAGATCGAGCAGCACTACCTGCGCGCCATCGCCCGCGCCCGGGAGCGCCTGCTGATCGCCAACGCCTACTTCTTCCCCGGCTATCGCCTGCTGCGCGCCCTGCGCGATGCGGCCAAGCGCGGGGTGACGGTGCGCCTGATCCTCCAGGGGCTGCCGGACATGCCGCTGGTGCGGCTGTGCAGCAAGCTGCTCTACGACACCCTGCTGCGCGACGGCGTGGAAATCTACGAGTACCGCGACCGCCCGCTGCACGGCAAGGTCGCGGTGATGGACCGCCACTGGGCCACGGTGGGCTCCAGCAACCTCGACCCGCTGAGCCTGTCGCTGAACCTGGAAGGCAACCTGATGATCGAGGACGAAGCCTTCGCCAGCGCCCTGGACGATCACCTGGAGCGCCTGGCCGCCGACAGCTGCCGCCGCGTCACCCGCCAGTACGCCCGCCGCGGCTACTGGTGGCGCGCCCCGCTGGTGTTCCTGAGCTTCCACTTCCTGCGCCACTTCCCGGCCATCGCCGGCCAGTTGCCGGCGCACCGGCAAATGCTCCACCCCGCCCGCATCGACGAGGAACCCGGCCAGTCGCAGGTGCAGCCATGAAGAACTCCAAGCGCTTCTGGAAGCGCGCCAACCGCATCTTCAACATCGCCCTGCTGGTCGCCCTGCCGGTGCTGCTGTTCCTGCTGTTGCGCGCCACCGACTGGGACGAGGTGTTCCGCCTGCTGCGCGAATACAAGTTCAGCACCCTGGCCCTGGGCATGCTGATCGCCCTGGCCAGCTACGGCATCTTCAGCAGCTTCGACGTGCTCAGCCGCTTCTACATCGGCCACCCGCTGCCGGTGCGGCGGGTGTTCACCGTCGCCTTCGTGTGCAACGCCTTCAACCTCAACCTCAGCTCCTGGGTCGGCGCCATCGCCCTGCGCTTCCGCCTGTATGGCCGGCTGGGCATGAGCGCCGGCGACATCACGCGCATCCTCACCTTCAGCATGATCACCAACTGGTACGGCTACCTGCTGCTGGCCGGCGTGCTGTTCGTCTGTGGCTACCCGAACCTGCCCGACAACTGGTCCCTTGGCCAGAGCGGCCTGCGCGCGATCGGCGTGCTGCTGTTGCTGCTGGGCGCCGGCTACCTGCTCGCCTGCCGTTTCGCCCGCCGCCGCGCCTGGGGCTGGAAGCGCTACCGGCTGAACCTGCCGACCTGGCGCCTGGCCGCCCTGCAGGGCATCGCCGGCGCCAGCAACTGGTCGATGATGGCCCTGCTGATCTACACCCTGCTGCCGGACTCGGCGAGCTACCCGACGGTACTGGCGACGCTGCTGATCAGCAGCATCGCCGGCGTGGTGCTGCATGTCCCGGCGGGGCTGGGGGTGATCGAGACGGTCTTCATCACGGTGCTGCGCGATCACTTCTCCCGTGGCGAACTGCTGGCCGCGCTGATTGGCTACCGCGTGCTGTATTTCCTCATTCCGCTGCTGCTGGCCTGCGCCGTCTACCTCTGGCTGGAGCGCCACGCCAGGAAACTCAAACGCCGCGCGGAACGCCGGGAAGCAGCCCGGGCATCCTGACGCCGGCCCTGCCGGCGGATCGCGGGCACGGCCCGCTCCTACAAGAGCGGCACCCAACCTGTAGGAGCGTGCCATACACGCGACCGCGGACAAAGTCCGCGCCTACGCCGAGGCATGCCTGTAGGAGCGAGCTTGCTCGCGAACCCGCACCACGCCAGCCCTGCCGCCGATCACGGGCACCGCCCGTCGCGGCGGGCAGGCGCCGCGGTCAGTCCAGCGGCAGGCGGACGCAGAACTCCGCGCCCTGCCCCGGTTCGCTGCGCAGCTCGATGCGGCCGCCGTGGGCCTGGACGATCTGTTCGGAAATGAACAACCCCAGCCCCAGCCCGGCGACGCGGGCCGCGCCGGCGCCGCGTTCGAACTGCTGGAAGATGCGCTGCTGCTCTTCGGCGCTGACGCCCTCGCCATGGTCGCGCACGCAGAGCTGCGCCTGGCCCTCGTGCACCGCGACCGTCACCTCCACCGGCTGGCCGGGCCCGTAGCGCAGGGCGTTGCTGAGCAGGTTGCTGAGCACCTGCTCCAGGCGATAGGCATCCCAGACGCCCTCCACCACCTGCGGTGCGTTCAGGCTCAGGTCGCAGCCGGCGGCCTGGGCCTGCACGGCGAAATTCCCCATGACGCGGCGGGCGATGTCGGCGAGGTTGGCCGGCTCCGGGCGGATCGACAGCTTGCCGGTGCGGATGCGCGAGACGTCGAGCATGTCCTCGATCAGCCGGTTCAGCCCGGCGAGCTGGCGTTCGTCGCGCTCGAACAGCGCGCCCAGGCGCTCCGGCGCGAAGTGCTCCAGCTTGCCCTTGGCCAGGTAGAGGCGGCGCAGCTGGGTATCGAGCATCAGGCCGTTGAGCGGCGTGCGCAGTTCGTGGGAGACGATGGACATGAAGTCGTCGCGCATCTTCACCGCGCGCTGCAGTTCCACCTGGGTTTCGCGCAGCTCGGCGAGCAGCGCGTCCTGTTCGTGGTGCGCCTGTTCCAGGGCTTCGAGCTGCCGCGCGAGCACCTTGCGCTGGCGGTAGAGGTCGACGAAGACGTTCACCTTGCTGCGCACCGCGTGGTTGTCCAGCGGCTTGTAGAGGAAGTCCACGGCGCCGCTCTCGTAGCCCTTGAAGGCGTAGTTCAGCTCGCGGCCGGCGGCGGTGACGAAGACGATGGGAATGTTCTTGGTGCGCTCGGTGCCGCGCATCAGTTCGGCCAGGGCGAAGCCGTCCATGCCCGGCATCTGCACGTCGAGCAGCGCCAGGGCGAATTCGTGCTCCAGCAGCAGCGAGAGCGCCTCGTCCGCCGACGAGGCCTTGAACACTTCGCGTCCCTCGCCCTTGATCAGCGCCTCCAGCGCCAGGAGATTCTCCGGCAGGTCGTCGACGATCAGCAGTTTGCTTCCCTGGTTACGCAGCATGTCGGGTGCCCATTCGGGTCAGGAGCGCGTGGATTTCGCGCAAGGAAAGAATGTAGTCCGGGGCGTGCAATGCAATGGCCGCCTCCGGCATGGTGGCCACGGCGGCTTCGGCCGGGTCCTGGACGATGGAGAGCCCGCCCTCGCGCTGGATGTGCGCCAGGCCCTGCGCGCCATCCTGGTTGGCGCCGGTGAGGAGGATGCCGGCGAGCGTGTCACGGTACGCATCGGCCGCCGAGTCGAAGAGGATGTCGATCGACGGCCGGGAGAAATTCCGCGGCGCCTCGCGGCTCAGGGCGAAGGTGCGGTCCTGCTCGATGGACAGGTGGTAGCCGGCAGCGGCGAAATACAGCGTGCCCGGCTCCAGCGGCGCCTTGTCGCGCGCTTCCGCCACGGGAATCGCCAGGCGCCGGGCGAACAGGTCCACCAACTGGCTGTCATGGCTTTCCGGCAGGTGCAGCACGGCCACCAGTGGCAACGCGAAGTCGGCCGGCAGCCCGCCGAACAACCTGAACAGCGCGTCCACGCCGCCCGCGGAGGCGCCGATGACCACGGCCTGCACATCCCGCTGGGCGTTCATCGCTTGCGAAACACCCGTTCGCGGCGGTTGACCACCTCGAACTCGGAGGCGAAATCGGTGAACTCCAGGCTTTCCTTGCTGCCCAGGCCGAGGAAGCCGCGGTGGCACAGCGAGTCGTGGAACAGGCCGATGGCGCGGTTCTGCAGCGGGCGATTGAAGTAGATCAGCACGTTGCGGCAGGAGATCAGGTGCGTCTCGGAGAACACGCTGTCGGTGGCCAGGCTGTGGTCGGCGAAAGTCACGTTGGCACGCAGCATCTTGTCGAACAGCGCGCCGTCGTAGGCGGCGGTGTAGTAGTCCGAGAGCGAGCCGTGGCCGCCGGCGGCGCGGTAGTTCGCGCTGGCCTGGGCCAGGTCGTCCACCGCGTAGATGCCGCGCTGGGCCTGCTCCAGCGAGCGCGGGTTGATGTCGGTGGCGTAGATCAGCGTGCGCTCCAGCAGGCCTTCCTCGTGCAGCAGGATGGCCAGCGAATGCACTTCCTCGCCGGTGCTGCAGCCGGCCACCCACAGGCGCAGCGACGGGTAGGTGCGCAGCACCGGCACCACTTCCTGGCGCAGCGCGAGGAAGTAGCTGGGGTCGCGGAACATCTCGCTCACCGAGATGGTGAGGTACTGCAGCAGCTCGTGGAAGGCGTGCGGGTCGTGCAGGATGCGCTCCTGCAGCGCCGAGATGCTGCGGCACTCGAACAGGTTGGTGGCGTGCAGCACGCGGCGCTTGAGCGAGGTGCCGGAGTAGTCACGGAAGTCGTAGCTGTACTTGAGGTAGATCGCCTCGATGAGGAGGCGCAGCTCGATGTCCTGGCTGCGATCAGGCATGTCAGATGCGCTCCAGCTTCGGCAGCCAGACCCGGATCAGCGAGAACAGGCGGTCCAGGTCGATGGGCTTGGCCAGGTAGTCGTTGGCGCCGGCGCGCAGGCACAACTCGTGGTCGTCCTTCATCGCCTTGGCGGTCACCGCGAGTATGGGCAGTTTCTTCCAGCGCGCGTCCTGGCGGATCAGCCGGGTCGCTTCGTAGCCGTCCATTTCCGGCATCATCACGTCCATGAGCACCAGGTCGATGTCGCCGACCTCGGCGAGCTTCTCGATGGCTTCGCGGCCGTTGCGCGCCACTTCCACGCGGGCGCCCTTGTGCTCCAGGGCACTGGTGAGGGCGAAGATGTTGCGCACGTCGTCGTCCACCAGCAGGATGCGCCGGTCCTCGAAGGCGCGGTCGCGGTTGCGCGAGGTGCGCAGCATGCGCTGGCGCTCGCTGGAGAGTTGCGACTCGACCTTGTGCAGGAACAGGGTCACCTCGTCCAGCAGCCGTTCCGGCGACCGCGCGCCCTTGATGATGATCGAGCGCGAGTACTTGAGCAGCTCAGCTTCCTCGTCGCGGGTCAGGTTGCGCCCGGTGTAGACGATCACCGGCGGGAAGGAGCAGATGTCCTCCTCGCCCATGCGCCGCAGCAGTTCGTTGCCCTGCATGTCCGGCAGCTTGAGGTCGATGATCATGCAGTCGTAGATGTTCTGGCGCAGCAGTTCCAGGGCCTGCTCGCCCTGCTCCACCGCGGTGATCTCGATGTCGTCGTCGCCGATCAGGCGCGAGACGCTGTCGCGTTGCAGCGGGTCGTCCTCCACCAGCAGGATGCGCTTGACCTCCTGGGTCAGCTTGGCCTCCAGCTTGCCGAACACCTCGCGCAGCTGCTCGCGGCTGGTGGGCTTGAGCGCATAGCCGATGGCGCCCAGGTGCAGCGCCGCTTCGCTGCGGTCTTCCACCGAGACCACGTGCACCGGCACGTGGCGCGTGCGCGGGTTGGCCTTCAGGCGCTGCAGCACGGCCAGGCCGGATTCGTCGGGCAGGTGCATGTCCAGCAGGATGGCATCGGGGCCGTGCTCGTCGGCCAGGCGCAGGCCTTCCTCGGCGCCCATCGCCACCAGGCAGCGGTAGCCCAGCTCATGGGCCAGGTCGTAGAGGATGCGGGCGAACTTGGGCTCGTCCTCCACCACCAGCACGCAGCGCTGGCCGATGTTGAGCTGGTCGCGGTCGTCGGCGAAGCTCGCCGCGGCCGGGGCCTGCACCGGCGGCGTGGCGACCGGCGCAGGCTGCGGGGCGAGGATCGGCGCCGGCGTGCTGACCGCGTCGTCGCTGGCCGGCGCCTGGTAGTTGACCGGTAGCAGCAGGCTGAACATGCTGCCCTTGCCGGGCTCGCTGCTGACGATGATGTTGCCGCCCAGCAGGTGCGCGAGGTCGCGGGAAATGGACAGCCCCAGGCCAGTGCCGCCGTAGCGGCGATTGGTGGCGCCGTCGGCCTGCTGGAAGGCCTCGAAGATGCGCTGCAACTGGTCCTGCGCGATGCCGATGCCGCTGTCGCGCACGTCGAAGCGCAGGCCCTCGGGCGCGGCGCTCACGTGCAGGGACACCTCACCGGCGTCGGTGAACTTGAAGGCATTGGACAGCAGGTTCTTGAGGATCTGCTCGACCCGCTGGCGGTCGCTGTAGAGCATGCCGGGCGCATCGTCGGCGACGCTGACCACGAAGCTCAGGCCCTTGTCGTCGGCCTGCGGGCGGAACAGCCCTTCCACCGCCTCCACCAGGCGCCGCACGCTGGCGTTTTCCGGACGCACGTCCAGCTTGCCGGCCTCGACCTTGGAGATGTCGAGGATGTCGTTGATCAGGTTGAGCAGGTCGTTGCCGGCGGAATAGATCGACTCGGCGAACTTCACTTGCTCGTCGTCCAGGTTGCCGTGCTCGTTGTCCGCCAGCAGGCGCGCGAGGATCAGCGAGCTGTTGAGCGGCGTGCGCAGCTCGTGGGACATGTTGGCGAGGAACTCGGACTTGTAGCGGCTGGCGCGCTGCAGCTCGTCGGCGCGGCCCTGGAGTTCCAGGCGGGCCTGGTTCAGCTCGGTGTTCTTTCCGTCGAGGTCGTCGCGCTGCGCGGCCAGCTCCTGGGCCTGCTCGGCGAGGCGCTCGTTGGTCTGTTCCAGCTCCGCCTGCTGGGCTTCCAGGTGTGCCTGGGATTCCTTGAGCACGCGGGACTGTTCCTCCAGTTCCTCGTTGGCGGTCTTCAGCTCTTCCTGCTGCACCTGCAGCTCTTCGTTGAGCTGCTGGGTTTCCGCCAGCAGGTCCTGCAGGCGCTGGCGATGCTGGGCCGAGGCGATGGCGCTGCCGAGGGTCTCGGCGACGTTCTGCAGGAAGGCCTGGTCGCGCTCCTGAAGCGGGCGCAGGAAGCCCAGCTCCAGCACACCGACCACCCCGCCCTCGTTGAGCAGCGGCAGCAGCGCCACGCTCACCGGCTGGCCATTGCCCAGCGCCGAGTTGACCTTCAGGTAATCCGGCGGCAGGCCGTCGACCACGCGCAGCTTGCGCTGGCGGGCGGCCTGGGCGATCAGGCTCTCGTCGGGGGCGAAATGGCTGTCACCTGGCGCCTCGACGGTAAAGCCAAAGGTGCCGGACAGACGCAGGCCGCCCCGGTCGTCGCGGACATACAACGCGCCCACCGGCGAGCCGACGAAATCGCCAAGGAAGTCCATCAGGCTGCGCCCAAGCGCGGCCATCGACGGCTGGCCGATCAGTTGCTCGCCGAGCCGGGTCTGGCCGTCCTGGAGCCAGGCTTGGCGCTCCAGGTGTTCGTTGTGGCGCACCTGGCGGCGCAGGGAATCGGCGTAGGACTCGGACAGGCCGAGCAACTGGCGGCGACCGAAATACGCCAGCAACGCGCCCACCACGATGCTGAATACCAGGTAGAGGATGACGACGCCGGTGGAGAGGTTCGAGGCGAACTGGTTGCGGTCGTGGCGCAACTGCTGCTCGGTATTGATCAGCGAGGCGTACTGCGCGCGGATCGCGTCCATCATGCTCTTGCCGCGCCCGGCCTTGATCGCGTCGGAGGTGTCCTGCCCCTGGCGGCGCTGTTCGATCATCTGCTGGGCGAAGGTCATCCATTCGTCCTGCATCGCGGTCAGGCGGCCCAGGCGCTCGACCTGCGGCGGGTTGTCCACGACCAGTTCGGCCAGGCTCTTGAGCCCGGCATTGATGCGCGGCCGCGCCTGTTCCAGCGGTTCGAGGAAGCGCGGATCGCCGGTGATCAGATAGCCGCGCAGGCCGCTCTCCTGGTCCACGCTCAGGCGCTGCATCTCGTTGGCGCTGGAGATCACCCGGTCGGTGTGCTCGACCCAGCCCAGCACGTTGAGCATGTACAGGATCAGGCCGATGAACAGCACGGCGCCGAGCAGGCAGATACCCAGCGGCAGCGCCATGTTGCGCGCGAGGATGCGGCGGAAGGCGCTTTCGTCGGCGATGGCTTTCTGGTTCATCTGCGGGTTCCCTGATGGACTTTCTTCCCTGGGTGCGAACAACCGGTATGACGGAGATTACGGCGGAGGCCAGGTAAGTATTTGAAGTTATTGTACGAACGTTCTTAAAACTGCGGGGATAATAACGCGAAGCGTTGTAGGCTACACCTGAGTTGGCGAGTTGACCCGCACACCGCCGGGTGGTTCGAACTATTTGCCGGGCCGGCTGAAAAAAGTGGAATTTTCCCTCGCCGGGACTTTCCAACGCGTGATGTGGACTGAATGGGTAGCACGGTATGAAAGGATCGGACGCAAGGCCCGCTCCATGCCAGGTTCCGCGGGGATGACTCCCACCGTCACGGCGCCGGGCCAGGGCGACTTCCTCAACAGCAGCAGCGCCATGGCACCGCTGATCCGCCAGCACGACTGGGCGGCCACGCCGCTCGGCCCGATGGAAGCGTGGCCGGCCACGCTCAAGGGCATCCTCGAGGTGGGGCTGAACTCGCGCCTGCCGGTGTGCATCTACTGGGGCCCGGAATTCGTCCTGCTGTACAACGACGCCTGGAGCGCCATCCCCGGCGACAAGCACCCCGCCTGCCTGGGCCAGCCAGCGCGCATCGCCTGGTCGGACATCTGGTCGATCCTCGACCCCATGTACAACGGCATCCTGCAGACCGGCGTCGCCGCCCACGAGGAAGATCGCCTGCTGCCCATGGTGCGCTTCGGCTATGTGGAAGAAGCCTATTTCACCTACAACGTCAGCCCGATCTTCGGCCAGGACGGCAAGCCCATCGGCCTGTTCAACACCGCGGTGGAGACCACCGGCAACGTCATCCAGCAGCGCCGCCAGCGCCTGCTCACCCGGCTGGCCGAACGCATCGGCCAGGCCGACGACGGCGCGCAGATCTGCGCCGATGCCCTCGCCCTGCTGGCCGACGCCAGCATCGACGTGCCGTTCTGCCTGCTCTACCACGGCGGCACCCTGCTCGGCTCCTGCGGCACGGACGTCACCGACCGCTTCGCCCCGGCGCAGCTGACCCTCGACGACGACCCGCTGCACCTGTTCAACGGCCTGCAGCAGGCGCACCAGTCGCCGTTGGGCAGCCAGTACGCACGCGCCTTCGCACCCTGGCCGGAGCTGCTCGACAGCACCTACGCCACGCCGCTGGAGGGCTATCCGGGCAGCCTCGCGGTGTTCGGCATCAGCCCGCGCCGGCGCCTGGACGACAGCTACGCGACCTTCTTCAACGAGCTGGCCGCCCTGCTCGGCCATGCCCTGGCCGCCGCCAGCCAGCGCGCCGAGGACCGCCGCTTCAAGGAAGCGGTGCAGGAAGAGGCGCGCCAGCGCACCCTGGAGCGCGACCGCGTCTGGGCCATGAGCCAGGACCTGCTCTGCGTGCTCGACCAGCAGGGCAGGCTGCGTAGCGTCAACCCGGCGTGGACCACCCTGCTGGGCTGGAGCGAAGCCCAGCTCACCGGGCGCAACAGCGAAGAGCTGGTGCACCCCGACGACCTCGCGCCGAGCATCGGCACCCGCGCCACCCTGGCCCGCGGCGAGCCCCTGCAGCACTTCCAGAACCGCATGCGGCATGCCGACGGCAGCTATCGCTGGATTTCCTGGCATGCCAGCGCGGACAACGGCCTGATCTATGGCTGCGGCCGCGACGTCACCGAGCAGCGCCGCGCCACCGAGCTGCTGGAGCAGGCGCAATCGGCCCTGGCCAATGCCCAGCGGATGGAGGCCGTCGGCCAGCTCACCGGCGGCATCGCCCACGACTTCAACAACCTGCTGGCGAGTATCCGCTTCAGCCTCGACCTGATCACCCGACGCGCGCAGGCCAACGCCCAGCCGGAGCTCAACCACATCCTGCACGCTGCCACCCAGGCCACCGAGCGCGCCGCCGAGCTGACCCACAACCTGCTCGCCTTCGCCCGCCGCCAGGCCCTGGCCATGCACCCGGTGGAGCTGGGCCGGCTACTGCGCGACTGGCTGCCCGAACTGGCCGAGCGCGCCGGCGCCCGCGTGCGCCTGACCCTGGCCTGCGAAACCAGCGACACCGTGCTGAGCGACCGCGAGCAGTTGCACAAGGTGCTGCAACACCTGGTGGACAACGCCCGCGACGCGATGCCCGGCGGCGGCACCCTGCAGATCAGCCTGCGGCGCCAGGAAATCATCGGCGGCGACAGCGACCTGCCGGCCGGCGATTACCTCGCCCTGGCCGTGCAGGACGACGGCCTGGGCATGAGCGAATCGATCCTCACCCACGTCTTCGACCCCTTTTTCACCACCAAGGGCATCGGCCCCAACAGCGGGCTGGGCCTGTCGATGGTCTACGGCTTCATCAAGCAGTCCGGCGGGCACATCCGCCTGCGCAGCGAGCCCGGCCAGGGCACCTGCGTCACACTCTATATCCCGAGAGGCAACTCAGTGGTCAGCATTCCCGACATTCCCGTCACCCCCAACGAACCGGCCAACCAGCAGCTGTGCGTCCTCGTCGTCGAGGATAACGACCTGGTGCGCATGCTGACCGTGGAAGTGCTGGAGGAGATCGGCTATCAGGTCCTGCAGGCCGAGGACGCCGAGGAGGCGCTGCCGATCCTGCAGGGCGACACCGCCATCGACCTGCTGCTGACCGACGTCGGCCTGCCCGGCATGAACGGCGAGGAGCTGGCCGCCGCCGCGCGGCAGGCGCGGCCCGAACTGCCGATCCTGTTCGCCACCGGGTTCGCCGAGATCGTCCATATCGACGGCAGCGAACTGGCCACGCGCATGTCGATGATCGCCAAGCCGTTCTCCATCGACGCCCTGCGCGACAAGGTCAACGGCATGCTGGGGCGCAAGGACGGCTGATCGCTATCCCTGGCTCAGCAACAGGCTCAGCGCCGCGCGCAGCTTGCCGGGCTTGAGCGGCTTGTTCAGCAGCGGCATGCCCAGCCGCTGCAGGGCGCGGCGGCAATCGTCGCTGCGGTCGGCGGTGATCATCACCGCCGGCAACTCGCGGCGGAAATACTCGCGCAGCCCGCGCACCGCATCGCAGCCGGTACGCCCATGGTCGAGGTGGTAGTCGGCCAGGATCACCTCCGGCGCCTTG
Source organism: Pseudomonas sp. GCEP-101 (assembly GCF_025133575.1). NCBI lineage: Bacteria > Pseudomonadati > Pseudomonadota > Gammaproteobacteria > Pseudomonadales > Pseudomonadaceae > Pseudomonas > Pseudomonas sp. GCEP-101. The sequence continues at coordinate 4,607,450 of NZ_CP104011.1, read as the reverse complement.
CCGTCGAGCACCTTCAGCGCGTCATCGACATTCGTCGCCAGCAGCACCTCGCAACCCCACTGCCCGAGCAACGCGGCCATGCTGGCGAGGATCGCCTGCTCGTTGTCGATCACCAGCAGGCGCCGCCCCGGCAGCGGGTCGCCGGTGACCGGGCGCGGGCCGCTGTCGACCGGGCCGGCCGGCGGCAGGTCGCGCACCAGCGGCACCTCGATGGCGAACACCGAACCGCGCCCCGGCACCGAGCGCACCTGCACCCGGCAACCGAGGATGCCGGCGATGCGGTCGACGATCGCCAATCCCAGCCCGACGCCGCGCCGCTCCGCCGCCCGGCCGACCTCCAGCTGGTTGAATTCGAGGAAGATCGCCTGTAGCTGGTCCGCCGGAATCCCACGGCCGGTATCCCACACCTCCAGGCGCACGCTGTCGGCGCGCCGGCGGGCGGCGAGCAGCACGCTGCCACGCTCGGTGTAGCGGCAGGCATTGCTGAGGAAGTTGCGCAGGATGCGCGTCAGCAGGCGGTGATCGGTGCGCAGCGCCAGCGGTGGAATCCGCGCACGCAGGCGCAGCCCGGCGGCGCGGGCCACCTCGTCGAACTCCGAGACCAGCGGGCCGAGCAGTTCGTCCAGGGTATAGACGTCCAGGTCGGGGCGAATCGCGCTCTGGTCCAGGCGGCCGATTTCCAGCAGGTCGGTGAGCAGGTCCTCGGCACCTTCCAGGGCCTGGTGCGTGCGCTCCACCAGCACCTGCTCGGCGCTCGGCAGGGCGCGTTCGCGCAGGGTGGAAACCAGCAGCCTTGCGGCGTTCAGCGGTTGCAGCAGGTCGTGGCTGGCGGCGGCCAGGTACTTGTCCTTGCTCTGGTTGGCGGCCTCGGCGGCGTCGCGCGCCTCGCGCAGCTGCTGGTTCAGCCCTTCCAGTTCACGGGTGCGCTCGGCGACGCGCTGCTCCAGTTCCTCGTTGAGGCTCTGCAGGCGCTGCTGGGCCTGGACGCGCTCGGTGATGTCGGCGACGAAGCCTTCCACCAGGCCGTCTTCGCCGGGCTTGATCAGCAGGTTCATCAGGACGATCACATGGCTGCCGTCGCGGCGGCGCAGGCGCGTCTCGTAGCCGAACAGGCCGTCGCGCTCGCGCAGCAGGGCCCGGATGCGACGCATCTCCGCCTCGCCGCCGACGAACAGCTGGCTGGCCATGTCCTGCAGGTTCCACAGCACCTCTTGCGGATCGTCATAGCCGAGCATCCGCGCCAGCGCCGGGTTGGCGGCGCGCAGGCCCTGGCTCAGGCTGGCCTGGAAGATGCCGTGGACGGCGTGCTCGAACAGCCACTTGTAGCGGTTGCGCTCGGCCTCCAGCTCGTCCAGCCGCGCCACCAGCTCGGGGTAGTGGCTCTTGCGCGCGGAATGGCTGCCCAGCCCCAGCAGCCCGGCCAGGGCCTGTTGCTGCTGCTCGTCAGAGGGCCTCGCCATACACCACCTCGACGTCGCGCTGGCTGGACTCGCGGGGGTTGGTGAGGATGCACGGGTCCTGCATCGCATGGCGCGAGAGGAACGGAATGTCCGAGCTGCCCACGCCGTGCAGGCCGAGGCTTTCATGGAAGCCCACGGCGTTCTTCAGGGCGATCAGGTGCTCCACCAGGCGCTGGCGGATCTGCGCATGGTTCAGGCCACGGCAGTCGATGCCGAAGGTCTCGGCGATCACCTTGAAGCGCTCGGGCGCGGCGCTGTAGTTGAACGCCACCACGTGCTCCACCAGCACGGCGTTGCACAGGCCGTGCGGCAGGTCGAGGTAGCCGCCCAGGCTGTGGGACATGGCATGCACCGCGCCGAGGATCGCGTTAGAGAACGCCAGCCCCGCCTGCATGCTGCCCAGCATGATCTTCTCGCGCAGGGCGATGTCCGCCGGGTTGGCGATCATCTGCACCAGGTTGCCGTTGATCAGCCGCATGGCCTCCAGCGCGTGGGGGTCGGTGAGCGGGCCGTGGCCGGTGGAGACGAACGCCTCGATGGCATGCACCAGCGCGTCGATGCCGGTGCAGGCAGAGAGGAACGGGTCCATGGTCAGGGTGGTTTCCGGGTCGATCAGCGACACGTCGGGCACCACCGCCTTGCTGACGATGGAGAACTTCATCCGCTCGTCCTGGTTGGAGATGATCACGAACTGCGACACATCCGCCGAGGTGCCGGCGGTGGTGGGGATCAGGATCAGCGGCGGGCTGGGCACGCGCAAGGTGTCCACGCCCTCGAACTCGAGGATGTTGCGGCCGTGGGCGGCGACAATGCCGATGCCCTTGGCGCAGTCCATGGGGCTGCCGCCGCCCACCGCGACGATCACGTTGCAGCCCTCGCTGCGGTAGACGTCGGCGCCGCGCATGACTTCTTCCACGCGCGGGTTGGGCGAGACATCGGTGTAACGGCAGAAGGAAATGTCCTGGGCGGCCAGGCTGGCTTCGATGTCGGCGACCCAGCCGGCGGCGACGACGCCGGGGTCCGACACCACCAGCACCTTGCGAGCGCCGAAGGTCTTCACGTAATTGGCGACATTGTGCCGGCATCCGGCACCGAAAATGATCTCTGGCGAGACGAATTTGCGCAGCTGGCTGAGCTCGTGGGACATCGGGGGCTCTGTCGTTATTGTTATGGGATGTTTCCGGGAGCCTACTGCATCCATCAGCTATTGCAATGCGACCTTGGCAGACGGTTCTGACAGACGCCTACCCGCTGTCAGTGCGCCAGCAACGCCTGGTAGAAGCGCCATTCGGCTTCCAGGGCGTGGGCCAGGTTGCCCGCCTGGCGGAAGCCGTGGCGCTCCCCGGCGTAGCGGTGCACCTCCACCGGCACGCCGCGCTGGCGCAGGGACTCGACCATGGCGTCGGTCTGCGCCGGCACCACCACGGCGTCCAGCTCGCCCTGGAAGAAGATCACCGGCGCACGGATGTGCCCGGCCAGCAGCACCGGCGTGCGCTCGCGGTAGCGCTCGGCGTCGTCGTGCGGGTCACCGATCAGCCAGTCGAGGTAATCGGCCTCGAACTTGTGGGTGGCCCGCGCCAGCGCCTGCGGGTCGCTCACCCCGTACAGGCTGGCGCCGCCGCGCAGGCCCGGCAGCCGCGCCAGGGCCATCAGCGCGCTGTAGCCGCCGGCACTGGCGCCACGTACGAACACCCGCTGGCGGTCGATGCGGCCGGCCTTGGCGAGATAGTCCAGCGCCGCGCCGATGTCCTCCACCTCCACCTGGCCCCAGCCCAGGTGCAGGCGCTCGCGGTAGGCGCGGCCGTAGCCGCTGCTGCCGCGGTAGTTGAGGTCGGCCACGGCGAAGCCCCGCCGCGTCCAGAACTGGACGCGCCCGTCGAACACCGGGTAGCTGGCCGAGGTCGGCCCGCCGTGCAGGAACACCACCAGCGGCGGCGCGGGCTCGCCACCGAACGGCGGGTAGAAGAAGCCGTGCCCGCCTTCGTCCTCGCCCACGGGGTAGCGGAACGCCTCGCCGCGGGACAGCTCGGCCTCGGGCAGGGGCCGCTCGCCGCCGGCCAACACCTGGGTAACGCCATCCACGCGACGGATCGCCAGTAAGGTGGGCAGGCGGTCCGGCGCGGCGGCGATGCAGTAGAAGTTTCGCTCATCCGCCGCCAGCGCGCGGAAGCGGCTGTACGCCGGCGCCAGCCGATGCTCCCGGCCACGCTCGTCGTAGAGCGCCAGCACGCCGCAGCCTTGCTCGTAACGGGTCGCCAGCAGCGTGCCGCCGGGCAGCGGCAGGAAGGTGCGCCCGCCCAGTTGCCAGGGCGCGCCGGCATGGTCGGCGGCGTTGCACGGCAAGGCGCCCAGGATCTCGTGCCAGGGCTGCCAGTAACCGTCACGGTCACTCAGCCAGTGCAGGCGACCGTCCTCGGCGAAGCGCGGCTGCTGGATGGATTCGTGGCTGGCCTGGCCGGCCAGGCAGCGCTGCTCGCCGGCAAAGGATTCGCACAGGCGGGTGCGCGTCCAGGGCTGGTGCGGGCGGTCCCATTCCACCCAGGCGATGCGCTCGGCGCGGGCGTCCGCCACCGGCGAGGCGTAGAAGTCCGCGCCGGTGGCAATCACCCGGCGCCGGCCATCGGCATCCAGGCGGACGATACGGTGAACCGCCCCGCCGCTGCCGTTCTGCTCTTCCACCGCCAGCAGGGCATTCCACGCCGGCACGTAGTGCAGGTCGCCGTAGCGGCAGTCGTCGCGGTGGGTGACGGGCCGGGGCGAGCCGCCCAGCCGCAGCCAATGCACCTGCTGGTCGCCCTCTTCCACCCAGGCCACGCCGTCGGCGGTGGCGCAGCAGGCGCCGCCGCCGTACTCGTAGACGCGGCTGCGCACCGAGGCGCCGGGCGGCGTCAGCTCGACGCTCTGCCCGTCACGACGCAGGAACAGCCGGCAGCGCGCGCTGGCCGGGTCGAACGCCGCCCAGAGCAATCCGCCGTGGGCCACGTGCAGCTCCGCGAAATCCCCGGCGGCGGCCACCGCCCGCTCGGCGCTCCAGTCGCTGCGGTCCATCTCAGGCCTTGCAGATCAGTTGCGAGGCCCGCTCGTTGCGCAGGGTCAGTGCGCTGAGCGGCGCGGCCGCCGTTTCCGCCTCGCGACGGGCGTCGAGGATGATGCCGTGGTGGGCGGACTTGGCGCACACCGGGTCGGTGGCCTCGGCGTCGCCGGTGAGCAGGAAGGCCTGGCAGCGGCAGCCGCCGAAGTCGCGCTCCTTCTCGTCGCAGGAACGGCACGGCTCGGGCATCCAGGCGTCGCCGCGGAAGCGGTTGAAGCCGAAGGATTCGTACCAGATGTGCTGCAGGCTGTGCTCGCGCACGTTGGGGAACTTCACCGGCAGTTGCCGCGCGCTGTGGCATGGCAGTGCGGTGCCGTCCGGGGTGACGTCGAGGAACACGCTGCCCCAGCCGCCCATGCAGGCCTTGGGGCGTTCCTCGTAGTAGTCGGGCACCACGAAGATCAGCTTGCACGGGTTGCCTTCGGCCGCCAGGCGCTCGCGGTACTGCGCGGTGATGCGCTCGGCGCGCTGCAACTGCTCGCGGGTCGGCAACAGGCCGGCGCGGTTCAGCTCGGCCCAGCCGTAGAACTGGCAGGTGGCGAGCTCGACGAAGTCGGCTTCCAGTTCGATGCACAGTTCGATGATGCGGTCGATGCTGTCGATGTTGTGCCGGTGGGTGACGAAGTTCAGCACCATCGGGTAGCCGTGGGCCTTCACCGCACGGGCCATGGCGAGCTTCTGGGCGAAGGCCTTGCGCGAGCCGGCGAGCAGGTTGTTCACCTCCTCGTCGGCGGCCTGGAAGCTGATCTGGACATGGTCGAGGCCGGCGTCGGCGAACTCTTTCAGGCGCGTCTCGTTGAGCCCGATGCCGGAGGTGATCAGGTTGGTGTAGAAGCCCAGCCCGCGGGCCGCGGCGATCAGTTCGGCGAGGTCCTGGCGCACCAGCGGCTCGCCGCCGGAGAAGCCCAGCTGCGCCGCGCCCATCTCGCGGGCCTGGCGGAACACCTCGATCCACTGGGCGGTGCTCAGCTCTTCGCCGCCCTTGGCGAAATCCAGCGGGTTGGAACAGTACGGGCACTGCAGCGGGCAGCGGTAGGTCAGCTCGGCCAGCAGCCAGAGCGGCGGGCCCACCGGCGCCTCAGCGCAGCTCGATCCAGAATTGCGCATGGGCCACCTCGAGGAATGCCAGGATGTCTTCGTCGATGCCCGGCACGCCGGGGAACTCGGCGCGCAGGCCGTCGATGATGCCGGCGACGTCAGCCTGCCCGTCGACGCGGCCGAGGATCGCCCCGGCGCTCTCGTTGAGCTTCACCATCCCTTCCGGGTACAGCAGCACGTGGCAGCCCTGGGCCGGTTCGAATTGCAGGCGGAACCCCCGGCGCAGTGCCGGCACGCTGTCCAGCGAAGGCAGACTCATCACAGCAACCCCCTGTGCCACACGCGCTCGCTCGTCACCGTGTGGTACGGCGGGCGCTTCAGTTCATAGGCCATGCTCATCGCGTCGAGCATGCTCCAGAGCACGTCGAGCTTGAATTGCAGGATCTGGAGCATGCGCTCCTGGGCCTCGCGGGTGCGGTAGTGCTCCAGGGTGATGCGCAGGCCGTGCTCGACATCGCGGCGCGCCTGGGACAGGCGCTTGCGGAAGTAGTCGTAGCCGCTGGCGTCGATCCACGGGTAGTGCTGCGGCCAGCTGTCCAGGCGCGACTGGTGGATCTGCGGGGCGAACAGTTCGGTCAGCGAGCTGCTGGCCGCTTCCTGCCAACTGGCGCGGCGGGCGAAGTTGACGTAGGCATCCACCGCGAAGCGCACGCCGGGCAGCACCAGTTCCTGAGATAGCACCTGCTCGCGGTCCAGCCCGACGGATTCGGCCAGGCGCAGCCAGGCCTCGATGCCGCCCTCCTCGCCTGGCGCGCCATCGTGGTCGAGGATGCGCTGCAACCACTCGCGGCGCACCTCGCGGTCCGGGCAATTGGCGAGGATCGCCGCGTCTTTCAGCGGGATGTTCACCTGGTAGTAGAAGCGGTTGGCCACCCAGCCCTGGATCTGCTCGCGGCTGGCGCGGCCTTCGTACATGGCCACGTGGTACGGGTGGAAGATGTGGTAGCAGGCGCCCTTGGCGCGCAGGGCCTGCTCGAATTCGGCGGGGCTCATGGCTTCGCGGGTCATCGCGAGCCTCCTTCTAGCCGTCAGAGGAAGATGCCCATGCCGTCGAACGCCACTTCGATGCCGCGCGCGTCCAGTTCGGCGCGTTCGGGCGAGGCGATGTCGAGGATGGGATTGGTGTTGTTGATGTGGATGAGCACCTTGCGCGGCCCGTCGATGCCGTCGAGCACCTCGATCATGCCGCCGGGGCCGCTCTGGGCCAGGTGGCCCATCTCGCTGCCGAGCTTGTCGCCCACCTCGCAGACGCGCATCTCGTCGTCGCGCCATAGCGTGCCGTCCACCAGCAGGCAGTCGGCGCGGCGCATCCACGTCAGCAGCGCGTCGTCCACCTGGCCCAGGCCCGGCGCGTAGAACAGCGAGCCGCCGGTGGTCAGGTCTTCGATAAACAGGCCGATGTTGTCCCCCGGATGCGGGTTGCCGCGGTGCGGCGAATACGGCGGCGCGCTGCTGCGCAGGGCGATGGCAGTGAAGCGCAGGCCCGGGCAGGCCGGGATGACGAAGGGTTCGGCGTCCAGCTCGATCAGGTTGTGTTTCAGCCCGCCGTTCCAGTGCGAGAGCATGGGGAACAGCGGGAAGCCGCTGGACAGGTCCTGGTGGACCATCTCCGTGCACCACACCTCGTGCGGGCAGCCCTCGCGCAGGCTGAGCAGGCCGGTGGTGTGGTCGATCTGGCTGTCCAGCAGGACGATGGCGGCGATCGCCGAATCGCGCAGGCGCCGCGCCGGCTGCAGCGCCGGGAAGGACGCCAGCTGGGCGCGGATGTCCGGGGAGGCGTTGCAGAGAATCCAGTTCGCGCCGTCGTCGGACAGCGCGATGGAGGATTGCGTGCGCGGCTGCGCGATCACGCTGCCGTCGCGTACGCCGCGGCAGTTGCGGCAATTGCAGTTCCACTGGGGAAAGCCGCCACCGGCGGCCGACCCGAGAATTCGGATGTGCATGACAGTGCCCCGTGGGCAAGGGCCCCGGCGGACCGGGGCCGAGTGGATCAGCGGTTGGCGAAGTACAGGGTCACTTCGAAGCCAAGGCGCAGGTCGGTGAAGCTAGGCTTGGTCCACATGGGTCTGTCCTCTTGTTGTCGGCCGGTTGAGCCCGGCTGCTTGAGTTAAACACCAGGGTCAGGCACTCCGAATGATACTTTCGAAGGAGATTCCCCCCTGATTTGGTAGCGGGCCCGCGACCCCTGCCGCGCCCCGCCGCTGCAACTGCCCCCTCGCGGCGACAGCCGTTGCCCGGTGGCGCCCGCCGCGTGCGGGATGGGCGCCTGTTGGTTCCAGACTAGTCAATCCTGGGACCGGCCCCAGGCCCCATCGGTTTAGAAAAACCACCGCGCGGCGCGATCCGACTGACGGCTGCCGGTAGCGCGGACGGTGTCCGCGGATCGCGGGCATGGCCCGCTCCTACAAGGCGCGCACCTGTAGGAGCTGGCCGTGCCTGCGACCGCCTGGGCGCTGAAGCATCGCGTGTGACACCTATTCGCGAGCAAGCTCGCTCCTACGAAGAGCATCCACGCCTTGCCTGTAGGAGCGAGCTTGCTCGCGAACAGACACTCAGCGAAAAAAGAAAACGCGGCCGGAGCCGCGTTCGACGAAGGCCGTCGCCCATGGAAGTGGGCACGGAAGCGGACGGCCACCCGAGCGGGCGCGTCGACACAAGGGATGCCCAGTGGAGTGCCGGGCGGTACACCAGAGAAGGGAGCCGGCGAACCTGATGGGAGAAGGCCCGCCGGCTTGCAACAACGCTTAGAAGAAGCCCAGCGGGTTGATGTCGTAGCTCACCAGCAGGTTCTTGGTCTGCTGGTAGTGGTCGAGCATCATCTTGTGCGTCTCGCGGCCTACGCCGGACTTCTTGTAGCCACCGAACGCGGCGTGCGCCGGGTACAGGTGGTAGCAGTTGGTCCACACGCGGCCAGACTGGATGCCACGCCCCATGCGCCAGGCACGGTTGATGTCGCGGGTCCAGACGCCGGCGCCGAGGCCGAACTCGGTGTCGTTGGCGATCGCCAGGGCTTCGGCTTCGTCCTTGAAGGTGGTCACGCCCACCACCGGCCCGAAGATTTCCTCCTGGAACACGCGCATCTTGTTGTTGCCCTTGAGCAGGGTCGGCTGGATGTAGTAACCGCTGGCCAGGTCGCCCTCCAGGCGCTCGCTGGAGCCGCCGGTGAGCAGCTCGGCGCCCTCGCCCTGGGCGATGTCCAGGTAGGAGAGAATCTTCTCGTACTGCTGCTGCGAGGCCTGGGCGCCGACCATGGTCTCGGTGTCCAGCGGGTTGCCGCGCTTGATGGCCTTGATCTTCTTCATCACCACGGCCATGAACGGCTCGAAGATGGACTCCTGCACCAGCGCCCGCGACGGGCAGGTGCAGACCTCGCCCTGGTTGAAGAAGGCCAGCACCAGGCCCTCGGCGGCTTTCTCGATGAAGGCCGGCTCCGCCTGCATGATGTCCTCGAAGAAGATGTTCGGGCTCTTGCCGCCCAGCTCCACGGTGGAGGGGATGATGTTCTCCGCCGCGCAGTGGAGGATGTGCGAGCCGACCGGGGTCGAACCGGTGAAGGCGATCTTGGCGATGCGTTTGCTGGTGGCCAGCGCCTGGCCCGCTTCCTTGCCGAAGCCCTGGACGATGTTCAGCACGCCCGGCGGCAGCAGGTCGCCGATGATCTCGGCCAGCAGCATGATCGACAGCGGGGTCTGCTCGGCCGGCTTGAGCACCACGCAGTTGCCGGCGGCCAGTGCCGGGGCCAGCTTCCACGCGGCCATCAGCAGCGGGAAGTTCCACGGGATGATCTGCCCCACCACGCCCAGCGGTTCGTGGATGTGGTAGGCAACGGTGTTCTCGTTGATCTCGGCGGCGCCGCCCTCCTGCGCGCGGATGCAGCCGGCGTAGTAGCGGAAGTGGTCGGCGGCCAGCGGCACGTCGGCATTCAGCGTCTCGCGCACGGCCTTGCCGTTGTCCCAGGTTTCGGCGACGGCGAGCTGTTCCAGGTTCTGCTCGATGCGGTCGGCGATCTTCAGCAGGATCAGCGCACGGTCCTGCACGGAGGTGCGGCCCCAGCTGGCAGCGGCGGCGTGGGCAGCGTCGAGGGCGCGCTCGATGTCTTCGGCGGTGGAGCGCGGGAACTCGGCGATGACCTCGCCGTTCACCGGCGAGGTGTTGCTGAAGTACTGGCCCAGCACCGGCGCTACGAACTCGCCGCCGATGTAGTTGCCGTAACGCGGCTTGAGGGTGACGACGGCGCCGGGGGTTCCGGGTGCGGCGTAGATCATGGGGATGCTCTCCTGTCGGGCCCCGGCCCGAATCGGCCAGGTCATGGAGCGATCTTAGGCAGCGCCCTTCCCGGCCCGGAATGCACCCATGGGAGCGGTGGGTTACTCATTTGGTAGTAGAGAGGGAACGGGCTCTTTGTAGGAGCGGGCCATGCCCGCGATCCGCCGGCAGGGCCGGCGCCAAACCTCTGCTCCGAGGATGTTGCAGAACTGCTGCTTCTGCTTGGGTGGTTCTGCGCCGCATCGGCGTGTGCTCAGGGATTTTGTTTCGCCCCCTCGGGCGAGTCACTTTCTCAAACGCGAGAAAGTAACCAAAGCGCTTGCCCCTGCATCCGGGTCCCGCTTCGCGGGACTTCCCTCGCTCCATCGAAGTTTCAGGGGCACGCCGCGAAGGGCCATCCCTGGCCCATCGCAGCTCTCGCGACATCCCTGTCGCTCAACCCCTGAAATTTCGACTCCGCTCGGCCTCCTGAAGGGGCACTCGGAGCGCGCGGTGATCGCTCTGGAAGTCTTAAAGAGCAAACAAAGCAAGAGCGTCGAGGGGATGCGATTTCGTAGGAGCGGACCTTGTCCGCGACATTCGCGGCGGCGGACTTTGTCGGCCAAGGCCAAGCGCGGAATTGTAGGAGCGAGCTTGCTCGCGAACCCGAACACCTTCGGCCCTGCCGACGAATCGCGGGCATGGCCCGCTCCTACCAAGGGAAGATTTGAGCTGGGCGGTTCGCGAGCGAGCTCGCTCCTACAGGGCGGCGAGCGCCTGCGCTTTCTATCAGCGCAAGGTCCGCCGTGAAGGATTTCGCGGACAAGGTCCGCTCCTACGAAGAGCGTGTTCGCTCTCGCTCTTGAAGACTTCCAGAGAAGTATCCGCACACTCCGAACGCCCCGTTCAGCAGGCCGAGTGGAAGCGGAGTTTCAGGGGTTGAGCGACAGGGATGTCGCGAGAGCGCTGTCGGGCCAGGGATGGCCCGTCAGCGCGTGCCCCTGAAACTTCGCTTCAACGAGGGAATTTTTCGCCTAAGCGAAAAACCGGATGTCCGGGGCAAGACCTTTGCCTTCTTTGGGTCGTTTGCCAAAGAAGGTCGCCCGAGGGGGCGAAACACAGAGTCCGCGCGCACACCGATGCGGCGCAGAAATACCCAAGCCAACGCAGCAATACAGGACCGGTACCGGTGCAGAGGAAGGCGCCAGCCCAGCCGGCGGATCGCGGGCATGGCCCGCTCCTACAATGGAGCGCGGATGGGTTGGGGCCTTCCGAACGGCGCTGTAAAGACAAAGGGCCGGCACAATGGCCGGCCCTTCGCTCAGGTCACGCGAACATCACTTCTTCGCCACCAGATCCTTGGGCAGCTTGAAGGTCCAGATCATGCCGCCCTGGTCGAGGTCCTTGATGCGCTTGGCCACTTCGCCGCCCCACAGCGGCACCGCGCCGCCCCAGCCGGAGAGGACGGTGACGTACTGCTCGCCATCCATTTCCCAGGTGATCGGCGAGGCGATCACGCCCGAGCCGGTGTTGAACTGGTAGAGCTTCTTGCCGGTCTTGGCGTCGAAGGCCATCAGGTAGCCCTCGGGGTTGCCGGTGAACACCAGGTTGCCGTGGGTCGCCAGCACGCCGCCCCACAGCGGCGCGTAGTTCTCGTAGCGCCAGACCTGCTTGCCGGTCTTCGGATCAATGGCGCGCAGCACGCCGATGTACTTGTCGTTCAGCGGCTTGATGGTGAAGCCGGCGCCGAGGTACGCCGCGCCCTTCTTGTAGGCGATGTTCTCGTTCCACATGTCCATGCCCCACTCGTTGGACGGCACGTAGAACAGGCCGGTGTCCTGGCTGTAGGCCATGGGCATCCAGTTCTTGCCGCCCAGGAAGGACGGCGCGACGAACACCGAGGTGCCCTTGCCGTCGGCGCTCGGCGCGCCCGGGCGGTGGGCGTCGTCGTAGATCGGCCGGCCGTCCTTGTCCAGGCCCTTGGCCCAGGTCACCTTGTCCACGAACGGGAAGCCGCGGATGAACTTGCCGTTGGTGCGGTCGAGCACGTAGAAGAAGCCGTTGCGGTCGGCGGTGGCCGCGGCCTTCACGGTCTTGCCGCCGTCCTGGTAGTCGAAGGACACCAGCTCGTTGACGCCGTCGAAGTCCCAGCCGTCGTGCGGGGTGGTCTGGAAGTGCCACTTGATCGAGCCGTCGTCCGGGTTCAACGCCAGGCGCGAGGAGGAGAACAGGTTGTCGCCGGGGCGCAGGTGCGAGTTCCACGGCGACGGGTTGCCGGTGCCGATGAACAGCGAGTCGGTGCTGGGGTCGTAGTAGCCGCCCAGCCACGGCGCGGCGCCGCCGGTCTTCCACAGGTCGCCCGGCCAGGTCTTGCCCGCTTCGCCGCCGGAGATGCCGTTCTCGATGGCCTTGCCGTCCTTGTAGACGTAGCCCATGTGGCCTTCGACGGTCGGGCGGCTCCACAGCAGTTCGCCGTTGGTGGGGTCGTAGGCTTCGATCTTGCCGACCACGCCGAACTCGCCGCCGGCCACGCCGGTGATCAGCTTGCCCTTGGCGATCAGCGGCGCGGCGGAGATGGAGTAGCCGGCCTTGTAGTCGGCCACGGTCTTCTTCCACACCACCTTGCCGGTGTCCTTGTTCAGGGCGACCAGCTTGGCGTCGAGGGTACCGAAGATCACCAGGTCGCCGTAGAGGGCCACGCCACGGTTGATCACGTCGCAGCACGGCATGATGCCGTCGGGCAGGCGCGCGTCGTACTGCCACAGCTTGCGACCGGTGCGCGCGTCGGCGGCGAACACCCGCGAGTAGGAGGCAGTGACGTACATCACGCCGTCCTTCACCAGCGGTTGCGCCTGCTGCCCGCGCTGCTTCTCGCCGCCGAAGGACAGCGCCCAGACCGGCCGCAGTTCCTGCACGTTATCGCTGTTCAGGGTGTTCAGCGGGCTGAAGCGCTGACCCTGCTGGTTGATCCCGTTGACCACGATCTGGTCGGTACGCTTGGCGGAATCGCTGATGTCCTGGTCGGTGACGCCGGCGTGGGCGCCCAGGGTGGTCAGGCTGATGGCGGTAAACAGCACGGTGCGGGCGAAAGGTTGAAGCTGTCTCATGGCGGTGCGCCTCTGCGATTGTTGTTGTACCCGGAAGAATCTCCCGGCTGTCGACGATTCTTGGTTTGGCGGGGCGCACCAACAATTGAACGCAGTGCCGAATTTTCTAGTTCCTTGGTAGCAGTACCTGGCCGCAGAGGCGCGTAAATAGTGGCGTGCGTAGGAGCGGACTCCGTCCGCGATGGCATCCGGCGCAATGCGGACCGATCGCGGACGGAGTCCGCTCCTACGTTTCGGGAGAGATGGGCATGTCCTGTAGGAGCGGGCCATGCCCGCGATCGCGCGCATGGCGCGCTCCTACAGTCGAGTGATGGGCAGCGTCTGCCGCTCGACGTGCGGGGAAAAGTGTCTGACGGCGAAAACGGCGACTGCCACCGGAACCCGGCGGCGGTCCTCAGCAGTAGTGCGCACCAGTGCCTGCTCTCGCCCTCACTGCACGTCCTGATAAAGCCCCGGCAGTTCGTAGCGCACGCCGTAGGCCGCGTAGAGCTTGGCCAGTTCGCCGCTGCGCACCAGTTCCTCCAGCTCGCCGTCCAGGGCGTTGGAGAGCTGGCGATTGCTTTCATGCACCGCCATGCCGATGTCCCACTCGGGCTGGCCGAGGTTCGGGTAGGTGTTCTCGGCGTTCTTCAGGTGCTCGTCGGCCGCTTGCGCGCGCATCCAGTCCAGTTCGCCGCGCAGCGCCATCACCGCGTCCACCTTGCCTTCGCGCAGGCCATCGAACGCCGCCTGGGTGCTGGGAAAGTGCACGGTCATGCGGCTGAGCTGGCCGCCCAGCACCGAGGTCAGGTAGAAGGACGGCACGCTGTCCAGTTCGACGCCGATGGGGTGTTCGCGGAAGGCGGCGATGGTGTCCACCTCCGGCAGCCGGCGGTCGTCGCTGACCACCTGCCAGCGCTCACGCTGGTAAGGGCCGAACATCACCACCTGCTCGTTGGCGAACTCGCCGACGTCGTTGCGGCGGTTGGCGTACTGGCGGTCGTAGGGCACGCGCAGCATCACGTCGGCGACCACGCCGGGACGCAGGTAGTGGCCCTTCCAGATGAAGTTGCGCAGGTCGTCGTCCAGGCGTTCGCCCGGGGTGACCCAGAGGAACTCGGCACGCAGGCCAAGCCCGCTGGCCAGGCGCTGCGCCAGATCGATATCGACCCCGCGCGGCTGCCCGCCCTGCATGAAGCTGTAGGGCGGGAAGTTCTCGTACACGGCCACCCGCAGCACACCGCTGGCGACCATGTCCTCGTAAGGACGGACACCGGCCTGTGCCTGCCCCAGCAGCAGGCACAGGAGCAGGCCGACCAGCAGCTTGGGCAGGCGCATGGCGGTCACTCTTCCACGTGCACGCTGTCCAGGTAGGTGCGGATCGCCCAGAGGCCTTCCTGGCTGATGTAGTCGGCCATCTTCGGCATGTAGACGGCGCCGTCACGCACCGCGCCGTTGATTACCCGCTCCTTGAACCACTCGTCACCCTCGGCGCCGGGATCGAGCATGCGCAGGTCCGGGGCGATGCCGCCGGACTTGGCTTCCAGCCCGTGGCAGCGCGCGCAGTTCTGGTTGTAGGCCGACGCGCCGATCTCCACCGCCTTGGCGTGGTTGGCGTAGGGCTCGCGGTAGGGGTTGGTGTCGCGCCATTCCTTGCCCAGCGGCTCCAGCCCCGTGGTATCCACTGCCTGGGGCGTCACGTTGCCGTGGGACAGGGCCAGACCCGAAACACCCAGGCCGGCCACCAACAGCAGGCCACACAGCAGGTTCTTGTTGTTCATCACTTCATCCTCTCATCGAGATGCTTGGCAAGGCACGGCGCACGGAACGACGCCTGTGAGGAGATGGTAAGAACGCGCGGCCGGCGGCCGAATCCTGCTTTGGATGCTCCCGCCTACTCCCTTGGTACTAGAACGGCGGGCGGCCAGCGCCGCTGCGTGGCCTGCATTGGTCTGCCGGTATTGCCGGAAATTGGCTATTCGATGGGCGCGGCGCCGGCGGTAACGTAGCCCCATTCCCGCACTCCCGCGGGCCCCACTGGAGATTGCCATGAGCGCACGAATCGAATGGCCCAAGGCCGCCCCCGACGCCTACAAGGCCATGCTCGGCCTGGAACAGGCCCTGGCCAGATCCGGCCTGGAAACCTCGCTGCTGGAACTGGTGCGCCTGCGCGCCTCGCAGATCAACGGCTGCGCCTACTGCGTGAACATGCACGCCAACGACGCACGCAAGGCCGGCGAGACCGAGGCGCGGCTGCAGACCCTGAGCGTCTGGGCGGAAACCCGCTTCTTCACCGACCGCGAGCGCGCCGCGCTGGCCTGGGTGGAAAGCCTCACCCGCCTGCCGGAAAAACACGCCCCGCAGGACCAGTTCGACGCCCTGCGCGAGCACTTCAGCGAGGCGGAGATCGTCAACCTGACACTGGCGATCGCCACCATCAATGCCTGGAACCGCTTCGGGGTGGGGATGGCGATGGAGCCCTGAGCGGGCACCCGCGCCTGCGGCGGATAATGTCTTCGGCGTTATTCGCCCTACGGCGCTGACCGACCGCTGTCGTAGGGCGCATGACCCGGAACGGGTTATCCGCCGAAAGGCTGGGCCAGCACGTGCCGGTGCAGCCCTCACCCCAGCCCTCTCCCAGAGGGAGAGGGAGCCGTCCGTGCCGGCTGATGCGATAGTTTCATCCTGCACCGAACGGTCCCCTCTCCCATCAGGGCGAGGGCTCTTGATCCTGTAGGAGCGGACTCCGTCCGCGATGTGCTCCGGCGCGTTTCGAGCCTATCGCGGACAGAGTCCGCTCCTACGCATGCCAACACGTCCGGCGCCCTGGCCTGCAGCCAGGTGCCGTCCACCACATGCAGAGTAAGGGCTATTGTAGGAGCGAGCTTGCTCGCGAACAGCCCCGCTGCGAGGCCAGGTTCGCGAGCAAGCTCGCTCCTGCGAAAAGCCGATCAGCCGTCGACCAGCTCCACCCGCTCCGGCTCACGCTTCATCAGCACGCGGCCGTTGCGGATCGAATACAGCGCCTTGGTCTGCTGGCGCACCGCCTCGTAGTCGTTCTCCACCCCCAGCACCAGCAGGTTGGCCGGACGGCCGGCGGCGATGCCGTAGCGCGCGCCCAGGTTCAGCGCGCGGGCGCTGTTGTCGGTGACCAGGTCCAGCGCGCGCTGCAGGTCCTCGAAGCCCATCATGTGGCAGATGTGCAGGCCAGCATCCAGCACGCGCAGGATGTTGCCGTTGCCCAGCGGGTACCACGGGTCCTTGATCGAGTCCTGGCCGAAGCAGACGTTCATGCCGGCGCGGTCCAGCTCGGCCACGCGGGTCACGCCGCGGCGTTTCGGGAAGGTGTCGAAGCGGCCCTGCAGGTGGATGCTTTCGGTCGGGCACGACACGAAGTTGATGCCCGAGCGCTTGAGCAGGCGGAACAGCTTGGAGCAGTACGCGTTGTCGTAGGAGCCCATCGCGGTGGTGTGGCTGGCCGTGACGCGGCCGCCCATGCCGCGCACGCGGGCTTCTTCGGCAAGCACTTCGAGGAAGCGCGAGTTGGGGTCGTCGGTCTCGTCGCAGTGCACGTCCACCAGGCAGCCGGTGCGCTCGGCCAGGTCCATCAGGAACTTGATCGAGCTGACGCCCTGCTCGCGGGTGTTCTCGAAGTGCGGGATGCCGCCGACCACGTCCGCGCCGAGGCGGATCGCCTCTTCCATCAGCTCGCGGCCGCCCTCGTAGGACTCGATGCCCTCCTGCGGGAAGGCGACGATCTGCAGGTCCACCAGGTGCCGCGCTTCTTCGCGAACTTCCACCATGGCCTTGAGCGCGGCCAGGGTCGGGTCGGTCACGTCGACGTGGGTGCGCACGTGCTGGATGCCGTGGGCGGCCAGCATGCGGAGGGTGGTGTGGGCGCGGGACTTGGTGTCCTCATGGGTGATGGTTTCCTTGCGCTGGGCCCAGCGCTCGATGCCCTCGAACAGGGTGCCGCTCATGTTCCATTCCGGCTCGCCGGCGGTAAGCGTCGCGTCGAGGTGGATGTGCGGCTCCACCAGCGGGGCGATGGCGAGGTTGCCACGGGCGTCGATGTCGTCGCCGCTGGCGGCTACGGTGCCGGCTTGCGGCACGACCTCGGCGATGACGTCGCCGTCGCAGCGGATGGTGAACAGGCCGGTCTGCTTGCGCAGCGAGGCGTTGATGATCTTCATGGGCTTTTCTTCCTCTTCAGGCTATTCGTGGCGCGGCGCAGCGGACATGCGCCAGATGAGCAGCGCCACGGAGGTATTCAGGCGGAATTGCGCGTCGTCCAGGGACTGGCCGCTGAGGGTCTCGATGCGCGCGATCCGCTGGTTCAGGGTGTTGCGGTGGATGCCCAGGCGCTGTGCCGCCTTGAGCGCATTGCCGTTTTCCTGGACCAGCGCGTCGAGCGTCTCGATCAGCAGGTGCGGCTGTTTGCGGCCCGGCTCCATGAGCGGGCCGAGGGTGTCCTTCATGAACTGCTCGACCACCGCGCGATCGGGGATCGCCCGCAGCAGGCGCAGCACGCCCAGCTCACGGTAGTCGCAGAAGCCGCCGGGCGCCTGCATGCCTTCGGCGACGTCGAGCGCCTGGCGGGCTTCGAGCAGCGCGCGGGGGAATTCGGCGCAGGAATCGGCGCGGGCAGACAACCCGAGATAGGCACGCAACGGCGCCAGGTCCTGTTGCAGTTCGGCGGCCAGGGCGTGCAGCTCGGCCCGCTCGACGTCCGCCAGGAGCAGCACGAACAGGTCGCCCTGGATCACCACCGGCAGGCGCTCGGGGCGCGCCTGCTGCCAGTTCTCCAGGTGGTCGAGCAGGCGCTGGCGGGTCAACTGCAGGGCGCGCTCGGCCTCCTCCGGCGCGTGCTGCTGGAACAGCCGGTCGACGCCCGACAGCCGCAGCGCCACCAGGCGTCGGGGCGTTTCCAGCGGCAGCTCCAGGTGCCGGGCGCGGCGGCGGACGATCTCCAGGCTGGGGAAGTCGCCGCTGAGCAGTTGGCCGAGGATGTCGCGGCGCGAAGTCTTCACCTGGGTCATCTGCACCAGCGCCGTGCCGATCAGGTGGGTGACGATGACCATCTTCAGCGCGTAGGGCTGCTCGATCAGCGGCAGGCCTTCGGTCTCGGCGAGCTGCACCACGGAATCGGGAATGCGCTGGATGAACTCATCGCCCGTGAGGATGACGATGCCGGCGATGCCGCTGGCGACGCCTTCGCGCACCAGCTGCAGCAGGTTGGCTTCGTCGCGGCTGTGGTTGATGCCGGTGACGAACACCAGCTCGCCGCCCATCACCCAGTCGGCGATGCCGACGTTCTCTGCCACGTAGGACCAGCGCACGCTGCGATGCACGTTGCGCGCGCCGGCCCGCAGCGCGAGGCTTTCCAGCCCCGGCAGGCGGAGGATTTCCTCGACGCTCAGGCTCAAGCGCGCGGCTCGGCCACCGGCGCGCGGGCGCGGGTGACTTCGGTGAGGACGATGTAGCACAGGGCCGATGCGGCGATGCCCACCAGCGGCGCGATCCACGGCGAGGCGTAGGCCAGGCCCGCGCCCACCGCGTAGGACACCAGGCCCGAGACGTTGAACGCCGGGATGTGGCTGCCCACCAGCGCCGGGTACTCACCGCGATTGCGGTACCAGTAGTCGGCCATGATCACGCCACCCAGCGGCGGGATGATCGAGCCCAACAGCACGAGGAAGGGGATCAGCCATTCGTACATGCCGCCGATCGCGAGGATGATGCCGATGCCGGCGGCCAGCAGGGTCATGGTGCGGCGGCGCTCGCTGCGCACCAGGTGGCAGGCGGCGGCGGAGACGTTGTAGATGGTCGGCCCCTGGATGGTCCACAGGTTCAGGCAGAGCATGATGACCGCGGCGAACGACAGGCCCTGCAGCACCATCACTTCGACGATGTCGGCGTTCTGGTAGACGATGGCGCACCAGGCGCCGGCGACGATCATCAGGCCGTTGCCGATGAGGAAGGCGACCACGCTGGCGATCACCGCGATGCGCCCGCTGCGGGCCATGCGGGTCCAGTTGGTGGCCTGGGTCGCGCCGCTGGCGAAGGTGCCGAAGACCATGGTCACGGCGGCAGAGAAGGTCAGGGTCTGGCTCGGTTCCTTCGCCAGCAGGCCGCTCCAGCCGCCGGCCGCGCCGGTGGCGATGACCATGGACGCCACCAGCAGGATGAACATCAGCGGTACCGACACGCGGGACATGATGTCCAGGCCCTTGAAGCCGATGATCGCGGTGACCGAGAACAACAGGCCGAACACCACCATCAGCGGGATGTTCAGCCACTGCGGCAGGGCCAGCATCTTCACCAGCACGATGGCCACGGTGGCGGTGCCCCAGGCGTACCAGCCCAGTTCGGCGAAGCCGAGGAGGAAGTCGGACAGCTTGCTGCCGCGCTCGCCGAAGCAGAAGCGCCCCATCAGCACGGTGTTCAGGCCGCTGCGCGAGGCGATCAGGCCCAGGGCGGCGGCATAGACGGCCAGCAGCACGTTGCCGATGAAGGCGACCCAGAGCATGTCGACGAAGTCGAAGGCCATGCCGATCTTGCCGCCGGCGAACATGGTGCCGGTGAAGAAGGTGAAGCTGAACAGGACCATGGCGATGGGCAGCAGGCCCTTGCGCCCTTCCCTGGGCGTCGCGCTCAGGGGGAATTCACTGGGGGAACTCATACAGGGGGATCTCCGCGAGGATTGGTTGAAGACTCCCGGCCAACGCAAATAGCGGGCCGGAAAAGCCAATCAGGAACGACGCGGAAATTTTGAGCATGACGAACATTGTGAACTGTTCACAATGCACACTTCCGGTGGGCGTAACGGCGTTTCAAGATAGCTCAAATGTGCATTGTGCGGATTTTCGGGGCACTCTGCAGCCTTTTCGCACCAAAACAGGCGAATCCCCTGACATTAATCACTGCCGTTCGGCGGAATTCCTGCCGCGAAGCGCAGCGGCGGTCTGCACTTTCTGCCTGCGACACGCTGTCACCCCCAGACAAGGAAATGGCACGGACAACAAGTCCGCCCTGCCCCGACGCAGGCAGACTCTGCTCACTGTTCCGTCCGCTGCCTGCGCTGGGCAGGCGGCCTGAAAACAACCGAAAGCCCGCCAACAAGAAAAAGGGAGTACCCGCCAATGAGCGTCGCCAGGTTCCTCGCTCCATCGATCCTCGCGCTGGCAACGTGCCTCGCGATGGGCGCAGCCCAGGCCGAGCTGCCGACCGAGAGCATCGGTGAGACCGTCTTGCCATTCCCGCCCTCGCCGCACCGCGCCTACATCGTCGACGTGGAGTTCGAGAACTTCATCGCCGGCCGCGTCACCGTGGTCGACCCCGAGCAGAAGAAGATGCTGGGCATGGTCAGCACCGGTTTCGTCGCGCCGTCCACCCTGAGCCACGACGCCAAGACCCTGTATTCCGCCGATACCTTCTACTCCCGCGGCACCCGCGGCGTGCGCACCGACGTGCTGACCGCCTGGGACACCTCGAACCTGCGCCCGACCTGGGAAGTGGAAATCCCGGCCAAGCGCGCCTCGATCCTGACCCAGAAGTACGCCCTGGGCACCAGCTCCGACGACCGCTTCGTCTACATCTACAACTTCACCCCGTCCACCTCGGTCACCGTGGTCGACACGCAGGCGAAGAAGGTCGCCAGCGAAATCGCCATCAGCGGCTGCGTGCTCAACTACCCGGTGGGCAAACGCGCCTTCGCTTCGCTGTGCGGTGACGGTCAGCTGCAGATCACCCGGATCGGCGACGACGGCAAGGAAGTCGGTCGCAGCCAGACGCCGTTCTTCGACCCGAACAAGGAGAAGCTCAACGAACGCGGCCTGGCCGTGGGCGAGACCTACTTCTTCGTGACCACCGACGGCGTGGTCAAGCCGGTGGACGTCTCCGGCGACAAGCCGAAGATGCTGCCGAGCTGGTCGCTGACCACCGATGAAGAACGCAAGAAAGGCTGGGGCACCGGCGGCTGGCAGCTGATGGCGGTAGCGCCCAGGCTGAACCGCCTGTACGTGCTGATGCACGAGGCCCACACCCCCGGCAAATGGGAAGACCCGAGCCCGTTCATCTGGGTCTACGACCTCAAGACGCAGAAGAAGATCGCCACCCTGGAAGCGCCCAAGCCGGTGTGGAGCCTCCACGCCACCACCGACGACAAGCCGCTGCTGCTGGGCACCGACGTCGAAGGCGGGCTGCAGATCTTCGACCTGAAGACCGGCAAGTACAACGGCGCCATGGACAAGATCGCCAAGACGCCGATCCTGGTCCTGAGCCACTAAGCCTTTCCCAGAACGTCATCCCCGAGAGGTACGGAAATGTTTTCCGATCCGATCCTGATCATCGCCAGTGCGGTGGCCGTTGCGGTGCTGCTCGCCAGCGCCGCCAGCCACAAGCTGCGCGCGCCGATGCGCTTCGCCCGCCAGGTCGAAGACTACGGCCTGCTGCCGGCCTCGCTGGTGGGCCCGGTGGCCCGCGTGCTGCCGCTGGTCGAAGGCGCCGTCGCCTTCGCCCTGCTGGTGCCGGCGAGCCGCCACGCCGCAGCCCTGGCCGCCACGGCGCTGATCCTGTTCTATGCCGGCGCCATCGGCATCAACCTCTGGCGCGGCCGTCGCGACATCGACTGCGGCTGCTCCGGCCCCGGCCAGATGCAACCGCTGCGCCCGGTACTGCTGCTGCGCAACGCGATCATCGCCGCGCTCGCCCTGATCGCCGCCGGCGCACCGCAGGCCCGCGAGATGGGCGTGTTCGACGCCTTCGTGATCCTCGCCGCCAGCGCTGTCGCCCTGCTCCTGTATGCCGCGGCCGATGGCCTGCTGGCCAATCATCCCCGTCTGCTCAAACTCATCGGAAGGTGAACAAATGGAAGGTCTGATCGTTTCCAACATTCTTCTCTGGGTGCTGCTCATCGCCCTCGCCTTCACCGTCATGGCGCTGGTGCGCCAGATCGGCGTCCTCCACGGCCGCATCGCGCCGGCCGGCGCGCTGATGGTCGACAAGGGCGTGGCGGTCAACGAGCCCGCCCCGAAAGTCACCGCCGCCGACCGCCACGGTCGTCCGGTCAATTTCGGCTATGAAGGCGAGCGCGGCCAGCTGCTGTTCTTCCTCTCGCCGACCTGCCCGATCTGCAAATCGCTGCTGCCGGCGATCAAGTCCATCGCCAGGGACAAGGCCGGCGAGCTGGACGTGATCTACGTCAGCGACGGCGACATGGCCGCCCAGCAGGCGCTGATCGCCGAGCACGGCCTGGAGAAATCCGCCTACGTGGTCGGCCCGGAAGTGGGCATGACCTACCAGATCGGCAAGCTGCCCTACGCCGCGCTGATCGACAGCAAGGGCATCCTGCGCGCCAAGGGCCTGGTGAATTCCCGTGAGCACCTGGACAGCCTGTTCGAGGTCGAGCACCTGGGCAGCGCCACGCTGCAGCAGTACATGAATGGCCACAGCCACAACGGCGTGCACACCCACGACGCCAGCCACGGCCACAGCCACTGATCACGGAGAGAACACGCATGAAATTCCTCGACAACCTGTTCGAGCGCTCCTCCCGCCAGGTGGCCAACGTCACTTCGCGGCGCAAGCTGCTGGGCCGCTTCGGCTCGCTGCTGGTGGCCGGCGCCGCCCTGCCGATCATCCTGCCGATCGACCGCACTTCCAAGGCCCTGGCCGCCGAAGCGCCCAAGGCCGGCGACCCGGGTGACCCGAACAGCTGCGACTACTGGCGCTACTGCTCCATCGACGGCTTCCTCTGCTCCTGCTGCGGCGGCACCACCACCTCGTGCCCACCCGGTACCGATGCGTCGCAAGTGACCTGGATCGGCACCTGCCGCAACCCGGCGGATGGCAAGGACTACATCATTTCCTACAACGACTGCTGCGGTAAGCACAGCTGCTCCCAATGCGCCTGCACCCGCAACGAGAGCGAGGAGCCGCTGTATCGGCCGTTCAACAACAACGACGTCAACTGGTGCCTGGGCGCGGAATCGCGCATCTACAACTGCACCGTCACCATCATCCGCGGCGTCGCGGTCTGAAGTCGGGAGAAACGCCCATGCGCAGTCTCGTTGTCGGCGCCCTGCTCTGCAGCCTGGCCGCCCCGTTTGCCCAGGCCCGCGCGATCCCCGATCCGCACCAGCGGCCGGCGCCCGGCAACGAGGCGGTGCAGAAGCCGATCTCCCAGCAGAGCTACAGCCCGGCCACCAACTACCAGCTGCAATGCGCCGGCTGCCATCTCACCGAAGGCAGCGGCAGCAAGGCCAACGACACGCCGCGCCTGCACGGTTTCGTCGGCAACTTCCTCAAGGTGGACGGTGGGCGGCAATTCCTCGTGCGCGTGCCGGGCATGTCCCAGTCCGCGCTGAACGACGCGCAACTGGCCGACCTGCTCAACTGGCTGCTGCGCAAGGACGGCATGGCCGGCGACAGCATGCCCGCGCAGTTCAAGCCCTACACCGCCGAGGAAGTCAAAGCCACGCGCTACCAGGCCCTGCTCAACCTGCCCGGCACCCGCGCCGGGCTGATCGAGCAGATGCGCAAGCAGGGTATCGCCATCACCGATGGGATGAGCGATGCGTACTGAGTGATAGCTCCGGCGGCTTGCCCGCCGATCCCTTTGCCTGCGCACTGACGCCCGCTGCTCCTGCGGGCTTTTTTATGCGCGAGGATTTTCCATAGCGGTCTCGGCTACCTGTAGGAGCGCGCCATGCGCGCGATCGCGGGCATGGCCCGCTCCTACAAGGGAATGCCGAAGCTCAGTCCTAAGCGATTTCGATGCTATGCCCTGCCACGGCGCGCTACGAACCGGACAATCCCATACCCCAGGAGGAACAGGAGGCAGAGCGGGTAGTACAGCACCCACGCCAGCCCCGCCTCACGAGGGGGGACGAACCCGTGGAGATAGAAAGTGAATGCAATGAGAACGAGGTTCAGGCCGATCAGAACCTGTAGCAGCGTGTCCCTGCGCAACACCGACACAGCGGCCAGGCAGGCCATCAGAAAGTGCGGCGCGGCCGTGAACAGGTAGTTGCCGAAGAACTGCTCGTCGCCAAAACCCTGGCTCACAGAGTTCTGCCAAGCCGTGCTCACGACATGAACCGCCGCGGGCAGCAGGAGCAGTAGCGCCGCCTTCGCCCAAGAGTTATCTGCCGCCATGGTCCTTCCTTGATATCCGGGCGTGACGTTTAACACTCAGTCTACCCAAACCCTTGCGGCGTAGGGCGCACAACCTGAACAGATCATCCGACGCCCCGCTGACGGCGGATACGGCTGTCGTGTTATGCGCGCTACGGAGCTGCGGATTTTTCCAGGGCGACGTCAGCTTTTCTGTAGGAGCGAGCTTGCTCGCGAACGAATTCCCAGGGTGCTTCGGCATCGAGCGGTTCGCGAGCAAGGACTGGGCGTCCCCCTCGGTCCTACGAAGAGCACCGACATGCCCAGGCCCGCACACTGCATCGATGGGTATCGCTTCGCTCCACGCCATCCTGCGGCGGCGCTCCCGGTGGCTCGGTGCAACCTGTAGGAGCGCGCCATGCGCGCGATCGCGGGCATGGCCCGCTCCTACAAGGGAGCTCCGGAGCCAGCTGTGTAGGGCGGATTACGTTGGTGCGTTTTGCGCCCTACGGTGATGAACCTCAGCTGCTTTCGCGCACCATCAGTTCGAACCCCAGGTCCATCACTGGCGTGTTCACCGGCTTGTCGTGGATCAGGTCCAGCAGCCGCTCCGCCGCGTGGGTGCCGATGGCCTTGCGCGGGGTGCGGATGCTCGACAGGCGCGGGACCATGAATTCCGAGCTGGGCAGGTCGTTGAAGCCCAGCACCGCCACCTGCTCGGGAATGCGGATGCCGTGGCGCATGGCCTCGAGCAGGGCGCCGTGGGCGAGGTCGTCGTTGCCGAAGAAGATGCCTTCCACCTGCGGCTGACTGGCCAGCAACTGGCGGAACAGCTCGCCGCCCAGGCCCACCGAGGACGGGCGCGGCGTGAGGATTTCCAGCGCCGGGTCATAGCAGCCGGCCTGCTGCAGCGCGCGGCGGTAGCCCTCGCCACGCAGCAGGGTGCGTTGGTCGAGTTGCGCGCCGATGTAGGCCAGGCGCTTGCGCCCGCTCTTGAGCAGGTGCCTGGCCGCGGCCTCCCCCGCGCGGATCTGCGAAAAGCCCACGCAATGCAGCCCGGCGCCGGGGTCCAGGTCCATCATGTAGACCGCCGGCACACCGCTGGCCTCGATCATCCGCCGGGCGCTCTCGGTGCGGTCGAAGCCAGTGAGCAACAGGCCGCGCGGCTGGTACGCCAGGTAGTTGCGCAGCAGGTTCTCCTCTTCGTCGCGGGAGTAGTGGTAGTTGCCGATCAGCACTTCCAGGCCGCGCGGATGCATCACCGCGTGGATGGCTTCGAGGGTTTCGATGAACAGCTGGTTGGCCAGCGAAGGCACCAGCACCACGATGTTGTGGCTCTGCTTGGAAGCCAGCGCGCGGGCGGCCGGGTTGGCCACGTAGCCCAGGTCGGCGGCGGCCTGGCGGACCTTGTCCGCCAGTTCCTCGGCCACCGTGCTCACGCCGCGCAGGGCACGCGAGGCGGTGATGGGGCTGACGCCGGCACTGCGCGCCACATCGTTGAGGGTGGGTTTGCCGGTGGTGCGCGAGCTTCTGTCGTTTTTCTTGTCGTTCTTCCGGGCGGTCATCGGGCGGCTTGCCAAACAAAAATCGAGGCACTAAGGTAGCGCTGTCTCGCAGCCAGGGCAATTGCCTGAGACCGGCTTCCACCGGTCCCGCCCGCCGCCGTTTGCTCGACCTGACAGCACGCGCCGAAGCGCCGAGACACACCGACTAGAATGACAAGAATACGGAGGCAGCCGATGCTTTTCGTTACGCCCCACAAAGATAGCGCTGTCTCATCACCGAGGCCCTGCATGCTCCCCGCCATCGATGCCGTGCTCATCATGGGTGTCGCCGGATGCGGCAAGTCCAGCGTCAGCGAGGCCCTGTGCCTGCGCAGCGGCGCGTTCGCCATCGAAGGCGACTCCTTCCACCCCGAAGCCAACATCCAGAAGATGAGCGCCGGCATCCCGCTGACCGACGAGGACCGCGCCGGCTGGCTCGACACCCTCGCCAGCGAACTGCAGAAAGCCATCGCCGCCGGCCAGCGCCCCGTGCTCACCTGCTCCGCGCTCAAGCTGAGCTACCGTGAACGCCTGCGTCGCGCCGTGCCCGGCCTGGGGGTGGTGTTCCTGGAACTTACCCCGGAAACCGCCGCCCAGCGCGTCGCCGCCCGCCCCGGCCACTTCATGCCGGCGAGCCTGATCGACAGCCAGTTCGCCGCCCTCGAGGTGCCGACCAGCGAGCCGCTGACCCTGCGCCTGGACGCCACCCGTCCGCTCGAAGAGCTGGCGGAAGCCGCGCACCTCTGGTGGCGACAGCACGCCAGCGACTGACACCGATAGCGTCTGCCCTCGAAAGATAGCGCTACCCCACTCCATCGAAGAAAGAAAGAGCCGCTCCGGCACAACGACAACAACAGGAGAGCCCCATGCTCGGCATGTCCCACGACACCTATCTGCTGCTGGATGCGGTGGTCACCATCATCGGCCTGATCCTCCTGATCACGCGCCTGAAGATCCACCCGTTCATTGCCCTGATCATCGCCGCCGGCTTCCTCGGCCTCACCTCCGGCATGCCGGTGGCGACCATCGTCAAATCCTTCCAGGACGGCTTCGGCAGCGTGCTTGGCTTCGTCGGCATCATCCTTGCCCTGGGCACCATGCTCGGCAAGATGATGGCCGAATCCGGCGGCGCCGATCAGATCGCCCGCACGCTGATCCAGGCCTTCGGCAAGCAACGCGTGCACTGGGCGATGATGCTCGCCGCGTTCCTCGTCGGCATTCCGCTGTTCTTCGAGATCGGCTTCATCCTGCTGGTGCCGCTGGTGTTCATCGTCGCCCGGCGCAGCGGTGTGTCGCTGATCAAGATCGGCATCCCGCTGCTCGCCGGCCTCTCCGCCGTGCACGGCCTGGTGCCGCCGCACCCGGGCCCGCTGCTGGCCATCGGCGTGTTCGGCGCGGACATCGGCAAGACCATCTTCTACGGTCTGCTGGTCGCCCTCCCCACCGCCGCCATTGCCGGCCCGATCTTCGGCGCCTGGATCTCCAAGGTGATCCCCGGCCAGCCGAATGAGGAACTGGTGGCGCAGATCGCCCACGAACCGGACACCAGCAACCTGCCCAGCTTCGGCGTGACCCTGTTCACCGTGCTGCTGCCGGTGTTCCTGATGCTGCTCAAGACCTTCGCCGACGTGATGCTCGCCGACGGCCACATCGTCCGCGCCTGGCTGGACATGATCGGCCACCCGATCACCGCCCTGCTCCTGGCCCTGCTGCTGGCGCTCTACACTTTCGGCTACGCCCGCGGCTTCGACTCGAAGAAGATCCTCAAGCTGCTCGACCAGAGCCTCGCCCCCACCGCCGCTATCGTGATGATCATCGGCGCCGGCGGCGGCTTCAAACAGATGCTGGTGGCCAGCGGCGTGGGCGACGTGATCGGCCACATGGCGGTGCAGGCGCAGATCTCGCCGATCCTCCTGGCCTGGCTGGTGGCCGCGGTGATCCGCATCGCCACGGGTTCCGCCACCGTCGCCACCATCACCGGCGCGGGCATCGTGGTGCCGGTCATCGACCTGATTCCCGGTGTCAACCGCGAGCTGCTGGTGCTGGCCACCGGCGCCGGCTCGCTGATCCTTTCCCACGTCAACGACGCCGGCTTCTGGCTGGTGAAGCAGTACTTCAACATGAGCGTGATGGAGACCTTCAAGACCTGGACGGCGATGGAAACCATCCTCTCGGTGGTCGGCCTGCTGTTCATCCTGCTGCTGTCGCTGTTCGTCTGACGTAGTTAGCCCCCCTGTAGGAGCGGGCCATGCCCGCGATCGCGCCCATGGGGCGCTCCTACAGGGAGCTGATGCACCCCACCCGGCGAATGCCGCCATTCGCCCCGGATTCCTGCAACGAGGTATCGCCCGTGACTTCCTCCGCAACTCCGAAAGCCCCCGCCCAGCCCGCCTGGCCCCGTGACTTCGACATCCGTGCCCGCTACGCCGAGCAGCAGGAACTCCTGCAGCCTGCTCCGCCGCCACAGCCCAGCCCGGCACACCCGTAGGGCGCATGACCCGGAACGGATTATCCGCCACAGCCCCTGCACACCCCTGAAGAAAGCCGGCGGATAACCGCAAGCGGTTATTCGCCCTACGACTCCAGGCCAGCCCAGCTTCGGACTTCCCTTGCAGGAGCGGGCCATGCCCGCGATCACGCGCATGGCGCGCTCCTACACCGGTCATCGACCCACTTGCTGAATCGATTTACCTTAAGACAACTACGATCTAAAACTGACCTGTCGCCCACCTTCCCCGAGGGATGAGTCATGCCCGACAACCACTCGCTCGACCACCTGTTCCCCCGCCTCACCGATATCCCCGACGCCTGGCGCCCCGATGCGCCCGTCGAGCAGCGCGAATACCTGGTCAACGGTGAACTGCGCCGCTGGGACGGCCCGCTCGCCCCGGTGCGCAGCCCGATCTTCCTCGCCACCGACCAGGGCGACGAACAGGTCATCCTCGGCAGCACGCCACTGCTGGATGCCGACGCCGCCCTCGCCGCGCTGGATGCCGCCGTGGCCGCCTACGATAACGGCCAGGGCCAATGGCCCAACCTGCGCGTGGCCGAGCGCATCGCCCACGTCGAGCGCTTCCTCGCCCGCATGCGCGAGCAGCGCACGGCCGTGGTCAAGCTGCTGATGTGGGAGATCGGCAAGAACCTCAAGGACTCGGAGAAAGAGTTCGACCGCACCTGCGACTACATCGTCGACACCATCCAGGCGCTCAAGGAACTGGACCGCCGCTCCAGCCGCTTCGAGCTGGAACAGGGCACCCTCGGGCAGATCCGCCGCGTGCCGCTGGGCGTGGCGCTGTGCATGGGCCCGTACAACTACCCGCTGAACGAGACCTTCACCACGCTGATCCCGGCGCTGATCATGGGCAACACCGTGGTCTTCAAGCCCGCCAAGTTCGGCGTGCTGCTGATCCGCCCGCTGCTCGAAGCCTTCCGCGACAGCTTCCCGCCGGGCGTCATCAACGTCATCTACGGGCGCGGCCGCGAGACCGTCAGCGCGCTGATGGCCAGCGGCAAGGTGGACGTCTTCGCCTTCATCGGCACCCACTCCGGCGCCGCCGACCTGAAGAAGCTCCACCCGCGCCCGCACCGCCTGCGCGCCGCCCTCGGGCTGGACGCCAAGAACCCCGGCATCGTCCTGCCCAGCGTCGATCTGGACAACGCCGTCAGCGAAGCCATCACCGGCGCCCTCTCCTTCAACGGCCAGCGCTGCACGGCGCTGAAGATCCTCTTCGTCCACGAAGACGTGCTGGACAGCTTCCTCGACAAGTTCAGCGCCAAGCTCGCCGAACTCAAGCCCGGCATGCCCTGGGAGTCAGGCGTGGCGCTCACGCCGCTGCCCGAGCCGGGCAAGGTCGACTACCTCAACGGCCTGTTGCAGGATGCCCTGGCCAAGGGTGCCAAGGTCATCAACCCCGGCGGCGGCAAGAGCCGCGAAAGCTTCTTCTACCCGGCGCTGCTCAGCCCGGTGCGCGCCGACATGCGCCTGTACAACGAAGAACAGTTCGGCCCGCTGGTGCCGGTGGTGCCCTACCGCGAGCTGGACGAGGTGATCGACTACGTCCTGCAGTCCGACTACGGCCAGCAACTCAGCCTGTTCGGCGACGATCCCGAGCAGATCGGCCCGCTGGTGGATGCCTTCGTCAACCAGGTCGGCCGCATCAACATCAACGCCCAATGCCAGCGCGGGCCGGACAGCTACCCCTTCAATGGCCGCAAGAACTCCGCCGAGGGCACCCTCTCCGTCCATGACGCGCTGCGCACCTTCTCCATCCGCACGCTGGTGGCCACACGCTTCACCGACGCCAACAAGGCGCTGATCAGCCAGATCATCCGCGACCGCGACTCCAGTTTCCTGACCACGGACTACATCTTCTGACCCCGGCAGCCGGCAGGAGCCCCTCTCCCTAACCCTCTCCCTGAAGGGAGAGGGGACCGTCCGGCGCAAGGAGAACCAGCAGCATCAGCCGGCAAGGACAGCGAGCGGCGCGCACACACGTCTGTGGAGGGGCCTCTACAGGAAAAACCAAGCTGTCAGCCGGCACAAACTGCCCCCTCTCCCTTCGGAGCGGGGCGCGCAGCCAGGGCTGGGGAGAGGGAAAAGGCCCAGCACCGAACTTCCCCGAGAAACCTCGCCCGCTTTCAGAAATCCCCTTCTCAATATTCGGACTCAGCCCAATAGCCAATTGAAACAACCCGGTAAGAAGACCCCACTACGCTTGCCATAAGTCAACGGGGTCACCCCGGAAGACCCGATAGTCTGCGTGCCTCTCGACGAGCTTGATATCCGTCGTCTGAACCGATAGTGGCAACGACCGATATCGCACTGGACGAAGCGTTTGCCACCCCATCCACGGATTCCCAGCGAACCAGGGAGCACCAACATGAGTGGCTACAACGCAGTTCTCGCCCGCAACACCGACAAGGCCCCGCAACACCTCGGCCCGTATTCGCAAACCGTCGCCTTCTCCCACTACAACAACCTGGCCGCGCAGTTGCCGGTCGACCCGAGCACCGGCAAGCTGGTGGCGGGCGGCGTCAAGGAACAGGCCGAGCAGTGCTTCCGGAACCTCAAGGCCGTCATCGACAGCATCGGCCACAGCCTGAACGACACCGTGCGCCTCTCGCTCTTCCTGACCGACATCGCCGACGCCGACGTCGTCGGCAAGGTGCACGCCGCCTTCTTCCCCACCTACCTGCCGACGCTTACCACCGTCGCCGTGGCGGCCCTGCCGCTGGGCGCGCGGGTGCAGGTCGAAGCGCTCATCACCTGCGGCGAAGGCACCATCCCCAACGCCCCGCAGGCCGGCGATCTGGTCAAGGTCGAGCGCAACGCCGAGAGCGCGCCGCTGAGCCCGCTGTCCATTCAGAGCGTCGCCTTCTCCCACTACAACAACCTCAGCGCCCAGCTGCCCATCGACCCGCGCACCGGGAAGCTGGTGGCCGGCGGCATCGAGGAACAGACCCGGCAATGCCTGCGCAACGTCAAGACCATCCTCGAAAGCATCGACGTACCCTTCGATGACATCGTGCGCATCACCGTCTTCGTCAAGCACCTCACCGACATGCCCGCCGTGAACAAGGTGTACA
The DNA here is from genome assembly GCF_025133575.1 of Pseudomonas sp. GCEP-101. Lineage (NCBI taxonomy): Bacteria > Pseudomonadati > Pseudomonadota > Gammaproteobacteria > Pseudomonadales > Pseudomonadaceae > Pseudomonas > Pseudomonas sp. GCEP-101. The sequence goes on along the minus strand of NZ_CP104011.1, from coordinate 4,576,225 downwards.
CCACCTTCTTCCCCGACTCAGCCATCGCCCGCGCCGTCGGCTACGTGCCCGCGCGCACCGTGGTGCAGGCAAAAGCCCTGCCGCTGGATGCCCTGGTGCAGGTGGAGGCCGTGGTCTCCCACGGCGACGGCACGCCCCCGCAAGCCGTCGAAGACCGCCACGGCATCGTCATCAAGGCCCACAACACCGACGCCGCACCGACGTGCCCCTACTCCACCCAGACCGTCGCCTTTTCCCACTACAACCACATCTCCGCCCAGCTGCCACTGGACGTGAAGACCGGCGAACTGGTGGCAGGCGGCATCAGGGAACAGGCCGGCCAGTGCCTCAAGCACCTCAAGGCCATCGTCGAAAGCATCGACCACACCCTGGCCGATGTGGTGAAGGTGAACGTCTTCCTGGCGCACATCGATGACATCGCTGCCGTCGATGAGGTGTACGCCACCTACTTCCCCGGCGGCGTCCCCGCCCGCCGCACGGTAGCCGTTGCAGCCCTGCCCAAAGGCGCCCTGATCCAGATCGACGCCGTGGTCGCCAACGCCGAAGGCACCCCGCCGGCGGCTTGAGCACGCCCGCTCCAACCGGCTGACCCCACCCCATCCCCACACACCAATCGGCCCCCTCTCCCTTCAGGGAGAGGGCTGGGGAGAGGGCAACGCCCAACTCAGGAATCGCAGCCGCCCACTTTTGTAGGAGCGAGCTCGCGAACCCACCCACTCCAAACAGCCAATCCTCCCCGCCCCCTCTCCCGCGCCATCCCTCACCCATCAGCAGTTCGGCTCTGTTCGCGGGTCAGGACGCTCAGGACCTCCTGTCGACAGTCCCTGCTCCAGCGATCCCAGGCTTTGACAGCAGGAACCACCACGTCCCATCCTGATCGACATGCGTGACAGCGTATGAAGCACTCCGGCTCCAGTGCTCCGCTTTGTCACGCCAACAAGAACAAGCGACTTCACGGGTCGCAAATCCGACTGCAGGCCTCAAGGCCGCGGCTTACCGACACGATCAACGCCTGACGCCCATGCCCGATCTCTCGCACATCCACCGTCATTTCACCGAGTGGGTAATCACCCCCATCACCAACCAGGTCGCCGGCCTCTTCGACCTCAGCGGCCGCGTCGGCGTGGTGTTCCTGCTGTGCTCCTACGCCATCGCCTATGCGGTGTTCCGCTTCCGCCGGCAACAGGGACTGACGGAGGCGGCGTCGTTCTGGCAGTTCATTGGCGGCAGTCGGGTGAATTTCCACCGTTCGGCGCTGCTGGATTACCGCTACTACCTGGTGCGCGGCATCCTCAACGTGGCGCTGCTGGTGCCCATCATCGGGCTGGTCGATCCGTACATCCTGCGCTCGGGCGACTACATCGCCTTCTTCACCCACCTGTGGGGCGCGCGGCCGCAGATGGGGACGAACCTCGGCCTGTCACTGCTATACGGTTTCGGGGTGTTCCTGGTCAGCGACTTCAAGAACTACTGGGTCCACCGCGCCTTCCACTCGCGCTGGCTGTGGGCCTTCCACAAGGTGCATCACTCGGCGGCGGTACTGACGCCGATCACCGCGAGCCGCGTGCATTTCGTGGAGAAGCTGGCGGCGCAACTGGCCGGCACCGTGCTGCTGGGGGCCTACGCGGGTATCTTCTGGTACCTCTGCGGTGGGCAGATCAGCGCCTACACGCTGTTCGGCGTGACCTACATGATCCTGCTGTTCAACGTGCTGGCGACCAACCTGCGCCACAGCCATGTGTGGTTGTCGTTCGGGCCGGTGGTCGAGCACGTGATAAATAGCCCTGCCCAGCACCAGATCCACCACAGCGACGCGCCCCGCCACTTCAACAAGAACTTCGGCATCAACCTGTCGCTGTGGGACTGGATGTTCGGCACGCTCTACGTCACCCAGCGCGCGCCGGAGCCGATCCGGTTCGGTGCCGGGGAGCAGGATGACGAGAAGTATTCGTCGCTGTGGAGCCTGATCGTGACGCCGTTCGTGGAGACAGTACGGAAGTTTCGCAGGCTCCCGCGCGCTGGAGCGACCACACCCGACACGACTCGGGCGCCTGCTTCATAGCAGGCCTCCTTCTCCCGCCACGGCTCCACTCGCGCATACCTACGCACTACCGCCCTTCACGGTTTCTTCCAGCTCAGTCCTTCGCCTGAAAACCTCTGAAATCCTGGAATCCATACGCCCGGATACCGCTCCGCGCCCCGTCGAATCGGCACGCGGGTACTGCTTTTTGTTCTTGCCAGTAAGAATTATTTGCAAATAACATTCCGCCGCACATGGATAAACCTGCACGGTAGCTCGCAAGCCCCCACCCGACGCTTCGTCATGGCCCCGCACAGCCGGCGGCCCATTCCAAAAACAAGAGACAAATCATGGAATTCGTTCACGTAGTGACTTCGCTGCTGCAGCGCGAAGCAGTCATGGAGTTCGTCCGCCTGGGTGTGGTCTACACCCACCTGATCGCCTGTTGCGTCGCGATTGGCCTGGTCCTGACCAGTGACTTCGCCATGATCAAGCAGCTCCTGAAAGGTTCGGATTCGATTCACCTCGAGCAGGCGCCCATGGAGACGCTCAAGCGCACCATCACCCTGGCGCTGCAGATGCTCTGGTTTTCCGGCGTGCTCATCGTGCTGCTGGATATGTCCGCCAAGGGGCTGGAGTACCTCCTCAATCCCAAGCTGCAAGCCAAGGTCCTCATCGTCGCCCTGCTCACGGTCAACGGCAGCCTGTTGCATTCGGTGGTCATGCCCGCCCTGATGCGGGCGGGCTCCTTGCTCCAGCTCGAACCGGGCATGCGGGCCCTGAGCATCTTTGCCGGCACGGTCTCGGCGGTTTCCTGGTTCTACGCAGCCTTGCTCGGTGTCGGTCGTCCCCTGGCCTGGAAGTACAGCCTGGGCGAGTTGCTTTACGCCTACCCGATGCTGATCTTCGCTGGCTTCATCGCCATGAGCCGGCTGGTCAAATGGGCGCGCAAACGCCAGGCACACCCAGTGCCCCAACAGGCTCCGAGTGCGCGGGAGAGCGGGCCGGCGCTGGATGAATCACGCGGGTACTGACGCTCGAACCCGATCCCCCTGCTGCAGCTGGTGAACAAGCGTGCGGCGGTTCCAGTGGCGGAAGCGCTGGCTTAACCTGAGAAACGGACCGCCAGCGGCGCGAATGCCGCTGGAGGTTCTGGTGAGGAATTGCACAACGCCCCTCGCCGATGCCCCCAGCTGGCCGTTGCTGCTTAGCCGTGCCTAATAAGGGACTGTGGAGCCGCAACGGCTCAATCGTCGTGCAAGCACCGTTGTCCCCGAACCGGTTCGCCGCCGGGAGCAGAATGACGAAAAGTATTCTTCGTTGTGAAGCCTGATCTTCCGCCATAGGTGAAGACGCGTGCGCCCCAGAGGCTCAGCCCCAATTAGCGCCAGCCGCTAGGCCCGTGCCTGCGCTGCCCTGAGCAAGGCCAGGGCCATCTCCTCGATATCGGCCCGCTGATGCAGTCGCGCCAGCCAGTGGGCGGGAATACCCTGCTTGCCGTAATAGGCACCGGCGATCTGCCCGGTGATGGCGGCCGTGGTGTCGGCATCGTCGCCGAGGTTGGAGGCTTCCAGCACGGCGGCAGCGTAGCTATTGGTGGACCAGAAGCACCAGAGCGACGCTTCCAGCGAGGCAATGCAGTAGCCAGTGCCGCGCACGTCTTCCCTGCGCTTGTGGCGGAAGCTGCCGGCGGCAAGTTCCCGAATGGCGGGTTCGCTGTAGCGCTCCGGCGAGAGAGTCAGCAGCTCATCCTTGGATTGGCCGGCCAGGGCATTGGCCAATACCTGCGCCAGCAACTGGCAGGACTCGACCGCCTCCGTCGCACCATGGGTGGTGCGTGAACTTTGGGCGGCGGCCGCTGAGACCTCGCGCAGGTCCGGGTAGTAATACAGCACGACCGGCGCCAGACGCATGATCGAGCCATTGCCGGCAGTCGCCGGATCGGTAGAACCGGCGAAGGCCTCGCCGGTCTCCTGGAAGGTGCTCAGTGCCTGGCGAACGGTCATACCGATGTCGAAGCACTCCCCGGTCGCGCTCCAGTAGCCCCACTGCCACCAGTTGAGGTAGCGCGTCATCTGGTCCCTGGCGTCGAAGCCATTGCACGTGAGCAGGCTTTCCCCCAGGCACAGGGCCATGGACGTGTCGTCGGTCCACTGCCCCGGCTTGAGGCCGAACGGCCCGCAACCGACCATGTCGCTGATCGGCGTAAGGCTCGCGCGGTTGGTGAATTCCAAGGTGGTGCCGACGGCATCGCCACAGGCCAGGCCGAGCAGGCAGCCGGTGTAGCGGTCCGAAAGTTCGAGTTGAGCGCTCAAAGGCTGCCTCCAATGCAGAACGGTGTCCTAGGCAGCCATCATAAGATGGGCGCGGAGTGCCGCACCATTCCCGGCGCGCGTCATGCTGATTCGTGCAGCCCCTCAGTTTTCATTCCCACACCCCTGCCCCCACACCGGATACCGCAGCCTGTGCCGCTGCCCGGCGCTGTCTTCGTAGGTCATCTTCACCTCGCGTATCCCGCAGAAGTCGAGGTCCGGCTGTTGCACCACCCGCTTGATGTCGAGCTGCTGGCCGTCGTGGTAGTCCTGCGGCGGTGGTGCGTCCTGCGCGGCGAGGGCCGCGCAGGAGGTGGAGAGGCAGGCGACAGCGAGCCACGCCTTCATGGTCGATCCCCAGTGGAACGGCGCGGCATGGGGGCGCCGGTCATGCTGGGGAGGACTTCGTCGCGGCGGATGAGCCCGTGGAACAACGCGGCGGCGAGGTGCAGGAGGATGGTCGCGAGCAAGGCGTAGGCGATGACGGTGTGGGCGCTGCGCAGTACGGTGTGGAGCTGTACCGAGGGCGAGACCAGCGCGGGCAGTTCGACGCCGCCCCAGAGCACGACGGGGTAGCCACCGGCGGATTGCATGGTCCAGCCCACCAGTGGTTGGGCCAGCAGCAGCCCGTAGAGCACGAGGTGCGAGAGGTGCGCGGCGCGGCGTTGCCAGCTGGGCATGTCGCTGGGCAGTGCGGGGATGCGGCTGGTCAGGCGCACCAGGATGCGCAGCAGCACCAGCACCAGCAGCGCGGCGCCCAGGGGTTTGTGGATGGCGACCAGCGCGGCGTGCCGCGGGGAGACGCTGGCGACCATCCCTAAGCCGATCAGCAGCATGGCGAGCACCAGCACCGCCATCAGCCAGTGCAGCACGCGCAGGGGGAGCGGGAAGTACGTCGGTTTCATCAGTGGGTCTCCTGGGCCTGCTCACGGGTGCGGCGGTTGAAGGACTCCGAGTAGGCGGCCGAGCGCGCGCTGAGCAGCGGGTCGTCGGAAGCGCGGATGCCGTCGGGGAGGATCAGCGGGTCGTAGTTGACGTCACGGCAGTCGCCGCCGATTTCCGGTTGCAGGCGTTCGATCACCAGTTCGCCGGCGTCCACGGTGCGGCGGCTGGCGGGCCAGGCCTGGGTGGGGTCGACGGTGCTGTCGCCGGGTTCGCCAAGGGTGAACTGCAGGCGCCAGCGCAGCGGGCCGGCGGCGATGCGCTGGGCCAGTTCGTCGGCGAGGAAGTCGGCGTCGCCACGCTTGTCGGCGGCCAATGGCTCGACCGGCGCTTCGGGCTGCACGGACCAGCGCACCGGCTGTTCCTTGCCTTCCTTGTTCACCAGGTAGAAGGCGTTGAGGCTGTAGTAGGCGCTGTTGGCGTAGCTGGAGGACGGTGTCGAGGACTTGGCCCACTGCAGGAAGGCCTGTGTCTCGGGGTGCGACTTGAAGAAGGCGCCGGCCTTTTCCGGGTCGGGCTTGCCGGTGCCCGGCTGCGGCGCGGTGGCCTGCTGCAGGGCGTAGAAGCTGGCGACGTCGCGCACGACGAAGACCGGCATGGCGTTCATGCCGGTGCGCCATTCCTGGCCGTCGGTCGGCTGGAAGCGCAGGGCCAGGCTGCGGATCGGCGCGGCGCCGTCGCTGGCCTTGGGGTTGCCGCCGGGGATGGCGAGGCGCCCCACCACCGGCACGCGGCCGACGGAGAACAGGCTGGCGCGGGAGAGGTCGGCGGCGGCGCCGTTGCTGTCGAAATGGCCGATCACGCACAGGCCCTTGGCGTGGTTGCGGCGGTAGCCGGGGTAGACGCCGCCGTTGTGCTCCAGGGTGTCGATCACGCCGGCCGGGGTGAGGCGTTGCGGGTCGAGCCAGCCGGCCACGTAGGCGAAGACGGCGGCCACGCCGAGCACCACGGCGCCGATGGCGGCCAGGCGCAGCGGCACGTTGGGTGGGGTTTCTGTCATTTCCAGCTCCTCAGGCTTAGGCTGAATGCGTTGAGCCGGTACGACGCACCGTGCGACGGGTTATTCCCGCCCACCGCGAGAAATTTATTTTTTCGCCTGGCGGGAATAGATCGCCGCGACATTCGTCTTTCACGCTCGAACCCACCCATTCCTGGCGCCCCGATGCATTCACTGGACGACCATTCACTGCGCGAACTGCTGCCCCGGCTGCGGCGCTTCGCGCTGTCGCTGACCCGCAGCGCGAGCAGCGCCGACGACCTGGTCCAGGCCACCCTGGAAAAAGCGCTGTCAGCCTGGACCGGCCGCCGCGACGACGGCGACCTGCGCGCCTGGCTGTTCTCGATCCTCTACCGGCACTTCATCGACGGGCAGCGCCGGGCAAAACGCTATGCGCGCCTGCTCAGCCTGTTCGGCGCCGACAGCGAGGTGAGTGCGTCGCCGGAAGACATCGTCAGCGCACGCTCGACGCTGGAGGCCTTCGAGCGCCTGCCCGCCGAGCAACGCGCGCTGCTGACGCTGGTCAGCGTCGAGGGCCTGAGCTACCGCGAGGTGGCTGAGGCGCTGGCTATTCCCATGGGCACCGTCATGTCCCGCCTGTCGCGCGCCCGCACGGCGCTGCGCGCGCTGAGCGAAGGACAGGCGGCGACTCCTTCTTTGCGGGTACTGAAATGAACGAACGCATCCCCGAGGGCACTCCCCAGGAACAGGATCTGCACGCCTACATCGACGACCAACTGGACCCGGCGCGCCGCCAGTGGGTGGAAGCCTGGCTCGCCGCCCACCCGGACGATGCCCGCCGCGTGGAAGGCTGGCGACAGGATGCCCAGCAACTGCGCGCGGCCTTTGCCGGGCAAGCGCGGGGGGCGCTGCCGGAGCAGCTCGATCCGGCGCGGATTCGCCGGCAGATCCAGCAACGGCGACGTTCGCGGCTGGCCACGGCGGCAGCCTTGCTGCTGGCCTTGGGCGTCGGCGGCATGGGCGGCTGGCAGATGCGCGGCGACGCGATGATGCACGGCGTGCTGCCGATGCAGGATGCGGTGCAGGCCTATCGACTGTTTGCCGATGCCGGCCAGACGGGATTGGACCTGCGCGACGGCGGCGATTTGCGCGGCTGGCTGGCGCGTTACCTGAAGGACGCCACCCCGCCGCCCGCGCTGGAGCAGGTCGGCTTGAAGACGGTGGGCGCCCGCCTGCTCGCCACCGAACAGGGCGCGGCGGCACTGGTGATCTATGAGGATGGCCAGGGTCGGCGGTTGACCTTCTTCATCCGCCCGCCGGGCCCGCGCCACGAGATGTTGCCGCAGGGGCAGCGTACGGACGGCGACCTGCTGGCACGCTACTGGAGCCAGGGCGGCTACAACTACGCGCTGGTCAGCCGCAGCGACGACCCGCAGGCGCAGGCCGTGGGGCAGTTGGTGGGGTTCTGAGCACGGACCTTGTCCGCGGTTCGCGGGCATGGCCCGCTCCTACAGGAGATATCGTGCCGGCCCGCCCTCTCCCCCGCCCTCTCCCTTCAGGGAGAGGGAGCTGTCCGTGCCGGCTGACGCAATGATTTCACCCTGCGCCGAACGTTCCCCTCTCCCTTCGGAGCGGGGCGCGTAGCCAGGGTTAGGGAGAGGGAAGTCTCGGATACAAGGGTTCGCAGCATGGCAGTTGCTCCCGCATATGGAATGCCGCCTATGCGTCCCTGAACGTGGGAGCGGACTCCGTCCGCGATTGTCATCCGGCCCTCGCGGGCCAGACGGTTGCGCCATCAGAACGCAAAGCAGGAACAGCCGAAGGCGCCCCAGAAGCCCTGGAAATCACTCACCGGCACGCTGGACTGGCGGGCGCGTTCGTGGCTGTGGCCGTGCACGCCGCAGGAGCCGACGCACTGGTGCACGGCATTCTGCAGCGGCGCCTGCGGGCGCCAGTGGCCGGGCACCTTGGCTACCGGCGACCAGTCCGGCAGCACCGGAATCGCGGTGGGCGCCTGGCGCTCGAAATCGCCGCTGCCGAACACCACGCGGCCGTCCACTACGGTCAGCACCGACTCGATGGCCTTGATCTCTTCCTCCGGCACGTTGAAGTAGTCGGCCGAGAGCACCGCCAGGTCCGCCATCTGCCCGACCTTGATCATGCCCTTCCTGCCCTGCTCGTTGGAGAACCACGCGCTGCCATGGGTGTACAGCTCCAGCGCGGTGGCGCGGGACAGCCCTTCCGGGTACAGCTCCAGGCCGCCCACGGTCTTGCCGCTGACCATCCAGTACAGCGAGGTCCAGGGGTTGTAGCTCGAGACGCGGGTGGCGTCCGTGCCGGCGCCCACGGGCACGCCTTCGGCCAGCATGCGCTTGATCGGCGGCGTGGCCTCCGCGGCCTGCTTGCCGTAGCGGTCGACGAAGTACTCGCCCTGGAAGGCCATGCGGTCCTGGATGGCGATACCGCCGCCCAGCGCCCTCACCCGCTCGATGTTCTTCGGCGAGATGGTTTCGCAATGGTCGAAGAACCAGTGCAGACCGTTGAACGGGATGTCGCGGTTGACCTTCTCGAACACGTCGAGCATTCGCGAGATGGATTCGTCGTAGGTGGCGTGCAGGCGGAACGGCCAGCGTTGCTCGACCAGATGGCGCACCACCGGTTCCAGCTCGGCCTCCATGGTGCCGGGCAGGTCCGGGCGCGGCTCGAGGAAGTCCTCGAAGTCGGCCGCCGAGAACACGAGCATCTCGCCGGCGCCGTTGTGCCGCAGGAAGTCGCTGCCCTGGCCGTACTGGACGCTGCTGGTCCAGTTCTTGAAGTCGGCCAGTTCTTCCTTGGGCTTCTGGGTGAACAGGTTGTAGGCGATGCGCACGGTGAGCTGGTTGTCTTTCTCCAGCTGCTCGATCACCTGGTAGTCGTCCGGGTAGTTCTGGAAGCCGCCGCCGGCATCGATGGCGCTGGTGACGCCCAGACGGTTCAGCTCGCGCATGAACTGGCGGGTGGAATTGACCTGGTAGTCGAACGGCAGCTTCGGCCCTTTGGCCAGGGTCGCGTAGAGGATCATCGCGTTGGGCCGGGCCACCAGCATGCCGGTGGGCTCCCCCTTGCTGTCGCGGACGATCTCGCCGCCGGGCGGATTCGGGGTGTCTTTCGTGTAGCCGACGACGCGCAGCGCGGCACGGTTGAGCAGCGCGCGGTCGTATAGATGCAGGACGAAGACCGGCGTGTCCGGCGCGGCCTGGTTCAATTCCTCGATGGTCGGCATGCGCTTCTCGGCGAACTGGAATTCGTTCCAGCCACCCACCACGCGCACCCATTGCGGCGACGGCGTGCGCAGGGCCTGCTCTTTCAGCAGGCGCAGGGCGTCGGCCAGGGACGGCACGCCTTCCCAGCGCAGTTCCAGGTTGTAGTTCAGGCCGCCGCGGATCAGGTGCAGGTGCGAGTCGTTGAGGCCGGGAATCGCCGTGCGCCCCTTGAGGTCGATGACGCGGGTGGCGCCGGCGCGGAAGGCCATGGCCTCGGCTTCGGTGCCGACGGCGATGAACTTGCCGTCGGCGATGGCCACGGCGGTGGCTTCGGGTTTCTCGCGGTCGACGGTGTGGAAGCGGCCGTTGGTCAGGATCAGGTCGGCGTACATGGCGAAGTTCCTCTTTCGATCAGCGGGCGTTGAGCCAGGCGGAGAACAGGCGCGTGGCCCGTGGCATGAAAACGTAGACCACCAGCAGGACGATGGTCGCGACGATGAGCATGTTGGCGGGCACGAAGCTGCCCAGCAGGGGGATCTGGACGAACAGCGGGCGCCAGAGCTGCGGCACCAGCATCACCAGCGGCAGGATCACCAGGTAGGAGATGGCCGCCTGCTTCCAGCGCGGCGGCTGCTTCTGCGGGTTGTCCGGGGTGGTGAACCAGAATTCGTGGGCGGTGTGCAGCTCCTTCTGCTCCAGGTCGATCAGGTGCGGGTTGGCGCGTTCGATCAGGTCCCGACGCTGCGGCGAGTCGAGCCAGGCCTGCAGTTCGTCGGCACTGGCGAAGCGCAGGACCGAGGTGAAATGGTCGCCCTGGCGCATCACGTCCACCCCCAGATGGCCGGGAAACTCGCTGGCGGCGCGGGTCAGTTCGCGCAGGATGACTTCGTAGGCGGCGACGCTGTCGGGGCGGGCGCGGTGGCGGATGATCAGGGTGACGGATTCTTGCTGCGTGGGCTGGTTCACGTGGGTTCCCTCCAGAGAAGTGGCCTCCCCCGCCCTGCGGCGAGGGAGGAAAGCGGTTTACTGCAGGTGAACCTTCAGCTCCTGGCCGGCCTGGCGCATGGCGGCCTGTACCGCCGGCACCTGGCTGACCACGTTGAGCAGGCCGTAGTCGTGGATCATTCCGTTGTAGCGCACGGACGTGACGGCCACACCGGCGGCGTCGAGTTTGCGACCGTAGGCTTCGCCCTCGTCACGCAGCACGTCGGATTCGGCGGTCTGGATCAGGGTCGGCGGCAGGCCCTTGAGCTGGTCGACGGTGGCGCGCAGCGGCGAGGCATAGATTTCCGCACGCTGTTTCGGGTCGGTGGTGTAGCTGTCCCAGAACCACTGCATCATCGGCTTGGTGAGGAAGTGCCCCTGGGCGAACTGGTTGTACGAGCCGGTCTCGAAGCTGGCATCGGTCACCGGCCACAGCAGGGCCTGGAAGCGCAGCTTCGGCGTGCCCTTGTCCTTGGCCATCAGCGCGACCACCGCCGCCATGTTGCCGCCGACGCTGTTGCCGGCCACGGCCAGGCGCTTGCCGTCGACGTTGAGCTCCTTGCCGTGCTCGGCGACCCACCGGGTCGCGGCGTAGGCCTGGTTGATCGCCACCGGGTAATGCGCCTCGGGGGACGGGGTGTAGTCGACGTAGACCGCGACCGCGCCGGAATTCACCACCAGGTCGCGGATCAGGCGGGCGTGGGTCGGGTAATCACCCAGCACCCAGCCGCCGCCGTGGAAGTACATGAACACCGGCAGCGTGCCCTTCACGCCGGCCGGGCGGACGATGGTCAGCTTCACCGGGCCGACGTCGGTCTGCACGGTCTTCTCGCTGACCTGGGTGCCGGAGAGGTCGACCTTCACCGACGACTGGGCGCCAGTCAGCACCGCACGGGCATCCTTGGGCGAAAGAGTTTCCAGCGGCTGGCCCTTGCCGGCCTCCAGCGCTTCGAGGAAGGCCTGGGTGTTGTGTTCGACGGTGGGGTTGCCCGCGGCGAACACGTTGCCGATGGCCAGGGCGAGGGAAGCGGCGAGCAGGGATTTCTTGGCGTTCATGATTCGGTTCCTTGAAAGTGGGGGGAGGTATTCCGAAAGGACGAACGAATCTTGATCCATGCCCGCAAAGCGCGGAATAGACAGGGTTGCAGGGTCACTTTGCAGTTTTGCAAGGGCATCGCCGGGGGCGTTGCAGAGCTGCCGGGCTTGGTAATTGCCGGTAGGAGCGCCCACGGGCGCGATCGCGGGCATGGCCCGCTCCTACAGGTCACGTTTCGCGCCGCTCTTCGTAGGGGCGAGACAGGTTGGCTGCCAGGCCGAGCTGCGGAGTGCACCGCACGGGATTTCGCGGACAAGATCCGCTCCTACGAAAGCCATCACGCCGGAGTAGACCTGTGAGCGTGCCATGCACGCGATGGCGGACAAAGTCCGCTGCTACAAGGGGAGACCGGTGTTAGGCGGTTCGCGAGCAAGCTCGCTCCTACGAAAAGCCCGACATCCGCGCCGGGCTCTACCTCTGGCTCTCCCAGCAGACTTCCAGAGAAATATCCGCACGCGCCGAACGCCCCGTTCAGGAGGCCGAGTGGAATCGGAGTTCCAGGGGTTGAGCGGCATGGATGCCGCGAGAGCCGCGATGGGCCAGGGATGGCCCACCGCGGCGTGCCCCTGGAACTGCGATGGAGCGAGGGAACCCCGGCGAAGCCGGGGCCGGATGACGGGGCAAGACCTTTGCCCACTTTGGGTCGCTTGCCAAAGTGGGTCGCCCGAGGGGGCGAAACTGGAAGCCAGCGCGCACGCCGAAGCGGCGCAGAAATTCCGAGACCAACGCAGCAAACCTGCACCACCAGCGCAACAGGAAGCGCCGGCCCTGCCGGCGGATCGCGGGCATGGCCCGCTCCTACACGAACCGCAACCAACCTGTAGGAGCGTGCCATGCACGCGATGGCGGACACAGTCCGCCGTTCCGTGTCGAGCGGTTCGCGAGCAAACTCGCTCCTGCAGTCGAGCGGAGCTGGCTGGCGACCGGGGGTTACGCCGCCCGGCACGCCACGGGTGCCGGCGCGGCGTTTGGCCGGTACAATGCGCGATTGCCCGCTCCATACCTGATAAGCACGCCTGATAAAGAAGAAACCATGTCCTTGCCCAAACACCATCTGGAACTGCTCAGCCCTGCCCGCGATGTGTCGATCGCCCGCGAGGCCATCCTGCATGGCGCCGACGCCGTCTACATCGGCGGCCCGAGCTTCGGCGCGCGGCACAATGCCTGCAACGAAGTGAGCGATATCGCCCAGTTGGTGGAGTTCGCCCATCGCTACCACGCGCGGGTGTTCACCACGATCAACACCATCCTCCACGACAACGAGCTGGAGCCGGCCCGTGCGCTGATCCACCAGCTCTACGACGCCGGCGTCGACGCGCTGATCGTGCAGGACATGGGCATCATGGAGCTGGACATCCCGCCGATCGAACTGCACGCCAGCACCCAGACCGACATCCGCACCCTGGAGCGGGCGAAGTTCCTCGATCAGGCCGGCTTCTCCCAGCTGGTGCTGGCCCGTGAGCTGAACTTGCAGGAAATCCGCGCCATCGCCGACGAGACCGATGCCGCCATCGAATTCTTCATCCACGGCGCGCTGTGCGTGGCCTTCTCCGGCCAGTGCAACATCTCCCACGCCCAGACCGGCCGCAGCGCCAACCGCGGCGACTGCTCCCAGGCCTGCCGCCTGCCCTACACCCTGAAGGATGACCAGGGCCGCGTGGTCGCCTTCGAGAAGCACCTGCTGTCGATGAAGGACAACAACCAGAGCGCCAACCTCAGCGCCCTGGTGGACGCCGGCGTGCGCTCCTTCAAGATCGAAGGGCGCTACAAGGACATGGGCTACGTGAAGAACATCACCGCCTATTACCGCCAGCGCCTGGACGGCATCCTCGCCGAACGCCCGGATCTGGCCCGCGCGTCCAGCGGCCGTACCGACCACTTCTTCGTGCCGGACCCGGACAAGACCTTCCACCGCGGCAGCACCGACTACTTCGTCAGCGAGCGCAAGATCGACATCGGCGCCTTCGACTCGCCGACCTTCACCGGCCTGCCCGTGGGCACCGTGGAGAAAGTCGGCAAGCGCGACCTGCTGGTGGTGACCCAGGACCCGCTGTCCAACGGCGACGGCCTCAACGTGCTGGTGAAGCGCGAAGTGGTCGGCTTCCGCGCCAACATCGCCGAGCCCAGGGGCGAGTTCGAGGAAGACGGCGAGAAGCGCTACCGCTACCGCGTCGAGCCCAACGAGATGCCGGAAGGCCTCTACCGCCTGCGGCCGAACCACCCGCTGTCGCGCAACCTGGACCACAACTGGCAGCAGGCGCTGCAGAAGACGTCCGCCGAACGCCGCGTCGGCCTGTCGTGGGTCGCCACACTGCGCGAAGAACGCCTGGAACTGACCGCCACCAGCGAGGAAGGCATCAGCGCCAGCGTCGCCCTGGACGGCCCGTTCGGCGCGGCCAACAAGCCGGAGCAGGCGCTGGAGCAACTGCACGACCTGCTCGGCCAACTGGGTACCACCCAGTACCACGCTGACAAGATCGAGCTGGACGCCCCGCAGGCGTTCTTCATTCCCAACTCGCAGCTGAAATCGCTGCGCCGCGAGGCCATCGAGGCGCTCACCGCGGCGCGCGTGCAGGCCCATCCCCGCGGCGGCCGCAAGGCCGAGACCAGCCCGCCGCCGGTGTACCCGGAGTCGCACCTGTCCTTCCTGTACAACGTGTACAACGAGAAGGCCCGCGCGTTCTACCACCGCCACGGCGTGCAGCTGATCGACGCGGCCTACGAGGCCCATGAAGAGACGGGCGAGGTGCCGGTAATGATCACCAAGCACTGCCTGCGCTTCTCCTTCAACCTGTGCCCGAAACAGGCCAAGGGCGTCACGGGCGTGCGCACCAAGGTGCAGCCGATGCAGCTGATCCACGGCGACGAGGTGCTGACCCTGAAGTTCGACTGCAAGCCGTGCGAGATGCACGTGATCGGCAAGATCAAGGGCCACATCCTCGGCCTGCCGCAGCCGGGCAGCGAAGGCGTGAACACCATCGTCGGGCAGATCAGCCCGGAAGATCTGCTCAAGACCATTCGCAAGCCAGGGCATTGAGGCCCTGCGAGGGCGCCTTACCGGCGTGCTCTGTCAACTCCCTCTCCCTTCGGGGAGAGGGTTACGAAGCCACACCTTGCTTCAGTGCCAATCCCAACCTCCTCCCCCTCCCTAACCCTCCCCCTGAAGGGAGAGGGGACAGTTGGGCAGAACATCCGGCCATGCATTCAGCCGGCAGGCGTTAAAGCAAGGCCTGCGTCAGAGCCGCCGGGAAATTCGTTCGCGAGCATGAACTAGCGCCCCCTCGCTCCTACAACAAGCCCCGATCCCCCGCTATGATCGGGACATGCCCACCACGCCCCCGCTCCGCCAGCAATGCCCGCCCGGCGCCTGCAACTGCGACCGGGAACGCCTGCTGGCAGACCCCAACGCCGACCTGCGCATCCTCCTGCTGACCCGGCACGAGGAACAGCGCCTGCTCGAACGCCTGGAAAACCTCAAGGACCTGGCAGACCTGCAGCGCATGCAGCACAAGCTCTTCGAGCAGCTCGGCATCCGCCTGCACATCGCCCCCGGCTTCAACGAAGTGCGCAGCATGCGCGGCATCGAGTTCGACTTCGACGATCAGCCCGGCCTTTGCCGCAAGACCCGCCAGGCCATCCCCGCCGCGATCCGCCGCGGCCTGGAGAAGAACCCGGAAATCGCCTGGCGCCTGCTGGACTCCCACGATCTGCTGGGCGGGCTCTGAGCACACCCCCCTGTAGGAGCGGGCCACGCCCGCGAAAGGCGGACGACGTCCGCCCACAGATTCAGGCTCGAGACCCGGACAACCTGTAACGCCGGACATCCCTTGGGCAAACGCGCCCTTGGGCGCTGTTCGCGGGCATGGCCCGCTCCTACACAGACCGCATCGCACCGGCCAGCGCCGTGCTCCCGAGCTGCTCCAGCCGCTCGGCGGCCCCCAGCCGATCCCGATCCTCCTTGTTCTGGCTGAGCTTGGACTTGCCGACGATCTCGCTGATCTCCACCTCGATGCCGACGATGTTCGCCAGCATGCCGCTGATGAACTCCGGGGTGGAGTCGCTCATCTTCCACGGCTTCACCTCGCCGGCCTCGTGGGTGCGGGTCAGGCGGCCGACCACGCCGCGTACGAAGCGCTCCTCGTCCATCACCTTGAGGCGGCCGCGCACGTGCACCACCTGGTAGTTCCAGGTCGGCACCTGGCGGTGCGCCTCGTGCTTGCTCGGGTACCAGTTGGGCGAAACGTAGGCGTGCTCGCCACGGAAGATCACCAGCACCTCCTCACCGTCGGCCTCCTGCCATACCGGGTTGTTGCGCGCGACATGGGCACGCAGCAGCGGCGTCTCGCCGGCGAGCTCCAGCTCGAACGGCAGGTGGTTGGCATCGAGCAGGCCGTCGTGGCCAGTGACCAGGATGCCCAAGGGATGCTCGCGGATCAGCCGGTGCAGCTCGTCCGAGCGGGTTTCCTCGAAATGCGCAGGTACGTACATGGAAGGCCTCGACAGCAGGTAATGGCGGTCATCATGCCGCCGCATTGGCACCCTATAAAGATCCATTAGCAACTCTGGCGACAGAGCCAATCGGCGGCTGGCGATGTTTTGCTACGGCCCACGCCTCGCCCCGCTGGACGGCGATGGTGCCGCCCCCTAATCTAGCCCTTGGCCAGCATTCGCCCCGGATGGCAGACACAGGCTCCCACTCTCGATGACCGCACCCGAGTTCCCCGCCGCTCCTCCCCGGCAGTCCCAGGGGAGAATCCCGCCGCGCCTGCAGGATGCCTACCAGGCGTACGTGATCCAGCATTACCGACGCTTCCTGCTGGCGATCAACTTCATCGCCATGGCCGCCTACGACTCCTACGTCGTGGCCGATGCCCTGCTCATTCCGGACATGGCCCGGGAGTCGCTGCTGCTGCGCACCGGCCTGAGCCTGATCGGCCTGATCAACATCTTCCTGGTGTTCCGCTTCAGCCGCAGCGTGCTGCTGATGGACCTGCTGATGCCGCTGCACGACATCATCTCCACCATCGCCTGGTTCGAATTGCTCAAGCGCAGCGCCTCGCCGGACGTGCCGTTCTTCCTCTATGCCTCGGTGGTCTTCGTGCTGCTGGGCAACCTTGGCGTGCGCTACTCCTTCAAGGGTATCGCCCTGGTCTCGGCGATCATCACCGCCATCATCTTCTACAACGTCTGGCTGATCCACGGCGGCGCCGCCAAGCCACTGCTAATATTCACCCTGGTCTACCTGCCCATCGCCCTGTTCAGCCTGTTCATCAGCTGGACCAACATCAAGGGCGTACGCCGCGCCTTCCTCGCCGACCTCGAAGAGCGCCGCCAGCGTGCGGAGCTGGCCGCGCTCAACCTGCGCCTGCAGGAGCTGGCCGCCACCGACGGCCTGACCGGCGTGGGCAACCGCCGCGCACTGGACCTGCAGCTGAACGAGAGCTGGCACGGCATGCGTGCCCACGGTCGGCCCTTCGCCCTGCTGATGGCCGATATCGACTACTTCAAGCCCTATAACGATCACTACGGCCACCAGGCCGGCGACCGTTGCCTGTGCCAGGTCGCCGAAAGCCTGGTCGGCACCCTGCGCGGCGGGCAGGCCAACGTCTATCGTTATGGTGGAGAGGAGTTCGCCATCCTGCTGGAAGCGACCAACGCCGACGATCTGCGCTGCGTCGCCGAACGCCTGCGCGAGCAGGTGGCGAGCCTGGGCATCGAGCACCTCTACCGGCCCGACAGCCTGCGCCACCTGACCATCAGCCTGGGCGCGGCGATGGCCAGCGAGAGCGGCCTGCACGAGCCCCGCGAATTGCTCGCACGCTGCGACCAGCACCTGTACGTCGCCAAGCAAAAAGGTCGCAATCGCGTGCAACTCAGCGGCATGCCCGGCGTCTGACCAACGACACGTAACCCGGCACGCGCGGCCGGCGTCTCCCTGCTCTGCCGCCGGGCGATGTCCGCGACGCCTGGCAACCCATAGGGGACGCCCCCACGAGGTCAGTGTGAAACGCGACATCCGCCTAGCCATCCTCCTGCTGTCGATCATCAGCCTCGCCGTGGCCACCGCCACGGCCTGGGAGCTGTGGTCGGCGCGCGAGCGCACCCTGGCGGATGCCACCACCCACAACCTCAACCTGACCCAGGCGCTGGATACCTATGTCGAAGGCGTGGTCACCCAGAGCTCCATGCTCCTGCTGGGTCTCGCCGAACGCCTGGAGAGCGAAGGGACCGGCGCCGCCAACCTGCAGCGCCTGAACGACCTGGTGAAGCGCCAGCAGCACCTGCTCGGGCAGCTCAACGGCGTGGGCATCTACGATGCGAAGGGCAACTGGCTGATGACCTCCACCGGCCCCTTCCCGCCCGGCTCCAACAGCGCCGACCGCGGCTATTTCATCCACCACCGCGACAACCCTTCGCTGGATGCGTACATCGGCGGGCCGATCCACAGCCGCGCCACCGGCGTCTGGGTGATCACCGTCAGCCGCCGCTACAACGACGCCCACGGCAACTTCGCCGGGGTGATCGTCGCGGCCCTCGGCGTGCAGGACTTCCTGCGCCTGTTCGGCAAGATCGACATTGGCAAGACCGGCGCCATCGGCGTGGCCATCAGCAACGGCCAGGTGCTGGTGCGCTACCCGTTCCGCGAGAGCGACATGGGCCAGATCCTCTCGCGCTCGCCGATCTTTACCCGCTACCTGGACAACGCCATGGTCGGCAGCGCGACCTTCACCTCCTCGCTGGACGGCGTCGAACGCATCTACGCCTTCCGCCAGAACGAGCGCTACCCGCTGGTGACCTCGGTCGCCCTGGGCAAGGACGAGGCCCTGGCCGCCTGGCGCGATGACGCCCTGCGCACGGTCATCATCGCCTTCGGCCTGCTGATGGTCATCGTGGTGATCGGCAGCCTGCTGATCCTCGCCATCCAGCGCCGCATCGGCACCGAGCGGCTGCTGCGCGATGCCCGCGAAGACCTGATCAAGGCCAACCGCCAACTGGAAGTGCTCGCCTCCCGCGACCCGCTCACCGGCCTGGAGAACCGCCGCAGCTTCGACGACCACCTCGCCGCCGAGCTGCGCCGTGCCCACCGCGAGCGCGCGCCGCTGGGGCTGCTGCTGATCGACATCGACCACTTCAAGCGTTTCAACGACACCTACGGCCACCCGGCCGGCGACGACTGCCTGCGCCGCATCGGCCGCGTCCTGGCCGACAGCGTGCGCCGCCCTGCCGACCTCGCCGCGCGCTACGGCGGCGAGGAGCTGGCGGTGATCCTGCCCAACACCGGCGCGGAGGGAGCGCAGGCCGTGGCCGAGCAGTTCATGCAGCGCCTGCAGCAGGCCAACCTCACCCACGCCGGCAGCCCCCTGGGCCGCATCACCGCCAGCATCGGCATCGCCACCCTGCCCGCCGGGAGTGACAGCAGCCCCCACGCCCTGATCGAAGCCGCCGACCGCGCGCTGTACCGCGCCAAGGCCGCCGGGCGCAATCGCCTGGAACGTGCGACCACTGCCCCGGAAGCCGCGCGATGACCGTCGATTGCCGCAGCCCGATGCGATACGCCTTGTTGGCGAACAACCCGTTCCGGGTTATTCGCCCTACGGGGCAGAGCGTTTCTCTGTAGGAGCGAGCTTGCTCGCGAACAGGAGCTGTCGGCAGCACCGAGGCTGGGCGGGTTCGCGAGCAAGCTCGCTCCTACGAAGAGCCCTTCAACCCGGTAGAGGGCAAGCCCCGTTCCAGCTCCATCAGACAGCACCCTGCCCCTTCCTCAGCCGCCCCCGCTCCTTCTTCCCCGCCAGCGCACTGTCCGCCGCCGCCTTCACCAGCTTCTGGAACGTCGGGCACTCCGCATGACTGGGCGCCGGGCACGCCGCCGCATGGCGCAACCCGCGGCTCATCGCGCGCAGGCGTCTGATCGTGGCGTCCAGTTCGTCCGCCTTGGCCGAGAGCATCTGCCGGTCGATGTGGGTGGTGCCGTCGCCGGCGAACATCGAGCGGATTTCCTCCAGGCTGAAGCCGGCCGACTGGCCCAGGCTGATCAGCGCCAGCTGGTCGAGGATCTGCGGCGCGAACTGGCGGCGCGCACCGGGCTTGGCCAGCGAGACGATCAACCCCTTTTCCTCGTAGAAACGCAGGGTCGATGCCGGCACGCCGGAACGTCGGGCCACGTCAGCGATATCCATGGAACACCTCTTGACCTCAAGTTCGCTTGAACTTGTAGGTTCACGCCAAAGGCCGCCGAGGTCAATCCACACGCGGCCTTCCCCTTGCGTGAAAACAGCGGAGAAGCCATGAAAACCATTGCCATCGTCTACCACAGCGCCAGCGGCCGCACCGAACGCATCGCCCAGACCATCGCCAGCGGCGCGAGCCGGGTGCCAGACTGCGAAGTCCACCTGCTCAAGGCGCAGGTGCTGATCGAGCAACCGCAGGCGCTGCTTGCCTATCACGGCCTGATCCTGGGCTCGCCCACCTACCTGGGTGGCGTTTCGGCGCCGCTGAAGGCGCTGATGGACGCCACCGGGCCGCTGTGGCGCCAGCAGAGGCTGCGCGGCCGCCTCGCCGCCGGTTTCACTGTCTCGGCGCTGCCGGCGGGCGACAAGCAGTCCACGCTGATCTCGCTGTTCACCTTCTGCATGCAGCACGGGATGCTCTGGGCCGGCAACCCGATCCTCCCCGAGCAGCACCTGGGCGTGCCGGTCGAAGAAGCGGCCAACCGTCTCGGCTCCTGGTCCGGGCTGATGGCCCAGGCCGACAAGACCGCCGCGGACTTCTGCCCCGGCGACCTGAAGACCGCGCGGCTGTTCGGCGAGCATTTCGCCCAGACCCTGGGCCGCCTGCACTCGCCACAGCTCGAGCATGCAAAGGAGGTGCAGGCATGATCCCGCGCCGCTGCGGCCCGCTGCTGTTCGCGCTGATCCTGTCCGGCGTGATGACCTTGCTGGTGTCCGGGCTCTCCACCTGGCGCGCCATCGGCCTGGCACCGGCCTTTGCCCAGCTCTGGCTGGGGGCGTGGCTCACCAGCTGGAGCATCGCCTTCCCGCTGGTGCTGGTCATCGCGCCGCTGACCCGGCGCCTCGTCGAAAAGCTGGCCAGGGCCTGAGATACCCGTGAGCCTCGCCGCCGGGTGGCGTGGCGTGCAGCGATACCCATCCGACAAGGAGCCGGATGCCTGCTCAATGGCGGGCTGGGCAGAGCTACTCGCGCATTCCGTCCGCCAGGCGGCAGAAGCCCTCGCGCACCACGCCGTCGGTGGTGTACATGCCGCCAGAGGTGGTGAAGATGTAGCTCACCTTGCTGCCCTTCCCGGCCTCCTCCACCACGACGCTCATCGGCGCGGTGCGGCTGCTGAGGATGACGCCCTGGTGGGCGGAGATGATGCCGCGCTCGTCGTCTGCGGTATCGATGGAGAAGCCTTCCTTGAGCAGCGCCTTCTGCGCGTTGTGGAAGGCCTTTTCGGGGGCCAGGTGGTCGAATACGACGCTGGAGTTGTAGGTCTTGCCGGCCATGAAACCACCCGAAGTGTTGAAGTTGTCTTCGCACTGGTTGCCGGTTTTCTGGTGTGCGCAGCCTTGCAATAGCGCAGCCGCGAGCAGAATCATCGTGACTCGTCGCATCATCGTTCCTTGATCTCGTGGGGCCGCCATCCCTGCGGGTCTGCAGCGGCGAAGGGGTTTTATAAGCCGAGGGCGCAGGCCCTGGCCAGACTTTTCCGCGTCCGGTGAGACAGCCGGCACGCAGGAAATATCCCCTCGCTCGCTCAAGCACGGGCGTTGGCGCCGTTCGTCCTGGCGTGTCCCCACGGGTGTCCGGGCCTGCCTGCGCAGCGCCCGGACACCCGTGGAGCAAGCCTCCCGATCGTCAAGGACCGGAGGCCCGCCACCCTTACCAGATCGGCAGGGTGTAGCTGACGATGAAGCGGGTTTCGTCCATGTCGTTGCCGAAGCTGCTGCGGAAGGTGCTGTTGCGCAGCTTGAAGCCGACGTTCTTCAGCGCACCGCTCTGCACCACGTAGCCGATGTCGGTATCGCGCTCCCACTCCTTGCCGTTGCCCTGACCGTTCAGCAGGTCGATGTGGTCGCCGCGCAGATAGCGCGTCATCAGGCTCAGCCCGGGCATCCCGTAGGTGGCGAAGTTGAAGTCGTAGCGCAGCTGCCAGGAGCGTTCGTCCTTGTTGGCGAAATCGCCGATCTGCACGTAGTTGACCAGGTACGGGTCGGTGCCGGACAGGTAGGCGAAGCCGGTGTCGCCGGACATGCGCTGCAGGCCGAGGCCGAACGCCTGGTTGCCCAGCTTGTAGGTGAACATGGCATTGAGCGCGCGGTTGTCGACGTTGCTGCCGCCATCGTCGGTGGAGCGCGCCCAGCGGATGTCGGACTTCAGCGACTGGCCCTCGGCGATCGGCAGCGTATGCACCAGGCTCACGTAGTGCTGGCGGTAGAGGTCTTCGAGGTTGGCATAGTGGTAGCTGGTGCTGAGCTGGCTGTTCCAGCGATAGGTGCCGCCGGCGAGGTTGAAGCGGTCGCTGGTGAGGTGGCTGCCGGCAACGATGTTGCGCTTGTTGCCACGGGTCATCGACAGGTCTTCGTCGTTGGTCGAGTCACGCTGCTTCACCTGGCGCAACTGGCCAAGCTGCAGGTCGAGGTCGTCGAGCTCCTTCGACTCCACCAGCGCGCCCTGGAAGGTCTGCGGCAGCAGGCGGGTGTCGTTGTACTGCACCACCGGCAGCTTGGGCAGCAGCGTGCCCACCTTCAGGGTGCTGTTGGAGGCACGCAGCTTGGCGGTCAGGCCGAGCGCGCTGTAGTCGTCGGCGGCGCGGCGGTCGCTGGCGGAATACGGCAGCAGGCCGGAGCCGGAGCGGTCCGGGCTGGAGTCGAGCTTCAGGCCCAGCAGGCCGAGGGCATCCACGCCGACGCCAACGGTGCCGTCGGTGTAGCCCGATTCGTAGCGCAGCAGGAAGCCCTGCGCCCATTCCTCGGCTTTCGACTGGGCGGCGCCGCTCTGGCGGTAGTCGCGGTTGAAATAGAAGTTGCGCGTTTCGATGCTGGCCTTGCTGTCGGCGAGGAAATCGGCGAGGGCGAACGGGGGCAGCAGCGCCAGTCCGGAGACCAGCACAGGGAGTCGACGAGTATTCATTGTTCTTGTTTCTATCTACGTGAGGTGTTGGCAAAACGCCGGGCCGATGTCGGCTGGCCCGGCACGGGAATGCGCGGGCTCAGACGACCTTTTCCAGCTCCGGTGCGGCTTCGAACAGGTCGGCGACCAGCACGTTCATTCGGTTTTCCTGTGAGTGGCGCCCTCCGGCGTCGGCGCCGGAGGGCAGTGGATTCATGAGCAACCTCGCTCCTGCGGATCGAGACTTGCGCCGGCGCGCTCTTCAAAGGCCTTGCTCGCCCACGAACTCAACGAGCCTGGGGCACCTGACCGCTTGCGGCGATCCGCCGTCATTCGCGAACGGCGTCAGCCCTGGCCCAGTTGCTCGATCACCCCCTCGGCCTTGAGCGCCGCCAGGCGCGCATCGTCCAGCCCGAGGCGGCGCTTGAGCACCTCGTCGGTGTGTTCGCCGAGCATGGGTGCCGGGCGCTGGTATTCCACCGGCGTCTCGGACAGCTTCAGCGGGCTGCCGACCATACGGAAGCCGGGGTTCTGCGCGTGAGGGATGTCCACCAGCATGTCGCGGGCGACCACCTGGGGCTCTTCCAGCGCGCGGCCGATATCGTTGATCACGCCCACCGGCACCTTCACCGCGTGGATGCGGCGCACCCAGTTGTCCGCGGTGTCGCCCTGGAAATGCTCGGCCAGCTTGCCGACGATGATGTCGCGGTTGCGTACGCGGTCGGCGTTGCGGGTGAAGCGCGGGTCCTTGGGCAGCTCCGGCAGGCCGATGGCCTCGCACAGCGAGACGAACTGGCTGTCGTTGCCGCAGGCGATGATGAAGTCCATGTCCTTCGCGCTGAACACCTGGTACGGCACGATGTTGACGTGGGCGTTGCCCTGGCGCCCCGGCGAGCGGCCGGTGGCGAGGTAGTTCTGGCTCTGGTTGCCGAGCATGGCGACCTGCACGTCGAGCAGCGCCATGTCGCAGTGCTGGCCGCGGCCGGTCCTTTCCCGCGCCAGCAGCGCCGCCTGGATGGCGACCACCGAGTACAGGCCGGTCATCACGTCGGACACCGCGACACCGACCTTCTGCGGGCCGGCGCCGGGGACGCCGTCCTTCTCGCCGGTGATGCTCATCAACCCGCCCATGCCCTGGATGATGAAGTCGTAGCCGGGCTCCTCGGCGCGCGGGCCGGTCTGGCCGAAGCCGGTGATGGAGCAGTACACCAGGCGCGGATTGAGCTTGGACAGGCTGTCGTAATCCAGCCCGTACTTGGCCAGCGAGCCGGCCTTGTAGTTCTCGATCAGCACATCGCACTCGCAGGCCAGCGCGCGCACCAGCGCCTGGCCTTCCTCGCTCGCCAGGTTCAGCGCCACCGACAGCTTGTTGCGGTTGGTGGACTGGTAGTACGCGGCCTCGGAGCTGTCCGAACCGTCGGCGGTCTTCATGTACGGCGGGCCCCAGCCGCGGGTATCGTCACCCACGCCGGGCCGTTCGATCTTGATCACTTCCGCGCCCAGGTCGGCCAGCACCTGGCCGCACCAGGGGCCGGCCAGCACGCGGCTGAGGTCGAGTACGCGGTATCCGCTCAAAGCACCCATCTTCAACTCCTCGCAGGCGCGCTCACGCGCGCTCGATAACCATGGCGAGCCCCTGGCCCACGCCGATGCACAGGCTGATCACCGCATAGCGTTGACCGCTGCGCTGCAGTTGCCGCGCCACGCTCAGCGCCAGCCGCGCGCCGGAGGCGCCCAGCGGGTGGCCAACGGCGATGGCGCCGCCATTGGGGTTGACCCGCGCATCGTCGAAGTCCACGCCCAGGCCGCGCAGGCAGCCGAGCACCTGGGAGGCGAAGGCTTCGTTGATCTCGATGATGTCCATGTCGGCCAGGGTCAGTTCGGCGCGCGCGAGCGCCTTGTTGATCGCCTCCACCGGGCCGACGCCCATGATGCGCGGCTCGACGCCAACCGCCGCCGCCGAGAGAATCCGCGCCAGTGGTTTGAGGCCGTGGCGCTCACCGGCGGCGGCAGAGCCGATCAGCAGCGCGGCAGCGCCATCGTTGACGCCGGAGGCATTGCCGGCAGTGACCACGCCGCCATCGAACAGCGGCTTCAGGCGGGCCAGTGCGGCCTCGTCGGACGACGGTCGCGGATGCTCGTCCTGCTCGACCACGTTCGGCGGCGTCTTGCGCCCGGTGGGCACGCTGACCGGGAGGATTTCCTCGGCGAAGAAGCCGGCCTGGCGGGCGGCCTCGTAGTTGGCCTGCGAACGGGCGGCGAAACGGTCGGCCTGCTCGCGGCTGATGCCGAACTCGCGGGCCACGTTGTCGCCGGTCTCCGGCATGCTGTCGTTGCCGAACCCGGCGATGATCTTCGGGTTGGGGAAGCGCGCGCCGATGGTGCTGTCGAATACGGTGAGATCGCGGCTGTACGCGGCCTCGGCCTTGGCCATGACGAAGGGCGCGCGGGACATGCTTTCCACGCCACCGGCGACGAACAGCTCGCCTTCGCCGCAGGTCACGGCACGCGCCGCGTCGATGACGGCAGCCAGGCCGCTGGCACACAGCCGGTTCACCGTCTGGCCCGGCACGGTCACCGGCAGGCCGGCCAGCAGCGCGGCATGGCGGGCGATGTTGCGGCTGTCTTCACCGGCCTGGTTGGTGTTGCCGAGGATCACGTCCTCGATGGCATCGCCGGGCACGTGGGTGCGGGCCAGCAGCTCGCGGATCACCTGGGCGACCAGGTCGTCCGGGCGCACCGGCGCCAGGGCACCGGCGTGACGGCCGAAGGGGGTGCGCAGGCCGGCGTAGATATAGGCGTTGAGCATGGAAGTCTCCTTGAAAACGGTGGACGCCGGGCCTCAGCCCAGCGCGGGCTCGGCGTGGCGCAGCGACAGCCCCAGCGCGGCGCGGCGGCGCAGCCAGGGGCCGGGGCGGTAGCGGGCATCGCCGGTCAGGCCGGTCATGCGTTCGAGAATGTGCAGCAGGCGCGCCGGGCCGACGCTGTCGCCCCAGGCCAACGGGCCCTGCGGGTAGCCCAGTCCACGGCGCACACCTTCGTCGAGGTCGTCGACGCTGGCGATGCGCTGCTGGACGATGTCGCCGGCCAGGTTGACGATCAGCGCCAGGACGCGCTGCGCAACGAAGCCGACGCTGTCGTTGATGACCGTGACGCCGACGCCGTCAGAGGCGAGCAGCGCATGGGCAACATCGCGCATGGCGCTGGAGGTCGCCGGGTTCTGCATCAGGCAGCGGTGGCGCTGCAGGTCCAGCAGCAGGTCGATACACAGGGTGCGCGCCGGGTCGGTGCCGAAGTGCTGGCAGGCCGTGGTCGCATCCACGCCATAGGGAGCGAGCAGGCACAGCGCCTCGCTGCTCGGCTCGGCGCCCTGCTCCAGGTTCGCGCCTAGGCTCTTCAACAATTCGCCGAGGCGTTGGCGATCCGGGTCGTTCTCCGCGCCGATCCACACCGGCGGCATGGCCGTCACGCTCGGCACCGGCTGCGGCGCGGGCGGGTCGATCATCTTGCCGTCGGCGTAGCGGTAGAAGCCACGGCCGGCCTTGCGCCCGACGAAGCCGGCCTCGAGCATCTGCCGGGTCAGCGCCGCGGGGCGATAGCGCGGCTCCTGGTAGAACTGGTTGTAGATGGTTTCGATCACCGGGTGCGACACGTCCAGCGCGGTGAGGTCGAACAGCTCCAGCGGGCCCATGCGGAAGCCCAGGCCCTCACGCAGGATGCGGTCGATGTCGGCCGGTTCGGCGATACCTTCCTTGAGCATCTGCAGTGCTTCGGTGCTGTAGGCACGGCCGGCATGGTTGATGATGAAGCCGGGGGTGTCCTTGGCGCGGATGCCGCGGTGGCCCATGCGCGTGGCCAGCGCTATCAGGCAATCGCCGACCTGCGGATCGCCGGCCAGGCCGTCGATGACCTCGACCACCTTCATCAGCGGCACCGGGTTGAAGAAGTGGAAACCCGCCACCCGCTGCGGGCGCTGGCAGCCACGGGCGATACTGGTGACTGACAGCGACGAGGTGTTGGTGGCGAGTATGCAGTCGGCGCTGACCACCGCCTCCAGCTCGGCCAGCAGCGCCTGCTTGGCGTCCAGCCGTTCGATGATCGCCTCGACCACCAGGTCGGAATCCGCCAGCTCGCCCAGCGAGCCGGCAACCTGCAGACGCGCCAGGGTGGCGTCGGCCTCGTCGGCGGTGATCTTGCCCTTCTCCGCCAGCTTGGCGAGGGTTTGCCCGAGGTGGTCGCGGGCGGCTTGCGCGGCGCCCTCGCGGGCGTCGAAGAGTTTTACCTGGATGCCGGCCTGGGCGGCGATCTGGGCGATGCCGCTGCCCATGACGCCGGTGCCGACGATGGCGATGCGCTGGATGCGCTCGCTGCCAAACGAAAGGGTCATGCTCATTCTCCCAGGAAGCTGGCTTGGCGTTTTTCCAGGAAGGCGGCGGCGCCCTCCTTCTGGTCCTTCGAATCGAACAACAGCTGGAAGGCCTTGCGCTCCAGGGTCAGGGCGCTGTCCAGCGGCAGGTCGGCGCCGGCGAGCATCACCTCCTTGATCTGCGCCACGGCCAGCGGCGGCAGCGCGGCGATCTCGGCGGCCAGTTCCAGCGCGCGGGGCAGCGTACGGGCGTCTTCCACCACTTCGCTGAGCATGCCGATGGCCAGGGCTTCGGGCGCCTTGATCAGGCAGCCGGTCAGGGCGATGCGCATTGCCTGGAACTTGCCCACCGCGCGGATCAGCCGCTGGGTGCCGCCGGCGCCGGGCATCAGGCCGAGCTTCACTTCCGGCTGGCCGAAGCGCGCCGATTCACCGGCGACGATGATGTCGCAGTGCATCGCCAGCTCGCAGCCGCCGCCCAGGGCGAAGCCGTTCACCGCGGCGATCACCGGCTTGGGGCAGCGCGAGATGGCTTCCCACAGCAGTTCGGTATGGCGGCGGTACATCTCGATGGGGCTGGCCTGGGCGAACTCGCGGATATCCGCCCCGGCGACGAAACAGGCCTCGCCGCCGGTGAGCACCACCGCACGCACCGCCGGGTTGTCACTGAGCGCGCGGAAATGTTCGGCCAGTTGCTGGCGCACGGCAGCGTTCAGGGCATTTTTGGCTTCCGGTCGGTCGATGCGCACCACTGCCACGCCATCGGCCCGGATATCGAGATGAACCACGCTGGTATTCATGGGAGCTTTACCCTCACACTTGTTTCGTCTGACGAAACTACATTCCGTATTTTGATTTCATCATAGTGACAGGCCATCCAGCCTGTAAACGGTGTTGATCGGAACCACCTCTAAAAGCCTTTATCTAAGCGGCCTGCAATATTTTTTAGGTGGCTTCTGTACGAAACCTCTCAGACCCATTACAATTTCGCCTGACGAAACTGCATTTTATTTTATTGATTTTCCGTGAATAGGGGTTCTACCATGCGCCGCAACAAGACGGAGATGGATTCGGCTGCGCCGACAAAAAACGAAGGCGAAATCGGCCTGCTGGAACGGGGCCTGTATGACCCGGCCACCGCGTTGAGCGAAGAGGAAAACAGCGGTCAGTTCGTGACGGCCCTGGCCCGCGGCCTGGAGATCCTGCGTTGCTTCACGCCACGGGAAAACGTGCTGAGCAACCAGGACCTGGCCCGCAAGACCGACCTGCCCAAGCCGACCGTGACACGCCTGACCAATACCCTGATGCGCCTGGGTTGCCTCAAGCGCGAGGTGCATTCAGGCAAGTACCAGCTGGACGTCGGCGTGCTGGGCTTCGGCTACGCGATGCTGTCGAACCTGTCGATCCGCGCGGTGGCCCACCCGCTGATGGAAGAACTGGCCAACCACGCCCAGGCGGCGGTAGCCATGGCGGCCCGCGACCGCCTGCAGATGGTCTACCTGGACGTCGTGCAGGGGCAGGGAAACATGACGATGCGCCGGCAGATCGGCAGCTACCTGCCGCTGGCGGCGAGTTCGGTGGGCCGCGCGTGCCTCGCGGCGATGCCGGAGAACGAGCGGGAATTCCTGCTCGACCACATTCGCGAACGCGAACCGGAAAACTGGCCGGCCATCCGCAAGGGTCTGGACCGTGCCTTCAGGGACTTCACCGATTACGGCTATTGCCTGTCGATCGGCGAATGGCACCGCGACGTCAACTCCGTCGCGGTGCCCTTGGTACACCCGCAGTACGGGCTGCTGGCCTTCAACTGCGGCGGCCCGAGCTTCCAGCTGACCCGCGAGAAGCTCGAGGACGACATCGGGCCCCGCCTGATCAACATGGTCAACAACATAGGTGCCGCCGCTCGTTGATGCTCGGGTGACGGTGCCTCGCCAGACAGGCCCGCCCGCGGGCCTTTTGAGGAGTGCACATGATCCGAGACCCAGAAACGCTGCAGATACTTCTGGATTCCATCCACCAGTTCGTCGGCGAAGTGCTGATCCCGCGGGAAAACGAGGTCGCCGAGACCGATGCCATCCCCCAGGACATCATCGAGCAGATGCGCGAGATGGGCCTGTTCGGCCTGACCATCCCCGAAGAGTTCGGCGGCCTGGGCGTGACCATGGAAGAAGAGGTGAACATCACCTTCGAACTCGGCCGCACCTCCCCCGCCTTCCGCTCCTACATCGGCACCAACAACGGCATCGGCTCCATCGGCATCCTCATCGACGGCACGCCGGAGCAGAAAGCCCACTACCTGCCCAAGCTCGCCAGCGGCGAACTGCTCGGCGCCTTCTGCCTGACCGAGCCGGACTCGGGCTCCGACGCCGCCTCGCTGAAGACCAGCGCCGTGCGCGACGGCGACTTCTACGTGCTCAACGGCACCAAGCGCTTCATCACCAACGCCCCGCATGCCGGCATCTACACCGTGATGGCGCGCACCAACCCGGCGATCAAGGGTTCCGGCGGCATCAGTGCGTTCATCGTCGAGCGCGGCACGCCGGGTATTTCCCTGGGCAAGCCGGACCACAAGATGGGCCAGAAAGGCGCGCACACCAGCGACGTGATCTTCGACAACGTGCGCATCCCCGCCAGCCAACTCATCGGCGGCGTCGAGGGCGTCGGCTTCAAGACCGCCATGAAGGTGCTCGACAAGGGCCGGCTGCACATCGCCGCGCTGAGCGTCGGCGCCGCCGAGCGCATGCTCGCCGACGCGCTGCAGTACGCCCTGGAGCGCAAGCAGTTCGGCCAGCCGATTGCCGAATTCCAGCTGATCCAGGCGATGCTCGCCGACAGCAAGGCCGAGATCTACGCCGCCCGCTGCATGGTGCTGGACGCCGCGCGCAAGCGCGACGAGGGCCGCAACGTCAGCACCGAAGCCTCCTGCGCGAAGATGTTCGCCACCGAGATGTGCGGCCGCGTCGCCGACCGCTGCGTGCAGATCCACGGCGGCGCCGGCTACGTCAGCGAATACGCCATCGAGCGCTTCTACCGCGACGTCCGCCTGTTCCGACTCTACGAGGGCACCACCCAGATCCAGCAGGTGATCATCGCTCGCAACATGATTCGCGAAGCCCAGTCCGGACCCCCACGGGGCGGGCGCAGGGCCACTCCCCCACGCCCGCCAGCAGGATTCGTACGCACGCTTACCGAGGGCCGGTCTACCGGCCCGCCAACAACTACAACAGGTAATTCGTTCATGGAAAACACTGCTTCCGCCACGGCGGCGACAACCGCCACACAGAGCAAGACCTGGATACTGGTCTTCGCCTTCTGCTTCCTCGGTCTGCTGATCGACGGCGCGGACCTCATGCTGCTCTCCTACAGCCTCACCAGCCTCAAGGCCGAGTTCGGCCTGAGCAACCTCCAGGCCGGCAGCCTGGGCAGCGTCACCCTGGCCGGCATGGCCTTCGGCGGCATCTACGGCGGCTGGGCCTGCGACCGCTTCGGCCGGGTCAGGACGGTGGCCTGGACCATCGTGCTGTTCTCCGTCGGCACCGCCGTCCTCGGGCTGACCCATAACTACTGGCAGTTCGCCGCCGCGCGCTTCGTCGCCTCGCTGGGCCTGGGCGCACTGTACGTCGCCTGCAACACGCTGATGGCCGAATACGTACCGACCAAGTACCGCACCACGGTGCTGGGCACCCTGCAGGCCGGCTGGTCGGTCGGCTACATCGTCGCCACCCTGCTGGCCGGCTGGATCCTGCCGGATCACGGCTGGCGCTACCTGTTCTACATCGCCATCATCCCGGTGGTGCTGGCCGTGGCCATGCGCAAGCTGATCCCCGAGCCCGCCGCCTGGGTCCAGGCGCAGGCCGAACGCCAGCAGCGCAAGGCCGCCGCTCCGTCGAGCCAGCCCGCCGCGCCCCGGCAGAACGCCTTCCGGCAGATCTTCAGCGACCCGCAGGCCAGCCGCATGTTCCTGTTCTGGGCGCTGACCGCCGGCTTCCTGCAGTTCGGCTACTACGGCGTGAACAACTGGATGCCGTCGTACCTGGAAACCGAGATGGGCATGAACTTCAAGGCGATGACCGCCTACCTGGTCGGCACCTACGCGGCGATGATCCTCGGCAAGGTACTGGCCGGCATTGCCGCCGACTGGTTCGGCCGCCGCACGGTGTTCTCCTTCGGCGCCCTGGGCACCGCAGTGTTCCTGCCGGTGATCGTGCTGTTCCACAGCCCGGAGAACATTCTCTGGATGCTGGTGGTGTTCGGCTTCCTCTACGGCATCCCCTACGGCGTCAACGCGACCTACATGACCGAGAGCTTCGCCGCCGCCTTCCGCGGCACGGCAGTGGGCGGCGCCTACAACATCGGGCGCATCGGCGCGGCCATCGCCCCGGCGGTGATCGGCTTCCTCGCCACCCAGATGTCCATCGGCGTGGGCTTCCTGGTGATGGGCGCGGCGTACTTCATATGCGGCGTGATCCCCGCCCTGCTGATCCGCGACAAGCAGTTCGACCCCCAGCAGGAGTGACCTGAAGGCCGCTCCAACGCCTGCGAAAACGCCCGGTGCCGTGCACCGGGCGTTTTGCTTTGCGCGCAGGAGCCGCCGCCGCCATGAATCGCAGGCAAAAAAAAGCCCCGCCGAAGCGGGGCTCTTTCGTCAGCGATGTCGATTAGACAGCGCGAACTTGTTCAGCTTGCGGGCCTTTCTGGCCGGCAGTCACAACGAAGCTGACCTTCTGGCCTTCGTCGAGGGACTTGTAGCCGTTGCCTTCGATTTGACGGAAGTGAACGAATACGTCCGGGCCGCTTTCCGGGGTGATGAAGCCGAAGCCCTTCTCAGCGTTGAACCACTTGACGATGCCGTTTTGACGATCGGACATGATGTTGTCTCCTAAAAGAATGCTAAAGGCCGGCCGAATGCCGACCGGCGATGAGCTGAATGCGTAGTGAAGAGGTGCCGAGGAGATGGAGCATCTTGTAGAAGAACATCAAGTCGCGGAACTCGTTACTGGGCAGGCAGCCCATGCAGAATACAAGTTTTGGCGGCGATTCATAGTTTTTTTTCACGTGCCGTGGTGATTTTGACAAATGGTCGAGCAATCTCGGCGTAATTGGCAAAAGACGTGTAGGCTGGCGGGGCCGGTTTGGCGCCCCAACGCATAGGTGATTTCATGACGGATTCACAGCTGATTCGCGAACGTTCGGAGCTCGATGAGAAGATTGCCGCCTTCCTCTCCCAGGGTGGCGAAATC
The DNA here is from genome assembly GCF_025133575.1 of Pseudomonas sp. GCEP-101. Taxonomy (NCBI): domain Bacteria; kingdom Pseudomonadati; phylum Pseudomonadota; class Gammaproteobacteria; order Pseudomonadales; family Pseudomonadaceae; genus Pseudomonas; species Pseudomonas sp. GCEP-101. The sequence continues at coordinate 4,543,956 of NZ_CP104011.1, read as the reverse complement.
CAGGAAATTCCCGTGGGCCAGTTGGCTGTGAAGGTCGAGCGGAAGTCGCAATGGGCGAAGTCCGAGGGCAAGAAGCCTGCGCCCTAGCCTTCGAAGGCTCAGAGAAAACCCCGCCCAGGCGGGGTTTTTCGTTTCACGGGCAGAACGGCGGGCGCCGATGCGCCCTGTAAGAGCGGGCCCTACCCTCGATCACGCCCGAGCGAGTTCGCGAGCCAGCTCGCTCCTACAGCCAGCGCCGGGCTCCGCAGTGTTTTCGTAGGAGCGAGCTAGCTCGCGAACAGTGTCAACCGCGCGCTCAATGGCCCAGGTAATGATTCGACAACCAGTTCAGCGCCCTGCCCGGCCGGGTCAGCGCGTCGATGAAGCTCGGCCCCCAGAAACGGATATCGTTGGCCTCCAGCACCGCATACATGTCGCGGTAGCGGGCCTGGCGCTCCTTGAGCGGCATGCGCAGGGCCTGGTGCATGGCGTCGGCCAGGGCGTCGCGGTCATGAGGATTGACGATCAGCGCGCCGCCCAACTCGGCGGCGGCACCCGCGAACTGGGAAAGGATGAGCACGCCGGGGTCGTCCGGGTCCTGGGCGGCGACGAACTCCTTGGCAACCAGGTTCATGCCATCGCGCAGCGGCGTCACCAGGCCAATCCGTGCGTGGCGCATGACCATGGCGATGTCGGCACGGTGGTGATTGCGCGCCACGTAGCGCAGCGGCACCCAGGACACCGCGCCGAAACGCCCGTTGATATGCCCTACCCGCGCGCTGACGGCCGCATCGATGTCGACGTACTCCGGAATATCCTGGCGGCTGCCCGGTGAAATCTGCAGGCAGGTGACGCGGTTGTGCCAGCCCGGGTTGCGCTCCAGGAAGCGCTCGTAGCCGTCCAGCCGATTGACGATGCCCTTGGAGTAATCCAGGCGGTCCACCCCCACCATCAGCGCCCGGCCGCCGAGGCTCTCGCGCAGGTCCTGGGCGGCCTGGCTCTGCGCCGCCTCTTCGGCGAGCCGGCGGAACCCGGCGGCATCCACCCCCACCGGGAACACACCGACGCGAAATTGCTGGTCTTCCAGGTGATAGCGCCGGCCATCGGGCGTCGCCGCGCCCACCACGCGGGTCAGGTAGCGCGCGAAGTTGCTGGCGTCGTTCTCGGTCTGGAAGCCGATCAGGTTGTATTGGGTCAACGCGCGGATCAGTTCGTCATGGTGCGGCAGCGCGGTAATGAGGTCGGCCGGCGGCATCGGGATGTGCAGGAAGAAGCCGATGCGGTTGCCGTGCCCACGCTGCCTGAGCGCGGATGCCAGGGGAATCAGGTGGTAATCGTGGACCCAGAGGACGTCGTCCTCCTCCAGCAGCGGGCTCAGGCGCTCGGCGAAGAACTCGTTGACCCGCTGGTACCCGCCGAACTCGGCCTCGTTGCACTCGGCCAGGTCCACCCGGTAATGCAGGATCGGCCAGAGTACGCGGTTGGCGAAGCCGTTGTAGTACTCTTCGAAGTCCTGCGGGTGCAGGTCGGTGAGGATGTACTGCAGGTTATCGCGCTGGACCACCGTCGGCGGCCCCGGCTCCTCGGCCTTCTCGCCGCTCCAGCCGAACCAGATGCCTTCGCGGTGGCGCATCGCCGCCTCCACGGCCACGGCAAGGCCGCCGGGGGCCGGGCCGTTCTCGTCGGGGATCGCGACCCGGTTGGAAATCACCACGAGGCGCGGCATGGACCGTCCTCCCAGCCGATGGACAGGCGCATGGCGGAGTTGATCAGCCCGGTCATGGAGTAGGTCTGCGGGATGTTCCCCCACAGCTCCCCGGTGTGCGGATGCAGGTCCTCGGACAGCAGACCGTAGCGGATGCGCGCGGAGCGAAGTCGGTGATGCGCACCGCGCCGCCGTTGTCGTCGCGCAACACGGTGGTGATGATCGCGGTGTTGCGCTGGTACTCGGAGGCGCTGCTGACCTGGTTCTCCAGCACCAGGTCGGCAAAACCCTTCTCGTCGTCGCCGGCCAGCAACCGGGAAAATACCGGATCGCTGTCGAAGTTCGGGTAGCGCCACCACACCAGGCGCGCCTGCGGGTTGACCAGGGCGGCCACCCGGCAGTTGCCGATCAGGCCCAGTTCCAACGCACCGTCGTGCCGGTTCGTCATCGGTGAATTCCTCCTGCTTGCATCAATGCGTCTCGGACCTGCTCCGCGTCGCTGAACACCGCGCTGGCGCCGGGCAAGGCGCGCCCGACCGACAGGCCCAGGCCGCCCAGGGTGGGCATCAGCGCGATGGCGGGCTCGTCGGTGACGTCGTCGCCGATGTACAGCGGCAGGCGCCCGGCAAAAGCCGGCGTGCCCAGCAGCCGCTGGATCGCCTGCGCCTTGTCGACGCCTTCGGAAACGACTTCGTAGACCTGCTTGCCGTTGAGCAAGCGCAACCCGGTGCCTTCCGGCGCGTGCAGCAGGGTTTGCACGGCCTCGCGCAGCGCGGTGGCCAGGTCGGGGGCGGCGCGGTAGTGAAGCGCCACGCTGGTGCCTTTGTCCTCGATCTGGATGCCGACATGCCGCTGCGCCAGCGCGTTCAACTGCAGCCGCAGGTTGGCGGGCAGATCGGGGGTGGTGCAGCGCAGCGGGCTGTCGCCGCGCTCGCGCCAGTGGGCGCCGTGGCCGCCGCTGGCGGCGAGACGCACGGGTTGCAGGAGCCGGTCGAGTTCCTCGACCGGGCGGCCGCTGATCAGGGCCAGGGCACCGTCGAGACTGCGCTGCAACTGGGCGAGCGCGTCGAGCAAGCCGGGCGGTACGACGACCGCATCCGGCGAGTCGGCGATGTCCAGAAGGGTTCCGTCGACATCCAGGAACAGGGCGGTCTGCTGAGGTCGGCTGAGCCAGAGGTTCAGCAGCGCCGTGGCTGAGGCCTCGCTTTGCGGGACCATGGCGGTGTCGACAGGCCCCCGTGATGTGGGACGTGACATGAGCCATTTCTCCATGTTCAGGGCGTGCCGCAGCGCCGTGGGAAGCCACTGCGGACGTGAAAGGGAGCCCGAGGACCCTAACACGTGGGACAACAGGGATCGACCTTGGGTTTCACCGGCGTGCGCCGTGGAGAACCCGCAGGCCAGAGCGGGCGGGCGCGCGGGACATCAAGCGAGGAAGCAGAAAAATATTCGCACAAAAGAACGACGCCGCCCGCCGGGTTCGGCGGGCGGCGTGGGCAGAGCGTCCCGATTACAGGACCAGGTGCCCCGTCCACAGGCCGAGCAGCCCGGCCAGGGCCATGCCGACCACGACCAGGCACACGCCCCATTCAACGGCGCTGAGTTTCGCCCGCTGTTCGCGTTTGCCCAGGATGAACAGCGGCAGGCCAACGGCCCAGACCACCGCGGCCAGCAGCACGTATTTCAGGCCGGCGCCGTAGAGCATGAACAGCACGAAGCACACGGCGAAGGCCGACAGCGCCATCTCGCGATAACGGCCATGGGCCTTGGCGCCTTCATAGCCGCGCCCGTTGCAGGCGCACTGGAAGGAATACATCGACGACAGCAGGTACGGGATCAGCGCCAGCGAGGTGGAGAACGACAGCAGCGCGAGGTAGCCGGCATGGCTGAAACCGGCCACCAGCATCATCGCCTGGGCGATCCCGGTGGTCAGCCACATAGCGTTGCGCGGCGCGCCATTGGCGTTGAGGCAGCCGAGCCAACGGGTGGAGCTGTGGCCGCGGCCGGAGAGCATGACTTCCTCGGCGCTCAGCGCGACCCAGGCGATCAGCGCACCGACCACCGAGACGATCAGGCAGATGTTGATCAGCATGCCGCCCCAGGGCCCGACCATGGCAGCCATGAGCCCCGCCATGGAGGGCTGGTGCAACTGGGTGATCTGCGCCGCCGGCAGGATGCCCAGCGCCAGCACCGAGGTGCCCACCAGCAGCAGCGAGACGATGATCGCCCCGAGGGTCGACGCCTTGGCCACGTCGGAGAGTTTGCGCGCACGGGTGGCGTAGATGGTGCCGGACTCCAGGCCGATCAGCGTCCACATGGCGGCCAGCAGCACCGTCTTGCTCTGCTCGAAGATCGACGTGCCATGGCTCTGGCCGCGGAAATCGGTGAGGAACACGCGGCTGTCGAAGTGGTAGAGCGCAAGGCCCAGGAACAGCACGATGGGCACCACCTTGGCGACGGTGGCGATGTTGTTCACCGTGGTGCTGGTTTTCACACCGCGCAACACCAGCCCGTTGATCACCCACAGCAGCGCCGAGGCGGCGAATATGGCGGGCCAGGTGGTGCCGTCACCGAACCAGGAGAAGATCCCGAAGGCGCCCAGCGCACTGAAGATCACCACCAGGTAGGAGGCGTTGCCGATGGCGTCGCCGGCACCATGGCCGTAGGCGCCGATGAAGCCGCCGATATGCCCGAAGCCGGCCTTCGACCAACCGTAGATGCCGTCGTCGATGTCCGGCTGGCGCAGGGTGAGGTTACGGTAGACCGACACCAGCGCGAGCATGCCGAAGGCCACGATGGCCCAGCCGCAGAGGATACCCAGCGCGCCTGCGCCGCCGGTGAGCGTGGCGGGCAAGGCGAAGATGCCGGAGCCGATGGCGCTGCCGACGATCAGTGAGGTCAGGCCGAACAGACCGACTTTTCCGTCGCCCGTCCCGCCTTCCACGTGACGAAGATGTTTCATGATTCGACTCCTTCCGAAATGGCCCTGGCGGGTCGGTGATTCCGTTGTAATCCCGGGCTGTCGGAAGGAAGCTGACCTGAGGCAGACGAGAACCTGTCCGACCCTCGAACTTGTTCGAGCTTTCTCTCCAGGCTATTGACGGGTCGCGATACCGGTTGGGTGGGCACAGCGCTGAAGAGGCGGATTTATCTGACAAACGAACTGGAATCCTCCTCATCACAGGAAGGACAGCGTTTTCGAGAATGTGTCAGACCAATCCTCCTAGAGAACCAACCATGCCTCCGCTCTCCGCGCTCGTGCTCCAGGCGTCCGGCCTGCATCGTTCGACCGCTGTCACCGCGCTGCATCACCTGGGCTACAGCTTTCTTTCGGAGGTTTCCAGCAATGCCTACGCTCTGGACCGGCTGCGCAGCCAGGGCGGAGTGCACCTGCTGATCTGCGACGTGCGCATCGATCCGGTGGCACGCCTGGAGTTCCTTCAGACCGTCGCCCGCGAGCGCCTGGCCGACGGCGTAGTGGTCAGCGGGGAGATGGCCCCGGGCACCTGGAGCGCCCTCTCCCACCTCCTGCAATTGCAAGGCATGAAGGTGTTCTGGCTGGGCAACGACGCCGCCACCCTGGAGCGCCTGCGCGCGCTGCTCAGCGATTTCCAGCCTGCCGGCGCGCAGCTTGGCCTGCCGCTGGCGGAAACCGCCGCTGGCGAGGACGGCGAGCCCGCCGGCCTGCCGACACGGGGCAAGCTGCGCGCGTACCTGCAACCCAAGGTGCATGTCGCCACCGCTCAGGTGTATGGCTTCGAGGTACTTGCGCGCTGGCAGGGGGACGATGGTGCGGTCTTGCTGCCCGGCGACTTCCTGGCGGCCATGCGCCGAGCCGGCAAGCTCGACTCCATGCTGTTCGAGCTGATGGGCCAGGCGGTGGAGGCATTGCGCAATCAGGGCAACAACGAGCTGAAGCTGTCTTTCAACCTGGAGGCCGAGCAGGTCGCCCAGACCGACTTTGCCGCCGCGGTGGAGCGCAACCTGCGCACGCTGGACATGGACCCGCGGCGCATCACCTTCGAACTCACCGAATCCTCGCCGCTGCACGCCCCGCCGCTCAGCCTGGAGAACGTGCTGCGCCTGCGCCTGCTGGGTTGCGGCCTGGCCATCGACGACTACGGCTGCGGCCACTCCACCCTGCAACGCCTGATGGAACTGCCGTTCACCGAATTGAAGCTGGACCGCCATCTGGTCGCCGACGTGAACAACGGCGATCCGCGCCGCCTCGTCGTGCTGCGCAATGCCCTGGCGCTGGGCCGCGACCTGGGGCTGCGGGTGATCGCAGAAGGCGTGGAGAACGCCGCCCAATTGCGCCAATTGCAGCAACTGGAGTGCGATTGCGCCCAGGGCTTCCTGTTCGGCAAGCCAATGGACGCCAGCCAGGTGGGCCATTTCCTGCGCGGCGCGCCGCTGCGCCTGCAAAAGCTCGAAGCCGTGCAGGCCCTGCGTCCGGCGCAATAGCGCGGCGCAAAAGAAAACGGCTGTTACGGACTTCCTGTCCGCAACAGCCGTCTGGATTGTCCTCAGCAAAGGACGGCGCAATTGTAGGCCATTGGCCATCAGCGCGTCTTCCCAGTTCACCCGCATCAGCACCAAATACGTACAAACGCGTCAAACAGCCGCTCTTTCTGACGCCGATACCAGCGGATTCGCTGCACAATCGTCCCAATAGTGTCGGCTATACGACGGTCTGCCCTCGTTTCGGTCTCGCCGCACGTGATGACCGTCACGGCGCTTTGCCCTAGCCCACCGATGAACTGTCTGGTTACCATGCTCGGCCGCGCTGGATGCCAGGAAGGCACGCCTCAACAGGGATCGCCCCAGCGTCGCCCACTTTCATTTTTGGCAGCCGACATGCCCCAGACTTCTTCGCGCACGCCCCGTAGTCCGCTGTTCCGCTTTGCCCTGACCGGCACCAGCCTGGTCATCGCCGCCGCGCTGGCCTTCTTCGCCTGGCAGGACTTCTACCCGGTGCAGGCGGCCGATGGCTGGTCCGTCGAGGTCCTGCACAAGAACGTGGAAAAGGCCGCGTCGCTGGTGCCCCTGGCCGACGGTGGCCTGCTGGTCAGCCAGGAATTGAAAAAGGACAAGGGCAACATCCTGCGCATCGCCGCCGATGGCCAGCGGCGTATCATGGTGGACGGACTGACCAAACCCGACGGCATGATCGCGGCCCAGGGCGGCTGGGTGTTCAGCCAGGAGTCCGAGGGCCGGCCAGTGCAGTTGCTCAAGGACGGCAAGGTCACCGACCTGTTCATGGGCCAGTCCGTGCAGGGCCTGTGGGATGACGGCGCCAACCTCTACGCCATCGAGGACCGCCGCGAGGATGGCCGGCTGCTGCGCTACCGCTGGAGCGACGGCGAGCTGACGGTGCTGCGCGACAAGCTGCGGGAGACCGAATCCGTCACCCGCTGCACCGACGGCAAGCTGCTCTACACCGAGAAGAAGAAAGGCGTGGTGCACCAGTTCAGCGAGGACGGCAGCGACCCGGTGCTGCTCTCCGGCCTGAACCAGCCGACCTTCCTGATGTGCGACGCGCGCGGCCTGTGGATCAGCGAAGACTCCACCCATCGCGCGCGCCTGCTGCTGTGGAACGGCACGGGCGAGCCGCGCACCGTCCTGTCGTTCCTCAAGGCGCCGCAGGCCATCGTGGCCGACGGCAAGGGCGGCTACCTGCTCGCCGAAGGCGGCCGCGACCGTGTGCTGCGCCTCACCCCGGCGAACTGACGCCGCCGCGGGCCCTCGCCCCCACTACTCCGCCAGCCCCGGCATCACCAGGCCGGGGATCACCTCCACCAGCGCATCGATGGCCAGCCGGACCTTGCGCGGCAACTGGGTGGTCTGCAGCCAGGTGGCGTAGACGCCATAGAGGAAGCCTGGCTGCTGCGGCAGCAGTTCTTCCAGCTCGCCCGCCAGGATGGCGTCGCCCACCAGCCAGTACGGCTGCCAGGCCAGCCCCATGCCGCGCACCGTCGCATCGGCGATGGCCGCCAGGTCGTCGAAACGCAGCCGCGCGTTCGGCGCGAACTCCACCGGCGACTGCCCTTCGCGGGGAAACAGCCACGGGTTGATCCGCCCGGAACGGTGATAGACCAGCAACTGGTGCTCTGCCAGCTCCTCGATGCTGGCGGGCCTGCCGTGCTTCGCCAGGTACGCCGGCGCGGCGCACACCACCATGCGCTGCCGGCCGATACGGCGCGCAATCACCCCGGCCCGCGGCTCCGGCTCGCCGGTACGGATGGCCAGGTCGATCTGCTCTTCCGCCAGGTCGGTCAGCCGGTCGCTGAAGCGCAGGTCCAGTTCCAGGTGCGGATAACGCTGCGCCAACTCCAGCAGGACCGGCGCCACACAGCGTCGGCCGAAATGCACCGGCATGGCCACCCGCAGCCGTCCACGCGGCTCCGCCACCTCGCCGGCGGCGAGAACATCCGCCGCCTCGGCATCGGCCAGCAACGCGCGGCAGCGCTCGTAGTAGATCCGCCCGGCCTCGGTCAGGCTCTGCCGCCGAGTGCTGCGCTGCAGCAGCCGGACGCCCAGGCGCTCTTCGAGAAAGCGCACGTGCTTGCCCACCATGGGCGCGGACATTTCCAGGGCATCGGCGGCGGCCGCGAAGGACCCGAGGTCCACCGCGCGAACGAACACCGCCATGCTGGTGAGGCGATCCATTCGTAACTCCTGATTTCGACTAAGCGCTTCTATACGCCATTTATCCGCTTAATCCCATATCGGATAGTGCATTTACATCACATTAATTTCGTATAGGAGCTTCTAGATGGAAAATGTCACCGCACGGGCTGTTCGCTTTCACCAGATCGGCGGGCCGGACGTGCTGCGCATCGAACCCCTGGCGGTTCGCCAGCCCGGCCCGGACGAGGTGAGCATCCGGGTCAAGGCCCTGGGGCTGAACCGTGCCGAGGTGCTGCTGCGCACCGACCAATACATCGAGACCCCGCGCCTGCCCTCCGGCCTTGGCCTGGAGGCCACCGGCATCGTCGAGGCGGTGGGCAGTAACGTCAGGGACTTTGCCGAAGGGGATGCGGTGAGCGTGCTGCCGCCCACATCGATGCAGGAACAGCCCACCCACGCCGAGCATCTGGTGGTGCCGCAAGCGCGGCTGGTGAAGAACCCACCCGGCCAGGCCTGGAGCGACGCCGCCGCCACCTGGATGCAGTACCTCACCGCCTACGGTGCGCTGGTGCAGGTCGCCGCGTTGCACGCCGGCGACTTCGTGGTGATCACCGCCGCCTCCAGCAGCGTTGGCCTGGCGGCCATCCAGATTGCCCGGCGCGTAGGCGCCGTGCCGATCGCGGTGACCCGCGGTTCGGCGAAACGCGATGCGTTGCTGCAGGCGGGCGCCGCCGAAGTGATCGCCAGCGACGAGGAGGACCTGCGCGCGCGGCTGCTCGAGATCACCGGCAAGGTCGGCGCGCGGGTGGTGTTCGACCCGGTGGGCGGGCCGATCTTCGAGCCCCTGATCGCCGCCATGGCGGAGGGCGGCATACTCATCGAGTACGGCGGCCTGAGCCCCGAGCCGACGCCCTTCCCGCTGTTCGAGGTGCTGAGCCGCTCGCTGGTGTTGCGCGGCTACCGCGTCTACGAAGTGCTGGAAGACCCGGAACGCCTGCAAGCGGCCAAGGCATTCATCGTCGATGGGCTGGCGGACGGCTCGCTGCGCCCGGTCATCGCCCGCCGCTTCGCGTTCGAGGAGATCGTCGAGGCCTACCGCTACCTGGAATCCAACCAGCAGTTCGGCAAGGTGGTGGTCACCCTGTAGCCCCACCTCGCTCCGCCGCGCAGGTGGCAGCGGAGCCAGGGCGTCTTGGTAACCAGGGGCGGCACGCCGGGCGGGTTCGGCGTGCCAGGTCAGTTCAGCGTGGCCAGGTCGATGACGAAGCGGTAGCGCACGTCGGAGCGCTCCATGCGCTCGAAGGCGTGGTTGATCTCGTCCATGCGGATCATCTCGCACTCCGGCAGGATGTTCTTCTTCCCGCAGAAGTCGAGCATCTCCTGGGTTTCGGCGATGCCGCCGATGGGCGAGCCGGCGATACGGCGGCGGCCGAGCAACAGCGGAACACTGCTGAACTCGTCGATAGGGCCGACCTGCCCGACCATTACCAGGGTGCCGTCGATGTCCAGCAGGGGCATGTAGGGCTTCAGGTCGTGCCGCACCGGCACGGTGTCAATGATCAGGTCGAAGCTGTTGGCCGCCGCCTTCATCGCTCGCGTATCGGAGGACACCAGCAGCGCATCGGCGCCCAGTTCCTTGGCATCGCTGCGCTTGTCCTCGGTGCGGCTGAGCACGGTGACGGTGGCGCCCAGGCCGACGGCCAGCTTCACCGCCATGTGCCCCAGCCCGCCAAGCCCGACCACGCCTACGCGGCTGCCCGGCCCGACGTTCCAGGTGCGCAGCGGCGAATAGGTGGTGACGCCGGCACACAGCAGCGGCGCGGCGCGGCTCAGGTCCAGGCCGTCCGGCACGCGCAGGACGAATTCCTCGCGCACCACCAGGTGCTTGGAGTAGCCGCCCTGGGTCGCCTCGCGGGTGATGCGGTCCAGGCCATTGTAGGTCTGGGTGTTGCCCTGCCGGCAGAGTTGCTCTTCGCCCTTGCGGCACTGGTCGCACGCCTGGCACGAGTCCACCATGCAGCCCACCGCCACGGCGTCGCCGACCTGGTAGCGGGTGACCTTGGGCCCCACCGCGGTGACCCGGCCGACGATCTCGTGGCCCGGCACCATCGGATAGCGGCTGAAGCCCCAGTCGTTGCGCGCCTGGTGCAGGTCGGAGTGGCAGACGCCGCAGTAGAGGACATCCATCGCCACATCGTTGTCGCGCAGCGAGCGGCGCTCGAAGGTGAAGGGTGCGAGCGGGTCCTGCGGGTTCTGCGCAGCGTATCCAAGGGTTTTCATCAGTGGTGCTCCTTGATGCTTGAACGGGCCAGGGCGACGGCGTTGTTGCCTGTCCGGCCAGCGGGGAACCCTGAAGTAAAGCTCATTACGGAGGCTTCGCCGGGGATTGCTCGGCACCAGCGCCTTGGGAATGCAACGCCTGCGGGCAGCGTTTCGGCGGAACGGGCAAGCAGGCTCTGCTCTTGATTGGAGCGCAGGTTCCCCGTGGGCGGCCCGAGAGGAGGCGGATCGATCGCGGACGGAGTCCGCTCCTACCGGAAGCATCGCGCCGGAGGCCGGATCTATCCCCCCGCCCTGGCTGCTCGCCCCGCTCCGAAGGGCAAGAGAACTGGATCGGAGCCGGCTGAAACGGCGGCCTCAGCCTGCACGGTTGGCTCCCTCTCCCTTCAGGGAGAGGGCGGGGGAGAGGGCCCGCCCCCGGCGCAATGCTTCAGTTAGGAGCAATTGTCTTTCTCTGAAAGTCCGTGCTTGGGATTTTCCCTCTCCCTAACCCTCTCCCTGAAGGGAGAGGGGACTGTACCGTGCAGGTTGAAACCAGGATGTCAGCCGGCACGGGCGGCTCCCTCTCCCTTCGGAGCGGGGCGCGCAGCCAGAGCTAGGGAGAGGGAAAACCGCCAGTGCGAAGTTCAACAGCGGCTCCGACATAAAATCGCCCGCTTGAAGACACCTGGTATCGAATCGAAACCTTGACAGCCCGTGCCGATCTGCCCGATTGTTGCAGGTAGTTTTTGATCGACACAATCTACCCGCAAGAGCCTTGCCATGTGCCTGCCCGCCGTTTCCCTCGACGCCCTCCTCACCGGCCGCGCCGTGCCTTTCACCCGGCCCGGCTCGCGCAGCGCCATCGCCAAGCAGCCGCGCCAGTCGGCACTGGCGGTCACCACCCTGGGCCTGGAGAGCGACGAACAAGGCGACTTGCGCGTGCACGGCGGCGTGGAAAAGGCCATCCATCATTACCCCCGCGAGCACTATGCGGCGTGGATCGCCGAGTTGGGCGACCATCCGCTGCTGGGCCAACCCGGCGCCTTCGGCGAGAACTTCAGCACCACCGGCTGGACGGAAGCGGACCTCTGCCTGGGCGACCGCATCCGCGCCGGCACGGCGTTGCTGGAGGTGTCCCAGGGGCGCATGCCGTGCTGGAAGCTCAATGATCGTTTCGACGTCGCCCAGATGGCCCTGCGCGTGCAGGAATCAGGGCGCACCGGCTGGTACTACCGGGTACTGGAGCAAGGCACGGTGGCTGCCGGCGCGACACTGGAACTGATCGAGCGGCCCCATGCCGACTGGTCCCTGGAACGGCTGGGCGCCGTGCTGTTCGACAAACAGGTGGACGCCGCGGTGCTGCGCGACTGCCTGGAGCTGCCGCTGCCGCCGAACTGGCGCCGCACGCTGTCGCGGCGCCTGGAGAACGGCGCGGTGGAAGACTGGAGCCCGCGCCTGGACGGCAGCCCGAAGGCCTGACGCGGGACTCCAGGGCGTACGCCGGAACGTCCGCCGGCGCGCGGTGCAAGCCAATGGCAGTTGGCCACGGCCGAGCGCACCGGCCACTGGCGCTGCGGCGAGAATGCGCGACAATGGCGCTCATTCGCCCTCTTCCGCCTTGCCGCGAGCCTTCGACCATGAGCGACCTTTCCATCCAGCTGGTGCAGGCCGGCCCCGAGCATCAGGACCTGATCCGCAACCTCTACCAGTTCTACGCCTACGAGTCGTCGGACTGGGAAGACGAGGACGTGGAAGTGGACGGCCGTTTCTACATCCACGAGGAGCACCTGGCGCGCTACTGGAGCGAGCCGGAGTGGAGCGCCAACCTGATCCTGGCCGACGGCTTCATCGCCGGCTTTCTGCTGGTGGAAGGCAGCGAGCTGCCGGGCATCGACGCGCTGGAGCTGTCAGACCTGTTCGTGCTGAAGAAGTACCGTCGCCTCGGCATCGGCCGTGCCCTGGCCAACCAGGTGCTGCTGGACAATCCCGGCCCGTGGCTGGTGCGTTTCTACGCCCAGGACGAGGTGGCGGCGGCCTTCTGGAAAGCCGTTTTCGCCGACCTGCCGCGCCCGGTGCAGCGCATCGAGCCGGGGGACGATCCGCAGCTGGCGAGCTACCTGATCAGCCCGGCGACGCACTGAGCCGCTGTTCGTCACGATCAGTCTTCTGTCATTTGCGATCATTGAGCGACCTGGCGGCGCGGCCGTATCGTCCTGAGCGAACAACAAGAAACCCAGGAGCTACTCCCGTGACCGCACTGAACCTGCATCCCCAGGCCGCCGCTTCCCTGGCCAGCTGGCACCAGATGGTGGCCGCCAGGAACCTCTCCAACCTGCCGCAACTGCTGGCGCCCAACGCGGTGTTCCGCTCGCCCATGGCGCATTCGCCCTACCCCAGCGCGCCGGTGGTGTCGACCATCCTCAACACCGTGTTGCAGGTGTTCGAGAACTTCACCTACCACCGCGAGCTGGCCACCGGCGACGGCCTGAACGTGGTGCTGGAATTCAGCGCCACGGTGAACGGCAAGGACCTCAAGGGCATCGACATGATCCGCTTCGACGAGCACGGCAAGATCATCGAGTTCGAGGTGATGGTCCGCCCGCTCAGCGGCCTGCAGGCCCTGGGTGAGGAAATGGGTCGCCGCCTGGCGCCCTATCTGGCGGCCGCGAAGGCGAAGTCGGCCAGCTGAGATTGCCCGCCAGGGGGATTTCTGCTGGGATGGGCCATCCCTGCATCAAGGAAATCCCCATGGCCTCCTTTGAGGAACTCTTCTCCATCGGCGAGGGCTTCGACGCCTTCGTCGCCCACGGCCTGCCCGGCGAGATCGCCGGCGTGCGCAAGGTCCAGCAACAGCTGGCCGAGCCCGGCACGATCAGCGCCGACACCCTGCGCCGCGTCGAGGCCATCGAGGGCCGCTACCGCCTGCTGATCGCCGGCGAAATGTGGTGCCCCGACTGCCAGATCAACGTCACCGTGATGGACTATCTGCAGCGCCTGCAACCGCGCGTGCAGTTGGCGGTAATCACCAAGGGCCGCGCCGAGGACAACCTGCGCGAGCGCATGGCGCTGGAGCGCGTCCTGATTCCGGTGGTGCTGGTGCTCGATGCTGAGTTCCAGCCGGTGGGCCGCTTCATCGAACGGCCGCAGGAGGTGGTGGCGGGCGGCGATGCGCTCAAGCCCGCGTACCGCGCGGGGGAATATCTGGAGAGCACGCTGACGGATTTGCTGGAGCTGTTCGAGCAGGCGGAAGGTCGGGCGTAAGCGCAGCCGCCGAAACGGCGGCATCGACCAGTAGCGGCGCGCCAGACGCGCGATCGCGGGCATGGCCCGCTCCTACAATCCCCCGAACCCGCAGTCCGTTGTAGGAGCGAGCCATGCTCGCGAACCGCCCAACGCCGCAACCGCCAGGCAGATCGTTCGCGAGCAAGCTCGCTCCTACGAAAAGCCAAGAAAAAGCCCCGCGATGCGGGGCTTTTGCGTTCAGGCCGGGCGGGTCACAGGGAGTACTTCACCGTGAACATCAGGTTGCGCGGCTCGCCGTAGTTCAGGTTGCCGAAGCTGATGCCGCTGTAATAGTACTTGTCGAAGATGTTGTTGAAGTTCACCCGGGTATCGATGTGCTCGTTGACCTTGTAGCCGACCATGGCGTTGGTCACCGTGTAGCCGCCCTGCTGGAAGCCGGTGGAGGTGTCTTCGGTCTGGCTCTGGGTCACCAGGTTGCCGCCCACGCGCCACTGGTGCAGCTCGCCCGGCAGGGTGTAGCTGGTGGCGAGCTTGAACAGATGGCGCGGCTTGGTCGGATCAAAGGGCTTGCCGACGTTGTCCTCGTTGCTGTCGTGCTTGTACTTGGCGTCGACGTAGGTGTAGCCGGCCATGGCCTGCCAGTTCTCGGTCAGCGCGCCGCTGACCTCCATGTCCACGCCCTGGCTGCGGACCTTGCCCGAGGCGCGCGAGCAGTAGATCGAGGTCGGCGAACTGGGGCACGGCGAGGGGCCGCTGGTGTCGTCGGTGGCGCGGTTTTCCTGGTCGATCTGGAACAGCGCGAGCTGGGTGTTCAGCGTGCCGCCGAAATGCTCGCCCTTCAGGCCGATCTCGTAGTTCTTGCCGGTGATCGGGTCGACCAGGCTGCCGCTGGAATCGAAGTTGCTCTGCGGCTTGAAGATGTCGGTGTAGCTGGCATAGACCGAGTAGACCTCGTTCAGGTCGTAGACCACGCCGGCGTAGCGGGTGACGTTGCGGGTCACCTTCTGGGTGCCGGTGTCGTTGTGCGGGTCGGCCTCGTACCAGTCCAGGCGGCCGCCGAGGATGACTTTCAGCGGGTCGGCGACGTTCAGGCGGGTGGTGACGTAGGCGCCCTTCTGCTCCTGGTCGAGCTTCATGTTCCACAGGTTCATGTCGATTTTCGGCTTCTGCACCGAGCCCGGGTTCCATTTCGTCGGGTCGAACGGGGTCATCGGCGAGCCGTCGTTGTAGTTCAAATCGCCCCAGCCGCCGTGGCCGTCGAAGCGCTCTTCGCGGTAGCTGCCGCCGAACACCAGTTCATGCTCGCGGCCGAAGGCCTGGAACGGGCCGTTGGCGAAGGCGTCGTAGCTCTGGTGGTCGTCGGTGTAGGCGTACTGGCCCGGCCCCTGGATCATGGTCGGGCAGCCTTCGGTGTAGTAGCAGCTGTTGTACAGGCCGAGCATGTCGATGCGCGCCCACAGCTTGTCGGCGGCGACCTTCATCTGCCAGCCATTGTCGAAGCGGTGCACCACATCGCCGAACAGGTGGGTGGTGGTGGTATCCCAGTAGGACCAGTCGGCGCCGTAGTAGTCGGAGCGCTTGAGGTCCAGGTGACGGCCACCCAGCGGCGCCGGCAGGCCCACCCAGTTGTCGTTCTTGTTGTCGTTCTGGTAGGACGCGCCCAGGGTCAGGGTGGTGTCGGGGTTGAGGTCGGCCTCGGTGATGCCATAGAGCACGCCGCGTTCGCCGCTGACCACGTCCTGGAAGCTGTCGTGGGTCTCGTAGGCTGCCACGGCCCGGCCGCGCAGGGTGCCTTCGCTGTTCAGCGGACCGGACACGTCGACCTGGCTGCGGTAGCGGTCCCAGGTGCCGGCGCTGCCTTCCAGGCTCAGGTGGAAGTCCTGAGTCGGGCGCTTGCGCACCATGTTGACGGCGGCGGCCGGGTTGCCGGCGCCCTGCATCAGGCCCGTGGCGCCGCGCACCACTTCGACGCGGTCGAACATCGCCAGGTCCGCGGCGGAAATCACGTCCTGGGTGTAGGTGGAGATGCTGGTGGCCAGGCCGTCGTACATGATGTTGTCGACGTCGAAGCCGCGCGCGGCGTAGCTCACCCGCGCGGGGCCGTACTGCTGCACGGTCATGCCGGTGACGCCGCGGATCGCGTCGTCGAGGTCCTGCATGTTCTGGTCCTCCATCTGCTGGCGGGTGACCACGCTGACCGATTGCGGCGTCTCGCGCACCGTCATGTTCAGCTTGGTGGACGTCTGCATCACGCCGGTGGTGTAGGAACCGGTGCCCTCGGTGGTGCCGGGCGCCACGCTGGCGGCGCCGACGATCTCGGTGGCACCCAGGTCGACGCTGTCATCACTCGACGCAGCGCTTCGCGCGGTGCCGCTGACCTGCGCGCTCTGGCCGGTGACCGTGCCCTGCAAGCCACTGTCCGCCAACAGACGTGCGAGCGCCTCGCCCGGCTCCATGCTGCCCCGAAGCGCCGGCGCGTCGACCTTGGCGACCTCGGCATGATCGTAAGCAATGCGCAGGCCGCTGGCGGACTGCAGTTGCGCCAGGGAAACGGCCAGGGGCTGCCTGGGCAAATCGACCGCCACCGGCGCCGCAGCGGCGGAAAGTGCGAGGGTGGAGAGACTGAGCAGGAGCGCGCCGGAGGCTACGTCTTTCATCTGCAGGAGGATCCTTGGTGCGAGGTTTTACGCTCTGTCGGCGCAATGACTCGGGTTGGCGATGACCGGCGTCGGCCGCCGGCGGGGAGCCAAAGTGTATGCAGATGTAAATTACTTGTAAATGCGAATACGTCTTACTTGATGCGCGTGATCGGCTGTTCCCCCACTCGCGGCCGGCCAATGCCGTAGGAGCGGACTTCGTCCGCGATGGTTACTCGCAACGCCGTGGCAGACCGGAGCGGTGGGGACTCGATCGCGGACGGAGTCCGCTCCCACCTGAGGCACCACGACGGGCCCCGCCCTCTCCCCCGCCCTCTCCCTGAAGGGAGAGGGAGCCGTCCATGCAGGCTGACGCCACAGTTTCAGCCTGCACCGATCCAGTCCCCTCTCCCTTCAGGGAGAGGGTTAGGGAGAGGGGAAAATCGCCAGCAGGGGACTTCAGATAAAGACAGTTGTTCCTACCGGGATAGACCTGCACTGGGCCCCCGCCCTCTCCCCCGCCCTCTCCCTGAAGGGAGAGGGAGCTGTCCGTGCGGGCTGATGTCATGGATTCCTCCTGCACCGATCAGTCCCCTCTCCCTTCGGAGCGGGGCGCGCAGCCAGGGTTTGGGAGAGGGAATCCCGGGACGAACTGTCAGAGAAAAACAGTTGCCCCTACGCGCGATCTGGGCGCGTCTCCAGCATGAACTCGATGAACGCCCGCACCCGCGATGGCACGTGGCGCGCATAGGGGTAGATCAGCAGGAAGGGCCGCGTCGTCTGCCCGTAGTCCTTCAGTACCTCCACCAGCGCGCCTCGCTCGAGTTCTTCCTGCACGGTGAAGCGATAGGCCTGCATCAACCCGCCGCCGCACTTGGCCAGGGTCGCGGTGGCCAGGTAGTCCTCCAGCACGGTGACGCTGCCGGGCGTCTCGATCTCCACCGCCTTGCCGTTGATACGGAAGGTCCAAGGCACACGCCGCCCGGTGCTGGGCAGTTCGAACTGGATGCATTCGTGCCCGGCCAGGTCCTCCGGCGTTTGCGGCGTACCGGCACGAGCCAGGTAGTCCGGCGTGGCCACTACCACCTCCTCCGCGTCCTCCAGGTGTCGCGCCACCAAGCTGGAATCCGCCGGGTCGCGGCCGCGGATCGCCAGGTCGAAGCCCTCATTGGCGAAGTCGATGTTGCGGTTGCTGACGTGCACGTCCACCTGCACCTGCGGGTAGCGCCGGCGAAACGCCGGCAGCCGCGGGAACAGCCGGTAATGCGCATAGGGCGTGGGTACGCTGATGCGCAGGCGCCCGGCGGCGATGCTCTGCCCGCCGCTGACGGCACGCTCGGCGTCCACCAGTTGGGTCAGCGCCTGCCGGCATTGCTCGAAGTAACTGCGGCCGTCGTCGGTCAGGCGCATCTGCCGGGTGGTGCGGACGAACAGGCGCACGCCCAGGCGCTCTTCCAGCCGCGCCACCGAGCGGCTCACCGCGGCGGGCGTGATGCCCGCCTCGTTGGCGGCGGCGGTAAAGCTGCCGGTTTCCGCCGCCAGGCAGAACAGCTCGATGCTGCCCAGTTGCAGGTCGTCGAAGTGGCGGGTCATGGGGCGGCTCGATTGATTACATGGGGTATCAATTCAAATGCCATGCGCCTCATTTTTCAAGCCGCCGTTGGAGCCTAGATTTACCTCCAGGACGCGGGCACCCCGCCCCGCCTCACTTCGGAGACATCACCATGAGCAAGACCGTCATCGTCACCGGCGCCTCCAGCGGCCTCGGCTTCGCCATCGCCCGCGCCTACCTGGAGCGCGGCTACAACGTGGTCGGCAACGCCCGCACCCAGGCGCGCCTGGACGAAGCCGCCGCCCGCCTGGGCAACCCGCACAACTTCCTCGCCGTGGCCGGCGACATCGCCCGGGCGGACACCGCCAAGCGCCTGTTCGCCCAGGCCATCGAAGCCTTCGGCAAGGTGGACATCCTGATCAACAATGCAGGCATCTTCATTCCCAAGCCGGTCACCGAGTACACCGAGGACGAGGTCAACGCCATCGTCGGCACCAACCTGATGGGGTTCTTCTACCCCTCCCAGGCGGCCGCGCAGCACATGGCCGCCAACGGCTCGGGGCATATCGTCAGCATCACCGCCTCCATCGCCCTGCAGCCCAACGTGAAGGTCCCGGCACTGCTGCCGGTGCTGATCAAGGGCGGCCTGAACAGCGCAGTGCGCGGCCTGGCCCTGGAGCTGGCCGCCTCCCACGTGCAGGTCAACGCGGTGGCGCCGGGGATCATCGAGACCCCGCTGCACGCCGATGACGAAGGCACTCGCGCCTTCCTGCGCGGCCTGTCGCCCAGCGGCACGATCGGCTCCCCCCAGGACATCGTCGACGCCGTGCTATACCTCACCGACTCGACCTTCGTCAGCGGAACCATCCTCAACGTCGACGGTGGCTCCACCACCGGCGTCTTCTAACCCTGCCCACCCTGAAACGGAGAACCGCCATGCCCTACGTGAACATCCAGGTGACCGACGAAGGCGTGACCGCCGACGAGCGCCGCCAGCTCATCGAAGGCGTCACCGAACTGCTGGAGCGCGTCCTGCGCAAGCCGCCCGCGAGTACCTTCGTGGTGATCCAGGAGATCCCCACCGACAGCTGGGGCGTCGGCGGTGAAACCGTGAAGGCGCTGCGCGCCAGGCAGAAAGCCGGCAGCTGACGCAGCGGGCACGCCGGGGGCCGCACGACGCCTCCGGCGCTTGCCATGCACCAAGCTGGTGCTGATAGGATCGCAAGGCCTATCCGCACCCATCGACAACCGAGGCATGGAATGCTCGCCGCGCTCAAGCGTTATCCGCTACAGGTCAACCTGCTGCTCAGCGGCGCCTTCCTGCTCACCCTGGGGCGCGCCATCACCCTGCCCTATCTGGTGATCTACCTTTCCACCCAGTTCGGCCTGCCCGTCAACCACATTGGCCTGGTCATGGGTGGCGCGCTGTTCGGCGGCTCGCTGCTCAGCCTGTACGGCGGCTTCCTGATCGACCGCCTGCCCGGCTTCCGCCTGATCCTGGGCTTCGGCAGCTGCTTCGTCGCGGCCTTCGCCGGCATGCTGCTGACCCACCAGCTGTGGCTGTTCTTCCTGTTTCTGCTGGGCTTCAACTTCGCCTATTCGGTCACCGACGTGGTGGTGAAGACCATCTTCGGCCGACTGCTGCCGGCCGGCGAACAGGGCCGCGCGTTTTCCATCCGCTACACGCTGATCAACCTCGCCTACGCCATTGGCCCCTTCATCGGCGCCGGCCTCGCGCACTGGAGCCTGCACCTGCCGTTCGTGCTCTCGGCGAGCCTGGGCCTAGTGTTCCTGCTGGCCTTCGCCCGCTATGGCGACCGCGACATGCGCCCGGCCGAAGGCGTGGCGCCGCCCTCCTTCCTCGCGGTGATGGGCGTGCTGGCCAAGGACCATCGGCTGATGTTCTTCACCATCGGCGGGGTGCTCACCGCCGTGGTGTTCGGCCAGTTTTCCGCCTACCTCTCGCAATACCTGGTGGCCACCGGTACGGCGGAGTACGCCTACCAGGTGATCCAGACGCTGCTGGGGGTCAACGCGGTGACGGTGATCGCCCTGCAGTACCTGCTGGGCAAGCGCATCGGCAACGCGCACCTGCAACGCTGGCTGATCGTCGGCCTGGGGCTGTTCGTGCTGGGCATCGTCGGCTTCGGCCTGTCCCACAGCCTGGTGCACTGGGGCCTGGCGATGGTGGTGTTCACCCTGGGCGAGATCATCGTGATCCCGGCGGAATACATGTTCATCGACCGCATCGCGCCGCCGCACCTGCGCGGCGTGTACTACGGCACGCAGAACCTGGCCAACCTGGGCGGTGCTTTCGGGCCGATCCTGGTGGGCTACTTCCTCGCGCTGTTCGCGCCGCATTGGGTGTTCGTCATGCTCAGCGCCTTCATCGTCGGCGGCGGGGTGTTCTACGTGCTCGGCTCGCGGCTCAGCCAACGCCAGGCCGACGGGGGTTGACCTCAAGTCCGCTTGAACCGGGATGCTGGTTGCCTCGACTGACGCGAAGGAACCCGCCATGCCCTGCACCCTTGCCCTTTTCACCCTTGCCATCGGCCTGGGCGCCACGCTGCTGATGGACGGCTGGGCCCTCCTGCGCCGCCACCTGCTGGGCGTGCCGGCGCTGGACTATGCCCTGGTCGGCCGCTGGGTAGGGCACATGCCGCGCGGCCAGTTCCGCCACGCCGCCATCGGCAAGGCCGCGCCGGTGGCCGGCGAACGCGCGCTGGGCTGGGCGATCCACTACCTGACCGGCATCGTCTTCGCCGCCGCCCTGGTCACCTTCACCGGCAGCGACTGGCTGTGGCAGCCCACCCTGGTGCCGGCGCTGCTGCTGGGCGTGGGCACAGTGGCGCTGCCGTTCCTGCTGATGCAGCCGGCACTGGGCCTGGGCATCGCCGCAGCGAAAACCGCCAACCCGGCCAAAGCACGCCTGCACAGCCTGATCACCCATGCGATCTTCGGCCTGGGCCTGTACCTGACGGCGAGGTTGCTCGCAGCCTTGACCTGAACTCCCTGAACCGGCGCCTTCTGGGCTACCCTTTCTGCACGACCGAGAGCAGGAAAGCCCAAGGATGAGCCGAATCGTCATAGCCGACCCACACCCGTTCATGCTCGCCGCCCTGAATCGACGCCTGGTGGATGCCGGGCACGAGGTGGTCGGCGAGGCCAGCGATGGCCGCGAAGCGCTGGAACTGGTGAAACGCCTGCACCCCGACCTGCTGCTTTTCGAGCTGGACCTGCCGCGCCTGGGCGGCCTGGAGTTGCTGCGGCGCCTGCACCGCGACTGGCCGCAGCAGAAGACCCTGGTCTTCACCCATCTGCCCGCGGCGCACTACCAGGGCATGTGCCTGGAGGCCGGCGCACGCGGCTTCGTCCACAAGAGTGACCGCCCGGAGGAGCTGGACGATGCCGTGCGCCTGGTGCTCGGCGGGCGCAGCGTGTTTCCCGCCCAGGCGCCGCACGCGGCCAGCGAGGCGGCTGGCAGCGACGAACACATTACCCCGCGCGAACTGACGGTGCTGCAGTACCTGTCCCAGGGCTTCCGGGTCAAGGACATCGCCGAGGAACTGGCGATCAGCGACCGCACCGTCAGCACCTACAAGGCGCGCCTGCTGGAGAAGACCCAGACCGACTCGCTGGTGGACCTGGTGCAGGCCGCCAAGGTCAAGGGCCTGCTCAACAACAGCGTGATGGAAGGCCTGGCGCAGAAACCCACGGCGCCGGCGAGCAAGTCCGAGGACCTCGCGCGGCTGCTGGACATCCTGCCCAACCCCGTCAGCCTCTGGAGCCGCGAGGGCAAATTGCTGGCGTGCAATCCCGAGTTTCTCGCCCTGCATGAAGGCAGCGAGGAAGAGTTGCTCGGCTCGCCGATCTTCAAGCTCGGGCTGGTGGCCGAGGAAGACGTCGCCCAGGCTCGCCGCGTCTTCCTCTCCGGCGCCGCCGGCAACGAGCCCTTCACCCTGATCACCAACGCCACCGTGCGTGGCGAGCAACGGATCGTTCGGCTGATTGCCGTGCCGCTGCAGGAGGACAACGGCCACCCCATCGGCGTGCTCGTTTCCTTCGTCGACATCACTGAGCACGAGCGCGATGTGGAACGCCTGCAGCAGGAGAACGCCTACCTGGACAGCCTTCGCACCTCCCGCTCGCGCTATCTGGAGCAAGGCTTCAACGACCTGCTCAAGGAAGCCCGCCAGCTGCAGGGCCTGCTCCCCGAGACCAGCCAGCGAACACCGACCCTGGTCGATATCGCCAGAGGCGTCGGCCGGATCGAGGAAAACCTGGTGATCCTGCGCGAACTGCTGCGCACCGAGTCCAACAGCGAGCCCACCGTTCCCCAGGTGTACGAGCTCAACCAACTGACCGCCAGCCTGCTCACCCACGTCACACTGCGGCCCACCGAGACGCCGCACTTCGCCTGGATCGACCCCGCGCGCTACCGCAACATGCTCAAGGCGCTGCAGTTCTCCCTGGAGCGCTCCGCACTGAAGGTTCGCGAGGCGCAGGCCAGCGTGGAGAACCTGCCCCATGGCGAACTGATCTGGCGCCTGCAGTTCATGCTGCTCCCGCAGGACAACCTGGCCGAGCGCCTGGCCGACTTTGTACAGCGCCCCAGCATGCAACTGGTGCGGATGATCTGCGAGTTGTTCAACGGCCAGTTCCAACCCGGCCGTGCGGACGAGCCGGCCAGCGCCGGATTGATCCAGCTCAAACTCGTTCGAAGTAGTTCCCCGCACTAGTGCTGGCACTACACGGCTTTCAGGCGCCCACGATGGGGGCGCCGCCCGCCTGATCCGATGCTTGCCCCATAGCCCTCTCGCTATGGAGCAGCATCATGAAATTCCTACCCTCGCACACCCAACCCCACACCTCCTGCCCCAGCCACCTGCGCATCCTGTGCATTGCCGTGGCACTGGGCAGCGCCGGCCTGCCGCTGACGATCATGGCCAGCGACGCCCTGCCCCAGGGCGGCAACGTCGTCTCCGGCAGCGGCAGCATCAGCCAGAACGGCGCCGAGATGACGGTGAACACCCAGGGCGCGCGCACCGCGATCAACTGGCAGCGCTTCAACGTCGGCCCGGACAACAAGATCACCTTCAACCAACCCGACGGCAAATCCGTCACCCTCAACCGCGTCATCGGCAGCGACCCGTCGAAAATCTACGGCGCGGTCACGTCCAACGGCCAGCTGATCCTGGTCAACCCCAACGGCGTGTGGATCGGCCCCAAAGCCCACATCAGTTCCAGCGCCCTGGTGGCCAGCGCCGGCTTCCTCACCGAGGAACAGGCCAAGCAGTTCGCCGAGACCGGCAAGCTGGATATCCAGCTCACCGGTAACGTCACCAACCAGGGCCGCATCACCGTGCACGACAATGGCATGGTCGCCCTGCTCGGCGCCCAGGTGAACAACGCCGGCGTCATCCAGGCGCGCAAGGGCATGGTGCAACTGGCCACCGGCCCGCAGGCGACCCTGGACTTCCACGGTGACGGCCTGTTGAACATCGCCGTGAGCGGCGAGCCGGGTGAACCCGGCAGCGTCGACTCCAGCGTGACCGGCGGCGTGCACAACAGCGGCGAGATCGACGTCGGCAACGGCACCGTGGCCATGAGCGCCGCCCGCGCCGCCAAACACCTGGACTCGGTGATCAACGTGGGCGGCAACGTCGTGGCCGACTCCGTCTCCACGGACGGCGGCACCATTGTGCTGGGCAACTCCGCGCAGACCAACGTCACCGGCAACCTCAGCGCTAAAGGCGTGAACGGCGGCCAGATCAAGGCCCTGGGCGACGAGGTGAACATTGCAGGCTCCGCCAAACTCGATGCCAGCGGCACACAAGGTGCTGGCGGTAAGGTACTGGTGGGCGGTAGCTACCAGGGCCAAGGGCCGGAGCAGGCGGCCAGGAACACCACGGTCGCCAAGGGCGCCCAGCTGAAAGCTGACGGCAAGACCGATGGCGGCCAAGTGGTGGTCTGGAGCGACGGGAAGACCAATTTCGCCGGCAACGCCAGCGCCCAGGGCGGGCAGAAAGGCGGTGTGGTCGAGACGTCCGGCAAGCAGCTACGGATCACCAGCGACGCCCAAGTCAATACCAACGGCCCGGTCAAGGGCAACTGGCTGCTGGATCCCGAGACGGTGAACATCTTCAGCGATGCGCAGGCCGACGCCGGCGTGGCCAATGGCTCGGCCAATGGCCCGAGCACTGCCGACCTCTGGAATGTATCGGTCAGCGCCATCGTCAACGGTTTGGCCAACGGCAACGTGGAGGTCGCCGCCAGCCATCGCATCAACGTCAACACGGCGATTGTCGCTACCAATATCGGCCAGGATGGTAACGGCAATGCCAGCACCCTGGCACTGATCGCCACCGGGAACCCCGTGCAGGGGCAATCCTACCAAGGCACCGATCTGTCCAGTGACAGCGGATCGGTCTACATCAACGCGCCAATACTTCTCAAGGATGGCAACCTGTTCATCGCGGCCACTGGCGACATCCGCCTGAACAACAATGGCGGGGATTACAGCCAACGTGCCGTCATCGATGTCGGCAATGGCATCGCCTGGCTGCGTACGTCCAACGTTGCCTCGATCATCCAGCAGGAAGGCACCGCGGTGATGGGCAAGCAGGTCGCTCTGGAAGGCGCCAGCGTGCGCATGGAAAGCGACCTCAACTACGCCGGAACCCTGGCCGGGAAAGCCAGCAACGGCGTGTTCCGCTTCAACCAGACCAATGCGACCGGTACCACCTCTGTCGGAACTGTGACTGCACCCTTCTCGGGTGAAAGCCTCTCCGGCGTGACCGCCCAGCAACTGGTCTACCGCGGATACCAGGACGTCGTTGCCGATCCGTCGCAGATGTACGGCGCCAACCCCCGCACGGTCACGCTGTCGACCCAGGATGGCTCGTCGTTCGACTACCTGGTATTCGAAGCCACTGGTTTCGCCACCCCCGATGGCAAAGGCGGCTACCGCGAGATCGACCCCGCCGTCCTGCTCAATTACCTGGATAGCTCGGACTACCTGGTCAGCGGCCTGACCTTCAAGGACGCCTCGGGTGTGACGTGGAAGATCGCCCCGGACGCCAGCAACGCGAGTCTGACGAGCGTCACGCGAATCGATACGGATGGCTCTTCGACCACCGGCACCCTGCCGGTCGGCTTCTCGATAGACGCCAACGGCGGACTGCAGGTCGTCTCGACGGCCAACACGCATGGGTGGGGCGTCGAGCCCTACACCTTCATCCACGGCGCCTCTGATCAGAAGGAGATCCAGCACAACGCACAGGATGGCAGCAGCCAGCAACTGGTCGTGAACCTGGGCGGTAAGTACGACTCGGTCGAAGCCATCATCTCCAATCTGATCAACGACACGCCCTGGCTACAGAAAGCGGACAAGACAGGGCCTACTCTGGCTTCCGGCGAACAGGCACTGGAGCGCGCGCGGGTTCACTTCTACGAGACGGTGGACAAGACCTCCGAGCCGGGCGTGATCATCAACAACGCAGCACCGGCAACCGTGACGGTGACAGCGGATGACAAGACGCGTGAGTACGGCGACGCCAACCCGGCACTCACCCAGACCACGACCTATGACAGCCACGCCCAGGCGGTGAAGGGTCTGGACGATTATGTGAACCAGCAACTGGGCCGCAGTGGTATCCAGGTCGATACCCCGACCACGTCGGCCACGGCGCGCAGTGATGTGAAAGCCGGTGGATACGACATCACCAATCAGATCACCAGCGACGAGCGCTCCCAGGGACGTTACAAGATCGAAGACCGCAAAGGCACGCTGGATGTCCAGCAGGCCGAGCTGAGGGTCGAGGCCGACCCGCAGAGCAAAGTCTATGGCGATCGGGACCCGGCGCTGACCTACCAGGTCAGCGGGCAGAAGTTTGGCGAGAGCGCCAGCACGCTGGTTGCGGGCGATGCCTCAAGGACAGCTGGCAACAACGTCGGAAGCTACGCCATCCAGCAGGGTGGTGTGGATAGCCTGTCGGGCAACTACCGGATCAGTTTCGTCGGCAACCAGATGCAGATCACCCCAGCAACGCTGGAGGTGACCGCCCATCAACAGTCCAAGGTCTACGGCGATGCCGACCCGTCCCTGAGCTACTCAGTCAACGGCTTGCGCAACGGCGACGAAGACAGCGCCGTACTCAATGGCGGCAAGCTGGCGCGTGAAGCCGGCGAAAATGTCCGGTCGCAGGGGTATGGCATCCACCAGGGCGACCTGGCTCTGGCCAGCAGCAACTACACGCTGGTCTTCAAGGACGGAAACCTGCAGATCACTCCAGCCGAGTTGGTGGTAAGCGCAGACAGCAAGAGCAAGACCATCGGCCAGGCCGATCCGGCCCTTACCTATGAGGTCAGCGGTCTGAAGAATGGCGACAGCGCCGATGTGGCCAAAGGCTCTCTCAGCCGGGCGCCCGGCGAGAATGTCGGCAACTATGCCATCGGCGAGGACACCCGGTTCCATGCCGGCGCCAATTACACCGTGGTGTTCCGCGACGGCACGCTGACCATTACCGGCCCGCTGGCGCCGATCGATCCGGTGATTCCGGTCGATCCCGTGACGCCGATCGAGCCAGTCCCGCCGCTGAATCCTGTCCCGGCCAGTCCGACCGCTGCACCAACAGCACTGCCAGTCACCGCGCAATCGCCGGGCAACACCCGCTGCGATGCGCTGGAGTCGCCCAGCGCAGTCTCCGCCAATTACAGCGTTTCGCCGGCGATTGCGCGGACCTACAGCGTCCAGCTGATCTGCAAACCGCGCTCCTACGAAGGCCAGACCAGCACCACGCCCGATATTCGTGACGTGCTCACCTACGCCAACAGCCTGTTCAAGGATGGCCACTTCATCGTCCCCGAGGCCAAGCGCAGCGTGATTCCCCACGACCTCACCCCCACTACCAAGGGAGGGAAATAGCCATGAAAGGCATTCCTTCGAAACTGCACGTCCTCGCGGTTGCCGTGTGCTCCGCCCTGCTGCTGGTCCAGGCCCCGGCATTTGCCGGGCCCAAGGCCCAGCTGGACCCCGGCCGGGTGGAAATCCCGCGCCCCGATGGCACCCGCGAAAGCGCCACCCAGATGCCCTCGATCCTGCAACTGCCCGACACCGTCGTGGTGCCCGGCGTCGAAGCGCCGCCCGCCGAAATGGTGGTGAACCCCAATGACACCGCCCGCTTCCAGGTGGACAAGGTGGTCATCCGCGGCACCACGCTCTACGCACCGGCCGCCTTCGCACCGCTCACCGCGAGGCTCGAGGGCCACCGGGTGACCCTCGGCGAGGTCAACGCCGTGGTCGCGCAGATCACCCAGCGCTATCGCCAGGCCGGGTTCCTGCTGGCCCGCGCCTACCTGCCCGAACAGCGCCTGGAGAATGGCGAACTGGTCATCCAGGTGTTCGAGGGCCGGGTCAACGAGGTCAAGCTGCAAGGCGACAGCAACACGGCGGTGCAACGCTATGCCGACAACATCCGCCGCGAAGTGCCGCCGAAAAGCGCCACCATCGAGCGCAACCTGCTGCTGATGAATGACCTGTCCGGCCAGCAAAGCCGCGCCACCCTGGCCGCCTCGCCGGTGGAACAGGGTACCGACCTGATCGTCGACAACCAGATTCGCAAGTACGAAGGTTTCTTCGGTTTCGACAACCGTGACAGCCGCTACTTCGGCCCCTGGCAGGTGTATGGCGGGGTCGGCGTCAACGACCTCACCGGCCATGGCGATCACCTGGGCATCCGCGCCGGGCAGTCGGTGGAAGGCGACAAGATGACCTTCTTCGAAGGCCAGTACGATCTGCCGGTAGGCGGCCAGGGCGATGTGGTGAGCTTCCTCGCCCAGCACAACGACGGCCATGCCGACACCTACTCCTTCCTCAACGCCAACAGCTCCGGCGACACCTTCGCGGTGCGCATCACCCGCCCGTGGGTCCGCCAGCGCGACCAGACCTTCAAGACCTCGGCGGCCTTCACCTGGTACAACGGCAAGTCCGAATACCTGGACGACCCGCACAATCCGCCCTCCAGCGACGACCGCATCCGCGCCATCCGCCTGGGCGCCAGCTACGACTTCTTCGATGATTTCGGTGGCAAGAACCTGGTCAAGGCCGAGCTGAGCAAGGGCCTGAAGATCATGGGCGCCAGCCAGGAGGACCGCGCCAACCCGTCCCGCGAGGGTGGCAAGACCGACTTCACCAAGCTGCAGGTGGACGCCCAGCGGCTGCAGGATCTTTCGAAAATCATGGATGGCCTGAACCTGTATGTTGCCGCCACCGCGCAGACATCGTTCGGCCAGGCGCTGCTCAGCCCCGAGCAGTTCGGCGTCGGCGGCAGCGAGTTCGGGCGCGGCTACGACCCGTCGGAAATCACCGGCGACAAGGGCTTCGCGATGAAAACCGAGCTGCAGTACAACCGCATCCACACCTTCAGGGACTACGCCGTGCCGACGCAGTACTACGCCTTCTGGGACTTCGGCAAGGTCTGGAGCGAGGATCCGAACTGGATCAGCAGCGAAAGCCTGTCGTCCACCGGCGTCGGCGCTCACCTGCAGGTCTACAAGGACACCTATGTGTCGCCGGAAGTCGCCTTCCCGTTGACCCGTTCGGTCTCGGCCAAGGAGCTCGATGACGACAACGGCAAGGCGCCGCGTTTCTACCTGAACTTCCTCAAGCTCTTCTGAGTAATCACCCGGCGGCCGGCACGGCCGGCCGCCGCCAACCGGAGGCTACCGCCATGCAAAACCCGGATCTCCTCACCCTGCGCTGCGTGCGCTCCACCGCCTACAACAACGAACTCGCGGCGGAGCTGCTGCGCGAGCTCGCCCCCTTCATCGAAAGCGACGAGCTCAACCGCCGCCTGCGCTGCGCCGCCCGCCAACTGATACGCGACGCCGATGCGCTGGAAGGCGCGTATCAGCAGATGGCTTCGTCGAACGAGTGAGCCAAGGCTGATCGATCGCGGACAGAGCCCGCTCCCACCTCGGTTACTCCGCTTGAGTTGTTCGAAGAAGCGACGGTCGTCCTCTGGTGTCGCGTACCGAGAATCTCCTTCCCCCCTCTCCCTGACCCTGGCTGCGCGCCCCGCTCCGCAGGGAGAGGGGACCGTTCGGTGCCGGATGAGACGACCACAGCGTCAGTCGGCACAATCTGCTCCCTCTCCCTCTGGGAGAGGGCTGGGGTGAGGGGCAAGCGTCGGCACAAACTTGCCAGAAAGAAGACAGTTCCCCTACCCAACCGCCCCTGCCGGCACGCCGTCGATGGGGCCTTCGTAAGAGCGGACGGCGTCCGCGATGGTTCCAAACCAACCCTTGCAACTTCCTGTTAGTACGCGCTGCGCGATCGCGGGCATGGCCCGCTCCTACAGGATCATCGATTATGCGTGCTGCGCACCGGCGCGCTTGAGCAGCTGCTTGCACCGCTCGGACAGGTGCACCACCCGCAGGTGCTTGCCAGCCTTGGCGTAGCGCTCGCGCAGGGTCATCAGCGCGGCGATCGCCGAGTAGTCGACGAAGCTCAGGTGCGCGCAATCCAGGGTCACCTGCTGCGGGTCGCCGGCCGGGTCGAACTGGTTGAGAAAGGACGTGGTGGACGCGAAGAACAGCGTGCCATGCAGGCGGTACAACTTGCTGCCATCGGCCTCGTCATGGACGTCGGCGTACAGCTCGCGGGCATGCTTCCAGGCGAAATCCAGCGCGGCCACGACGATGCCGCAGAACACCGCGACGGCCAGGTCCGTCGCCACGGTGATGGCGGTCACCGCGACGATCACCAGCACATCGCTGCGCGGCACCTTGTTCAGCACCCGCAGCGAGGCCCAGGCAAAGGTCTGCTGGGACACCACGAACATCACCCCCACCAGCGCCGCCAGCGGAATGCGCTCGATCAGCGGCGAGAGGAACAGCACGAAGAGCAGGATCATCCCCCCGGCCACCACGCCGGAAAGCCGGCCACGGCCACCCGAGCTGAGGTTGATCACGGTCTGCCCGATCATCGCGCAGCCCCCCATGCCGCCGAACGCGCCCGAGACCATGTTGGCCGCGCCCAGTGCCACGCATTCGCGGTCGGGGAAGCCGCGGCTCTCGGTGATCTCGTCGGTGAGGTTGAGCGTGAGCAGGGTTTCCAGGATGCCGACCATGGCCATCAGGAAGGCGTACGGCGCGATGATCCGCAGGGTCTCCAGGTTCCATGGGATTGCCGGCCATGCGAACTGCGGCAGGCCGCCGGCGATGTGCGCCATGTCACCCAGGGTGCGCGTGGGCAGGCCGAGCAGGTAGACCAGCAGGCCGACGCCGAGGATCGCCACCAGCGCCGGCGGCACCGCCCGGGTCAGTTTCGGCAGCCCGTAGACCACCGCCATGGTCAGCGCCACCAGACCCAGCATCAGGTACAGCGGGTTGCCGCTGAGCCAGTGCCCGCCGTCCTTGAAGTGTTCCAGCTGGGCCAGCGCGATGACGATGGCCAGGCCGTTGACGAAACCGAGCATCACCGGGTGCGGCACCATGCGCACCAGCTTGCCCAGGCGCAGCAGGCCGAACAGGATCATCACCACGCCGCCCAGCAACACCGTGGCCAGCAGGTACTGCACGCCGTGCTGGACCACCAGCGCGACGATCACCACCGCCATCGAACCGGCGGCGCCGGACACCATGCCGGGGCGGCCGCCGAACAGCGCGGTCAGGGTGCAGAGGAAGAAGGCGCCGTACAGGCCCATCAGCGGATTGAGGTGGGCGACCAGGGCGAAGGCGATGCACTCGGGCACCAGCGCGAAGGACGTGGTGAGTCCGGCCAGGACATCGGCACGCAGGCGGGCGGGTTTCATGTTTCTACTCGGAGCGGGGATCACGAAGGGCCGGCAATGGTACGGAAATCCGCCCTGCCCGGCCACCTGCCCATCCCGTTTCGAGGCAGGTCAGGCCTTGGCGGGCGCCGCTGCACCGTTGAGGAACAGTTGCTCGAGCACGGTCGCCGAGCTGGAACTGGCCGCCCGCCCGCGCCGCTCGGCATCGACCATGCCGTAGATCATCGAGAGGAAGAGTTCGGTGAACACCGCCGCGGTGACATCGATGCGCAACGCGCCGGACTGCTGGCCGCGAAGGAAGAAGGCATCCAGCGCGTTGCTGTAGGACTGCCAGCGAGCGTCGACGCACGGATCGAGGCTGTCGGGACTGTACTGGAACATCAGGAACACCAGCACTTCGCGATGCGTCAGGTGCTCCTGGATCAGCTTGCGCAGCGCGGTCAGCGGCTCGGCGGTCTCCAGCTCGCAATTGCTGACGACCTGGTTGAGCACCCGCTCGCCGTACCCCATGAGCATTTCCACCAGGTTGTCGCGCGTGCCGCAGAAGCGGTGCAGCGTCGCCTTGCTCACCCCTGCCGACTCCGCGAGCTCCTTCAGCGTCGCCCGCGGGCGGTCGACGATAGCGGCGGCAAGCGCCTTGAGGAGTCGTTCATCGTGGGCTGAGAGTGTCATGGAGGCCTCTTGTCAGGTGGCGGATCGTCTCATTGTGCAGAAAAAGACCTTTCTTTTGAAAGGTCGTGACACATTTTATACCTTCATGAAGCATATGAGACTTTATTGACTCATTTTGAATTTGAAAGGATCATACGCGCCTTTCCAGATAGACAGACCCCGGGTGAAACATGGGCAGGTTGCGTGCAATAGGGACAATCAGTGCGTTGGTCGCCGCGTTGGCACTGGCGGGATGCGGCCAATCCGGCGAGCCGCAGGCGGCCGCCGAAACGGCACGCCCCGTGGATGTGGTGGCGGTGACGACCGAAGCCCTCACCTTGACCTCGGAATTGCCAGGGCGCATCGAACCGATGCGCGTCGCCGAGGTGCGCGCGCGGGTGGCGGGCATCGTGGTGCAGAAGCGCTTCGAGGAAGGCGCCGACGTCAAGGCCGGCGACCTGCTGTTCCAGATCGACCCGGCCCCGCTGAAGGCCGCCGTGGCCCGCGCGGAAGGCGACCTGGCGCGCGCCCAGGCGGCGCAGCAGGAGGCCCAGGCCCGGGTGAAGCGGTATGAACCGCTGGTGAAGATCGAAGCGGTCAGCCAGCAGGACTTCGACACCGCCACCGCCGACCTGCGCAGCGCCCAGGCGTCGGTGCGCTCGGCCCAGGCAGACCTGGAAACCGCACGGCTGAACCTGGGCTACGCCTCGGTGAAGGCGCCGATTTCCGGGCGCATCGGCCGCGCGCTGGTGACCGAAGGCGCGCTGGTCGGCCAGGGCGACGCCACGCTGATGGCGCGCATCCAGCAGCTCGACCCGATCTACGCCGACTTCACCCAGCCGGTGGCCGACGCCCTGCGCCTGCGTGAAGCACTGAAGAGCGGCAACCTAGCCGCCGGCCAGAGCCAGGCCCTGACCTTGCGCGTCGAGGGCACACGGTACGAGCGCCAGGGCGAGTTGCTGTTCAGCGATATCTCGGTGGACCGCGGCACCGGCCAGGTCTCCCTGCGCGGCAAGTTCGACAACGCCGATGGTCTGCTGCTGCCGGGCATGTACGTGCGCGTCACCGCCCCGCAGGGCACCGACGCCCAGGCCATTCTCGTGCCCCAGCGCGCCGTGCAGCGTGCCACCGACGGCACCGCCCACGTACTGGTGATCGGCGCAGACAGCCGCGTCGAGACCCGGCCGGTGGTGACCGGCGCCATGCAGGGTTCGCGCTGGCAGATCAGCCAGGGTCTGGCCAGTGGTGACCAGGTCATCGTCGGCGGGCTCACCGGCCTGCAGCCGGGCGCCAAGGTCGAAGCCCGTCAGGCACAGCAACAGCAGGCGTCGCGCCAGTAAGGCGAAAGTCGCCGCGAGGAATTCTCATGTCACTGTTCTTCATCAAGCGCCCCAACTTCGCGTGGGTGGTGGCGCTGTTCATTTCCCTGGCCGGCCTGCTGGCCATCCCGCTGCTGCCGGTGGCCCAGTACCCCAGCGTCGCGCCGCCGCAGATCACCGTCACTGCCACCTAC
Organism: Pseudomonas sp. GCEP-101; assembly: GCF_025133575.1. NCBI lineage: Bacteria > Pseudomonadati > Pseudomonadota > Gammaproteobacteria > Pseudomonadales > Pseudomonadaceae > Pseudomonas > Pseudomonas sp. GCEP-101. Next base: position 4,510,991 of record NZ_CP104011.1, on the reverse strand, counting down.
CCCGGCGCCTCCGCGCAGGTGCTGGTGGACTCGGTCACCAGCGTGATCGAGGAAGAGCTCAACGGCGCCAAGGGCCTGCTCTACTTCGAATCCACCAGCAACTCCAACGGCATGGCCGAAGTGGTGGTCACCTTCCAGCCCGGCACCAACCCGGAACTGGCCCAGGTGGACGTGCAGAACCGCCTGAAGAAGGCCGAGGCGCGCCTGCCGCAAGCCGTGCTCACGCAAGGGCTGGAGGTCGAGCAGACCAGCGCCGGCTTCCTGCTGATCTACGCGCTGAACTACAAGGAAGGCTCCGCGCGCACCGACACCACGGCGCTGGGCGACTACGCCGCTCGCAACATCAACAACGAGCTGCGCCGCGTACAAGGCGTCGGCAAGCTGCAGTTCTTCTCCTCCGAAGCGGCCATGCGGGTGTGGATCGACCCGCAGAAGCTGGTCGGCTACGGGCTGTCCATCGATGACGTGGGCAACGCCATTCGCGGGCAGAACGTGCAGGTCCCGGCCGGCAGCTTCGGCGCCTCCCCCGGCAACGCCGAGCAGGAGCTGACCGCCACCCTCGCCGTGAAAGGCACCCTGGACGACCCGGCGGAATTCGGGCGCATCGTCCTGCGCGCCAACCCGGACGGCTCCAGCGTGAAACTGGCCGACGTCGCACGCCTGGAAGTGGGCAGCGAGAGCTACAACTTCACCGCGCGCCTGGATGGCAAGCCCACCGTGGCCGGCGCCATTCAGCTCTCCCCCGGCGCCAACGCCCTGCAGACCGCCGCGCTGGTGAAGCAGCGGCTGGCCGAGCTGTCGGTGAACTTCCCCGCCGACGTCGAATACTCCGTGCCCTACGACACCTCGCGTTTCGTCGACGTGGCCATCGAGAAGGTGATCCACACCCTGCTCGAAGCCATGGTGCTGGTGTTCCTGGTGATGTTCCTGTTCCTGCAGAACGTGCGTTACACGCTGATCCCGGCCATCGTGGTGCCGGTGTGCCTGCTCGGCACGCTGACGATGATGTACCTGCTGGGCTTCTCGGTGAACATGATGACCATGTTCGGCATGGTGCTGGCCATCGGCATCCTGGTGGACGACGCCATCGTGGTGGTGGAGAACGTCGAGCGGATCATGGCCGAGGAAGGCCTCTCCCCGGCGGCCGCGACGGTCAAGGCGATGGGCCAGGTCTCCGGCGCGATCGTCGGCATCACCCTGGTGCTGTCGGCGGTGTTCATGCCGCTGGCGTTCATGGCCGGCTCCGTGGGCGTGATCTACCAGCAGTTCTCCCTGTCGCTGGCGGTGTCGATCCTGTTCTCCGGCTTCCTCGCCCTCACCTTCACCCCGGCGCTGTGTGCGACGCTGCTCAAGCCGATCCCCGAAGGCCACCACGAGAAGCGCGGCTTCTTCGGCGCCTTCAACCGCGGCTTCGCCCGCCTGACCGAACGTTACACCCTGCTCAATACCGCGCTGGTGAAACGTGCCGGGCGCTACATGCTGATCTACGCCGGCATCGTCGCCCTGCTCGGCTACAGCTACCTGCGCCTGCCGGAGTCCTTCGTGCCGGTGGAAGACCAGGGCTACATGATCGTCGATATCCAGCTGCCGCCGGGCGCCACCCGTGCGCGGGCCGACGTCACCGGCCAGGAGCTGGAGCAGTTCCTGAAATCCCGCGAGGCCGTGGCGTCGTCCTTCCTGGTGATGGGCTTCAGCTTCTCCGGCATGGGCGAGAACGCCGCGCTGGCCTTCCCGACCCTGAAGGACTGGTCCGTGCGTGACAAGTCGCAGTCCGCCGAGGCGGAAACCGCGGCAGTCAACGAGCGTTTCGCCGGTATCAGCGACGGTGCGATCATGGCCGTCACCCCGCCGCCGATCGATGGCCTGGGCAACTCCGGCGGCTTCTCGCTGCGCCTGCAGGACCGCGCCGGCCTGGGTCGCGACGCGCTGCTGGCGGCCCGCGACCAGTTGCTCGGCCAGGCCAACGGCAACCCGAAGATTCTCTACGCCATGATGGAAGGCCTCGCCGAAGCGCCCCAGCTGCGCCTGGAGATCGACCGCGAAAAGGCACGCACCCTGGGCGTGAGTTTCGAGTCCATCAGCAGCGCGTTGTCCACCGCCTTCGGCTCGGCGGTGATCAACGACTTCGCCAACGCCGGCCGCCAGCAACGCGTGGTGGTGCAGGCCGAACAGGGCGACCGGATGACCCCGGAAGCCGTGCTCAAGCTCTACGTGCCCAACAACGCCGGCGAGTTGGTGCCGCTCTCCGCCTTCGTCAGCACCCGCTGGGAAGAAGGCCCGGTGCAGCTGGCGCGCTACAACGGCTACCCGACCATCCGCATCGCCGGCGACGCCGCACCCGGCGTCAGCACCGGCGAAGCCATGGCGGAAATGCAGCGCCTGGTGAGCGAGCTGCCGCACGGCATCGGTTACGAATGGACCGGCCTCTCCTACCAGGAGAAGGTCGCCAGCGGCCAGGCCACGCAGCTGTTCGCCCTGGCGATCCTGATGGTGTTCCTGCTGCTGGTGGCGCTCTACGAGAGCTGGGCGATCCCGCTGTCGGTGATGCTCATCGTGCCCATCGGCGCCCTGGGCGCGGTGCTCGCGGTGACGGTCACCGGGCTGCCCAACGACGTGTATTTCAAGGTCGGCCTGATCACCATCATCGGTCTGGCGGCGAAGAACGCGATCCTCATCGTCGAGTTCGCCAAGGAGCTCTGGGAACAGGGCCACAGCCTGCGCGACGCCGCGATCCAGGCCGCGCGCCTGCGCTTCCGCCCGATCATCATGACCTCCATGGCCTTCATCCTCGGCGTGGTGCCGCTGGTGCTCGCCAGCGGCGCCGGCGCCGCCAGCCAGCGCGCCATCGGCACCGGGGTGATCGGCGGGATGCTCAGCGCCACGCTGCTCGGGGTGATCTTCGTGCCCATCTGCTTCGTCTGGCTGCTGTCGCTGCTGCGTCGCCAGCCCAAACCTGCGCATCAACCCACGGAGGCCGCGCGATGATCACCCTGCGCACACCCGCCTTTGCCACCAGCGCGCTTACCCCAAGCGTGCTGGTGCTGGCGATGATTCTGGGCGGTTGCTCCCTGGCGCCCACCTACGAGCGCCCCGAGGCACCGGTTGCACAGCGCTGGAGCGGCCCCGCCGCCCAGCCCGGCGCCGCCGCCAGCCACCTCGACTGGCAGACCTTCATCGTCGACAGCGAACTGCGCGAACTGGTCAGCGTGGCGCTGGACAACAACCGCTCCCTGCGCCAGACCCTGCTGGACATCGAACAGGCCCGCGCGCAATACCGCATCCAGCGCGCCGACCGCGTGCCGGGGCTGAACGCGGCCGCCAACGGCAATCGCCAGCGCCTGCCGGCGGACCTGTCCAACGGCGGCGGCTCGGCGGTGAGCAGCAGCTACCAGGTCGGCCTGGCGCTGCCCGAGTACGAACTGGACCTGTTCGGCCGGGTGAAGAGCCTGACCGACGCGGCGCTGGAGCAGTACCTGTCCAGCGAAGAAGCCGGGCGTAGCGCGCGCATCGCGCTGATCGCCGAAGTCAGCCAGGCCTATCTCACCTACGACGGCGCCCAGCGCCGCCTGCAGCTGACCGAGCAGACCCTGGCCAGCCGCGAGGATTCGCTCGGGTTGATCAGCCAGCGGCGCAGCGCCGGCGCGGCCACCGCGCTGGACTACCAGGAAGCGCTGGGGCTGGTGGAACAGTCCCGCGCCGAGCTGGAAAGCAACGCGCGGCAGAAGCAGCAGGCGCTCAATGCCCTGGTGCTGCTGCTCGGCACCCGCGATGCCGCCCAGCGCATCCCGCAGGTGCCGCAGTCCACGCCCATGCTGATCCAGGACATCGCCCCCGGCACCCCATCCGAGCTGATCGAGCGGCGCCCGGACATCCTCGCCGCCGAGCACGTGCTCAAGGCGCGCAACGCCGACATCGGCGCGGCGCGCGCGGCGTTCTTCCCGCGCATCAGCCTGACCGGCAGCTTCGGTACCTCCAGCGCGGAAATGTCCGGGTTGTTCGACGGTGGCTCGCGTTCGTGGAGCTTCGTGCCGACCCTGTCGCTGCCGATCTTCGACGCGGGGCGCAACAGCGCCAACCTGGACCTGGCCAAGGTGCGCAAGGACTCGGCGGTGGCCGCCTACGAAGGCACCATCCAGACGGCGTTCCGCGAAGTCGCCGACGCGCTCGCGGCCACCGACACGCTGCGCCGCGAAGAGGCCGCGCGCCGGGCGCTGGCCAACACCACCGGCGAAACCCTGAAGCTGGCCAAGGCGCGTTACGAAGGCGGCGTCGACAGCCACCTGCGCTACCTCGACGCCCAGCGCAGCCACTTCATCAACGAGTCGGCCTACATCGAGACCAGCACCCAGCGGCAGATCGCCCTGGTGGATCTGTTCCGCGCGCTGGGCGGCGGCTGGAGCGGTGACGTGACGGCGCGGCGCTGATCCTTCGCCGCTGTAACGCAAAGGCCCCGGCAATCTGCCGGGGCCTCTTCTTGTGCAGCGCAACGCTTCAGGCGAGCAGCGACTCCAGCACCCGGTTCAGGTGCAGCACACCGATCCTGCCCAGTTCCTCCCGGTCGGTGATCGGCTGGTCGTCACGCAGGAAGCCCAGCCGCCCTTCGGCAACCGCCTCGGCGATGGCTTCGAGCAATTCGTCCTGGGTGTGGCAGCCATCCAGCAACGGCAACAGCAGCGCCGAGAACGCATCCAGGGTGATCGCCTCGTGCCAGGGGTTGAAGGTCACGCTGCCCTCACCGCCTCCGCTCAACTGCGCAAAGCCGATGACTTCCGGATCGACCCGCGGCATGCCCGCCGCGCCCGGCCCGCCGATCACCGGCACCAGGCGATAGCGGCCCAGGTCGGCCACCACGATGTGCTCGAACAGGTCGAGCAACTGCGGCTCGGCCCTGGCCGGCAGCGTGCCCAGTTGCTGCTCGATGTAGGCCAGCAGCGCCGGCAGGTTCTGCGTGCGCGGCCAGACCTCGTTGAGGCGGTAGGCGGCGACCTTCATCGCGGCGCCGCGCAAGCCGATACGGCGCCCGTCAGCCACCAGGAACTGCTGCTCGCTGTCGTCCAGCTGCACCGCGCCTTCGCATTCAAAACGGCCGGCGACGTGCAGCTTGACCAGGCGGTCGGCGGTCATCCGGTAGCGGATCGCCCCGGCCTTGTCGGCGTGCACCAGGAGCGTCTGCCGGGTGCTGCGGTTGGTCAGGATGTCCATGTACTGCTCCATGGCCACCTGGCTGTGCCCGCACTCGTTGAGCAGCGCCTGCTGCACTCCCTCGGGGAAATGGCTGATGAACATGCCCGCCGCGCGGGTATCGGCCAGGTACGCCAGGCCGTGCTGCTCGAAGCGCTGCACGAAGTCGGAGAAGTAGAACGGCGTGTTGTTCGGTTCGAGGAACGCCGACAGGCGCGCCGGGTCCCCACGCAGCGACTCGCACTCCTCCACCGCCCCCTTGAGCGCGTTGCCACCCAGGTTCGCCCAGCGCTTGAGGAAATCGAACATGCCCTGCGCCTCGGCCAGCGCCTGCGCGTCGAGAGCGCGGCCATCCAGGCGCAGCAGCATGGCATCGCGCACCATCTCCCGGGACTTCCAGCCCGGATAGGTATTGCAGCTGACATAGGCGACGCCATTGGCCGCCAGGTTCTCCTTGCAGATGCGCATGACCTCGCGGCGATCCATCGCGGACAGATGGCTGTAGAGGCCATGGCAGATGATGTAGTCGAACTCGCCAAACTCCGCGGTGATCTCCTCCAGCGCGGCGGCATGCAGGCGCAGGTTGCCCAGCCCGAGCTGGCGGACCGTCTGCTGTCCCTGCTTGATGCGCTCGGCCGACGCATCGACACCCAGCACCTTGGCGCGGCGGTGGCGCACCGCGAACGGCACCAGGTTGCTGCCCGCGCCGCAGCCCAGCTCCAGCACCCGGGCCTTTTCCACCTTCGGCGGCTCCAGCCCGAACAACCAGGCCAGCACGGCCAGGTGCTCGGGCGCGGAATGCGGGTGACAACGGAAGAGCTGGGCGGAATTGACCTGGGAAGACGGAAGCGGCGTAGCGGATGCGGACACGGAAGAGTTGCCTACTGGATGCGGGGTATGACCTCGTCGAATGGGCCGACAAGACTTGCGCGCATTCTGCCGCCCCGCCCAACGCGGTACTGCACCTCAAAACCGATTAAGGATTTTTCTGACAGGATATTCGTCCGCCCGCCGACGAATCACTCAGTGGCCGGTTTCCGTCCCCGGCGGCGCCAACTGCGCCGCGGCTTGGCCGTCGAAGTAAGCCACCTGCAGCGGGCGATTCAAGCCATGCAGGCGACCCTCGCCATAGGCCAGCGCACCATGCTGGCGAAGGCTCAACTGGCCGTTGCGCAAGGTGAGTTCAGCGCCATCGGATGAGGTGAATTCCAGCGAGTTTTTATCCAGGTGCAACACCTCGATGGTGGTGCCCGACGCCGGGAACTGCGCGCGCACCCGCGCCAGGTAGGTCGGCGCCAGGCGGCCGAACAGCTGCTGCGCCTGTTCGCGGATCTCCAGCGGATTGAGTCCGGGGCGCCGCTGCAGCTCGCTGGCGATCAACGTGAACACATCGGCGTTGGCACGGGCGATGGCCAGGCGCACCGACAGCAGCATCGTCAGGCTGGCCTGGTCAGTGACCGTCTCCGCGGCGACGTCCGTCTCTGCCTTACCGTTGGCGGAGCCGCCCTGCACCGCCTGCAAGGGCTGCAGGTCGGCGAGGGAGAACGCCGTGCTCGCCAGGTGCGCCGCACACAGCGTGGCCTGCCCCGCGCGGTCACCATTGCTCAGCAACGCCAGGGCTGGATTGCGCTTGGCCGCTGCCGCGGTGTCGACCTTCTGCTGGGCCAGGAAGGCATTCACCTGCTCCTGGGTGGCGTTGCCGCGCGCCAGGCCGCAAATCTGGTTCATCAATTCCGGCGTGAGGCCATCCTCGAGCCTGGGCGCCAGCGCCAGCACCGCGCCCTGCAGGAACGGCAAGGCGGGCAGGCTCAGCCACTCGCGGTGAACGGCCTCAGCCGGGCGCGACTGCGGCGGTTGCGGGTCCTTGCAGCCGGACAGCGCCAGGGAGCCCAGGAACAGGGCGAAGCAGAAATATCGGGAGATCATCGAAAGCAGCGCAATGGAGGAATGAAAAAAAGGAAGTTCGGTGGAAATAAAAAAAGGCGCGGCAGTGAGCCGCGCCTGGCGATTACCTCGCCTGGACCGCCACGCTGGTGCGGCGGTTGGGTGCCAGACAGGCGATCACCTCGGGCGTCGCCGCGCCCGGGCAGTTCACCAGCGGCTCGGCCGGGCCACGGCCTTCGGCGCTGATCAGCGCGCCGGATACGCCGTGCTGGATCAGGTAGCTGCGCACCGCATTGGCGCGGGCCTGGGACAGCTGGATGTTGCTCTGCACGCTGCCGATGCGGTCGGTATAGCCGACGATGTCCAGGGAAATCAGCTCGGCGCCCTTCAGGCCTTCGGCCAGCTCGTCCAGCTTCGCCTTGCCTTCCGGGCGCAGCACCGCGCTGCCGAAGGCGAACGAGGCATCCGCCGCCAGGTTCAGGGTGCGCGCACGCGGTTGCGGTGCGGGCGCAGGAACCGGCGCCGGCGCCTGCTGCAGGCAGTCGGCCGGGTGGAAGTAGAAGGACTGGGCCATGTAGTCGGTGTCGTAGAGCACCTTGTACTGGCAGACCTTGTCCGGCTGGCCCTCGGCCTGGCGGAACTTGAAGATGTAGTCCCACTCGCGCACGCCGAACATGCCTTCGGAGAACTGCGGGTGGCCCAGCAGGTCCTGCACCTGATGCTTGGTCATGCCGGGGCGCATCTTGCCCAGGTTCTCCAGGTTGACGTAGCTGCCTTCGGGCATGCTGGCGTCCTTCATCGCCGGGAATACCGGCTCCTGGGTGTGCCCTGCCGAATCGACGTCGCTGACGGTACCGCAGGCGGTCAGCGCAGCCAGCGCGGAAGCCGCCAGGGCGAGCTTCAGGCCGCCCAGTTTGTATTGCTCGAACATCTGATAAACCTCGAAAGATCCGCGAAGGGCCCGGCAGCACCGGCCCCTTCGTTCAGGAAGGAATTACCACTGGTAACCCACGCCGACCGACACGCCGAACTGGCCCTGGGTGTCGGTGTTGCCCGACAGCTTGGTGACCCATTTGCCGTTGTCGGAGATGCGCGACACACCGATCGCCAGGGCGTTCTGCCCGCGGTAGTTGCCCATGCCGACCGAGGCCATGCTGGCGCCCGGCGTATACGGCTGCGGCAGCGTCGCGGCGGCCAGCGCTCCGGCGATACCGGCGCTCAGGGTGTCGTCCTGTTTCTTCAGGTCGCGCTTGAGGTCGGTGTAGACGCCGTTGATGTTGTTGTTGATGTCGCCGGTCGCCTTGTTCAGCTGGGCGACGTTGACGGCATCGGTATCGGCGCTGCCCGCGGCCAGGTTGGTGATCTGCCGCTCGGCGCCGGCGCTGCCGACGGACACCGAGTTAGCGCGATCGGCCACCGAGTCGTTGCCCAGGGCCACCGAGTTGCTGGCGGTCGCCTTCGAGCGCGTACCGACGGCCACGGCGTTGTCGCCCGAGGCCTGGGCACCGGCGCCGCCAGCCACCGCATCCTTGCCGGTCGCCTTGGGCTTGGCCAGGTTGCTGGTGTTGTTCACCTGGAACATGCCGTCCTTGCCGTCAGCGACGTTGCTGATGCTGGCATTGGCGTTGTTGGCCACGCTCTTCAACTGGGCAACGTTGACCGCATCGCTGTCTTCGCTGCCGGCGGCTACGCCGGTTATCTGGCGATAAACACCGTTGTCGGCGTCGCCCACGCTCACCGCACCGCGAGTGCTGGTGGTCGCGGCGATGGCCTTGGCCTGCTCGTCGGTCGCCGTGGCCGGCACATACCCGGCAGTGCCCGCATCACGCTTGGCCACCGAGTCGCTGCCCAGCGCCACGCCGGCGTCGGAAGTGGCGCTGGCGTTGACGCCGGCGGCCAGGGAGTTCTTGCCCTGGGCGCCGTCGTTGGCGTAGTTGCCGCCCTTCTGCCCATTGTCGTTGACGCTGTAGTAGTGCGTCTCGGCGTTGGACATTGCGACGTTGAGCTGATCGACGTTGACCGCGTCGCCGCCGTCCACGCCCGCCGCCACGTTGGTGATGCGCGTGCCGCCGGTCCTGGTGGTGCTGTCGTAGGTGTCGCCACCCAGGTTGACGGTGCTGTAGTCGATGCTGCCGTCAGGCTTGGTCACGTACTTGACCGCGCCCTTGTCCAGGGTGCCGACGCCCGCGGTGATGGTTTCCAGGGCCTGGTTGGTCGCATACAGCTGCGAGCCGTTGACGGCATCGGTGCTGGTCTCGCTCAGGCGGCCGGCCGCGACGTTGGTGATGGTGCGCTCGTTACCGACGCTGCCGACGCTGACGGTGCTGGTCGGCGAGGTGCCGGCGAAGGTGTAGTTCACCCCGCGAAGCGTGGTGCCGGTGGTGGCTACGGCAGCGTCGGTGACCGAGCCTGCGCCCAGCGCCACGCTGTTGGCCTGGCCGGAGACCGCGCCCATGCCGATGGCCACGGAATCCTGGCCGGAAGCCACGGCGTCGGTGCCGGTGGAATTGGCGTGGAAGTACTTGGTGCCGGTGTCATAGATATTGGTGACGCGACCGTCCACATCACCGATGTTGGTGGTGTTCTGCGCGACCTGGGCGTTGGTCTCGTTGAGCTGAGACATGTTCACCGCATCGCTGTCATCCACGCCGCGCGCGACGTTGGTGATGCGCGTGCCACCGGTCTTGCTGCTCTTGTCGTAGGTGTCACCACCCAGGGTGACGCTGTTGTAGTTGATGCTGCCATCAGCGTTCAGGTCGTACTTCACCGCGCCGGCATCGAGGTGATCGATGGCCGCGTTGGTGGCGAACAGCTGCGAGCCGTTGACCGCATCAGTGCTGGTGGCGCTCAGGCGGCCAGCGGCAACGTTGGTGATGGTGCGCTCGTTGCCGACGCTGCCCACGCTGACAGTGCTGGTCGGTGCGTTGCCGGCGAACTGGTAGCTGGTGCCGGCAATGGTGGTGCCGGTGGTGGCGACGGCGGCGTCGGTAACCGAGCCGGAGCCCAGTGCCACGGCGCCATCCTGCGCAGCCTTGGCGCCTACGCCGGCGGCCAGTGCGTTCACACCGGTGGCACCGTCGTTGTTGTAGTTGTCGCCCTGCACGCCGTTGTCATTGACGCTGTAGTAGTGCGACCTGGCGCCATCGACGCTGCTGTTCAGCTGGTCGACGTTGACGGCATCGCCGCCATTCACGCCGGCAGCGACGTTGGTGATGCGCGTGCCGCCAGTCTTCGTGGTGCTGTTGTAGGTATCGCCACCCAGGGTGACGCTGCCGTAGTTGATGCTGCCGTCCGGATTGGTGTCGTACTTCACCGCACCGGCATCGAGGTGCTCGATGGCCGAATTGGTGGCGAACAGCTGCGAGCCGTTGACCGCATCAGTGCTGGTGGCGCTCAGGCGGCCAGCGGCGACGTTGGTGAGGGTGCGCTCATTGCCGACGCTACCCACGCTGACGGTGCTGGTCGGTGCGTTGCCGGCGAACTGGTAGTCGGTGCCGGCGATAGTAGTGCCGGTGGTGGCCACGGCCGCATCGGTAACCGAGCCGGAGCCCAGCGCCACGGCGCCGTCCTGCGCCGCCTTGGCGCCCACGCCGGCAGCCAGTGCGTTCACACCGGTGGCACCGTCGTTGTTGTAGTTGTCGCCCTGCACGCCGTTGTCATTGACGCTGTAGTAGTGCGACTTGGCGCCATCGACGCTGCTGTTCAGCTGGTCGACGTTGACGGCATCGCCGCCATTCACGCCGGCAGCGACGTTGGTGATGCGCGTGCCACCGGTCTTCGTGGTGCTGTTGTAGGTATCGCCACCCAGGGTGACGCTGCCGTAGTTGATGCTGCCGTCCGGATTGCTGTCGTACTTCACCGCACCGGCATCGAGGTGATCGATGGCCGCGTTGGTGGCGAATAGCTGCGAGCCGTTGATCGCATCAGTGCTGGTGGCGCTCAGGCGGCCAGCGGCGACGTTGGTGATGGTGCGCTCGTTGCCGACGCTGCCCACGCTGACGGTGCTGGTCGGCGCAGTGCCAGCGAACTGGTAGTCGGTGCCGGCAATGGTGGTGCCGGTGGTGGCCACGGCGGCATCGGTGACCGAGCCGGAGCCCAGTGCCACGGCGCCATCCTGCGAGGCCTTGGCGCCCACGCCGGCGGCCAGCGCGTTCACACCGGTGGCACCGTCGTTATTGTAGTTGTCGCCCTGCACGCCGTTGTCGTTGACGCTGTAGTAATGCGTCTTGGCCGAACGGTTGATGGAGTCGTTCAGCTGATCGACGTTGACCGCGTCGGTGCCATCGGTGCCCTGGGCCACATGCTTGATCTGCTGGCCGCCGGCATCGATGCCGGCCGTGGTCACGCTCGGGCCATTGGCGATGGTCAGGCCGGAGGCGTCCAGGGTCGTGGTGCCGCCCGCCGTCACGCTGGTGAAGGCCGGGTTGTCCGCCATCAGCAGGTTGAGCTGGCCGTTGGCGTCGACCTCGGTTTTCAGGTTCGCGCCGCTGTAGGTGCCGGCCGTGCTGCCAGCGCCCTGGATGGTCAGGGTATCGCCCAGTTGCTTGGCGGTGCTGCCGGTATTGCCGGCGAAGGTGAGCGGCGTGGACGCCACGTCTTCGACTGCCGAGGTGACCGCGAACAGCTGCGAGCCATTGATGGCATCGGTACTGGTGCGGCTGATGCGGCCGGCGGCGACGTTGGTCAGGGTCCGTTCGTTGCCCACGTTGCCGATACTGACGGTGCTGGTCGGCGCCACACCGGCGAAGTCGTAGGTGGTGTTGCCGATCTGGATGTTCTGGGTGGCGACCGCCGCGCTGGTGGTCGAGCTGACGCCCAGCGCCACCGAGCGCGCCTGCTGTGCCGCTGCGCCGTTACCGATGGCGACCGCGTCGACCGCCGTGGCCTTGGCCTTGGCGCCTACGGCCACGGCGTTGTCCATGGTCGCCGAGGCGGAGTTGCCCAGCGCGGTGCTCAGCTTGCCGGCCGCATTGGTGCGCTCGCCGATGCCGACGCCGCCCTTGTCGGCGAACGACTCGTTGCCGACAGCGGTGGACGCCTCGCTCGGATCGGACAAGCTGTTGGTCGCGTGCGCCATGCGGCCGATAGCGACGTTGCCGGTGAAGGCACTGGGCGGGTTGGCCTCGTCTGCCAGCGCCTGGTAACCGATGGCCACGCTGCCGCTGTTCAGGGCCTGGGCTTCGTTGCCCAGCGCGACCGAACCCGGGCCGAGGATGGACTGCGCAACGGTGTCCTTGCCGATGGCGATGCTGGCGTCGTTAGCCTTCGTCTGGGCATTGGTGCCAATGGCGATGGAGTCGTTGGGCGTCGCGGTGGCGCCGAAGCCCTGGGCGATAGCGTTCACCCCGGCGGTGGATGCCCCGGTGCCGATGGCCATGCTGCCGATCGCCGTGGTGCTCGAGCCCGAGCCCAGCGCCAGGCTGTCGATGGCGCCCGCGCTGGTGTTGTAACCCAGCGCAGTGGCGCGCGCGCCATTGGTTTTCGCGCCTACGCCGGCGGCCGTCGCATTGGTGCCGACCGCGCCGTCGTTGAGGTAGTTGGCGCTTTGGACGTTGTTGTCGTTGACGCTGAAGTAATGCGACTCCGTGCTGCCGGCGGAGCTCTTCAGGGTCGCGCCCAGCAACGCGGTTTTCGTGCTGGGGGTGGCGTCGGCACTGGATGCCGGCGCAACGGAATAGCTGGTGCTGGCGAGCGCAGCAGACGGGGTTTCCTCCGTCGCGCGGTAGTCGCCCAACGCCGTCGAATAGGCCAGCGCCGCCGAGGACGAAACCGCACTCGGCGCGGCGGCGGTAGTGCCGACCGCCACGCTGGAATCGATCAGGTTGCCGACCTGGACATCATCGGCCCAGGCGGCTTGCGAGGCGCCGATGGCCAGCGCCAGCGAGGTGGCTGCCAGCCCTGCCCCGCGTACCTTCTTGCGGCGCGAGCCGCTCTTGCCCTTGCCCTTGGCAGTGGCGAATTCACAGGCGACCACCCACGCATTGAGGGCGGCGTTCCACACCAAACGATACACCTTGTTCATCATGACTCCTGGGAAAGCAGAATCCGTTGGCACTCGCCGCGCCCAGTGCGCGTCCATTCGCAACGCACTGGTTCAACGCGGGTGTCTGGGGCATCACTCGGCTTGCGGCGTGAGCGTCTGGAACAACAGCTGCCGCCCGCCAGGAGATGCCCGACGTCAACTCGATTCAGGAAAAACGCACCGGCAGCCCGCGCTGAACGTGCAGGGGGATGCCGCGATTTACAGGACACGAGGCGAGCTCGTCAGAGCAGGGCTCGGAGCGCTCAGGCGCGGAGGTACGCGCCGTAGGCAAGCCCGAGAGCCCAGGGATCGGAGAGGGACGATGATCAACGGCAAATTCGATAGGGCCGACGCGGGGAGCCAGGACAACGCCGCCCCCACTGTGGCGATGAACGAGCGGGCTACGCCACTTGCAGCTGGCGGCGCCGGATACGGCGCGCGCACGCGGGTTCATCTCATTAGAAATCACTTTAAGTTCTGCCGTTAATGACATGAATTATCTCCAGATAATCCTGATGAAAAGCATGCTAGCGACGGCAGGAATCCTGGGACATGAAGCCAACCCTGATTGGCCGGTAGGAATTTGCTGGTGCTGGAAAACGGGGCTTTTTCTGCCCGCCGCGACGACCGCTGCGCGCCAGCGTCAGGGCGAATCGGGCCGGCTTTTTACGGGGAGGCGAAAAACAAAAATCCCGGCCGGAGCCGGGATTTTCGTCAGGGGTCTGGCGCGCTCTTCTGTGCGGCGCCGGGCAGCGAGTACTCAGGGCTTTCTGGCACTCAGCAGTTTCGCGACATCTGCGGAGAAGTAGGCCGCACGCAGACGATAAGCGGTGCCCAGCAGGTGCCCGTTGCCATACCAGAGCAGGCCGTTCTGGCTCAGCACCAGGCCGTTTTCCACGGAGTAATCGAAGCGCGCGCCCAGGTTGTTGCTGAAGACGAAACGCCGCGCATCCATCTGCTGCACCTGGTAGCTGGCGTTGGTCGGCGGCATCTGCTGGGCGACGCGATCCAGGTAGGTCGGCGCCAGGCGGATGAACAGGTTGCGCGCCTTGTCGCGGTATTCCTGGATGCTCAGGCCCGGCGTGCGTTGCAGCTGCTCGGCGATCAGCGCGAAGACATCCGCGTCGGCGCGGGCCCGCGCAATGCGCAGCGGCAGTACCTGGGCAACGCGGGTGGCATCGACTTCGGCCGGCTTTGCCTTGTCCTTTTCCTTGCCGGCCTCGGCAGCCTTTTCATGCTCTTCCGGCTTGGCGGCCGGGTTGGCGGGCTTGATGAACTCGCGCATGTCCACCGGGCTCAGGACCTCGGTGGCCTGGTAGGCGGCGCACGCGATGACCTGGGCGGCGGAGTTGCCATTGACCAGCAGGGCCACGGCGTCATTGCTGGTCAGCGGCAGGCGCGTCGGTTCGATGTTCAGCTTTCTGAGCTGCTCGTTCACCTGGTCCTGGGTGGCCTTGCCGGTGGCCAGAGCGCAGATCTGCTGGCTCAGCACGCCATCGCGCTGGCCATTGAAGGTGGGCGCCAACGGCAGGATGGCATCCTGGATGATCGGTAGCGTCGGCACACTGAGCCAGTTGGCCGGGTCGGCAGGGGTCTTGCTCGCCTGATCACAGCCGACCAGCGCGCTGCCGAGGAAGAGAGAGACGACGACTACCTTGAACTTCATGGACATGCCTTACCACGGGATGAATGGATGCAGCGCCCGTGAAAGGCAGCGCCGACAGCTGCCGGATTCTAGAGATTGCCTGCGTAGCGGAGAGGCCCGTCAGGCCTGAGATAGGCATGGGAATATTCCCAACAAGCCCCCGACCGTGTGCCCCCCCTTGCCGACGCATGAAAAAAGGGAGCCCTGGGGCTCCCTTTTTCATCGCGCCGTGCCGGCACGCTACGGCTCAGGCAAAGACGAAGTACTTGCGCACGGTCTCCACGACTTCCCAGGTGCCCTTCATGCCCGGTTCGATGACGAACACGTCGCCGGCGCGCAGATGGATCGGCTGTTCGCCCTCAGGGGTGATGACGCAGTAGCCGTCGAGGAAGTGGCAGTACTCCCACTTCTCGTAGTTGACCTCGAACTTGCCGGGGGTGCAGATCCAGGTGCCCATGATCTTGCTGCCGTCCGCCGACAGGTAGGCGTTGAGGTTGACGGTGTGCGGGTCGCCGCCGATGCGCTTCCACTTGGTGGCGTCCAGCACGGGCGTCGGGCAGGTGTCGCGCAGTACGGTAATGAAGTCGGACATGACAGCTCCAGTCGTTCCGGTGAGGGTCCGCCACCATAGTCACCGCACCGTTCCCGCAGTTGCCTGGATTCGACATCGGTATGCCTGACAGCGCTGCCGGCCCCGTTGCCTCTCTCTGTTGTCGCTTCCTGTTCCTGCCGCAATGCCCGCTTATCCGTACAAATTCCTACCGGTGAACTCTCGGCGTCTGACAACTGTCTGTCTGCTGTCGGCCCTCCGGGTGGGTTTTCTGGCCATTGGCCACCCGGTCAGTTCTGAACCCTCGTATCCAAGCAAGTCGCCCGGCCGGCGTTTTCGCTCCCGCACGGCGGGTTTCGTTTCAAGTCATGTGAAGATTGCCCATGTCCCTATTGCGTCGCTTCCCCGCACGAGTTTCTTCCCTTCAGACCCGCGCCCTCGGTGCCTGCCTGTTTGCCGGCCTGCTGGCGGCCGGCGCCGCTGCCCAGGCCGAGGAGCCCGCCAGCAACGCGCGCTGGGTGAACGACAGCCTGAGCACTTACGTGCGCAGCGGCCCCACCGACGGCTACCGCATCGTCGGCACGCTGACGTCGGGGCAGAAGGTCCAGCTGGTCAGCACGTCCGGCGACTACAGCCAGGTACGCAGCGACAGCGGCAATACCGTGTGGATCGCCAGCAAGGACCTGCAGGACAAGCCCGGCCAAGCCGAGCGCCTGCCCGCGCTGGAACAGAAGGTCAGCGAGCTGACCACCCAGCTGCAGACCATCGACGACTCCTGGAAGAACCGCGTGCAAGGCATGCAGGAAACCCTGGATGCGCGCAAGAAGCTCATCGATGAATTGCAGGCCACCCGCAGCGCACTGGACGCCGAGCTGAACCAGGCACGCGCGCAGCTACGCGATACCCAGGCGCAGCTGGGCGATGAGAACAAGCAGGTGCTGATGCGCTACATGGCCTACGGCGGCAGCATCGCCGGCGCCGGCCTGCTCGCCGGGCTGATCCTGCCGACCATGCTGCGCGTGCGTCGCAAGCGTTCGACCGAGTGGGTCTGACACCCCGCGATCCGTGCCAGGCTGAACCGATCGCGGACGAAGTCCGCTCCTACGCACGAGCCCACTTTACGTAGGAGCGGACTCCGTCCGCGATGGCCCGCCGCCACTCCACGCGTCAACGGGACGGATCCATCCCGAAACAATGCCGCGCCTGCGGGAACCGGCCCTGGTGCACCTCGTTGGCGAAGCGTTCGGCCGCCGCGCTGATCAGCTCGTCCACCCGCACGTATTGCTCGGCAAAACGCGGAATCTGTTCGCCGGAGAGCCCGAGCATGTCCTCGGTCACCAGCACCTGGCCGGCGCAGGCAGGTGAGGCGCCGATGCCGATCACCGGAATCTCCAGGCGCTCGCAGACCTGCCGCGCCAGCGGCTCCAACACGCCTTCCAGCACCACGCTGAACGCCCCGGCGGCCGCGACGGCATCCGCATCGCGCAGCACCCGGGCAGCACCACCCTCCTCCTTGCCCTGGACCTTGAAGCCGCCGAGGGCGTTGACCTTCTGCGGCATCAGGCCGATGTGCGCCATCACCGGGATGCCGCGCTCGACGAGGAAGGCGATGGTCTCGGCCATCTCCGCGCCGCCTTCGAGCTTGACCGCCTGCGCGCCGCTTTCGGCGAGCACCCGCGCCGCCGCAAGGAAGGCCTGCTGCGGCGAGGCCTGGTAACTGGCGAAGGGCATGTCCACCACCACGCACGCCCGCTGCGAGCCGCGCACCACGGCCGCGCCATGGGCGATCATGGTGTCGAGGCTGACGGCCAGCGTATGCGGCATGCCGTAGAGCACCATGCCCAACGAATCGCCCACCAGCAGTACGTCGACATGCGGGTCGAGCAGCCGTGCCATGGGCGTCGAATAGGCGGTGAGCACCACCAGGCTGCCGGGCTCGCGGCGCTGGCGGATGTCGAGGATGGACAGGCGTTGTTGCGGACGATGGCTGCTCATGGTGCGCTCCCGGTCGGGCTGCTATTGGCTGAGCAAGACGCTACCATCGCCCTCCATGACCCACTTCCGACAGTGAGACAAGCTATGCCGTCAGCGGGACAGGACGCTCCGACACTTCCCGGCTTCACGTCGCTGCCGCGCCCCGTCTGGCTGCGCGCCTTCGACATGCCCGCCGGCCACGAGGTCGAACTGCACTCCCACCCCTGGGGCCAACTGATGTACGCCGCCAGCGGCGTGCTCGAGGCGACCACCGAGCAGTACGCCTGCGTGATTCCGCCACGCCGGGCGATGTGGCTGCCGGCGGGCGTGCGCCATAGCGCCCGGGCGCGGACGCCGGTGGTGCACCGCAGCTTTTACCTGGCGCCGGAACTGGCCGTCGCGCTGGGACCGTGCCGGGTGCTGGAGATCTCGCCGCTGCTGGACAATCTCATCCAGCGCGCCAGCGAATACCCCCGCCTCTACCCCGACGGCGGACCGGAAGCCCGGCTGATGCAGGTGCTGGTGGACGAACTGCACAACGCGCCGGACTCCGGCCTCGCCCTGCCGCTGCCACGCGACAGCCGCTTGCGGCGGGTCACCGATCACCTCCAGCAACATCCCGGCGAGCGGCTGGGCATCGAGGACTGGGCACAGCGCGTCGGCGCCTCGCGGCGCACCCTGGCGCGGCTGTTCCGCGATGAAACCGGGCTGTCGTTCCGCGAATGGCGCGAGCGCGTGCGTTTGCTGGCCGCGCTGCCGCGTCTGGAGCGCGGCGAGTCGGTGACGCTGATCGCCGGTGAACTGGGCTATGAATCCACCTCGGCATTCATCGAGCTGTTCCAGCGGCAACTCCATACCTCGCCCGGCGCGCTGGCGCGGCAGATGCGCGGGCGTGACGGCTAGCCTGGCGTGCAGGACGTCGCGGGCAAGGTGCGCTCCTGCACGGTTCAGCACGGTCATCGACCCGAGCCTGTAGGAGCTGGCCATGCCTGCGACAGAGCTTGCGCCGAGCTGTCTCGGACGGAGTCCGCTGTGACGATCCGGGTCAACGAACGAATCGAGGTAACGCCTGACGGCGGACCTTGTCCGCCATCGCGGGCATGGCCCGCTCCTACAAAGGGGCGCTGATAAACATGAGAATTCCTTATGTTGATCACGAGAACATTGAGTTTGTCTCATGAAGGAGGTACCGGGAGAATTTCGCCATTGTTGATTCACTGGAGAGATTCACATGGCGTTGGCACACAACCTCGGCTTCCCCCGCATCGGCCGCGACCGCGAGCTGAAGAAGGCCCAGGAAGCCTTCTGGAAGGGCGAACTGGACGAAGCCGGCCTGCGTGCCGTCGGCCGCGAACTGCGCGCCGCTCACTGGCAGGTACAGAAGAACGCCGGCATCGACCTGCTGCCCGTGGGCGATTTCGCCTGGTATGACCAGGTGCTGACCCACTCGCTGACCTTCGGCGTGATTCCCGAGCGATTCCGTACCGAGGGCGATGCCAAGCCGACCCTGCAGACCCTGTTCGCCATGGCGCGCGGCGCCAGCGCCGGCTGTTGCGGCGCGCACGCCCAACCCCTTCTCGCGCAGGAGCTAACCAAGTGGTTCGATACCAACTACCACTACCTCGTCCCCGAATTCAGCGCTGACCAGCGCTTCGAGTTGAGCTGGGAGCAGTTGTTCGAGGAAGTGGACGAGGCCCACGCCCTCGGCCACAGGGTGAAGCCCGTGGTAATCGGCCCGCTGACCTACCTCTGGCTGGGCAAGGCCAAGGGCGCCTCGCCAGGCCAGGAAGGCTTCGACAAGCTCGAACTCATCGAGCGCCTGCTGCCGCTCTACGGCCAGATCTTCCGCCGCCTGGCCGCGCAGGGCGTGGAGTGGGTGCAGATCGACGAACCCATCCTCGCGCTCGACCTGCCCCAGGCTTGGAAGAACGCCTTCGAGCGCACCTACAACCTGCTGCAGAGCGAGCCGCTGAAGAAGCTGGTGGCCACCTATTTCGCTGGCCTGGACGACAACCTGGGCCTGGCCGCCGGCCTGCCGGTGGACGGCCTGCACCTCGACCTGGTGCGCGCGCCGGAGCAGTTCCCGACCATCCTCGACCGCTTGCCGGCCTACAAGATTCTGTCCCTGGGCGTGGTCAACGGCCGCAACGTCTGGCGCTGCGACCTGGAGAAGACCCTCCAGGTGCTGCGCCACGCCCATGACCGGGTGGGCGAGCGATTGTGGGTGGCGCCGTCCTGCTCGCTGTTGCACAGCCCCGTGGACCTGGAGCGCGAAGACCAGCTGGATGCCGAACTCAAGAGCTGGCTGGCTTTCGCCGTGCAGAAGTGCGCCGAAGTCGCCCTGCTCGCCCGCGCCATCGACCAGCCCGACGCGCCGGACGTCGTGGCCGCGCTGGAACGCAGCCGCGCCGTGCAGGCCTGCCGCGCCGCCTCGCCGCGCATCCACAAGGCCGCGGTGAAGGCCCGTCTGGCCGCCGTGAAAGCCGTCGACAGCCAGCGCCAATCCCCCTTCGCCGAGCGCATCGTCAAGCAGCGCGCCGGCCTGGACCTGCCGGACTTCCCCACCACCACCATCGGCTCCTTCCCGCAGACCTCGGCCATCCGCCTGGCGCGCCAGGCCTTCAGGCAGGGCACGCTCAGCGCCGCCGACTACACCCAGGCCATGCAGAACGAAATTCGCCATGCCGTGGAAATCCAGGAGCACCTGGGGCTCGACGTACTGGTGCATGGCGAGGCCGAGCGCAACGACATGGTGGAGTACTTCGCCGAGCAGCTCGACGGCTACCTGATCACCCGTTTCGGCTGGGTGCAGAGCTACGGTTCGCGCTGCGTGAAACCCGCGGTGATCTATGGCGACCTGAGCCGCCCCAAGCCGATGACGGTGGAGTGGATCCGCTACGCCCAGAGCCTCACCCGCAAGGTGATGAAGGGCATGCTGACCGGCCCGGTGACCCTGCTGGCGTGGTCCTTCCCGCGGGAGGACGTCTGCCGCGAGACGCAGGCGCGGCAGCTGGCGCTGGCGATCCGTGACGAGGTGCTCGACCTCGAAGCCGCCGGCATCCGCATCGTGCAGATCGATGAGGCCGCCTTCCGCGAGGGCCTGCCGCTGCGCCGCAATGAATGGGGCCGCTACCTCGACTGGGCGACCGAAGCCTTCCGCCTGTGCGCCTCGGGCGTGCGCGACGACACCCAGATCCACACCCACATGTGCTACAGCGAATTCAACGACGTGATCGAGGCCATCGCCGCCATGGACGCCGACGTCATCACCATCGAGACCTCACGCTCGGACATGGAGTTGCTGGCGGCCTTCGAGACGTTCGAGTACCCCAACGAGATCGGCCCTGGGGTCTACGACATCCACTCGCCGCGCGTTCCGGCCACCGAGGAAATGGTCAAGCTGCTGCGCAAGGCGGCCCAGCGCATTCCCGCCGAGCGCCTGTGGGTCAATCCCGACTGCGGCCTGAAGACCCGCGCCTGGCCGGAGACGGAAGCGGCGCTGGTGAACATGGTCGCGGCCGCCCGCGAGCTGCGCCGCGACGTGAGCCTGCTGGGCTGAAGCGCCGGGGTGCGTTCGCCCTGGTTCCTCAGGGGCGACACCACGGCCGACGCTGTCCCGCAGGCGCATAACGCCCCAGGCGTTATCTGCCATGGCGGATGCCCCTTCCGGGTGATTCGCCCCGCCTTGCTGCCCAGGCCCCAGTAGGAGCGCGCCATGCGCGCGATCGCGGGCATGGCGCGCTACTACATGGGATATCGTGCCGGCTCGCCCTCTCCCCCGTCCTGGCTACGCGCCCCGCTCCGAAGGGAGAGGCAGCCATCCGAGCCGGCTGACGCCACAGTTTCAGCCGGCACCGGCCCAGTCCCCTCTCCCTTCAGGGAGAGGGTTAGGGAGAGGGGAGATAGCCAGTACGGGGTTTCAGATGAAGACAGTTGCTCCTACACCCCGCTCGACAGGCGTAGTCTTGGAGCTCTTCGAACCAGGCAAGCGGCCCCCACATGAAGCAACTGCTCATCATCGGCATCGGTGCCGGCGACCCCGAGTACCTCACCGTGCAGGCCATCAACGCGATGAACCGCGCGGACGTGTTCTTCCTCCTGGACAAGGGCGCCAGCAAGCAACCATTGCTGCAGCTGCGTCGGGACATCCTGCAGCGCTACGTCACCCATGACCGTTACCGCCTCGTCGAGGCCGACAGCCCCGAGCGCGTGCGCGAAGGCGATTACGCCGGGCAGGTGCACGACCTCAACCGCGCCAAGCAGCAGGTGTTCGAGCAGTTGATCGACAGCGAGCTGCAGGACGGCCAGTGCGGCGCCTTCCTAGTCTGGGGCGACCCCTCGCTGTACGACAGCACCCTGCGCATACTCGACGCCATCCAGAGCGCCGGCAGGCTGGACTTCGACTACCAGGTGATTCCGGGCATCACCAGCGTCCAGGCGCTCGCCGCGCGGCACAAGGTGCCGCTCAACGCCATTGGCCAGTCGGTGCAGATCACCACTGGCCGCCGCCTGGCCGAGGGCTTCCCGGCCAACGCCGACAGCGTGGTGGTGATGCTCGACGCCGAGGATACCTACCGCCAGCTGGACGACCCCGAGCTGGAAATCTACTGGGGCGCCTACGTCGGTACCGAGAACGAAATCCTCCGCAGCGGGCGGCTGGTGGAAGTCGGCGAAGACATCCAGCGCACCCGCCGCGAGGCCCGGCAGACCCACGGCTGGATCATGGACTCCTACCTGCTGCGGCGCACACCAAAGGACAGCTGAGCCGTGGGCGCAAGGCGCCACACCACCGCCCGACAGCGAAGCCAGCCGCGCGCGGCTGAAGGAAAGAGGCCGCGGCGCCAACGAGTCGACCGAGCGCCTCGCCGCGTTCCATCCGGCCCCGCGCCGCGCAACGACGAACATCGCGACGGCTTCGACGGCGAACGGGCGCTGCAGCGACTGCAAGGGTTCATGAGCGAGGCGTCGGCGCCGGTCCAGGCGCCGTCCTGAGCGACCTTACAACGTGCGGATCGAGGTGCTGATCGCCCGCGCACACTCGATGGCTGCCGGGGCCAGACGGCGTTCCGCGTCCTCGCGGGTCCAGCGGCTGGTCGGCGCCACCACGTGCACCGACGCTACCGGGCGGCCCTGGCTGTTGCGCACCGGCGCAGCCACCGCCATGTCCCCCAGGAACAGCTCCTCGCTGTTGATCGCGTAGCCCTTGCGACGGATCTCGGCGATCTCGGCGAGGATCTCCTCCAGCGAAGTCCGGGTGTACTGGGTGTGGCTGGACAGGTCACTGTCCTGCAGCAACGTCAGCACCTCGTCATCACCCAATGCACTGAGGAAGGCGCGACCCGACGCGGTGCAGTACATGGGGATGCGACTGCCGATGGGCAGGTGGATGGGAATGAACTTGGGCCCCACGAAACGCGCCACATAGAGCATGTCGGTGCGCACCGGCTCGGTGAGATTGGTGGTCTCGCCGGTGGTCTGCGCCAGCTCGGCGAGGAAGGGATTGGCGACATCCACCAGGGTATCGGCCGCGAGGTAGTTGTAGCCGATCTCCATTACCTGCGGGGTCAGCTGGAAGCGCTTGGTCTGCGGGTGCTTGCTGACGTACCCCAGCGCCTCGAGCGTGTGGATCATCCGCTGCGCCGAACTCTTGGTGATATCGGCGGCCTCGGCTACCTCGGCGAGATTCATCGTGCGGTTGCGCGCATTGAAGGCGCGCAACACCGCCAGGCCCTTCTCCAGCGACTGGTTGAACAGGCTGTTTTCGTTGTCGCTCATGTCTCGTCCTTGCGAGGGTTTGCATGGGGATCAGGTCCTGGATCGGTCCCTGTACCGGCTTTAAATATCGATATGCGATATTTATAAATCTCTTTACGATTCTTGTAAATCATTTATATTGCGACCAAAGCCTCCTGCCGATACTCGGGGCTATCCATAACGCATAACGACAACAAACCGCGTCACATGGGAGTTCACCAATGCATCCTCGCCTCCGCGTGTTTTCCTGCGCCCTCGCGCTCGTCGCCAGCTGCGCTGCATCCCTGGTCGCCCAGGCCGAAACCCTGAAGGTGGGCGCCACCGCCACCGGCGTGCCGTTCACCTTCCTCGACGTCAAGACCAACAGTATCCAGGGCATGATGGTCGATTCCGCCCAGGCTGTGGCCAAGGCTGGTGGCTTCGACGTGGAAATCGCCCAGACCACCTTCGCCGCGCTGATCCCCTCGCTGACCGCGAAGAAGATCGATCTGATCTCCGCCGCCATGCTGCGCACCCCCGAGCGGGAAAAAGTGGTGCAGTACTCCGACCCGGTGTTCGAGTACGGCGAGGGCCTGGTGGTGCGTGCCGACGACGACAAGGCCTACACCAGCATGGATGACTTCAAGGGTGAAGTGGTGGGCGCCCAGGTTGGCACCATCTTCATCGACAAGCTCAACCAGCGCGGCATCTTCAAGGAAGTGCGCGGCTACGACTCCCTCGCCGACCTCACCCGCGACCTGGCCTTGGGCCGCATCAAGGCCGGTTTCGGCGACCACCCGATCCTCGCCTACCAGATGGCCAAGGGCACCCTGAAGAAGGTCCGCCTGGTGGACAGCTACCAGCCGCAGATCAAGGGCGAGGTGTGCCTGATCCTGCGCCAGGGCGACCCGCAGCTGCTCGCCCAGGTCAACAAGGGCATCGCCAGCATCAAGGCCGACGGCACCCTCGCCGCCATCATCGGCAAGTGGCACCTGGACTGACGTCCGCCGCTCTTCACGCCGCCCACACGACTAACCCGCACCTTTTGCCGCGGCCCCGCGCCCGGTGAAGGGTGACGGCCGCCCTGATTTCCGCTGACGGACATCCCTATGTTTCTCCAGAACGCCCTGGACTTCCTGCCCATTCTCCTGAGTGGCGCGGTGGTCACCGTGCAGGTCACGATTGCCTCGTTCCTGCTCAGCTCGCTCATCGGCCTGGCCTTCGCCCTGATGATGGTGTCGAAGGTCCGCGCCGTGGCGCTGTTCGGCATCTCCGTGGTCAACGTGATCCGCGGCCTGCCGATCATCGTGCAGCTGTTCTACATCTACTTCGTGCTGCCGGATTTCGGCGTGCAGCTGTCCGCCATGCAGGCCGGCATCATCGGCCTGGGCATCGCCTACTCGGCGTACCAGGCCGAGAACTTCCGCGCCGGCATCCAGGCCATCCAGCAGGGGCAGATCGAAGCCGCCGAATCCCTCGGCATGCGCGGCCCGATGATCATGCGCCGGGTGGTGCTGCCGCAGGCTTTCCGCATCGCCCTGCCGCCCTATGGCAACACCCTGGTGATGATGCTCAAGGACTCCTCGCTGGTGTCCACCATCACGGTGGCCGAGATGACCCGCGCCGGCCAACTGATCGCCTCCTCGACCTTCGAGAACATGACCGTCTACACCCTGGTCGCCCTGCTCTACCTGGCCCTGAGCCTGCCGCTGTCGTTCGCCCTGCGCCGCCTCGAAGCGCGCATCGCCACGAGGAAGAAAGCATGATCCGCATCCAGTCCCTGCACAAAAGCTACGGCAGCACCCGCGTACTCGAAGGCATCGACCTGTCGGTGGAGAGCGGCCAGGTGGTGTGCCTGATCGGCCCGTCCGGTTCGGGCAAGTCCACCCTGCTGCGCTGCATCAACGGGCTGGAGACCTACGAGGGTGGCGACATCCTGGTCGGCGAGGAGCGGGTCGACCGCCACGCCCACTCCATCCATGAGATCCGCACGCAGGTAGCGATGGTGTTTCAGCGCTTCAACCTGTTCCCCCATCGCACCGCGCTGCAGA
This sequence comes from Pseudomonas sp. GCEP-101, assembly GCF_025133575.1. Taxonomy (NCBI): domain Bacteria; kingdom Pseudomonadati; phylum Pseudomonadota; class Gammaproteobacteria; order Pseudomonadales; family Pseudomonadaceae; genus Pseudomonas; species Pseudomonas sp. GCEP-101. The sequence continues at coordinate 4,485,951 of NZ_CP104011.1, read as the reverse complement.
ACGTCATGGAAGGCCCGGTCTACGTGAAGAAGGAGCGCCCGGACGCCGCCCGCGAGCACGCCCGCGCCCTGCTGGAGAAAGTCGGCCTGGGCCACCGCATGGACGCCTACCCGGACGAACTCTCCGGCGGCCAGCAGCAACGCGTGGCCATCGCCCGCGCCCTGGCCATGCGCCCCCAGGCGATTCTCTTCGACGAGCCGACCTCCGCGCTGGACCCGGAGTTGGTGGGCGAAGTGCTGGCGGTGATGCGCAAGCTGGCCGACGAAGGCATGACCATGGTGGTGGTGACCCACGAAATGGGTTTCGCCCGCGACGTGGCGGACAAGGTGTGCTTCCTCTACGGCGGCCGTATCGTCGAGGAAGGCGCGGCCAAGGACGTGCTCTGCGCGCCGCGCCAGCCGCGCACCCAGGAGTTTCTCCGGCGTCTGCTGAACACCGACGGGGGCCAGGCATGAAAACCCAGCCTCTGGCATTGCCGCCCTCACTGTGGGCGGCCACCGCCAACCCGGCCGCAGCGACCCCGCCCCTGGCGCAGGACAAGCAGGTCGATGTGGCCATCGTCGGCGCGGGCTATACCGGGCTGGTCACCGCCCTGCACCTGGCCCGCAACGGCGTGCGCGTCTGCGTGCTGGACGCTGGCGAGCCGGGCTGGGGCGCCTCCGGGCGCAACGGCGGGCAGGTGATCCCCGGCCTCAAGCATGACCCCGACGACCTGCGCCGACTGTTTGGCGGCGACCAGGCCGAGCGCCTGATCGAGGTCGCCGGTGGCGCCGCCGACGAAGTCTTCGAGCTGATCCGCCGCTACGACATCGACTGCGAAGCCACCCGCCAGGGCTGGATCCAGCCGGCCGCCTCGCCCGCCGCCCTGCGCGCCATCGAGAAGCGCGCGGAGCAGTGGCGCCGGCACGGCGTACCGGTGGAACTGCTCGACCAACGCAGCGTCGTCCAGCGCATCGGCAGCCAGGACTACCTCGGCGCCTGGGTCGACCCGCGCGCCGGCAGCGTCCAGCCGCTGAGCTACGTGCGCGGCCTGGCCCGCGCCGCGCTGAGCGAAGGGGCCGCCATCCACGGCCATAACCGCGTGACCGCCCTGCGCCGCCACGGCGACGGCTGGCAGCTGACCACGGACACCCAGCACAGCGTGACGGCCGAAAAAGTCATCCTCGCCACCAACGGCTATACCGACGACCTCTGGCCACGGCTGCGGCAGACGGTGATCGCCGCCAACAGCTTCATCGTCGCGACCAAACCCTTGCCGGACCACCTGCGGCGCAGCGTGCTGCCCAATGGCGAGGTCTGCTCGGACGCGCGGCGTCTGCTGCTCTACTTCAAGCAGGACGCCCACGGCCGCCTGCTGCTGGGCGGCCGCGGGCCGTTCGCCGAGCCGCGCTCGCCCGGCGACTGGCTGCATCTGAAGCGCTCGCTGCTGGGACTGTTCCCGCAACTGGCCGGCGTCGAGTTCGAGTACCAGTGGAGCGGCCGCGTGGCGCTGACCCCGGACTTCATGCCAAGGCTGCATGAGCCGGCGCCGAACCTGAGCATCCTGCTCGGCTACAACGGTCGCGGCATCGCCATGGCCTCGACCCTGGGCCGGCATCTGGCAGAGCGTCTGCTGGACCGCGAGAAGGACTTCCCCTTCCCCGTCACGCCGGTGCGGCCGATCCCCTTCCACAGCCTGCAGCGCCTGTACCTGGGCGTGGGCATCACCTGGTACCGCCTGCTCGACGCCGTGTTCTGACGGCGGCCAACCTGCCCCACCAGCCCTGGCGCGAGCTTTTTCACGCCAATTCCCACGCCTTGCGGAAAGTGGATAGAACGCCCCCGTGCTGCCAGCCGACACTAGTCCGGCCTGGCAGCACGATGCTGCGTGCGCATCCCTTATAAAACCAAGAAACCTTCCGAGGCTTGTATGACCACCCCCGCCGAGCAACTGGAGCAACGGCTGAAGCAACAGAAAATCACCGAAGTCGAATGCGTGGTGAGCGACCTCACCGGCATCGCCCGCGGCAAGATTTCCCCCACCAACAAGTTCCTCGGCGAAGGGGGCATGCGACTCCCCGAAAGTGTCCTGTTGCAGACCGTCACCGGCGATTTCGTCGATGACGACATCTACTACGACCTGCTCGACGAAGCGGACATCGACATGGTCTGCAAGCCCGACCCGAACGCCATCTTCCTGGTGCCGTGGGCGCTGGAGCCGACCGCGATGGTCATCCACGACACCTTCGACAAGGTCGGCAATCCCATCGAACTGTCCCCGCGCAACGTCCTCAAGCGCGTACTCAAGCTCTACGCCGACAAGGGCTGGAGCCCGGTGGTGGCGCCGGAGATGGAGTTCTACCTGACCAAACGCAGCAGCGACCCGGACTTCCCGCTGGAAGCCCCCGTCGGCCGCTCGGGCCGCCCGGAAAGCGGCCGGCAGAGCTTCTCCATCGACGCCGCCAACGAATTCGACCCGCTGTTCGAAGACGTCTACGACTGGTGCGAACTGCAGGGCCTGGACCTGGACACGCTGATCCACGAGGACGGCCCGGCGCAGATGGAAATCAACTTCCGTCACGGCGACGCGCTGAGCCTGGCCGACCAGATCATCGTGTTCAAGCGCACCATGCGCGAAGCCGCGCTCAAGCACGACGTCAGCGCCACCTTCATGGCCAAGCCGATCACCGACGAGCCGGGCAGCGCCATGCACATCCACCAGAGCGTGCTGGACATCGCCACCGGCAAGAACATCTTCGCCGCCGAGGATGGCTCCATGAGCCAGCTGTTCCTGCACTACATCGGCGGCCTGCAGAAGTACATCCCGAAAGTGCTGCCGATGTTCGCGCCCAACGTGAACTCCTTCCGCCGCTTCCTGCCCGATACCTCCGCGCCGGTGAACGTCGAATGGGGCGAAGAGAACCGCACCGTGGGCCTGCGCGTGCCCGCCGCTCCGCCGGCCGCCATGCGCGTGGAAAACCGCCTGCCCGGCGCCGACGCCAACCCGTACCTGGCGCTGGCCGCCAGCCTGCTCTGCGGCTACCTGGGCATGATCGAGCAGGTCAACCCCAGCGCCGCCGTCCAGGGCCGCGCCTACGAGCGCCGCAACCTGCGCCTGCCGATCACCATCGAGGACGCGCTGCAGCAGATGGAAGACTGCACCGTGCTCAAGGAATTCCTCGGCGAGAAGTTCGTGCAGGGCTACGTGGCGGTCAAGCGCACCGAGCACGAGAACTTCAAGCGGGTGATCAGCTCCTGGGAGCGTGAGTTCCTCCTGCTGAGCGTCTGATCCCTCATCCCTGACTTCACAACAACAATTCGGGAGTCCCCATGAGACTGCTGCGCACCCTTGCGCCCTTCGCCCTGGCAGCCATCGCCTCGGCCGCACACGCTGCACCTACCGTCAGCATCTACAACTGGACCGACTACATCGCCCCGGACACCCTCGCGGGCTTCCAGAAGACCACCGGGATCAAGCCGGTGTACGACGTCTTCGACTCCAACGAGACCCTGGAAGGCAAGCTGCTGGCGGGCCGTTCCGGCTACGACGTGGTGGTGCCATCCAACCACTTCCTGACCCGCCAGGTGCAGGCCGGCGTGTTCCTCGAACTCGACCGCAACCAGTTGCCGAACTGGAAGCACCTGGACCCGACGCTGCTCAAGCTGCTGGAACAGAACGACCCGGGCAACAAGCACTCGGTGCCCTACCTGTGGGGCACCAACGGCATCGGCTACAACGTCGCCAAGGTCAAGGAAGTGCTGGGCGTGGACCGCATCGACTCCTGGTCGGTGCTGTTCGAGCCGGAGAACATCAAGAAGCTCAGCGCCTGCGGCGTGGCGTTCATGGACTCGCCCGACGAGATGATCCCCTCGGTACTCAACTACCTGGGCCTGGACCCCAACAGCACCAACCCGGCGGACTATCCCAAGGCCGAGGCGAAGCTCGTGGCGGTGCGTCCGTACGTCACCTACTTCCACTCCTCCAAGTACATCTCGGACCTGGCCAACGGCAACATCTGCGTCGCCTTCGGCTACTCCGGCGACGTGTTCCAGGCCGCCGCCCGCGCCAAGGAAGCCAAGAACGGCATCGAGATCGCCTACAGCATTCCCAAGGAAGGCGCGAACCTGTGGTTCGACCTGATGGCGATCCCCTCGGATGCGACCCATCCCGAGCAGGCCCTGGCGTTCATCAACTACGTCCTCGACCCGAAGGTGATCGCCGGCATCAGCGAATACGTCGGCTACCCCAGCGCCAACGCGGACGCCAAGACGCTGCTGCCCGAGGAGATGCAGAACAACCCCGAGGTCTACCCGAGCCAGGCCGTGCTCGACAAGCTGTACATCGCCAAGGCGCCGCCGCCCAAGATCATGCGCCTGATGACCCGCAGCTGGAGCAAGATCAAGTTCAACCAATGAGCCGAGACCGACCCATGAAACACACCGAGGAGCACGCCGCGTCCTATTACGCCGCGACCGCCCGCGACCGCCAGCAATACCCCTCCCTGTGCGGGGACCTGCGCGCGGAAGTCTGCGTCATCGGCGGCGGCTTCACCGGCGTGAACGCCGCCCTGGAGCTGGCCCGCCGCGGCCACTCCGTGGTGCTGCTGGAGGCCCGGCGCATCGGCTGGGGCGCCAGCGGGCGCAACGGCGGGCAACTGATCCGTGGCATCGGCCACGACGTCAGCGGCTTCGCCAAGTACGTCGGCGAGGAAGGCGTGCGCTACCTCGAGCAGGCGGGTGTGGACTCGGTGGCGCTGGTCGCCGAGCGCATCCGTGAACTGGCTATCGAGTGCGACCTGCGCTGGGGCTTCTGCGAGCTGGCCAATACCCCGGCGCAGTATGCCGCGATGGTCCAGGAGCAGGAGTCGCTGAGCCGTTCCGGCTACCCCCACGAAACCCGCCTGGTGCCGCCCGAGCGCATCCGCGAAGTCGTCGCCAGCGACTGCTACGCGGGCGGGCACATCGACATGGGCTCGGGTCACCTGCACCCGCTGGACCTGGTCAAGGGCGAGGCGCGCGCGGCACAAGCGTTCGGCGCACAGATCTTCGAACAGAGCCCGGTGCTGCGCATCGAGCACGGCGCGACGGCCATCGTGCACTGCGCCCAGGGCCGCGTGCTGGCGAAGAACCTGGTGCTCGGCTGCAACGCGCACCTGGACGAGCTGGAGCCGAAGCTGACCGGCAAGGTCCTGCCGGCCGGCAGCTACGTGGTGGCGACCGAACCGCTGTCCGAGGAGCTGGCGGCGCAGCTGATCCCGCAGAACATGGCGCTGTGCGACCAGAAGGTAGGGCTGGACTACTACCGCCTGACGGCCGACCGCCGCCTGCTGTTCGGCGGCGCCTGCCACTACTCCGGGCGCGACCCGAAGGACATCGGCGCCTACATGCGGCCGAAGGTGCTCAAGGTGTTCCCGCAATTGGAACAGGTGAAACTCGACTACCAGTGGGGCGGCATGATCGGCATCACCGCCAATCGCTTCCCGCAGGTCGGACGACTCAAGAGCCAGCCGAACGTGTACTTCGCCCAGGGCTATTCCGGCCACGGGCTGAACGTCACGCACTGGTCGGCCAAGCTGCTAGCCGAGGCCATCCACCAGGGTGAGAGCAAGGGGCTGGACCTGTTCAGCGCCGTGCCCCACCTGACCTTCCCCGGCGGCAAGCTGCTGCGCTCACCGCTGCTGGCGCTGGGCATGGCGTGGTATCGGGTGCGGGAGCTGATCGGCTGAGCGGCGTTGCCGGAGACGCATCGCGGACGGAGTCCGCGATGATTCACCGCCTACTCCGCCGCTGGGCCCAGTGTAGGAGCGGGCCATGCCCGCGAGCCGCGGACAGCGTCCGCGCCATTCCCCAACAATCGAACGGCCGAGCCATTACTCGCGAACCGCACGGCACCGTTTCGAAAGAAAACGCAGCCCCGCCTCAGCCGCGCCCGCCCAGCTTCGCCGTGGTCTTGGGATACTCCCCGAACAGCGCGAAATACGACTGGGAAAACCGCCCCAGGTGCCAGAACGACCACTTCATCGCCACTTCGGCGACGGTCATCCCGGACTCGGCGGCCGCCAGCAGGTCGCGGCGCGCCGCATTCAGGCGACGGTTGCGCAACCAGACAATGGGCGGGATGCCCGCGTAATGCAGGAACGACTGCTGCAGCGTGCGCGGCGAGACGCCCGCTTTCGCGGCCAGGTCGGCCATGCCGAACTGCTCGTCGGGGCAGTCGTTGACCACTTCCTTGACCCGCTGCACCACGCGCTTGGCCTGGACGATGGAGCGCGCGCGGCGCTCTTCTTCCAACGACGCTTCACACAGCAGCGAGAAACAATGGGAGACGATGCTCTGCGCCACACCCGGCGCGTCCATCGGATCGTCGCCCCGGGTCGCACCGGCGAGCAGGTTGCTCAGCGAAGTCGCCACCGACTGGCAATGGCCCGAGCGCAGCGGCGTGAGCACCAGTTCGGCAAAGGTATCGGCGGGTTGGCCCCAGTTCGCCGCGTCCTTGATCACCACCGCCACCTCGCGGTAGTTCTCCGGCGTGACCCAGGCGTTGCGGGTGTCCCCGTCGAGCAGATAGAGGGCGTTGTCGGACATGTCGAAACTGAACACCAGCGCACCGGGCGGGGCGTGGAACTCCTGCTCAACGCGCAGGTTCATCTGCTCCTCGTAGAGCTCGATGCCCTCGACCTCTGCATGCAGGATGCGCCCGGCGAAACGCCCGGCGGACATCTGCGTGTACTGCTGCTCCCAACCAGGAATGGCTATGCGCTGCTGGTCTACTTCCTGTGCTTCGACAACCCGGATCGCCATACCCAGCCCTGCTGGTTTTTTCAGATGGGGAAGGCTAACAACCGGTGCTCGCCCCGTGCAAGATCTCGAACAGCAAAGGCACGCGGGAATTACTCGCCCGGACGAGAAATCCGCCGACCGGACGTGGCGATCAGCCCGGTCGCCCGCGCCCGCAGCTGGCCGCAGCCGCCCTCGACCTCCTGCCCGGCGCTGTTGCGCACCTTGGTCAGCACACCCCGGCTGTGCAGGTAGCGGACGATCTCGACGATGCGCTCGCCATCCGGCCGCTGGTAGTGGTCGCCCTCCAGCGCGTTGAAGGGAATCAGGTTGAGCACGCCGAACTTGCCCTTGAGCAGGCGCAGGATCCCGTCGAGTTCTTCCTGGCTGTCATTGATGCCCTTGAGCAGCGTCCACTGGTACTGGATGGGGTAGTCCGTGGCGCGCGCATAGGCTTCGCCCTGCTCCACCAGTTCTTCGGGCGAAAGCTTCGGCGCGCGCGGCAACAGGTGCTCGCGCAGCGCGGCGTTGCTGGTGTGCAGCGACAGCGCCAGGGCCGGCTTGATCCGCTGCTGCGGCAGGCGTTCGAAGACGCGCGGGTCGCCCACGGTGGAGAACACCAGGTTCTTGTGGCCGATGCCGCCGTCGGTGCCGAGGCGGTCGATGGCCTCGAGCACGTTGTCGAGGTTGTGCGCCGGCTCGCCCATGCCCATGAACACCACCTTCTTCACCGGCCGCACCCGCCGCGCCAGCACCAGTTGGGCGACGATCTCGGTGGTGGAGAGCTGGCGCAGCAGGCCGCTCTTGCCGGTCATGCAGAAGCGGCAACCCACCGCGCAGCCGACCTGGGTGGAGACGCACACGCCACCGCGCGGTAGCAGCACGCTCTCCACCATCTGCCCGTCGGCCAGGCGCACCAGCAGACGCTCGGAGTCGTCGCCCGCCGGATGGCGGGAATGGAGAGTCGCCAGCGCATCCAGCTCGGCGGCGAGCGGCCCGACGCCCTGGCGCACGCTCAGCGGCAGGAAGTCCTCGGTGGCCTGGCGCCTGGTGCCGGCATCCAGCGGCTTGCCCTGCAGCCAGGCACGCAGCATCCGCGCGCGGTGCAGGGGCAGCGCGCCAAGGTCGGCGAGGCGTTGGTCGAGATCATGGATGTGCATGGGGCGCGAATCCTACCACCAGCGCAGGTCCGGGCGTAGCGCTGTCGGTCGCGTACCCGAGCGACACGCGCAGAGGCTCATTCCAGAGCCGCCCCAGCGGTATTTTTGAGATGTTTCTTATTCAGTCGCCCGAGCCTGCGCCCTACAGTGCCGCCGCCCCGCCTCACCAGGAAGTGCGGGACATTGCACACAAGGAGTAAGCATGAAGAAGTTCCTGAGCGCCGCCGCACTGGTTTCAGCGACCGTACTGGCCAGCGGTTGCACCAGCTACAACGTCAGTCAGCCCATCGCCCCGGTAGCGGGCGCGGTGAAGACAGACCTGAAGGCCGACGTCGCCGTCGGCGGCCCCATCAGCGGCCAGTCGCAGGTCAACATCCTGTTCGGCTTCATCAAGTTCGGAGGCGACAGCCAGTTCGCCGACGGCGTGACCTATGGCGCCGAAAGTGGCTCGGGCATGAGCCTGGCTGCATTCGATCCGGTGTCGTCGGTCAAGGCTGCTGCAGCCTACAAGGCCGTGAAAAGCTCCGGCTCCGACCTGATCGTCGCGCCGCGCTATGAAGTGTCCGTTCAGGACTACTTCTTCTTCAAGAAGGTCGACGTCAAGGTGACCGGCAACAAGGGCAATATCAACAACATCCGTTGATGCCCTGCGGGCGGGGCGCAATGCCCCGCCTTCGGCTGGAGCGAATGCGGCGGCAATGCTAGGGTCTGCCCATCGCACTGCCAGGACGTCGTCATGCACCGGATCGCCCCACTCCTCTTCCCGCTTCTGTTCGCCAGCCTCGCCCAGGCCGCCCCGCCGGACTTCGACGCCAAGGTGAACACGCTCGCCCAGCAGGTGATGCGTGACAACGGCATCGCCGGCCTCGCCATCGGCGTGACCGACCGCGGCGAGCAGCGTTTCTACAACTTCGGCGTGGCATCGAAGCAGACCCGGCAACCGGTCAGCAGCGACACGCTGTTCGAGATCGGCTCGGTCAGCAAGACCTTTACCGCTACCCTCGCCGGCTTCGCCCAGGCCGTCGGCAAGCTCAAGCTGCAGGACAGCCCGACACGCTACCTCAAGGAACTGCGCGGCAGCGCCCTGGACAAGGTGACGCTGATCCAGCTCGCTACCCACACCGCTGGCGGCTTCGGGCTGCAACTGCCCGAGGAGGTGAAAACCCCGCAGCAACTCACTGACTACTACAAGGGCTGGCAGCCGCAGTACCCCGCCGGCAGCCAGCGCAGCTATGCCAACCCGAGCATCGCCCTGCTCGGCATCGCCACCGCGGGCGCGCTCGACGTACCGTTCAAGACGGCCATGCAGCGCAACGTCTTCGCCCCGTTGGGGCTGAGCAATACCCACATCGACGTGCCTGTGACGCGTCAGGCCATCTACGCCCAGGGCTACGACAAGAACGACGCTCCGGTGCGGGTCAACCCCGACCAGATCGCCGACGAAGCCTATGGGGTGAAGTCCAGCAGCCGCGACCTGCTGCGCTTCGTGCAGATCCAGCTGGGCGAGGTCGCGCTCGGTGACAAGCTGCGGGCAGCCGTGGATGCCACCCGCACCGGGTACTACCAGGTCGGCCCGATGACCCAGGACCTGGTCTGGGAGCAGTACGCCTATCCGCCCACGCTGGCGGAGCTGCAGCAGTACAACGGCAGCAGCATGCTGGACACCCAGCCGGTGACGGCGCTGCGCAAGCCACTGCCGCCGCAGCAGGCGGTCTGGGTGAACAAGACCGGCGCCACCGGCGGCTTTGGCACGTACGTGGCCTTCATCCCGTCGAAGCAGCGCGGCATCGTCATCCTCGCCAACCGCAACTACCCCAACGAGGTACGGGTCAAGCTGGCCTGGGACATCCTCTCGAAGCTCGACTGAGCGTTTGCGCATCATCTTCCTGTAGGAGCGGGCCATGCCCGCGATCCGCGGACACAGTCCGCGCCCGCCACAGACACCGAAGCCGCGGGAAGCCATCGCGGACGGAGTCCGCTCCTACGCTCATGGGTAGGTCCGGCGCAGGGCTGGTCGCGAGCGTGGCTCGCTCCTACAGGCGAACCTCCGTGCCCCGTGTAGGAGCGGGCCACGCCCGCGATCCGCGGACACAGTCCGCGTCCACCGGTCGCTTCCATCGATATCGGTGATGTTCTGAATCAAAATGCCGGTAATGCCCGCTGGCGGGCGAACCTGTAGCGTGGTCCCCTGACGCATTCCGCCACCCGAGGATCAGTGCCTTGCCCCGCCTCCCACTGCAACGCGCGCCCATCGACGACTACAGCCATTCCCCGCAGTACATCGCCGGCCGATTCCGCAACCTCAAGGCGCGCCCCGCCGACATGCCGGAGCCAGGCGCCGGGGTGCTCTGGGACCTGCTGTTCAACAAGCCGCGCAATACGGTGCCACGTGCCCCGGTGCCGGTGCGCGCGCTGAGCGCTGACGAGCTGCAACGGGCCCCCGACCGCAGTCTGTACCGACTCGGCCATTCCACCCTGTTGCTCAAGCTGCGCGGCGGCTGGTGGCTGACCGACCCGGTGTTCTCCGAACGCGCCTCGCCGTTTTCCTTCGCCGGCCCCAAGCGCTTCCACGCGCCGCCGATCGCCCTGCATGACCTGCCGCCGATCCGCGGCGTGATCCTCTCCCATGACCATTACGACCACCTCGACCGCGCCACTATCGCCGTGCTTGCCGAGCGCGCGGACGTTTTCCTCACCCCGCTGGGCGTGGGCGACCGCCTGCTCGACTGGGGCGTGCCGGCGGAGAAGATCCGCCAGCTGGACTGGTGGCAGAGCACCACGGTGGACGGCCTGTGCCTGACTGCCACGCCGGCGCAGCATTTCTCCGGCCGCGGCGTGCGCGACGGCAACCGCACCCTGTGGTGCTCCTGGGTGATCGAGGACGATAGCCTGCGCCTCTTCTTCAGCGGCGACACCGGCTACTTCGACGGTTTCGCCGAGATTGGCCGGCGCTTCGGCCACTTCGACCTGACGCTGATGGAAACCGGTGCCTACAACGAACACTGGCCCTACGTGCACATGCACCCGCAACAGACCGTGCAGGCGCACCAGGACCTCAACGGCCGCTGGCTGCTGCCGATTCACAACGGCACCTTCGACCTGGCCATGCATGCCTGGTACGAGCCGTTCGAGCGCGTGCTGGCCATCGCCGCCGAGCGCGGGCTCAGCGTTACCACGCCGATGATGGGCGAGCGCATCGATATCCAGGCGCCGCACCCGGGCGAGCGCTGGTGGCGCGGCGTGGTCGCCGAGGAAGCACGCGCACCGGCGCCGCGTTGTGGCTGTCGCACCGCCCGCGAGAGCTGAGTCCGCAAGAGGCCAACTCAAAGCGGACGGAGGCCATCGCGGACAGAGTCCGCTCCTACAGTGATACCCCAGCGCTCGGGCCCACCCCAACCCTGGCTGCGCGCCCCGCTCAGAGGGGGAGAGACCCTTCGGTGCAGGATGAAACTGCAGCGTCAGCCGGCACAATCTGCTCCCTCTCCCTCTGGGAGAGGGCTGGGGTGAGGGGGAGAACGTCGGCACAAACTTGCCAGAGAGAAGACAGTCACTACTACGCGAGATTGCATCACGAAACCGTCAGTGTAGGAGCGAGCTTGCTCGCGAACAGCTCAGCTCCAGAGCCAAGGGTTCGCGAGCAAGCTCGCTCCTACGAAAAGCCCATTGGCGCAACTCGGTTTCAATCGCTGGCCAGCTCGAACAGCTGCCAGCGCACCGAGCTGACACCCTTCTCCAGGCTGATGCGGCTGACCATGCGCTCCAGTTGCCCGGCAGCGCCGTGGCCACCGAGCAGTTCGGCGCGCACCTCCAGTTTCGCCGGGTTGGCCTGGTCTTCGCTGTGCAGCGATTGCAGGCGCAGCTCGCTGCTGTCAAGGCTGTGCAACATCAGGCTACGTACCTGGATTTCATCCTCGGCGCGGCAAACGATGGCGACGCCATAACGCTGCTCCGCCTCGCTGGCCGGCACCACGTCCTGGTGATTGATGCGCTGGGCGATGTCGCGCAGCAGGATGTTGGCGCAGAGCACCACCACACTGCCCAGCGCGGCCTCCAGCAGCAGCCCCATGCTGCACAGCACACCGATGGCGGCCGTGCACCAGAGCGTGGCGGCGGTGTTCAGGCCGCGCACGTTCAGGCCGTCGCGCATGATCACGCCGCCACCCAGGAAGCCGATCCCCGAGACCACGTAGGCGGCGATGCGCGGGGCATCCGCCGAGAGCCCCGGCATGGCCTGCGTCATCAGCACGAACAGGCAGGCGCCGGTGCTGACCAGCGCGTTGGTGCGCAGGCCGGTGAGGCGCTGGCGCAGTTGGCGTTCGGCGCCGATCAGGGCGCCCAGCAGGAGTGCCGCGGCGACCCGCAGCAGGAAGATTTTCCAATCCATGTTCCACCTCGTTCGCGGCGCTTGGCCGCTCCATGCGCCGGCCGGGCGGCGCGCATTCGGGGGATGGATTGCGAGGGAGCGAAGGGCCGGGTGGCCCCGCAGGGGAAAGGTGAAACGTCATCCGCAAGGATGCGTCTCGCCACTGTCCGCAACGCAGCGAGACAGGGGCAGGGTTCTGCCGGACGGCTCGCTGTTCAGACCTGTCGCAATCGACCAGGGCAAGTGTCCAAGGCAGGACTCCTCTTCAGATTCAAAAAAAGCGACCGGACCCGGTGTGAGCACTGCCCGGGACAGCTCCGGCCGCGAGTCGTCATCATCCCCCGGCTGGCTTAAGGTTTTCTTAGGACACCATCGGCCCTACCATGACCCGCCCGTCACCTCGCACTGGAGAGCCGCATGCCGTCTGCCATCAGCACCCGAGAACACTGGATCGGCAGCGACCAGGGCCAGCTGTTCGCCCAGGACTGGACACCTGCCGGCGCGCACGGCGAGCCGATCCTGCTGCTGCATGACTCGCTGGGCTGCGTGACCTTGTGGCGCGATTTCCCGGAGCACCTGGCGCACGCCACCGGCCGCCAGGTGATCGCCTACGACCGCCTGGGCTTCGGCCGCTCCGAGCGCTACCCCGGCGCCCTGCCGCTGGATTTCATCGACGACGAGGCGCGGCGCTTCTTCCCCCTGCTGCGACAGCACTTCGGCTTCGAGCGCTGCGTGGTGTTCGGCCACAGCGTCGGCGGCGCCATGGCCGTGGCCTGCGCGGCGCAGCATGGGCAGGCCTGCGCGGTGCTGATCACCGAGTCCGCGCAGGCATTCGTCGAGCACCGGACCCGCGACGGCATCCGCGCGGCGGAATTGGAGTTCGCCCGCGAGGGTCAATTGGAGCGCCTGCGGAAGTACCACGACGACAAGGCCTTCTGGGTGCTGCGCGCGTGGGTCGATACCTGGTTGTCGGACGACTTCAGCGACTGGAACCTGGATGCCGAATTGGCGCAGGTACGCTGCCCGATCCTCAGCCTGCATGGCGAGCAGGACGAGTACGGCTCGGCGGCGCACCCCGAGCGCCTCACCGCTGTGCCCGGCGTCCCCAGCCAGCTGCGCCTGCTGCCCGATTGCGGCCACGTCCCGCACCGCGAGCAACAGCCGGCGGTGCTCCAGGCGGTGACCGAGTTCCTCCAGCACCATCTGCCCTAGGCCTCGTCATTCGCCGGCTGCGGGGTTGCCGTCTGGCTGGAAAGTTGAATCAAAGGGCGCGCGGCACGGTCACTGACAACAGGCGCAGTCGCCTCCCGACACTCGGTGACGGGAGTGGGCCTCAAGGGCGCCGTTGCGATGACTCCACGGGGAACCCGCGCAACGGCCGGATGCTTCTTTGTGCGCAGGTAGGTTCGAACATGTGCCGCCTTGTTCCGCTGTTGTTGCTCATCGTGTGGACACCCGCCTCCCTCGCTGCCAGCCTCGGCTCCTCTTCCGACGAGAAAGCCCAGGCCGCGGTGACCAAGGCCGAAGCGCTGGAGCAGCAGGTCGCCCATCCGGCCACGGCGGTGACCAGCCCGGCGCCCATCAGCAAAGCCGAAGTCAAGGCGCTGGACCCGGCCGGCAAGGCTCCGCTGGACGACGCCCTCACCTGCCTGTCCCGGACCATCTACTGGGAAGCCAAGGGCGGCGGCAAGGCGGACATGGAAGCGGTGGCCAATGTGGTGCTCAACCGCACCGGCCACAACGGCTTCCCCGACACCGTGTGCGGTGTGGTCAAGCAGGGCCAGGCGCAGAAGCACTGCCAGTTCTCCTGGTGGTGCGATGGGCGCTCCGACCAGGTGGAAGAAAAGAACCGCTATGACCTCGCCAAGGAAATCGCCCGTCGCGCGCTGAACCAACAGCTGACCGACCGCACCCGCGGCGCCATGTACTTCCACGACCGCCACGCCTCGCCCGGTTGGGCGAAGACCTATATCCGCACGGCCGAGACCGACGAGTTCGTCTTCTACAAGCCGCGCGGCGGCGATGCGCGCTAGCTGGCGGAGCCGTCGCGCTGGGAGTCCATCCAGCGCACCAGGGCTTCGCCGAATTCCGGCGGCGCCTTGCGCCCGACGCGGCGCGCCAGGTCGAGCACGGTGTGTTGCGCCAGCGCCTCTTCCATGCGCTTCTGCGCGGTCAGCATGACCGCGTGGACCGAGCAGGTGCCGCACGTCGCCCATTCCGGCGGCGAGCCTTCGAACACGGCGCAGCGGCCACGGATGTCGCGGCATTCGAAGATCAGCTTGTCGCCATCGATGGCCCTGACGATGTCCAGCACGCTGATCTCGTCCGCCGGCCGCGCCAGGCGGAAGCCGCCCCGCACGCCTTCGGTGGCCGCCACCAATCCGGCCTTCGCCAGCTTGGTGAACACCTTCGCCAGCAGCTCCTGCGGCACGCCCTGCAACTCGGCCAGCGCACGCACGCTGGAGTCGCGGCTGTCGCCTTTCTCGTCCGTCAGGAAGAGCAGGCAGTGAATCCCATACTCCACGCCCGCACTGTATAAAGCCATCAAAAACTCCGACTAGATAAGTCGCACTATTATCGCGCCACGGCGGGCGTCCGATAAGCACTAAAGCATGCCGTCAGACGGGCTGTCACCCGCCAACCGTGAAGCTCAGGGCATCTGCGCGTTTTCCAAATCGATAGGCGTCAGGGACCTTTGCTCAGGCGACGGCGACGAGCAGTCGGAGTTTGCGAGAAAAATCGGTTGCGCCACATAACTACGACTAATATAGTCGTAGTTACTCGAGACGAGCCGGGAAGCGAACCGCTCCGATGTCAGGCACTCGGGAACCCCACCCTGGATTCACACTTTTCGTCGGAGACCACCATGAAACAACGCATCCTGATCGTCGGCAGCGGCTTCGCGGGCATGTGGAGCGCCCTGAGCGCGGCGCGCCTGCTCGACCTGCACCAGCGTGACGACATCGAGGTCGCGGTGCTCGCGCCCCAGGCCGAGCTGCGCATCCGCCCGCGCTTCTACGAACCCGACGTGCACCGGATGGCCGCACCGCTGGGCGAGCTGTTCGGCGCCGTGGGCGTGACCTTCATCCAGGGCAGCGCCGAGCAGATCGACGTCGATGGCCGCCAGCTGGATTACCGCAACGCCCGCGGCGAGACCGCCACCCTGGGCTTCGATCGCCTGATCCTGGCCAGCGGCAGCAAGGTCGCCCGCCCCGCCCTGCCGGGCATCGAACACGCCTTCGACGTGGACGACATCGACCAGGCCGTACGCCTGGAAACCCATCTGCGTTCGCTGCAACAGATGCCGGAATCGGCCGCGCGCAACACCGTGATCGTCGCCGGCGGCGGCTTCACCGGCATCGAGACGGCCACCGAGATGCCGGCCCGCCTGCGCGACGTGCTGGGCGCGCAGGCCGAGGTGCGGGTGATCGTGGTCGATCGCGGCGCCGAGATCGGCAGCGCGCTGGGCGCCACCTCGCAGTCCGTGGTCGAAGAAGCCTCGGCCGAAGTGGGCGTGGAATGGCGCCTGAAGGCCTCGGTGGAAGCCATCGATGAAAACGGCGTGACCCTTTCCAGCGGCGAGCGCATCGAGGCGAAAACGGTGATCTGGACCGCCGGCGTGCGCGCCAGCGCGCTGACCGAACAGGTGGCCGGCGAGCGCGACCGCCAGGGCCGCCTGCACGTGGACCGCAACCTCCAGGTGATCGGCCAGGACGCGGTGTACGCCACCGGTGACGTCGCCTATGCCGCCGTGGACGAGGCCGGCAACCACGCGCTGATGACCTGCCAGCACGCCATCTCCCTGGGCCGCTCGGCCGGCAACAACGCCGCCGCCGACCTGCTCGGCGTGGCGCCGATCCCCTACAGCCAGCCCAAGTACGTGACCTGCCTGGACCTGGGCGCCTGGGGCGCGCTGTACACCGAAGGCTGGGATCGCCAGGTGCGCTTCCTGCGGGAGGAAGGCAAGAAGATCAAGACGGAGATCAACACCGTGTGGATCTACCCACCGGCGGCCGACCGCGCCACCGCGCTGGCGGCGGCTGACCCGATGATTCCAGTCGTGGCGTGATACATCGAGCCATGCCCGGCGTCGCACGCGATGGCGGGTGTGGCTGATATTTTCACGGGCTCCCCGAGCTGGGCGGATTCGCGAGCAAGCTCGCTCCTACAACAGGCATGTAGGAGCGGGCCACGCCCGCGCCAGCCATGTCGGCGTATTCCGATCCCACCCGGAAATACCGAGCTCCCCGCCACATTGTAGGAGCGAGCTTGCTCGCGAACCTGCCCGAAACGCCGCCCTCGCCGGCGGTTCGCGGGCATGGCCCGCTCCTACAGTGAGCCGTCAACTCGGCCTTGGCTTTGAGTTTGGCTCCTGAATACGTCCAGAGAAACCGCCGCGCACACCGAGGGTCCCGTGCGGATATTTCTCTGGAAATCCCAAGGACAAGAGCAACGATCAAGAACGAGAGCATGGCGGTTGCTCCCGTAGGAGAGACGGGAGCGCCTGGCCCTTGTCCGCGGCATCCATCGCGGCGTATTCCGATCCCACCTGGAAATACCGAGCCCACGCCACATTGTAGGAGCGAGCTTGCTCGCGAACCTGCCCGATACGCCGCCCTCGCCGGCGTTCGCGGGCATGGCCCGCTCCGACAGTGAGCCCGACGGTCGTCAGACCAAGCGCCATTGACGGCTCCACGCCACCGGATAAACTGTATATCCATACAGTTATTTCGAGCAATCCCATGTCCCGCCATCCCATCTCCCTTCCCCGGCCCTCGCGCCGGGTGCATGACCGTCGCCGCGCGGCGGGCGGGAGGTCGTGATGGGCAGCGTGGTCGCGCTCGACACCCTGTTCCACCAGCGCCAGGTCTGGAAGGGCCAGCCGCAAGGCCTGCCGCCGAGCCAGCAGCCCACCGGCCATGCCACGCTGGACGCCGCCCTTCCGACCGGCGGCTGGCCGGAAGCCGCGCTGAGCGAAATCCTCCTGGCCGCCGAAGGCACCGGCGAACTGCAACTGGTCTGGCCGACGCTCGCGCGGCTCAGCGCGGCGGGCGAGCGCATCGTGCTGGTCGCACCGCCGCACATTCCCTACCCGGCCGCCTGGCAGGCCGCTGGCGTTGCGCTGGAGCAGCTCGCCATCGTGCGAGCCCAGGGGGGCGATGCGCTCTGGGCCGCCGAGCAGTGCCTGCGCTCGGGTAGCTGCGGCGCCGTGCTGTGCTGGCCGCAGCAGGCCGACGACCGCTCCCTGCGCCGCCTGCAGGTGGCCGCCGAAACCGGGCAGACGCTGGCCATCGCCTACCGCTCGCAGCGTGAAGCGCTCAACCCGTCACCCGCCGCGCTGCGCCTGGCGCTGGACGCCAACCCGGCGCAGCTGCGCGTGCTCAAGTGCCGCGGCGGCCTGGCGCCGGCGCGGCCCATCCCACTGCCCTGGCACTGAGGTCGGCATGCTCTGGGCCTGCATTCTCCTGCCACAGCTGGCGATGGACGGCGTGCTGCGCGGCCGCGCCGATCCGGACGCCGCCCTGGCGCTGCTCGCCGGGCCGACCCAGCGCCGCGTGCTGCAAGCGGTGAACCCGGCCGCGCGGGCGCTGGGGCTCAAGCCTGGCCAGTCGCTCACCGCCGCCCAGGCCTTGAGCCGCGACTTCGCCACCGCCGAGTACGACCTGCGCGAGGTGCAGCGCTGGCAGAACCTGCTGGCCGCCTGGGCCTATGGCTTCAGCTCGCAGGTCAGCCAGCACTACCCGCGTGCGCTGCTGCTGGAGGTGCAGTCCAGCCTGCAACTGTTCGGTCCCTGGCCGCGTTTCGAGGCGCGCCTGCGTGAGGAGTTGAACGGGCTGGGCTTCCGCCACCGCATCACCGCCGCGCCCAACCCGGCCGCCGCGCGCATTCTCGCCAACGGCCACGATGGCCTGGCGATCCATGACCATGAGCAACTGCGCCAGTACCTGGGCAGGATGCCGCTGGAGCGCCTGGGCCTGGAGCGCGACGCGGCCACCTCGCTGGGCCGCATGGGCCTGCGCAGCCTGCAGCAATTGCTCGCTCTGCCCCGCGAGAGCCTGGCCCGGCGCTTCCCGGCGCAGGTATTGCGGCAGGTCGATACCCTGCTCGGGCAGCGCCCGCTGGCCCTGGAGTTCTACCGGCCGCCGGATACCTTCGAGTCGCGCATCGAGCTGAATTTCGACGTAGAATCCACCCAGGCGCTGCTGTTCCCCCTGCGCCGCCTGACCGCCGACCTCGCCGCCTTTCTCGCCGGGCGCGACAGCGGCGTGCAGCGGTTCGTCCTCTATCTGGAACACCACGAAGGCAGCGACACGCCGATGCCGGTCGGCCTGCTCAGCGCCGAGCGCGAGGCGGCGATGCTCTTCGAGCTGACCCGTGGCCGCCTGGAGCAACTGCAACTGCGCGCGCCGGTGCACAGCGTGCGGTTGCTGGCCGATGACCTGCCGCCCTTCGTGCCGCAGCACCGCGAGCTGTTCGACGACCGCCCGCAGCAGTCGCAGCCCTGGGAACAGCTGCGCGAACGCCTGCGCGCGCGGCTGGGCGACGACGCCGTGCACAACCTCGGTGGCCGCGCCGACCATCGCCCGGAGCGCGCCTGGCAAAGCACTTCCGCCCCGCTGCTGCCCGTCACCGAAGCCCCGCGCCCCGGCTGGCTGCTGGCCGAGCCCCAACCGCTGCGCGAATTCGCCCCGACCCTGCTGGCCGGCCCCGAGCGCATCGAGTCCGGCTGGTGGGACGGCGAGGACATCCGACGCGACTACTACCAGGTGCGCACCCGCAGCGGCCAGCGCGCCTGGGCGTTCCGCCCGGTGGGCGACGACGGCCCCCTGCTGCTGCACGGCTGGTTCGCATGAACGCGCCGGCCGAAGGCATCGGCTATGCCGAACTGCACTGCCTGTCCAACTTCAGCTTCCAGCGCGGCGCCTCCAGTGCCGCCGAGCTGTTCGAGCGGGCGAAAAAGCTCGGCTACTGGGCGCTGGCGATCACCGACGAATGCAGCCTGGCCGGCATCGTTCGCGCCTGGCAGGCCTCGAAGGAGACGGAAATCCCGCTGATCACCGGCAGCGAACTGAGCATCGAGCAAGGCCCGAAACTGGTGCTGCTGGCGGAAAACCTGGCCGGCTACGAGAACCTCTGCCGCCTGCTCACCCACGCCCGGCGCCGCGCCGAGAAAGGCAGCTACCGCCTGGTGCGCACGGACTTCGACGGCAACCTCGAGCACCTGCTGGCGATCTGGCTGCCACGGGGCAGCCAGGACGACGACGGCCTCTGGCTGCGCGGGCTGTTCCCCGAGCGCCTGTGGCTGGGCGTCGAACTGCACAAGGGCCCGGACGACGCCGGCAAGCTGCACCGCTTGCAGGAACAGGCCGCGCGTCTGGGTATCCCCGCGGTGGCCTGCGGCGACGTGCACATGCACAGCCGCGGCCGCCGCGCCCTGCAGGACTGCATGACCGCCATCCGCCAGCACCTGCCGGTGCACGAGGCCGGGCAGTACCTCTACCCCAATGGCGAGCGCCATCTGCGACCGTGGGAGGCGCTGGCGTCGATCTACCCCGCCGAGCTGCTGGCGGAAACGCTGAAGATCGCCGGGCGCTGTACCTTCGATCTGGGCGACCTCAAGTACCAGTACCCGCGCGAGCTGGTGCCCGAAGGGCATACGCCGACCACCTGGCTACGCGAGAAGACCGAGGAAGGTATTAAACGGCGCTGGCCAGATGGCGAGACCGAGAAAGCCCGCGCGCAGGTGGAATACGAACTGGCGCTGATCGCCGAGCTGAAGTACGACAGCTACTTCCTCACCGTCCACGACATCGTTGCCTTCGCCCGCAGCCGCAGCATCCTCTGCCAGGGGCGCGGCTCGGCGGCCAACTCGATCGTCTGCTTCGCCCTGGGCATCACCGAGCTGGATCCGTCCACGGCCAACCTGCTGTTCGAACGCTTCATCTCCCGCGAGCGCAACGAGCCGCCGGACATCGACGTCGACTTCGAGCACGACCGTCGTGAGGAGGTCATCCAGTACGTGTTCCGCCGTTATGGCCGCAGCCGCGCCGCGCTCACCGCCGTGGCCAGTACCTACCGCGGCGCCGGCGCGGTGCGCGACGTGGCCAAGGCGCTGGGCCTGCCGCCGGACCAGGTCGGCGCGCTGGCCGACTGCTGCGGCGCCTGGAGCCGCGAGGCGCCGCCGCCCGAGCGCCTGCTGGAGGCCGGTTTCGATCCGGAAAGCCCGATCCTGCGCCGCGTGCTGACCCTCACCGGGCAACTGGTCGGCTTCCCCCGCCACCTGTCGCAGCACCCCGGCGGCTTCGTCATTTCCCAGCAGCCGCTGGAAACCCTGGTGCCGGTGGAGAACGCGGCGATGCCCGAGCGCACCCTGATCCAGTGGGACAAGGACGACCTCGACGCCGTCGGCCTGCTCAAGGTCGACGTGCTCGCCCTCGGCATGCTCAGCGCCCTGCGCCGCTGCTTCGACCTGATCGACGACTATCGCGGCAAGCAATGGACTCTTGCCACCCTTCCGCAGGGCTGCACCAAGACCTATGACATGATCAGCCGCGCCGACACCGTGGGCGTGTTCCAGATCGAATCCCGCGCGCAGATGGCGATGCTGCCGCGGTTGCGGCCCAAGGAGTTCTACGACCTGGTCATCCAGGTCGCCATCGTCCGCCCCGGTCCGATCCAGGGCGACATGGTGCATCCCTATCTGCGGCGGCGGAATAAGCAGGAACCAGTCGTTTATCCGCATGAGGAAGTGATTTCGATATTCGAACGGACGCTGGGCGTTCCGCTGTTTCAAGAACAAGTCATGCAACTGGCAATCAAAGCTGCCGACTACACGCCCGGCGAAGCCGACCATCTGCGCCGCTCCATGGCGGCCTGGAAGCGCCACGGAGGCTTGGAACCTCATCGTGAGAAGCTGTTCGAGCGTATGTCGGCCAAAGGCTATCCGCAGGAATACATCGCGCGCATCTTCGAGCAGATCAAGGGCTTCGGCAGCTACGGTTTCCCTGAATCCCACGCCGCCAGCTTCGCTCTGCTCACCTACGCCAGCTGCTGGCTGAAGTGCCACGAACCGGCCGCCTTCACCTGCGCCCTGATCAACAGCTGGCCCATGGGTTTCTACAGCCCCGACCAGTTGCTGCAGGACGCCCGCCGCCATGGCCTGGAGATCCGCCCGGTGGACGTGCGCCACAGCCACTGGGACTGCACCTTGGAACCGATCCCTGACCGCCAGCCGGCGATCCGCCTCGGCCTGCGCATGGTGCGCGGGCTGCGTGAGGACGTCGCCCATGCCGTGGCCCAGGCGCGCGAGCAACGCGTCTTCGCCGACGTCGCCGATCTCTGCCTGCGCGCCCATCTCGATGCACGCGCCCGCGAGCAACTGGCCGACGCCGGCGCCCTGCGCGGCCTCGCCGGCCACCGGCACAAGGCGCGCTGGGCGATTGCCGGGGTCGAGCCGCAGCTGCCGCTGTTCGCCGGCCAGGTCACCGAGGAAGCGCCGGTCAGCCTGCCGCTGCCCAGCCGCGGCGAGGACCTGTTCACCGACTACGCGACCCTCGGCACCACCCTCGGCCCGCATCCCCTGACCCTGCTGCGCGGCGCCCTCAAGGCCCGCCGCTGCCGTAGCTCGCGCGACCTGCTGAAGCTGGAAGCCGACCGCCCGGTGCGCGTCGCCGGCCTGGTGGTCGGCCGCCAGCGCCCCGGCACGGCCAGCGGCGTCACCTTCGTCACCCTGGAAGACGAGTTCGGCATGATCAACGTGATCGTCTGGCGCGACCTCGCCGAACACCAGCGCCGCCCCTTCCTCAGCGCCCGCCTGATGCAGGTGGACGGCACCCTGGAAGCCAAGGACGGCGTGCGCCACGTGATCGCCGGACGGCTGACGGACCTGAGCGGACTGCTGGAGGGGCTGGATGTGCGGAGTCGGGATTTCCGCTGATGTGCCCTTTGCCGCCCCCAGCGGTTCGCGAGCAAGCTCGCTCCTACAGGTCCGGTTTGTACCGCTCGCTCTTCGTAGGAGCGAGCTTGCTCGCGAACATCTGACGTCGATCTTGCCGGCAAAATACGGGACAACGTAGGGCGCATAACCCGGAACGGGTTATGCGCCCTACGGGTACAGCAGGAATACTGCTTCGTAGGATGGCGTGGAGCGCAGCGATACCCATCAATTCCCTGCACCAACCGCATGGGTATCGCTGCGCTCCACCCATCCTACAAAGAGCCTTCAGCCAAAACGGCGGATAACGCCCCAGGCGTTATGCGCCCTACATGACTGAGCTGGTGCGAACGCGCCGGGGGTTGATCGCCCTTGCGGCGGAAAACACTTGAAGCGTTATTCGCCCTACGCGCCGTCCTCCTGATGCTCGAACCCAGGGCAGTCGCAGGCATGGCCAGCCCCTACAGGCCGACCGGAAACTGCACGTGTAGGAGCGGGCCATGCCCGCGAACAGCGGACAAAGTCCGCACCGACAGACCGCGCCAGACCTCGATACGCACACAATCCGTCCAGCAACGTGCGGTCAGCCCCCACTGGTGCCCTCCCCCCAACAACGCCACAATGACCCGCACTCCAGCATCGGACCGAGCATGATCACCCTCCGCCACATCGAAGTCTTCCGCGCGGTCATGACCACCGGCAGCGTCACCCGCGCCGCGGCGTTCCTGCACACCAGCCAGCCCACCGTCAGCCGCGAGCTGGCCAGGCTGGAGCAGCTGGTGGGCTTCGAGCTGTTCCTGCGCGAGCGCGGGCGGCTGGCGCCCACGGCGCGGGCGCTGATGCTGTTCGAGGAGGTGGAGCGCTCTTTCACCGGGCTGGACCGCATCGTCGCCTTTGCCGGCAGCCTGGGGCAGTTCGCCGAGGGCAAGTTTTCCATCGGCTGCCTGCCGGCGCTGTCCCAGGCGCTGCTGCCGGAAGCCTGCAAGCGCTTCAGCCGGGAAAACCCGGCCATCAGCCTGGAAGTGGCGGCGCTGGAGTCGCCACATTTGGAAGAGGCGCTAAGCGCCCAGCACCACGACATCGGCCTGATCGAGAACGACGACGCCCCGCGCGGCACCGAGTTGCAGCCGCTGCTGGCGGTGGACGAGGTGTGCATCCTCCCGGACGGCCACCCGCTGCTGGCCCGTGAACGCCTGGCGGCGGCGGACTTCGCCGGCCTGCCCTTCGTCAGCCTGGCCACCAGCGACCGCTACCGGCACCTGATCGACGCCGTGTTCCTCGGCGCCGGCGTACAGCGGCAAATGCAGGTGGAAACCCACAGCGCCGTCTCGGTGTGCAGCATGGTCCGCGCCGGCCTGGGTCTGGCCGTGGTCAACCCGATCACCGCGCTGATGTTCCAGGGCCAGGGCATCCAGCTGCGCCCGCTGGCGTTCTCGCTGCCGTTCCAGGTCAGCGTGGCAAAACCGCTGTACCGCCCGGCCACGCCGCTGCGCGAGCGCTTCGTCGCGGCGCTCCAGGCAGAGGCCGGCGTGCTGGTGCAGCGTCTGCGTGAGGCCGGTGTGGGCTGCACCCTATATCAAAATTGAATTGACTCGATAACAAGCGGCATTATTCAGCTCCACAAATGGCCGGTAGACTAGCGCCATCTACCTTCGGAGCCCATTCATGTCCTTCCTCGCCCTGCCCCGCGCCGAACAGCTCGCCCTGCAATTCGGCACCCCGCTGTGGATCTACGACGCGGCCACCATCCGCGGCCAGATCGAGCGCCTGAAGAGCTTCGACATCATCCGCTTCGCCCAGAAGGCCTGCTCCAACCTGCACATCCTGCGCCTGATGCGCGAGCAGGGGGTGAAGGTCGATGCGGTGTCCCAGGGCGAACTGCTGCGCGCCCTGGCCGCCGGCTACTCGTGCCGCGAGGATGAATCCGAGATCGTCTTCACCGCCGACCTGCTGGACCGCGCCACCCTGGAAACCGTGGTCGAGCACGGCATCCCGGTGAACGCCGGGTCCATCGACATGCTCCGCCAGCTGGGCGAAGTCGCCCCCGGCCACCCGGTGTGGCTGCGCATCAACCCCGGTTTCGGCCACGGCCACAGCAACAAGACCAACACCGGCGGCGAGCACTCCAAGCACGGCATCTGGCACAGCGACCTGCGCGCCGCCCTGGACGTGATCCGCGAGCGCGGCCTGCGCCTGGTCGGCCTGCACATGCACATCGGCTCGGGCGTGGACTACGGCCACCTGGCCCAGGTCGGCGAAGCCATGCTCGGCCTGGTGCAGCAGGTGAAGGACGCCGGCCACGACCTGTCCGGCATCTCCGCTGGCGGCGGCCTGTCCATCCCCTACCGCGCCGGCGATCCGGAAGTCGACACCGCGCATTACTTCCAGCTGTGGGACAAGGCGCGCAAGGCCGCCGAAGCGGTAGTCGGTCACTCGCTGCACCTGGAAATCGAGCCGGGCCGCTACCTGGTCGCCCAGTCCGGCTGCCTGCTCAGCGAAGTACGCGCCACCAAGGACGCCGGCCGCAACCACTTCGTGCTGGTGGACGCCGGCTTCAACGAGCTGATGCGCCCGTCCATGTACGGCAGCTACCACGGCATCAGTGTGCTGGCCGGCGACGTGGCCAGCCGCGAGGTGATCGACACCGTGGTGGCAGGCCCGCTGTGCGAGTCCGGCGATGTGTTCACCCAGGGCGATGGCGGCGTGGTCATCCCTCGCGCCCTGCCGCGCGCCCAGGTCGGCGACCTGCTGCTGATCCACGACACCGGGGCGTACGGGGCGTCCATGTCGTCGAACTACAACAGCCGCCCGCTGATTGCCGAAGTGCTGCTCGACGGCGCTGACGCGAAGCTGATCCGTCGCCGCCAGCGCGTGCAGGAGCTGCTGGCGCTGGAAGAGGACCTGGGCTGATTCCAGCCGGTCGCCTGCTCCTGCGGGCGGCATCGGCGCTGGGCGGTTCGCGAGCAAGCTCGCTCCTACAGTTTCACCCCGGCCTCGGAGTGCTCTTCGTAGGAGCGAGCTTGCTCGCGAACCCCGCAAACGCCGGCCCTGCCGGCGGATCGCGGGCGTGGCCCGCTCCTACACTGAGTCAGTGCCCTGCACGTGAGGCGGGCAAAGCCCGCCCTTGGCAGGGAACTCCCGCTCCTCACCGATCGATGCGCGTCGACAGAATGATCGACGACATCGTCCGCTCCACCCCGTCCAGCGCGCCGATGCGGTCCAGCACCGCGTCCAGGTCGCGGATCGACAGCGCCTCGACGATCACGATCATGTCGAAGTTGCCGCTCACCGAATGCAACGTCTTCACCTCGGCGATCTTCTCCAGCGCCTGGACCACCTGGTGCGACAGTTTGGGCAGCGCCGTCACCAGCACGTGGGCGCGCACCAGCGACTGCGCGTAGCTGTCCGACACCTTGATCGAATAACCGCTGATGATGCCCTGCTGCTCCAGCCGCTCGATGCGGCTCTGCACCGTGGAGCGCGATACGCCGAGCTTGCGCGCCAGCTCGGAGATCGACTCGCGGGCGTTGGCGCGCAGCAGGTTCAACAGCGCCGCGTCGGCGTTTTTCGTCATATTGCTCATCGTATTGGTCAATCTGCCTGAAAGCTCTCGCCAATCTTGCAGATTGTCAGGTTCATTTCAACGACGACCTTTGCAATAGTGGGCGCCACGGCGAGCCTTCACAGCTCGCCATTTCTTTGCCCGCGCGCCACCCATCGACTGGCCGCTGCGGGCCGCGAAAGCCTTGCCAAGCTGGTGATACAAGCCGGCACTCCGAACAAGAAGGACGCCTCCGATGCACAAGAACCGCCACCCCCATACCCCCGGCAAGAAACCGGTCACCATCTTCGGCCCGGATTTCCCCTTCGCCTTCGACGACTGGATCGAGCACCCCGCCGGCCTGGGCAGCATTCCTGCCGAGCAGCACGGCCAGGAAGTGGCCATCGTCGGCGCCGGCATCTCCGGCCTGGTGGCGGCTTACGAGCTGATGAAGCTGGGCCTCAAGCCCGTGGTCTACGAGGCGTCGAAGATGGGCGGCCGCCTGCGTTCGGAGACCTTCGAAGGCGCCGACGGGATCATCGCCGAGCTGGGCGGCATGCGCTTCCCGGTGTCCAGCACCGCCTTCTACCACTACGTCGACAAGCTCGGCCTGCAGACCAAGCCCTTCCCCAACCCGCTGACCCCGGCCTCGGGCAGCACCGTGGTGGACCTGGAAGGCACCAGCCACTACGCCGAGAAGATCGACGACCTGCCGGAAATCTTCCGCGAAGTCGCCCAGGCCTGGGCCGACGCGCTGGAGGACGGTGCGCGCTTCTCCGAGATCCAGGACGCCATCCGCGAGCGCGACACGGCCAAGCTCAAGGCCCTGTGGGACGAACTCGTGCCCAAGTGGGACGACCGCACCTTCTACGACTTCGTCGCCAGTTCCAAGGCCTTTTCGCGCCTGTCCTACCGCCACCGCGAGATCTTCGGCCAGGTCGGCTTCGGCACCGGCGGCTGGGACTCGGACTTCCCCAACTCCATGCTGGAAATCTTCCGCGTGGTGATGACCAACTGCGACGACCACCAGCACCTGGTCGTGGGTGGCGTAGAGCAGGTGCCGCGCGGCATCTGGAGCCACGTGCCGGAAAGCTGCGCGCACTGGCCGGCCGGCACCTCGCTGGCCTCGCTGCACAACGGCGCGCCGCGTCCGGGAGTGAAGAAGATCGCCCGCGCCGCCGACGGCACCTTCGCCGTCACCGACTACTGGGGCGATACCCGCCACTACGCCGCCGTCCTGGCAACCTGCCAGACCTGGCTGCTGACCACGCAGATCGAGTGCGAGGAAGCGCTGTTCTCGCAGAAGATGTGGATGGCCCTGGACCGCACCCGCTACATGCAGTCCTCGAAGACCTTCGTGATGGTCGACCGGCCGTTCTGGAAGGACAAGGACCCGCAGACCGGCCGCGACGTGATGAGCATGACCCTCACCGACCGCCTGACCCGCGGCACCTACCTGTTCGACAACGGCGACGACAAGCCGGGCGTGATCTGCCTGTCCTACTCCTGGATGAGCGACGCCATGAAGATGCTCCCGCACCCGGTGGAGAAGCGCGTGCAGCTGGCCCTGGACGCACTGAAGAAGGTCTACCCGAACGTCGATATCGCCAGCCACATCATCGGCAACCCGATCACCGTGTCCTGGGAGGCCGACCCGCACTTCCTCGGCGCCTTCAAGGGCGCGCTGCCGGGCCACTACCGCTACAACCAGCGCATGTACGCGCACTTCATGCAGGACGACATGCCCGCCGAGCAGCGCGGTATCTTCATCGCCGGCGACGATGTGTCCTGGACCCCGGCCTGGGTGGAGGGCGCGGTGCAGACCTCGCTCAACGCCGTGTGGGGCATCATGAAGCACTTCGGCGGCGCCACCCATCCGGAAAACCCCGGCCCCGGCGACCATTTCGCCGAGCTGGGCCCGATGGTCCTGCCGGACTGATGCAGCCCACTGGTTGAACAGCCGCTCGCACGGGGTCGGGATCGGGTGCACACTGCCGGGTCCCGGCCCCGCGCGTTTCGAAGGAGAACCCCCCATGTACCTCGCCCTCTACCAGTGCCCACCCGGCCCCGACGACGCCGCCGGCAACCTGCGCCGCCTGGAGCAGGCCGCGCAGCAGGCGGTGCTCAACGGTGCGGACCTGCTGGTGCTGCCGGAGATGTACCTGACCGGCTACAACATCGGCGCCCGGCGCGTCGCCGAGCTGGCGGAAGGCTGCGACGGGCCGTCCGCACAGCGCATCGCCGAGATCGCCCGCGAGCACAAGCTCGGCATCCTCTACGGCTACCCCGAGCGTGACGGCGACGCCATCTTCAACAGCGTGCAACTGATCGACCACCAGGGCGAACGCCGCGCCAACTACCGCAAGACCCACCTCTACGGCGACCTCGACCGCAGCCAGTTCAGCGCCTCCGACCAGGCGCCGGCGATCTTCGAGCTGGACGGCTGGAAGATCGGCCTGCTGATCTGCTTCGACGTGGAGTTCCCCGAGAACGTGCGCAGCCTGGCGCTGGCCGGCGCCGACCTGGTGCTGGTGCCCACCGCCAACATGCGCCCGTACGAATTCGTGGCCCAGGTGCTGGTGCCGACCCGCGCGTTCGAGAACCAGGTGTTCCTCGCCTACGCCAACTATGTCGGCAGCGAGGGGGAAATCGAGTACTGCGGCCTGAGCAGCATCGTCGCCCCGGATGGCCAGGTGATGACCCAGGCCCGGCATGGTGAAGAACTGCTGGTGGCCGAGCTGGACCCACAGCGCATCGCCCTGGCGCGCGAGGGGTACAGCTATGTGCACCTGCGCCGGCCGGTGCTGTATCGCAGCTGAAAAAAGCCCGGCATTACGCCGGGCTTTTTAGTGGTATTCGGCAAGAGGCAGCCTTGCTCTCGTGGGAGCGGACCTTGTCCGCGAAATCCCACAACCGGCACGATGCCGCAGGATCGCCACCCCTCCCCGCTGCACCCCACAGGCTTGTAACGCCCTGCTCGCTGAGCGATTCGCGGACAAGGTCCGCTCCTACGAGGGAGTCCCGCCGATCACCTCTCTCGCCGCGGGGGAGCCCCCTTGTAGGAGCGAGCTTGCTCGCGAACGAGCCCCCGGCCGCAACGGCGTCAAGCGGGTTCGCGAGCAAGCTCGCTCCTACAGGTTCTGCGCCGCCGTCATGCTGCGGTTACCACCCCGTAGGGCGTTATCCGCCAGTGCGGCGGATGTGCCACGCAGGATGCGCGCGACTTAAAGGTCCAGCACCAACCGCGTCGACTTCGCCCGCGACACACAGGCGCAGATCTGCTTGTTGGCGGCCTTCTCCTTGTTCGACAGGCAGTTGTCGCGGTGCTCCGGCTCGCCCTCCAGCACCTCGACGATGCAGGTGCCGCAGATGCCTTCGCGGCATTCGGTGTCGATGTCGCAGCCGTGGGCCTGGAGCACGTCCACCAGGCTCGACTCCGCCGGCACGTGGAGCACCACGCCGGAGCTGGCCAGCTCCACCTCGAAGGAGCCGGCTGGCGCCGCGCTGGCGGCCGGGTCGGCCTGGAAATGTTCGAGGTGGATGGCGTCTTCCGGGCGGCTGCGCGCGGCGATTTCCACCACCTTGTTCATGAACGGCGCCGGGCCGCAGGTGTAGACGTGGGCGTGCTGCGGCGCGCGCGCCAGGCACTCGCCCAGCACACGGTCGAGGTCGGCGGGTTCGACGCCGTAATGCAGCTCCACCTTGCCGGCGAACGCCTCGCTGCCCAGCAGTTCGACGAAGGCCGCGTGCGCGGCGGAACGGGCGAAGTAATGCAGGCGATACCGCTCGCCCCTGGCGTTCAGGCGGTAGGCCATGCTCAGCAGCGGCGTGACGCCGATGCCGGCGGCGAACAGCACGTGCTCGCGGGCTTCGGGCGCCAGGCGGAACAGGTTGCGCGGCGCGCCGATGTCCAGCTCCATGCCTTCGCGCACTTCGTGCAGCGCGACGGAGCCACCGCGGGAGGCGCCTTCCTTCTTGATCGCCACCAGGTAGGCCGCGCGGTCGTCCGGCGGGCTGCACAGCGAATACTGGCGCGTCACCCCGGTCGGGCCGGTGACGTCGACATGGGCGCCCGGCTCGTAGGCGTCGAACGGCTGGCCATCACAACGCACGAGGCGCAGGGAACGGATGTCCTGCGCTTCCTCGACGATTCTTTCGATTCTGACCTTCATCATGGCGGTTCCTGCAAGGCGTTGAGTGCGGGCTCTGTGGCCCCTTTCCGGCCTCTTTTTCATGAGCGGACGGGTTTACGGTTCGATATCGGAGCGAGGGCATTGCCTCTCCCCAGCTCTCTCCCCGAAGGGAGAGGAAGCAGTCAACTTCGGAGCGGGGGCTTTGCCCTCTCCCCAGCCCTCTCCCTGAAGGGAGAGGGAGGTGTTCGTGCTGGCTGATGCTGAGGTGTCATCCTGGCCGTACGGTTCCCCTCCCTTCTGGGAGGGGAAGTAGTTCGGCGTCTCCGGGTGGCACGGTGTTTCCGGCCCTGCCGATCAGTCCCCTCTCCCGCTTGCGGGAGAGGGTTAGGGAGAGGGGCTCTTGAGATATCCACTCTCCCGCACCAAAGCCTCAGCGCATGAACAACCCACCATTGATATCCCAGCACGCCCCCGTCACCGACCCGGCGTTCTCCGCGCAGAGCAGCAGCACGCTGTCGGCGATGAAGGTCGGGTCGCCCAAGCGGCCGGCGGGGATGGTCTTGAGGATCTGCTCCAGGCGCTCGGGCGCCACGCTCTCGTAGACCACCGGCAAATCCAGCGGCCCCGGCGAGATGGCGTTGACGGTCACGCCCTGGGCCGACAGCTCGCGGGCGAATACCTTGGTCAGGGTCGCCACGCCGCCCTTGGCCGCCGCGTAGTGGCCGCCAGTGGCGGTGCCGCCGTTCTGCCCGGCCAGCGAGGCGATGTTGACGATGCGGCCGAAACCGCGCGCCGCGAAGTGCGCGCCGAACACCTGGCAGGCGACGAAGGTGCCGCGCAGGTTCACCGCCATGGAGGCGTCGAAGTCCTCGGGGCTGATGTCCATGAGCGCGGCCACCTTCGACATCCCGGCGTTGTTCACCAGGATGTCGGCGCCGCCCCACTGCTCGGCGAGGCGGTCACGGACGCGCTCGAAGTCGGCCTTCTCCCGCGCATCCAGCTTCAACCCGACTGCCGTGCGGCCCTCGGGGTCCAGCTCGTCGGCCAGGCGCTGCACCGCTTCTTCGTTCAGGTCGGCCAGCGCCACGCGCAGGCCGGCAGCGTGCAGGCGGCGCGCGATGACTTCGCCCAGCCCGCGTGCGGCGCCGGTTACCAGGGCTACTCGTTGCATGGCGCGGCCCTCACAGCAGGAAGCCGAGCGCGTTGAGCGCGTCTTCGGCGTTGATCAGGCGGATCACCTTGCGCTCCAGTCGCGGCTGGCCATCGACGAAGCGGATGCGGTGGTTCAGGTCGGCAATGAACGGCGTCGCCACGCCGCGCTTGTAGGCGTAGAGCACCTGCGCCGAGTTCACCTCGACGAGGTCGCCCGCCGCTTCCACCAGGGTAAAGCGCGAGACGGTGCGCACGGTCTTGGCCGCGTCCACCGCCGACGGCGAATGGCCGCCGGTGAGGCGTTCGATACGCAGGGCACGCATGCGCGCGTCGTCGAACACGTAGTTCAGGCGCGCGGCGAAGTCATCGTCCTCGCCGTCGATCGGCACCACGTAGACGCCGTCCTCGCTCCACAGCTGCGACCACTGCGTGTAGTCCTTGCGGTCCAGCAGTTCGGCTTCGCGCCAGACGAATTCGATGGCCTTGGCCAGCGGGCCGGAGAAGCCGTTCAGGGTGTCGTTGCTCATTGGCTCATCATCCTTTTCCACATCCGGTACGCCTCGCGCATGCCGCCTTCGTCGGTGGCGTGGGAAACCTTGTCGCCATTCTCGGCGACCACTTCGCGGTTCAGGCCGCGGTTGACCAGGATCGGCGCGTCGACGCCGGCGTAGGAGCCACGCTGCACGCGGTCCCAGGCCTCGGCGTCATCCGGGCTGCCGAAGCCGAACGGGCCCTGGAAGTGCTCGTGGATGCGCATGCGCTCGCGGTTGGCGATTTCCGGGCCGCCGTCCATGCCCAGGGCGACGTGGCGAATCTCGGTCTCGGTGACGGAGATCGGCCGCAGCACGCGGAAGAACGACATGGACATCGCCACGTTGGGGAACAGGTTGAGGTTGAAACCGGCGCCGTGCAGCGAGCGGACGATGCGGCGCACCTGGGCAGGCTCCATGGTTTTCGACAGCTCCGCGGTGACGTGGGCGAAGCGCTCCTGGAGCTGCTCGGTGCCGTCGTCGTGGTCCAGGTCGACATGCTCGGGGACCATCACCATCACGCTGTGGCCGTTACCCAGGGCGTGGGTGACCGCCTGCTCGTCGCTCATGAACGAGAGCATTTCCTCGGTCTCTTCATCCACCGAGGACATGAACGACTTGTGCACGATGGGGAAGTGGTAGCCGTCGGTGGTGTTCTCCAGCTGGATCTTCCAGTTGCCCTTGAAGGTGAACTTGTGTTCGCCCTGGGTCTTGATCGGGTAGCCGGCGCCCTGCTTCATGAACAGGTCCATCCAGTGCTTGGCGCCGCCGAGGAAGTCTTCCAGCGGTTCAATCTCGTCGTTGTAGGTGGCGAACACCATGCCGGCGTAACTCTCGACGCGCAGGCTGGTCAGCGGCAGCTCGGACTTGTCGAGGATGTCCTCGTAGCCGTCCGGGTACGGCAGCGCGCGCAGCTTGCCGTCCAGCGCGTAGGACCAGCTGTGGTACGGGCAGGTGAAGCCGGTGGCGTTGCCCTTGTGCTTCTCGCACACGGTGGCACCACGGTGGCGGCAGCGGTTTTCCAGGACGTTGATGTTGCCCTTCTTGTCGCGCACCACGATCACCGGGCGGCGACCGACGCTGGTGGTCTTGAAGTCGCCGGCGTTGCGCACCTCGCTTTCGTGGGCGACCCACACCCAGGTGCGGTAGAAGATCTTGTCCATCTCCGCGTCGAACAGCTGCGGGTCGTTGTACAGCGAAACATCGACGCGGTCGTCGCCGACCAGCTCTTCGACGCTGCGCGACCGGGCGATCAGCCGGTATTCGTGAGCGCTCATGCCCCTCTCCTCATGCCGATTTCTTGTGTTTTGGCGCAGGCCGCGTGGCGGCCAGGCTGTGTTCGAGTTGCGCGCCGAAGGCGCACACGCGTTCGTCGTCGCCCTGGCGGCCGACGATCTGCAGGCCGACTTTCAGCCCGCCGCAATCCAGGTCCACCGGCACGGTCAGCGCCGGGTGTCCGCTCAGGTTGAAAGGCCGCACCAGGGGCGTCATGCCGGCCACCGACTTGCCGTTGCGCGCGTCGCTGAGCAACGGCGGCAGGTCGGGCATGGTCGGCAGCAGCAGGACCTCGAAGTCCTCCAGCGCGGCGTCGATGGCGCGGCTGAAGCTGACGCGCACCTTCTCCGCCTCGGCGCGCTCGGCGTCGGTGGTGCGGCTGGCCAGCAACAGGCGCTGTTCGACGTCGGCGCCGATCAGGCCCTTGCCGGTCAGCGCCGCATAGGCGGCCCAGTTCTCGTGGTTGATCACCACCAGTCCGGCGTGGAAAGCCGCCTCGAATTCACCGAGGAACAGGTGGCTGCGGCGCCAGCCGGCGCGGTCGGCGGCGGCGCCCAGGCAGGCCTGGATGTGTGGCGCCGCCGGTACGTCGAGGAACGCCACGCGGGCGCCCTCGCCCGGCAGCTGCACCTCGCCGAAGCCGGGGCAGATGACCTGCATGGCGGCAATCAGGTCGGCCATACGGGATGCGAACGGGCCGACGCAATCCAGGCTGCTCTGCGCCGGGTGCACGCCGTCGCGGCTGACCCGGCCGAAGGTCGGCTTAAGCCCAGCGATGCCGCAGCAGGCCGCCGGCACGCGCACCGAACCACCGGTGTCGGTGCCCAGGGCGATATCCGCCAGCCCGGCAGCAACAGCCGACGCGGAGCCGCTGGAGGAGCCGCCCGGCACACGGTCGGGCGCCATCGGGTTGATCGGCGTGCCGGTCCAGTCGTTGATGCCGGTGACGCCGAAAGCCAGTTCGTGCAGGTTGGTCTTGCCGACGATCTGCCAGCCGGCGTCGAGCACGGCGTCGACCACGAAGGCGTTGCGCGCGGCCGGCGCGGCATCGGCCAGCGCGCGGGTGCCACAACGGGTCGGATGGCCGGCGATGTCGATGCTGTCCTTGACCGCGACGCGCTTGCCATTGTCGCTGCGGCCCAGGAGGAATTGGCTGACGAAGGTACTCATGCGCGGCACTCCTCTGCGCTGCCCAGCAGGCGCTGCGACAGGCGCTGGGTGCGGAAGTGGCTGATCTGCCAGCGCCCGTCGATCTCGCGGAAGTCGATGTCCAGGCGCGTGCCGAACAGCTCGCTGTGGCCCTCGGCGTAGGTCGAGAGCTGCTGCATGAGCCATTGCCCGCGCGCGGTGCGGCCGTCGACGCGGATCGACTCGCTGGTGAGGAAGTGCAGGTTCAGCGTGAAGTGCGGCGACGGCGGCAGGTAGCCGTAGACGAACGCGGCAATCGCCTCGCGGCCCTGGTGATGGCCGAAGGTCTGCGCGGTGGACGCGCCGATGCCCTCCCACACCGCGTCCTCGCTGAACAGCTCGGCCAGCTCTGCGAGCGCCACCGGCGCGTGCGGCACGTCGCAGAGGTCCATGTAGCGGGCCATCAGCCGGCGCACCTGGCTTTCCCCTTCGAGGGTCTCCAGGCGCCGGTTCAGCTCGGCCATGCTCAGGCTGCTCATGGCTCAGGTCCGCGCTGCTTCGGGGATGGTCAGCGGGCGGCCGATGCGCGCCTCGACCTTGGCGTACTTCCACAGGCTGTACTCGCCCACCGGGGTAGTGCGGAACAGGTTGCAGGCGTCGATCACGGTCTGGTGGCAGTCCACGTCGGCCATGATGTAGACGGTCCACGGCGAGGTGGTGGACGGGCCGACCATCAGGCGGTCGTCATCCAGCACGCCGAGCACGTTCATTCCCGGCAGCGCGCCGAGGTCGCTCATCATCTGCGAGAAACCCTTCCACACGGCGATGCCTTCACCGGTGGGCAGGTCGAAGAACGGCTGGGCGATGCCGATGCAGAACAGCACGCGCAAGGGTTCGGTGGTGGGGCGGGTCATGGCTCGGTCCTTAATTCTTGTGTCAGATGTATCCGGGGAACGGCGGCACATCGAGCAGCACCGCGCCGGCGCCGTCGTACATGCCGTCGCTCAAGAAGGCGTGCTGGGTGACCACCATGGCGTCGCGCAGGTAGCGCTGCAGCGGGTGGTGCAGGTAGATCGCCGTGGTGCCGGCCAGGGTGTAGGCGCGGCGCACCACGTCGGCGCCGGCGCGGGACACGTGCACGGCGGACAGGCGCAGCTGGCTGACCTGCTCCGGGCTGACCGCATCGCCGGCGAGAATGGCGTTCCAGACGGCCTCGGTGGCGTCATAGAAGAAGCCGCGCGCGGCCTGCAGTTCGGCTTCGGCCTTGCCGATCTCGATGCGCACGTAGGCCCGGTCGCCCAGCTTGGGCGCGCCGGTCACGCCGCTGGAGGACGCCATGCGGGTGATCTCGTCCAGCGCCGCGCGGGCCAGGCCAAGGTTGACCACGGCGAGCACCTGGGCGGCGTAGGCGATGGTCGGGTAGCGATACAGCGGCTCGTCGATGCTCGATTCGCCGCCGCGGATGAAGGTCCAGTCATCCGGAACGAAGGCATTGTCCAGTTTCAGGTCGTGGCTGCCGGTGCCCTTGAGCCCGACCACGTTCCAGTTCTCGACGATCTCCACGTCCCTGGCGCGCAGCAGCGCGGTGCGCGGCTTGCCGCCCGGGCCGCCGATACCGATGCCCACGCCGAGCACGTCGGCGCCCTTGCAGCCGCTGGCGAACTTCCAGGTGCCGCTGACGCGCCAGCCGCCTTCCACCTGGGTCGCCGGCTGGATCGGGAACAGGCCGCCGGCGAACACCAGGTCCGGGCCGTCGGCATAAAGCTCGGCAAGGGTGTGGCGCGGCAGCGCGGTGAGGTAGGTGCTGGCGCTGCCGAAGCTGGCGACCCAGCCGGCGGAGCCATCGGCTTCGGCGATGCGCTCCACCAGGTGCAGGAACTCGGCCGGCGGCAGCGCATCGCCACCGAAGCAGCGCGGGGTCGCGGCGCGGTAGATGCCCACGTCGCGGAAGCGTTCGATCATGTCGCGCGGCACATGGGAGCGGGTGTCGAACTCCTCGCGGCGCTGGCGGACTTCATCGAGCACGCGCTGAAATTCGAGGGCACGGCCGTCCGCATCGAGCGGTTCGGCGAGGGCGGCACGCAGCATGGCGTCATCTCCGGTTGTTCTTGTAGGGCCGGCCCGTTCGATGCGGGCCGGTCGTCGTTGGGGCCAGTGTATGAACCGCCCTGCCCGCCCAACCATTGGGGCGTGCAGCCTCGCGTCTAAAGGAATCCCCTAGTCGCCGCCGGGTTACTCCGCAGTCCCTTCGCGCTACGCTGCGCGGTATAAAGACAGCACCTGCCTGCCCGAGCGTGCCCGATGTTCCAGCCCCAGCCCGACGACTTCCTCGCCCTGCTCCAGGCCATGCCGCTGTGCGTGATCCTCCATGACGCGCAGACCAAGGAAATCCTCTGGGCGAACAACGCGGCGCTGGCCGTGCTCGGCTTCACCCTGGAGGAGCTGGTGCCGCTGAAGGCCCCGGACATGACCGCCAAGGCCCCGCAGTACCGCCGTTCGGTGGGCCTGCGCTGGCTGGAGGGTGCCGCGCGCACCGGCCAGCGCACCATCGAGTGGTGCTACCGCTCCAAGCAGGGCGTGGAGATCCTCTCCGAAGCGGTCGCTACCCGCGTGGCCCTGCACGAGCGCGACGTGCTGATGGTGCAGTTCCGCGATATCTCGAAGGAGAAGCAGGTCGAGCGCGACCTGCAGCGTTTCGAAAGCCGCCTGAAGGCCTTCATGCAGGACCTCGCCGAGGGCGTGGCGGTGCTGGACGCCGACGGCAACCTGCGTTTTCTCAGCGAATCCGCCCTGCCGCTGCTCGGCGGCAGCCAGGACGACTGGATGGCGCACAACTTCCTCGGCCGCTGCGACAGCGCCACGCGCCCGCGCCTGGAACATCACCTGGCCATGCAGCCGCCCAGCCGCGAGCCCTACTCCGTCAGCTATCAATTGCAGCGCCTGGACGGCGAATGGCGCTGGCACCACGCGACCTGCCGATACATCGAGATCGAGGACGACCTGGTCGGCCACCTGCTGCTGTTCCGCGACGTCACCGAGCAGGTTCGCGCGGCGCAGGCGCAGCGCCAGAGCGACCAGAAGCTGGAGTACCTGGCGCGCTACAACGCCATGGGCGAAATGGCCCTGGCGATCGCCCACGAACTCAGCCAGCCGCTGGCCGCCACGCGCAATTTCATCGAGGGCGCGCTGATCCGCCTGGACCGCGAGCAGAAGGCCGAAGCCTCCGCCGCCTGGGGCCTGGACAGCGCCGTGCGGCAGATCGAGCATGCCTCGCTGATCATCAAGAGCGTGCGCGAATACGTGGTGAAGCTGGAGCAGGCCGAACAGCGCATCGACCTCAACGAACTGCTCGGCGAGACCCTCTACTTCATCAGCCTCAAGGCCCAGCCGAGCAACGTGCGGGTCGAGCTGGAGCGCTGCGACGAACCACTGTGGGTGAGCTGCGAGAAGGTGCTGGTCGGCCAGGTGATCCTCAACCTCGCCTTCAACGCCGTCGAGGAAATGCTCAACCTTCCTGAGGAACGCCGCTTGCTGCGCATCCGCACCTCGCGCGAGGGCGGCAGCGCGCGCCTGGCGGTCCTCGACCAGGGCCGCGGTATCGAGGCCGGGGCCAAGGAACGGCTGTTCGACGGCTTCTTCACCTCCAAGGTGAGCGGCAACGGCATCGGCCTTGCGCTGTGCCAGAGCATCGTCTCGCGGCACCGCGGGGACATCTGGGCAGAAAACGTCGAGCCGTGCGGCGCGATGTTCTGCTTCGAGCTGCCGTTGGCGGAGTGACGGACACCCCAGCGCCCCCCTGTAGGAGCGGGCCATGCCCGCGATCGCGCCCATCGGGCGCTGCTGCGGGTTGACACAGATGTATCCGGCTACGCCGCAGATCAACTGAAACGCCGGCCTTGCCGGCGGGTCGCGGGAATGGCCCGCTCCTACAAAAGAAGGCCGGCGCACACACTGTTTTTCGCCCCTGAAGACTTCCAGAGAAACATCCGCACGCGCCGAACGCCCCGTTCAGGAGGCCGAGTGGAAGCGGAGTTTCAGGGGTTGAGCGGGATGGATGCCGCGAGAGCCGCGATGGGCCAGGGATGGCCCACCGCGGCATGCCCCTGGAACTGCGATAGAGCGAGGGCATTTTTCGCCTAAGCGAAAAACCGGATGTCCGGGGCAAGACCTTTGCCTGCTTTGCGTCGTTTGGCAAAGTAGGTCGCCCGAGGGGGCGAAACCACAATACATCCGCGCACGCCGAAGCGACGCGGGAACGCCCAGGTCGACGCAGCCAAACAGGATCGACATTCGAGCACGAACACGGCGCCGGCCCTGCCGGCGGGTCGCGGGCATGGCCCGCTCCTCCAGGGTGTATCGGCGACAGGCGGTTCGCGAGCAAGCTCGCTCCCATGAAAAACGGCGCCCGCAGGCGCCGTCGTCAGCTCAGGAACACCTCACCCGTTGGCCTTCTTGATGATCGCCTCGGCAATGTTCGCCGGCGCCTCGGCGTACTTGGTGAACTCCATCGAGTAGCTCGCCCGCCCCTGGGACATCGAGCGCACGTCGGTGGCGTAGCCGAACATCTCGCCCAGCGGCACCTCGGCGCGGATGACCTTGCCCGCGGGCGTGTCTTCCATGCCCTGGATCAGCCCGCGCCGGCGGTTCAGGTCGCCCATCACGTCGCCCATGTAGTCCTCGGGCGTCACCACCTCGACCTTCATCACCGGCTCCAGCAGCACCGCACCGCCCTTCTGCGAAAGCTGCTTGGTGGCCATCGACGCGGCGATCTTGAACGCCATCTCGCTGGAGTCGACGTCGTGGTAGGAGCCGTCGAACACCGAGGCCTTCAGGCCGATCAGCGGGTAGCCGGCGAGCACGCCGTTCTGCATCTGCTCCTCGATGCCCTTCTGGATCGCCGGGATGAATTCGCGCGGGATCACGCCGCCGACCACCTCGTTGACGAACTCCAGGCCGTCCTTGCCCTCGTCGCCCGGCTCGAAGCGGATCCAGCAATGGCCGAACTGGCCGCGGCCGCCGGACTGGCGGACGAACTTGCCTTCGATCTCGCACTTCTTGCGGATCGCCTCGCGGTAGGCCACCTGCGGCTTGCCGATGTTCGCCTCGACGTTGAACTCGCGGCGCATGCGGTCGACGATGATGTCCAGGTGCAGCTCGCCCATGCCGGAGATGATGGTCTGCCCGGTTTCCTCGTCGGTCTTCACGCGGAACGAGGGGTCTTCCTGGGCCAGCTTGGACAGGGCGATGCCCATCTTCTCCTGGTCGGCCTTGGTCTTGGGCTCCACGGCGACGGAGATCACCGGGTCGGGGAAGTCCATGCGTTCGAGGATGATCGGCTTGTCGATGGAGCACAGGGTGTCGCCGGTGGTGACGTCCTTCATGCCGATCAGCGCGGCGATGTCGCCGGCGCGCACTTCCTTGATTTCCTCGCGCTGGTTGGCGTGCATCTGCACCATCCGCCCCACGCGCTCCTTCTTGGTCTTCACCGAGTTGAGCACGGCGTCGCCGCTGGTCAGTACGCCGGAATAGACGCGGGCGAAGGTCAGGGTGCCGACGAAGGGGTCGGTGGCGATCTTGAACGCCAGCGCGGAGAACGGCTCGCTGTCGTCGGCATGGCGCTCCAGGTGCTTCTCTTCGTCGTCCGGATCGGTGCCGTTGATCGCGGGGATTTCCGTGGGCGCCGGCAGGTAGTCGATCACCGCGTCGAGCACCAGCGGCACGCCCTTGTTCTTGAACGAGGAGCCCAGCACCGCCGGGACGATCTCGTTGGCCAGGGTGCGCTGGCGCAGGCCAGCCTTGATTTCCTCGACGGTCAGCTCCTCCCCTTCGAGGTACTTGTTCATCAGTTCCTCGTTGGCTTCGGCGGCGGCCTCGACCATGTGCGAGCGCCACTCCTCCGCCAGCGCCTGCAGCTCGGCGGGGATCGGCTCCTCCGTGTAGCTGGTGCCCTGGTCGGCGTCGTTCCAGACGATGGCCTTCATCTTCACCAGGTCGATCTGCCCGGCAAAGGTTTCCTCCGAGCCGATGGCCAGCTGGATCGGCACCGGGGTATGGCCCAGGCGCTGCTTGATCTGCGCGACCACGCGGAGGAAGTCGGCGCCCTGGCGGTCCATCTTGTTGACGTAGGCCAGGCGCGGCACGTGGTACTTGTTGGCCTGGCGCCAGACCGTCTCAGACTGCGGTTCGACGCCATCGGCGCCGCTGAACACCACCACCGCGCCGTCGAGCACGCGCAGGGAGCGCTCCACCTCGATGGTGAAGTCGACGTGGCCGGGCGTGTCGATGATGTTGAAGCGGTACTTGTGGTCGTACTGCTTGGTCGATCCCTGCCAGAACGCCGTGGTGGCCGCCGAAGTGATGGTGATGCCGCGCTCCTGTTCCTGCACCATCCAGTCCATGGTCGCCGCGCCGTCGTGCACCTCGCCCATCTTGTGGTTCACCCCGGTGTAAAACAGGATGCGCTCGGTGGTCGTGGTCTTGCCGGCGTCGACGTGGGCGACGATGCCGATGTTGCGGTAAAGCTCGATGGGCGTGGTGCGAGCCATGGTGTGCTCCGTATCTGCTGGGTGACTGCCGGGCCTGCTGCTGCGGGTCCGTTGCCTGCGCGGGACGGCGAGAGGGCGTGCGGCATCAGAAATTTCTGCGCGCAACAGGCTCAAGGTAGCGCGTCTTCGTGGCAATTCCAGTCTCCGTGCGCCGAGGTTGCCGTCGTCCGACCGACTGCGTCGCCATTGCACTATGCCAATGGGAAACCATAAAATGATAGGCATTCTCAAATGAAAATCTGACGCACTCATTGTGGCCCTCGTCGAAACCCCGTCCCCGCAGCACTTGCACACCCTCTACAACGAGCACAACAGCTGGCTCCAGCAGTGGCTGCGCGGCCGATTGGGCAACGCCTGGGATGCCGCCGACCTCGCCCATGACACCTTCCTGCGCCTGTTGCGGCGGCCGCTGGACGACCTCGGCGAACGCCCGCGCGCGCTTCTCACCCACATTGCCAAGGGCCTGCTGGTGGACCGCTGGCGGCGCCAGGAGATCGAGCGCGCCTACCTGGAAAGCGTCGCCGCGCTGCCGGAACAGTCGGTGCCCGGCCCGGAGACCCGCGAGCTGATCCTCGAAGCGCTGGAGCGCATCGATACCGCACTGAGCGAGCTGCCGGCACTCACCCGCGAAGCCTTCCTGCTGTCGCAACTGGACGGCCTCACCTACCCGCTGATTGCCGAGCGCCTGGAGATTTCCCTCGCCAGCGTGAAGCGCTACATGCGCGCCGGCTTCATTGCCTGCCTGAGCGCGGCCTGATGCGCGAGCAACCGCTGGACCCCGGCATCCTCGGCGAAGCCGCCGACTGGCTGGTGCGCCTGAACGAACGCCCCGCCAACAGCGCCGACCTGCAGGCCATCGAACAGTGGCGGGCACGCAGCGCGCAGCACGCCGAAGCCTGGCGCCGCGCCGAAGCGCTGCTGGGCCTGCGCCAGCTGCCGCCGGGCCTCGGCCGGCAGAGCCTGCAACGCAGCGGC
Organism: Pseudomonas sp. GCEP-101; assembly: GCF_025133575.1. Lineage (NCBI taxonomy): Bacteria > Pseudomonadati > Pseudomonadota > Gammaproteobacteria > Pseudomonadales > Pseudomonadaceae > Pseudomonas > Pseudomonas sp. GCEP-101. The sequence goes on along the minus strand of NZ_CP104011.1, from coordinate 4,444,459 downwards.
CTGAGCCGCCGGCAGATGCTCAACCGCCTGGGCGTGCTGATGGCGGTGGCGCCGGCCGCCTGGCTGGCGGCGCGGCACCTGCCCTGGGCGGAATGGAACGCCGACCTGCGCACCGCCGTGGGCGAGCGCAAGCACCTGCGCCTGCCCGACGGCAGCCAGCTCACGCTCAATACCGCGAGTGCCGTGAACCTGGCCTTCAACGACCGCGAGCGGCGCCTGCGCCTGCTCGAAGGCGAGATCCTCCTCGATGCGCAGCCCGAGCCACGCCCCTTCCTGGTGGACAGCCGCCATGGCCTGCTGCGCACAGCGGCGGCGCGTTTCAGCCTGCGCGACCTGGGCGATGCGTGCAGGGTGGCAGTGCTGGACAAGGCGGTGAGCGTCGAACTGCCGGGGTCTGCGAGCCAGAGGGTCGGCGCCGGCCAGCAACTGGTCTTCGGCCCGCTGGAATTCCAGCCCTTGCAGGCGGCAGACGCCAACGCGAGCGCCTGGGAGAACGGCATGCTGCTGGCCCAGGGCATGCGCCTGGGTGACCTGCTGGACGAACTGGGCCGCTACCGCAGCGGCATCCTGCGCTGCGACCCGCGCCTGGCGGATCTGCGCGTGACCGGGGCCATTCCGCTGGGCGACAGCGACGCCGGCCTCGCGCTGCTGGCGGACATGCTGCCGGTGAGGCTGCGGCGGATGACGCGGTACTGGGTGACGGTGGAGCCAGCGTGAATGGCCAGCACCCGCGTGGGGCGCAAAACCTGTAACAGTTCATGCGCCGTTGCCACGACGGCGGATAACGCTGGCGCGTTATGCGCCCTATGACCAGTTACCCCTGTGCTCGCGACTCTCCCTCACCCCAGCCCTCTCCCTCAGGGAGAGGGGGGCCGTTCGGCGCAGGATAAAACCCACTGCATCAGCCGGCACGATCTGCTCCCTCTCCCCCTGGGAGAGGGCTGGGGTGAGGGCACGCCCCACTCCGAAATATCCGGTCATCTGCAGGAGCGAGCTTGCTCGCGAACAGATTCTCCGGCCGCACTGGCGTTAGGCGGTTCGCGAGCAAGCTCGCCCCTGCAACATAAGCCCAACACTCTGAAATTTTTCGCCCACCCTGACACCTTTTCCGATCTCGCCCGGTGAAGAGGCAGAACCCCTCCATTCGCCGACAGGAACACGCCATGCTCCTCCGCTCCCGCCTTCGCCCGCACTCCCTTGCCCTGGCCGTCGGCCTGGCCCTGACCGGCGGCGTCGCGCTGCCGGCTCTGGCCGCCGAAGCCGCCAGCCAGCAGCGCCAGCACGCCATCGCTCCCGGCCCGCTGGGCGAGGTGCTGGCGCGCTTCGCCGCCCAGGCCGGGGTGCCGCTGGCATTCGAGGCGCAGGCGCTGAACAGCCGGCAGAGTGCGGGCCTGAACGGCAGCTTCACCCCCGAGCAGGGCCTGGAGCGATTGCTCGAAGGCAGCGGCTATCGCCTGGTGCGCAAGCGCAGCGGCTACGGCGTGGAGGCCGCCCCCGATGACAGCGGCGCGCTGGAAATGGACGCCACCACCGTCAGCGGTGCGCTGCAGCAGCCCGGCGACCTGCCACCGGCCTACGCCGGCGGCCAGGTCGCCCGTGGCGCTCAACTGGGCATGCTGGGCAACCAGGACATCCAGGACGTGCCCTTCAGCTTCGCCAGCTACACCGCCAGGACCATCCAGGACACCCAGGCACAGACCGTCGGCGACGTGCTGCTCAACGACGCCTCGGTACGCCAGGGCAACGGCTACGGCAACTTCTCGCAGATCTTCGTCATCCGCGGCCTGCCGCTGAGCACCGACGACGTCTCGCTCAACGGCCTGTACGGCGTCACCCCGCGGCAGATCATCGGCACCGAGTCGCTGGAGCGCGTCGAGCTGTTCAAGGGCCCCAACGCCTTCATCAACGGCGTGACGCCCAGCGGCAGCGGCATCGGCGGCGCGGTCAACCTGCAGACCAAACGCGCCGAGGACACCCCCACCCGCAGCGTGACCCTGGGCTACGGCAGCGATAACCAGATCGGCGAACACCTGGACCTCGGCCAGCGCTTCGGCGAGGACAACCGCTTCGGCGCACGGGTCAACGTGGCCCAGCGCGAAGGCGAAACCGGCGTCGACGACGAGAACCAGCGCTACAAGCTCGCCACCGTCAACCTCGACTACCGGGGCGAGCGCCTGCGCCTGGTGACCGACTTCGGCTACCAGAAGCAGCGCATCAACCAGGGCCGCCCGGTGGTCTACGTCGGCAGCGGCGTCACCGGCATTCCCCACGCCCCGGACGCCGACCACAACTACGCCCAGTCCTGGAGCTATTCCCAGCTCGAAGACACCTTCGGCCTGTTCCGCGCCGAGTACGACCTCAACGACAGCTGGACGGCCTACCTCTCCGGTGGCGCCAAGCACACCCGCGAGAACGGCGCCTACTCGGCGCTCACTCTCACCGACGACAGCGGCGCCGCGGGCGGCGGCATGATGGACGCCACCCACGACGAGGACAACAAGAGCGCCATGGCCGGCCTCAACGGCCACTTCGCCACCGGGCCGGTCAGCCACCAGATGAACCTCAGCGTCGCCGGCATCTGGGCCGAGCAGCGCAGCGCCTACACCATGGTCAGCAAGCGCTACCCGACCGACCTCTACCATCCGGTGCAGACGCCCAAGCCCGCGCCAACCCTGACCGGCGGCGACTACAGCGACCCGGGCATCGTCGGCAAGACGCTGAACAAGAGCGTGGCCGCGGCCGACACCCTGGGCTTCTTTGATGACCGCGTGCTGCTGACCGTCGGCGTGCGCCGCCAGAACATCGGCACCGATGGCTGGAACTACGCCGGCAAGCGCACCGCCAGTTACGACGAATCCATCACGACGCCCGTCTACGGCCTGGTGGTGAAGCCCACCGAGTACCTGTCGCTCTACGCCAACCGCATCGAAGGCCTGGCCGCCGGCCCGACCGCGCCCAGCAGCGCGGCGAACTTCGGCGAAGTCTTCGCGCCGAACCGCTCCAAGCAGGTGGAAGTCGGCGCCAAGCTGGACTTCGGCCGCTACGGCGGCAACCTGGCGTTCTATCGCATCGAGCAGCCGTTCAGCACCACCGATCCGGACTCCAAGCTCTTCAGCGTCGACGGCGAGCAGGAGAACCGCGGCATCGAGCTGAACCTCTTCGGCGAACCGCTGGACGGCCTGCGCCTGCTGGCCGGCGGCACCTGGATCGACACCGAGCTGAAGAACACCGCCGGCGGCAAGACCGACGGCAACCGCGCCGTGGGCGTGCCGACCTTCCAGTACAACCTGGGCGCCGACTGGGACGTGCCCGGCCTGCAGGGCGCCGCCCTCAACGGCCGCGTGCTGCGCACCGGCGGCCAGTACCTGGACGCCGCCAACGACCTCAGCATCCCCGCCTGGACGCGCTTCGACCTCGGCGCCCGCTACGCCTTCACGGTGGACGAACGCGCCGTGACCCTGCGCGCCAACCTGGAAAACCTCGCCAACAAGGCCTACTGGGCTTCCACCATCGGCGGCTACCTGACCCAGGGCGACCCGCGCACCCTGAAACTGTCGATGACCGTCGACTTCTGATTTCCCCTGCGACAGGGACGTCGCACCCCATCGTGGCCGGCCCCGGCACGAAAATACCGCGCCCGGCCGTCTCGCCACTGGAAGGGAACGGCCATTCGGGTCCATGCTGGAAGCTCGCCCATTTGCCGGAGTTCGCCCCATGAGCGACGCCATCACCATCGATTTCGTCTCCGACGTGGTCTGCCCCTGGTGCGCCATTGGCCTCAACGGCCTGCTGGAAGCCATGCGCCGGGTAGACGGAGAACTGAGGGTGGAACTGCGCATCAAGCCCTTCGAGCTCAACGCCGACATGCCCGCCGAAGGCGAAGACCTGGTGGAGCACCTGCAGCGCAAGTACGGCAGCAGTGCCGAGGATATCGCCCGCAACCAGGAACACCTGCGCTCCATGGGCGAGGAAGTCGGCGTGCACTTCGACTTGAAGAAGCGCACGCGCATCTACAACACCTTCGACGCGCACCGCCTGCTGCACTGGGCGGGTGAATCGCACCGCGACATCGCCCTGAAGCAGGCGCTGCTGCACGCCTACTTCGGCGAGGGGCGCGACCCGAGCGACCCGGAAGTGCTGCTGGAGGTGGCCGTCAGCGTCGGCCTGGACGCCGTGCGCGCGCGGGAAATCCTCGACAGCGATGCCTACGCCGACGAGGTGGTGGCCGAGGAGGACTTCTACACCAGCCACGGCATCCGCGCGGTGCCCGCGGTGATCCTCAATGGCCGCCAACTGATCTCCGGCGCACAGAGCACCGACTACTACGAACAGGCGCTGCGCCAGGTGGCGCGCCATGCGCCGTTGCCGGAGTGAGTCTTCCGCCGTGGGGCAGGGCCTAGGGCGCATATCCTGGAACAGGTTATCCGCCAGGACCGGTGAGGCGGATAACGCTGGCGCGTTATCCGCCCGCTGCAAACCTGGTGCTCCCCTGTAGGAGCGCGCCATGCGCGCGATCGCGGGCATGGCCCGCTCCTACATGAGAGGGTCAGCGTTCCACGGCATGATTGTAGGAGCGAGCTTGCTCGCGAATCCGCTTGACGCTGATGTCGCCTGGAAACTCCGTTCGCGAGCAAGCTCGCTCCTACACGTTCAGCCCGACACTGTGCATTGGCAACAAAAGACCGGTGCGGCGGATAACGCTGGCGCGTTAGGCGCCCTGCACCGACGCAAAAGCGGTGCTCCCCTGTAGGAGCGCGCCATGCGCGCGATCGCGGGCATGGCCCGCTCCTACAATGGACTGGACCGCAGGGCGCAAAGCGTTCCACGGCATGATTGTAGGAGCGAGCTTGCTCGCGAACCCGCTTGACGCCAGGCGCTGCCGGGAAGGCTGTTCGCGGGCATGGCCCGCTCCTACACGTTCGGCCCAATGCTATTGGCGACAAAAGAAAAACGGCGCCCGAAGGCGCCGTTTCCCGTGCAGCGTCGGGCGATCAGAGCGCCGACCAGCCGTCCATCTGCCCGCCCAGGTCGGCGGAGTGCTCGGACAGCAGCGCGGCGTAGCCGCTGATGTGCTCGTGGGACAGCTCCATCACCGGGTAGGCCAGGACCTGCCAGGGCAGCTTGTCGTTGCCGTCGTACTCGGAGTACGCCACCTTCTGCCCGTTCTGCAGCAGCATGATGGCGAAGTCCAGGGCGGACTGCTCGTCCGGGAAGATCACCGCGAACTCCACCTCATGCTCGAGGGAGAGGTCTTCGCCGTCTTCCTGCAGGGCCCACAGGGCGTCGCCGATTTCGTCGTCCGGGAAAAGCTGCTTGTCGCGGCTCATGTCACTGCTCCAATTCGATTTACAAAGTGCCCGGTGTGGGCACGCCCGCGCAGGATACCCGTCCTGCATGACAACTGCCGGAAAATCTCGCCGGCACCATCGCCTTCGGTGATGTTCACCATCACGGCGTTTCACTTCCGAGCTTGGCCGCTCAGCGCGACGATGCCTCCATCGGGCCTGCGCCCTCCCCCCTCATCGAGCCTGCGACCATGCCTACTCCCACGCACAGCACCGAGGCCTACCGCATCACCTACATCACCCTGGACGAGGTGCAATTGCACTTCGAGACCGAGATTGCCGTGCCCGACGGGGACGGCGGCCTGGCCCTGCACAGCGCAGCCACCCTGCCCGACGAGCGGCGCGCGCTGCGTGAGCTGATCTGCCAAGAACCGCAGGCCCTGGTCGCCTGATCTTCTGAAAGCGTAGACCCTGGCAAGCAAATGCCCCGCTCGTGCGGGGCATTTGTGTCAGGGGGCGGGCATCACGCCTGCAGCTGGTTACCGATCGGCAGGGTGCGAATGCGCTTGCCGGTGGCCGCGAACAGCGCGTTGGCCAGCGCCGGCGCCAGGGGCGGCACACCGGGTTCACCGACACCGGTCGGCGGCTCGGCCGACGGCACGATGTGCACCTCCACCACCGGCATCTCGTTGATGCGCAATACCTGGAAGTCATGGAAGTTGGACTGGTCGACCTTGCCGTCGGTCAGGGTGATGGCGCTGTGCAGCGCCGCCGACAACGCGAAGCCGATGCCCCCCTCCATCTGCGCCCGGATCACATCCGGGTTGATCGCCAGGCCGCAATCCACGGCGCAGACCACGCGGTCCACCTTGAAGCTCTTGTCGGCCTTGTAGGTCACTTCCACGACCTGGGCGACGTAGCTGCCGAACGATTCGTGCACGGCGATACCACGGCCGCGCTGCTCGCCATCCTTGCCCTTTTCCAGCGGCGCCAGCCAGTTGGCCCGCTGCGCCACCAGTTCCAGCGCGCCGCGATGCCGCGGGTGTTTTTCCAGCAGCTTGCGGCGGAACTCGTACGGGTCCTGCTTGGCGGCGACGGCCGCTTCGTCGATCAGCGTCTCGGTGGAGAACGCCGTGTGGGTGTGGCCCACCGAACGCCACCATTGGGTCGGCACCGTGATGTTGTCCGCCAGCGCCTGCTCGACGCGCAGGTTGGGCACGGCGTAAGGCAGGTCGGCGGCGCCCTCCACGGCGATCTTGTCGATGCCGTCCTTGACCATGAACTTCTCGAACGGCGTGCCAATGATGAAGGACTGCCCCACCAGCCGCTGCTCCCAGCCCACCAGCTGGCCCTGGGCGTCCACCGCCAGCCGAGCGCGGTGCAGGAAGGCCGGGCGGTAGTAGCCGGCGCGGGTGTCGTCTTCGCGCGTCCAGACCATCTTGATCGGCACTTTCACGCCCTGTTCACGGGCCGCCTTGGCGATGGCCACCGCTTCGAGCACGTAGTCCGAATGCGGGTTTGCGCGGCGGCCGAAGCTGCCGCCGGCGTACAGCTGGGTGATGCTCACCTGCTCGGGCGGGATGCCCAGCAGCTGCGCCACCGACATCTGGTCGCCGGTCTGCCACTGCTCGCCGTTCCAGATCTGGCAGCCGTCCTCCTTGAGGAAGACCACGCAGTTCAGCGGCTCCATGGCCGCGTGGGCCAGATAGGGGAACTGGTACTCCGCCTCGATCAGGTGCGCCGGCTTCTCCAGCGCCTTGCCGATATCGCCCTCGTTGCGCGCCACCAGGCCCGGCTTGCTGGCCATGTCGTGGTACTGGGCGAAGATTTCCTTGCTGCCCATCTTGAAGGCCTTGCTCTCGTCCCACTCCACCTGCAGGGCGTCACGCCCCTGGCGCGCGGCCCAGGTGTTCTTCGCCAGCACCGCCACGCCGGCGAAACGCCGCTCGCTGCCGGGGAACTGCACCACCTCGACCACGCCGGGCACGGCCTTGGCCTTGCTCGCGTCGACCTTCGACGGTACCCCGCCAAAACGCGGCGGGTGGGCCACCACAGCCACCAGCATGTCCGGCAGGTGCACGTCCTGGGTGAACTGCGCGGTGCCGTCGGTCTTGGACGGGCTGTCCTTGCGCGGCAGCTTGACCTGGCCGATCAGCTTGAAGTCCTTCGGGTCTTTCAGCTTCACGTCCGCCGGCACCGGCTGCTTCGCCGCAGCCTCGGCCAATTCGCCGAAGCCGGCCTTGCGCCCGGACGCCGGGTGGCTGACGACGCCGTCATGCACCTCGATCTGCGCCGCCGGCACCTTCCACTGCTCCGCCGCCGCGCCCACCAGCATGGCGCGGGCGCTGGCGCCGGCCTTGCGCATCTGCTCGAAGGAGTTGGCCATGGCGTTGCTGCCGCCGGTGCCCTGCAGGTTGCCGAAGGCCAGGTTGGCGTAGCGCTTGGCGTCGGCCGGGGCACCTTCCACCTGCACGTGGTTCCAGTCGGCGTCCAGTTCCTCGGCCACCAGGGTGGCGAGGCCGGTATAACTGCCCTGACCCATTTCCACGTGCTTGGCGATCACGGTGACGGTGCCGTCCGGGGCGATGCGCACGAAGGCGTTGGCGTCGAAATCGGCGGCTGCCTGGGCGTCGCCCAGCTTGCCCAGCAGCGGCGCGAAATAGATGCCCAAGGCCAGGCCGCCAGCGCCCCGCAGGAAGCTGCGGCGGCTGACGTTGAGGATGCTGCCGGGCTGTGCCGGCTGTTCTTCGGTACGGGGTTCGAGCATGACGTCGGTCCTCAAGCCAAGGTCTGGGCGGCGTCGTGGATCGCCGCGCGAATCCGCGCATAGGTGGCGCAGCGGCAGATGTTGCCGCTCATGGCGGCGTCGATGTCGGCGTCGCTGGGCGCCTTGTTCGAAGCCAGCAGCGCGGTGGCCGACATGATCTGCCCGGACTGGCAGTAGCCGCACTGCACCACGTCGAGCTTGCGCCAGGCCTCCTGCACCGCCTTGCCGGCAGCCTGCTCGGCGACCGCCTCGATGGTGGTGATCTTCTTGCCGGCCACCGCCGCCAGCGGGGTGACGCAGGAACGCGTCGGCTGGCCATCGATGTGCACGGTGCAGGCGCCGCACAGCGCCATGCCGCAACCGTACTTGGTGCCGGTCAGCCCGGCCACGTCACGGATGGCCCAGAGCAGCGGCATCTCGCCGGGGGCGTCGAGTTCGTGGTCCTTGCCGTTCAGGTTCACGGTAATCATCGGGAGGTTCACCTCATTCTCTTGGATATGAAAAGCCGGGTGACATAAAGCAGGGGCTAGACATGGAGCGAAGCGCAGCGGCTCCGGCACGCAATGGATTGAGCCTAGGCGCAAGCGCAGGCACGTGCCGCGACGATACGCGAGTCAGGCGCCGAGCGGTTTGCCTGGTTCTCCCAAGCCTTGCCTGATACTGCACAGGATGGGGTCGGCGTTTGCGGAGAGCGATCGCGGACGGAGTCCGCTCCGACGGTTAAGGCAAAACGCCTTTCTCCGCTTTTGTAGGAGCGAGCTTGCTCGCGAACCCGTCTGACGCAGGTGTGGCCGGAAACCCTGTCCGCGAGCAAGCTCGCTCCTACAGGGATACCAGGAATCCCGCGCGCATAAAAAAGCCACTCCGAAGAGTGGCTTTTTCAGTTACCGATACCCGATCACTCCGGCATCTTCATCACCACACGGCCGCCGCTCGGGCAGGTTTCCATGTAGTAGTTGGCGTCGCGGTACTGGGCGAAATCGAACACCCGGTCGATGCTCGGCTTGAGCAGCTGGTCGGCGGTCATCTGGTTGATCGCGGTCAGCGCCCGTTGCACGGCTTCGTCGTTGCGGGTCAGGCCGATCTCCGGTTGCCCGGTGAAGTCCAGCACGCAGTGACGGTAGAACTGCAGGTGCTTCTTGAACGCCGCACAGGCCGGGAAGGCCGCATCGTTGCCGCCGTTGATGCCGTAGAGGATCAGCTTGCCGCGCTGCGCGGCCACGTCACCCAGCAGCTTCATCTGCGGGCCGGCGCACTGGTCGAGGACGATCTCCACGCCTTCACCCTTGGTGAAGCGCTCGACTTCCAGCACCAGGTCCTGCTCCTCGGTGTAGATGATCTTGTCCGCCCCCAGGCCCTTGAGGAACTCGCGGGTCTCCTCGTGGCTGGTGGTGGCGATCACCTGGGCACCGAGCGCCTTGGCCAGCTGTACCGCCTGGGGAGCCAGGCAATGGCCGGCCTCGGTGATCAGCACGCGCTGGCCGGGCTTGATCTGCGCCAACTCCACCAGGGCGAAGTAGGAATACAGCAGGCCGGTGTAATGCACGGCAGCTTCGACCGGGCTCAGCACCTCGGGGTAACGGGTCAGCGAGGTGCGCGGCACGATGACGTGGTCGCCCCAGGCCGGGTACAGGTTCGGCGAGTTCGCCGGGAAACTGGCCACCGCCACGCCGGGCTGCAGGTCTTCCACGCCCTCGCCCACGGCTTCGACGATGCCGGAAAGTTCATAACCGATGCCCGCCGGCAGCTTGGCCTGATCCGGGGCGAGGTTCTGCCGCCAGAGCACGTCGCGCCAACTGACGCCCAGTGCCTGGGTACGGACCAGCACTTCACCCGGCCCCGGTTGCGGGGTCGGCATTTCCTCGATCTTCAGGACCGAGGCGTCACCGAACTGGTGGAAACGGATCATGCGGGACATCACATACCTCGCCTTAGTAGTGCTCATAGCCACGGACTCTATCCGGGCTTTAAGGGTGACGCCACCGTTCACCGTTGATAGTTGACATAAATGGCGATGATTCGGCCTGCCGCGCAAGCCTTGTCCGGCGCGGCTGCAAGGCTCTGCGACGGGACTGCGGGCGGAACCGGGGCGGCGCTTTCCTTACAGCGTCCGACCACACTGCCGTGGCAAGATTCTCAATAAAAAAGTGGAAATTGATCAAGGACTTATCTGACAGACTTGACTCAGGACACGCTCGGCCTCACTTTTCCCCCATCGCCAGGGAGTCCCCATGAACCGCAACGACCTCCGCAAGGTTGACCTCAACCTGTTGATCGTTTTCGAGACGCTGATGCATGAGCGCAGCGTGACCCGCGCCGCCGAGAAGCTGTTCCTCGGCCAGCCGGCGATCAGTGCGGCCCTGGCGCGCCTGCGCGGTCTGTTCGACGACCCGCTGTTCGTGCGCACCGGGCGCAGCATGGAACCCACTGCGCGGGCGCAGGAGATCTTCGGCCACCTTTCGCCGGCGCTGGACTCCATCTCCACCGCCCTGAGCCGCGCCGCCGACTTCGACCCGGCCACCAGCAAGGCGGTGTTCCGCATCGGCCTGTCCGACGACGTGGAGTTCGGCCTGCTGCCGCCGCTGCTGCGCCGCCTGCGCTCGGAAGCCCCGGGCATTACCCTGGTGGTGCGCCGCGCCAACTACCTGCTGATGCCGCAGTTGCTGGCCTCCGGGGAAATCTCCGTGGGCGTGAGCTACACCGACGAGCTGCCGGCCAACGCCAAGCGCAAGACCCTGCGCCGCAGCACCTGGAAGATCCTGCGCGCCGACTCGATCCCCGGCGCGCTGACCCTCGATGATTACTGCGCGCGTCCGCACGCTCTGGTGTCCTATGCCGGCGACCTGGACGGCTTCGTCGACCAGACCCTCGCCGAGATGGACCGCAAGCGCCAGGTGGTGCTCGCGGTGCCGCAATTCGTCGGCCTGGCGCAGTTGCTGGCAGGCACCGACATCATTGCGACCGTGCCGGAGTATGTGGCCCTGGCGCTGACCGCTGCCGGCGGCCTGCGCGCCGAGGATCCGCCCTTCCCCACCCGCCTGGCCGAGCTGTCCATGGTCTGGCGCGGCGCCCAGGATCAGGACCCGGCCGAACGCTGGCTGCGATCGCGCATCACCATGTTCGTGGGTGATCCGGACAGTCTCTGACACCGCCCTACGTAAGCTGACCTTGTAGGAGCGAGCTTGCTCGCGAACCCGCACGGCACGGTGCATCGGGTGGAAAAGCTTCGCGAGCAATAACGATGGCGTCCCCCTCGCTCCTGCGAAGAGCCCCACAGGGAGGCTCAGGCCGTAGGGCGCATAACCTGGAACAGGTTATCCGCCGGTAATGTCGCGGCGGATGACGCCCGAGGCGTTATTTCCCCTACGTCACATGTAGGAGCGAGCCATGCGCGCGGTCGCGGGCGAGGCCCGCTCCTACCTGAAGTATTTCGCCGGGGCATACCCTCTCCCCCGCCCTCTCCCTGAAGGGAGAGGGAGCTGTCCGTGCCGGCTGATGCCGAGGTTTCATCCTGCACCATACGGTCCCCACTCCCTTCAGGGAGAGGGTTAGGGAGAGGGGAATAGCCGGTACGGGTTTTCAGAGAAAGACAATTGCTCCTACAGGGAAACGCCGCGCTGGCGGGCAATCCCCGTGCCCGTTCCTTCTATCTATTCGTACGCATAGTGCAAAAGCATTTATCACTGCGCGTGATAATCAAAATCTGCTCGTTCGATTAGTTCCCAGGCGCCCCCTTGCGCAGACTCCGCTCCATCAGAAATCCCAAAATCAATTAGATCGCCGGAGTCCTTTCCATGGAGCGAAATCTGAACACCTTGCGTATTCCGTTGGCGTTGGCCGCCGTGCTGGTTCTCAGCGCGTGCGGCAAGGGCCAGGAGGCAGCCCAGAACATGGCCGCCCCCAAGGTCAGCGTGGCGGATGTCATCGAGCAACCGATCAACGAATGGGACGAGTTCACCGGCCGCCTGGAGGCTCCGGAATCCGTCGAACTGCGCCCACGCGTCTCCGGCTACATCGACCGCGTCGCCTTCCGCGAAGGCGCCCTGGTGAAGAAAGGCGACCTGCTGTTCCAGATCGACCCGCGGCCGTTCCAGGCCGAGGTGCATCGCCTGGAAGCCCAGCTGCAACAGGCCCGCGCCAACCAGACCCGCACCGCCAACGAAGCCTCCCGTGGCGAGCGCCTGCGCGCCACCAACGCCATTTCCGCGGAACTCGCCGACGCCCGCACCGCCGCCGCCACCGAGGCCAAGGCCGTGGTCGCCGCGACCCAGGCGGAACTGGACAACGCCCGCCTGAACCTGTCGTTCACCCAGATCACCGCGCCCATCGACGGCCGCGTCTCGCGCGCCGAAGTCACCGCCGGCAACCTGGTGAACAGCGGCGAAAGCGTGCTGACCACCCTGGTCTCCACCGACAAGGTCTACGCGTACTTCGACGCCGACGAGCGCGTCTACCTCAAGTACGTGGACCTCGCCCGCAAGGGTGGCCCGGACGCCCGCGGCACCAGCCCGGTGTACCTGGGCCTGACCGGCGAGGACGGCTTCCCGCACCAGGGGCGCCTGGACTTCCTCGACAACCAGGTCAACCCCAAGACCGGCACCATCCGTGGCCGCGCCGTGTTCGACAACGCCGCCAACCAGTTCACCCCCGGCCTGTACGCCCGCATCAAGCTGGTCGGCAGCGGCACCTACCCCGCCGCGCTGATCAAGGACGAAGCGGTCGGCACAGACCTGGGCAAGAAATTCGTGCTGGTGCTCGACAAGGACAGCAAGGTGCAGTACCGCGGCATCGAGCTGGGGCCGAAACTCGAAGGCCTGCGCATCGTCCGCAGCGGCCTGGCCAAGGGTGACCGCATCGTGGTCAACGGCCTGCAACGGGTTCGCCCGGGTGCCCAGGTCGATGCCCAGGGTGTCGAGATGGCCAGCCAGTCGACCCTCGCCAAGCTCGAAGACCAGCGTCGTGCGCTGGAGAGCTTCGAGGCGCCGAAGGTCGCCGAGAAATCGGCCAAGCCGGGCGCGCCGCGCGGCTGACCCCAACCCGTACGAGTTCATCGAGCACCCTGCCGAGCGCAGGCCAGGCCAGGCGGAAGACGGTAAGCAAGCGCAGTTCACTGGAGTGAATGAGCATTGCGAACCGACGGCCAACGCAGTCTGGGCAAGCGCAGGCGGATCATCGACGAACTCACCATGAATGATGTGCCAGGCCCTTCTCCCACCAGGGCCTTGGGTGACCTTTGTCCCGGGTTTGGCGAACCATGCGTTCGCGACAGGAACCAGCCATGAACTTTTCGCAATTCTTCATCCAGCGGCCGATCTTCGCCGCCGTGCTCTCGCTGATCATCCTGATCGGCGGGGCCATCTCGCTGTTCCAGCTACCGATCAGCGAATACCCCGAAGTGGTGCCCCCCACCGTGGTGGTGCGCGCCAACTTCCCCGGCGCCAACCCCAAGGTGATCGGCGAGACCGTCGCCGCGCCGCTGGAACAGGCCATCACCGGCGTCGAGAACATGCTCTACATGTCCTCGCAGTCCACTGCCGACGGCAAGATGACCCTCACCATCACCTTCGCCCTGGGCACCGACCTGGACAACGCGCAGGTGCAGGTGCAGAACCGCGTGACCCGCACGCAGCCCAAGCTGCCCGAGGAAGTCACGCGGATCGGCATCACCGTCGACAAGGCCTCGCCCGACCTGACCATGGTCGTGCACCTGACCTCGCCGGATAACCGCTACGACATGCTCTACCTGTCCAACTACGCCATCCTCAACATCAAGGATGAGCTGGCGCGCCTGGACGGCGTGGGCGACGTGCAGCTGTTCGGCATGGGCGACTACTCCCTGCGCGTCTGGCTGGACCCGAACAAGGTGGCCTCGCGCAACCTCACCGCCACCGATGTGGTCGCCGCGATCCGCGAGCAGAACCGCCAGGTGGCCGCCGGTGCCCTGGGCGCCCCGCCCTCGCCGAGCGACACCAGCTTCCAGCTGTCGATCAACACCCAGGGCCGCCTGGTCACCGAGGAAGAGTTCGAGAACATCATCATCCGCAGCGGCCCGGACGGCGAGATCACCCGCCTGAAGGACATCGCCCGGGTCGAACTCGGCTCCAGCCAGTACGCGCTGCGTTCGCTGCTGGACAACCAGCCGGCGGTCGCCATCCCGATCTTCCAGCGTCCCGGCTCCAACGCCATCGCCATCTCCAACCTGGTGCGCGAGAAGATGGCCGAGCTGAAGAAGGACTTCCCCCAGGGCGTGGACTATTCCATCGTCTATGACCCGACCATCTTCGTGCGCGGCTCCATCGAGGCGGTGGTCCACACCCTGTTCGAAGCGCTGATCCTGGTGGTGCTGGTGGTCGTGCTGTTCCTGCAGACCTGGCGCGCCTCGATCATCCCGCTGGCCGCCGTACCGGTATCGCTGATCGGCACCTTCGCGGTGATGCACGCCTTCGGCTTCTCGCTCAACGCGCTGTCGCTGTTCGGCCTGGTACTGGCCATCGGCATCGTGGTGGACGACGCCATCGTGGTGGTGGAGAACGTCGAGCGGAACATCGGGCTGGGCCTCACGCCTGTGGAGGCGACCAAGCGCGCCATGAAGGAAGTGACCGGGCCGATCATCGCCACCGCGCTGGTGCTGTGCGCCGTGTTCATCCCGACCGCGTTCATCTCCGGCCTCACCGGGCAGTTCTACCGGCAGTTCGCGCTGACCATCGCGATCTCCACGGTGATCTCCGCGTTCAACTCGCTGACCCTGTCGCCGGCGCTGTCCGCCGTGCTGCTCAAGGGGCACCACGAGCCCAAGGACCGCTTCTCGGTGCTGCTGGACAAGCTGCTGGGCGGCTGGCTGTTCCGTCCGTTCAACCGCTTCTTCGACCGCGCCAGCCATGGCTATGTCGGCACCGTCACCCGCGTGCTGCGTGGCAGCTCCATCGCGCTGCTGCTGTATGCCGGGTTGATCGGCCTGACCTACCTGGGCTTCTCCAGCACCCCCACCGGCTTCGTGCCGCAGCAGGACAAGCAGTACCTGGTGGCCTTCGCGCAACTGCCCGACGCCGCCACCCTGGACCGCACCGAAGCGGTGATCAAGCGCATGTCGGAAATCGCCGGCAAGCACCCGGGCATCGAGCACACCGTGTCCTTCCCGGGCCTGTCGATCAACGGCTTCACCAACAGCCCCAACAGCGGCATCGTCTTCACCCCGCTCAAGGACTTCAGCGAGCGCAAGGGCCCGGGCATGTCGGCCAACGAGATCGCCGCCGAGCTGAACAAGCAGTTCGCGGACATCCAGGACGCCTACATCGCGATCTTCCCGCCGCCGCCTGTACAGGGGCTGGGGACCATCGGCGGCTTCCGCCTGCAGATCGAGGACCGCGGCAACGCCGGTTACGAGGAGCTCTACGCGCAGACCCAGAACATCCTCAACAAGGCCCGCGCGCTGCCGGAGCTCAACCCCATGTCGGTGTTCACCAGCTACCAGGTGAACGTGCCGCAGGTGGATGCCGCCATCGACCGCGAGAAGGCCAAGACCCACGGGGTTGCGATCAGCGACATCTTCGACACCCTGCAGGTCTACCTGGGCTCGCTGTACGCGAACGACTTCAACCGCTTCGGCCGCACCTACCAGGTGAACGTCCAGGGCGAGCAGCAGTTCCGTCTGGAACCCGAGCAGATCGGCCAGCTGAAGGTGCGCAACAACCTGGGTGAAATGGTCCCGCTGGCCACCTTCATCAAGATCAGCGACACCGCCGGCCCCGACCGCGTGATGCACTACAACGGCTTCATCACGGCCGAGATCAACGGCGCCGCCGCACCGGGCTACAGCTCCGGCCAGGCCGAGGCCGCCATCGAGCGCCTGCTCAAGCAAGAACTGCCCAATGGCATGACCTACGAATGGACCGAGCTGACCTACCAGCAGATCCTCGCCGGCAACTCCGCGGTGTACGTGTTCCCGCTCTGCGTGCTGCTCGCCTTCCTCGTGCTGGCCGCGCTGTACGAAAGCTGGGGCCTGCCGCTGGCGGTGATCCTGATCGTGCCGATGACCCTGCTGTCGGCCATCGCGGGCGTGATCCTGTCCGGTGGTGACAACAACATCTTCACCCAGATCGGCCTGATCGTACTGGTGGGCCTGGCGTGCAAGAACGCGATCCTCATCGTCGAGTTCGCCAAGGACAAGCAGGACGAAGGCATGGACCGCCTGAGCGCGGTGCTGGAAGCCTGCCGCCTGCGTCTGCGGCCGATCCTGATGACCTCCATCGCCTTCATCATGGGCGTGGTGCCCCTGGTGCTGTCGTCCGGCGCCGGCGCTGAAATGCGCCACGCCATGGGGGTCGCGGTGTTCTCCGGGATGCTCGGCGTGACCTTCTTCGGCCTGCTGCTGACCCCGGTCTTCTATGTGCTGATCCGCCGCTTCATGGAAGCCCGTGAAGCGAAGAAACAGGCGCACCAAGCGCGCATCGCCCAGAACCACGAGGCCCACCAGGCATGAGCGTCATCACCATCAATGCTATGAGCAAGAGTGCCGTGAAACTGTTCGTCCCCACCCTGCTCGCGCTGGCCCTCAGCGCGTGCATGGTCGGCCCCGACTACCAGAAGCCGGACACCGCGCCGGCGCACCTGGACAGCAATGCCCAGGCCAATGACTACGACCGCAGCCGCTTCGAGGACGCCTGGTGGAAGCAGTTCGACGACCCGGTGCTGACCCAGCTGGTCGACCAGGCGCTGAAGGAAAACCGCGAGCTGCGCGTGGCCTATGCCCGCGTGCTGGCATCGCGGGCGATCCGCGACGACGTGGCCAATGACCGCTTCCCCACGGTCACCAGCCGCGCCGAAGGCCAGGTCGGCAAGGGCCAGGTGCCCGGCCAGACCGACGACCGGGTCAACCAGGAGCGCTACGACCTGGGTCTGGACATGATCTGGGAAGTCGACCTGTTCGGCCGCGTGCGTCGCCAGCTGGAATCCAGCGACGCACAGAGCGAGGCCATCGTCGCCGACCTGCAGCAGTTGCAGGTGAGCCTGATCGCCGAGCTGGCCGATGCCTACGGTCAGCTGCGCGGCGCTCAACTGCGCGAGAGCATCGCCAGGAGCAACCTGGAGAACCAGCGCGAATCCCGCGACCTGACCATCCAGCTGCGCGACGCCGGCGTCGGCAGCGAGCTGGACGTGCAGCGCGCCGAAGCGCGCCTGGCCTCCACCGAAGCCAGCGTGCCGCAATTGCAGGCCGAGGAAGTGCGCCAGCGCAACCGCATCGCCACCCTCCTCGGCCAGCGCCCGGACGCGCTGAGCGTGGACCTGTCGCCGAAGAAACTGCCGGCCATCGCCAAGGCCCTGCCCATTGGCGACCCCGGCGAGCTGCTGCGTCGCCGGCCGGACGTCGCCTCCGCCGAACGCCGCCTGGCTGCCGCTACCGCGGACGTGGGCGTGGCCACCGCCGACCTGTTCCCGAAAGTCAGCCTCGGCGGCTTCCTCGGCTACACCGCCGGGCGTGGTTCGCAGATCGGCTCGTCCGCCGCCAGCGCCTGGGGCGTGGCCCCGAGCATCACCTGGGCGGCCTTCGACCTGGGCAGCGTGCGGGCTCGCCTGCGCGCCGCCAAGGCCGACGCCGATGGCGCCCTGGCGACCTACGAGCAGCAGGTCCTGCTGGCCCTGGAAGAGTCGTCGAACGCCTTCAGCGACTATGGCAAGCGGCAGCAGCGCCTGGTGTCGCTGGTGCGCCAGTCCGAAGCCAGCCGCAACGCCGCGCAACAAGCCGGCCTGCAATACCGCGAGGGCACCGTGGACTTCCTCAACCTGCTGGACGCCGAGCGCGAACAGCTGGCCGCCGAGGACGCCCAGGCCCTGGCGGAAGTGGACGTGTATCGCGGCATCGTGGCGATCTACAAGGCCCTGGGCGGCGGCTGGCAGCCGACACCCGCGGCCTGATCGATCCTCCCCGGTCGGGATTCTCTCGACCTTGGCCCTGCGGTCTGACGCTCCGGACCGTGGGGCTTTTTTATGGCGCGCGTTTCATGGCGATTGCGCTGCCAGCCTCGATCGACGTGGGAACTCCTAAACCTCAGGAAAAGGCTGAAGAATCTGTCAGAAACCTAGATATCTATCAGTATTTTCCGATAGCAAATGGTAATAAGCTGACTCTGGTTCAGATTCAGAATTCGCTGACATAAGAAATCAGGGAAGTCCGACCGGTGTTCAACGAGAAGGTCGAGGGAAGTCCATCCCCATCCAGTGACGCGGAACTCTGTCAGCTGCTCCACGCGGTACGCCGCGGCGATGTCATCCACCCCCGGCTCAAGCAGTTGCTGGTGCACCTGGGTTTCGTCGAACTGCGCGGCCTGCAGCTCATCCTCACCGGCAAGGGCAGGCACCTGATGAGGACCTGAACTTGGGCCTGGCGCCCTGCGCCGTTATCATCCGCAGCGAATTGCCAGGGATCAAAGGAGTTCGGTCCTGGCCTGGCCTAGACTTTCTATATCGGACCTTTCAGACAAGGAATTGCCATGGACCCCAGCGCCCATTTCATCCCCCTGGACCCCACCTCGGTCTTCGTTACCCTCGCCATCATCGTCTTCGGGATGTTCATGCTGGGCATCGGCTTCACCGTCCGTCATCGCCCGGTGGGCGTGTTCCTGATGTGGGTCGGCACGCTGAGCATGCTGTCGATCATCACCTACCGCATCTACCTCGCCACCTCGGTCTGACCGCACCACGCGCCTGAAACGATTGCGGACGGCGTCCGCTCCTACGTCAAGACCTGCGCAGGAGCGGACGCCGTCCGCGATGGGCATCCGCAAACGCCCCCGCTACCGCTGCATCGCCTGCGCATACCCCTTGGGCGAGAAGCGCAACGTCACGCCCAGCATCAACACCACCGACACCGCCAGCAGGACCCACGACGCCTGGAAGCTACCGGTGCTGTCGCGCAGTGCGCCGGTGATCCAGGGCACGATGCCGGTGACGATGAAGCCGACGCCCTGCACGAACGCCGCCAGGCGCCCGGCGGCGCCGGCATCGGCGAGGTGGTCGAGGGTCAGCGTCAGGCTCAGGGCGAAGCAGGCGCCCAGGCCGTAACCGATCATCGCTACCCAGAGGCCCGGCAGGTGCAGCGGCGCGGCGATAAGCCCGGCGAAGCCGGCGAGCTGGATCAGCAGGCACAGGCACAGCCAGCCCCGGCGGTCCAGGGAGCGGCGGATCAGCAGCGGAATGCTCAGCGCGGCGATCACCTGGAAAATGGTCATCAGGCCGATCAACTGGCCGCTGGCCTGGGCCGTCCAGCCCAGCTGGCGGTAATACACCGGCAGCCAGGCCACCATGCTGGTGTAGCCGCCATTGATGAGGCCGAAGTACAAGGCCAGCAGCCAAGCGCGGCGGCTGCCGAAGTAGTGCTGCGCCTTCTGCCGGGGCGCCGCGGCGACCGGTACCTCCCGCGGGCGCGCCACGGTCCACAGCAGCAGGCCGACGACCGCCAGCAGCAGCCAGGCGCCCAGGCCATCCTGCCAGCGCTGGAAGTGTGCCGACACTACCGGCGCCAGCACCGCGGCGCTCCCGCCGCCGGCCATCAGCGACGCCGAATACAGGCCCATGGCGGACGGCACCTTGTGCGGGAACCAGCGCTTGATCACACCCGGCACGAACGCCTGGATCACCGCCACGCCGCAGCCTGCGAGCACCGCGCTGGCGATCAGGGCGACGCCGCTGTCCAGCAGCAGCCGCCAGAAGCACGCCGCGCCGATGGCCAGCAGGCCGACCACCATGCCCCGGCTCTCCCCCAGGCGCGGGCCGAGCCACGGCAGGCCCAGCGCGAACAGGCCCATGCACAGCACCGGCAGTACGGTGAGCATCGACAAGCCCTGGAAGCCCAGGCCGGTGGCGTCGTGGATATCGGCCAGCAGCGGGCCGATGGAGGTGAGGATCGGTCGCAGGTTGATGCCCAGCGCAACGATCACCAGCAGGCCGACCCAGCCGGCGGAGTGGCTCCGCTCCGCCGCCTCGCCCTGCGCGGGCACGGCTGTACCGCGACTCACGAGCGCCGCTCCTGCCAGCGCTCGTACAACCCGTCCTCGCCGCTGGGGCGCAGGGCAAGCAGCGGCAGAGCCTGCCATTGCGGCGGCTGGGTCATCTGCTGGTAGACGGCGGCCGTCGACAGCCCGAACGGCTCGCCATCGTCGTTGGAATAGGCGAAGTACGCGCCCGCCACGCCGCACAGGTGCATGGCCGCCAGGCACATGGGGCACGGATGGCCGCTGGCGTAGATCACGCAGCCCTCCAGGCGCGGCGACGCCAGGTGCGCCGAGGCTCGGCGGATCGCCAGCAGCTCGGCGTGGGCGGTGGGGTCGGCATCGAGGTGGATCGAATTGGCGGCGCGGGCGATCACCCGGCCGTCCTTGACCACGAGGGCGCCGAACGGGCGGCCGCCGGCCTCGATGTTGTCGCGGGCCAGTTGCAGGGCCTCGCGCATGAAGACTTCGTGTGACATGGCAGTTTTCCAGTGGATCAATGCGCGCCGGCGGCTTCCAGCATCCTGGCGATGGTGGTCTGGTTGCGCTGGCGGGCGTGTTGCAGCGGCGTGACGCCGTCGTGGTCGGCCAGGTTCAGGTTCGCCCCGGCTTCGATGAGTTGTTTGACGATGGCCTGGTGACGCGGGCCGCCGTCGCTGAGCAGGATGGCTTCGAGCAGCCCGGTCCAGCCCAGCTTGTTGACGTGATCGGGATCGACGCCGGCTTTCAGCAGCGCCGCCACCACGTCCACATGGCCGCGCTCGCAGGCCGGGATCAGCGCCGTGCCGCCATAGCGGTTGGTGCTGCGCAGGTCGGCGCCGTGGGCCAGGGTCAGCTGGAGGATGCCCAGTCGCCCTTCGGCGCCGGCCAGCAGGTAGGCGCTGTCGTGGATGCGGTTCTGCCGGTTGACGTCGGCGCCGGCGGCGACCAGCAGCCGTGCCACCGCCAGGCGATCCTGCGCGGTGGCCAGCAGCAGCGGCGTGTTGCCCTGGGCGTCGGTGACATCCACGGGAACACCGCGCGCCAGCAGCGCCGCGACCTCGCTGTCACGGCCGCTGCCCGCGGCCTTCAGCAGGGCGTCGGCGGCGGCGCGGCTGCGCACGTCCTCGGTCTGGATGGTCGGTTCGGCCTGTTCGGTCGGTATGTCCATGGGCGCTCCCCCGCGATGGCTGTGGTACCTCGACTCAGGTGCAGTCAATGGCCCGCAGTATGACGAAGGGATGTTCTATGCTGAAATTAAATAGAAACATGACTTCCAGTGGGAATCGAAATGCTTGACCCCAACCTATTGCGCAGCTTCGTGATGGTGGTGGATGCCGGCAACTTCACCCGCGCCGCCGACCTGCTGCACCTCACCCAGTCCACCGTCAGCCAGCAGATCCTGCGGCTGGAACAGAGCCTGGGCTGCCGCCTGCTGGACCGCAGCCAGCGCCAGGTGCTGCCCACCGAACAGGGCGAGCGGTTGCTCGGCTATGCGCGGCGCATCCTCGAACTCGGCTCCCAGGCGCGCGAGGCGCTGAGCAGCGAGCACAGCGAAGGCGTGCTGCGCCTGGGGATGCCGGAAGACTTCGCCGGCGAACGGATGATGCCGCTGCTGGCGGCCTTCAGCGCCGAACGTCCACGCTTGCGCCTGGAGGTTTCCAGCGGGCTCAGCCAGGAGCTGCTGCGCCAGTACCGCAGCGGCGAGCTGGACCTGGCGCTGGTCAAGCAATGGGGCGCGGACAGCGATTGCCTCGCCCACTGGCCCGAACCCCTGGCCTGGCAGGACAGTGCCGCCACGCCGGCTGCCGCACGCGACCCGCTGCCGCTGGTGGTATTCCCCCTGGGTGCGCTGTATCGCCAGGAAATGATCCACGCCCTGGAGGCCGGCGGCCGACGCTGGCGCATCAGCTACAGCAGCGCCAGCCTGGCGAGCCTGTCGGCGGCGGTGGCGGCGGGCATGGGCGTCAGCCTGCTGCCCTTGCGCGGGCGTCACGAAGGTCATCGGGTACTCACCGTGCGCGACGGCTTCGCGCCCATCGAGGGGCTGGAGCTGGCGCTGTATGCGCGTCCGGAGCTGGGCAGCGCCGGGCGCAGCCTGTGCGAGCAGTTGCGTGCGCTGTGCACGCAGCTGGCGGCCGTCACACCGGCGGACTAGGAGGCGCCCGCCGGCGCGCCGAGACGTTCGATCAGTTGCTCGGCCGGCACCGGCTTGCCGAGCAGGAAGCCCTGCAGCGAATCGCACCCCAGGCGCGTGAGGAAGTGCTGCTGGCCGGAGGTTTCCACCCCCTCGGCGACAATCCGCAGGTCCAGCGCCTGGCCCAGGGCAACGATGGCCGAGACGATGGCGGCATCGTCGCTGTCCTGCTCCAGGTCGCGGACGAAGCCGCGGTCGATCTTCAGCTCGTTGGCCGGCAGGCGCTTCAAGTACAGCAGGCTGGAGTAGCCGGTGCCGAAGTCGTCGATGGAGAGGTCCACCCCCATCTGCGACAACCTGCCGAGGATTTCCAGGCTGGAGTCGGCATCGCGCATGGCGGTGGTCTCAGTGATCTCCAGGGTCAGGCAGCGCGCCGGCAACTGGTGGCGCGCCAGCGCGTCGGCCACCGACTGCACCAGCGCGGCATGGCAGAACTGCAGGGCCGAGAGGTTCACCGCCACCCGCCAGCTCTCGCGGCCCTGCAGGTACCACTGGCGCATCTGCCGGCAGGCTTCGTCCAGCACCCAGTCGCCGATGGGAATGATCAACCCGGTGCGCTCGGCCAGGGCGATGAAGGTGTCGGGCATCAGCAAACCGCGTTGCGGATGCTGCCAGCGCAACAGCGCCTCGGCGCCGATCGGCTCGCCGCTGGCGGCGAACTTGGGCTGGTAATGCAGGGTGAACTCGCGGCGCTCCAGGGCCGCGCGCAAATCGTGGAGCAGTTGCAGGTGGTTGCGCGCGTTGGTGTTCATCGACTGTTCGAAGAAGCTGTAGCCGTTCTTGCCGTTGCCCTTGGCGTGGTACATCGCCGCGTCGGCGTTGCGCAGCAGTTCCTGCTGGCTGGCGCCATCGCCGGGGTAGACGACGATGCCGACGCTGGCGGCAATGCGCAGTTCCTGCCCGGCGATCTGGAACGGCTGGGCCAGCAGGCTGATCTGCTGGCCGGCGAGGGTCACCGCATCCTCGGCGTCTGCCAGCTCGGCGAGCACCACGAACTCGTCGCCGCCGATCCGCGCCACGGTGTCTTCGCTGCGCAGGCTGTCGCGCAGGCGCTGGGCCACGGCCTTGAGCAACAGGTCGCCGACATGGTGGCCGAAGGCGTCGTTGACCGGCTTGAAGCCGTCGAGATCAAGGAACATCAGCGCGAAATGCCCGCCGCTGCGCTGCACCTTGCCGATCAGCTGCTCGATGCGGTCCTCCAGCAGGATGCGGTTGGGCAGGCGCGTGAGGTTGTCGTGCAGGGCGAGCTGGGTCAGCTCCTGGTTGGCCAGCGCCAGCGACGAGGTGAGCTGCGCGGTGCGCGATTCCAGGCGCGCGTCGAGCACCGAGGTGAGCAGCGCGATGCCGATCACCGCCAGGGTGACGATGATGATCAGCAGCGCCAGCCAGTCGCTGTTCAGCCCGCTGGGGGAGGCACCGCAGAAGCTGCCCAGGGGGAAGCGCGCGGCGGCCATGCCGGTGTAGTGCATGCCGACGATGGCCACGCCCATCACCAGCGCAGCGCCGGCGCGGGCCAGGCGCACAAAGGGGGTGTTGTGGCGCAGGCGGAAGGCGATCCACAGCGCGGCGCCGGAGGCGGCCACGGCGATCAGCAGGGACAGGCCGAAAAGGGTCGGGTCGTAGTCGATGCCCGGCTGCATCAGCATCGCGTGCATGCCCAGGTAGTGCATGCTGCTGATCCCGGCGCCCATCGCCAGCGCGCCGCAGACCAGTTGCCAGAGCGGCAGGCGGTCCTGGCTGACCAGCGCCAGGGCGAAGCCCGAGCTGAGCACGGCGATGGCCAGCGACAGCAGCGTCAGGGTGAGGTCGTAGCCCAGCGGGATCGGCAGGCTGAAGGCGAGCATGCCGATGAAGTGCATCGACCACACGCCAATGCCCATGGCCACCCCGCCCCCGCCGATCCACAGCAGCACCGGCCAGCCGCGGGTCGTGACGATGCGGCCGGCCAGGTCCAGGGCGGTGTAGGACGCCAGCATGGCGACGCACAGCGAGATCAGGACGAGGGCGGGATCGTAGCTACCGGTAAGCATGGGGATTCTCTGCAGGACTCACGCGCTGAAGGCTACGCACGGTCCCTGCGCGCAAAAAGTCCCGGATTCTAACGAAATCCCCTGCGCCGCCACTACTGGCCAGTGGCCCTGTTCGTCGCCTATTGCGCGCCGTCCTCGGGCGTCAGGCAGCCCTGGGCCATCCACGGGCAGGTACGCGCCCAGGTAAAGCCCTTCTCCCGTGCGCCTTGCGGGTCGTAGTAAGCCAGTTGCAGGCCCTGCGCGGTGAAGGCCAGCCGGGCGAAACCGTGCTGCTCGACGGCGAACAGCGTGCCGTCGGCCGGTTCCCTGGGCTTGAGCCCGTCCAGGGTCTGGCCGCCGCCGCCGGAAACCAGCCAGGCCGGTTCGCCCGGGCGGACGATGACTTCCTGGTTGTGCTCATGGCCGGACAGGTACAGATCCACGCCACTGCGCTGCATGGCTGGCAACAATTGCTGCAGCAAGGCGCTGTCCTCGCCGTGCTTGCCGCCACTGCTGCGCAGCGCGTGGTGCGCCACCACCATTTTCCACAGCGGCGCCGGGCCGGGCGCGGCGAAGGCCTCCTGCAGGAAGTCCGCCTGGTGCTGGCGGCCGGCGCCATCGGCATTGGTATCCAGGAACACCACGCGCAGCAACGGACGCCCGTCCACTTCGCCAAAGTCGCGGGTGTAGAACGGCGCCGGCATCTGCCAGCGCCCCGACCCCATGTGCTGGCGGGCGTAATCCAGCTCGACGACGGAGGAATCGGGGTAATCGTGGTTGCCCAGCACCGCGTAGAACGGCACGCGGCTGAGCCAGCGGCCGTGGTAGACGCGTTCGAACTTGAGCTGCCAGGCCGGGTCGCCGACGCCGCTCAGGGCCTTGCCGTAGAAATTGTCGCCCAGCAGCAGGACCATGTTCAGCCCGCCTTCGCTTTCGGCGACGCGCTCCATGCCCTCCGCCACGCGCCATTGCTGCAGGTCGCCGCTGCCCTGGTCGCCCAGCGCCATGAGGGTGACCCGGGTGGGGTCCTCGCCCTGCAAGGGCGCGTAGGGCGCCGGCGGCACCAGCACCATGAAACCGGCCAGGCAGCCGACCACCAGGATCAGCACGGCCAGTGCCAGCAGCAGGTAGCGTCGGCGAATCCGAGGGCCAGGGCGGGACGCGGGCAGACGCGGGGACATGACAACCCTCGGGTGAAGAGCGGCGAGGGAATCAGTGAAGCACCGCGAAGGTTAATTCCGCGTTAACGAAATGTCGCCTATACATGCAGGCAACCTGCCCCGCCCTGGACTCGCCATGCCCCCGCAACGCCGCCATTTCCTGCTGCTCCTCGTACTGGGCGGCCTGCTGTTTTTCGGCGCGCTGGGCAATCATCAGTTGCAGGGTTCCACCGAGCCTCGGGTGGCGGGTATCGCCATGGAGATGCACCTAGACGGTGACTGGGTGACCCCGCGCCTGAACGGTGTACCGTTCCTGGAAAAACCGCCGCTGAGCCTGTGGCTGGACGTGGCCGCCATCCGCCTGTTCGGCCCCACGACCCTGGCCGTGCGTCTGGCCTCGGCGTTTGCCGGGCTGTTCTGCGTGCTGCTGCTCTACGGCGTGCTGCGGCGCGTCGGCCGCCCCGCGACGCTCGCGCTGCTCGCCTCGCTCCTGCTGATGACCCTGGCAAGCTTCTGGGCCAATGCGCGCCAGGTCGGCGAAGACGCGCTGCTCACCCTGGGCGTGACCCTGGCGCTGCTGGCCTTCCTGCAAACCTGGCTCACGCCGCCGGGGCGCATGCGCCATTGGCTGGTCTTTGCCGTGGGGATCGCCATCGCCACCCTGAGCAAGGGCGTCCTGGGCCTGGCCCTGCCCGGCGTGGTGATCTTCGCCTGCCTGCTGTGGGACAGCCTCGCCCAGCGCCGGCTGAAGGTCCTGGCGTGGCTGCGCCCCTTGCTCTGGACGCTGGCCGCCCTGGTGCCCCTGCTGGTCTGGCTGCTGTTTCTCTACCGCGACGGCGGCAGCGCGGCCCTGCGGGAAATCCTCTGGACCAACAGCGTCGGGCGCTTCGATGGCTCGTTCAGCGAGGCCGGGCACTTCGAGCCGTTCTACTACTACCTGGTGCGCCTGCCGCAAGCCTTCCTGCCGTGGAACATCCTGCTCTACCTGGGGCTGTGGCATTTCCGCAAACGCCTGGCGCGGGACCGCTACCTGCTGTTCTTCTGCCTGTGGTTGGCGGCACAGTTCGCCCTGCTCACCCTCGCCTCGAGCAAACGCATGGTCTACCTGATGGCGCTGGCCCCGGCGGCCGCCGTGATCGCCGCCGAGTACGGCCACGCCCTGCTGGCGCGCTGGCAGGCCCGCGCCACACCCCGGATGCGCAGCGCCGCCGTGTGCCTGGCGCTGGTCGTGCCCGCCAGCTACCTGAGCTACGCGATCTGGATCGAACCCCGCGCCGACCGGCAGGAATCCTTCCTGCCGTTGACCGAGCGGATCCGCCAGCACCAGATGGCCGGCCGCCAGGTGGCGTTGTTCCAGCCCAGCGAACGCCTGGCCGGCGCCGGCGTGTTCTACAGCCGCAGCCTGCTGCCGGCGCTGCAGAGCCGCGAAGAGCTGATGAGCTTTCTCGACCAGCCGGGCGAGCACATCGCCCTGCTGGAAAGCGAAACGGTGCCGCAGGCGCCGCTGAGCGTGCTGCAGCGCTTCCGTGTCGGCGAGCGCGACTACTACTTCGTCGGCCATCAATAAGCGCGAGATTGCCTCAGGGCCGCCCGTTCCGGCCCGCAGCGGCTACCCTTAGCATCGCCACCGCCCGCACAGGAGCCGCTTCCCTTGGCGAAGCAACCCTCGACCCTCACCCTGCCGTTCCGCCGCCTGGCCAACCCCTACACCCGCTACCGCTACGCCGCCTGGATCCACTGCGTGCGCGTAGGCCTGGCGCTGCTCGCCTCGATGCTGCTGACCAGCGCGCTGAAGCTCCCCCACGGCCTCTGGGCCTCGATCACGGTGCTGGTGGTGATGGGCGGGCTGGTGCACCAGGGGACGATTCGCGGCAAGTCCTGCGAACGGGTGGTCGGCACGCTGGTCGGCGCGGCGCTGGGGCTGTGCGTGATCGCGATCTACGACCAGAGCCGTTCGCTGCTCCTCACCTACCTGACCATGTCGGTGCTGGGGGCGGCCTCGGCCTTCTATGCCATCCGCCGTCCCGGCTACGTCGCGCTGCTGGCGGGGATCACCCTGTGCATCGTCGCCGGCCCCGGCGAAACCGGCTGTGGCGCTCGGCCAACGTGCTGATCGGCGTCGCCGTGGCCCTGCTGTTCTCGCAGATCTACCCGCTGCGCGCCGTCTACGTCTGGCGCTACCTGCTCTCGGACAACCTGCGGGCCTGCGCGCGGATGTACGGGCAACTGTCCTCCAACCACGATTTCACCGCCGAGCATTTCGCCCGCCAGCTGGAGGAGCTGGACCATCGGCTGGTGGCGGCCCGCGCACACCTGGGGCCGGTCTCGCGGGAGACGGGCATGCCGCTGCGCGAGCTGGAGATCATCCAGCGCATCCACCGCGCGATCATGGGCACGCTGGAATCGCTGATCGCCTCGCGGCAGTTCGCTGCCGAGGCCGGGGAGATAGAACCGGTGCCGGCCAGTCTCGACGCGCACCGGCAGATCATCGGCCGCCTGCTGCTGCAATCGGCCCATGCGCTGAAGTTCAGCCGCACCAGCAAACTGGTGCAGGCCTGCCAGGGCCTGGACAACCTCCCGGCGCGGCCGCACAACCTGACCGACTCCTTCGAGAAGCAGGGCTTCTACTGGCTCACCTTGCGCCTCTACGAACAGGTGGAGATGCTCTCGGAAAAGCTCGCCAGCACCGCCGACCACTGGAACATCCAGAGCCGCGACCGGAGCTGAGCCCGGCCGCGCTGCTGTTATCGGGTGCCCATCAAGCCCCGAAGCCGCCGTCGATGGTCAGGCTGGCGCCGGTGATGTAACCGGCTTCCGGGCCGGCCAGGTAGGCGACGAAGGCGGCGATTTCTTCCGCACGGCCGTAACGCCCGACCGCCATCAGGTCCATCAGCGAGGCGGCGAAGTCGCTGTCCGCCGGGTTCATGTCGGTATCCACCGGGCCGGGCTGCACATTGTTCACGGTGATCCCGCGCGGGCCGAGGTCCCGGGCCAGGCCCTTGGTCAGGCCGACGATGGCCGACTTGCTCATCGCGTACACCGCGCCGCCGCCGAAGGGCATGCGGTCGGCGTTGGTGCTGCCGATGGTGATGATGCGCCCGCCCTGCCCCATGTGCCGCGCGGCGGCCTGGGTGGCGACGAAGACGCTGCGCACGTTCACCGCCAGGGTGCGGTCCAGGTCTTCCAGGCTGAAGTCTTCCACCGGGGCGATGGCCAGCACGCCGGCGTTGTTTACCAGGATATCGATGCCGCCCAGGCGCTGGGCCGCGGTGTCGATGGCGTGCTGCACGGACGCCGCGTCGCCGCTATCGGCCTTCAGTGCGAGGGCGCGGCCGCCGGCGGCTTCGATGCTGGCGGCGAGGTCGTCGGCCTTCTGCGCCGAGCTGACGTAGGTGAAGGCCACGGCGGCGCCTTCCTGGGCCAGACGCTGCACGATGGCGGCGCCGATGCCGCGGGAGCCGCCCTGGACGAAAGCGACTTTGCCGGCCAGGGGTTGGTGGGTGTGGGTGGTGGTCATGGGGTATCTCCAGAATCAGGGGGTGGGTGAGTTCGACGGGGCCAGTTTCGCGCTTGGACTCGTTACTCGGTAGCCAGCAATCGCTATATTCAGTCGATACCAAACGTCCGGAATGCCACCCATGGAAAGCCTGATCAGTATCGAATGCTTCGTCCGCAGTGCCGAGGCCGGCAGCTTCGCCGCCGCCGCGCGGCGCCTGGGGCTGACCCCGGCGGCGGTGAGCAAGAACGTGGCGCGGCTGGAAAACAACCTGGGCGTGCGGCTGTTCCAGCGTAGTACCCGCAGCCTGACCCTGACGGAATCCGGCGAACGATTTCTCGAGGAGGCCGGCGGCGGCCTGGCCAGCCTGCAGAGCGCCATCGCCAACCTGGCCAGCGCCGACGGCCAGCCCAGCGGCGTGCTGAAGGTGAGCATGGGTCTGGTGTTCGGCCGCGACTACATCCTGCCGCTGCTGGGCGACTTCCTCGACCGCTACCCGGCGATCCGTCCGGACTGGCATTTCGACAACCGCCAGGTCGACCTCATCGCCGAAGGTTTCGATGCCGCCATCGGCGGCGGTTTCGAGCTGCCGCCCGGCGTGGTGGCGCGCACGCTGTGCCCCGCGCACCTGGTGCTGCTAGCCTCGCCGGCCTATCTGGAGGCGCGCCCGGCGATCCGCTACCCCTCGGACCTGCCCAGCCACGACGGCATCCGCATCCGCTCGCCGCAGACCGGCCGCGTGCGCCCCTGGCCGTTGACCAACCGCCAGCAGGCCCAGGCGCCGATCGCCCTGAAGGAGCGCATGACCTTCAGCGACCCGGAAGCCGCCTGCGTCGCGGCACTCATGGGCCTGGGCGTCACCCTGGTGAGCATGCAGCACGCCGTGCCCTACCTGGACAGCGGCCGCCTGCTGCGGGTGCTGCCGGAGTGGTACGTGGACGCCGGCAACACTGCGCTGTACTACGCCGCGCAGAAGCTGTTGCCGGCGAAGACGCGGGTCTTCGTCGACTACGTCATCGAGCACTTCCGCGGCCACGGCCTGGAGCGCAGGTTCAGCGCGATCTGACGGGCGACACGGCGGATTGGCCTTTGCCTGACACGGGTCAGAAATGAATTGAATTCGCAGGGCAAACGCTTGTCGATCATTAGCAAGCTACCGTAATTTCGAATTTCTTCGATTCGGCATTCGAGATGCAAGGAGAACCTGCATGAAAAAATATGCCCTGCTTCTGGCCATGGTGTTTTCCGTACCGGCCTTCGCCGACAGCGCGCTGTGCGACGGCAACCTGCAGCAGATCAACGACTTCCTCAAGACCGCGAGCCCGAACGCCACCGGCGTGAAAGTGAATGCGGTCCACGAGTACCTCGCCAAGGCCGAGGCGGCGAAAAAGGCCGGCGACTACAAGGAATGCGTCAACCAGTCCAGCCAGGCGCTGCGCGTGATCAAGAAGCCCGCCAACCGCTGATTCGCGCTGGAAACGAAAAAGCCCCGCCTAGGCGGGGCTTTTTCATGGCGGCGAATCGGCTCAGCCGCAGGAAACCTGCTTCACCACCTGGTTGTCATCGACATCGATGTTCAGGCGCTGCGAGTTGTATTCCATGGTCACCGGCTGGTGCGGGGTGAGCACGCGGGCGACGGCGGCGCCGGCGTCGCGGCGGGCCTCTTCGGTGAGCGTCGGGGTGACGATCTTGCCGACGATCGACTGCACCGCCTTGGCGTTGCAGGTGCCGGTCATAGCCGGCGGGTTGTCCGCGGCCGGCGGCGCGGCATCGGACGAGGAATCCTTGGAGCTGCAACCGGCCAGCGCGGCGGCAGCGAGAAGCGACACGAGCGTCACTCGATTGAAGGGCATGGAAGTCTCCCTGGTTCCTGGAAAAAAGAGCTCGGAAAGAGCCTGGAAAAAAGGCTCCGAGGAAAAGCTCGGAAACGCGAAGGGCGCCACCTTACCAGCCAGCAGGGCCCAGCAGCGCACCGATGTATTGCAAGCTGATGCACGCAGTCGACCTCACGAAACCGTACGGCGCCATTTACACAACCTTTACACCGGCGGCGTTACGATTCGATCGAGGCCGATGTCTCATAGATACCTGGTTCCTCGCCGGGTTCCTCAGGAGGTGCATCATGCTTCACCGTCTCCCCCAGATCGCCCTGCTCTGCGCTGGCCTCGCCGTCGCCGGTCAGGCGGCGGCCAATAGCAACACCGATGCCGCTGCGATAGGCGCCGTGGTCGGTGCTGTTATCGGGGGTGCAGTGGTCGCTGGGTCGCAACCCGCGCCGGCGCCCTATTACGCTCCGCCGCCCCCCGTGGCCTATTACCCGCCGCCGCCGGTGTACTACCAGCCGGCACCGGTCTATCAACCGGTTTACCAGCCGGTCTACCGCCCTGTCGTGGTGGTGCCGGGCCCGCGCTACTACGGTCCGCCCCGCTACTATGGCCCGCCGCGTTATTACGGCCCGGCCTACTACGGCGGCCATTACCGTCACTGGTAAGCCTGCACGACCTAAGACCCCGCCTGAGCGCGGGGTCTTTTCATTCAGCCGCGCAGCCGGATGCTGCCGGCCAGTTCCTCGAACAGCGTGACCACCGCGCGCAGCGCCCGGCAGTCGGGGCGGGTCAGCAGCCAGAGATGGGTACTGCAGCCGGGCAGTTCCGGCTCCAGCACCTGCAGGCCGTCGCCGGGGCGCAGCAGGAACGCCGGCAGCGCCGCCAGGCCAAGGCCTGCACGGCACAGGTCGAGCACCGAGAGCATGCTGTTGCAGCGATAGGCCGGCACCACGGCCGGGAACACCTGACGGCGCCAGGCCACGCTGGAGTGGTCGGGGAGGAATTCGTCCGGAGCGATCCAGCTCAGCTCCTGCCAGGGCCGCTCGCCCTGTTCCGCGAGGTAGTCGCGGTGCGCGCAGAGCACGTAGTGCACCTCGCCCAGGTTGCGCCCGACCAGGTGTTCCGGCGGCGCGCTGGTCAGACGCAGGGCGATGTCGGCGTCGCGGCGGCTGAGGTTGGCGAAGGCATTGGAGGTGGTCAGCTCCAGGTTCAATGCGGGATAGCGCTTCATGAAGCGCGCCAGTGCCGGCAGCAGCAGGCCTTGCAGTACGGTGTCGGAACAGGTCAGGCGCACCGTGCCGCTGAGCACGTCGTGGCCTTGCTCCAGGCCCAGGCGCGCCGCTTCCAGGGCCTGCTCGGCCAACTCCGCCTGGGTCGCCAATTGCTGCGCGGTGGCGGTGGCCAGGTAGCCGTTGCGGCCCTTTTCGAACAGCGCGGTGCCCAGCGCCTTTTCCAGCCGGCGCACGGCGCGGAACACGGTGGAGACGTCCACCGCGAGCAGCTCCGCGGCCCGGGCCAGGCTGCCGCCGCGCACCAGCGCCAGCACCAGCGCGAGATCGGCGTATTCCAGACGGTATTGCATCGACGCACTCCAAGGTTGCGCGACCGCCCATTTTCGATTGCGCCTGCGCAACTATAAATTGCCTCCCAAAGGCCCGCCAGAGGGCTCCGACGCCAGGGGGAGCAAAAGATGGGAAAACGTCGTAAAGCACTGCGGATCGGGCTGATCGGCGACCGCGACAGCCGCGTCACCGCCCACTGGGCGATTCCCCTGGCGCTGCAGCAATCGCTGCTGCCGCACTCCGGCACCCTGCGCATCGACTGGCTGGACACGCCGCGCCTCGCCGAAGGGCTGGATCTGGACGTTTACGCGGGCTTCTGGTGCATTCCCGGCAGCCCCTACCGGGATACCGACGGCGCGCTCCGGGCCATCACCTTCGCCCGCGAAAACCAGGTGCCCTTCCTCGGCACCTGCGGCGGCTTCCAGCACGCCCTGCTGGAGCGCGCGCGCAACGTCCTAGGCTGGCAGGACGCCGCCCACGCGGAAACGGACCCGGAAGCGGCGCGCCCGGTGGTGCACGCCCTGCCCTGCTCCCTGGTGGAAGTCAGCGAAACCATTCGCCTCGCCGCCGGTTCGCACCTGGCGGCTATTTATGGCGTACCCCAGATCCGCGAGGGCTATCGCTGCAGCTACGGGGTCAATCCGGCGTTCCAGGATGCGCTTTTCGGGGGCTCGCTGCGCGCCTGCGCCCACGGCGAGGATGGCAGCATCCGCGCGCTAGAAGCCACCGACCATCCGTTCTTCATTGCCACCCTGTTCCAGCCCGAACGCAAGGCGCTGGCCGGCATCGCCGTGCCGCTGGCCGAGGCGCTGCTTTCGGCCGCATTCCGCCATCAGTCGAGCCTGGAAACCAGCCGCGAAACCCGCCAGATCGGGAGCCCCGCATGATCGCCAGCACCCCGCAGCCACCCTACTACGCCGTGACCTTCACCTCCTACCGCACCGAGCTGGACGACGGCTACGGCGCCACCGCCGAGCGCATGCTGGAACTGGCCGCGCAGCAGGACGGCTTCCTCGGCGTGGAGTCCGCCCGCGGCGCCGATGGGCTGGGCATCACGGTGTCCTACTGGCGTGACGAAGCCGCGATCCGCCAGTGGAAGCAGCAGGCCGAGCACCGCATGGCGCAACAGGCCGGTCGGCGCGACTGGTACAGCGCCTTCCGCGTGCGCATCAGCCGGGTCGAGCGCGAATACGGCTTCGAACGCTGAGCGACCCGTTCTGGCCCAGACACGACATGCCGGGTTCGATGCCCGCCGCACATCGTCTAGGCTGGTCCCCATTGAGCAAAGGGGGACCGACGCATGCACCGACAAGCCCGTGAACTGCAGGCCGCCTACCTGGGCGAAGTCCGCGGCGAGAACTTCTTCCTCGGCCTGGCCGAGCAACTGCCGGAGGGGGCGTCCTCGATGCTCCTGCTGGCGCGACTGGAGCGCCAGACCGCCCTGCGCATGGCGCGACTGCTGCAACGCCACGGCCTGCCGCTGGGCGACACCGCCCATGCCGCCGCCCAGGGCCGCCAACGTGCCGCCGACTGGCGCGGGCTCGACTGGCCGCAGACCCTGGAGAAGCTCGAAGTGCTGGTGGAACCCTACGTCCAGCGCTACGACGACCTGGCCGTCGCGGGTGACGACGATGACCGCGACATCCTCGACGACCTCGCCGAGCACGAACATGCGCTGCTGGAATTCACCCGCCTGGCCCGGGAAGGCCAGATGAACGCGGCTAAGGCCGCCATCACCCGCCTGCTGGCCGTTCCGGCCTGAGGCCGACAGGGAGCACATCCATGGCACTTTCGCCCTTCCACCTGGCCATCCCCGTCTACGATCTCGCCCTGGCCCGGCGCTTCTACGGCGAGGTGTTCGGCCTCGCCGAAGGCCGCAGCAGCGCGCAATGGGTGGACTTCGACTTCTTCGGCCACCAGTTGGTGATCCACGAGCACCCGCGCACCGCCAGCCAGGAAGCGGCGCACACCAACGCCGTGGACGGCCACGACGTACCGGTGCCGCACTTTGGCGTGGTGCTGCCGTGGGAGGACTGGGAACGCCTGGCGCAGCGGCTGCGCGAGCGCGGCACGGCGTTCGTCATTGAGCCGCACGTACGCTTCCAGGGGCAGGTAGGCGAGCAGGCGACGCTGTTCCTCTTCGATCCCTGCGGCAACGCCCTGGAATTCAAGGCCTTCAAGGACATCGGCCAGCTGTTCGCACGCTGACACGTCCGTCATCGCGACTGGATTTAACTTTCACCGCTCAAGGAATTCCCCTACAGAGTCTTTCCCTGATCCTTTCTAGGATGGCGCCGTCACTTGCTCCACGAGGTTATTCGACGTGCGCCCTCTCCTTCACTGGCTGCCTCTTCATCTGCTGTTCGCGCTGGGTACGACCACCGTCCTGGCCGATGATTTCGACGCCCCGGCCTGGCGCCGCCTGGAGTCCAACGCCGTGGTGCGCGCATACAGCCACGCGGGCTTCGCGCCTGCGCAACGTCTGCAGGAGGCCGCCGCCAGCCGCGTCGGCGATTCGGCCCAGCCGGTTGACCCGCAAACGCTCACGGCCGAGCAACGGGGCGCCCTCGCCCGCCTCACGGTGCTGCGCAAGCAATTGGCGCCGTTCAGCCCGGTGGATACCTCGCTCATCGTCGCCCGCGCCCACGAACTGATCGGCACGCCCTATCGCTGGGGCGGCACCACCGAGGAAGCCGGGTTCGATTGCAGCGGGCTGCTGGTCTACCTGTACGGCAGCATCGCCAAACGCCAGCTGCCGCGCACCACCGCGTCGATGATCGCGCAGCGCCGCAACACCGTGAGCCGCAACGAACTGCGCCCGGGCGATGCGGTGTTCTTCAACCGCAACGGCAGCGGGCGGGCCAGCCACGTCGGCCTGTACATCGGCGACGGGCAATTCATCCACGCCCCCAGCAGCGGCAAGACCATCCGCATCGACTCGCTGGCCAACACTTACTGGCAACGCAGCTACACCACCGCCCGACGCTTCAGCGGGTAACGCCGCGCCTGGGCCTGCGAGTCACCGCCAGCGACTCATTCGGAATATTCCCACGCACTTTCGGTCGGCAACCAACTCTCATTGCCTGACGAGGTTCTTAACATGGTCGGCTTCGTTTCCCTGCTGCGATGTTCCAACGATGCGTCCGTTCCTTGTCCTGACCACCTCCCTGCTGCTCGCCCTGACACTGACGCCGTGTCAGGCCAAAGAGAACCGCAAAGTCTCGCACTACAAGGAGAGCCGGAAGGTCTCGGTATACAAGGACACGCGCCCCGTCTCGGCCTACAAGGCCACCCGTATCGCCTCGATCTACAAGGCCGCCAGCCTGCCTGGCGCTCAGCACGCCCGCGACTTCAATCGCAACACCGTGCGCAGCGGCCTGGCCAGCGCCCAGGGCAGCCGCATGCACGCCCTGCGGGCCGCCGGCAACGCGCGGGTGGTTGCCCGCGCCCGGCAACTCATCGGCATCCCCTATCGCTGGGGCGGCACCTCCGAAGAAACGGGCTTCGACTGCAGCGGCCTGCTGGTCTACCTGTTCCGCACGGAACTGGGCGTGAGCCTGCCACGCACCACCGGCGAAATGATCCAGGACGACGACAGCAAGCATGTCAGCCTTGCCCAGCTCAAGCCCGGCGATGCGGTGTTCTTCAACCGCAACGGCAGTGGCAACGTCAGCCACGTCGGTCTCTATATCGGCAACAACCAGTTCATCCATGCCCCCAGCACTGGCTCGAGCATCCGCATGGACTCGCTGGACAACAGCTACTGGCAACGCAGCTTCACCACAGCCCGCCGCTTCCTTGGCTGAACACCCCCTACAACCTGCCGACGGAGAGCCAGCCATGCCACGCCTGATGGTCGAGATCGTGCGTTATACCGAAGAGTGCTTCCCTGGCTGGGCCGAGTGCCGCCTGATCGATGCCTGTGGCCGCGACTGGCGCTTCCTCAAGCCGCGCTCACGCCTGCGCACGGCCAGTGCCGATGACCGCCTGCCGGCGATCGGGCAGATCGACTGCGAAGTACTGGAGCGCCTGGATGGCGTGGCGCTGGTCAGCACCGCGTCGCCGCGCGGGGTGAAATCCCTCGATGGACAAAGCCACTTCCGGATTCCGCTGACCGCGCTGATCGACGACTGACGGTTGCGTCAGTCGCGTTTGGCCTGCCCTTCCTCGGCGATCTTCGCCGCATCCCACCCCCCGCCCAGCGCGGCGATCAACTGCACGCTGGCCGTCAACCGGCTGCCGGTGAGGGTCAGCAGCGTGCGCTCGTTGGACAGCGCACTGGTCTGGGTGGTGACCACGTTGCTGTAGTCGATGGTGCCGGCCTTGTACTGGTTGGTGGTCAGGCGCAGCGCCTCGCGGGAAGCGTCCAGCGCTTCCTGCTGCACGCCGCTCTCCTCTTCCAGCACCTTGAGCTGGACCATGTAGTCCTCGACCTCGCGGAAGCTGTCCAGCACGGTCTGCCGGTAGGTCGCCACGGTCTGGTCGTAGCTCGCCTCGGCCTGCTCGACCTGGGAGGCGATCAGCCCGCCGTCGAACAGCGTCATGGCGAACTGCGGGCCGATGGACCAGTAGCGGTTGGGCGTCTCGATCCAGTTCTGGAAGCTGCCGCTGCGATAGCCGCCGGCGGCGGTAAGGGTCAGGTCGGGGAACCAGGCGGCCTTGGCCACGCCGATCTTGGCGTTGGCGGCAATCACCTGGCGCTCGGCCGAAGCCACGTCCGGCCGGCGTTGCAGCAATTCGGACGGCAGCAGCGCCGGCACTGCCGGCAACTTCGGCACGCCGTCCACCGCCGCCAGGGAGAACTGGGCCGGCGGCACGCCGACCAGCACGGCGATGGCGTGCTCGAGCTGGGCGCGCTGGTATTTCAGGTCGATGGCCTGGGCCTCGGTGCTCTTGAGCTGGGTGCGCGCCTGGGCGACATCGGCCTTGGTGACGATACCGGCGTTGTACTGGTTCTCGGTGAGCTTGAGCGAGCGCTGGTAGGCGGTGACCGTGTCGTTGAGCAGCTTGATCTGCTGGTCCATCACCCGCAGCTGCAGGTAGTTCTGCGTCAACTGCGACTGCAGGGACAGACGCGAGTTGGCCAGGTCCGCGGCGCTGGCGTCCATGCTGGCGGTGTCGGCCTCCAGTTGGCGACGCAGCTTGCCCCAGAGGTCCAGCTCCCAGCTCACACCCAGGCTCGCCGAGTAGCTGTTGCTGATCGAACTGCTGCCGCCGCCACTGCTGACGGTGGAACCGTCCGGCAGGCGCACGCTGCCGCCGCTGCCGGTGCCCTGGCCGGAACGGGTCTTGCCGACGTCGGCGCTGATCGTCGGGAAGAAGGAAGAACGCGCGCCCTTGGCCAGCGCCTGGGCCTGGCGGTAGGACGCCAGCGATTGCGCCAGGGTCTGGTTGGCGGCCACCAGGCGGGTCTGCAGGTCGTTCAGCGTGGCGTCGCCGTACAGCTCCCACCAGGCGCCGTGGTTGAAACCGTCCTGCGGCTTGGCCAGCTGCCAGCCCTCACCCTCCTTGAAGCTGGCGGGCACCGTCAGCTCGGGGCGCTGGTAGTCCGGGCCGATGGCGCAACCGGCCAGCGCCAGGGCCAGGGCCAGCGGAGTGAGCAGGGAACGGGAACGGATCATACGGGTGTCTCCAGGGCGCCGTCGGTGCGCACGCCGCGCTTCTGGTTGACCCAATGGCGCAGGCGGTCGAGGTAGAGGTAGACGACGGGGGTGGTGTACAGGGTCAGCAACTGGCTGCCGATCAGGCCGCCGACGATGGTCATGCCCAGCGGGCGACGCAGCGCGGCGTCGCCGCCGATGCCGAAGATCAGCGGCAGCGCGCCGAGGATGGCGGCCAGGGTGGTCATCATGATCGGCCGGAAGCGCTTCATCGCCGCCTCCAGGATCGCGTCCCGCGGCGACAGGCCCTGGGTGCGTTCGGCGTCCAGGGCGAAGTCGATCATCATGATGGCGTTCTTTTTCACGATACCGATCAGCAGGATCACGCCGATCAGCGCGATCAGCGACAGCTCGGTGCGGAACAGCATCAGCGTGAGCAGCGCGCCGACGCCCGCCGAGGGCAGCGTGGAGAGAATGGTCAGCGGGTGCACGTAGCTTTCGTAGAGGATGCCCAGCACGATGTAGACCGACACCAGCGCCAGCAGGATCAGCCACGGCATGTCGTTCTGCGTGTCCTGCACCGCTCCGGCGTTGCCCTCGAAGGTGGCCTGGATTTCCATCGGCAGGTGGATCGGCTCCACCGCCGCCAGGATCGCATCGCGGGCCGGGCCGATCTGCGCGCCCTGGGCCAGGTTGAAGGAGAAGGTGGTGGCGGCGAACTGGCCCTGGTGGTTGACCTCCAGCGGCGCGCGGCTCGGCTCGATGTGGGTGAAGGCCGAGAGCGGGATGCGCTGGCCTTCGCTATTGATCACGTAGACCTGGCGCAGCTCCTCGGGCGTCTCCTGGTACGGCTGGGCGACCTCCATTAC
Organism: Pseudomonas sp. GCEP-101; assembly: GCF_025133575.1. Taxonomy (NCBI): domain Bacteria; kingdom Pseudomonadati; phylum Pseudomonadota; class Gammaproteobacteria; order Pseudomonadales; family Pseudomonadaceae; genus Pseudomonas; species Pseudomonas sp. GCEP-101. The sequence goes on along the minus strand of NZ_CP104011.1, from coordinate 4,405,725 downwards.
CACGTGGTACTGGTTCAGCGGGTTGAAGATGGTCGAGACCTGGCGCTGGCCGTAGGAGTTGTTCAGCACCGCGTCCACCTCGGCGACGTTCACCCCTAGGCTCGCCGCGCGGTCGCGGTCGATCACCAGGCGGCTCTGCACGCCCTTGTCCTGGGCGTCGCTGCTGACGTCGACGATCTGCGGCACCTTGTTCATCGCCGCCTCCACCTTGGGCGCCCATTCGCGCAGCAGGGTGAGGTCATCGCTGCGCAGGGTGAAGTCGTACTGCGCATTGCCCTGGCGGCCGCCGATGCGCACGTCCTGGCCGGCGACCAGGAACAGGTTGGCGCCGGGCACCTGCGCCAGCCGCTTGCGCAGGCGGTTGACGATGGTTTCGGCGGAGTCGCGCTCGGAGATGTCCTTCAGGGTGACGAAGAAGGAGCCGGTATTGCTCGACTGCCACTTGCCGCCGCCGACGAAGCCCACCACGTTCTCCACGCCCGGGTCCTCGGAGAGGATCCGGCGGAACTCGGCCATTTTCTTGTCCAGCGCCTGGAACGAGATGCTCTGGTCGGCCACCGCGAAGCCGCGCAGGCGTCCGGAGTCCTGCTGCGGCAGGAAGCCCTTGGGCACCACCACGAAGAGGTACAGGTTCAGCGCAATGCAGCCGAGCATGATCACCACCATCAGCCGCGAATGCTCCAGCGCCCAGCTCAGGCTGGCGCGGTAGCGCTGCATGAAGGCGACGAAATAGCGGTTGCTCTGGCGCTCCAGCGAGGCCTTCTTCGGCCCGCGCTCGACCGGTTTGAGCAGGCGCGCACAGAGCATCGGCGTCAGCGTCAGGGACACCACCAGCGACACCAGGATGGCCGCCGCCAGGGTCACCGAGAACTCGCGGAACAGCCGCCCGGTGATGCCGCCCATGAGCAGCAGCGGGATGAATACCGCCACCAGCGACAGGGTCATCGACAGCACGGTGAAACTCACTTCCCGCGCGCCACGGATGGCCGCCTGGATCGGCGGATCGCCCTCCTCGATGCGCCGGGCGATGTTCTCCACCACGACGATAGCGTCGTCCACCACGAAGCCGGTGGCGATGATCAGCGCCATCAGCGACAGGTTGTTCAGCGAGAAGCCGCACAGGTACATGACCGCGAAGGTGCCCACCAGCGACACCGGCACCGCGAGGCTGGGGATCAGCGTGGCGCGGCCGTTGCGCAGGAACAGGTAGACCACCAGGATCACCAGCACCACGGAGATGATCAGGGTCAGCTCGGCTTCTTCCAGCGAGGAGCGGATCGACGGGCTGCGGTCGTCCATCACCGACAGTTTCACCTGCGGGCCGAGCACGTCCTGGATGATCGGCAACTGCTCGTGGATGGCGTCGGTGGCCTCGATGATGTTGGCGCCCGGCTGCCGGGTGATGATCAGCAGCACCGCCGGCAGGTCGTCGGAGAAGCCGGCGTTGCGCACGTCCTCCACCGAGTCGGTGACCGTGGCGACGTCCTTCAGGCGCACCGCGGCGCCGGTCTCGGCGTTGTAGTGGACGATCAGCGGCGCGTACTCGCTGGCCTTGCGCAGCTGGTCGTTGGAGTCCACCTGCCAGTGCCGGTCGCCGAACTCCAGCGAGCCCTTCGGGCCGTCGGCGTTGGTGTTGTTGATGGCGTTGCGCACGGTGTCCAGGGAGATGCCGTACTGGCTGAGCTGGTCCGGGTTGACGTCGACGCGCACCGCCGGCAGCGACGAGCCGCCGATGCTCACCTGCCCCACCCCTTTCACCTGCGCGAGCTTGGGCGAGACGATGGTCGAGGCCAGGTCGTACATCTGCCCGCGGGTGTAGGTGTCCGAGGTCAGCGTGAGGATCATGATCGGCATGTCCGACGGGTTCGCCTTGCGGTACGTCGGGTTGTTCGGCATGCCCGAGGGCAGCAGGCTCATGGCCGCGTTGATCGCCGACTGCACCTCGCGCGCGGCGCCGTCGATGTCCTTGGACAGGTCGAACTGCACGATGATGGTGGTGTTGCCCAGGGAGCTGCTGGAGGTCATGTCGGTGACCCCGGCGATGCGCCCCAGCGAGCGCTCCAGCGGCGTCGCCACCGTGGAGGCCATGGTTTCCGGGCTGGCGCCGGGCAGGGAGGCCTGCACCAGGATGGTCGGGAAGTCGACGTTGGGCAGCGGCGCCACCGGCAGCAGGCTGAACGACAGCACGCCGGCCAGCATCAGCGCCACCGTCAGCAGCAGGGTGGCGACCGGGCGCAGGATGAACAGGCGCGATAACCCGCCCATCAGCCGCGCTCCGCCGGGTCGATGCTGTTCACGTCCAGGCCGTGGCGCTGCCGCCAGTTGGCCCAGCGCGCGGCCAGGCGGTCGAAGTACAGGTAGATCACCGGCGTGGTGAACAGCGTCAGCAGCTGGCTGACCAGCAGGCCGCCGACCATGGTGATGCCCAGCGGCTGGCGCAGCTCAGCGCCGGCGCCGCCGGCGAGCATCAGCGGCAGCGCGCCCAGCAGCGCGGCCATGGTGGTCATCAGGATCGGCCGGAAGCGCAGCAGGCAGGCCTGGTAGATCGCCTCATGGGGCGGCTTGCCCTCGTTGCGTTCGGCGTCCAGGGCGAAGTCGATCATCATGATCGCGTTCTTCTTCACGATGCCGATCAGCAGGATGATGCCGATGATCGCCACGATGCCGATGTCCTGCCCGGAGAGCATCAGCGCCAGCAGGGCCCCCACGCCCGCCGAGGGCAGCGTGGAGAGGATGGTCACCGGGTGGATGAAGCTTTCGTAGAGGATGCCCAGCACGATGTACATGGTGACGATGGACGCCAGCACCAGCAGCAGGGTGTTGGACAGCGAGGCCTCGAACGCCTGCGCCGCGCCGCGGAAGCTGCCCTGCAGGCTGACGGGCATGTCCATCTGTGCCTCGACATCGCGGATCGCCTGCACCGCCTCGCCGAGGGCGACGCCCTTGGCCAGGTTGAAGGAGATGGTCGCGGCCGGGAACTGGGCGATGTGGTTGACCGCCAGCAGGGTGTGGCGCTCTTCCACCTTGGCCAGGCTGGACAGGCGCACCTGGGTGCCGTCGCTGGACGGCACGTAGAGGTTCTCCAGCGACTGCGGGCCGATCTGGAATTGCGGCGCCACTTCCAGCACCACGCGGTACTGCGTGGCCTGGGTGAAGATGGTGGAGATCAGCCGCTGGCCGAAGGCGTTGTACAGCACGCTGTCGATGTTCGACAGGCTCACGCCCAGGCGCGAGGCGGTGTCACGGTCGATGTTGATGTAGGCCTGCAGGCCCTTGTCCTGCCAGTCGGTAGCCACATCGGCCAGTTCCGGCAGTTGCTGCAGGCGCTCGACCAGGCGCGGCACCCAGTCGGCGAGGACGTCCGGGTCGGCGTCCTGCAGGGTGAACTGGTACTGGGTGCGGGCGATGCGGTCTTCGATGGTGAGGTCCTGTACCGGCTGCATGTACAGCTTGATGCCGGCGATCCGGTCCAGCTCCGGCTGCAGGCGCTGGATCACCTCGCTGGCGGTCACGTCGCGCTCGGCGTGGGGCTTGAGGTTGATCAGCAAGCGCCCGGTGTTGAGCGTGGCGTTGGTGCCGTCCACGCCGATGAAGGAGGACAGGCTTTCCACCGCCGGGTCCTTCAGCACGATCTCGGCCAGGTCCTGCTGGCGGCTCGCCATGGCCTGGAAGGAGATCGACTGCGGCGCCTCGGCGATGCCCTGGATCACCCCGGTGTCCTGCACCGGGAAGAAGCCCTTGGGCATGAAGATGTACAGCAGCGCGGTGAGCACCACGGTGGCGATGGCCACCAGCAGGGTCAGCGGCTGATGGCGCAGCACCACGCGCAGGGCGCTCGCGTAGCGCTCGATCATGGTGTCGATGAAGCGCCCGGCGGCGCGGGCGAAGCGCCCTTCCTTCTCCGGCTCGACGTGGCGCAGCAGCTTGGCGCTGAGCATCGGCGTCAGGGTCAGGGAGACGAAGCCGGAGATGAGGATCGCCACCGCCAGGGTGATGGCGAACTCACGGAACAGCCGCCCCGCCACGTCGCCCATGAACAGCAGCGGGATCAGCACGGCGATCAGCGAGAAGGTCAGCGAAATGATGGTGAAGCCGATCTGTTTGGAGCCCTTGAGCGCGGCCTCCAGCGGTTCGTCGCCCTGCTCCAGGTAGCGGGCGATGTTCTCCACCATGACGATGGCGTCGTCCACCACGAAGCCGGTGGCGATGGTCAGCGCCATCAGCGTCAGGTTGTTGATCGAGAATCCGGCGAGGTACATCACGCCGAAGGTGCCGATCAGCGACAGCGGCACGGCGAAGCTGGGGATCAGCGTCGCGGAGATGTTGCGCAGGAACAGGAAGGTGACCATCACCACCAGGCAGACGGCGAGGAACAGCTCGAACTGCACGTCCGCCACGGAGGCGCGGATGGTCGTGGTGCGGTCGGTGAGCACCGTCACTTCCAGGCTGCCGGGCAGCGTCGCCTGCAATTGCGGCAGCATCTTCTTGATGCTGTCCACCACCTCGATGACGTTGGCGCCCGGCTGGCGCTGGATGTTCAGCACTACCGCTGGCGAGGTGTTGGCCCAGGCGGCCAGGCGCACGTTCTCGGCGTCGTCCTCCACGCTGGCCACGTCGCGCACGCGCAGCGGCGAGCCGTTCTTGTAGGCGATGATCAGGTCGCGGTAGGCGTCAGCGGACTTGAGCTGGTCGTTGGCGTCCAGGGTCGAGGAACGGGTCGGGCCGTCGAAGCTGCCCTTGGGGCCGTTGAGGTTGTTGTTGGTGACGGTGGTCTGCAGGTCCTGCAGGCTCAGGCCGGCGGCGGCCAGGGCCGACGGGTTGGCGCGGATGCGCACGGCCGGGCGCTGTCCGCCGCTGATGCTGACCAGCCCGACGCCGGAAATCTGCGAGATTTTCTGCGCGAGACGGGTGTCCACCAGGTCCTGGATCTGCGGCAGCGGCATGTCCGGGGACATTACCGCCAGCGTCAGGATGGGCGCGTCCGCCGGGTTCACCTTGCTGTACACCGGCTGGTTGGGCAGGTCCTTGGGCAGCAGGCTCTGCGCGGTGTTGATCGCCGCCTGGACTTCCTGCTCGGCGACGTCGAGGTTGATCTGCAGGCTGAACTGCAGGGTGATCACGGAGGCGCCGCCGGAGCTGGTGGAGGACATCTCGTTGAGGCCGGGAATCTGCCCCAGCTGGTTTTCCAGCGGCGCGGTCACCGAGGAGGTCATGATGTCCGGGCTCGCGCCGGGGTACAGGGTCACCACCTGGATGGTCGGGTAATCCACTTCCGGCAATGCCGAGATCGGCAGGAAGCGGTAGGCGATGATCCCCGACAGCAGGATCGCCACCATCAACAGCGTAGTGGCGACCGGCCGCAGGATGAACAGGCGGGACGGGTTCATTCGCTCTTACCGCTGTCCTGGACCGGGGTGTCCGAACCGAACGGCTTGGCGGTGGACTTGTCGCCCTCCTCGGCCGCCGCGCGGGCCTTGGCGTCGGAGGCGGCGATGGTCATGCGGGTGCCGTCGCGCAGGCGGTCGGTGCCTTCGACGACGACGCGGTCGCCCTCCTTCAGGCCCTCGGTGACCACCACGCGCTCGCCTTCGCTGGTGCCCAGGGTGACCAGTTGGCGCTTGGCCTTGTCCTCCGCGCCGACCAGGTAGACGTAGGTGCCGTCGTTGCCGCGCTGCACGGCGTTGGCCGGGATGGTCAGCACGCCCGGCAGGGTCTCGGCGAGCAGGCGCACGTTGACGAACTGGTTGGGGAACAGCTTGTGGTCGTCGTTATCGAAGCCGGCCTTGAGCTTGACGGTGCCGGTGGTGGTGTCGATCTGGTTGTCCAGGGTCTTCAGCACACCGGTAGCCAGGGTCTGGTTCTGGTTGCGGTCCAGCGCCTCCACCGGCACCGGCTTGCCGCTGTACAGCTCGCGGGCGATGGTGCCCAGTTGCTGCTGCGGCAGGCTGAACACCACGGAGATCGGCTTGACCTGGGTGATGACCACCAGCGGCGTGGTGTCGCCCGAGGTGACGAGGTTGCCCACGTCCACCTGGCGTAGGCCCACGCGGCCGGAGATGGGCGCGCGCACCTGGGTGAACTCGAGGTTGAGCTTGGCGTCGGCGACCTGGCCCTGGTTGGTCTTCAGGGTGCCCTCGTACTGGCGCACCTGGGCCTCCTGGGTGTCCAGGGTCTGCTTGGCGATGGAGTCCTCGGCGTACAGACCCTTGTAGCGGGCGAGGTCGATCTGCGCGTTCTTCAGTTGCGCCTGGTTCTGCAGCAGCGTGCCCTGGGCCTGGTCCAGCGCGGCCTGGAACGGGCGCGGGTCGATCACCGCGAGCACGTCGCCGGCCTTCACTTCCTGGCCTTCCTGGAACGGCACCTTGACCAGCTGGCCGCTGACCCGCGCGCGAACGTTGACGGTGTTGTAGGCCGTGACTGTGCCCAGCGCGTGGTAGTGCACCGGCAGGTCGCCCTTGAGCACCGGCGCGACGCTGACGGTCACCGCCGCACCGCCCTGCCCAGCGGCCATCTGCCCCGGGCCCGGTCGCCCGCCGCGCCCGCCCTGGGCCGCCGGCGCACCGGTCGACGTCGAGTGCAGCCACATGATCAGCCCCACCACCGCGGCGAACAGCAGCGCGGTGATGAGCCAGGGGCGCAGTTTGCGGAGGGTGGAGGGCGATCCGTTGCTTGCAGTCATGAGCGCTGTCTTCGAGGTCTTGGCGAAAAGAAGTGAGAATACCGAGGCTGAACGATAAGCACAGCAAAGCCGCAGGCAAAGTCTCTTTACCCGCTATTTACCTTGGATTTACCGGGAGTTACGAATTACCGGGACATTGCGACCGGCAATGATCGGAAGGGTTCCGATCAGTCGGACCGACCCCACGGGGTCGGTCCGCATTTCCTACAGGAGTAGGAAAATCAAGCCAGGGCGGCGATGGCAGCGGCGTAGTTCGGCTCGTCGGCGATCTCGCCCACCAGCTCGCTGTGCAGCACCTTGTTCTGCTCGTCCAGTACCACCACCGCGCGGGCGGCCAGGCCGGCCAGCGGGCCGTCGGCGATGGCCACGCCGTAGTTGGCGAGGAACTCGCGGCCACGCAGGGTGGACAGGTTCACTACGTTTTCCAGGCCTTCGGCGCCGCAGAAGCGCGCCTGGGCGAACGGCAGGTCAGCGGAGATGCACAGCACCACGGTGTTGGCCAGCTTGCTCGCCTCGGCGTTGAACTTGCGCACGGAGGTGGCGCAGGTCGGGGTGTCGACGCTGGGGAAGATGTTCAGCACCTTGCGCTTGCCGGCGTAGGTGTCGAGGGTGACGTCGGACAGGTTGCCGGCGACCAGCGACAGGGCCGGAGCCTGCTCGCCTTTCTGCGGCAGCTTGCCGTCGACGGAAACCGGGTTGCCCTTGAGGGTGACTTGAGCCATTGCGTGGGTCCTTCTGTGAGGGAAGGCGACGCTGGCGAGTTGCCAGCGCCGCAGGAGGATTCGGGGCCGGGGCAGATGCTAGCACGACTTTCCCGAGCATAACGCTCGGGCATGCATCCGGGATTGTGAGATCAAGGGCCCTCCCCCTCTGCCAGAGGGAGTAGGAATTGGTGCCGACCGGCATCGCAGCATCAGCCATCCCTCACCGCTAACGGTCCCGCACCCCGCTCAAACGAACGGCTGGTCCTGGAACCCGCGCGGCAGGCGCTGGCTGCCCGGCAAAGCGGCGAGGCGCTTCTCCCAGAAGCTGCGCCAGTCGTTGTGCACGGCGTCGGCGCGGGCCTTGCGCTGGGCGCGACGTGCGGCGTTGCGCGCATCGCGGCGGGCTTCCTTGTAGACCTCGGTGTTACGGCAGCTGCGGCACTTCACCCGGTTCAGCTCGCTGGTGGCCTCCAGGTGCTTGCCGGCATGCCCGCAGGCCAGGTGACCCTTGACCTTGTAATGCGTGACCATCGCAGTTCCTCCCGGTCCGGCGAGCGCACCCTCGCCGCTTGGTGGGGCCGCAGCCAGGCAGGCGGTGCGTGCCGGGTGGCTGCGACGCTCAGGGAGTTGGACGAGCCGCTGCGCTTGCGGGTTCGATTTTTCTGGCGTGGCGCCTCACTCCGGCAGATGGCAGACGCAGCACAGCTTGTTGCCGTCGAGGTCGCGCACATAGGCACCGTAGTAGGTCGGCGAGTAGTTCAGGCGCAGCCCCGGCGGCCCTTCGTCGACACCGCCCAGTTGCACGGCGCGGGCGTGGAAGCGATCGACCTGGTGCCGCGTGCGCGCCTCGAAGGCCACCAGGCTGCCATTGCCGACGCTCGCCGGCTGGCCGTCGATGGGTAAATAGACGCAGAACGCCACGTCGCTGTCCGGATGCACGAAGATCGCCCGCTCGGGTGCATGGCGATGCGCCTTGAGGACGATCCCCAGCGTGCCGAGGACCTTGCCGTAGAAGTCGATGGCGCGGGGCAAATCGTTGGTGCCAACGGTGATGTGGCTGAACATGCCCGGTGCCCTCCGTGCTCGATCCGTGCGCTCAGTTGCCGGCGTGGGCGCGCTCGATGGCGGCCATGTCCAGTTTCTTCATGCCCATCACCGCCTGCAGCGTGCGGCTGGCCTTGGCCGGGTTCGGGTCGGCGACCATGTCGCCGACGTGGCGCGGGCAGATCTGCCAGGACACGCCGTAGCGGTCCTTCAGCCAGCCGCACATCTGCGCCTCCACCGGGCCGCCGGCGCCGAGCTTGTCCCAGAAGTGGTCGATCTCCTTCTGGCTGTCGCACATCACCTGCAGCGACAGCGCCTCGGTGAAGTTGAACGCCGGCCCGCCATTGAGGGCGATGAAGGTCTGACCGTCGAGCACGAACTCCACCGTCAGCACCGAACCGGGCACGCCGCCGTGGCGGTCCTTCTCGGCCTCGGGGTAGTAGGCAATCTGGACGATGCGCGAGTTGGGGAAGATGCCGACGTAGAACTCGGCCGCTTCCTCGGCCTTGCCGTCGAACCACAGGCAGGGGGTGACGCGTTGCAGGCTGGACATGGTGACTCTCCTGATCCTCGCGCGGTCGGCATGACCGGCATGCAGCTTGGTCGCCTGGGCGACGACGGAATCGACAAGTCTAGGCGGACTTTCGCGCTGCGCCGGATGATCGGTCGGGCGGCATGCCGGGAGCGAATCTGGATCGCGGAAATGAGAAAGGGCACCCGAAGGTGCCCTTTCCGTACAGTTCCGTAGGGCGCATAACCCGGAACGGGTTATCCGCCGTTTGCTCCGCGGCGGATAACGCTGCGCGTTATTCGCCCTACGGCCTGGCGCGGCGTCATGGGATGGCGCCGCTTCGTAGGATGGCGTGGAGCGCAGCGATACCCATCGAATCCCGCGCACGGACAGCATGGGTATCGCTGCGCTCCACCCATCCTACAAAGATCACTCGACCCTCACGCCGGCAATGGGGGCGTTGAGCACGCGGATCAGCGCCCCACCGCCCGGGCCCGTGCCTGATGCAGCTTCTTGTAGCTCTCGATCAGGCGCAGGTGCTTGTCCAGGCCTTCCAGCTTGGTGCTGGTGGGCGTCAGGCCATGGAAGCGCACGCTGCCGTCCAGCGACCCGATCACCGCGTCCATGCGCTCGTTGCCGAACATGCGGCGGAAGTTGGCCTCGAAGTCGGCCATCTCCAGCTCCTCGTCCAGGTGCACTTCCAGTGCCGCGTTGAGCGCCTGGTAGAACAGCCCGCGCTCGACGGTGTTGTCGTTGTACTGGAGGAACATCTCCACCTGCTCCTTGGCGGTGTCGAAGCGCTTCACCGCGAGGTTGATCAGCAGCTTGAGCTCGAGGATGGTCAGTTGGCCCCAGACCGTGTTGTCGTCGAACTCGATGCCGATCAGCGTGGTGATGTCGGTGTACTCGTCCACCTCGCAGGCTTCCAGGCGCTTGAGCAGCGACTTGAGGCGAACGATGTTGAGGCTGTGCAGGTTGAGGATGTCGGCGCGGAACGCCAGGGCCTTGTTGGTGTTGTCCCAGATGAGGTCTTCCACCGGGTAGATTTCCGAGTAACCCGGCACCAGGATGCGGCACGCGGTGGCGCCCAGGTGCTCGTACACGGCCATGTAGACTTCCCTGCCCTGCTCTTCGAGGATGCCGAACAGGGTCTGGGCTTCCTGACTGTTCGAGTCCTCGCCGTGGCCGGAGAAGTCCCACTCGACGAACTCGTAATCGGCCCTGGCACTGAAGAAGCGCCACGACACCACGCCGCTGGAGTCGATGAAGTGCTCGACGAAGTTGTTCGGCTCGGTCAGCGCCTGGCTTTCGAAGGTCGGCCGCGGCAGGTCGTTCAGGCCCTCGAAGCTGCGGCCCTGGAGCAGCTCGGTGAGGCTGCGCTCCAGCGCCACTTCGAAGCTCGGGTGGGCGCCGAAGGAGGCGAACACGCCGCCGGTGCGCGGGTTCATCAGGGTCACGCACATCACCGGGTATTGGCCCCCCAGCGACGCATCCTTGACCAGCACCGGGAAGCCCTGCTCCTCCAGCCCCTTGATGCCGGCGACGATGCCGGGGTACTTGGCCAGCACCTCCTGCGGTACGTCCGGCAGGGCCAGTTCGCCCTCGAGGATTTCGCGCTTGACCGCGCGTTCGAAGATTTCCGACAGGCACTGCACCTGCGCCTCGGCCAGGGTGTTGCCGGCGCTCATGCCGTTGGACAGGTAGAGGTTCTCGATCAGATTGGACGGGAAGTACACCGTCTCGCCGTCGGACTGGCGCACGAAGGGCAGCGAGCAGATGCCGCGCTCGGTGTTGCCCGAGTTGGTGTCGTACAGGTGCGAGCCGCGCAGCTCGCCGTCCGGGTTGTAGATCGCCAGGCAGTACTCGTCGAGGATCTCCTCCGGCAGCGCGTCCTTGGCGCCCGGCTTGAACCAGCGCTCATCGGGGTAATGCACGAACGGCGCGTTGGCGATCTCCTCGCCCCAGTACTGGTCGTTGTAGAAGAAGTTGCAGTTCAGCCGCTCGATGAACTCGCCCAGCGCCGAGGCCAGCGCACTCTCCTTGGTGGCGCCCTTGCCGTTGGTGAAGCACAGCGGCGACTGCGCGTCGCGAATATGCAGCGACCAGACGTTGGGCACGATGTTGCGCCAGGAGGCGATCTCGATCTTCATGCCCAGGCCGGCGAGGATTTCCGACATATTGGCGATGGTCTGCTCCAGCGGCAGGTCCTTGCCCGGGATGTAGGTGCTGGCGCCGGCGACGGTACTGGGCATCAGCAGCGCCTGGGCGTCGGCGTCGAGGTTCTCGACTTCCTCGATGACGAAGTCCGGGCCGGTCTGCACCACCTTCTTCACGGTGCAGCGGTCGATGGAGCGCAGGATGCCCTGGCGATCCTTCTCGGAGATGTCCGCCGGCAGTTCCACCTGGATCTTGAAGATCTGCTTGTAGCGGTTCTCCGGGTCGACGATGTTGTTCTGCGACAGGCGGATGTTGTCCGTGGGGATGTCGCGGGTCTGGCAGTAGAGCTTGACGAAGTAGGCCGCGCACAGCGCCGAGGACGCCAGGAAATAGTCGAACGGCCCCGGTGCCGAACCGTCGCCCTTGTAGCGGATCGGCTGGTCGGCGATGACCGTGAAGTCGTCGAACTTGGCCTCCAGGCGAAGGTTGTCGAGAAAGTTGACCTTGATTTCCATGCGCACGCACCACGAAAAGAAAAACGCGAAAAGAGAAAAACGACTGGGCGCGCATTATCCGGGCAAATGCCCCTGCGGGATACCTCAACCGCCAGCCCCGCGCCGCGGGTCGACGCACGGCCTCCCCTCGCCCGGCGCTTGGGGTAAGATGCGCGGCTTTGCGCCGCCCAGGCGTTCGTCCACGAGGAATCCGCCGTGCTCACATCCCAGGTCATCATCATCGGCGCCGGCGCCGCGGGACTGATGTGCGCCATGGGCGCCGCCGCGCGCGGCCGCCAGGTCCTGCTGATCGACCACGCCAACAAGGCCGGCAAGAAGATCCTCATGTCCGGTGGCGGCCGTTGCAACTTCACCAATATGTACTGCGAGCCGGGCAACTTCCTGTCGCAGAACCCGCACTTCTGCAAGTCCGCCCTGGCGCGCTTCACCCAGTGGGATTTCATCGCCCTGGTGGCCAAGCACGGCGTGCCCTACCACGAGAAGAAGCTCGGCCAGCTGTTCTGCGATAACAAGTCCAGCGACATCCTCGGCCTGCTGCTGGATGAATGCGAACAGGCCGGCGTCGACCTGCGCCTGGATACGTCAGTCAGCGAGATCGCCCGCCTCGACGAGGGCGGTTACCAGTTGCAGACCAGCCTCGGCCTGGTCCGTTGCGAATCCCTGGTGATCGCCACCGGCGGCCTGTCCATCCCGACCCTGGGCGCCACCGGTTTCGGCTACCAGGTCGCCCGCCAGTTCGGCCACAACGTGCTGCCGACCCGCGCCGGCCTGGTGCCCTTCACCCTTACCGATCCGCAGCTCAAGGCACTGTGCACCGAGCTGTCCGGCACCTCGGTGGAGGATTGCCGGGTCAGCTGCAATGGCCAGAGCTTCGTCGAGAACATCCTGTTCACCCACCGCGGTTTGAGCGGCCCGGCGATCCTGCAAATTTCCTCCTTCTGGCAGCCGGGCGACACCGTCAGCATCGACCTGCTGCCGCGCATCGACCTGCCCGTCTGGCTGGTGGACCAGCAGCGCGAGCGCCCCAACAGCGAGCTGAAGACGCTGCTGGCCGAGCTGTTCACCAAGAAGATGGCCGGCCTGCTGGCCGAGCAATGGTTCGTCTCCAAGCCGATGAAGCAGTACACGCCCGGCGAGCTGAAGGCGATTGCCGAGCAACTGGGCAACTGGCAACTGGTGCCGGCCGGCACCGAGGGCTACCGCACCGCGGAAGTCACCCTGGGCGGCGTCGACACCCGCGAGGTGTCGTCCAAGACCCTGGAATCGCTGAAGTCGCCGGGCCTGTATTTTGTTGGCGAGGTGCTGGACGTGACCGGCCACCTGGGCGGCTTCAATTTCCAGTGGGCCTGGGCCTCGGGCTATGCGGCGGCGCAGTTCGTCTAGGACCCGGACTTCCCTGTAGGAGCGGGCCATGCCCGCGATCGCGCGCAGAGCGCGCTCCTACCTGTCGGCTCCGCGGGCCCCGAATACGCAGGACCGTAGGGCGCATAACCCGGAACGGGTTATGCGCCGATGGCCCCACGGCGGATAACGCTGGCGCGTTATGCGCCCTACGATCTCGATCCCGGACGCTTATGGTCTGCTGGCAGCAAAACATGCATGCCTGTCCGGATTCGCTCCTCCGCTCTCGTTGTCGCCACGGCGCCCAGGAATTCCAATGGACTCCTGCGCGCCGCACCCCGCGGTGCGCCTTGATCCTGGAGCCCGCCATGAGCCTCGACCTGAACGGCGTCAAAGTCCCCGACAGCACCCTCGCCAGGGCCATCACCGAGATGGTCCGCGACAACGCCACCCCGCTGCTTTTCCACCATTCCTCACGCGTCTACTACTGGGGTGCCCTGACCGGTGCGCGCCAGGGCCTGAAGTACGACGCCGAGTTGCTCTACGCCGGCGCGATGTTCCACGACATGGGCCTGATGCCGCGCTACTGCAGCCAATGCGAGCGCTTCGAGGTGGACGGCGCCGACTGCGCCGCCGACTTCCTGCGCAGCCATGGCATCGCCGACAGCGATATTGACACGGTGTGGACCGCCATCGCCCTGCACACCACGCCCGGCATCCCGCGGCACATGAAGCCGGAGATCGCCCTGGTCACCGCCGGGGTGGAAATGGACGTGCTGGGCATCGCCTACCCGCAGTTCCCCGACGCCCAGCGCGAGGCCGTGGTCGCCGCCCACCCGCGCGGCGGGCAGTTCAAGCAGGACATCCTGCAGGCCTTCTACGACGGCATCAAAGCCAAGCCGCAGACCACCTTCGGCAACGTCAAGGCCGACGTGCTGGCGATGAAGGATGCCAGCTTCGTGCGCGGCAACTTCTGCGAGGTGATCCTGAATTCGGACTGGGCCAGCTAGGACCGGTGCTCACGACCGGGCAGGCACGGGCGTACCCAGCACGCCGGGCTCGCCCAGCAACTGTGTCAGCCACTGCATGAACACCCGCACCCGTTGCGGCAGCCGGCGGTGGGCATAGAGCAGGGAAATCTCCATGGGCGGCAACGGGACATGCTCCAGCACCTGCACCAGCCGCCCCGCCTCCAGGTCATCCAGCACGCCATGCACCGGCACCTGGATGAGGCCCAGCCCCCCCATCGCCGCGCTTTCGTAGGCTTCGGCGTTGTTCACCGACAGCGCCCCGCCCATCGGCATGTAGCGCACCTCGCCCTGGTGCAGGTATTCGAAACCCGGGGTCCGCGCGCCCAGCACGCTCACGTAGTGGATCAACTGGTGCCCGGCCAGATCCTCCAGCGACTGCGGCACGCCATGCTCGGCAAGGTAGGACGGGCTGGCGCAGGTCACCTGCGGGAACTGCCCGAGGCTACGCGCCACCACCGAAGGGTCGTTCACCGAACCGACCCGCACCACACAATCGAAGCCCTCGCGCACCAGGTCGACGCGGCGGTCGGTGCAGCTCACCTCCAGCTCCAGCGCCGGGTGCCGCGCGAGGAATTCCCCCAGGCGCGGCATCACCAGCTTGCGCGCCATCACCGTTGGCATGTCCACCCGCAGGCGCCCGCCGAGGGCTTCGTCATCCTGTCGGAACAGGCCCTGCAGTTCGTCCAGCTGGGCCAGCATGTCCTTGCTGCGCTCGTACAGCACCAGGCCGTCCTGGGTGGCGGTGACGCGGCGGGTGGTGCGCTGCAGCAGGCGCGTGCCGAGCAGTTCCTCCAGCGCCTGAATGTGTTCGGAGACGGTGGAGCGCGGCAATCCGAGCTGCTCCCCCGCCTGGGTGAAGCTGGCCAGCTCGGTGACGCGGACGAAGGTGCGTAGCAATTCGGGGCGGATCATCGGAGGGCTCAGTCATTGTTCGGTACTGTCGACCAGTATTTCCGATTTCTGCTGGTTTATCACCGCATGTTCGAACAATAAGCTTTCCCTCAACCCCACCGCTCCCCCAGCCACCACAGGAGTTCCGCCATGTCCCGCAAGATCGCTCTCATCACCGGCGCCAGCCGCGGCCTGGGCCGCAACGCCGCCCTGCACCTGGCCGCCGCTGGCGTTGACATCATCGGCACCTACCGCAGCCAGGCCGACGAGGCCCATGCCGTCGCCGCCGAGATCCAGCAGCATGGCGGCCGCGCCGCCATGCTGCACCTGGACGTGGCCGACAGCGCCAGCTTCGCCGCCTTCTCCGAGCAGGTCCGCGCCATCCTGGGCGAAACCTTCGGCCGCCAGGACTTCGACTTCCTGGTGAACAATGCCGGCATCGGCCTGCATGCCAGCTTCGCCGAAACCACCGAGGAACAGTTCGACCAATTGCTGAATATCCAGCTCAAGGGCCCGTTCTTCCTGACCCAGAAGCTGCTGCCACTGATCGCCGATGGCGGCCGTATCCTCAACGTGTCCAGCGGCCTGACGCGCTTCGCCCTGCCCGGCTATGCCGCCTACGCGACCATGAAGGGCGCCATGGAAACCCTGACCAAGTACCAGGCGAAGGAACTGGGCGCGCGCGGCATCGCGGTGAACATCCTCGCCCCGGGCGCCATCGAGACCGATTTTGGCGGCGGCCTGGTGCGCGACAACGCGGAGGTGAACAAGCAGATCGCCAGCAATACCGCCCTGGGTCGCGTGGGCCTGCCGGACGACATCGGCGCGGTGATCGCCGTGCTGCTGTCCGACGGCGGCCGCTGGATCAACGGCCAGCGCGTGGAGGCGTCGGGCGGGATGTTCCTGTGATCTGCGCCCGAGCGTAACCCTGGTACAGGAGCGGACTCCCACCGCGATGGGTTTGCGGCACGATGTGGAACCTATCGCGGACGGAGTCCGCTCCTACGCACCCCGGCAATCCGCGGCACGTCTGGCCCGCGGATTTTCTCGAAATCCGCAACAACCCTTTACTGCAAAAAAACCTGCAACATTTTGTAACGGCCCCTAGTCTAAAAACGCGTGTGGAAAAGACGAACCGCGGATTTCGCCCAGGCACAGGACCATTCCCCGCCCGCCAATCCGCCAAGCGCCCCGCTCGAGGGTGACTTCGCACCCCGCTCCGCTCACCGGCACCGGCCGGGAGTGCAGACCACCGTGAACCGACCTGGCGATACGTGTCCCTGCCTCCTCGAATATCGAGTGGACCGCTATTGCCTCAGGAGCCGACATGACCGACCACCCCAAGGGCTTCACCCGGCGCCAGCTGCTGAAGTCGTCCGCCGCTTCCCTGGCCGTCGGCGCTGCCGCCAGCAGCCAGGCCGCCACCGTGATCGGCACGCCGAAATGGCTGCCGTTCGATCACAACGGCCCGCTGCACTATGACAGCCCCGGCTGGCAGTTCTTCACCGCCGAGGAGGCCGTGGAGCTGGAAGCCATCGTCGAACAGCTGATTCCCGCCGACGAGCTGAGCGTCAGCGGCAAGGACGCCGGCTGCGCAGTCTTCATCGACCGCCAGCTGGTCAGCGACTACGGCGACTCCGGCCGCCTGTACATGCAGGGCCCCTTCACCCCGGGCACGCCGGCCCAGGCCGACCAGTCGCCGCTGGTGCCGCGCGAGCGCTACCGCCTCGGCCTCGCCGCGCTGGGCAAGTACTGCCAGGGCCAGTTCCAGAAGAACTTCAGCGCCTTGCCTCCCGAGCAGCGCGACCAGGTCCTGAGCGACCTGGAGAAAGGCGCCATCACCCTCGAGGGCATCGACGCCAGGATGTTCTTCCAGCAGGTGCTGGACAACACCATGGAGGGCTTCTTCGCCGACCCGATCTACGGCGGCAACCGCGACATGGTGTCGTGGAAGATGCTCGGCTTCCCTGGCGCGCGCTACGACTACCGCGACTACATCGCACTGCACAACCAGAAGCTGGACCTCGTGCCGCTCTCCATCATCGGCAGCTCCGCCTGGACCAAGAAGGGTTAATCACGCATGGCCAAGAAACTACCTTCCACCGACGTCGTGGTCGTCGGGCTCGGCTGGGCGGGCTCGATCATCGCCCATGAACTGGCCGACGCCGGCCTCCAGGTCATCGGCTTCGAACGCGGCCCCTGGCGCGATACGGCCAGCGACTTCAACCTCGCCTCGGCGGCCGACGAGCTGCGCTACAACCGCCGCCAGGAGCTGATGCTGCGCACCCGGCAGAACACCTGCACCATGCGCAACAAGGAATCGGAGACCGCCCTGCCGATGCGCATCTGGGGCTCGTTCCACCCCGGCAACGGCACCGGCGGCGCCGGCAACCACTGGGCCGGCATCACCTTCCGCTTCCAGCCCGAGGAATTCCGCCTGGCCAGCCACCTGAAGGAGCGCTACGGCAAGGAAGTGCCTGCCGAGCTGACCCTGCAGGACTGGGGCACCACCTGGGAAGAAATGGAGCCGCACTACGACGCCTTCGAGCGCCTGGCCGGCGTGTCCGGCAAGGCCGGCAACCTGGGCGGCACCCTCGTCGACGGCGGCAACCCCTTCGAGGGCCCGCGCTCGCGCGAATACCCCAACCCGCCCACCGCGCAGACCTACGCCCCGACCCTGTTCGCCGAGGCCGCGCGCAACCTCGGCTACAAACCCTTCCCGGTGCCCTCGGCGCTGGCCTCCCGCGGCTATACCAACCAGCTGGGCGTGACCATGGGGCCCTGCACCTTCTGCGGCTTCTGCACCAACTACGGCTGCGCCAACTATTCCAAGGCCAGCGCCATCGTCAACGTGATGCCGGCGCTGATCCGCAAACCCAACTTCAGCGCCCGCACCAACTCCGAAGTGCTCCGGGTGACCCTGGACAGCACCGGCAAGCGCGCCACCGGCATCGTCTACGTCGACTCCAGCGGCGAGGAATGGGAGCAGCCGGCGGACATCGTGGTGGTCGCCGCGTTCATCTTCGAGAACGTGCGGCTGATGCTGCTCTCCGGCGTCGGCGAGCCGTACAACCCGATCGCCAACACCGGCACGACCGGGCGCAACTTCGCCTACCAGACGGCCAACAACGTGCGGCTGTTCTTCAAGGACAAGAACTTCAACCCCTTCATCGGTGGCGGCGCCATCGGCATGGGCATCGACGAGTTCAACAACGACAACTTCGACCACTCCGGCCTGGGCTTCGTCGGCGGCGGCAGCACCCGCGTGACGCCGATCGGCGCCGCGCCCATCGACTCGCGCCCCACCCCGCCCGGCACCCCCACCTGGGGCGCGGCCTGGAAGAAGGCCACGGTGGACAGCTACCTGAGCAACATGGCCATCGGCTGCGAGGCCAGCAGCTATTCCACGCGCAGCAACTACCTGTCGCTGGACCCGAACTACAACGACCCCCACGGTCGGCCGCTGCTGCGCATCACCTTCGACTTCCCGGAGAACGACCTGCGGATGGCGCAGTACTGCACCGACAAGGTGGTGGAGATCGCCCGCAGCATGAACCCGCAGCAGATCGTCCCGGCGCCGCGCAAAGGCCCCTGGGCCAACACCTCGTACCAGTCCTCGCACATCGTCGGCGGCTTCATCATGGGCGCCGATCCGAAGAACAGCTCGGTGAACAAGCACCTGCAGGTCTGGGGGGTGCCCAACCTCTTCGTGGTCGGCTCCTCGGCCTTCCCGCAGAACCCCGGCTACAACCCCACCGGCACGGTCGGCGCGCTGGCCTTCAAGGCGGCCGACGCGATCCGCCGCCTGTACCTCAAGCGCCCCGGGGAGATGATCAGCGTATGAAGACTCTCCTCTCCCTCGGCGCCGCCGCCCTGCTCGGCGCCCACCTGCAACCCGCCTTCGCCGGCACCGGCGCGGACTCCTACAACCTGGTGGAAAAGGGCCGCTACCTCGCCGTGCTGGGCGACTGCACGGCCTGCCATACCGTACCCGGCCAGGCGCCCTTCGCGGGTGGCGTAGCCATCGACACGCCGTTCGGCAAGCTGGTGGGCGCCAACATCACGCCGGATGCCGATACCGGCCTGGGCCGCTGGAGCTTCGACGACTTCCAGGCGGTGATGTCCAGCGGCCACGGGCGCAATGGCAAACGCCTGTACGGCGCCATGCCCTACACCGCCTACACCAAGGTGCGCCGCGAGGACAACCTGGCGCTCTGGGCCTACCTGCAGACCCTGGAGCCAGTGCGCAACGCGGTGGAAACCAACCAGTTGCCCTTCCCCTTCAGCGTGCGCACCAGCCTGATCGGCTGGAACTGGCTGAACTTCACCCGGGGCGAATTCGTGCCCTCGCCGGACAAGTCGGCGCAATGGAACCGTGGCGCCTACCTGGTGCAGGGCCTGGGCCATTGCGGCACCTGCCACACCCCGAAGAACCTGCTGGGGGGTGACGACAACGACCGCTTCCTCGCCGGCGCCAACCTGCAGGGCTGGGTCGCCCCGGACATCACCGCCAACCCGCACAGCGGCATCGGCCAGTGGAGCACCGAGGACCTGGTGCAGTACCTGAAGACCGGCGCCAACCGCTTCGACATCGCCTCCGGCCCCATGGCCGAAGCGGTGGAGAACTCCACCCAGCACTGGCGCGACGAAGACCTGCTGGCGGTGGCGGTGTACCTCAAGGATGGCGCCGCCACCCAGACCGCCCCCGCGCCGGTGAAGGCGGACGACGCCGCGATGGTCGCCGGCAAGGCGATCTACGCCGACCGCTGCTCGGCCTGCCACGTCAGCAACGGCGAAGGCGTCCGGCACCTGTTCCCGACCCTGGCCGCCGCGCCCCTGGTCAACAACGACGATCCCAGCTCGCTGATCCGCGTGGTCCTGGCCGGCAGCCGCGCCGGCAGCACCGACGCCGCACCGACAGGGCCCGCCATGCCGTCGTTCGCCTGGAACCTCGACGACGAAAAAGTCGCCGACGTGCTGACCTACGTGCGCAACAGTTGGGGCAACGCGGCGGCGCCGGTCACCGCCAGCCAGGTGGCGGACCTGCGCAAGGAGCTGTCGCAGTAGCGCTCGGCGCACGCAGGAGCAACTGTCTTCTTCTGGGGAGTCCGTGCCGATCCTTCCCCCTCACCCCAGCCCTCTCCCTCAGGGAGAGGGGGCAGTCCGAGCCGATTGATGCCAAGGCTTCAGCCTGCTCCGAACGGTCCCCTCTCCCCTGAGCGGGGCGCGCAGTGGGTCAGGTGAGCGCCAAGCCGAGCACAGCCATATCCCGTAGGAGCGGACTGAGTCCGCGATGGTGTCCGGCGCGTTGCGGAGCTATCGCGGACGCAGTCCGCTCCTGCGCATCCTGAAGACGCAGCGCTCACTTCAACCGCCGTTCGGCGGCGATTTCCGGCAGGTCGGTGCGGCGCAGGTAGGTGAGCAGCGCCTCGTTGAGGTTCAGGCGGTCGTGGATGTTCTGCTCGGCGAGTATCTGCAGGCATTCGCGGCACAGCGTCATCACCGCCCCGCTCTTGTGCACCCAGACGAATTCGCAGGCCGGGCGAATACTGTCCTCGGCCACGTCCATGCCGAAGGAGTCCTCGCTGAATCGCACGATGTACTTGCCGCTCTTGCGGTTGAAACCGACGAAGCCGGACAGCCCGTCGGCGGCGTTGCAGATGTCGCTGGAAGTGATGGCCATGCTGCCCCCTGGATGTTGTTCTGTGTGGATGTGCACGCAGGAGGTCCACGCTTCTGTGAGCGGGTGAACGGCGGATTCTGACAGCCTTGCCCGCCCCTGCTCAGGGGCCGGTTGTCGCACCCGCCGCTGTTGCCTGGGCAACAGTTGCCCAGCAGCGTTGCGCGGGGCGGGACAGCGGCCGCGGCACCAGGCATTCGCCAAGTTCTTGATCCACCTCGGATTTCCCTCCATGGCACGGCTTTCGCTCTGCTCTGCCTGCGGCACCTTCGCCGCGGTGCAGCCCCGAGGAGCCCGAGCCATGAGCCAACACCCGATCCGCTTCGCCTACTGGGTCCCCAACGTCAGTGGTGGCCTGGTGGTCAGCAAGGTCGAACAGCGCACCCACTGGGACATCGACTACAACCGGCAACTGGCGCGCATCGCCGAGGACGCCGGCTTCGACTACGCGCTGACGCAGATCCGCTTCACTGCCGGCTACGGCGCCGAATACCAGCACGAGTCGGTGGCCTTCAGCCACGCCCTGCTGGGCGCCACCGAAAAACTCAAGGTGATTGCCGCCATCCTCCCCGGCCCCTGGACGCCCGCGCTGGCGGCCAAGCAACTGGCGACCATCGACCAGCTCACCGGCGGGCGCATCGCGGTGAACATTGTCAGCGGCTGGTTCAAGGGCGAGTTCCAGGCCATCGGTGAACCCTGGCTGGAGCACGACGAGCGCTACCGCCGC
Organism: Pseudomonas sp. GCEP-101; assembly: GCF_025133575.1. Lineage (NCBI taxonomy): Bacteria > Pseudomonadati > Pseudomonadota > Gammaproteobacteria > Pseudomonadales > Pseudomonadaceae > Pseudomonas > Pseudomonas sp. GCEP-101. The sequence goes on along the minus strand of NZ_CP104011.1, from coordinate 4,384,445 downwards.
TCGGAGGAATTCATCCGCGCCCTGAAGGGCATCTGGACCCAGGACAACTTCAGCTTCCACGGCGACTTCTACCGCTTCCACGACTACAACCTCAAACCCAAGCCGCTGCAGCGCCCGCACCCGGAGATCTTCCAGGGTGGCAGCTCGCGGGCCGCGCGCGACATGGCCTCGCGGGTATCGGACTGGTACTTCACCAACGGCAACAGCGTGGAAGGCATCAAGGCCCAGGTCGACGACATCCGCGAGAAGGCCGCGGCCAACGGGCACTCGGTGAAGATCGGAGTGAACGCCTTCGTCATCGCCCGCGACACCGAGGAGGAAGCCCGTGCGGTGCTCGCCGAGATCATCGACAAGGCCGACCCGGAAGCAGTGAACGCCTTCGGCCACGCGGCGAAACAGGCCGGCGCCGCCTCGCCGGAAGGCGAAGGCAACTGGGCGAAATCCACCTTCGAGGACCTGGTGCAGTACAACGACGGCTTCAAGACCAACCTGATCGGCACGCCGCAGCAGATCGCCGAACGCATCGTCGCGCTCAAGGCAGTGGGCGTGGACCTGGTCCTGGCGGGGTTCCTGCACTTCCAGGAAGAAGTGCGCTACTTCGGCGAGAAGGTGCTGCCGCTGGTGCGCGAGCTGGAACAGCAGAAGGCGCGGCGGACCGAGGCGGCCTGAGGCGGTTCGGCGTGCGCGGATAGCGATCGCGGACGGAGTCCGCTCCTACGCCCATTCCTTGCGCCGTCCTGGCCGGTCACGTAGGAGCGGACTCCGTCCGCGATGGATCATGCTCCGCGCCGAGCCTCCCGGGCGCCGTTCGCGAGCAAGCTCGCTCCTACAGTTGCCGGGTATTCGGTGTGCTTTTCGTAGGAGCGAGCTTGCTCGCGAACGCTTCCTCGCTCCGGATCAACCCGTAGGGCGCATCAACGCCTATGGCGTTATCCGCCATTGCGGCGGAGCCGAGCAAGGGATCAGGCGCCCTGGGTCAGGTGCCGGGCGATGGCCGTACGCAGCGGCGGCAGGCCCTGGGCCAGGCGCAGGCCGGCGTTGCGCAGCAGGCGCACCGGCGGGCGCGGGTCGGTGTACAGGCCGACGATCAGCCGGGTCGCCTGGTACAGCGGCCAGGTCGCCAGGCGATGGGCCATGGCGTAACGGCGCAGCGGCCAGACGCCGCCGATATCGCCACCGCGGCGATGGGTCGCGAGGATCTCGTCGGCCAGCCGGCGCTGGCTCTGCAGGCCGAAGTTGAAGCCATGAGCGGTGACCGGGTGCATGCCGACCGCGGCATCGCCGATCAGCGCACTGCGCGGGCCGACGAAGCGCTCGGCGTACACCCCCACCAGCGGGTAGCTATGGCGCGGCCCGAGCAACTGCATGCCGCCCAGGCGGCGGTCGAAACGGCGCTCCATCTCCCTCGCGAAGGCCGTCTCGTCCAGCTCCAGCAGCGGCGCCATCTCCCGCTGCGGCAAGGTCAGCACCACCGAGGAGCGATTACCGTTGATCGGCAGCAGCGCCAGGGTCTGGCCATAGCCGAACCATTCCCAGGCGATGTGCTGGTGCGGTTTTTCGTGGGCCATGCGGCAGACCATCATGGTCTTGCCGAAATCCTCCATGTGCGCGCCGATGCCGAGCATGCGGCGCGTCTCGGAGAAGCGGCTGTCGGCCGCCACCAGCAGGCGCGCGTGAACCCGGCTGTCGTCGTCCAGGGTCAGCGACACGCCGTCCTGGCGCACCTGCACGGAGCGCAGCGCACGGCCGCAGACCAGCGACACGTCCGGGCAGTCGTGCACCGCATCGAAGGCGGCGCGGCGAATCATCTGGTTGGAGACGAAGTACCCCAGTTGCTCGGCGCCGGCCTGCTCGGCCTCGATGCGCAGGGTGAACAACGAAGGGCCATTGAGCACCTGGGCATCGCGCAGCGGCGAAACCTCCTGCGGGTCGATCCGCGACCACAGCCCCAAGCGCTGCAACTCGGCGCACGAGGCATGGGTCAGGGCGATCTCGCGGCCATCTTCGGCGGGCTCGGCCACGGCGGCCAACGGCTGGCGGTCGATCAGCAGGATCGACAGGCCGTTGCCCGACAGCGAGCGGGCCAGGCAGAGGCCGGCGGGGCCGGCGCCGACGATGGCGATGTCCACGTGCATGGGAGACTCCTTTGGCGGGGGATGGGCGGTCCCGGAGTCTAGGCTGGCCACTGGCCCGTTTCGTTGCCGTGGATCAGTGGCCGGCGGCGAATACCTCCAAATACAGAGGCCCGGCCACCAGGGCTAGATGGACAAGCGCACGCCTCGCTGCGGGTCGATCTCAGTGGCGCCGCGGCGCTTGTTCACCACCAGTTCGCCGATCTCGATCAGCCGGGTGCGCGTGACGTTGCGGCTCAGGCCGAGCAGGTTCGCCGTGTGCACCTGGTTGCAATGACAGAAGCGATAGGCCGCGCGCAGCAGCGCGTCCTCCACCCTCGCGTGCAGGTTGCCGCCCTGCTCCTCGAACAAGCGCTGGAAGGCCTGCTGGAGAATCTGCTCGGCACCCAGGGATTCCAGCCGCGGTTCCTCGCTGCGCTCGATGCGCAGGTTGGACAGGTGCAGGTCCTCGGCGCGCACCACACCGTCGCGGCAGATCAGCAGCGTGTGGTGGATGACGTTTTCCAGCTCGCGGATGTTCCCCGGCCACGAATAGCTGCGCAGCTTCTGCGCGGCCTCTGCGCTGAGCTGGCTCTGCCCGTAGCCCAGGCGCCGGCTGTATTCGGCGATGAAGTGGCGGGTCAGCGGGAGGATGTCGCCGGGCCGCTCGCGCAGCGGCGACAACTCCAGGCTGACGACGTTGAGCCGGTAGTAGAGGTCCTCGCGGAAGTGCCCGGCGTTGATCGCCTTCTCCAGTTGCACGTTGGTGGCCGCCAGCACCCGCACGTTGATCGGGATGCTCTTGCGCGAGCCCAGGCGCACCACTTCGCGCTCCTGCAGCACGCGCAGCAGCTTGACCTGGATCGGCATCGGCAGGTCACCGATCTCGTCGAGGAACAGCGTGCCGCCATCGGCCTCCTCGAACCAGCCGGCCTTGGCCGCCAGCGCACCGGTGAAGGCGCCCTTCTCGTGGCCGAACAGCTCGGCTTCCACCAGGGATTCGGAGAAGGCCCCGCAGTTCACCGCCACGAACGGCCCGCCGCGCCGCGCGCTGAGGTTGTGGATGTGCCGTGCCACCAGCTCCTTGCCGGTGCCGGTCTCGCCGATGATCAGCACGCTGGCCTCGCTGGGCGCGACCTGCTGCAGGTGATCGAGCAGCGCCTGGGATTTGGGGTCCTCGAAGACCTGCGCGGTGGCGCGGATGGAGGTGGCCAGCGCGGGGGACTTGGGCAGGGTCAGCAGACCCTCGGGTGTGGTCGCGTTCATGAGTAGAAGGTCGGTTGCGGCAGTTGCTGGTTCAGCGCCCAGTCGCCCAGCTCGCGGACCTTGTAGTCCACCGGGTCGTGCAGGGTCTGGGTGCGCAAGTTGCGCCAGTAGCGGTCGATGCGCAGCGCGGCATGGGTGGAGCGCGCACCGGTGACCTCGAACAGGCGGTTGCAGATCTCCAGGCCATTGCGGGTCGCCGCGACCTTGGCGGTGGCGATGGCCACGGCCAGGCGGCCACGCTCCTCGGCCTCCAGCGCCGCGCCCTTGCTCCAGGCGTCGTCGAGCAGCTGCGCGGCACGGCGCACCAGCAGGCGGGTGCTTTCCAGGCCGACCCAGAACTCGCCGTAATGCCCGAGCACGTAGGGGTCTTCACCCACGGTCGCAGCGCTGGAACGGAACCACGGGCGGGCTTCCTTGAGCGTGTACTGCCGCGCTTCCTCGAACGCGCCTTCGGCGATGCCGAGGAAGACGTGGGTGAAGATCAGCTGGGCGATCAGCGGGCGCAGGCAGGCGAATGGCGTGCTCAGCGGGCCCGGGTCGAGCAGCAGTTCGCTCTCCTCCACCCGCACGCGCTCGAAGGTGGCGCTGCCGCTGTCGGTCTGGCGCTGGCCCATGTTGTCCCAGTCGTGGGCCAGGCTGATGCCGCTGCGCGCGGTGGGGATGGCGGCGATCAGCAGCTTGCCGCCCTCGCCGTCCAGTGCCGAGGCGATCAGCATCTGCGAATCCAGCGCGCCGGAGCAGAAGCTCTTGCGCCCGGAGAATTCGCGCCAGCCGGCGAAGGTGCGCGAGACGGTGCGCGTGTCCAGCGGGTTCAGCGCGTTGCCCCAGAACCACTGGTTGCGCGCGGTGAGCTCGAACCACGGCTGCCACTGCTCGGGGCGGGAGAACAGGCGCACGGTGGCCAGCATCAGGTGCTGGAAGCCGAACACGTGGGCGATGGAGCTGTCGACCACGGCGAACTGGCGGACGATGTCCAGCGTGGTGCTCCAGTCGGCGCCCAGGCCGCCGTACTCGCTGGGGATGATCAGCGACAGCAGGCCGCTCTGGCGCAGCGCGTCGCGCTCGGCCTTCGGCGTGCCGCCGCGGATGTCGCGCTCGGCGGCGGTTTCGGCGAAACCGGCGGTCAGGCGCTGGGCAATCTGCGCGGGTGTCTGTGCGTCGAGACGCGTCTTGGCGTTCACGCTCGCTTCCTCTTCTGATTCGATTCGGGTCAGTTCGATGCGGGAGGCGCCGGGCCGCTGCCCGGCGCATCGGGAATGACGGCTCAGCCCGCCTTGCGTCCGGGCAGCACGTCGTTGGCGATCATTTCGCCGAACGGCCCGGTGAGGTTGGTCACGCCGCGCCCGGCCAGGCTCGCATAGGGCTCGGGCAAAAGCGGGAAGACCAGCTCGGCGAAGCGGTAAGCCTCTTCCAGGTGCGGGTAGCCGGAGAAGATGAAGCTGTCGATCCCCAGGTCCGCGTACTCCTTGATGCGCTCGGCGACCTGCTGCGGATCGCCCACCAGCGCGGTGCCGGCACCGCCGCGTACCAGGCCGACGCCAGCCCAGAGGTTGGGGTAGATTTCCAGCTGGTCACGGCGCCCGCCGTGCAGCGCGGCCATGCGCCGCTGGCCTTCGGAGTCGAAGCGGGCGAAGGTCTTCTGCGCGTTGGCGATGGTCTCGTCGGAGATGTTGGCGATCAGCTTGTCGGCCGCCTTCCAGGCTTCCTCGGCGGTCTCGCGGACGATCACGTGCAGGCGGATGCCGAACTTCACGCTGCGGCCCTGCTTCGCAGCCCGCTCGCGCACATCGGCGATCTTCTGCGCGACGGCTTGCGGCGGCTCGCCCCAGGTCAGGTAGACGTCCACCTGCTCGGCCGCCAGGTCGTGGGCCTCGGCGGACGAGCCACCGAAGTACAGCGGCGGGTACGGCTTCTGGATCGGCGGATAGAGCGCCTTGGCGTTCTCCACCTGCAGGTGCTTGCCGGCGAAGTCCACCGATTCGCCCTGCAGCACGCGGCGCCAGATGCGCAGGAATTCGTCGGTGACTTCGTAGCGTTCGGCGTGGCTGAGGTGGATGCCGTCGCCACGGTTCTCATCCGGGTCGCCGCCGGTGACCACGTTGATCAGCAGGCGGCCGCCGGAAAGGCGGTCCAGCGTCGCGGCCATGCGCGCGGACACCGTCGGCGAGATGATCCCCGGACGGATCGCCACCAGGTAGCGCAGGCGCTCGGTGAGCGGCGCCAGGGCCGAGGCGACCACCCAGGAATCCTCACAGGAACGGCCGGTGGGGATCAGCACGCCGTAGTAGCCGAGGGAGTCGGCGGCCTGGGCGATCTGCTTCAGATACGGCAGCGAGACCGGGCGCGCGCCCTCGCTGGTGCCGAGGAAGTGGCCGTCGCCGTGGGTGGGCAGGAACCAGAACACGTTCATCGCGGGCTCCTCAGGCGGTCTTGCGCAGTTGCGGGCGGGCGAACAGCGGCGCGGCGCGTTCGGCGGCCAGCTGGATGCGGGCGCGCAGGGTGTCGCTGGTGATCTGGTAGTTGGCGAAGTCGGCCTCGCTGGCGTACACGCCGATGGGCAGCGTGATCGACTGGAAGAAGCTGAACAGCGGGCGCAGCTGGTGGTCGAGGACCAGCGCGTGGCGCTCGCTGCCGCCGGTGGCGGCGAGCAGCACCGGGGTGTCGATCAGGGCGTTCATGTCGACCAGGTCGAACAGGTGCTTGAGCAGACCCGGGTAGGAGCCACGGTAGACCGGCGAGGCCACCACCAGCAGGTCGGCGGTCTCGATCTCGCGCAGGGTGGCTTCCAGCTCCGCGGAGAGTTCCTGGCGCGACAGCGCGGCGCCCAGCGGGCGGGCGATGTCGGCCAGTTCGATCACTTGGGTTTGCACCGGAAGCTGCTCGCCGAGGGCGTCGAGCACGGCCTGGGTGAGCACCAGGGTGCGCGAGGGGCGATAGGTGCCGCCGGAGACGGCGACCACTTTGATGGGGCTGGTCATGGGTTTTCCCTGTTGACTGTTGCGCTAGGTACAGAAGCCTTGAGCAAGGGCCGTACCAACAGGGAAATGTGCGATTTCAGGGCACTTCAGCCGGTTTTCCCGGCGTCTCGTGTCAGCCAGGCAACAGCGCTGCTGATCGACTGTTGCCTGAGCAACACCCGAGACTCATTGCGCGGCCAGCTCGCGCAGGCCATGGGAAATGTCCAGGCCATCCAGCTCGGCGAGGTATTCAGCGGTGGTGAGCAGGCCGACGCAGGCGGTGGCGCCGCGCTGGCCCAGCTGCCCAGCGGCCAGCTTGCGTGCCAGCGCCACCGCCGCCATGCACGGGATGTTCGGGCCGTGGTCCTGCTGCGCGAGGATTTCCCAGCACAGCGCCAGCGGCTTGCCATCGACATCCACGCCCTGCAGCTGGACGAACATGCCGCTGCGTCCGTCGCCCAGCGGCTCCATCGCCACGGCCAGGCGATGCAGGCCGGCGCCCAGCCGCGCGGCATTCTTCAGCAGCCCGGCACGCACCAGCCAGGACAGCCCCCAGGTGCCGAACTGGGTGAGGCTCAGGCCCAGGCCCGCGGAAAAACGCACGTCCTGCACACCGGGGTAGCGCTGCGGGAAGAGGTCGAGGTCGGGCACGTCGCAGTGCGCCAGCCAGCGAGGGCCCAGCGGCGCGGGAAAACGGTGGCGCGTCAGTCCCTGCCAACCGTACACGCCCTGCCAGCGGCCCTGGCGCCACTGCCGCAGGGGTTTGCCGCAGTAGCCGAGCACGGCCGCTACCGTGGCCTGGCCGGGGATCTTCGCCGAGGAGCTGATGCCATGGTGAATGCTGTCCAGCCGCTGGAAGCGCGGCAGCAATTCGTCGATCACCGAGGCCGCCAGCGCCGGCACCGAGCTGGCGCCGCTGCAGACCAGCACGCCGGCGCTGCGGGCAGCACGATCGAGCTCACGGATACCGCAGACGAACTGCCGCGCATCGGCCAGGTCGACGTAGTGCGCGCGGGCGCCGATGGCGGCGCGGGCAACGCGGTAGTCCTGGCCCTGGAACGGACCGGCGGTGGAGATGACCAGGTCGACCTTGAGTTCGCTGAGACGGCCGGCCAGCGTCGGCTGGTTCATGTCCAGGCACACTGCCTCGCCGCCCACCTGCGCGGCCAGCTCGGTGGCGCGGCGCAGGTCGCGCCCGGCCACCAGCACGCGGATGCCGTCGATGCCGCTCAGGCGGCGGACGATCAGGCTGCCGAAGTTGCCGTACCCGCCGAGCACCAGCACGCGAAATTTCCGTTCCATTCCCACTGACCCTGTTACTCCCTGACTGCTGCTGGCGTGGCCAGCTCCTTCATCCCGGCTTGGCACCGCCGTAGCGGGGCAGATTGTCCTCCAGCGGCCACCAACGGGCGCGGGAGTCGACGTAGTAATGCGCTTCGAGCTTTGTCCGCAAGGGTTCGTCCAAGGTTCCCGCACGCACCCGCAACGTTTCCGGCAGCGCATCACGGGCGCTGTAGATCGGCGAGCCGCAGGTGCGGCAGAACACGCGCTTCTTTTCCGGCGAGGCGCGGTACTCGGCCAGCGCCGATTCACCGCTGAGCAGGCGGAACGCCGAGCGCGGCACCGGAATATTGGTGGCGAACGGCCCACCCTGCGCCTTGCGGCACTGGCTGCAATGGCAGACCTGGATCGGCGCCAGCTCGCCGCTGATCTCGTAGCGCACCGCGCCGCACAGACAACCGCCCGAATGCATGACCGCTCTCCCGCTCACGTTCACGAAGCGAGGGAGTCTAGATCAGGCTCGGTTACCTGCACCACCTTGCGTGGGAGCACTGCCTTCTCCTGGGGATGGCCGTGCCTGCACTTCCCCTCACCCCAGCCCTCTCCCAGGGGGAGAGGGAGCCGTCCGAGCCAGCTGAAACCGAGGTCTCCCCCTGCACCGAACAGCCCCCTCTCCCTCTGAGCGGGGCGCGCAGCCAAGGTCAGGGTGAGGGCAAACCCGAGCGCAGGTGGCTCGCTAACGGCTCAGCGCCCCAGGGCGGATACCCCGGAACGGGTTATCCGCCAGCTCGTCAGGCTTCACTGCCCCACCCCAGCGGATACAGCAGCTCCTCCTTGTAACCGGCCCACACCCGCACCGCCGCCGGAAAGCTGGCGTCCAGCTCGGCGTCGCCGCTGTCCACCAGCAGCGGCCGGCCTTCGAGGGTGCCCAGCTTGCGTTTGGTGGCGATCACCCGCAGGCGCTCGATGCCGACGGCGCGCAGCACGCGCGGGCTGATCTGCTGGTTGCCGCGCCCCAGGATGTGGCCCTGTCCGCCGATGGCCGTCACCAGCACAAAGGCCGGGTGGCCGTCCACCAGTTCGAACAGCTGCGCCTCGGTCACGTCGCGGGCGATCACCTGGCCGTTCTCGATCACATCGACGCCCAGCAGCGTGGTGTCCAGGTGCAGGTCGGCGGCCAGCCCGTGCAAGGTCGATCCCGGGCCGAAGACGTAGCGCACGCCCTCTTCCCAGCTGTCTTCCAGCCAGGCGGCGAGATCGGCCAGCACCAGTTCCTCGGTCTCCATGCCGGCCTGCTTCACGTGCTGCATGAAGTGCCCTTCCTCGGGCACCGTCAGTTCGGCGTACCAGCGCGCCGCGACACGGCCCTCGCGCAGCGCGGCTTCGTCGAGGTCGCGCACTTCGCCCTGGGTCAGGCGCACCAGGCCGCCATCCACCAGGCGCCGCGCCAGCTCGCCGGCAGCGCGCGGGCTGATGGCGTAGACCCCGGAGTGGATCTTCACCCCGGCGGGAATGCCCAGCACCGGCTGGCCCTCGCGGGCTACCTCGGCCACGTCGCGGGCGGTGCCGTCACCGCCAGCGAAGAGGATCAGCGCCACGCCGGCCTCCTGCAGCGCCTGCACGGCGTGACGGGTATCCGCCGCGCTGCTCTGCTCCCGCTCCAGGGCGCCCGCCAGGCGGTGGCTGAAGCCCATGTCCGCCAGCAGGTCGGCGCCCATGGGGCCGGGAAAGGTGAGGAACTCCAGGCGCTCGCGCACCGCCAGCAGGTGCTCCAGGGCGATGCGCGTGCGCTCCGCCGCCCGCGGTTCGGCACCGCGCGCCAGGGCCAGCTCGGCGACACCATCGCTGCCCTTGAGCGCGGTCGCCCCGCCGATACCGGCCAGCGGATTGATGATCAGCCCTATGCGAATCCTGTCCATACTCATCCTCGACGGAAACTTTCTTCGAACCACCGGCGCAACGCCGGGTCGGACCAGGGAAGCGGCAACCGCACTCACAATAACGACAAGCAAACGACCAGGGACCTCGGGATTGGCACGCAATCTGCGAGCGATCCGGTCGTCTGTCTTCGGTGACATTTTCACGGCGCAGCCTCTGTCACCGGGGTTTCATCTGATCTGCCTAGACTGCAACGAACCTGATGTAGAGGAGATTGGCCATGAGCCTGCAACCCCACCGTGAACCCGCACCTCGCCCCGCTCCGCGCAACCCGCAACAGCCGGTCGGCGGCTCGATCATCGACGCCCAGGGCCGTGAAGTCCCGATCACCGAAGACATGATCCAGCGCGCCTGCCAGGAACTGGACAAGACCTGCGAGCCGCCGCGCCGCTGAGCACCCGCCCAGCGCGGCGGCACCGCGCCCTACTCCCCGACCCGGTTGGCGCCCAGCGCGGTCAGCAGGCTTTCCAGGCGCGGTGAATCGCCCTGGATATCGACCCATAGCCCGGTGATTTCCCGGCGCGGCGGGTAGTGCTTGCGCAATGCGTCGAAGGCCGCCCGCCGGGTCTGGGTGTCTCCCACGAGGCTGCGGCGGAAATTGGCGTCGTCGCTGCGCGGGTCGTAGACCGCCCGGCAGAGCATGGCCAGGGCCCAGTCCGGGTCGCATTCTTCCGTCAGGCTCAATTCGGCCAGCCATTGCGCGGGCAGCAGGTCGTCGAGCGCGACGCTCGGCGCACACCCCTGCCAGGCGCAGAACGCCTCGTAGATCTGCGCCGTGCCGCGCAGCTTGCCGTCCAGGCTGTAGCCGGCGATGTGCGGGGTGGCGATGCGGCAGTGCCGGGCCAGTTGCACGTTCACTTCCGGCTCGCCCTCCCAGACGTCCAGCGCCACGTCGATATCCGCGCCGGACTCCAGGCGGATGCGCAGCGCCGTGTTGTCCACCACGCCGCCACGGCTGGCGTTGATCAGCCAGGTGCCAGGGCGCAGCGCCTTGAGACGTTGCGCGTCGATCAGGTGACGCGTCGGGTGTTCGCCGTCGCGGGTCAGCGGCGTGTGCAGGCTGATCACATCGCACTCGCGCAGCACCTCGTCCAGGCTGCAGAAATCGCCGCCTTCGGCCGCGGCGCGCGGCGGGTCACAGACGCGCACGTCCCAGCCCAGGCCGCGCAGCACGTCCACCAGGCGACCGCCCACCTGGCCCGCGCCGATCACCCCATAGCGCCGCTCGGCAAGCCGGGCACCGTGCACCTCGGCCAGCGCCAGCAGGCTGCCCAGCACCCAGTCGACCACGCCGCGGGCATTGCAACCCGGCGCGCTGGACCAGGCGATGCCGGCCTCGGCGAAGTAGTCGAGGTCCAGGTGATCGGTGCCGATGGTGCAGGTACCGACGAACTTCACCTGGCTGCCCTGGAGCAGTTCGCGGCTGACGTCCGTCACCGAACGCACCAGCAGCACCTCGGCATCGCCCAGGGCGGCGCGGTCGATGCCACGGCCGGGCAGACGGCGAATCTCGCCATGGGCGCCGAAGAAGGCTTCGACCAGGGGAATGTTTTCATCGGCAAGGATACGCATGGGCTGACTCCAGAAATCGGCACCGGGTACTTTACCAGTGAGACGGGCGACGGAGGCACTCGCACCCATCTATAGGTGCGGCCTGTGGGTGCAATCGCGAGCGCGGCCTGCACCTGCAATTGAGCTGCTGCGCTTCGGCAACCCTCACCCCAGCCCTCTCCCAGAGGGAGAGGGAACGAACGGCGCAGGATGAAGCCATGGCGTCAGTCGGCACGATCTTCCCCCTGTCCCTCGGGAGAGGGTTGGGGTGAGGGCATGCGCCGGCACGGCCCCGCAGAAGAACTTTCGGCTGTACCGACAACGGTAAGCGCGAAGCACGAAGGGTCAATGCCACGCTTTGCTGACCCCCCGGACAACCCGTAAACTGGCCGGCTTCCTGTCCATTTCTCTACCAAGGAAAGCCGTGACCAGCCTCACCCAGCCCGTCTCCCGCGGACGGCGCACCGCCACCGAACTCAAGGAACTGCTGACCCTCGCAGCACCGATCATGATCGCCCAGCTGGCGACCACCGCCATGGGCTTCGTCGATGCGGTGATGGCCGGCAGCGTGGGCCCGCGCGACCTCGCGGCGGTGGCGCTGGGCAACTCGATCTGGATTCCGATCTTCCTGCTGATGACCGGCACCCTGCTCGCCACCACCGCCAAGGTGGCCCAGCGCTATGGCGCGGGCGATCAGGCCGGCACCGGCCCGCTGGTGCGCCAGGCGCTGTGGCTGGCGTTGCTGGTCGGCCCGCTGGCGGGCGCGACGCTGTGGCTGCTCTCCGAACCGGTACTGCGGGCGATGAAGGTCGAGCAAGCGCTGATCGAGCCGAGCTGCTTCTACCTGCGCGGCATCGCCTGCGGCCTGCCGGCGGTGGCGCTGTACCACGTGCTGCGCTGCTTCAGCGACGGCCTGGGGCGCACCCGACCGAGCATGGTGCTGGGCATCTGCGGGCTGATGCTGAACATCCCGATCAACTACGTGCTGATCTACGGCCACCTCGGCTTCCCGGCCCTGGGCGGCCCCGGCTGCGGCTGGGCCACCGGCTCGGTGATGTGGTTCATGCTGCTGGGCATGCTGTTCTGGGTGAACTGGGCGAAGGTCTACAAACCGAGCCAGCTGTTCAGTCACTGGGAGCTGCCGCAGCCTAAGGTGATCGGCAGCCTGGTGGCGGTCGGCCTGCCGATCGGCATCGCGGTGTTCGCCGAATCGAGCATCTTCTCGGTGATCGCCCTGCTGATCGGCGAACTTGGCGAGAAGGTGGTCGCGGGCCACCAGGTGGCGCTGAACTTCAGCGCGCTGGTGTTCATGATCCCCTACTCGCTGGCCATGGCCGTGACCGTGCGCGTCGGCCAGTCCCTCGGCGCCGGCGCCCCGCGGGATGCGCGCTTCGCGGCGGGCGTGGGCATGGGCGCGGCGCTGGCCTACGCGTGCATTTCCGCCAGCGGCATGCTGCTGATGCGCGAGCACATCGCTGGGCTCTACACACAGGACCCGGAGGTGCTCGCGCTGGCCGCCACGCTGCTGGTGTTCTCCGCGCTGTTCCAGTTCTCCGACGCCGTGCAGGTCACCGCCGCCGGCGCCCTGCGTGGCTACCAGGATACCCGCGCCACCATGATCATGACCCTGTTCGCCTACTGGGGTATCGGCCTGCCGGTGGGCTACAGCCTCGGCCTCGCCCACTGGCTGCAGGAACCCACCGGCCCGCGCGGCCTGTGGGAAGGCCTGATCGTCGGCCTGACCTGCGCCGCGGTGATGCTGTGCATTCGCCTATCGCGCAGCGCCAGGCGGCAGATCGTACTCAACGAGCGGCGAACTGCCGGTTGAAAACCCATCACGCAAAAAGCCGCCCTCGGGCGGCTTTTGTTTTGGAGTTCCCAGAAAAACACTGCGCTGGCTGGGAACCTGTAGGAGCGAGCTTGCTCGCGAACCGCTTGACGCCAGCGCTTGCAGGAAATCCGTTCGCGAGCAAGCTCGCTCCTACAAAACGCAAAAAAAGCCGCCTGAAGGCGGCTTTTTCATCTGCTCTCGCGCCACTCAGTCGGCCACCAGCGCCGGCTTCGGCCGGCTGCTCAGCGTCGTGCCCACCGAAGCGACGATGATCGCGCCGATGGCAATCCACTGGTGCGAAGTCAGTTGCTCACCGAGGAAGAACAGGCCGGACAGCGCACCGAACGCCGGCTCGATGCTCATCAGCGTGCCGAAGGTACGCGCCGGCAGGCGGGTCAGTGCGACCATTTCCAGGGTGTAGGGCAAGGCGCTGGAGAGAACCGCCACGCCCAGCAGCGCCGGGAACAGGTTGATATCGAACAGCGCCATGCCGCTGTGCGCGAGGCCGATCGGCGCCACGCAGATCGCCGCGATGCTGATGCCCAGCGCCGCGCCCTGGGCGCCCAGGTCATTGCCGGCACGCTGGCCGAAGATGATGTAGAGCCCCCAGCAGACGCCCGCCCCCAGCGCCAGCGCGGCGCCCTTGGGGTCGACGCCGTTGCCGAAATCAGCCACCGGCAGCAGCAGGCCAAGCCCGACCACCGCGATGGCGATCCACAGGAAGTCGATCGGCTTGCGCGAGTAGAACAGCGCAACCGCCAGCGGCCCGGTGAACTCCAGGGCCACCGCGATGCCGAGCGGGATGGTCTGCAGCGCCATGTAGAACGTCAGGTTCATCAGGCCCAGGGTCACGCCATAGATGAACAGCGGCTTGAGCGGCTTGCCGCGCAGCGACGTGCGCCACGGGCGGAGGATCGCCAGCAGAAGAATCGCGGCGAAGACCAGCCGCATGGACGTGACACCCTCGGCGCCAAGTACCGGGAACAGGCTCTTGGCGAGCGACGCGCCAGTCTGGATCGAGGCCATGGACACGATCAGGATGAGGATGGGAAAGGCAGTGGAAAGCAGGCGAGAGCGAGGCATGATGCGGACCTGAACAGGCGTTGCAACGGTTGGGATTTCTTGATTGACTGTTATGCGCAACATAATGCGCAAAAAGGCCAGAATGAGCAATATACTGCCCAATAATTCCGAACGCCCCAGCGTGCTGGTGCACGTCGCCGATAACGTGAAGACCCACCGCCGCAACGCCGGCTTCAGCCAGGACGCGCTGGCCAAGGCCTCGGGCGTGAGCCGGCGGATGCTGGTGGGCATCGAGGGCGGCGACACCAACGTCAGCCTCGCCACCCTCGACCGCATCGCCGCGGCCTTGCAGGTCACCTTCGCCGACCTGGTGCGCCCACCGTCCACTGGCGGCCTGACCCGGGTCGACGCCGTCGCCTGGGGCGGCAAGCAACCCGACAGCCGCGGCACTCTCCTCGCCAGCACCCCCGCCTCGCGCCAGGCCGAGCTCTGGCACTGGACGCTGGCACCCGGCGACACCTACAACGCCGAACCGGATGCCGAGGGTTGGTACGACATGGCCTATGTCATCGAAGGACGGCTGACCATCGTGTTGGCCGAAGAGACGGTGCAAGTCGAGGCCGGGGGATTCCATGTGTTCAAGAGCAACCAGCCGTTTTCCTACCAGAACCATGGGGATGTGTTGCTGCGGTTTGTGCGGAACGTGGTGAACTGATTACCGCTAACAGGCCGATCTGGCAGAACGGCGAGGCAATCGCGGGCGAAGTCCGCTCCTGCGTTAGAGGAAGCAACAGAGCTGACCTGTAGGAGCGCGCCATGCGCGATCGCGGGCATGGCCCGCTCCTACAGGCGAACGTCGCCTTAGACGGTTGACTCGGCGTCCCCCTCGGCCCTACGAAGAGCACCATGTCACCGGCTCCGGTACCGGCTGTTTAGGTTTCCAGAGAAACGTTCACGCACTCCGGACGGCCCCGTTCAGGAGGCCGAGTGGAAGCGCAGTTTCAGGGGTTGAGCGACATGGATGTCGCGAGAGCCGCGATGGGCCAGGGATGGTCCGTCGCGGCGGGCCCCTGAAACTTCGCTGGAGCGAGGGAGTTTTTCGCCTAAGCGAAAAACCGGATGTCCGGGGCAAGACCTTTGGTTACTTTCTGTGGGGCGGCCATCCGTCGTTTGAGAAAGTAACTCGCCCGAGGGGGCGAAACAGGAAGCCTGCGCGTACGCCGAAGCGGCGCAGAAACACCCAACCCCAAGCAAGAGCATCGCGGAGAAGCTCCGCTCCTACCCCGAGCTTCTGCGCTCGGGTCTGCCCTCACCCTAACCCTCTGGACCGTTCGGTGCCGGATGAAACCACAGCATCAGCCGGAACGATCTGCTCCCTCTCCCTCCGGGAGAGGGCTGGGGTGAGGGGAGCGCGCAAACACAGCCCTATCCGGGGAAAGACAGTTGCTCCTGCAGAGACCCCACCTGAGCAACCAACACCACAAGAAAGGCCCGCACTCAGCGGGCCTTTCTCATGAACACCCAGCGTCAGCTACCCTGCGGCATCTCCCCCCGCGCCAGGCGCGCATTGATATCGGCGATCACCTCCGGCAGTTCGGCGATGGTGTCGATCAGATAATGCGGGCGCGAGCCTTCGAACATCTGCCCGATGCGGCGGCGCTCCTGCTCCAGCTTCTGGGCCGGCAGCGCCTTGTATTGCTCATAGGTCAGGCCCAGGGCATTGCCCGAGCAGGTCAGCGCCACGGTCCACATGCCGGCGCTGCGCCCTTCGAGGATGCCCGGCCAGGTGTCGTCGACCTTCACGCAGGCCGCCACGTCGCTGATGCCCAGGGCGATCACGTTGGCCAGCGCCTGGGCCGGGTGCGGGCGGCCGTTGGGGACTTCATCGGTCGCGACGACATGGTCGGCGACGTAGCCGTTGGTCTTGGCCAGGGCGACCACTTTTTCCATGACGACAGCCGGGTAACCGGAACAGGAACCGACCTTCAGCCCCTGCCTGCGCACGGCGGCGATGGCGTCCAGCGCGCCGGGTATCAGTGCGGAATGTTCGGCGATCTTCTCGATCTGCAGCGGCATGAAGCGCTCGTAGATGGCGGTCACGTCATCGTCACTCGGCACGCGGCCGAACTTGGCCCGATAGCGCTCGGCGATGGCCGGGATGTCGCACAGGGTGCGGATGTGGTCCCACTTGCCCATGCCCATGGGGCCGCGGGCTTCTTCCAGGCTGACCTGCACGCCGAACTCGGCGAAGGCTTCGACGAAGATCTGGGTCGGCGCGAAGGAGCCGAAGTCGACCACGGTACCGGCCCAGTCGAGGATGACGGCCTGCAGTTGCTTGGGTTGTTCGTAGTTCATGGCGTTCAATCCTGTATGAATTCGGGCGGGAGTCAGATCTCGAAGACTTCCATTTCCTTCAGCGTTTCGGCGATGGCTGACACGGCGGCGCGCATGCCGTTGGCGTCGACCTGGCCGATGCAACCGACGCGGAAGGTTTCCACCTGGGTCAGCTTGCCGGGGTAGAGGATGAAGCCCTTCTCGCGCACCCGGCTGTAGAACTCGGTGAAGCTGTAGCGGGCGTCCCGCGGGGCGTGGAAGGTGACGATGATCGGCGCCTGGATCGCCGCGGGCAGGAAACTGCGGAAGCCGAGCTCGGCCATCTCCGCCAGCAGAGTCTGGCAGTTGTTTGCGTAACGCTGATGACGGGCCGCGAG
Organism: Pseudomonas sp. GCEP-101; assembly: GCF_025133575.1. Classification (NCBI taxonomy): domain Bacteria; kingdom Pseudomonadati; phylum Pseudomonadota; class Gammaproteobacteria; order Pseudomonadales; family Pseudomonadaceae; genus Pseudomonas; species Pseudomonas sp. GCEP-101. The sequence continues at coordinate 4,367,776 of NZ_CP104011.1, read as the reverse complement.
GCCGCCCTCCTCTTCATACTGGCTGAGCGCTTCGTGCAGCGCGGCCACCACGTGGGTCGGCGGAGTGAAACGCCATTGGCCGGTCTTGGCCATGTAGGCGTGCTGGTCCTGCAGGTCCATCGACAGCGAATGGCAATTGCCGGCGCTGGCGTTCAGGGCGGAGGTGCGGGCGAAGACGAAGCCCATGCCGGGCACGCCTTCCAGGCATTTGCCGGACGCGGCGATCAGCGCATCGAAGGGCACCTGGCGGGCGTCGATGTCCAGCGCGCCAAAGGAGCTCATGGCATCGATGATCAGGCGCTTGCCGTGGGCCTCGATGACCTTGGCGATCTCCGCCAGCGGGTTGAGGATGCCGGTGCTGGTTTCGCAGTGGATCAGCGCGACGTGGGTGATGCTCGGGTCCGCGCCCAGCAGGCGGTCGACGTCGGCGGCGGTGGTCGGCACGTCTTCTTCGGTTTCGAAGGTGCTGAATGGGCGGCCGATCACCTGGCAGATCTTCGCCAGGCGCTTGCCGTAGGCGCCGTTGATCAGCACCAGCACCTTGCCGTCGCGCGGCACCAGGGTACCCACGGCGGCTTCGACGGAGAAGGTGCCGCTGCCCTGCAGCGGTACGCAGGTGTGGGTCGCTTCGCCGTGGATGATCGCCAGCAGGCGCTTGCAGACGTCGGCGGTCAGGTCGTTGAAGTCGCGGTCCCACGAGCCCCAGTCGACCATCATGGCGCGACGGGTGCGGGGGGACGTGGTCAGCGGACCGGGAGTCAGCAGGATGGGGGCTCGCTCGGCAGTGCTCATGCTCGATTCCTCTTTTATGGGAACGTCGTCAGGGCTGAATTCGGTTGGGCCGGGCGGGGTCGCGGCGGCTTGGGCATAACTTGCCGGCGGGGGTGATATCGTTCAAATTGTTTATCACGATGCACTGCATAAGCCGGACATATACCTCATGAACCTCTTCCAGCTCCGCGCCTTCGACGCCGTCGCCCGTGAACGCAGCTTCACCCGCGCCGCGGAACGCCTGTTCATCAGCCAGCCGGCAGTGACCGGGCACGTCAAGGCGCTGGAGGAGCACTACCAGGTGAACCTGTTCCGCCGCACCGCGCGGGGTGTTGAGCTGACAGAAGATGGCGTACGGCTGTCGGCGATCAGTCGCACGCTGTTCGCCCTCGAGGAGGAAGCCGAGGCCCTGCTCGACGCCAGCCGCGAGCTGGTGAGCGGGCGTATCGAAGTGGCCGCCGACGGCCCACACCTGGTCATGCCGATGCTCGCCCGGCTGCGCGCGCGCTACCCCGGCATCACTGTCAACCTGCGCCTGGGCAACGCCCAGGAAACCCTCGCCGCGCTGATGGACGAGCACGTCGATATCGCCGTGCTGACCGGGGTGGAGCCGCGCGCCGGGCTGTTTTTGCGCGAGCTGGTGGAGTCACGCATTTGCGCCCTGGTGCCAGCCAGCCATGCGTGGAGTTCGCACCGGGGCGAGTTGCCGCTGGGCGAGCTGGACCAGCAGATCATGGTGCTGCGCGAGCCGGATTCCATCACCCGCCGCACCTTCGACGCAGCCTGCGCGGCGGCGGCCGTCGAGCCGCTCGTGCTGCTGGAACTGGACAGCCGCGAGGCGGTGACCGAAGCGGTGGCGGCGGAGTTGGGGGTCGGCATCGTGTCGTCGCTGGAAGTCAGCCCGGACCCGCGAGTGAAGGCGATTCCGCTGGGCGGCGACGGCCTGCTCAACCGCCACGCCATCGGCTGCCTGGAGCGGCGCCGGGGGTTGCGGGTGGTGAGTGCGTTTCTGGAGTTGGCGCAGGGCTGAGGGAGCGCAGCCTTCCTGCAGGAGCGCGCCATGCGCGCGATCGCGGGCATGGCCCGCTCCTACAACAGCGCCGCACGGGATATTCGCCCTACGGGTGCTGACGGAACGTTGGAAGGATGCGGTTCGCGAGCAAGGACTAGGCGTCCCCCTCGGTCCTACGAAGAGCGCTTCGATGTAAGACCGGGTTGTAGGAGCGAGCTTGCTCGCGAACCGCCGCCCTACTCCGCCGGCAAATCTTCCTTCACCAGATCGAGAAAGGTCGCCACGATCCGTCGCGTGCTCTGCTCGCGCAGGCACACCAGCGTCTCGCTCATGCGCCAATGGCAATCGCGGATCGGCAATGCATGTACCCGCGCATCCGCGCCCAGTTCGGCGGCGGACACCACGCCCACGCCAATGCCCACCGCCACCGCTTCCAGCGATGCCTCGCGGCCTTCCACCTCGATGGCCGGACGGATGCGCAGGCCCGCGCGGGCCATCTCCGCTTCGAGCATCTGCCGCGTCACCGAGCCCTGCTCGCGCAGTACCAGCGGGGCGTCGTCGAGGTCGGCCAGTTCGATGGATTCGCGCCCGGCCCAGGGATGGCTGCGACCCACGAAGGCGACGATGGGATCGCTGCGCAGGGTGAAGGTCAGCAGGCGCTCGTCCTGCACCTCGCGGCCCAGCAGCGCCAGATCTGCCTGGTAGTCGAACAGGCGCTGCAGGGATTCGTCGGTGTTGCCCGTCTCCAGCTTCACGCGGATCCCCGGATGGCGCTGGCAGAAGCGCGCGATCTGCGGCAAAACGTGCACCGGCGCGTCCACCGCCAGGGTCAGGCTGCCAGTCTGCAGCGCGCTGGACTCCTGCAGCAACTCCTGCGCCTCGGCTTCGATCACGAACAGGCGCTGGGTGACCGCCAGCAGGCGCTCGCCCAGTTCGGTCAGGCGCACCGAACGCTTGTTGCGGTGGAACAGCAGCACGCCGTAGCGCTCCTCCAGCTTGCGCACCTGGTCGGACACCGCCGGCTGGGTGAGGAACAGCCGTTCGGCGGCGCGGGTGAAGCTGCCGTGCACGGCAACGGCATGGAAGGCCTTGAGCTGAGCGTGGGAAACGGACATGGGGCGCGCCTCGGCGGGAAGGGTCTGACCGTCTTTCCGCCCCTGGACGGAAAGCGACTACAGGGTCGTTCGCACCGAACATTAGCGTCATGCCCTGCCGACATACAAGCCCAGCTTATTTTTGAAATCTGATAAATCGATTTCAGTTATTTATTCGGAATTGTTTCCATCCTTCCACCGCCGCTGTACCCCACCGGACGCAGCGACGGCACAGAACAGCTGCAGCGTTTCTGACCCGCACCGCAACGACGGTGCGACGTGCTCCCAGAACAAGAACAACAAACAGGCGTTACCCACTGACTGCCGGCACAGCACAACAACAACGAGGTCAGACCATGCTCAACCCTCACGGCACCGCTTCGCCGCGCGCATCCCTGGCACGCTGGAGATGGCAGATCTTCGCCATCACCTGGCTGGCCTACGCGGCCTTCTACTTCACCCGCAAGGCCTTCTCGGTGGCCAAGCTCGGCATCGCCGAAGACCCCAGCTTCCCTCTCGACAAGATCGCGATGGCCAACCTCGACGCCATCTACCTGACCGCCTACGCGGTGGGCCAGTTCACCTGGGGCGTCTTCGCCGACCGCTACGGCCCGCGCGTAGTGGTGTTCGGGGGTCTACTGATCTCCGCCGCCGCGGCGCTGGTGATGGGCAGCTTCGCCACCCTGCCAATCTTCGCCACCTGCATGGTGGTGCAGGGCCTGGCACAGTCCACCGGCTGGTCGGGGTTGTGCAAGAACATCGGCAGCTTCTTCGCCACCCACGAACGCGGCCGCGTGCTCGGGCTGTGGAGCACCTGCTACGCCTTCGGCGGGCTGGTCGCCTCGCCGTTCGCCGGCTGGTGGGCCTATGAGGTATTCGGCACCTGGCACGCGGCGTTCTACTCCACCGCCGCCGTGGTCGGTGCGGTCGCCATCCTCTTCCTGCTGCTGCAGCGCAACCGTCCGCAGGACGTCGGCCTGCCGCCGGTGGAAGCCGATGTGCAGCAACCCGAGGCAGTGAACTACGCCGGCTTCAAGCACGAGGGCGAGAACGGCAAATCCCTGCGCATCCTCGGCAAGGTGCTGCGCAACCGCACCGTGCTGACCCTCGGCCTGGCGTACTTCCTGCTCAAGCCGGCGCGCTATGCGATCCTGCTGTGGGGCCCGGTGATCGTCTACGAACGCATGCCGGGGCTGGGCAAGGTGGGCGCGGCGATCCTGCCGTCAGCCTTCGAAGTCGCCGGGCTGCTGGGGCCGATCCTGATCGGCTATGCCTCGGACCGCCTCTTCGGCGCGCGGCGCATGCCGGCCTGCGTGATCAGCCTGCTCGGCCTGACGGTGTGCCTGGCGCTGTTCGTTCCGGCTATGCAGACCGGCAGCAGCCTGCTGGTGCTGGGCCTGCTGTTCATGATGGGCCTGACCCTGTATGGGCCGGACTCGATGATCAGCGGCGCGGCCGCCGTGGACTTCGGCACCGGCGAAGCGGCGGGCACGGCGGCGGGCTTCGTCAACGGCTGCGGCTCCATCGGGGCGATCCTCGGCGGCCTGCTGCCGGGCTACTTCGATACCTACACGGTGTTCATCGGCTTCACCGTCACCGCGCTGATCGCCGCCGGCATTCTCATTCCGCACTGGAACAGCCGCCCGGAGGCCGCCAGCCAGGCCGCGTCGCACAGCAACGAACCACGCCTGGATGCACGCCCCGCGCGCTCCTGAGTCCCGCTTGCCCCTCACCGGCCGGCTGAGGGAATGGGCGAGGCGCCCCGCGCGCCTCGCCCTTTTTTCGTGGACGGGCAATCCCTTGGGCCACTGATGGGCTTGTGCCATGAGTCACGTCTTAATAATATTAATTATCATTTGATAATTATTCCTGCTGGACGCCCTTGTGAGCACTTCCAACCTCGACGCGGTCTTCCTGGCCCAGCGCCTGCCGTTGCTGCGCACGCTCGTGCGGATGGTGAAGAACCCGAGCATCGCCGAAGAGCTGGTGCAGGAAACCTACCTGCGCGTCGCCCGCACCCTGCTCGAACGCCGCATCGACCACCTGGAGCCCTTCCTCTTCCAGACCGGGCGCAACCTCGCCCTGGACCACCTGCGCCACCTGCGCATGCAGTCGCGAACCCTGCTCGATGACGTGCCCTTCGACGTACTGCAGGCCGTGCCCGCGCCGGGCTCCAGCGCCGAGGACCAGTTGCACGCGGAGAAGCTGCTGGAGCGCCTGGGCGCCACCCTCGGGCAACTCAGCGAGCGCCAGCAGCGCATCTTCATCCTCAGTCGCCTGCACGGCTGCGGCTATGCGGAGATCGCCGAGCAGTTGGGCGTCTCGCCCAGTACGGTGCAGAAGGAGCTGAAACTGATCATGGCGATCTGCGTCGGCCTGGTCAGCCGCCTGGAAGAGCCGGTATGACGGACTACCGTTCGCCGGCCGATTCGACAACAATGCGCGGCTCAACGACCCAGCACCGAACCGAGGATCGCCCCTTGCCCCACGCCACGCCGCCCGACGACCAGCAGATGGCCGAAGCCCTCGACTGGCTGGTCCTGGGGGACGACATGGACGCCACCACCCGCGCGCGCTTCGAGGCCTGGCTCGCCGCCAGCGACGGCAATGCGCGGGCTTACCAGCGCGTGCGCGAGGCGTGGCAGTCGCCGCTGCTGCCGGTCGCCGCCGCGCGCCTGGAGCGCCAGCGGGTGCAGGAGAAGGTCCGTCCGCTGCTGCGGCGGCGGCGCCTCTGGACACCCGTGGCCACGGCGGCCGCGCTGGTCCTGGCAATAGGAGTCGTAGTGCAGGGCGACCTGCTGACGCGCCTGCGCGCCGACCACTTCACCGCGGTGGGCGAGCGGCAGAAAGTCCAGCTGGCCGATGGCTCCAACGTGCTGCTCAACACCGATACCGCGCTCTCCAGCCAGGTGGATGACCAGCAGCGCATCGCCCGCCTCTACCGCGGCGAAGCCTTCTTCGACGTCGCCCACGACCGCAGCCGCCCCTTCGAGGTGGAAGCCGGGCCGGTGCAGGTGACGGTGCGCGGCACGGCCTTCGCGGTGCGCTACCTGGGCAACGAGGCGGAAGTCAGCGTGCAACGCGGCGAAGTGGACCTGCGCACGCGCCAGGACGACGCCCGCGTGAGCCTCGGCGCCGGCGACAGCATCCGCGTCGGCCCACAGGGCTTCGGGGAACGCCAGCACGGTGCGGACGCCGAATCCCAACTGGCCTGGGTCAAGGGCCGCCTGGTGTTCGAGAACTGCCCGCTCAGCCAGGTGCTGACGGAATTGCGCCGGTACTACCCCGGCTGGATCGTCAACACCAACGAGCGCCTGGACAACGTCAGCGTCACCGGCAACTGGCGCCTGGACGACCCGTTGGGTGTGGCTCGTTCGCTCGCGCAGATCGCCTCCGCCGAGCTGCACGAATACCCGAGACTGCTGATTCTCAACTAAGCAGAAAGTTTTTTTACGCGATCCGAAAGGCTCGTTCGTTTAGTCAGAAGCCAATGCAATAGATTCGCATTTGCGAATGCGAACAACGACTGACTAAGAGAGCCCCTCGATGACCCCTTCTCCTTCGCGCGCCCCTCTGCGCCGGCTGTCCGCGCCGGCCGGCATCTCGCTGCTCGCCCTGTCCATCGGCCTCGCCAGCCTGCCGCCCCCCTCTGCCATCGCCGCCGAGGCGAGCCAGACCCAGTCCGGCTACCGCTTCGACATCGCCCGCCAGCCGCTGCCCCAGGCACTCAACGCCTTCAGCGCGGTGACCGGCTGGCAGGTGGGCGTGGCGGGTGACCTGGCCGACGGCGTGGAGTCCCCCGGCGTCAGCGGCCAGCTGCCGGCGGAACGCGCGCTGAAGACCCTGCTCGGCGGCACCGGCCTCACCGTGCGCCAGCTCGGCCCGCGCAACGTCGTACTGGAGCGCAACCTCGCCTCCGTCGCCGAGATGCAGCCACTCACCGTTACCGCCACCCGCCAGGCGCAAAGCGTCACCTCGGTGCCGACCACGGTGAACGTCGTCGGCCGCGAGGAGCTGGACCGCAAGAACGTCAACACCATCAAGGAGCTGGTGCGCGACATGCCCGGCGTCTCCGTTGGCGGCACCGGCAACCGCGCCGGCATCACCGGCTACAACATCCGTGGCATCGACGGCGACCGCGTACTGACGCAGATCGACGGCGTCGAGATCCCCAACAGCTTCTTCAACGGCCCCTACGCACAGACCGAGCGCAACTACGTCGACCCGGAGATCATCAAGCGCGTGGAAGTGCTGCGCGGCCCGGCTTCGGCCCTGTACGGCAGCAACGCCATCGGCGGCGCGGTGAGCTACTTCACCCTCGACCCGGACGACATCATCAAGGACGGACGGGACGTCGGCGCACGCCTGAAGACCGGCTACAGCTCGGCCGACGACAGCTGGCTGACCTCCGCCACCGTCGCCGGCCGCCACGACGCCTTCGACGGCCTGCTGCACCTGAGCCAGCGCAACGGGCACGAGACCGAGTCCTACGGCAGCACCGGCGGCACCGGCCTGTCGCGCACCGAGGCCAACCCCGAGGACGTGCGCACCACCAACGTGCTGGCCAAGCTCGGCTGGAACTATGCCGAGGGCAGCCGCTTCGGCCTGGTCTACGAGAAGTACAAGGACGACGTCGACACCGACCAGAAGAGCGCCTACGGCGGCCCCTACAGCAACGGCCAACCGGCGCTGCCGCCCAGCGTACTGCCCGGCGGCATGTACCAGTGGCGCACCGGCAACGACACCATCACCCGCGAACGCTACGGCCTGGAACATTCGCTGTTGCTGGACAGCAGCCTTGCCGACCACGCCAGGTGGACCTTCAACTACCAGGTCGCCAAGACCGACCAGAGCACCGACGAGTTCTACTACCCCATCACCCGCCAGGTCCTGCGCACCCGCGAAACGCTCTACAAGGAGCGCCAATGGGTATTCGACCTGCAACTGGACAAGGCCTTCGCCCTCGGTGACACCGACCACCTGCTGACCTACGGCACTACCCTCAAGCGCCAAAAGGTCACCGGCTACCGCGAAGGCACCGGCACCTGCCTGGCCGTCGGCCGCGGCTGCACCGCCGTCGGCGCCACCAGTGCCAGCGATACCCTGACCCGCAGCAGCGACTTCCCGGACCCCACCATCGACACGTACGCCCTGTTCGCCCAGGACGAGATCCGCTGGAACGCCTGGACCTTCCTGCCCGGCCTGCGTTACGACCACACCCGCCTGAAGCCGCACCTCACCGACGAGTTCCTGAAGACCGTCGACCAGAGCGGCGAAGGCGACGTGAGCAGCGACAGCAAGAGCTGGCACCAGCTCTCGCCCAAGCTCGGCCTGACCTACTCGTTCAACGACAACTACCTGTGGTACGGGCAGTACGCCCAGGGCTTCCGCACCCCGACCGCCAAGGCGCTCTACGGCCGCTTCGACAACCCCGGCGCCGGCTACCGCGTGGAGCCCAACCCGGACCTCGACCCGGAACGTAGCCAGAGCTACGAGACCGGCCTGCGCGGCAACTTCGAGGAAGGCTCGTTCGACGTGGCGGTCTTCTATAACAAGTACCGCGACTTCATCAACGAAGACGCCATCACCCCCGGCTACGACGAGCCGACCTTCACCAGCAACAACATCAAGAACGCGATCATCAAGGGCGTGGAGCTCAAGGGCCGCCTGGAACTGGGCGCCTTCGGCGCGCCGCAGGGCCTCTACACCAAGGGCTCGTTGGCCTACGCCTATGGCCGCAACAAGGACACCGGCGAGCCGATCAACAGCGTCAACCCGCTCACCGGCGTGTTCGGCCTGGGCTACGACGAACAGGCCGGCCGCTACGGCGCCCTGCTCGACTGGACCCTGGTCAAGCGCAAGACCCGCGTGGACAACAGCCAGTTCAACGCCCCCGACGGCACCAGCAGCCAGTTCAAGACCCCGGGCTTCGGCATCCTCGACCTGACCGGCTACTACAAGCTGACCGACGACCTGACCCTCAACGCCGGCCTGTACAACCTCACCGACAAGAAATACTGGCTGTGGGATGACGTACGCGGCTACGACGGCGTCGGCGAAGCCTCGGTCCTGGCCCCGGCCAACCTCGACCGCCTGACCCAGCCGGGCCGCAACTTCGCGGTGAACCTGGTGTGGGATATCTGACGGGCAAGCGCCGGGGCGCCTGGTGAATCCCGTGCCGGCTCTGTTCGCGAGCAAGCTCGCTCCTACATAGAGAACGGTCCCCTTGTAGGAGCGAGCTTGCTCGCGAACCGCCTTCGCACCGGCATCTCCCGCGGAACGCCCGACAATCTTTACGCTTTCCCCGAACTCGTTCGTCTCGTCTGTAAAGACCTGCAATTTCAAGGAATTGGACATGACCACCGTGGAACTCCCGACCCTGCGCTCGCAGCGCCTGAATGCGCTGACCCACGCCCCCCATGAGCGTCTCGATCATGCGGTAAAGGCCCGCGAGCCCTTCTCCAGCCGCGAGCGTTTCGCCCGCTTCGTCGTCGCCCAGTACCTGTTCCAGTCCGAACTTCAGGCCCTGTACCAGGACGCCGCGCTGGGCCGGATCTTCCCCGACCTGCCGCAGCGCTGCCGCGCCGAACAGGCGCGCCTGGACCTGGCCGACCTCGACACCGAGGTGCCCGCCCCGGTCGCTGGCGCCCTCGCCAATCCGAGCCTGGCCCATGCCCTGGGCTGGCTGTTCGTCTCCGAAGGTTCCAAGCTCGGTGCAGCCTTCCTGATCAAGCGCGTCGCCGCGCTGGGCCTGGACGAGAACACCGGCGCCCGCCACCTGGGCGAACCCGAAGGCGGCCGCGCCGAAGGCTGGAAGCGCTTCACCCGCACACTCGACGGCCTGGAACTGAGCGAAGCCGAGGAACGCGAAGCCGACGCCGGCGCCGTGGCGGCTTTCGAACGCTTCGCCCACCTGCTGCAACACAGCTATGACAGTGCTCCCGCCACCGTCTGAAACCCTCGCGCGCGCGCCAGCCAGTGCTGCGCGCGCCAATCCCCTCGGCCCTGCCCGCTCGCGGCTGGCACGCCTGGCGTTCGCGCTGCTGGCGTACACCAGCCTCTGCGTGGGCATGGTGGGGTTGGTGGTGCCGGGGTTGCCGACCACCGAGTTCGTCCTGCTCGCCGCCTGGGCCGCCTCGAGGAGTTCGCCGCGCCTGGCCGCCTGGCTGGAGAATCATCGACTGTTCGGCCCGATCCTGCACAACTGGCGCAACGGCCGCGCCGTCGCCCGCCGCGCCAAGATCAGCGCCAGCCTGGCGATGCTCGCGGCGCTGGCGATCATGCTGATCACCCTGCCCCACGGCCTATGGCTCTACGCGGTGATCCTCGGCATGGCCGTTGGCAATCTGTGGATCTGGTCGCGCCCGGACACGCCCAGGCCGTAGTCAGCACGCGGAGGCGGATTTATGCTGGAGGTCCGATCCCGCACCTCTGCCACGAGCCATGAACCAGCCCACCAGCAAAGTCGACGCCGTCCTCGCCGAAGCCCAGCGCCGCCGCGAAAGCAGCTACCGCGAAAAAGCCCTGAAGATGTACCCCTGGATCTGCGGCCGCTGCGGCCGCGAATTCAGTGGGGTGCGCCTGCGTGAACTGACGGTTCACCACCGCGACCACAACCACGACAACAACCCCGAGGATGGCTCCAACTGGGAGCTGCTGTGCCTCTACTGCCACGACAACGAACACCAGCGCCAGGTGGACCTGCATTACCAGAACAGCAACGACGCCGGCAGCAAGGGGCCGAAGGTCACCCACAAGGGCTTGGCCGGGTTGGCGGACCTGCTGAAGAAGAAGGAAGACGGACAGGGCTGAGCGTGCCAGCTTCCTGACAGCGTTTCTGCGAATGCAGGGAGGAATGTAGGAGCGTACTCCGTCCGCGATAGGTCCGCATCGCGCCGGAAGCCATCGCGGACGAAGTCCGCTCCTACGACACGCTCACCCCACGGTGTTCCGAACGGGCGCTACGCGGCCGCGTTTCCTGATAGAGCGGATTCCTCCGCGGCGGGCTTCGCGGACAAGGTCCGCTCCTACGTGCAAACTACTGCGCTGGGTCTCCCCTCTCCCCCGCCCTCTCCCTGAAGGGAGAGGGAGCCATCCGAGTCGGCTGACGCCGCCGTTTCAGCCGGCACTGACCCAGTCCCCTCTCCCTTCGGAGCGGGGCGCGCAGCCAGGGTTAGGGAGAGGGCAAACCACCACGCAGGAGTTGAGGTAGGAGCCACTGTCTTCTTTCTGGCAAGCTTGTATCGACGTTTTCCCCTCACCCCAGCCCTCTCCCGGAGGGAGAGGGAGAGGGAGCAGGTTGTGCCGCGCTGACGCTGTAGCTTCATCCTGCACCGAACGGCCCCCTCTCCCTTCAGGGAGAGGGCACGCCCGAGCGCTGAAGTATCGCCGTAGTAGCGCACTCCGTCCGCGATAGGTCCGCATCGCGCCGGAAGCCATCGCGGACGAAGTCCGCTCCTACGACACGCTCACCACACGGCGTTCCGGACGGGCGCTGCGCGTCGGCGTTTTCCTGACGGAGACAAGGCCCGATCCTACAGCTGCGGCGCAGCCCTGTAGGAGCGAGCTTGCTCGCGAACCCGCCCCGCTGCGAGGCCATTCACGAGCGGGTTATCCCTGGCAACCGCATCGGCTACTTGAGACCGGCGACGATCTCCAGCGAGCGCAAGCGCAGCGCATGGTCGTAGATATCGCTGGTGAAGATGATCTCGTCCACGCCCGTCTGCTCCAGCAGGATTTCCAGGCGGCTGCGCACTTTCTCCGGGCCGCCGATCACCGCCAGGCCGAAGAAATTGCCTACCGCCTCCTGCTCGTGGGGCAGCCACAGGCCGGCCATGCTCTTCGCCGGCGGCTTCTGCTTCAGGCTGTCGCCGCGGATCAGCGCCAGCACGCGCTGGAAGGCGGTGGTCGCCAGGTACTCGGCTTCATCGTCGGTCGGCGCGGCCACCAGCGGTACGCCGATCATGGCGTAGGGCTTGTCGAGCACTGCCGAGGGCTGGAAATTCTCGCGGTAGATGCGCAGCGCGTCGTGCAGATACCGCGGCGCGAAGTGCGAGGCGAAGGCATAGGGCAGGCCCTTCTGCGCAGCGAGATGGGCACTGAACAGACTGGAACCCAGCAGCCAGATCGGCACGTTGGTGCCCTCCCCCGGAATCGCCAGCAGCGACTGCTGCGAACGACGCGGGCCGAGGAGCATTTCCAGCTCGGCAACCTGCTCGGGGAAATCCGCGCCATCGCCCAGGCGATCGCGGCGCAGCGCGCGCATGGTGGCTTGGTCCGCGCCGGGCGCGCGGCCCAGGCCCAGGTCGATACGGCCGGGATAGAGGGTTTCCAGGGTGCCGAAGTTTTCCGCCACCACCAGCGGCGGATGGTTGGGCAGCATCACCCCGCCGGAGCCGACGCGGATGCGCTCGGTCTTGCCGGCGATGTGGCCGATCAGCACGGCGGTGGCGGAGCTGGCGATGCCGTCCATGTTGTGGTGCTCCGCCAGCCAGTAGCGGGTAAAGCCCAGGCGCTCGACGTGGCGGGCAACCTCGACGGCGTTGTGCAACGCCTCGGCAGCGGTGCCCTGGTCACGCACGGGCACCAGGTCGAGCATGGAGAAGGCAATATCTGACAGGGACTTCATAGGCACTCCGGTTCGGTTCACGCAGGCGCGGGTCAGCAGCGCCGCGGACATGACTTTGACCACGACTCTATCGAGGCACTCCCCGCCTGACCACGTGTCGGGATCGATAGTGCTCATGCCGCCGAGTGATACAGCGCTGCAAGCGCATTGCCATCAGTTATTCATGCCGACGTCACCGCACCGTCATGCAGGGCGGCCAGAATGCCCTTGCGCTAAAGGACCAGCGCCCCATCTCTACGGGAATCCGCCGCTATCCTCCCCAGGCACCGGCGAAATCCTGTGGCCTACGAAGCAAAAAGCCCGCATCCGTGCGGGCTTTTTGCTGTGTGATCGCCAGACGTTTCAGTCGCGGTTCTTCACCATTTCGAACAGCTTCAGGCGATCGCTGATTTCCTGCAGGGTGTGGCGGAACGGGTCGTGCTGGCCGCTCTGTGCGGGATCGACGAAGTTCCACACGATCACCTCGCTGGACGTCGGCAGCTCGTCACCCTCGTCAGTGGACTTGTCGCAGAGGTCGATCAGGTAATCGAAATGCTGGCCGCGGAATTCGTCGATGGACTTGCTGCGCAGGCCCTCGGTGGAGATACCTGCGTGCTCCAGCACATGACGCGCGCGCGGGTCGATGGCGGTCGGGTGGATGCCCGCGCTGAAGGCGTCGAAGTGCTCGCCGTCAGTGTGCCGCAAGAGGGCTTCGGCCATTGGCGAGCGGGCGTCGTTGGCGACGCAGACGAACAGGACTCGGCGTTTCTCGGTCATCGTTACCTCGGCGCGGGGGGCGGCGTTGCGCCCCTTATACGTCAGGTTTTATGACAGGGCCGTGTCAGCCGCGCCGAAGGCTCACAGCAGGATGTAGTCGCTGCGCTGCACCACACCGCGGCTTTCGCCCTCGACAAGGTGGACGTAGCGCCCACCCACCTGGTCGATGGGGATGCAATCGTCGACGTCGATCACCGCGTCGGTGTGCGCCTTGTCCCAGCTGCGCGGCATGCGGCGCTTGGCGCGGGCCTTTGCGTCGGCGGCGTCGCGCGCGGCCACCAGCACGTACTGGTGCGCTTCGCCGAAGCTGCCCAGTTCGTAACCGCCCAGGTTGACGAAGAACAGCCGCTGCTCGCCCGGCGCCGGCATCGCGGCGCTGAATTCCACACGGTAGGCCTCGACGCCATCCACCTCCAGCCACGAGTCGATGTGCAGGCCGTCCGGGCTGCCGAACCAGGCCTCGCGCAATTGCGGGTAGGTGGATTTCAGGTTGTCGCCGATGACGAAGGCCACGTCATGGACCTCGATCCGCGCGCGCGGATGACGTCCGCCCAGCATGACTACGAACAGCATTTCAGACCCTTCCCAGGTTTCAGACAGGCTCTGACAGATCCGCCGCGGGACAGGTTCAATCTAGTGGCGGATAAATGGCCATCCGCCAGCGAGGCCGGCGACCGGGCGGCGCCTGCACTACGCTGACACTGTCCGCACCGCCGCGCGCCGTGCCTGCATTCGTCTGGGAGACGCCATGAAATCGCTACTGATCGCCGCATCGCTGATCGCCATGCCGCCCGCCTTTGCCGCCATTCCCATGCTCAACTACGACTGCCCGAACGACGTGCAGATCCACACCGATGAGAACGGGCCGGTCTACATCAATGGCCAGGAAGCCAAGGTCACCCAGGACAAGGACAACACCGTGGTCGCCAAGGGTGAAGGCGTGACCGTGCAGATCACGCTGAACGACGACGGCACGGCGAGCGTTTCCTACACCGACCCGGACGGCAACACCGGCGTCTGCGACCCCGCCGAGGGGGATTGACTCAGTCTTTCGGCGCCCGCGTGAGGCAGCGCTGGTAGCGCTCGTCCACGCGCTGGGCGAACCAGGCGGTGGTGAGCTGGCGGGTGATCTTCGGGCTGTGCAGGGTGATGCCCGGCAGCATCGCCCGCGGCAACGACTTGCCGGCGGAGCGTTCGGCCAGTGCGAACACCTTGGTGTAGAGCGTCGACGTCGTGAAGTCCGGCTTGTCGCCCAGCTCCAGGTCGCGGCGGATCTCGCGCTCGCTCATGCCCAGTCTCGGCGCCAGGGTGCGCACCGCCTTCTCGGTGCTGCCGGCGTCATAGCTGCCGTAGAGGATCAGGTCGCCGTCCAGTGCCAGGGTGATGCCGGTCAGATCCATCACCGCGCGCTGGAACGCGGCGTTGCGGCTGGCGTACCAGCCGGCGTTGTAGTCGGCGAATCGGTACAGCTGGCGCGGGTAGTTCACCGGGTAGCCGAGCAGGTGGGCGATGCCGAAGTACATGCCGCCACGGCGGCTGAACACCTCACGGCGAATGCTGCCGTCCACCGGGTACGGATAGCCCTCGGCGTGGGCCTGGGCGAACTCGATGCTGACCTGCATCGGCCCGCCGGTATGCACGGGGTTGAAGCGGCCGAACAGTTGCTGGCCCAGCGGCACGCCACCGATGAAGTCATCGAAGATCGCGCTGAGCTCCCGCTCGGTTTTCGCGCTGGCCAGGCGTTGGCTGTAGGTGCGGCCATTGGGCGACTTCAGCGCCAGCGCGGTATCGATGAGGAAACCCGGCACGTGAAGCTTGCCGGCGCGGCGGTCGATCTCGGCGCGGGCGATCTTGCCCAGGCCGGGCACCGGCGGGTCGGCCTTGAAATTGGATTCCTGCTCGGTGATCGCCACCACCGAGCAGAGGTTCGCAGTGGTGGCCGGGATGCGCTGGGTGGTGAAGGCGACCTGGATGTCCTTTGCCCAGCCCTGGCGGTCGCTCGCGCCAGGGGGAATCAGCGTGGCCAGGGTGCCGCGCACTTGCTCCGGCGTCGGCTCCGGAACGCTGGGCGCGCGCGTGCCGCAACCCGCCAGGGTGAGCAATACGGCCACGCCCAGCAGGTGAAAGAGTCGGGATGAAGGCCTTTCCAGGCCGAATGAATCTGCCGTCAGGGCAGCCGCAGTCATAGTCCGTTCCTTGCTTGAATTTCCGCCGCCTACAGGACCTGTGCCCAGCGGCACAGGTTCCCCGGCATTGTCAGGCAAGCACGGATTTCAGCGCCAGGCCAGGCGCCGCAGGTTCAGGCTCCAGCCGCGCTGCATGCCGGCGGCGGCCAGCAGGATGGCGACCACACCCAACCATTGCAACGGCGTCAGGCGATGGCCGAAGGCGAACCAGTCGACGAAGATGGCGGCGATCGGGTAGATGAACGACAGCGCGCCGGTCAGTGCCGTCGGCAGTTTCTGGATCGCGCCGTAGAGCAGCACGTACATGATGCCGGTGTGCACGATGCCCAGGGTCGCCAGGCTGGCCCAGGCCGCGGTGGCCTGCGGTAGCGGCGAGAGGTTCGCCCAGGGCGCCAGCAGCAGGATGCCGGTCACCGCCTGGATCAGCGCGATCAGGTGCGGCGGCACGCCGCTCAGACGCTTGATGATCAGCGCCGCCAGCGCATACAGCGCCGCCGCGCCGAGGGCCAGGGCGATGCCGCCCAGGTAGTCGCTGCCCACCTGCCCCGCTTCGCCATGGGCGCTGACGATGGCCAGCATGCCGGCGAAGGAAACGCCGAGCCAGGCGAGTTTCTGCGCGGTCACCTTTTCGCCGAGGAACAGCGCGCCCAGCAGCACCAGCAGGAACGGCTGCACGTTGTACACCGCCGTGCCGATGGCGATCGACGCCCGCGAGTAGGAGCCGAACAGCAGCACCCAGTTGCCGACGATGGCCGCGCCGCTGAGCAGCGCCAGGCCGAAGGTGGCGCGGGTGAGGATGCCCGGCCGCAGGAAGCCCATGGCCGCGCAGATCACCAGCAGCGTTGCCGCGCCGAACACGCAGCGCCAGAACACCACGTCCAGCACCGGTTGCCCGGAGACCACCACCAGCCAGCCGATGGTGCCGCAGATCAGCATGGCGCTGATCATTTCCAGCGTGCCGCGTCGAATTCGCTCGTTCATGGTTCACCCTCCCTTCGTTGGCGAACAGTATGAACAGGCAGGCGCAGGCACTCCATCGCCTGACGCAGGCAAAATCGCGCCGTCGCCTTTATTATCAAGGCAACTTCCCAAAACGACTTTCGGGACGAAGATGACCGACGAAATCGACCAATTACTGATCGCGGCGCTGATGGAAGATTCGCGCCTGTCCCTCAAGGCCCTGGCCCAGGTCAGCGGCCTGAGCTCCCCCAGCGTCGCCGAGCGCCTGCGCAAGCTCGAGGAACGCCAGGTGATCACCGGCTACACGGTGAACGTCGACCCGCGCGCCTTCGGCTACCAGCTGCAGGCCATCGTCCGGGTGCGCCCGCTGCCGGGGAAACTGCAGGACGTGGAGCGGCAGATCCTGGCCATCCCCGAGTTCACCGAGTGCGACAAGGTCACCGGCGAGGACTGCTTCTACGCGCGGATGTGCGTGCGCTCCATGGAACAGCTGGACGAGATCCTCGACCACCTCAACGGGTTTGCCGAGACCAATACCGCCATCGTCAAGAAGACCCCGGTGAAGCGGCGCCTGCCCCCCATGGCCTGAGGCGGGATGGCCCGCGGCAGACGCCTCGCGTCGAATGCCAGCCCCGCAACGCCTAGTGCGCCGCGGGATTGCCATATCCGGACCTGGTAGCGATACGCAGCCACCGGCCTAGTCCAATGGTAGTGTTCCCTTTCACCGCTGCGTTTCGAATGTCATGATCCGGTGACCGCCGGGTCAGCTTCTGTCCGGCCTCAGCATTGCGACAGTTGAACCGGCGTCCATGTCTTCACTCGGCAGCTTTGATTCCCACGTACCGACCGTCCTGGTCATCGATGACGAACTGCGCTCGCGCGAAGCGCTCTCCCGGGTGCTCGACGGCGAGTTCCAGGTGCTGCTCGCCGACTCGGCCGAGCAGGCCCGCGAACTGCTCGAACGGCACCCGGTGGCGGTGATCCTCTGCGACCAGCGCATGCCCGGCGTGCAGGGCATCGAGTTCCTCAAGGAGGCCCGCGAACGCTGGCCCGAAGTCGTGCGCATCGTGCTCTCGGGCTACACCGACTCCGAGGACATCATCGCCGGGGTCAACCAGGCCGGCATCTACCAGTACCTGCTCAAGCCCTGGCTGCCCGACCACCTGCTCACCACCGTGCGCAACGCCGTGGAAAGCCGCGCCCTGCACAATCACATGCAGCGCCTGGACGTCGAACTGCGCGCAGCCACCCCGGTGCTGCGCCGGCGCAGCCAGCAGGTGCTGGACAAGGTCCGCGACGCCTTCGACTTTTCCCGCATCGTGCGCGAGCCCGGCAGCCCGCTGGATGCCGTGTGCGAACTGGCGGCGCGGGTGGCGCGTTTCGATCTTTCGGTGCTGCTGCTGGGCGAGTCCGGCACCGGCAAGGAACTGCTGGCCCGCGCCATCCACTACGCCAGCCCGCGCGCCGACAAGGCCTTCGTCATGGAAAACTGCGCGGCGCTGCCGGACTCGCTGCTCGAGTCGGAACTGTTCGGCCACAAGCGCGGCGCCTTTACCGGAGCGCACCAGGATCACATCGGGCTGATCCAGCGCGCCCACGGCGGCACCCTGTTCCTCGATGAAATCGGCGATACCTCGCCCGCCTTCCAGGTCAAGCTATTGCGCGTGCTGCAGGAAGGCGAGTTGCGCCCGGTCGGCGCCAGCACCCCGGTGCGCGTGGACGTGCGGGTGATCGCCGCGACCCACCGCGATCTCGAAGCGGACGTCCGCGACGGGCGCTTCCGCAGCGACCTCTACTACCGCCTCGCCGGAGTCTCCCTGGCGTTGCCGCCCTTGCGCGAACGCAGCGGCGACCTGATCCCGATCGCCAGCAAGCTGCTCGCCGATGCCAGCCAGGAACTCGACCTGCCCGGCCTGCACTTCGCCGCCGATGCCCTCGGCAGCCTGCTGCACTACCCCTGGCCCGGCAACATCCGCGAGCTGCGCAACGAGATCTACCGCGCCGCCGCACTGTCCGAAGGCGCCGAGGTGAGCGCCCGGGCGTTCTCCCTGAAGGTCCTGCAGGGCCAGGCACGCGGCGCGCTGGCCGCCGCCTGCCAGCACGGCGCCCCGGCAGGCACCTTGCAGGATCACCTCGACGCCATCGAAGCGACGCTGCTCAAGGAAGCGCTGCTGCGCAACCACTGGAACAAGACCCACACCGCGCGGGAGCTGGGTCTGTCCCGCGTGGGCCTGCGCCAGAAGCTGCGCCGCTTCGGCCTGGAGGAATCGCCATGAGCGCCCCGTTCCGCGTGCTCTGGCTGCAATCGGGTGGCTGCGGCGGCTGCAGCATGTCGCTGCTGTGCGCCGACACGCAGGACTTCGCCGGCCTCTGGCGCAACGCCGGGATCGACCTGCTGTGGCACCCGTCCCTGTCGCTGGAAAGCGCCGGCGAGGTGCTGTCCCTTCTGGATGACTGCCTCAGTGGTCGTACCCACCTGGATGCGCTGTGCGTCGAAGGCTCGCTGCTGCGCGGCCCCCATGGCACCGGGCGCTTCCACCTGCTGGCCGGCACCGGCGTGGCGATGATCGACTGGGTGCGGCGCCTCGCGGCTGTCGCCGACTACACCCTGGGCATCGGCACCTGCGCCGCCTACGGCGGCATCACCGCGGCCGGCAACAACCCCACCGACGCCTGCGGCCTGCAGTACGACGGCGAGCGCCTGGGCGGCCTGCTGGGCGCCGATTACCGTTCAGGCAAGGGGCTGCCGGTGATCAACGTCGCCGGCTGCCCGACGCACCCGGGCTGGGTCACCGACACGCTGATGGCCCTGGCCGCCGGCCTGTTCGGCGCCAGCGACCTGGACGCCCTGGGCCGCCCGCGCTTCTATGCCGATCAACTGGTCCACCACGGCTGCACGCGCAACGAGTTCTACGAGTACAAGGCCAGTGCGGTGAAACCCTCCGACCTCGGCTGCATGATGGAAAACCTCGGCTGCAAGGGCACCCAGGCCCATGGCGACTGCAACAACCGCCTGTGGAACGGCGAAGGCTCCTGCACCCGCGGCGGCTACGCCTGCATCAACTGCACGGCGCCCGGCTTCGAGGAGCCGGGGCACGGGTTCCACCTCACCCCCAAACGCGCCGGCATCCCCATCGGCCTGCCCACCGACATGCCCAAGGCCTGGTTCGTCGCCCTGGCGGCGCTGTCCAAATCAGCCACGCCCGAGCGCGTGCGGCAGAACGCCACCGCCGACCATGCGCTGATCGCGCCCGTCATCCGCCGCACCCGGCGCTAGGGAATCTTCATGACTCGTCTGCTGGTCGGACCGTTCAACCGCGTCGAAGGCGACCTCGAAGTCCAGCTGGACATCGAGGACGGCCAGGTGCGTTCGGCGAAGGTCAACGCCACCATGTTCCGGGGCTTCGAACAGATACTGCGCGACCATGAGCCGCTCGATGCGCTGGTCTACGCGCCGCGGGTCTGCGGCATCTGCTCGGTGTCGCAATCCGTCGCCGCCGCGCGCGCCCTGGGGGCGCTGGCCGGCGTCCAGCCGCCGGCGAATGGCCTGCTGGTCACCAACCTGATGGCGGCGACGGAAAACCTCGCCGATCACCTGAGCCACTTCTACCTGTTCTTCATGCCCGACTTCGTGCGGCCGGCGTATGCGGGGCGCCCCTGGTACGCCGACGCGATGCGGCGCTTCACCCCGCAGTCCGGCAGCCAGCAACGCCTGGCCCTGGCCGCACGCAAACGCTGGCTGGACCTGATCGGCACGCTGGGCGGCAAGTGGCCGCACACCGGTTCGATCCACCCCGGCGGCTCCACCCGCGCCATCGACCCGGCCGAGCGCCTGCGCCTGTTGACGCGGGTCCGCGAGTTCCGCCAGTTCCTCGAAAGCGAGCTGTTCGCCGCGCCGCTGGAGCGCATCGCAGGGCTCGCCAGCGAGGACCAGCTGTGGGCCTGGTACGCCGAGGCGCCGGACCAGGGCGACCTGCGCCAGTTTTTGCGCATCGTGCTCGACAGCGGCCTCGAAAACCTGGGCCAGGGGCCGGGCCTGTACCTGTCCTACGGCGCCTATCCGCAGGCCGACGGCACCTTCGTCTTCGCCCGCGGGCTGTGGGATGCGGCGCTGGGCGAGGTGCGGCCGCTGTGGCTGGAGGAGATCCGCGAGGACGCCAGCCACGCCTGGCTGGACGACCGCACCGGCCCCCTGCACCCGGCCGAAGGCATGACCGAGCCAAGCCTGGAGAAGCCCGCGGCCTATACCTGGAACAAGGCCCCGCGGCTGGCCGGCGCGGTACTGGAGACCGGCGCCCTGGCGCGCCAGTTGATCCACGGCCAGCCGTTGCTGCGCGATGCCGCGGCGCGCTGTGGCGGCAGCGTCTATACCCGCGTGCTGGCGCGCCTGATGGAGTTGGCACGGGTTGTGCCACTCATGGAAAACTGGCTGCTCGCGCTGCGCCCTGGCGATGCGTATCACCAGGACTGCCACCTGCCGGACACCGGCAGCGCGGTCGGCCTCACCGAAGCCGCGCGCGGCGCGTTGGGGCATTGGCTCAAGGTGGAACACGGACGGATCGCCAGCTACCAGATCATCGCCCCGACCACCTGGAACTTTTCGCCACGCGACGCCCAGGGCCGCCCCGGCGCGCTGGAGCGGGCGCTGGAAGGCGCACCGGTTCGCCCCGGCGAACAGAACCCGGTGGCGGTGCAACATATCGTGCGCTCGTTCGACCCCTGCATGGTCTGCACCGTGCATTGACCCGGAGTAACACCATGCAACGCCTCACCATCTCCCTCGACGACAAGCTGGCCGACGCCCTCGACCAGATGATTCGCGCCCAGGGTTACGGCAATCGCTCCGAGGCGCTGCGCGACATCCTGCGTCGCCACATCGAGCAATCGCGCGTGCGCGAGGACGCCGAGTCGCTGCACTGCGTCGCCAACCTGAGCTACGTCTACGACCACCACGCGCGCACCCTCGCCGAACGGGTGATGACCCTGCAGCACGCGCACCACGACCTGACGATCGCCAGCCAGCACGTGCACCTGGACCATGACCACTGCCTGGAAAGCCTGATGCTCAAGGGCCCGGTGCAACAGGTGCGCGCCTTCGCCGAGCGCCTGAGTGCCGAGCGCGGCGTGCGCCACGGGCAACTGAACCTGATCCCGGTGGCCGCGTCGCACACCGAGCACGCCCACCCGCACCTGCACCCCACGAGCTGATCCCATGGCCCGCAAACCGCCGTCGCACCTGGACGAAGACGCCTGGCTGGAAGTCATCGGCAAGATGGACGAGGTCTACTCGCAACTGGTCCAGGACGAGATCGAGCTGGAGCAGAAGAACGCCGAGCTGGAGCAGTCGCAGCAGTTCATCGCGAGCATGCTGGGGTCGATGTCGGACATCCTCCTGGCGTGCGACCCGGAAGGCCTGATCGAGGAATCCAACCCCTCGCTGCGCAAGCTGGTCGGTAGTGACGAACGCGGCGTGCTGGGTCGCTCGGTCTATTCCCTGCTGGGCGATGACGCCAGCGTGGAGCGGCTGCGCCACCTGCTCGGCGGCCTGCGCCGGGACAACGCCAGTGCCAGCCTGGAGGTCAACCTCCGCGGCGCCGACGGCGCGCTGCTGCCGGTGGACCTGAGTTGCACGGTACGCAGCGGCGCCCATGGGCGCTGCCTCGGCCATGTGCTGGTGGGGCGCCCGCTGGGCGAGTTGCAGCACGCCTACCGCCAGCTGCACGACGCCCACGAAGCGCTCAAGCGCACCCAGCAGCAATTGCTGCATGCCGAGAAGATGGCGTCCCTCGGCCGCCTGGTCGCCGGCGTGGCCCACGAGCTGAACAACCCGATCAGCTTCGTGCTGGCCAACACCCATGTGCTGGGGGGCTATGGCAAGCGCCTGCAGGACTACCTGCACGCGGTGCACGAAGAACAGCCGCTGGCGCAGCGCGAGATGCTGCGTCGGCAACTGCGCATCGACCCGCTGCTGGCCGACCTGCCGTCGCTGATCGAAGGCACGCTGGAAGGCGCGCAACGCACCGCCGATATCGTCAGCGCCCTCAAGCGCTTCTCGGCCATGGACCGTGGCCACCCTGGCGAGGCGGCGCTCAACGACGTCATCGAGCGCGCCATCCACTGGATCACCCGCGGCACCGCGCCGGACCTGGTCGTGCACTGGCAACCCGCCGGCGACGTGCAGGTGCAGGGAAACGCGGGGCAATTGCTGCAGGTGCTGATGAACCTGACGCAGAACGCCTACGACGCCGCCCGCTCCGTCGCCGCCGAGCCGCCGCAACTGTGGATCGCGCTGGCCCGCGAGCCGGGCTGGGCCGCCCTCACCCTGCACGACAATGGCCCCGGCATCGCCGAGCAGCACCTCAGCCAGGTATTCGAACCCTTCTTCACCACCAAGCCCGCCGGCCAGGGCACCGGCCTGGGCCTGGCGATCAGCTACGGCATCGTCGAGCGTTGCGGCGGCTCGCTGGAAGCCGGCAACCATCCCGCGGGCGGCGCGATATTCCGCCTGCGCCTGCCAGTGCTGGATTGAGCGCGCTGCAAACCGGCTTTCCATTGCGCACAGCGAACTGCCAAGCGGCTGACCAGTTCATCCGCCGAATCCCCCCGGCAGACGCCGCGGACGGCTTGGCACAGCGCTTGTATGAGGTTTTTTCGTTTCTTCATACCAGACCGCTGGAGACCCCATGCCGCGCCCGGCCTCGCCCCGCTCCACCCTCACCCTGTTCGCCGGCCTGATCACCGTCAACCTCCTCGCCTGGGCGTGGGCGCTGATCGCCTTCCGCGACTACCCGATGCTGCTCGGCACCGCGGTACTGGCCTACAGTTTCGGCCTGCGCCACGCGGTGGATGCCGACCATATCGCCGCCATCGACAACGCCACGCGCAAGCTGATCCAGGAGGGCCAGGCCACGCACAGCGTCGGCTTGTACTTCTCCCTCGGCCACAGCAGCGTGGTGATCCTCGCCTCGCTGCTGATCGCCGCGAGCGCCGCCAGCCTGCAAGGGGAACTGGAAGCCTTCCACGGCATCGGCGCCCTCATCGGCACTTCGGTGTCGGCGGCCTTCCTGCTGCTGGTGGCGCTGATCAACCTGGTGATCCTGCGCTCGGTCTACCGTGCGTTTCGCCGCGTGCGCCAGGGCGAACGGGTGGGCGAAGCCGAGCTGCAGGGCCTGCTCGCCGGCAGCGGCCCGATCGCCCGCCTGGCGCGGCCGCTGTTCGGCCTGATCCGCCGCAGTTGGCACCTCTATCCGCTGGGGTTCCTGTTCGGCCTGGGCTTCGACACCGCCACGGAAATCGGCCTGCTCGGCATCGCCGCGAGCCAGGCGGCGCAAAACCTGCCGATGGTGTCGATCCTGGTGTTCCCGGCGCTGTTCACCGCCGGCATGGCGCTGGTCGACAGCGCCGACAGCGTGCTGATGACCGGCGCCTATCGCTGGGCCCAGGTGCGCCCGGCGCGCAAGCTCTACTACAACCTCACCATCACCTCGGCCTCGGTGCTGGTGGCGCTGCTGGTAGGCGGCCTGGAGGCGCTCAACCTGCTGGCCGGGCAACTGGGGCTGGAAGGCGGCGCGTGGGATTTCATTGCCGAGGTGAACGAGCAGTTCGGCCTGCTCGGCTACCTGATCGTCGGCCTGTTCGTGGCCACCTGGCTGCTGTCCTGGGCGTTCTATCGCTACAAGGGCTATGACCGACTGGACCTCTCCCCGGCCTGAGCACTGAACAGGACATTTCCACCCAAGCCACCAAAGCGAAAGCGCACTGACCAGCCGCTGCCCGCAGCAGCGGCGGAGCACACCCACCGGCCGCCGCAAACCCTTGCCGCACGGGCCTTTCGACCAGGGGAAAGGTCATGGCCCGGCATGCGACCGAATGGCACAGCTTTTGAAATGGCCGGGTATGTCATTCGATCACCCTACCCCATCGCACCTCGCAGACCACCGCCACCCCCGAGCGCTGGCTGACCTGTCCACCCGTGATTCCACCGCCACGCCGACCCACCGGTGCGTCCGTGGCCGTTTCGTGCGCCGCGCCAGAAGCGCCGGCGCACGCCATTCCCAAGAGCAAAAAGAGCCTGGCCGAGGAGAAACCACGTGACCGAAACCTTCTATGAAGTAATGCGCAGGCAGGGCATCTCGCGGCGCAGCTTCATCAAATTCTGCTCGCTGACCGCCACGTCGCTGGGCCTGGGCCCGGCCTTCATGCCGAAGATAGCCTGGGCGATGGAGAACAAGCCGCGCACCCCGGTGCTCTGGCTGCATGGCCTGGAATGCACCTGCTGCTCGGAATCCTTCATCCGTTCCGCGCACCCGCTGGCCAAGGACGTGGTGCTGTCGATGATCTCCCTCGACTACGACGACACCCTGATGGCGTCGGCCGGGCACCAGGCCGAGGCGATCCTCGACGAGGTGATGACCAAGTACAAGGGCAACTACATCCTCGCCGTGGAAGGCAACCCGCCGCTGAACCAGGACGGCATGAGCTGCATCATCGGCGGCAAGCCCTTCGTCGAGCAGCTCAAGCGCGTGTCCCGCGACGCCAAGGCGATCATCTCCTGGGGCTCCTGCGCCAGCTGGGGCTGCGTGCAGGCGGCCAAGCCGAACCCGACCCAGGCGGTGCCGATCCACAAGGTCATCACCGACAAGCCGATCATCAAGGTGCCCGGCTGCCCGCCCATCGCCGAAGTGATGACCGGCGTGATCACCTACATGCTGACCTTCGACCGCATCCCGGAGCTGGACCGCCAGGGCCGGCCGAAGATGTTCTACAGCCAGCGCATCCACGACAAATGCTATCGCCGGCCGAACTTCGACGCCGGCCAGTTCGTCGAGGCCTGGGACGACGACGCCGCGCGCAAGGGCTACTGCCTGTACAAGGTCGGCTGCAAGGGCCCGACCACCTACAACGCCTGCTCCACCGTGCGCTGGAACGGCGGCACCAGCTTCCCCATCCAGTCCGGCCACGGCTGCATCGGCTGCTCGGAAGAAGGCTTCTGGGACAAGGGCTCGTTCTACCAGCACCTGACCGACATCAACGCCTTCGGCGTGGAAGCCAACGCCGACCGCATCGGCCTCGCCGCCGCCGGTACGGTGGGCGCGGCCATCGCCGCCCACGCCGCGGTCTCCGCCATCAAGCGCGCCAGCAATGGCAAGGCGCACACCTCCACGCACGACGCCTGAGCGCAGTACAGGAAGCCTGATTCATGAGCAATTATTCCACCCAGGGTTTCGACCTGGACAACAGCGGCCGGCGCATCGTCGTCGACCCGGTGACCCGCATCGAGGGCCACCTGCGCGTCGAGGTCAACCTCGATGCCAACAACGTGATCCGCAACGCCGTCTCCACCGGCACCATGTGGCGCGGCCTCGAAGTCATCCTCAGGGGCCGCGACCCGCGCGATGCCTGGGCCTTCGTCGAGCGCATCTGCGGGGTGTGCACCGGCTGCCACGCCCTGGCCTCGGTCCGCGCGGTGGAGGATGCGCTGGGCATCCGCATTCCGCCCAACGCCCACCTGATCCGCGAAATGATGGCCAAGACCCTGCAGGTGCACGACCACGTCGTGCACTTCTACCACCTGCATGCGCTGGACTGGGTGGACGTGGTCTCCGCGCTCAAGGCCGACCCGAAGGCCACCTCGGCGCTGCAGCAACTGGTTTCGCCGTCGAATCCGAAATCGTCACCGGGTTATTTCCGCGACGTGCAGAACCGCCTGAAGAAGTTCGTCGAAAGCGGCCAGCTCGGCCCGTTCATGAACGGCTACTGGGGCAACCCGGCGTACAAGCTGCCGCCCGAAGCCAACCTGATGGCCGTCACCCACTACCTGGAAGCGCTGGACCTGCAGAAGGAATGGGTGAAGATCCACACCATCTTCGGCGGCAAGAACCCCCACCCCAACTACCTGGTGGGCGGCGTACCCTGCGCCATCAACATCGACGGCGACCTCGCCGCCGGCGCGCCGTTGAACATGGAGCGCCTGAACTTCGTGCGCGCGCGCATCGACGAGGCGCTGGAGTTCGTGCGCAACGTCTACGTGCCGGACGTGCTCGCCATCGGCACCCTGTACAAGCAGCAGGGCTGGCTGTTCGGCGGCGGCCTGGCAGCGAGCAACGTGATGGACTACGGCACCTACGCCAAGGTCAATTACGACGACAGCACCAACCAGTTGCCCGGCGGCGCGATCCTCAATGGCAACTGGGACGAGATCCTGCCGGTGGACCTGCGCGACCCGGAGCAGGTGCAGGAATTCGTCAACCACTCCTGGTACCAGTACCCGGACAACGACAAGGGCCTGCACCCCTGGGACGGCGTCACCGACCCGCACTACGAGCTGGGCGCCGCGACCAAGGGCACCCGCACCGCCATCGAGGAAATCGACGAGAGCGCCAAGTACTCCTGGGTCAAGTCGCCGCGCTGGCGGTGTCACGCCATGGAGGTCGGCCCGCTCGCCCGCTACATCCTCGGCTATGCCCACGCCCTCAAGGGCAACCCGCATTGCCAGCGGGTCAAGGAGCAGCTGGAAAGCTCGTTGCAGGCGGTCAACCACGACCTGCCCCGCGCCCTGGGCCTGAGCGAAACCGACTACAGCGCCAAGCAACTGCTGCCCAGCACCATCGGCCGCACCCTGGCCCGCGCACTGGAAGCCGAGTACTGCGCGGAGATGATGGTCGACGACTGGAACGAGCTGATGGGCAACATCCGCAACGGTGACCGCGCCACCGCCAACGTCGAGAAATGGGACCCGAAAACCTGGCCCGCCGAAGCCAAGGGCGTGGGCAGCGTCGCCGCGCCGCGCGGTGCGCTCGGCCACTGGATCCGCATCAAGGATGGGCGCATCGAGAACTACCAGTGCGTGGTGCCCAGCACCTGGAACAGCAGCCCGCGCGACGGCAAGGGGCAGATCGGCGCCTTCGAAGCCGCGCTGATGAACACTCCGGTCGCGGTGGCCGACCAGCCGGTGGAAATCCTGCGCACGCTGCACTCCTTCGACCCCTGCATGGCCTGCGCGACCCACGTGATGAGCGAGGAAGGCGTCGAGCTGAGCACGGTCGCCGTGCGTTGAGCCACCCACCAGCCAGCCGCCGGGCGCCTGCGCGCGCCCGGCGCACTTGAGGTGACGACATGTCCGAGCATCACAGCGAATACGTCTACGAGGCGCCCGTGCGCCTATGGCACTGGATCAACGCCGCGTGCATCGTGGTGTTGGCGGTGAGCGGCTATTTCATCGGCTCGCCGCTGCCGACCCAGCCGGGCGAAGCCAGCGCCAACTTCCTGATGGGCTATATCCGCTTCGCCCATTTCGCCGCGGCCTACCTGTTCGCCGTCGGCATCGTCGGCCGCGCCTACTGGGCGCTGGTCGGCAACCACCACGCCCGCGAGCTGTTCTGGGTGCCGCTCACCAGCGCGGCCTACTGGCGCAATTTCGGCGTCTGGTTGCGCTATTACCTGGCGATGGGCCCGGTGCCGAAACCGATCTTCGGGCACAACCCGCTGTCGCGCTTCGCCATGGTCTTCGTCTTCCTGCTCACCGCGCTGTTCATGCTGTTCACCGGCTTCGCCCTGTATGGCGAGGGCGCGCAGATGGGCTCCTGGCAGGAAAGCCTGTTCGGCTGGGTCCTGCCGTTGCTCGGCGGCTCGAACAACGTGCGCACCCTGCACCACCTGGGCATGTGGCTGATGATCATCTTCATCGTGGCGCACATCTATGCCGCCGTGCGCGAGGAAATCTACGGCCGCCTGAACCTGATCGGCAGCATCATCACCGGCTACAAGAGCCTGAAGAAATGACCGCAACCGCCCCCGCCCCCGCGCCGCGCATCACCGTGCTCGGCATCGGCAACCTGCTGTGGGCCGACGAAGGCTTCGGCGTGCGCTGCGTCGAGGCGCTGCAGCAACGCTACGAGTTCGCCGACAACGTCACCCTGATCGATGGCGGCACCCAGGGCCTGTACCTGATCCAGCACGTGCAGCAGGCCGACTACCTGCTGATCTTCGACGCGGTGGACTACAACATGGCGCCCGGCACCCTGAAGTTCGTCGCCGATGACGAGGTGCCGCGCTTTCTCGGGGTGAAGAAGCTCAGCCTGCACCAGACCGGCTTCCAGGAAGTGCTGATGCTGGCCCAGCTCACCGGCCACTACCCGCAACGGGTGCTGCTGATGGGCTGCCAGCCCGAGCGCATGGACGATTATGGCGGCAGCCTGCGCCCCAGCGTGAAGGCGGCTCTGGAGCTGACCGTCGACGCCGCCCGGCAGGTACTGGAGGAATGGGGCGGCGCGCCGCGGGCGCGCATCACGCCACTGCCCGAGGACGAAGCCGTGACCATGCTCAACCTGGACCTGCAGCGCTACGAAAGCGAACGCCCCAGCGAGCAGGAGGCCTGCCGCCTGGGCGACGAGCGCGTGCTGGCGCGGCGCGGCTGACATGTGCATCGGCCTGCCCCTGCACGTTCTCGCCGTGCGCCCCGGCGCGGCGCTGTGCCGCGACCGCCACGGCGAGCAACGCTGGATCGATACCGCCCTGGTGGACAGCTGCGCCCCGGGTGACTGGTTGCTGGTGTTCATCGACGCCGCCCGCGAGCACCTGTCGGCCGAGCGCGCGGCGGAAATCGACGCCACCCTCGCTCTGCTCGACGCCGCGCTGCAGGGCGAATCCGCCGATGGCCAGGCCGCCTTCGCCCTCCCCTCGGCCATGAGCGCCGAGCACCTGGCCAGCCTGCTCGGCCAACCACATTCCAAGGAGCCCCTATGAGCGAGCCCGCCGCCTTCCTGGCACCGCTGCCTGCCACTCCCGACGTACCGCCGCTGATCAACCGCCTGGTCGAGCAATTCGCCGCCAGTTGGGTGGGCCTGGATAACCTCGACGCCTGGCTCGCCCAGCCCGGCGAAGCCCTGCTGCTCCTCTGCGGCGACCCGGTGCGCCACCCCGAATGCCTCGACGTAGCCGTGATCCTGCCCGAGCTGTGCAAGACCCTCGCTGGCCGCCACCAGTGCCACCCGCGCCTGGGCGTCGGCCGCCGCGCCGACGAAGCCGCCCTGGCCGAACGCTTCGCCCTGCGCCGCTGGCCCAGCATCATCTGGCTGCGCGACGGCGGCTACGTCACCCAGATCGACGGCATGCGCGACTGGGACGCTTACCTGCACCTGGCCGAGAGCGCCCTGCAACAGAGCAACGCGCTGATTCCCCTGCGCAGCGAACCCGCACAACCCGCGCCCGGAGGTTGCCAGTGAACGGTGCCCGCCCCATGGATCCCCTGCAGTACATTCCGCTGATGGACATCGGCCCCGGCTCGCAGCCGGAGGACGACGCCACCCTGGAATACATCAGCATGCCGCAGGGCATGTACACCCACGCCTCGCCGCAGCTCCCCGAACCCCAGGCGCTGGACGCCGCACCGGGCGCGCGGCAGGCGCTGGGCGAAATCCTCCACATGCTGCGCAGCCGGCACGCCGGCGACACCCCGCCGGGCCTCGACCAGCGCGCCTGCAGCCAGGCGGACCGCGTGCTGCTCGACCAGTTGCTGGGCGAAGGCGAGGTCAGCGCGCGGATCGGCGGTGCCGATGGCGTACGCATCCAGGAATCGATCTTCGCCGGCGTCTGGCGCATCTTCGGCGCCGGGCATGACTACATCGACGTCGATGCCGCACCGGCCCTGCTGCGCCGCGCGGCGCAGCGCGACGTGGCGGCCGAGGTGTTCGCCCCCGCACTGCCGCTGCCCGACGGCGTGATGAACGCCCCGGCGATCCTCACCGAACTGCAGGACCGCACCCTCAACTGGCGCCCCGGCAGCGCGGCCCATGTCATCAACCTCAGTCTGCTGCCGCTCTCCGAACAGGACGTGCCCTTCCTCGACCAGCGCCTGGGCGAAGGCAGCGTGCTGATCCTGGCGCGTGGCTACGGCAACTGCCGCATCAGCAACACCCGCGCGCCGAACTGCTGGCGGGTGCGCTACTTCAACTCCCAGGACGCGCTGATCCTCGACACCATCGAAGTCACCGACCTGCCCGAGGTGGTGCTGGCGGCGCCGGAAGACATCGCCGACTCGCTGGAGCGCTTCGAAGACGTCATCCACTGGTTCGAAAGCGAGCTCGCGGGGGCAAGCGAATGAGCGCGCGCGGCGGCTTCGAGGGCAGCTACCTGGGCGACCGCAGCCGACTGCCGGACGATGCCCGCCTGGAATGCAAGATCTGCTGGTGGGTCTACGACCCGGCCGCCGGCGACCCGGTCTGGCAGATCGCCCCGGGCACGCCGTTCGCCCGGTTGCCCGCGCACTGGCGCTGCCCCAACTGCGATGGCGAGGCCGAACAGTTCATGGTGCTCGATGACTGACCCGCTCGCCCGCGCCGAAGCCCTGGCGCAGCGCTTTCGCGAGATCGCCGACACGCGCATGCGCGGCCTGCCGCTGCTCAACCCCGCGCTCGAGGTCGAGGCCATCGATTTCGCCCCCCAGCACCTCGCGCCGGAAGCCGGCAGCGGGTTGCTCGGCGTCCTCGTCACGCCCTGGTGCATGAACCTGGTCTGGCTGCCCGACGACATCCGCAGCGGCCCCGCCGAGGGCGCCAGCTGCGAATACTCGCTGGGAGGCGAGCGCTTGAGCTTCATCGCCGCCGTCGATGAGCGAATCGGCCATTACCAGAGCTGCTCGCTGTTCTCGCCCATGTTCGAATTCAGCGACCCGCAAAGCGCGCGGGACACGGCTCGCCAGGTGCTGGCCGTGCTGCGTCGGGCACCGGCCGAACAGCCGGCCAACCCGAGCCGCCGCAGCCTGTTCGGCCGCCTGGCGGGAGTCTCCCCATGAATCCTGGCGAAGGTCTGTCACGCCTGGCCGGCTCGCTGCGGGTGCGGCCGGCGCAGCGTCCGGCGCTGCTCGGCGGCCGCCCGGCGCTGGCCGGACGCCTGCTGCGCGGGCAGCCGGCGGACTCGGCAGCGCGTCATCTGCCGCTGATCTACAGCCTGTGCGGCCAGGCCCATCGGCTGACCGCCGAACTGGCCCTGCGCGCCGCCCTCCACGGCAGCGCCGAACCGAATGACCAGGCGCGGCAGGCCCTGCGCGAGGAAGTCATTCGCGAACACCGACGGCACATCCTGCTGGAGTGGCCGCGCCTGCTGGGCGGCCCGCAGTCCAGCCGTGCGCTACCCTCGCCACGACAGGCGGCGGACCTCGACAACTGGTTCGAAGGTTCGGCCAACGACTGGCTGCGCCGTTGGCGCGCCGCCCCGTGCCAGGCGCTGCGGGAGTGGAGTGTGCGCAGCCGCCATCCCCTGGCCCGCCTGCTGCACGACTGCCGTACGCGCGCCGAGGCGCTGGCACTTCCGGTGCACGCCCTGCCGAACGCCCCTGCCGCGCTGCGGGAAATCGGCCTGAACCTGGGGGGCGACGAAGGCTTCCTGCGCCACCCCGTGCTGGGCGGAGAGCCACGGGAAACCGGCGCCTGGACTCGTGCGCGGGATGCCGATCCCACGCGCTACAACAACGCCTGGCTGCGCCTGGGCGCACGCCTGGCGGACCTTGTCGAGCTCAGCCAGGCGCAGCCCGAGCCGCTGGCCATGGGTGCGCTGCCCCTGGGCGAGCACCAGGCGCTGGCCTGGAGCGAAACCGCCCGCGGCCTGCTGGTGCACCGGGTACAGCTCGAGTCCGCCGCCAGCGGTTGGCGAATCTGTGACTACCGGATACTGGCCCCCACCGAGTGGAACCTGCATCCTCGCGGGACGCTGGCACGGGCCCTCGAAGCCCTGCCCGACGACGCCATGGCGCGGCGGCAGGCCGAGTTGCTGCTGGCCGTGTTCGACCCGTGCCTGCCCTACCACCTGGAGAGTTCTATGCTCACTCCTGCCGATCAAACCGCCCACCTTGCAGGAGCGCCGGGCCATGCATGAAGTCAGTCTGGCCGGGGGCATTCTTGCCGCCGTCGAAGACGCCGCGCGCAAGGACCCGTTCCGCCGCGTCAGCCGCCTGCGCCTGGAGGCCGGCAAGCTGGCCGGCGTCGAGGTCGAGGCGCTGCGTTTCGCCCTGCAAGCCATCGCACCCGGCAGCCTGCTCGATGGCGCGCAAATCGACATCGAACAGCCCGACGGCCAGGCCTGGTGCCTGGACTGCGCCGCCAACGTGCCGCTGATCCAGCGCGGCGCGCCCTGCCCGCACTGCGGCGGCTTCTGGCTGCAACCCAATGCCGGCACCCAATTGCGCATCCTCGACCTGCAGGTCGAGGATCACTGAACCCGCGACAGGAGAAACGCCATGTGCGTCGTTTGCGGCTGCTCCAGCGGCCATTCCCATGACAGCCACCCGCATTCCGCGCCGAATGCTGCATCCAGCACCGACGCGGTGATCGATGCCGGCGGCGACCTGCACTACGGCCGGGGTACGGCCGGGGTATCCCTGCCCGGCGTCAGCCAGTCGCGCACCATCCAGATCGAGCAGGACGTCCTCGGCGAGAACGACCGCCATGCCGCCCGCAACCGCCAGGGCTTCGAGAGCCACCGGGTGCTCGCGCTGAACCTGGTCTCGAGCCCCGGCTCGGGCAAGACCACCCTGCTCTGCGCCACCCTGGACGCCCTGCGCGCACAGCGGCCGGACCTGCCGCTGGCGGTGATCGAAGGCGACCAGCAGACCAGCAACGATGCCGAGCGCATCCGCGCAACCGGCGTCGCGGCGATCCAGGTCAACACCGGCAAGGGCTGTCACCTCGATGCGCGCATGGTCGCCGAGGCCTACGCGCGCCTGCCGCTGCATGAGGCGGTGCACGCCCATGGCCACGGCCATGCCGCGCCACTGCTGGCGCCCGCCGCCGGCGTGCTGGGCGGCGGTACGCTGCGCCCGCTCAAGCCCCGCGCCCCGGCCGGCATCCTGTTCATCGAAAACGTCGGCAACCTGGTCTGCCCGGCCCTGTGGGACCTGGGCGAAGCAGCCAAGGTCGCGATCCTGTCGGTGACCGAAGGCGAGGACAAACCGCTGAAGTACCCCGACATGTTCGCTGCCGCGGGGCTGATGCTGTTGACCAAGACCGACCTGCTGCCGCACCTGGACTTCGACGTCGAGCGGTGCCTGGAATACGCCCACCGGGTCAACCCCGGCCTGCGCGTGATCCAGCTCAGCGCCCGCGACGGCAGCGGCATGCAGGCCTGGCTGGATTGGCTGCTGGGCGCCGAATCCCTCGGCGGCGACGCCCGCGCCGCGCGCATCGCCGCCCTGGAAGCAGAGCTCGCCCAGCTCAAGGCCCGCCATGACTGAGCTGAATATCCAGACCCTGCCCGGCGCGCACGTATGGCCACCCGTGGTGGCCTGCGGCGCCTGGCTGAAGAACAGCGCCTGCCTGCTGCAGGGTGACCAGGTCGTCTGGTCGCCGGTGCACGGCGACCTCGGCGATCCGGACACCTGCCTGGCGCTGGAGCACTCACTGGAGCGATTGCTGGCCCGTGCCGAAGCGCCCTTGCGCGCCATCGCCCACGACCTCCACCCCGACTTCCACAGCACCCGGCTGGCGGTCGACACCGCCGCGCACCTGGGCGTCCCGGCACTGGGCGTACAACACCATCACGCCCACATTGCCGCCCTGCAGGCCGAGCATGCGCTAGCAGGGCCGGCCCTGGGCCTGGCACTGGACGGCGTGGGCCTGGGCACCGACGGCAACGCCTGGGGTGGCGAGCTGCTGTGGGTCGACCACGGCGCCTGGCGCCGCCTGGGTGGATTGCTGCCGCTACCGCTGCCCGGCGGCGACGTGGCGGCCCGCGAGCCGTGGCGTCTGCTGGCCGCGGCCCTGCACCTGCTCGGCCGCAGCGACGAGATCGGCCCGCGCCTGGCGCCGCTGGTGGGCGCCCCCGCGGCGGTGACCGTGGCGCGCATGCTCGAACGCCAGCTCAACTGCCCGACCAGCAGCGGCGCCGGGCGCTGGTTCGATGCCGCCGCCGGCATCCTCGGGCTCAGCGTGCGCCAGGCCTTCGAAGCCGAAGCGGCGATCGCCCTGGAACAGCGCGCCACTCACTACTTGACCCAGCACCCGGCGCCAAGCGCGGCCGGGCTCTGGCGAGTGCGCCAGGACGGGCGCCTGGACCTGCTGCCGTTGCTGGCCCGCCTGTTCGAGCTGGCCGACCAGGGCCGCGCCGATGAGGGCGCCGCCCTGTTCCACCTGACCCTCGCCGCCGCGCTGGCCGACTGGGTGGCGCGGCACCCTGCCGAGCTGCCCGTGCTGCTGGGCGGTGGCTGCTTTGCCAATCGCCTGCTCAGCGCGCGCTTGGGCGACCTGCTGTCGCAGCAGGGGCGCCGCGTGTTCGCTGCGCAAAGCGTTTCCTGCGGCGATGCCGGCCTGGCCCTGGGCCAGGCCTGGGTCGCCACCCAGTGGGCCGACCCGGCCAGTGAGGCGGCGCTGCCGCTGGAGGATATTCCCCCATGTGCCTAGCCATTCCCGCCCGCGTGGTCGAACTGCGCGACAACGACCAGGCGCTGGTCGACCTCGGCGGCATCCGCAGGGAAGTGTCCCTGGCGCTGGTCGACGGCGTGCAGCTGGGCGACTACGTCATCGTCCATGTGGGCTACGCCCTCGGCCTGATCGACCCGGACGAAGCGCAGCGCACCCTCGCCATGTTCAACGAACTGGGCCACTCCCCGGGGCTAAAGCCATGAAGTACATCGACGAATACCGCGACGGCGAACTGGCCCGGCAGATCGCCGAACGCATCCGCGCGGCGACGCAACCGGAGCGGGAGTACCGCTTCATGGAATTCTGCGGCGGGCATACCCACGCCATCTCCCGTTACGGCGTGAGCGACCTGTTGCCCGCCAACGTGCGGATGATCCACGGCCCTGGCTGCCCGGTCTGCGTGTTGCCCATCGGGCGCATCGACCTGGCCATCCGCCTGGCGCTGGAGCAGCAGGTCATCCTCTGCAGCTATGGCGACACGATGCGCGTGCCGGCCTCCGACTGCCTCTCGCTGCTGCGCGCCAAGGCGCGGGGCGCGGACATCCGCATGATCTATTCGCCCCAGGACGCGCTGAAGATCGCCGAAGCCAACCCTGGGCGCGAGGTGGTGTTCTTCGCGGTCGGCTTCGAAACCACCACGCCGCCCACCGCCCTGGTGATCCGCGAGGCGGCACGGCGCAAGGTCGATAACTTCAGTGTGCTCTGCTGCCACGTCCTCACCCCGCCGGCCATTGCCCACATCCTCGACACGCCGGAGGACGAGGCGGTGCCGCTGGACGGCTTCGTCGGCCCCGCCCACGTCAGCATCGTCATCGGCGCGGGCGCCTATGCCGAATTCGGCCGGCGCTACCGCAAGCCGGTGGTGATCGCCGGCTTCGAGCCACTGGATGTGCTGCAGGCCATCCTCATGCTGGTGCAGCAGGTCAATGACGGTCGTGCCGAGGTGCAGAACGAGTTCATCCGCGCCGTCAGCGACGAGGGCAGCCGGCCGATGCAGGCGCTGATGGAGGAGGTTTTCGAGCTGCGCGACTGCTTCGAGTGGCGTGGTCTGGGCGAGATGCCGGCGAGTGCCCGGCGTATCCGCCCGGCCTTCGCCCGACACGACGCCGAGGCGCGCTTTGCCCTGCACTACCAGTCGGTGCCGGACCACAAGGCCTGCGAATGCGGGCCGATCCTGCGCGGGCAGAAGCGCCCCGTCGACTGCCGCCTGTTCGGCAGCGTCTGCACGCCGGAAAACCCGGTCGGCTCGTGCATGGTTTCCAACGAAGGCGCCTGCGCGGCGCACTACGCCTATGGGCGCTACAAGGACATCGAGGCCGTCAACCTATGAACTCGCCCGTCAAACGCGGCTACGTGCGCCCGCTGAATCTGCGCGACGGCCGCATCGAGATGGCCCACGGCTCCGGCGGCCGCGCCTCTGCGCAACTGATCGAGGAAATCTTCCTGCGCGCCTTCGACAATCCCTGGCTGCGCCAGGGCAACGATGGCGCGACGCTGGCACCGGTGATCGGCGCGGGCGAGCGACTGGTGATGGCGACCGACGCCCACGTCATCTCGCCGCTGTTCTTCCCCGGTGGCGACATCGGCAGCCTCTCGGTGCACGGCACGCTGAACGACGTCGCCATGGGCGGCGCGCGCCCGCTGTACCTGTCGGCCAGCTTTATCCTCGAAGAGGGCTTCCCCCTGGCCGACCTCAAGCGCATCGCCGATTCCATGGGCCGCGCCGCGCAGGAAGCCGGCGTCGCCATCGTCACCGGCGATACCAAGGTGGTGGAGCGTGGCAAGGGCGATGGCGTGTTTATCAGCACCACGGGGGTGGGCGTGGTGGCGGCCGGCATCGACACCAGCGGCCACCGCGCCCGGCCCGGCGATGCGATCCTGGTGTCCGGCAGCATCGGCGAGCACGGCGTGGCGATTCTTTCGCAACGCGAGTCCCTGGAATTCGACACGCAGATCCGTTCCGACAGCGCGGCCCTGCACGGGCTCGTGGCGCAGATGCTGGACGCCGTGCCGGGCGTGCGCGTACTGCGCGACCCCACCCGCGGCGGGCTGGCCACGACGCTCAACGAGATCGCCGGGCAATCCGGGGTGGGCATGCTGCTCGACGAAGCCGCCATCCCGGTGCAGCCGCAGGTGGAGGCCGCCTGCGAACTGCTCGGGCTCGACCCGCTGTACGTCGCCAACGAGGGCAAGCTGGTGGCGATCTGCGCCGCGCAGGACGCCGACGCCCTGCTGCAGGCCATGCGCGCCCATCCACTGGGCACGCAGGCCGCGCGGATCGGCAGCGTCATCGAGGACAGCCATGGCTTCGTGAAGATGAAGACCCGCTTCGGCGGCCGCCGTATCGTCGACTGGCTGGCGGGCGAGCAATTGCCGCGGATTTGCTAGGGGCGGCAGGATTGTGGGGCTGGGAAGGTAATGGAAACGGCTCGGCAAGCGGAGGGATTTCGCGGACAAGGTCCGCTCCTACGTGGACTGAGGCGTTGGAGCGAGTCCGTTGTAGGAGCATCGTGCCTTGCGGTTCGCGAGCAAGCTCGCTCCTACCGGGACCCGGCATGCGCCGGCCCTGCCGGCGGATCGCGGGCATGGCCCGCTCCTACAGGGGGCGGAGGCGTAGGAGCGGACCTTGTCCGCGAAATCCATCGCGGCGGAATAGGTTCGCACCGGGAAGTGCCTGCGCGTGGCGCCCGCACACAGAAGCGCACCATGCGCGTAATAGCGGGCGTAGTCTGTTTATACAGAGGGGCACCGTGCCATGCGGTTCGCGAGCTCGCTCCTACAGGCGTCGTGCGCGTCTGGAAAAGAAAAAGGCCCCTCGCGGGGCCTTTTCGTTTGCATGCTCAGCGCGATGCCTTGCGTCGCAGCGCCGAGGGGCTGAAGTTGGACTCGTCCGGGGCCGGCTGGCTGAAGTCGGCGGTGCCGGGCTCTTCGTTGTCCAGCCACTGGATGCTGTAGCGGTGCGCCTGGAGATCGTGGAAGGTGTCCAGCGCGGTCCAGACCATCGGTTGCTCGTAGAAGCTCTTCAGGTAGGCCAGCGACACGCGCCACAGTTCGCCACGGCCGTCGTACTGGTCCACCACGGCGGCGCCCCAGCTGTCCTCGTCGAGGTACAGGGTGCGGCGCGAGTAGATGTGCCGCGCGCCGGGCTTCAGCTTGCCGTCCACGACCCACACGCGGTGCAGTTCGTAGCGGGTGTACTTGGGATTGACGTGGCCGGGGGTGAGCAGGTCCTTGTACTTAACCTCCGGGCTGGTGATCTGGTAGTTGTTGTAGGGAATGTAGATTTCCTTCTTGCCCACCAGGGTCCAGTCGTAGCGGTCCGGCGCGCCGTTGTACATGTCGGTGTCGTCGGCGGTGCGCAGGCCATCGGAATCTTCGATGGGCGTGTCGTAGGCCAGGGTCGGGGCGCGGCGCACGCGGCGCTGGCCGGGGTTGTAGCCCCAGGCCTGGCGCGGCTCCTTGACCTGGTCGAGGGTCTCCTGCACGAGGGCGCCGTTACCCGCCAGGCGCGCCGGCGCGGTGGTGAAGGTCATGTAGTAGAACAGTGTGTTGCCGAGCTTGTCGTAGCTGCCCTTGGGGTCATAGAAGCGGAACAGCGCCTCGTCCTGAGAGGTGACCAGCGAGTAGGCGCCGTTGCGCTGGACGCCGGCCTGGGAGGAGCGCCGCACGATGTAGGTGCCGCGATAGCGGGCGATGTGGTTCCACACTGCCTCCACGCCACTCTGCGGAATCGGGAACGGCACGCCGCCGTAGGCATCGGAGAAGCCGTTGCCGCCTTCGACGAGCTTGGCGCTGGTGGCGTTCTTGTAGATGTTGTCGTAGATCCACTGCGGCGCCGAGCCGGTGCGGTGGGTCGGGTAGACCGGCATCTGGTAGGTGTCGGGGTAGGCATTGAACAGTGCGATCTGCCCCGGCGTGAGGTTGGCCTTGTACTGGTCGAGGTTGGCCTTGGTGATGACGAACTTCGGCTTCTCGCCGGCGAACGGGTCGACATGATGCGCACCCGGCCCCTTGTAGCCGGCCGGCGCCGAGGTCAGGCCGCCAGTCCAGGCGGGAATGCTGCCGGCGGCGTTGCCGGCCTTCTCCGCGCCCATGGGCGTCAGGCTGCTCTTGAGCTGGCTGGCCTGGTCGGCCGGGACGGCGGCACGCGCATCGGTGACGGCGAGGGCCGTCAGCGTGGCCAGGACGATCAGGGAACTCTTCTTGTACATGGTCCTCTCCGGATCAGAACGAGTATTTCGCGGTGATCGAGACGTTGTCGCGGTCGCGCATGGAGTTGCTGGTGCCGGCGCCGTAGTAGTTGGTGTACTGGGTGCCGACCTCGAAGGTGTTCAGGTAGCTGGCGTCGATACCGAGGGTGTAGGCCTTGCGCCCTTCGATGAAGTTGCCGGTGCGGTCGGAGTTGCCGCTGAAGTCCTCCTGGTAGACCGCGTAGGGCGACAGCTTCACGCCAGCGTAGACGTCGTTCCAGCTACCGGTGAGCAACAACGTGTAGCCGTAGCTGTCGCGGCTGATCTGCACGTCGTCGCCGTTGCCGCCGACGTAGGCCTTGTCCTGGGCGCCGACGAACTTGCGCTTGCTGCCATCCCAGGCGGTGTACTCCAGGCTGCTGCCGCGGATGTGCTCGGAGGCGATCTCGGCCACGCCGGTCATGGAGTCGAAGGACAGGTGCGGGCCGAAGTTGTAGATGGTCGACAGCGAGATGTTGTACGTCTCGGCGCGCTCGTAGTTTTCGAACAGTTCGCCGCGGCACAGCTGCTTGCCCGCCACCGGGGCGCAGGCCTGGCCGGCCGGCGTGTTGGCATCGAACAGGTTGGTCTGGCCGAGCACGCCCTGGGTCAGCAGGTCGCCGAGGATGTCGTCGGTGGCGGAGATGCTGATGGGCATGTTGGGCCGGTAGGCGATCTCGCCGGAGACCGAGGCATCGCCCAGGGTGGTATTGAAGCTGAAGCCGTACATGCGGATGTCTTCGACGTAGTCGCGACGCGCTTCGGCGTTGCTCGCCATGTCCAGCGTGGCCAGGCCGGGCACCGCTTCACCCAGGCCCAGCGGGCCGAGCAGGGCATTGAGCTCGTCGACGTTGACGCCCTGGTAGCGGCGCAGGTCCACGGCGATCTGCGGTTCCTTGGCGTGATAGTTGACGAAGTAGAAGCCGAACTCGGTGGAATTCAACTCCTCGGCGATGTAGCGGAAGGCCACGCCGAACTGGCCGCTGTCGCGGGCGTCCAGGTCCTTGCCGACGTTGGCGACCTTGAAGGTACCGGTGTTCGGGTTCAGGTAGGCGTTCGGCCCGTGCGGCCCGTTGCCCAGCAGGCCGAGGGACGCCACGGTCGGGTAGCCGGCCAGCAGTTCCTTGATCAGCGGGTTGTCCTCGGTGGTGTAGGCGGTATTGCCGCCGTCGCTGAACAGGTCGGTGTCGGAGAAGTAGGTACCCACCGAGTCCAGGCGGGTCTCCTTCCACTTCCACTGGTAGAAGCCTTCCATGGACAGGTCGTCGGTCAGGCCGAAGTTGAGGCTCAGGGCCTCGGTCGGCACCAGCACTTCCTTGAGCTCCGAGCCCGGCAGGTGGAAGCGCGCGGCGTCCACGGGGTTGATGGTGTTGATGCCACCCCGGTAGAACACGCCCTCGCCCCAGTTCAGCACCTGGCGGCCGACGCGGCCGGTCAGCGGGTGCTCGGCGACGTCCCAGCTGCCGGACAGGTAGGCATCGAGCAATTCGGCCTTGCGTCCGGCGATGTGGCGGGTGTCATCGGTGAAGTGATCGTCCTGGGGAAACGACTGGCTGGGACGCTCCACGCCGTTGGTGGTGTCGTAGTAGTCGTTGCGCTTGTCCATGATCTGCGTGTCGTAGTACGCGGTGCCACGCATGAACAGGCCGTAGTTCTGGTACTTGGCCGAGAGGTCGGAGGTGAGCTTGAACACCTGGGAAACCAGGCCGGTATCGAAGTTGCGGTTGCCGTCGTCGGCGTTGATGTCGGTGATGTTGCTCTTCTCGCGGCCCTGCACGCGCCACATGGCGCCGTAGGACAGCGTGCTGTCCAGCGAGCCGGTGATCTCGTTCTCGGCCAGCTTGAATTCCAGGGCCTGGGCCGAGCCCGCCACCAGCAGCGGCAAGAGTCCCATCACCGCCCCCGCCCGCCGTGGCGCCCAGAAAATGGACGAGCGCGCACCCAATCGACTGTTCATAGACAGCATTACCTCCATGGCCAAGATTTATCGCCCCGGCCATTGCGGCCAGCGCTGTTCTTATTCGTTTCTCGGCTGCCGAGGGCGTCCGGCGAGCCGGGCCATCGTGCAGTAACACTCCTGCCAGAGCGCTTGCGGACGCTTTGGCTCCCTCTCCTCTTCTGTCTGCACGCCGGGAGTTGGGACTATCGTGCAGGCAAAGTAACAAACTGTTTCCCCTCTGCCAATGGAAAGGATGTAATCCGTGCCCTTCAGCAGACAAAGAAAAGCCCGGCACCGGGCCGGGCTTTTTTCGTAAAGACATTTCTTACCGCGTGACTTACTCGACGGTGAAGGTCTTTTCCGCCAGCAGGCGATCGCCCTGAAACACCATGAACCGCCACTGGCCCTGCACC
This sequence comes from Pseudomonas sp. GCEP-101, assembly GCF_025133575.1. Classification (NCBI taxonomy): domain Bacteria; kingdom Pseudomonadati; phylum Pseudomonadota; class Gammaproteobacteria; order Pseudomonadales; family Pseudomonadaceae; genus Pseudomonas; species Pseudomonas sp. GCEP-101. The sequence goes on along the minus strand of NZ_CP104011.1, from coordinate 4,326,378 downwards.
ACTTCGTGACTCTCGGTGAACTGGTAGGCCATCACGTCGGTGGGCGCGCCCACCACCAGCTTCTGCACCACCTCGAACTTGTCGTGACGCTGGCCGTCCGGGGTCACCACGCCGGGGGTGAAGTACAGCAGGGTCAGGGGCGTGTCGCCTTCCTGCTTGCCGCTGAGCTGGTAGCGCATGCCGAATTTGGTGCCCAGCTTGGCCGGCACGCGGGTGGTGGATTCGATCTCCTGCTCGCTGCGGGTCAGCACGCGCTCGCCCGGCTGGTAATCCTTGTAGTGGCTGACGAAGACGCCGTACTCCACCGGGCCGTTGACGCGCACTTCGGCAAAGGCCGAGGCGGCAAAGGCGGATGCCAGGGAGAGAGCCAGGACGGCTGGCAGGCGGGTAATGGACATGTCGCGCTCCTTGTTGGGGTCCGCGCGAGGCTATGACGTCGTCGTGACAACCTGATGACAGCCTGACGCCACGCGGGTCAGGCGGGCGGCGAGCGTCTATCATGCGTGGATCGCACCACTGGACACCATCATGAGCGACCGCCTGCTAGCCATCCGCCCCCGCGCCGAAGACGTCGAGGGCGTCCCCATCCTGCGTCCTTTGCCCTCCGCCCAGCGCCGCAGCGTCGGCCCCTTCGTGTTCTTCGACCATATGCTCGAGAGCCGCTTCGCGCCGGAGCACGGCATGGACATCCGCCAGCATCCGCACATCGGCCTGTCCACCCTCACCTACCTGTTCGAGGGCCAGGTGCAGCACAAGGACAGCCTGGGGTCGGACCAGCTCGTGCTGCCCGGCGACGTCAGCTGGATGACCGCCGGACGCGGCGTCGCCCACGTCGAGCGGACCCCGGCCGACCTGCTGCACAGCGGATCGCGCCTGCATGGCCTGCAGGTCTGGCTGGCGCTGCCACGGGAGCTGGAAGGTTGCGAGCCGAGCTACAGTCATCATGCCGCGGCCAGCCTGCCGGAAAGCGACAGCCTGGGCGTGCGCGTCCGCATGATCGCCGGCAGCGGCTTCTGCCTGGAGTCGCCGGTACCGGTGCGTTCGAAGACGCTCTACGCCGACCTGCACCTCGCCGCCGGGGCGACCCTGGCAATTCCTGACGAACACCCCGAACGCGCGCTATACCTGATCGAAGGCGAAGCGCTGCTGGATGACGAGCCACTGCCGCTGCATGAACTGCTGGTGCTGCCCGAGGGTGAGACGTTCACCCTGTCCGCCTGCGGCGACTGCCACGCGGTGATCATCGGGGGCGACGCGCTGGACGGCCCGCGGCGGATGAACTGGAATTTCGTCGCCAGCGACCCCGCGCTGATCGACAGTGCCCGCGAGCGCTGGGCCGCGCGCGACTGGCCGACGGTGCCCGGCGAGCTGGAACGCATCGAGCTGCCGCGCTAGCCGTACAGAGAAACCGATCAGAATTCGCCGCCGTGCTGTCGAAACCGGCGAATCCAAGCGGACGCGCGCCGCGGCTTGCCGCAGCATCGTGCGTCCGCCACCCTTGCCACCGGCAAGCCCACCCCTTCTGGCCCAAGGAGTCCGTGATGGACCAGTCGCCCGCTACCCGCCACACCAGCGCCCTGATCGTGCTGACCCTTCTGTTCTTCATGTGGGGCCTGATCACCTCGCTCAACGACATCCTCGTACCGCACCTGAAGGCGGTCTTCACCCTGTCCTACGTGGAGGCCTCGCTGATCCAGTTCTGCTTCTTCGGCGCCTACTTCATCATGTCCTTCCCCTCCGGCAGGCTGGTGGAAAAGGTCGGCTACAAGACCGGGATCATCGTCGGCCTGGCCACCGCCGGCGTCGGCTGCCTGATGTTCTACCCGGCGGCAGGCGCGAAGTCCTATGCGTTCTTCCTGGCGGCGCTATTCATCCTCGCCTCGGGCATCACCTTGCTGCAGGTAGCGGCCAACCCCTACGTCAACGTTCTTGGCCCGGCGTCCACCGCGGCCAGCCGGCTGAACCTGACCCAGGCCTTCAACTCGCTGGGCACCACGGTCGGCCCGCTGGTGGGCTCGCTGACCATCCTCGCCATCGGCGCCGGTGCCGCGTCGCAGCTCGGCGGGTCCGCCGCCAGCGAGGCCGATTCGGTGAAGACACCGTACCTGGTGCTGGCCGGCCTGCTGTTCGCCATCGCCGTGCTGATCGCGCTGTTCCGCCTGCCCAGGATCCATCATGGCGAGCCCACCGATGGCGTGGCCGGGCGCCAGTCGATCCTCGCCCACCGTCACCTGGTGTTCGGGGTCATCGCGATCTTCTGCTACGTCGGCGCCGAGGTCTCCATCGGCAGCTACCTGGTCAGCCTGATGGGCCAGCCGGACATCGCCGGGCTGCCCGCCGAGCAGGCCGGCAAGTACCTGTCGTTCTACTGGGGCGGCGCGATGGTGGGCCGCTTCGTCGGCAGCGCGCTGATGCGCAGCATCGCCCCGAACCGCCTGCTGGCCTTCAACGCCGTGGCCATTGCCGTGCTGATCGGCATCGCGCTGAGCGTTGGCGGGCATGTGGCGATGTGGGCGCTGATCTTGATCGGCCTGTTCAACTCGATCATGTTCCCGACCATCTTCTCGCTTGCCCTGGAAGGCCTGGGCAACCTCACCAGCAAGGGTTCGGGGCTGCTCTGCATGGCCATCGTCGGCGGCGCGGTCATGCCGCTGGTGCAGGCCTTCTTCGCCGACCGCGTCGGCCTGCTGCCCTCCTTCGCCGTGCCGCTGGTGTGCTACCTGTACATCGTCTGGTTCGGTGCCAAGGGCTATCGCGCGGACGAAGGCACGGCGCACCCTGCGCCACACTCCTCCTGAGTCATTCGCCCATGAAAAAGCCCGGCCGAAGCCGGGCTTTTTCATGCCTGGGCCGATCAGCCGCCGAAGCGCTCGTCCAGCAGGTCGAACATGGCGGCGAAGGCGCGGCGCGCCACCTTGGCGTCGTACTGCATCTTGCCGGGGATCTGCGCATGGGGGTCGGTGAAGGAATGCGCGGCGCCGCCGTAGCTGGTGAGCGCCCAATCGACGTTGGCGTCGATCATTTCCTTGGCGAACGCGGTCAATTGCTCGCGCGGGACGAAGGGGTCGATGGCGCCGTCGAGGACCAGCACCGAGCCCTTGATGTTCTTCGCATCGGCCGGATTCGGTGTATCCAGGGTGCCATGGAAGGACACCGCAGCCGCCAGCGGCGCGCCATCGCGGGCCAGCTCCAGGGCGCAGCAGCCGCCGAAGCAGAAGCCGAAAGTGGCCAGCCGGGTGGTGTCCAGCGGAGCCTTGCCCGCCTGCTGCAGCAGGGTCGCCAGCGACAGCTGCATGCGCTTGCGCAGCAGCGCGCGATCATTCTTGAGCGGCATCATCGCGGTAGCGGCCTGCTCCGTGCCGTTGGGGCGAACATCCTTGCCATACAGGTCCGCCACCAGCACCACGTAGCCGCGCTCGGCGACCTGGCGGGCGATATCCACGGCGCCCTGGCTGACGCCCATCCAGTTCGGCGCCATCAGCAGGCCGGGGCGCGGCGCAGTGCTGGCAGCATCGAATACCAACTGACCCTCGAAGGACACGCCGTCCTGGGTGTAGGCGACGGGTTGCACGCTGATCTGACTCATGGGGGTAGTCCTCTGGTAAATGCGGGAGAAGCATAGCGAACCGGGATTGACCGTATTGGACAATCTCGGCGTTGGGCAGGTGATTCCTGCGTGGGTGACTCTCAGGACGGCGCCTCTATCGCCAGCAAGCTGCGGACCAGGCGGGCCGCATAGTCCGCCTCGAAACGGTAGCCGCCATTGCTGTGAACGATACTGCCGGCGACCAGCCGTGCATCCCACCAATCCCGCAGGAAGCCGGGGGCATAGCCGCCGGTGCAGAATCCGTAGGGGTCGGCCACGTAGCTGGTGGTCAGCATCAGCGTGTAGCAGGGGCGCCGGTAATCGCTTTGCTCGCGGGAGCAGTCATGGAAATCGTCGTACGATTGGGCGAGCTTGAGGTGCGAGAACAGCCAGAACATGGCGTCGTACATCAGATGGGAATCCGCGTCGGCATGCAAGGCGAAGAAGCCCTTGGCGCGCACGATTCGCTCGGCCAGGGAGCGGATGTGCCGCTCGCCGTCGGGCAGTTCGCCCGCAGCAGCCTCCAGCGCGCGGCGCAGGATCGGCGACAGCGTGCCGCGCTGTACGGTGGCCAGGTCCGCTTCGAGGGTTTCCGCGTCGTCGTTGAAGTCGTCCTCACTGACCAGCCCGCGAATGAAGGTCGCAAAATCCGGCGCGACCTCGGTGATCGCATAGTCGGCCTCCTGGTCGACATGCACCACCCGCGGCTCGCCCTGCGGCCCGCATTGGCGGTAGTCGAGCATGATCATTTCGTGGCCGGCGCTGGGGGTATTGGCGATGGCGATACCGATGTCGGGATAGCCCCACTCGGCGCGCATGAACGCCGACCCGAGGGCACCGCCCAGGGAATAGGTCGCCGTGTGCCCGATGGCGTAGAGACCGGTAATGGCGATGTGGTCTTCGGCCCAGCAGGTCGGTTCGGTCATCGGGTAGCAGCACCGTTGGACGCAACCGCCGTTGCGCAGGCGAGCCAGCTCGACGTAGGCATCGGGCAGGCGATAGCCGAACGCCGCCTCAATCTGTGCGATCAGCTCGTCGCTCGGTGCAGGTTCCGTGTAGTGGCTGAGCGAATAGTCGCCATCGTCCCAGAATCCGTCCAGATCGACGTCGTCGAAGGCGCCGGTCGCCCTCTCGTTGGAAGGTGTCATTCCTTTCTCCCGTTTGGCGCGGCATCTCCTGTCCACGCCGAGTCAACATGCGCTGCATCTGGCCCACTACAGCGCAACGAAAAACGCCACGATTCCAGCACTGAAATCGTGGCGTTGGCTCAAGCCCGGCGGGCCCTTAGGCGGAGAGCTCCACCAGCAGCTTGTTCAGGCGGCGCACGTAGGCAGCCGGGTCCTTCAGGCTGTCCCCCGCGGCCAGGGCGGCCTGGTCGAAGAGGATGTGGGTCAGTTCGCCGAAGCGGTCTTCGTCGGCTTCCGCATCGAGCTTCTCGATCAGCGGGTGGGCCGGGTTGAACTCGAAGATCGGCTTGGCTTCCGGCACCTTCTGCCCGCTGGCTTCGAGGATCTGGCGCATCTGCAGGCCCAGGTCCTGTTCGCCGATGGCGAGGATCGCCGGCGAATCGGTCAGACGATGGGACACGCGCACCTCGGCGACTTCGTCACCCAGCGCGGCCTTCAGGCGCTCGGCCAGGCCTTCTTTGGCCTTGGCGATCTCTTCCTGGGCCTTCTTGTCCTCTTCGGAGTCCAGGCTGCCCAGGTCCAGGTCGCCCCGGGCGACATCGACCAGTTGCTTGCCGTCGAATTCGGGCAGGTAGCTCATCAGCCACTCGTCGATGCGGTCGGTCAGCAGCAGCACTTCGATGCCTTTCTTGCGGAAGACTTCCAGGTGCGGACTGTTCTTCACCTGGGCGTAGCTCTCGCCGGTGAGGTAGTAGATCTTGTCCTGGCCTTCCTTCAGGCGACCGACATAGTCAGCCAGGGCAACGCTCTGCTCGCCGCTCTCGTCGCTGGTGGAGGAGAAGCGCAGCAGGCCGGCGATCTTGTCCTTGTTGGCGAAGTCCTCGGCGGGGCCTTCCTTCAGCACCTGGCCGAAGTTCTTCCAGAAGCCCTTGTAGGCTTCGGCGTCATTGCTCGCCAGTTTTTCCAGCATGTCCAGGGAGCGCTTGGTCAGCGCGGACTTCATCGAATCGACGATGGGGCCGGACTGCAGGATTTCGCGGGAGACGTTCAGCGACAGGTCGTTGGAGTCCACCACGCCCTTGATGAAGCGCAGGTACAGCGGCAGGAACTGGTCGGCCTGGTCCATGATGAACACGCGCTGCACGTACAGCTTCAGGCCGCGCGGGGCCTCGCGGTGGTACAGGTCGAACGGCGCGCGGGCCGGGACGTACAGCAGCGAGGTGTACTCGAGCTTGCCCTCGACCTTGTTGTGGCTCCAGGTCAGCGGGTTCTCGAAGTCATGGGCGATGTGCTTGTAGAACTCCTGGTATTCCTCGTCCTTGACCTCGGTACGCGGACGGGTCCACAGGGCGCTGGCGCGGTTGACCACTTCCCACTCGGTCTCGGCCGGCTTGTCCTTCTCTTCGCCGTAATGCTCTTTGGGCAGTTCGATGGGCAGCGCGATGTGGTCGGAGTACTTCTTGACGATGTTGCGCAGGCGCCAGCCGTCGGCGAACTCATCCTCGCCATCTTTCAGGTGCAGGACGATGCGGGTGCCGCGCTCGGCCTTCTCGATGGTCGCGACCTCGAACTCGCCCTCGCCTTTGGAGGACCAGTGCACGCCCTCGCTGGCCGGCGCGCCGGCACGGCGGGTGAACACATCCACCTTGTCGGCGACGATGAAGGCGCTGTAGAAGCCCACGCCGAACTGGCCGATCAGGTGCGAGTCCTTCTTCTGGTCGCCGGAGAGGTTCTTCAGGAAGTCGGCGGTGCCGGACTTGGCGATGGTGCCCAGGTGCGCGATGACTTCCTCGCGGCTCATGCCGATGCCGTTGTCGTCGAGGGTGACGGTCTTGGCGTCCTTGTCGAAGCTCACTCGGATCTTCAGCTCGGCGCCGCCCTCAAGCAGCTCAGGCTTGGCCAGGGCCTCGAAACGCAGCTTGTCGGCCGCGTCGGAGGCGTTGGAAATCAGCTCGCGAAGGAAGATTTCCTTGTTCGAATACAGGGAATGAATCATCAGGTGAAGCAGCTGCTTCACTTCGGTCTGGAAGCCCAGTGTTTCTTTTTGAGTCTCCACGCTCATTGTTTCTCGCTCCGAGGATGACAAATACCGCGTCATGCGGCCGATGTCAGCGAGATGGGGGCTTCCCGAACCAATTCAAGGGGTTGGAGAAAATTCGCCGACGCGCCGATGACAGCACGCCGGCGGGCGCTCTAGCGCGCTGGCAGCTGGATGTCGGTGATTTCACTGGGGCGCAGGGTGTAGCTGGCTTCGCCCGGACCGTCGATCACCTGACGGATGACGATCCGCCCATCCGCATCCAGGCCGACGAAGACACCTTCGGCGACCCGCCCGCGCTCGGTGGTGACGCGCATGCGGCGGTTGAGATAGCGCTGCGGATTGCCCTGCAGGCGCTCCAGGGACAACTGGCCGCTTTCCGCCGCCGGCGGCAGCGGTGCGCTCGCCGGTGCGGCCACGTGCGCCGGCACGGGTGTCGCAGCGGCGGCCTTGAGTCGCGGGTAGTGGTCATCGCGTACACCCCAGCCGCGTGCCGGGTTCTTCTCCAGCGTCACCTGCAGCTCCTGCGCCTCGCCGGCGACCTCGATGGCCAGCGGGACATCCTGCGGCGCCCGCTGGGTGTCGAGCACCGGCAGGCGGGTGATGACGACATCGCGGCGGCCGAAGCGGCGCTGCAGGTAATCCTGCAGCACGTGGCGCAAGGTATCGCGGGAGTCGAAGCGGGTATCGACGTCGCCATTCACGTAGCGCAAACGGTCGGTAAAGACCTCGATGCTGCCCGACAACGTGGTCTGCATGTCCGCCGGCAACACCAGGTGGAAAGCGCCTTCCATGCGGTTGGGCGCCTTGGGTGTCAGGTCCAGGTGCAGGCTGTAGCCGCGTTGCAGGCGCACCGCCTCGGGCAGGTCCTGCCCTGGGGCGAGCCAGCTGACTTCGATTTCAGGCAGGCGGCCCTTGTCGTCCGGCAGCACATCCAGGCGGACCGGGCCGCTGACCGGTGCGGCCAGGCGTACCTGGACTTCCCGGTGGGCATAGAAGTCCTGCCCTTCGCGCAGGCTGAGCACGCCGTCGATGAACTCGGCCTGCTCGGGGGCGAACGGCTTGCCGTTGAGCTCGCCTCGCAGGTTGATTGCCAACTCAGGCTTGGCGGCGGCCTCGGGCGTGAGCCATTCCAGGCGCAGGATGGCCTCCAGGCGCGCGCTGTCCTGGCTGGCGAGCAGGGTCAGGCCCACCACCAGCGGTATGCAGCCCAGGCCGCCGAGGGCGACGGCGCTGCGCGCGTGCCGCCAGTGGACCAGCACAAACAGCAACGCCAACGGCGGCAACAGGCTGGCGAGCCCCCAGAACAGGCTGCGCTCGAAGGCGCGGGCAATCAGCCAGACGTAGGCGGCGAGGATCAGCAGCAGGCCGAGCAGGATCAGCAGCGTATCCATTCAGGCGCCGTCGACCTTGAAGTGCGCGCGGGCGGTGGCGATGGGTTCGGTGCGGGTGGTCTGCCAGGCGGTAATGGCAACGTTGGCCACGCGCCGGCCCTGGCGCCAGACCTGGCACTGCGCATAGGTATCGCGGAAATGCCCGGCACGCAGGTAGTCGATGGAGAAGTCAATGATCTTGGGCATGTGCGGGATGCCCATGAACATCAGCAGGTGCAGCAGCGCCGAATGTTCCATGAAGCCGGCGATCACCCCGCCATGCAGCGCCGGCAGCGTCGGATTGCCGATGTTGTCGGGGTTGGCCGGCAGGTGGAAGATCGCGTCGTCGCCCAGGCGCAGGCAGCGAATGCCGAGCAGCCGGGCGTAGGGGATCATTTCCAGCAGCGGGTCGTAGTTCTTGCTCTCGTGCGCCGCGCGCACCATCGCCTCGATGTTCACCGTGCTCATCCCTGCCCCCCGTCGACGTCGCGCTTCACCGCGCCGGCGGAGACCGACTTGCCCATGCGCATGAAGGTGCCGACCACGTGGGCGATGGGCTCGCTGGGGTCGTCCTGGTAGGCGTAGCCGCGGGTGAAGATGATGTTCGGGGTCACCCGGTAGCATTCGGCAAAGCCGTAGACATCCTTGTGCGGATCGGCCGGGTGCATGTAGTCGATGCGCAGGTCCAGGGTCGGACAGATCTCGAATTGCGGGAGCACGCAGACGGTGGAAATGCCGCAGGTGGTGTCCATCAGCGTGGTAATCGCGCCGCCGTGGATCACGCCGGTTTCAGGGTTGCCGACGATGGCGTCGCTGTAGGGAAGCCGCAGGGTGAGGCCGGAGGCATCCGCCGCGTGCGCGCTGATGCCCAGCAACTGGCAGTGGCGCAGCGCCGACAGGAAGCGCTGGGCGCGCTCCAGGAGTGGGTTTTCGGACATGGGAGGGGTCGACCGATTGACTGCACGGGGCCGCATCATACCCCGGCCGTTGTCACCGCTGCAGTGTCGGAATGACGGCGCGCCGGAAGATTGGTTGAACTAATTCACACAACCTCTGCTCAAAGGGCTAACACCAGGAAAGCCGCACATGGAGGCTCCGCATGAAAAAAACCCTTCCCTTCGCTCTGCTGATCGTCGCTGGCCTCGGCCTTGCCGCCTGCGATAAGAAAGAAGAGCCGAAAGCACCGGCTGCGCCCGCTGCTACCGAGCAGCCGGCAACTCCGGCGCCGACCACGCCGCCGGCACCCGAGGCCTCCCCGGCTACTCCGGCTGCCCCGGCCACCGCGCCGCAAGAGCCCGCCGGCGGCGAGCAGAAGCAGTAACAACGCTTCTGCCGCACAGCACAAGGCCCGCCTATGGCGGGCCTTGTCGTTTCTACCGCGCGGTATTCAACCGCTGGGAGGGATATCGGCGTCCCGCGGTGCGTCGCCCTGGGGCGTCGGCGTGTAGACCATCACGTGGAGCACGCTGGAGTGGAATTCGCGCTGGTACAGCACGCCCACCACGCCGGCCGTGACCAGCATGAAGATCCACGGGTTGATGAACCAGGCGAGCATCGCCAGGCCGAAATAGTAGGTGCGCAGCCCCTGGTTGAACTGGTGCGCCGCCAGCGACACCACGCGCGCCGCGCGTTCAGCGAAGGACTTGCGCTCCAGCTCGCCGACGTTGCGCTCCCCCACCATGGGCGCCGAGCCGATCAGCACCGCTGCGAAGTTGTACTGGCGCATGCACCAGCTGAAGGTGAAGAACGCATAGACGAACACCACCGCCAGGCACAACAGTTTGAGCTCCGACAATCCGCGGGTCGGCGCCGTGACGAAAGGCAGGTCGGCCAGTACCGACACCGTGCGCTCCGCCGAGCCCAGCAGCGTGAGGATGCCGGCGAGGATGATCAGCGTACTGGACGCGAAGAACGAGGCGTTGCGCTCCAGGTTGCCGATCACGCTCGCGTCCGCCACGCGGTTTTCGCGCAGCAGCACGCGGCGCATCCAGTCCTGGCGGTAGAGGTGCAGCACGCTGGCCAGGCACGCGGTGTCGCGGGCCTTGGTCTTGGCGTAGCGGGTATAGCCGATCCAGCAGAAGAGGAACCAGAGGATGGCCAGCAGGTTCCAGAAATACTGGATGTCGAACAGGTCGACGACGTCGGTCATGGTGGTCCTTGCGCGAAGTTTTAAAGGAATACGCGGCGGATAGACGCCGGATGCACGGAGAAAGACACGGCTCCCCAGCCCTTTCCCGAGCCCCATTAGTGTAGGAGCGAGCTTGCTCGCGAATCGTCCAATGCCAGCGTCTTGGGTGACTCCGTTCGCGAGCAAGCTTGCTCTTACAGACATGAAAAAGGCCGCCTCGTGGGCGGCCTTTTTCGTTGACGCGACGAGTGTCAGGCCATCGCTTCCTGGGGCTTGCCCAGCAGGCGGTCGATCACCACCATCACGGCCAGCATGGCGACCGAGGGGATCAGCCAGGCGAGGCCTTGCTCGGCCAGCGGCAGGTGCGCCATCCAGCCCGGCATCCAGGCATCGAGCTTGGCGCCCTTGAGCGCGTCGATGAGGCCGAAGATGAACGAGACGACCATGACCGGGGCGACGATGCGGGTCTGCGAACGCCACAGGCTGGCGCAGAAGCTCAGCGCCACCAGGACGATGCACGGCGGGTAGATGGCGGTCAGCACCGGGATCGAGAACTGGATGAGCTTGGTCAGGCCCAGGTTCGATACCAGCAGCGAGAAGCCGGCAAGGATCACCACCAGGCTGCGGTACGACAGCGGCAGGATGCGGCAGAAGTACTCGGCGCAGGCGCAGGTCAGGCCGACCGCGGTGACCAGGCAGGCCAGCGCGATGAGCACGGCGAGGAAGGTGCTGCCCAGCGAGCCGAAGGTGTGCTGCACGTAGGCGTGCAGGACGGCAGCGCCGTTGCTGGCACCGGCGGCGATGTCGTGGCTGCCGGCGCCCAGGCGGAACAGGCTGATGTACACCAGCGCCAGGCCCACGCCGGCGATCAGGCCGGCGATGATGGCGTACCGGGTGATCAGGCGCGGCGACTGCACCCCCCGGGAGCGGATGGCGTTGACGATGACGATGCCGAAGACCAGCGCGCCGAGGGTGTCCATGGTCAGGTAACCGTTGACGAAGCCCTGGGAGAACGCGGCACTCTGGTAGGCCGGTTCAGCGGTACCGATGGGGCCGGCCGGGAGCATGAAGGCGGCGATGCCCAGCGCGGCCAAGGCGATGATCTTCAGCGGCGCGAGGAAGCGGCCGACGGTATCGAGCAGCTTGCCCGGATACAGCGAGATCACCAGCACTATCAGGAAGTACACCAGGCTGTAGAGGAACAGCGGCAGTGCGCCCTCCCCCGTCAGCGGCGCCAGGCCGACTTCGAAGGAGACGGTGGCGGTACGCGGGGTGGCGAACAACGGCCCGACCGACAGGTAGCAGACAGCCGCCAGCAGCCCGCCGGCGATGCGACCGATCGGGTGGCTGAGGGTGTCCATCGCGCCACCGACCTTGGCCAGGGCGACGACGGTGATCACCGGCAGGCCGACCGCGGTGATCAGGAAACCCAGCGCGGCCATCCACACGTGCGGCCCGGACTGCAGGCCCACGATCGGCGGGAAGATGATGTTGCCCGCGCCGACGAACAGCGCGAAGGTCATAAAACCGAGTGCCAGGATGTCCTGGCCTTTCAAGACGTTCATGAAGGGAAATACCACAGTGCTGAAACGGTTTTGTGGTCCCCCAAGGCACATCGACCGTACAGACGTGACAAAGCCGCATCGGACGGGATGGGCCGACTCACGCGGGGCGAGCCTGGGCATCCTGTGATGCTGCTGTCATCGGTACGGTGATTTGTTCTTGGAAGTCCGATAGCAGAGGTTTTCCATGGGCTCGTGGCCCGGTTGCTCCTGCATTCTGTTTATCCCGCCATCCATGACGGTCAGGAATCGCCGTCGCCTCCGGGTAGGAGTGGACGGTGAGCGCGCCTTCCCTTGTGGGGAACGCGACGCTTCATATAGTTGCTAGCCTAACGATCTATTCCGATGAGCTGCACTGACATACGTCAGATCGTCCGTGGAATGAACGTAGGTGTCGCCTGAACGACACTTCTTTCAGACGCCGCCCTAACGACAGAGGCCACCCGAAGGTGGCCTCTGTTGACGAACGGTTAAGTCAGCGAGGCGCTTACTTGACCGCCCAGCCGGTCAGCTCGGCCAGGGCCTTGCCGATGTCAGCCAGGGAACGCACGGTTTTCACGCCAGCGTCCTGCAGGGCGGCGAACTTCTCGTCCGCAGTGCCCTTGCCACCGGAGATGATGGCGCCCGCGTGGCCCATGCGCTTGCCGGGCGGAGCGGTTACACCAGCGATGTAGGACACCACCGGCTTGGTCACGTTGGCCTTGATGTAGGCCGCGGCTTCTTCTTCGGCCGAACCACCGATTTCGCCGATCATGACGATGGCTTCGGTTTTCGGGTCTTCCTGGAACAGCTTCAGGATGTCGATGAAGTTGGAGCCCGGGATCGGGTCACCACCGATGCCCACGCAGGTGGACTGGCCGAAGCCGGCGTCGGTGGTCTGCTTCACGGCTTCGTAGGTCAGGGTGCCGGAACGCGACACGATGCCTACCTTGCCCGGCAGGTGGATGTGACCCGGCATGATGCCGATCTTGCACTCGCCGGGAGTGATCACGCCCGGGCAGTTCGGGCCGATCAGGCGTACGCCCAGCTCGTCGCACTTGACCTTGGCTTCCAGCATGTCGATGGTCGGGATGCCTTCGGTGATGCAGACGATCAGCTTGATGCCGCCGAAGGCCGCTTCCAGGATCGAGTCCTTGCAGAACGGAGCCGGAACGTAGATGACCGATGCGTCAGCGCCGGTGGCTTCCACGGCTTCCTTGACGGTGTTGAACACCGGCAGGCCGAGGTGGGTGGTGCCGCCCTTGCCGGGGGTCACGCCGCCAACCATCTTGGTGCCGTAGGCGATGGCTTGTTCGGAGTGGAAGGTACCCTGCGAGCCGGTGAAGCCCTGGCAGATGACTTTGGTGTCTTTATTGATCAGGACGCTCATTACTTACCCTCCGCGGCCTTGACGACTTGCTGGGCAGCGTCGGTCAGGCTGGTCGCCGCGATGATGTTCAGACCGCTCTCGGCCAGGACCTTGGCGCCGAGCTCAGCGTTGTTGCCTTCCAGACGAACGACAACCGGGATTTTCACGCCGACTTCTTTCACGGCGCCGATGATGCCTTCGGCAATCATGTCGCAGCGAACGATGCCGCCGAAGATGTTCACCAGAACGGCAGCGACGTTGCTGTCGGACAGGATGATCTTGAACGCTTCGGTCACGCGCTCTTTGGTGGCACCGCCGCCAACGTCGAGGAAGTTGGCCGGCTTGCCGCCGTGCAGGTTGACGATGTCCATGGTGCCCATGGCCAGGCCAGCGCCGTTGACCATGCAGCCGATGTTGCCTTCCAGCGCGACATAGTTCAGCTCCCACTTCTGCGCATGGGCTTCACGAGCGTCGTCCTGGGACGGGTCGTGCATGGCGCGCAGCTTGGGCTGACGGTACATGGCGTTGGAGTCGATGTTGATCTTGGCGTCCAGGCAGTGCAGGTTGCCGTCTTTCTTGATCACCAGCGGGTTCACTTCCAGCAGTGCCAGGTCGTAGTCCTGGAACAGCTTGGCCAGGCCAACGAAGATGTGGGTGAACTGCTTGATCTGGTCGCCCTTCAGGCCCAGCTGGAAGGCCAGCTCGCGGCCCTGGAACGGCTGAGCGCCAACCAGCGGATCGATGGTGGCCTTCAGAATCTTCTCAGGGGTCTCGTGCGCAACTTTCTCGATGTCCACGCCACCTTCGGTGGAGGCCATGAAGACGATGCGACGGCTGGAACGGTCGACAACGGCGCCCAGGTAGAGCTCCTTGTCGATGTCGGTGCAGGATTCCACCAGGATCTTGCTGACCGGCTGGCCGTTGGCGTCAGTCTGGTAGGTCACCAGACGCTTGCCCAGCCAGTTGGCGGCGAACGCCTTGGCGTCCTCTTTGCTCTTGACCAGCTTCACACCGCCCGCTTTGCCGCGGCCACCAGCGTGTACCTGGGCCTTAACGACCCACTCGGTACCACCGATTTTTTCACAGGCTTCTGCGGCCTCTTCGGGTGTGTCGACGGCGAAGCCCTTGGATACGGGCAGGCCGTACTCAGCGAACAGCTGCTTACCCTGATATTCGTGGAGATTCATGCTTGTCTACCGTTTTCGTCTTGGGTATTGCGCATTCGGCGCGGCGCTCGTGGCACCACGCCACCTGTGACCGAGTTCCCCCACGGGGGAGAAACGATCCGGCGGGTGGGAGGCAGCCCCTCGCAAAAGACTGCCGCCCTCCCCGCCGTGGTCCCGTTCCTTAGCGCTTCTTGCGGTTGGCGATGTGGATGGCGTGGCCATTCACCGCCAGGGCCGCTTCGTGCAGCGCTTCGGACAGAGTCGGGTGGGAGAAGACCATCATGCCCAGGTCTTCGGCACTGGTGCCGAATTCCATGCCGATCGCGCCTTGCTGAACCAGCTCGGCGGCGCTCGGGCCGATCACGTGGACGCCCAGTACGCGGTCGGTCTTGGCATCGGCGATGACCTTGACCAGACCGGTGGTGTCATTGGCAGCCATGGCGCGGCCGCTGGCGGCGAACGGGAAGGTACCGACGTTGACTTCGACGCCTTCGCCCTTGAGCTGCTGCTCGGTCTTGCCGACCCATGCGATTTCCGGGTGGGTGTAGATCACCGACGGAATCAGGTCGTAGTTCATCTGGGCCTTGTGGCCGGCGATGCGCTCGGCAACCATCACGCCCTCTTCCGAGGCCTTGTGCGCGAGCATGGCGCCGCGTACCACGTCACCGATGGCGTAGACGCCCGGAACGCTGGTCTTGCAGTGGTCATCGACGTAGATGAAGCCACGCTCGTCCAGGGTCACGCCACTGTCGGCGGCCAGCAGGTCGGTGGTCACCGGGCGACGGCCCACGGCCACGATCAGCTTGTCGAAGGTTTCCTTCTGCTCGCCGTTGGCGTCGGTGAAGGTCACGGTGACCTGCTTCTTCTTCACTTCCGAACCGGTGACGCGGGCGCCCAGGCGGATGTTCAGACCTTGCTTGGTCAGGGTCTTCAGGGCTTCCTTGGCGATCTGCTCGTCGGCAGCCGGGAGGAACTTGTCCAGAGCTTCCAGAACGGTGACTTCCGCGCCCAGGCGAGCCCAGACCGAACCCAGCTCCAGGCCGATGACGCCGGCGCCGATCACGCCCAGCTTCTTCGGTACGCTCTGGAATTCCAGGGCGCCGGTGGAGTCGACGATCACGTCTTCGGTCAGCGGAGCCGGCGGGATTTCAACCGGACGGGAACCCGACGCGATGATGATGTTGTCGGCTTCCAGGACCTGGGTCTTGCCGTCCAGGCCGGTCACTTCGACCTGCTTGTTGGCCAGGACCTTGCCGTGGCCTTCGAAGGAGGTCACGCCGTTGGCCTTGAACAGGGTAGCGATGCCGCCAGTCAGGTTCTTCACGATGTTGGCCTTGCGGGCAACCATCGCCGGGACGTCCATCTTCACGCCGCCGGTGGAGATACCGTGAATTTCGAAGCCCTCTTTGGCTTCCTTGTACTTCCAGGAGCTGTCCAGCAGTGCCTTGGACGGAATGCAGCCTACGTTCAGGCAGGTGCCGCCGAGAGCGACCTTGCCCTCTTTACCGATGTACTTCTCGATGCAAGCGGTCTTCAGGCCGAGTTGGGCGGCACGGATGGCGGCTACGTAGCCGCCGGGGCCGGCACCAATCACAACCACGTCGAATTTCTGGCTCATGTCTCAATCCTTATTCCGGTGAAGCGGACGGCCCCTTTCGGGGCCGTCGTGTAGTACGGGGCCGTCGTGTGAACTGACGTATCAGACGTCCAGCAGCAGGCGAGCCGGATCTTCCAGCAGATCCTTCATGGTGACCAGGAAGCTGACCGCTTCCTTGCCATCGATCATGCGGTGATCGTAGGACAGCGCCAGGTACATCATCGGCAGGATGACCACCTGGCCGTTAACGGCCATGGGGCGCTCCTGGATCTTGTGCATGCCGAGGATGGCGGTCTGCGGCGGGTTGACGATCGGAGTCGACAGCAGGGAACCGAATACGCCACCGTTGGAAATGGTGAAAGTACCGCCGGTCATGTCTTCGATGGACAGCTTGCCGTCTTTGGCTTTCTTGCCGAAGGTGGCGATGCCGTTCTCGATCTCGGCCAGGCTCATGAACTCGGCGTTACGCAGAACCGGCACGACCAGACCGCGGTCGCTGGAAACTGCCACACCGATGTCCTGGTAGCCGTGGTAGACGATGTCGTTGCCGTCGATCGACGCGTTGACGCCCGGGAAGCGCTTCAGGGCTTCGGTGGCGGCCTTGACGAAGAAGGACATGAAGCCCAGGCGGACGCCGTTGTGCTTCTTCTCGAACAGGTCCTTGTACTTGTTGCGCAGGTCCATGATCGGCTTCATGTTGACTTCGTTGAAGGTCGTCAGCATGGCCATGGAGGACTGGGCTTCGACCAGACGCTCGGCAACCTTGGCGCGCAGGCGGGTCATCGGCACGCGCTTCTCTACGCGGTCGCCAGCGGCGAACACAGGAGCGGCGGCGGCAGCCGGCGCAGCAGCCTTGGCGGCCGGAGCGGCAGCCGGGGCGTTCTTCTTGGCTTCAACGGCGGCAACGACGTCTTCCTTGGTCACACGACCGCCCTTGCCGGTGCCGGCCAGGCTGTTCGGGTCGATGCCATTCTCTTCGGCCAGCTTGCGGGCGGCCGGCGAGAGGATGTTGTCGTCGGCAGCGGCGGCAGCCGGCGCAGCAGCGGCCGGGGCGGCAGCAGGAGCGGCGGCAGCAGCCGGAGCGGCAGCGGCAGCACCGCCTTCGCTCAGCTTGCCCAGCAGTTCGTTGGAGAGAACGGTGTCGCCTTCGTTCTTGACGATCTCAGCCAGCACGCCGTCGGCCTCGGCCAGTACTTCGATCACGACCTTGTCGGTCTCGATGTCGACGATCAGTTCGTCACGCTTGACGGCTTCACCGACCTTCTTGTGCCAGGTTGCGACGGTGCCGTCGGCAACCGATTCCGGGAAGGTTGGGGCTTTGATTTCGATAGCCATTATGTGTGTTTCCTTAAATTCGGTATCAACTGCGCGTTGGCGTTAAACGGTGAAGGCGTCCTGCAGCAGTTTTTCCTGCTGCTCGGCGTGCATCGAAGCGTAGCCGCAAGCCGGAGCTGCCGAGCCTTCGCGGCCCGCGTATTCCAGGTTGAGACCTTTCTTGTGCGCGGCGATGACACGACGCATGTGATGCTGCGAGCAGAACCAGGCGCCCTGGTTCATCGGCTCTTCCTGGCACCAGACGATGTGCTTGAGGTTCTTGTACTGCGACAGGACCTCCGCCAGGTCGTCTTCCGGGAACGGATACAGCTGCTCGATACGAACGATCGCGATGTTCTCGCGGCCTTCGGCACGGCGCTTCTCCAGCAGGTCGTAGTACACCTTGCCGCTGCACAGCACGATGCGGTCGACCTTCTTCGGGTCCAGGTTGTCGATCTCGCCGATCACGGTCTGGAAAGAGCCGTTGGCCAGATCTTCCAGGGTCGAGATGGCCAGCTTGTGACGCAGCAGCGACTTCGGCGTCATCACGATCAGCGGCTTGCGCAGCGGACGGATCACCTGACGGCGCAGCATGTGGTAGACCTGGGCCGGGGTAGTCGGCACGCAGACCTGGATGTTCTGCTCAGCACACAGCTGCAGGTAACGCTCCAGGCGCGCGGAGGAGTGCTCCGGACCCTGGCCTTCGTAACCGTGCGGCAGCAGCATGGTCAGGCCACACAGGCGTTGCCATTTGGTTTCACCGCTGGTGATGAACTGGTCGATCACGACCTGCGCACCGTTGGCGAAGTCACCGAACTGGGCTTCCCAGATCACCAGCGCGTTCGGCATGGTGGTGGCGTAGCCGTATTCGAAGGCCAGGACGGCTTCTTCGGAGAGGTAGGAGTCGTACAGGCTGACGCGCGGCTGACCGTCGAACAGGTTGGCCAGCGGGATGTAGACCGAGTCGTCCTTCTGGTTGTGCAGCGCCGCGTGGCGGTGCGAGAAGGTGCCGCGGCCGACGTCCTGACCGGTCATGCGTACCGGGTGACCTTCGAACAGCAGGGTGGCGTAGGCCAGGTTCTCGGCGAAGCCCCAGTTGATCGGCATGCCACCGGCAGACATCTTCGCGCGGTCTTCGTAGATTTTCTGTACCTGACGCTGCATGACGAAGCCGTCCGGAGTCTCCAGCAGCTTGGCCGAGAGGTCCTGCAGGGTCTTCAGGTCGAAGCGGGTGTCGTGGCGCGCGGTCCAGGCATGGCCCACGTACGGACGCCAGTCGACGAAGAGCTCCTTGTTGGGCTCCTTCACCAGGCTCTTCACAACGTGCTGGCCGTTGTCGAGAGCGTCGCGGTATTCGTCGACCTTCTCCTGGGCCTGCTCGGCGGTCTGCACACCGGCTGCGATCAGCGCGTCGGCATACAGGTCACGGGTGGTGCGCTGCTTGGCGATCTGCTGGTACATCAGCGGCTGGGTGCCGCTCGGCTCGTCGGCCTCGTTGTGGCCGCGACGGCGGTAGCAGACCAGGTCGATGACCACGTCACGCTTGAACTGCATGCGGTAGTCGACGGCCAGTTGGGTCACGAACAGGACCGCTTCCGGATCGTCGCCGTTCACATGGAAGATCGGCGCCTGGATCATCTTCGCCACGTCGGTCGCGTACTCGGTGGAACGAGCGTCGTCCTGGCGGCTGGTGGTGAAGCCCACCTGGTTGTTGATCACGATGTGGATGGTGCCGCCCGTCTTGTAAGCACGGGTCTGCGACATCTGGAAGGTCTCCATGACCACGCCCTGCCCCGCGAAGGCGGCATCGCCGTGGATGGAGATCGGCACGACCTTGTCGCCACTGCCGTCCTTGCGACGGTCCTGGCGGGCGCGTACCGAGCCCTCGACCACCGGGGAAACGATTTCCAGGTGCGAGGGGTTGAACGCCAGGGCGAGGTGGACTTCGCCGCCGGTGGTCATGACGTTGGAGGAGAAGCCCTGGTGGTATTTCACGTCACCCGAGCCCAGCTCGACCAGTTTCTTGCCTTCGAACTCGTCGAAGAGGTCGCGCGGGTTCTTGCCCAGGGTGTTGACCAGGACGTTCAGGCGGCCGCGGTGGGCCATGCCGATGACGATTTCCTTGACGCCGTAGGAGCCGGAGCGCTGGATGATCTCGTCGACCATCGGAATCAGGCTCTCGCCGCCTTCCAGGCCGAAACGCTTGGTGCCCGGGTACTTGGTGCCCAGGTACTTTTCCAGGCCTTCGGCTGCGGTCAGGCGCTCGAGCAGGTGCGAACGGGCGTCGGCGGAATAAGCCGGACGGCCGCGCACGCTTTCCAGGCGCTGGGCGAACCAGTGACGCTGCTCGGAATCGACGATGTGCATGAACTCGGCGCCGATGGTGCTGCAGTAGGTCTGCTTCAGCGCATCGATGATTTCACGCAGGGTCGCCTCTTCCTTGCCGATGTAGAGCTCACCGGTACGG
This sequence comes from Pseudomonas sp. GCEP-101, assembly GCF_025133575.1. Lineage (NCBI taxonomy): Bacteria > Pseudomonadati > Pseudomonadota > Gammaproteobacteria > Pseudomonadales > Pseudomonadaceae > Pseudomonas > Pseudomonas sp. GCEP-101. The sequence goes on along the minus strand of NZ_CP104011.1, from coordinate 4,306,672 downwards.
AAGGTGGTGTCGAGGTCTGCAGCAGTAAGCCCGTAGTGTTCGAGCGACAGATCGGAGGGAGCGGTACGCACCCAGAGACCCAGCGGATCGAGCGATGCCGCCTGATGGCCGCGCAGACGGTATGCCAGGATCAGACGCAGGACTTCAACCTGCTTCTTCTCGTGCTCGGTGCTTACGCTGCCAGCGGAAACAGGCGCAGCGCGGCGCTGGTTCTTGGCCAGGAGTACGAAATGATCACGGATAGAGGAATGCGAGACGTCGGGGGCGGGATTGCCGTCGGCGGGAAGCTTCTGGAAGTACGTGCGCCACTCTTCTGGCACAGCGTTCGGGTCGTGCAGGTAGAGCTCGTAGAGCTCTTCGACGTAGGCAGCGTTTCCACCGGATAGATGGGCACTGTTCCACATCCGCTGCATTACGCTTTCGTGCATGCTTGGTCACCCTCGGTAAGGGGACTCCACCTGTGGAATCTCTGGCGCGAAGTCATACACAGCGACTCCAAGCCACCGATTCCCGCAGATAGTCCGGGTACCAGCCCGGATGCCCCTGCTGGTCATATATACGTTTTCAAAACAGGACCCCCGCTTTGTGGGCTTGGGTCCTAAGGACTGTACCGCCGGACAATGTTCCGGCGGCACAGGTGTCGCTCGTCACAGGATCCTTGGCCGAAGCCGCGGATCAGGTGCCGCTCTGCAGCAGCATGTTACGGATGTGACCGATTGCCTTGGTGGGGTTCAGACCCTTCGGGCAGACGTTCACGCAGTTCATGATCCCGCGGCAGCGGAAGACGCTGAACGGGTCATCCAGGCTCGCCAGGCGCGCCTGGGTTTCGGTGTCACGGCTGTCGGCCAGGAAGCGATAGGCTTGCAGCAGTGCAGCAGGACCCAGGAACTTGTCGGGGTTCCACCAGAACGACGGGCAGGAGGTCGAGCAGCAGGCGCACAGGATGCACTCGTACAGACCGTCCAGCTTCTCGCGCTCTTCCGGGCTTTGCAGACGTTCGATGGCCGGCGCTGCATATTTGTTCTGCAGGAACGGCTTCACGCTCTCGTACTGCTTGTAGAAGATGCGCATATCGACGACCAGGTCACGAATGACCGGCAGGCCCGGCAGCGGACGCAGAACCAGCTTGCCGCCCTTCAGGCCAGCGGCCGACAGGGGGGTGATGCAGGCCAGGCCGTTCTTGCCGTTGATGTTCATGCCGTCGGAGCCGCACACGCCTTCACGGCAGGAACGACGGTAGGAGAAGCCCTCGTCCTGTTCCTTGATCAGCGCCAGTACGTCCAGGACCATGATGTCCTTGCCGTCGGTATTGACCTGGAAGTCCTGCATGTACGGTGCAGCGTCCTTCTCAGGGTTGTAGCGGTAAACACTCACTTGCAACATGGCGGGCACCCTTAGTAAGTACGAACCTTGGGTTCGAATGCCGGAACAGTTTTCGGCGCGAAGTTGACGGCACGCTTGGCAACGCGCTTCTCACCCGGGAAGTACAGGGTGTGGCACAGCCAGTTCTCGTCGTCGCGCTCCTCGAAGTCTTCACGGGCATGCGCGCCGCGGGACTCTTTGCGGGCTTCGGCCGCAATCGCAGTGGCTTCGGCCACTTCGAGGAGGTTCTGCAGTTCCAGCGCTTCGATACGCGCCGTGTTGAATGCCTGGCTCTTGTCGTTGATCTTGACGGTAGCGATACGCTCACGCAGATCGGCCAGCTGAGCGATACCCTTCTGCATGTATTCGCCGGTACGGAACACACCGAAGTAGTTCTGCATGCAGGATTGCAGCTCGCGCTTGAGCGGAGCGACTTCTTCGCCGCTGGTGCGCTCGTTCACGCCGTTCAGGCGCTTGAACGCGGATTCCAGGTCGGACTCGGAAGCCTGGCGGTGCTCGATACCATCCTTGAGCGCCTTCTCCAGGTGCAGACCGGTGGCGCGACCGAATACCACCAGGTCGAGCAGCGAGTTGCCGCCCAGGCGGTTGGCGCCGTGTACCGATACGCAAGCCACTTCGCCTACGGCGAACAGGCCTTCGACGATCTGCTCGTTGCCGTTGGCGTCCATGGTCAGGGCCTGGCCATGAATGTTGGTGGCAACGCCGCCCATCATGTAGTGGCAGGTCGGGATAACCGGGATCGGAGCGACAACCGGGTCGACGTGGGCGAAGGTCTTGGACAGTTCGCAGATGCCGGGCAGGCGGCTGTGCAGAACTTCTTCGCCGAGGTGGTCGAGCTTAAGCAGTACGTGGTCCTTGTTCGGGCCCACGCCGTTGCCGGCGATCACTTCCTTCACCATGGAACGGGCAACCACGTCGCGGCCGGCCAGGTCCTTGGCGTTCGGAGCGTAACGCTCCATGAAGCGCTCGCCATGGGCGTTGATCAGGTAACCGCCTTCACCGCGGCAACCTTCGGTGACCAGTACACCAGCGCCGGCGATGCCGGTCGGGTGGAACTGCCACATCTCGATGTCCTGCACCGGTACGCCAGCGCGCAGGGCCATGCCGATGCCGTCACCGGTGTTGATCAGGGCGTTGGTGGTGGAGGCGTAGATACGGCCGGCACCGCCAGTGGCCAGGACCACGGCTTTGGAACGGATATAAACGGTGTCGCCGGTTTCGATGTCGATGGCGATGACGCCAACCACATGACCGTCCTGGTTCTTCACCAGGTCAACGGCGTACCACTCATTAAGGAAGGAAGTACCGTTCTTCAGGTTGGCCTGATAGAGGGTGTGCAGCAGGGCGTGACCGGTACGGTCAGCCGCGGCACAGGTACGGGCAGCCTGGCCACCCTTGCCGAAGTCCTTGGACTGGCCACCGAACGGACGCTGGTAGATGCGGCCCTGCTCGGTACGGGAGAACGGCAGGCCCATGTGTTCCAGCTCGAACACGGCTTCCGGGCCGACGGAGCACATGTATTCGATAGCATCCTGGTCACCGATGTAGTCGGAGCCCTTGACGGTATCGTACATGTGCCAGCGCCAATCGTCGTTCGGGTCGGCCGACGCGATGGCGCAGGTGATGCCGCCCTGGGCGGATACGGTGTGCGAACGGGTCGGGAAGACCTTGGTCACCACGGCAGTCTTGTGACCGCCCTGGGCCAGTTGCAGCGCAGCGCGCATGCCGGCGCCGCCGCCACCTACGATGATGGCGTCGAAGGAAAGAGAACGAATGCTAGCCATGGATCAGTTACCCCAGAGAATCTGCACACCCCAGACGAAGAATGCGAACATGGCCATGCCGCATACTGCCTGGACGAGGAAACGCACGACGGTCGCGGACTTGCCCAGCGCCATCGGAGTCAGGTAGTCGGTGGTGATGGTCCACATACCGACCCATGCGTGCACGCTCAGGGAAACCAGCGTCAACAGGCTGAAGATCTTCATCAGGCTGTGGGAGAACAGACCATGCCACTCGGCGTAGGAGATGCCCGGGTGAGCGATCAGGAAGCCCAGCAGGAAGAGGACATAAGCCGCGAGAACGACCGCGGAGACGCGCTGGACCATCCAGTCATAGAGACCCGAACGCGACAAGTTAGTGACGTTAGTTACCATACCCATACCCCCGCCAGAACGATCAGCACCACTGCGACAGCGATGACGATTTTCGAACCACGCTTACCGCCTTCCAGTGTTTCGCCAATACCTGCATCCATGATGAGGTGACGAATACCGGCTACCAGGTGGTACAGCAGCGCAGACAGCAGGCCCCAGATCACAAGCTTGACCAACGGATGGGTCAGACACGCCTTCACCTGCTCGAAGCTGTCTTCCGAAGCGAGGGAACGATCCAGTGCGAACAGCAGCACTGCGATGCCCACGAACAGAATGACGCCGGAGATACGGTGGAGAATCGACGTGTAAGCAGTGATAGGGAGTTGGATGGTCCTTAGGTCTAGGTTTACGGGTCGTTTGCTATTCACGGCTTTTTTCACACTGAGAGCCCTTATATGAAGCAGGGCTAGTTGTCGGGAGGTGCACTTGTCAGGTACCCATCACCTTCGGGAGTGACAACCACCGATGAAGCGAGGCCGGACGGCCCTTGGCGGCTGGTCGCCGAGTATAGACAGTTAGGCCCCTAATGACAACGGAAAGACCTTCACCTAAGGACTAATTGCCGCACCCCCCAAAAAGGCGTAAACAGGCAATTTTTTTCGCCAAAACAGAGGCTTGGAGGAGCCGATCATGTCCGATTGTGCAAATTGACATTCGGATTTATCTCTCTATAGTGGTGCGGGCCCTGCGTGGGGGGTCGTACAGATGATTTCAAGCATAAATAGGAGGCCATCATGGCTGACAAAAAAGCGCAGTTGATCATCGAGGGCGCTGCCCCCGTCGAACTGCCTGTCCTCTCCGGCACGCTGGGTCCCGATGTCGTCGACGTGCGGGGCCTGACCTCCACGGGTCACTTCACCTTCGACCCCGGCTTCATGTCCACCGCCTCCTGCGAGTCGAAGATCACCTTCATCGACGGTGATAAAGGTGTGCTGCTGCACCGCGGCTACCCGATCGAACAGCTCGCCGAGAAGTCCGACTACCTGGAAACCTGCTACCTGCTGCTCAACGGCGAGCTTCCGACTGCCGAGCAGAAGGAAAAGTTCGTCGGCACCATCAAGAACCACACCATGGTTCACGAGCAGCTGAAGACCTTCTTCAACGGCTTCCGCCGTGATGCGCACCCGATGGCCGTGATGTGCGGCGTGATCGGTGCCCTCTCCGCCTTCTACCACGACTCCCTGGACATCAATAATCCGAAGCACCGGGAAGTCTCGGCGCATCGTCTGATCGCCAAGATGCCGACCATCGCCGCCATGGTGTACAAGTACTCCAAGGGCGAGCCGATGATGTACCCGCGCAACGACCTGAACTATGCAGAGAACTTCCTGCATATGATGTTCAACACCCCCTGCGAGACCAAGCCGATCAGCCCTGTGCTGGCCAAGGCCATGGACCGCATCTTCATCCTGCACGCCGACCACGAGCAGAACGCCTCCACCTCCACCGTGCGCCTGGCGGGCTCCTCGGGTGCCAACCCGTTCGCCTGTATCGCCTCGGGCATCGCGGCCCTGTGGGGTCCGGCTCACGGCGGTGCGAACGAAGCCGTGCTGCGCATGCTGGACGAGATCGGTGACGTGTCGAACATCGAGAAGTTCGTGGCCAAGGCCAAGGACAAGAACGATCCGTTCAAGCTGATGGGCTTCGGCCACCGCGTGTACAAGAACTTCGACCCGCGCGCCAAGGTCATGAAGCAGACCTGCGACGAGGTCCTCCAGGAGCTGGGCATCAACGACCCGCAGCTGGAACTGGCCATGAAGCTGGAAGAAATCGCCCGCCACGACCCCTACTTCGTGGAGCGCAACCTCTACCCGAACGTGGACTTCTACTCCGGCATCATCCTGAAGGCCATCGGCATCCCGACCAGCATGTTCACCGTGATCTTCGCCCTGGCACGTACCGTGGGCTGGATCTCGCACTGGCAGGAAATGCTCTCCGGCCCGTACAAGATCGGCCGTCCGCGCCAGCTGTACACCGGCTCCGCCCAGCGCGACTTCGTGGACCTCAAGGCCCGCTAAGCGCTACGGAGCAAGAAAAGGCCGCCTTCGGGCGGCTTTTTTATGCTCTGCATTGCGCGGTGTTCGCCTATTCCGTAGGAGCGGACTCCGTCCGCGATAGGTCAGCAGCACGCTGAAATCGATCGCGGACGGAGTCCACTCGCCTAGCCAGACCGCATGACTCCAGCGGTTCGCGAGCAAGCTCGCTCCTACGAAGAGCACCAGGCGACGTCGCGAGGGACCTGATCTGTAAAATCCAGCGCGGCGGAATCTACCGCAACCGGGTAACTCGAACGCAAAGCGCCCGCCTGTAGGAGCGAGCTTGCTCGCGAACCGCTTCACGCCAGCCCCACCGGAAACCATTCGCCAACAAGCTCGCCCCCACCAACAACGAAAAAGCCGCCCGAAGGCGGCTTTTCATGGCGCGGCACACCAGCGTCGATTACTTCTCGGCAGCGCTGCGCAGGCCCTTCAGGGTGTTCATCGGCGCGTCGACCACGAAGCTGTTGGCAAGCCAGGACGGAATGCTGCCGCCCGGCTCGGTCTGCACCTGGTAGGTCACTTCGGTCACGCCAGCGCCCTTGGGCACCAGCTTCCACTCGCCGATCAGCTTGGGTACGCGGATCTCGCCCTTCTCTTCCGGGATGTAGGTCGGCTCGGCCTTCAGGTGGCGAATCAGGCCGCCATCGGTGGTCTTCTCGGTGGTCACGTGGATCACCACGTCACGGCCGGTCACCGGCCAGGGCATGTCGATCTTCGAGTAGGTCCAGGAATCGTCGCCTTCGTGCTTGAGCAGGCGCATCTCGGCGCAGGCGTGGATCCACTTGCAGGAGCCGGCCACGTCTTCCTGCAGGGCGTTGATCTTGGCTACGTCCGCCTTGATGTCGACGACGCCACGGTAGGCCTTGTACTTGGAACCTGCCACGGGGCTGAGGAAGACCTTCACGCCGTCGTCTTCCTTCTCCAGCTTCCAGTCTTCCGCCAGGGCAGTACCGGCAAAGCCCACCACGGCAGTGGCCAGCAGGGTCATACGCAATACACCACGCATCGTCTTACCTCTCTTTATTCTTGATCTTGTGGGGGCAGCGAATGCCACCGCCCCGTCGCAATCCGCGGTCTTGAGCGGGTCGGGGCGTCAGTATGGACCGCGAAAACGTGACTTCCAAGTCACATCAGGCCGCTGTGATGCGCTCCCACTCGGTGAGGATCTGCAGCGCCTGTTCATTGCTGCTGCCGCACGCCTCGACGTCCGCCTCGAAGGCCGCGCAGACCTTTGGACGCCGAGGGTCGCCAAATAGTTTGCACAGATTGCGCTCGTCCAGTTGCACGCAGCGCACGCCCGCCGGCTTGCCGTCGGGCATGCCGGGAATGGGCGAGGAAATCGACGGCGCGATGCAGCAGGCGCCACAACCGATACGGCACTCCATGGAAGAACTCTCACGTCGGGAAATAGACACACAGGCTGGAAGCGCGGAGCCGTTCCATTGCTCACCAATGGGCGCGGCCACGCCCGCCAGACGCCCCCAAAACCGGGGACGCCAGAAATGGCCGCGAGCATAAAGCGCGCCAGCCGTTCCGCCAAGCCGGCCGGATCGGCGGAGCCCCGCCACGGTGCAAGTAATCGCCAACGCCTGACGCAGGCGATACAACGGCGTTCGCGCGAGCCTCTTCGCCGCCGCCCCTTGGCTGCCTCCTGGCGCATCCAGTAGGCTCAGGCGCAGTCCCCCACTGGAGCCTCTGCCATGCCGGTCTGGCTACAAACCGCGTTTCTCCTGTCGCTGTCCAACCTGTTCATGACCTTCGCCTGGTACGGCCACCTGAAAACCCTGAGCAGCAAGCCGTGGATCATCGCGGCGCTGGTCAGCTGGGGCATCGCCCTGTTCGAGTACCTGCTGCAGGTGCCGGCCAACCGCATCGGCTACACGGTGATGTCGGTGGGGCAACTGAAGATCATGCAGGAAGTCATCACGCTGGCGGTCTTCGTGCCGTTCAGCGTGTACTTCATGCAGCAGCCCCTCAAGCTCGACTATCTATGGGCAGGCTTGTGCCTGCTGGGCGCGGTGTACTTCATCTTCCGCGCCTGAACGCACGATTAGCGACTCAGGACTCGGGCGTGCCCTGCAGGCGGGTGATCAGGCTGGAGGTATCCCAGCGCCCACCGCCGGCGGCCTGCACCTCGGCATAGAACTGGTCGACCAGCGCCGTCACGGGCAGCTGCGCGCCGTTGCGGCGGGCCTCATCGAGGACGATGCCCAGGTCCTTGCGCATCCAGTCCACGGCGAAGCCGAAGTCGAAGCGCCCTTCCAGCATGCTCTGGTGGCGATTCTCGAGCTGCCAGGACTGCGCAGCGCCCTTGCTGATCACTTCCATCGCTGCCAGGCCGTCGAGACCGGCGCTCTGGGCGAAGTGAAGCGCCTCGGACAGCCCCTGCAACAGGCCGCCAACGCAGATCTGGTTGACCATCTTGGTCAACTGGCCGCTGCCCACCGGGCCCATGCGCCGCACCATGCGCGCGTAGGTGGCGATCACCGGCTCGGCGCGGGCGAAGATGGCCGCGTCGCCGCCGACCATTACCGTCAGCGCGCCATTCTCGGCGCCGGCCTGCCCGCCGGACACCGGCGCGTCGAGGAAGCCCAGCTCGCGCTCGGCGGCTGCCACCGCCAGTTCGCGGGCCACCTCCGCCGAGGCGGTGGTGTGGTCCACCAGCACCGCGCCGGGCTGCATGCCGGCCAGCGCACCGTCCTCGCCCAGCACGACGCTGCGCAGGTCATCGTCATTGCCCACGCAGCACATCACGAAGTCCGCCCACTGCGCGGCCTCGCGCGGGGTCTGGGCCGAGCGGCCGCCGAATTGCCTGACCCACTGCGCCGCGCGGCTGGCGGTACGGTTGTAGACGCACACCTCGTGCCCTTCGCGCGCCAGATGCCCGGCCATGGGATACCCCATCACGCCCAGGCCGATGAATGCCACTTTCGCCATCGCGGTCCCCTTGTCAGCAGAAGGCGCTCAGCCTAGCGCGGTTTGCCGGCCTCGCAAACGCCTTCCATACTCGACTCGAACCCAACCACGAGCACCGACTATGCCCCACTGGCTGGTGATCGACCTGGAAGCCACCACCGAGGAAGGCGGCTGGCCAGTCGAGGAAATGGAGATCATCGAGATCGGCGCGAGCCTGGTGGCCGAAGCCGACGGCCGCGAGCTGGACCATTTCCAGCGCTTCGTCCGTCCGCAGCGGCGCCCCCTGCTGACGGCGTTCTGCCGGGAGCTGACCCACATCACCCAGGCCAACGTCGATGCCGCCGCTCCGCTGCACGAAGTCTGGCCGCAATTCGAGCGCTGGCTTGCCCAGCACAGCCCGCGCCTGGCCGGCTGGACCAGTTGGGGCGACTACGACCGTCGCCAGCTGGAGCTGGAGTGGCGCCGCCAGCACCTGGACAGCCACCTGTCCCGCGTCCCCCACGTCAACCTCAAGCAGCGTTTCGCCCAGGCCCGCCAGCTCAAGCGCCCGGTGGGCCTGAATGCCGCGCTGCACCTGGCCGGGCTGCACTTCCAGGGGCAGCCGCACCGCGCCCTGGAAGACGCCCGCAACACTGCCCGCCTGCTGCCGCTGACCCTGCCCGTGGCGGGCTGAAATAAGCCTTCCTTCGCAGACCGCACGGTCGCCTGCGCCGCTCTAGTGACGGCGCCCGCGGCCTTGGGCATACTGGCGGGCCCTTTTTCACCCCTCTAGCAGGAGACGCCCATGTTCAAGGTCAACGAGTACTTCGACGGCACCGTCAAATCCATCGCCTTCGACATGACCGCAGGCCCCGCCACCATCGGCGTGATGGCGCCCGGCGAATATGAGTTCGGCACCAGCCAGCTGGAGGTGATGCACGTCGTCGCCGGCGCGCTGACCGTCAAGCTGCCGGGCAGCGACAACTGGGAAACCTTCGAAGGCGGCAGCCAGTTCACCGTGCCGGCCAACAGCAAGTTCCAGCTCAAGGTCGCCCAGGACACCGCCTACCTCTGCGAATACCGCTGAGTTCGGGGTGCCATGAAAAACCGGCCCTGGTGGCCGGTTTTTTATTGCCTGCGAAAAGGCTGGGCGGGCACTCGGCACTCAGGCCAACCCTCAGGTTGATCCGAATGTAGGCCAAGGGTAGGAGCGGACTCCGTCCGCGATTGGGTCCGCATCGCGCCGGAATCCATCGCGGACAGAGTCCGCTCCTACGAAGAGCTGAAGCACTGGCGCAGCCCGGTTTCGAGATCCGCCCGCAGCCCCGCATTCTTCTCGGCGATGAACACCAGCCGCGCGCCCTGCGACGCCTCGCCCGCCGTGGCAGGGCGCAGCTGATAGCGCCCGCCCACGTATTGCAGCCAGACGCTCTCGCCCTGCCCTGCCAGGCGAATCAGACCCTTGAGCCGCAACAGGCCGCGCGGCAGGTTCTCCAGCCAGTGCTTCAGGCGTGCGCCATCGAAGGCCGCCTCGCCCTGCCAGCTCCAGCTATCGAACAGATCACCATGGTCGATGCCTTCCTGCCCATGGGGACGCAGCTTGCGTGACGGCTCGCCGAGCAACAGCTCATCGGGAATCTGCGCCTGGATAGTCTCCAGCACCCGCGCGCCACGACCGAATCGCTCGCGCAGGCGGGTGCGTTCCTCGGCGTCCAGCAGGTCGCACTTGTTCAGCAGCAACAGGTCGGCAGCCGCCGCCTGCATGCGCTCCAGCCGCGCGTACTCGCCTTCCAGCGGTTCGCGACGCGCGCCATCGACCACGGTCAGCACGGCGTCCAGATGCAGGCGCCGGCGCAGCTTCGGGTAGCCCAGGGTCTGCACGATGCGCTGCGGGTCGGACACGCCGCTGCACTCGATCACCACCTGCTCCAGCGGTGGGTGCATCGTCGCCAGGCGCTCCAGTTGGGCCAGCAGGTCGTCCTGCACGCTGCAGCAGATGCAGCCGTTCTCCAGGCTGTACACGGCCTCGGTCTGCTCGGCGATCATGCCGGCGTCGATGTTCAGCTCGCCGAAGTCATTGACGATCACCGCCAGGCGCCGGCCTTCGCAGCGCTCCAGCAGGTTGCGCAACAGCGTGGTCTTGCCGGCGCCGAGGAAGCCGGCGACCACGGTCACCGGAATGCTCGCGGCATTCATGCGTTGACCCCCTCGATGCGCGGCGGCTCGCCCTGCCACACCGCCGCCAGGGCGGTATCGCTGAACTGGCCGAGGCGGTCGTACACCGGGCGGCCCTCGACGAAGGTCAGTTGCACCTCGGTGCGGTGGATGAAGTTGCGCGCCGGCTGGTCGAAGAGATTGCGGTCGAGCACGATGAAGTCCGCCGATTTGCCGGCCTCCAGGCTGCCGGTGAGCTTTTCCAGACCCATGGCGTAGGCGCCGTTGAGGGTCGCCACGCGGATTGCCTGCTCCAGGCTGATCGGCTCGCCGAAGCACGCCGGGTCGTCGTTCCAGGGGTTCTGCCGGGTCACCAGGGTTTCCAGCGCCAGCCAGGGATCGATGGAGGCCACCGGCCAGTCGGTGCCGAATACCGCGATACCGCCAGCTGCCAGCACGCCCTTGAAGTCATAGATGCGCTTGAGCCGGTCGGCGCCGTAGCCCGAGCGCGCGCCGCTGGCGAAGGGCGTCGGGTACCAGGCCGCCGGGGAAAACTCGGCGATCACCTCCAGCTCGCGGAAGCGCTTGAGGTTGCCCGGATGCAGGATGGTGCTGTGCGCGCACTGGTGGCGCACCCCGCTGAAACCGTTGCGTCGGCGCGCTTCGGCCACCGCATCGAGGAACACATCGGACGCCGCATCACCGGTGCAGTGGGCGATGACGCGGATGCCGCGGCGGTCCATGTCCACCACCATGTCGGTGATGTGCTCGGGGGTCAGGTTGAGCTTGCCGCGCCAGGCGTCCTCGCCCGGCCAAGGCGTAATAAGGAAGGAAGAGCGCGGCTCGACCGTGCCGTCGAAGTGGAATTTCACCGCGTTCGCCGACAGCCGCGCGCTGCGGTAGTAGTGACGCTCGCCGCTGAGCAGCTCCCAGCGGCGCCGCACCGGGAAGATGTCGTCCTGCCAGCTGATCGCCGCTTCCACGCGCAGGGTCAGCTGGCCGGCGTCGTCGAGGTACTTCAGGGCGTCCAGGCGGTTCTCGCAGACATGCAGGTACTTGGCCGCCGTGACACCGCGGGAACTCTGGAAATGCACGCCATCGCGATAGGACTGGCGCAGCACCTTGGCCGGGGTCGGCGGCATGGCCGCGTGGATCAGCGCGTAGGCGCCGTCGATCAGCAGGCCGTTGGGCTCGCCGGTCAGTTCGTCGCGCTCCAGGTAGCCGTTGCGCGGGTCGGCGGTGCTGGCGTCGATGCCGGCCAGTTGCAGCGCGCGGGAGTTGACCATCATGGTGCCCCACATGCGGTCCAGCAGCGCCACGGGGCGGTCCGGCAGGATACTGTCGAGCCACTCGCGGCCGGGTTTCAGCCCGGCTTCGCGGAAGGTGTAGCGCACCCAGTACTGGCCGTAGACCCAGCCGTCGCCCGGGTGGCTGTCGGCATAGGCGCGAATGGCGCTGGCCAGTTGCTCCGGGGTCGGGTCTTCGATGCCCACGTCGAGGTCGTCGGCGTAGCGCGGGTTCAGCGCCAGGTCCGGGTGGGTGTGCATGTCGTGCAGGCCGGGCATGCAGAACGCGCCGTCGAGATCGCGCACCAGGGTGTCGGGGCCGATCAGGTGCTCCATGTCTTCGCGGCGGCCCACCGCCAGCAGGCGGCCGTCGCGGATGGCCACGGCGTCGGCCCAGGGCTGGGCGGGGTCGAGGGTATAGAAGCGGGCGTTGTGCAGCAGCAGTTCAGCGAAGCGGTCGCTGGGGGAATGGGAGGAGCGGAAGCGGTCCGGAGCGGTCATGGCAGGCCCTTGTTGTTCTTGTTCGTGGAGCCAGTATAGGGCTCGGCCTTCCCTCCCCGACTAGCATAAGATGACAACTCACTAGCACAAGACGACAGCTTGAGCCCGCCCATGCCCACCGCCTCCTTCGACATCGATTACGCCGCGCGCCAACTGTTCCGCCATTTCCTCGACGAGTGGCGCGCCCGCCCCACCCTACCGCCGCTGTTACCGCTGCTGGGCGGTCTCGGCCTGCCCTCGGACGGCGAGGCGGCCGCGCCGAAGATGAACTTCGCCCGCTATTACCGCCTGCTGCAGCAGGCCGCCGGGCTGCTCGGCGAGACCGACTTCTTCCTGCGCCTGGGCCAGCGCTACAACCTCTACGACCTGGGGGTGATCGGCTACGCGCTGATCAGCGCGGCCAACCTGCGGCGCTCCTGGGACATCTCCCTCGGCCAGCCGTCGAGCCTGATGCCCCACCCGATCCACACCCGCCGCGAGGAGCTCGGCGAGCATATCCGCCTGACACTCAAGCTCCCGCCGTTCAACGAAGTGGAGCGCATCGCCCTCTGCGAGGAGTGGCTGAGCAGCACCTGGCGCTGGCTGTGCCAACGCCTGCCGGACCTGGAACGCTGCAGCGACATGCAGCTGCACCTGCCCTACCCACCGCCGGCCCATGCCGCGGTGTATGGCGAACTCTTTCCCGGCCCGTGCCAGTTCAATGCCGAGCAGCCCGAGCTGTGGATTCCGAAGGCGTTTCACGACCAGCCCTTTTCCACCGCCAACCCGTCGGTCAGCCGGCTCTGCCAGGCGCAAGGCGCGGCCACGCTGGCCAGCTTCGAGCGCGGCCCGTCGCTGCCCGACGATGTGCGCTACTACCTGCTGCAGAACGCACGCATTCCCCTGCCGGACCTGGAGCAGACCGCCGCGTGGCTGCGCCTGCCGCCGCACACGCTGCAGCGCCGGCTGCGCGACCACGGGCTGACCTTCAAGGGCATCGTGCTGGAAGTGCGGATGGCGCTGGCCCAGCGCTACCTGCTGGCCAGCCGGATGGCCTTGCAGGAGATCGCCTTCCTGCTCGACTATGAGCATGTCACCAGCTTCCACCGCGCGTTCCAGCGGTTCACCGGGACAACGCCGGAGCGGTTTCGCGCCGCCGCCGGTAAAGACACCCTGTAGGAGCGGGCCATGCCCGCGAACGCGGACATCGTCCGCTCTGCAAGAGCCACGTCGGCGGACTCCGTCCGCGAAATTCCGGTGCTCGATCCGTCGCAGGCATGGCCAGCTCCTACAGAAGCGAGCCCGCCACCACCCTGTAGGAGCGGGCCATGCCCGCGAACGCGGACATCGTCCGCTCTGCAAGAGCCACGTCGGCGGACTCCGTCCGCGAAATTCCGGTGCTCGATCCGTCGCATGCATGGCCAGCTCCTACAGAAATGCGAGCCCGCCACCAGCCTGTAGGAGCGGGCCATGCCCGCGAACGCGGACATCGTCCGCTCTGCAAGAGTCCCGTTGGCGGACTTCGTCCGTGGAACTCCGGTGCCCGATCCGTCGCAGGCATGGCCAGCTCCTACAGAAAATCGAGCCCGCCCCCATCCTGTGTAGGAGCGGGCCATGCCCGCGAGCGCGCCCATGGGGCGCCCCTACAGGGAGATGCTGCGTCAGGCCTCCTTCTCGCAATTGATCATCCACGGCACGCCGAAGCGGTCTTCCACCGCGCCGAACAGCTCGGCCCAGAAGGTCTGATCCAGCGGCATGGTGACCTTGCCGCCCTTGCCGAGGGCTTCGAACAGGCGCCGCGCCTCGGCCTTGGTGTCGACATTGAGGGTGATCGACACGCCCTTCAAACCCTCGTACTGGCCGCATTGCGGCGAGGCGTCCGAGCCCATCAGCACGTGGCCGTCCACCTCCAGGCGGACATGAATCACGCGGTTCTTCAGCGCCTCGGGCATGTCCTCGCAGCCCGGCGCGTCGGCGAAGCGCATCAGCGCCGGCAGCTCGGCGCGCAGCACCTCTGCGTAGTAACGGAAGGCTTCTTCACAGTTGCCGTCGAAAACCAGATAGGCATTCATCAACATGGCGGTATCCTCCAGGCTCAGGATTTGCTGGCGATTTCAGCGCGCAGGCGCTCTTCCTGCTCGCGCAGTTCAGGGGTGAATTCGGCGCCGAAGTCCTCGGCTTCGAAGATCTGCCGGATCTCGATCTCGGACTCGCCGTCGAAGGGGTTGGGCGAGCGCTTGACCCAGTCGATGCACTCCTGCAACGACGCGGTCTGCATGATCCAGAAACCGGCGATCAGCTCCTTGGTTTCGGCGAACGGGCCGTCGATCACCTGCCGCGACGCGCCATCGAAGCGCACCCGTGCACCCTTCACGCTGGGGTGCAGGCCCTCCCCGGCCAGCATCACGCCGGCCTTCACCAGTTCCTCGTTGTAGGCTCCCATGGCGGCGAGCAGCTCTTCCTTGGGCATCACACCGGCTTCGGAGTCGGCGGTGGCTTTGACGATCACCATGAAACGCATGGTCTTTCTCCTCTTGTGAGTCTCTTGTAATGGCTAGCGGGGCGGCCGGTGGCTACCGGTTCCTGACAAGTAGTCGATGGGCGTGACGGCAGATCGACAGGCCACGCAAAAAAATTTCAGCAGGGCAACGGGGCTTTGAGCATAGGTCGCGCCACAGCTTCCTGGCGGCGATATAGGAAAATTCGCTATGGACGCCCAGGGCCCGCGCCATTAGAACGTGCCGCTCGGCAAAATCCCGGCGCCCCCATGCAGGTTCAGCTCATCCCCGTCATCGAATTGTTCTACCTCGTGGACAGCGTTCCGCCGCCAGCCGAGGGGCCGTACTGGGAACACCGGGAACGCTGGCGGGCCTATCATGAGCGCAGCCTGCAGGCCCACGGCTTCGGCCCGGCGCTCAGGCCGTACCTGCCGGGCAGCGCCTTTCACCGCATTGCCGAACTGAGCGATGCAGACATCGCGCGACTGATCCGCCTGCATTGCCATGACCAGCTCAGCGGATCGGCGGACTGGCGCCAGGTCCGCCCGCTGCCCGGCGGCTACGTGCTGCGTGCGGGCAATGTGGATGCGCTGTTGCCGCAATGCTGCAGCGACCTGGGCGACTTGCGCAGCTGGAAGCGCATCGCCGCCGGCACGGGCGCCTACCTCTATAGCGGGCACCCGTCGCCGGAGATCAGCCAGCAGCACCAGACCGTCACCTTTGATTTCCGCAGCGCGAGCGAGGCGTTCTCCCCACCGGCGCCGCAGCGCTCGGTCAGCGTGCCGCACAGCGCATTGACGCGCGCCGTGCAGGCCGCCGAGCGGGAGCTGCGAATCTTCGCCGCGCGCCTGGAGCTGGTGAATGCCGAGCAGGGACTGAAGGTGCCTGGCATCGAAGCCCTGCTGATCCATGGGCGCTGACCCTTCCGGTCTGGACAGACGGGGCCGCGCTCCCTAGATTCAGAGGTTTTCGCACCACACGGAGCATTGCCCATGAGCCTGGAATCGGTTCGCGCCTTCTTTGCCGAAAAGGCCCCCGACATTGCCATCATCGAGCTGGAAACCAGCACCGCCACCGTCGCCCTGGCCGCCGAAGCCCACGGCGTGGAGCCGGGCCGCATCGCCAAGACGCTATCCCTGCGCGTCGGCGAGCGCACCGTGCTGGTGGTGGCACGCGGTGATGCGCGGCTGGACAACCGCAAGCTCAAGGACGCCTTCGGCGGCAAGGCCAAGATGCTCGGCGCCGAGGAAGTGGTGGAGCTGACCGGCCACCCGGTGGGCGGCGTCTGCCCGTTCGGCCTGGCCACACCGCTGCCGGTGTATTGCGATGTATCGCTGCAGGCGTTCGACGAAGTGCTGCCGGCGGCGGGTGCCGTGCACAGCGCGGTGAGAATCGAACCGCAGCGTTTGGCGCAGCTGGTGGCGGCGGACTGGATCGACGTGTGCCAGGACATCGCCTGATCGTCGACAGCGCCACCCTGTAGGAGCGGGCCATGCCCGCGACCTGCAATTGAATCCATCGCACCGAAGTTCGCCGGGCATATCGATGTATCTGCAAGGGACTTCGCGGACAAGGTCTGGTTATCCGCCCTACGCGCTTGGGATCGGGTGTTTCTGCGCCGCTTCGGCGTGCGCGAGGGCTCTGTGTTTCGCCCCCTCGGGCGAGTCCCTTTTGGCAAACGCCCCAAAAGGAACCAAAAGGTCTTGCCCCGGACATCCGGTTTTTCGCTTAGGCGAAAAATACCCTCGTTCCAGCGAAGTTTCAGGGGTACGCGTCGAAGGGCCATCCCTGGCCCATCGCCGCTCTCGCGACATCCCTGTCGCTCAACCCCTGAAACTCCGCTTCCACTCGGCCTCCTGAACGGGGCATTCGGCGCGTGCGGACATTTCTCTGGAAGTCTCTAAGAGCCAAAGCCAAGCCAAAGCCGGATCGGTTGGGCTCTTCGTAGGAGCGAGCTTGCTCGCGAACCCGCCCAGCTCGGCGCCTCCCTGTAGGAGCAGAAACGGGTTATTTGCCTGCCTCGACGGCGGAAACGCTGGCGCGCCCTGCAGTGCAATTGATGGGTATCGCTGCGCTCCACGCCATCCTACGTTGGGGCTTCCCGGGGCTTCCCTGTGGAGGCGCTCCTGCACGGCCAATCGCTGCTAAAGCACTGTTGCCCCAGCAACACCCACCCAACACTTTGCTGTCCGCCCAGCGCCTCAACTGTTGGACTAAAAACACAAGTAGTTGATTTAAAAGGAAATTAATTTCCGGCACAGCTTGTGCAATGACCTGATCAGACAGACCCGAACGCCGGGTCGATTCATCTGCCGAGGTCGCTGTACTGCCATGCCCCAACTCCCCGAATCCGCCCATTACGACATCCGCGAACCCAACGCGCAGCGCATCGGCTCCGACGCCGAAGCCCTCTCGGTCGCTCACAAGGTCGCCGCCTTCCTGCTCGAAGGCGCCGCCGAGCGCGACCGCAACCGCGAGGTCCCGCCGGAGGTCGTCGAGGTCTACTCCAACAGCGGCCTGTGGGGCATCACCGTGCCCCGCGAGTTCGGCGGCGCCGAAGTGTCCTACGCTACCCTCGCCGAGGTCATCGCGATCATTTCCGCTGCCGACCCGTCGCTGGGGCAGATTCCGCAGAACCACTACTGCCTGCTGGAAGACATCCGCCTGCAAGGCACCGACGAGCAGAAGCGCTTCTTCTTCGACCTCGCGCTCAAGGGCAACCGCTTCGCCAACGCGCTGTCGGAGACCGGCGGCAAGAACGTCCAGGACATCCAGACCCGCCTGCGCCACGACGGCGACAGCGTGGTCATCGACGGCCGCAAGGGGTACTGCACCGGCTCGCTGTACGCCCACTGGATCGGCGTGCTGGGCCTCGACGAGCAGAACAACGCCCAGCTCGCCTTCGTCCCGCGCGGCACGCCGGGCCTCGTCATCGTCGACGACTGGGCCAGTATCGGCCAGCGCACCACCTCCAGCGGCACCGTCCTGGTGGAAGGCCTGCGCGTGCCGGCGTTCAACGTCTTCCCCACGCACCGTTCCTACGACGTGCCGACCCTGGCCGGCCCGTTCGCGCAGATCACCACCGCCGCCATCGACGCCGGCATCGCCCGCGCGGCGCTGCGCGACACCATCGCCTTCGTCCGCGAACAGGCGCGCCCGTGGATCGACGCCGGCGTGGAGAAAGCCAGCGAAGACCCGCTCACCATCATCCAGGTCGGTGAACTGGGCATCCGCATCGAGGCCGCCGACGCCCTGCTGGAGCGCGCCGGCAAGGTGATGGATGCCGCCCGCCCGGCACCGGACGAAGACAGCGTCGCCCGCGCCTCGGTCGCCGTGGCCAAGGCCAAGGTGCTGACCACCGAGGTCGCCATCGACGCCACGAACAAGCTGTTCGAGCTGGGCGGCACCCGCTCCACCCTCGCCCGCCATGCCTTCGACCGCCACTGGCGCAACGCCCGCGTGCACACCCTGCACGACCCGGTGCGCTGGAAGTACCACCTGGTCGGCAACTGGTTGCTGAACGATAAGCGTCCGCCGCGCCACGACTGGAACTGAAAACGGTGAATACGCCTGCTGCGCGAACCGATAGCTGCGTTGGGCGGTGCTCGCTCCTCGCCTATCAAACTCGATATGTCTCGTCGCTGCGCTCCGTCCGCCTTGCTCTCGGATCGCTCGCGACGGCCTATTCACCGTTTTGGTACCCGCTATGAAAGAGATCCGCCTCAACGCCTTCGCCATGAACTGCGTCGGCCACCTGTCGCCCGGCCTCTGGCGCCACCCGCGCGACCAGCAGGCCGCGCGCTACACCGACATCCACTACTGGATCGAGCTGGCGAAGACCCTCGAACGCGGCAAGATCGACGGGTTGTTCCTGGCCGACGTGCTGGGCGTCTATGACGTCTACCACGGCAACGCCGACGCCGCGCTGCGCGCCGGCGCGCAGGTGCCGGCCAACGACCCGTTGCAGATCGTCCCTGCCATGGCCGCGGCCACGGAACACCTGGGTTTCGGCATCACCGCCTCGGTGTCCTTCGAGCACCCGTTCCCCTTCGCCCGGCGCATCTCCACGCTGGACCACCTGACCCGTGGCCGCGCCGGCTGGAACATCGTCACCTCCTACCTGAACAGCGGCGCGCGCAACCTGGGCCTGAAGCAGCAGCTCAACCACCAGCAGCGCTATGCCCTGGCCGAGGAATACCTGGAGGTCTGCTACAAGCTCTGGGAAGCCAGCTGGGATGACGACGCGGTGGTCGCCGACCGCGCCAGCGGCGTCTACGCCGACCCGCGCAAGGTGCACCCCATCCAGCACAAGGGCGAGCACTTCGAAGTGCCCGGCTTCCACCTCAGCCAGCCCTCGCCGCAGCGCACCCCGGTGCTCTACCAGGCCGGCGCGTCGAGCCGCGGCAAGGCATTCGCCGCCGGCAATGCCGAATGCGTGTTCGTGGCTGCGCCGACCAGACGCATCCTCCGCGACCAGGTCGCCGACCTGCGCCGCCTCGCCGTGGAAGCCGGCCGCCAGGCCAGCGACGTGCTGGTGCTGAACCAGCTCACGGTGATCGTCGCGCCGACCGACGCCGAGGCCCTGGCCAAGCTGGAGGACTACCGCCAGTACAGCGACCGCGAGGGCGCCCTGGCGCTGGTGTCCGGCTGGACCGGCATCGACTTCGGCCAGTACGCGCCGGACCAGGTGTTGCGCCACGTACAGAGCGACGCCATCCAGTCCGCGGTGGATGCCTTCAGCGCCGCCGACCCGGAGCGCCAGTGGACCGCCGCCGAAATCGCCGACTACTGCGCCCTGGGTGGCGACGGCCCGCTGCTGGTGGGCTCGCCGCAGACCGTGGCGGACCAGCTGCAGGCCTGGGTCGAGGAAACCGACGTCGACGGCTTCAACCTCTCCAGCCTGGTGGCACCGGAAACCTTCGTCGACATCGTCGACCTGCTGGTGCCCGAGTTGCAGGCACGCGGGCTGTTCAAGCGCGAGTACGAGCAGGGCACCCTGCGCCACAAGCTGTTCGGCCAGGGCGACCGCCTGCGCGCGCCGCACCGCGCGGCGAAGCTCCGCAGGAGTGAGCAGTGATGGACGGCTGGTTCCGCAACCTCGACTGGCACGACCTCGCCCAGGCCTGCCTGGACACCCTCGCCATGCTCGGCGGCGCACTGGCCTTCACCGTGCTGCTGGGCCTGCCGCTGGGCGTGCTGCTGTACCTCACCGGCAAGCGCCAGCTGCATGCCCGCCCCGGCCTGTACCGCGCGCTGTCGGTGGTGGTGAACATGCTGCGCTCGCTGCCGTTCATCATCCTGCTGATCGTGCTGATCCCGGTCACCACGCTGATCACCGGCACCTCGCTGGGCGTCGCCGGTGCCATTCCACCGCTGGTGGTGGGCTGCACGCCGTTCTTCGCGCGGCTGGTGGAAACCGCCCTGCGCGAGGTCGACCGCGGCCTGGTGGAAGCCACCCAGGCGATGGGCGCCAGCACCTGGCAGATCATCTGGCACACCCTGCTGCCCGAAGCGCGCACCGGGCTGATCGCCGCCGTGACCGTCACCGCCATCGTGCTGGTGGACTACACCGCGATGTCCGGCGTGATCGGCGGCGGCGGCCTGGGCGACCTGGCCATCCGCTTCGGTTACCAGCGCTTCCAGACCGACGTGATGATCATCACCGTCGCCCTGCTGATCCTGCTGGTGCAGGCGTTGCAGATGAGCGGCGACCGCCTCGTCGCGCGCTACACGAGGCGCTGAATTCCCCGCCCACTCCCCGCCCGGGAGCGGCACTTGCGATCCAGCCGCCGGCAGCCGGCCCCGCTGCCAACAAGGCCCCACGTCCACCCCACGACGGCCCACCCACTACTGTTCAAGGAGCAACACCCATGAAAAAGGCCATCGCCATCCTGGCAGCCGTCGTCGCCTTCTCCGCTCACGCGGGGGAAAAACTCGTGGTCGGCGCCACCCCGGTGCCCCACGCCGAGATCCTCGAGTTCGTCAAACCGGAACTGGCCAAGGAAGGCGTCGACCTGGACATCAAGGTCTTCACCGACTTCATCCAGCCCAACCTGCAGCTCGCGCAGAAGAACCTCGACGCCAACTACTACCAGTACCGCCCCTTCCTCGATGACTTCAACAAGACCCGCCACACCGACCTGGTACCGGTGGTGGGCATCCACATCGAGCCATTCGGCGCCTACTCCACCAAGTACAAGTCCCTCGCCGAGCTGCCCGACGGCGCCAGCGTGGCCATCCCCAACGACCCGGTGAACACCGGCCGCGCACTGGTGCTGCTGGCCGAGAACGGCCTGATCAAGCTCAAGGACCCGACCAACCCGCAGTCCACCGAGCGCGACATCACCGACAACCCCAAGCACCTGAAGATCCGTGAACTGGAAGGCGCCCTGCTGGCGCGCGCGGTGAAGCAGGTGGACCTGGCGTTCGTCTTCGCCAACTACGCGCTGGAAGCCGGGATCGACATCAAGAGCGCGCTGATCGTGGAGAAAGGCAAGGACCTCTACGCCGAGTTCCTCGTCGCCCGCCCGGACAATATCCAGGACCCGGGCATCCAGAAGCTGGCCAAGGCGCTGAATTCGCCGGAAGTCCGCCAGTTCATCCTGACCCGCTACAAGGGCGAAATCGCCCCGGCGTTCTAAGCGCCGTGCATGACCTGTAGGAGCGAGCTTGCTCGCGAGCCTTTCGCTCCGCAGCGCAGTTCGTTCGCGAGCAAGCTCGCTCCTACAAAGAGCTCCCCAGGAAAGGAATTCCCTGCTCCACAACCACAGGAAACCGCATGACCTACGAATCCGCACCCAAGGACCTTCGTGACCAGGCGCCCCGGCTACTCCCGGCGCGCCGCATCGACAACGACGCCCAGGCCATCGACGCCGCCCACGAAGTGGCCCGCCTGGCGAAACCCGGCGCCGCCGCCCGCGACCGCGAGCGCGCCCTGCCCTGGCGCGAGCTGGAGCACTTCACCGCCCTCGGCCTGGGCGGCATCAGCATTCCCCGCGCCTACGGCGGCGCGCAGGTCTCCTACGCCACCGTGGCCGAAGTCTTCCGCGTGATCTGCACCGCCGACCCGGCGCTGGGGCAGATTCCGCAGAACCAGTTCGGCCTGCTCAACGTGATCGACAACATCGCCAGCGACGCGCAGAAGCGCGTGCTGTTCGGCGGCGTGCTGAACGGTCGGCGCATCGGCAATGCCGGCCCCGAACGCAACACCCGCAACACCCTCGAACTCAAGGCGCGACTGGTTCGCGACGGCGAGAACTTCCGCGTCAGCGGCGAGAAGTTCTATTCCACCGGTGCGCTCTTCGCCCACTGGGTCGCGGTGAAGGCCATCGACGAGGAAGGCCGCGCCGTCATGGGCTTCGTCGAGCGCGGCGTAGAAGGCCTGCGCATCGTCGACGACTGGTCCGGCTTCGGCCAGCGCACCACCGCCAGCGGCACGGTGCTGCTGGACAACGCCCCGGTTTCCGGTTCCCTGGTGATCCACAACGGCCGGCTCGCCGATGTGCCGAACGTCCAGGGCGCCGTCTCGCAACTGATCCAGGCCGCCATCGATGCCGGCATCGCGGCGAACGCCCTGGAAGACGCCATCGACTTCATCCGCACGCGCACCCGCCCCTTCATCGACGCGAACGTCGAGCACGCCAGCGAAGAACATTTCACCATCGCCGAAATCGGCCGCCTGCAGGTCGAACTGCACGCCGCCGAGGCGCTGCTGGAGCGCGCCGGCCATGTGCTCGACGAGGTCAGCGCGCGGCCCATCGACGACGAGTCCGCCGCCCGCGCGTCCATCGCCGTGGCCGAGGCCAAGGTGCTGACCACCGAGATCAGCCTGGCCGCCAGCGAGAAGCTCTTCGAGCTGGCTGGCAGCCGCGCCACCCTCGCCGAATTCAACCTCGACCGCCACTGGCGCAACGCCCGCGTGCACACCCTGCATGACCCGGTGCGCTGGAAGGTCCAGGCGGTTGGCGCCTATCACCTCAACGGCGCCCGCCCGGCGCGTCATTCCTGGATCTGAGGAGCGCCGATGAACAGCCTCGTACAATCTCCCCTGCAACAGAGCAGCCCCATCCACATCATCCGCAGCGACGACGAAGCCCTGGACGTCGCCCGCGCCCTGGCCGCCGACTTCCGTGAAGGCGCCATCGCCCGCGACCGTGAACGTCGCCTGCCCTGGGACGAACTGGAACGCTTCAGCCGCTCCGGCCTGTGGGGCATCACCGTGCCCCGCGAGTACGGCGGCGCCGGGGTTTCCCGCGTCACGGTGGCCCGCGTGATCGCGATCATCTCCGCCGCGGATGGCTCGCTGGGGCAGATTCCGCAGAACCATTTCTACGCCGTCGAACTGCTGCGGGTGAATGGCAGCGAAGAGCAGCGGGCCCGCCTGTTCGCCGAGGTGCTGGCCGGCGTGCGCTTCGGCAATGCGCTGGCGGAAATCGGCACGCGCACCGCCCACGACCGCACCACGCGCCTCACGCGCGAAGGCGGCGAGCTGCGCATTCACGGCCGCAAGTTCTACTGCACTGGCGCGCTCTACGCGCAGCGCATTCCCACCCTGGTCATCGATGACGAGGGCCTTCATCAGTTCGCCTTCATCGCCCGCGACACCCAGGGCGTGGAAGTGATCGACGACTGGTCCGGCTTCGGCCAGCGCACCACCGGCAGCGGCAGCGTGGTATTCGATGGCGCGCCCGTGAGCGAGGACGACATCGTGCCGTTCCAGAGCGCGTTCGAGCGCCCGACCACCGTCGGTCCCTTCGCGCAGATCCTGCACGCCGCCATCGATGCCGGCATCGCCCGTGGCGCCTATGAGGATGCGCTGGTGTTCCTGCGCGAGAAGGCGCGGCCGTGGATCGATTCGGGCGTGGACAAGGCCAGCGACGACCCGCTGGCGATCAACGAAATCGGCCGCCTGGCGATCCGCCTGCACGCCGCCGAAGCGCTGCTGGATCGCTCGGGCCGCGTGCTCGATGCAGCCACCGCCGAGCCCAATGCCGAGAGCGTCGCCGCCGCCTCCATCGCCGTGGCCGAGGCGCGGGCGATCACCACCGAAGTCTCGCTGCTGGCGGGCTCCAAGCTGATCGAACTGGGCGGCAGCCGCGCCAGCCTCGCCGAGCTGGGCCTGGACCGCCACTGGCGCAACGCCCGCGTGCACACCCTGCACGACCCGGCGCGCTGGAAGTACTTCGCGGTGGGCAACTACTACCTCAACGACCAACTGCCGCCGCGCCGGGGGACGATCTGATGCCCCGCGCCTTGCGCCCACAAGAATCCCTCACCCTAACCCTCTCCCAAAGGGAGAGGGGACCGTTCGATGCAGGGAGAAACCACAGCATCAGCCGGCACGGCCTGCCCCCTCTCCCTCCGGGAGAGGGCTGGGGTGAGGGGAAAACGCTCGCTCCAGTCGTCCTCGAAATCAGCATCGTAGGGCGCATAACGCCCCCGGCGTTATCCGCCATGGCGGTAAACAACCCGTTCCGGGTGATTCGCCCTACGGCTGCCGCAGAGCCCTTACCGAGCCGCCCTCGCAAGGACTTCCCATGACCCAGAAGCAGATCCTCCTCAACGCCTTCAGCATGAACTGCGTCGGCCACATCAACCACGGCCTGTGGACCCACCCCCGCGACCGCTCCAGCGAGTTCAACAAACTCAGCCACTGGACCGACCTCGCCCGCCTGCTGGAGAAGGGCCTGTTCGACGGCCTGTTCCTCGCCGACATCCTCGGCGCCTACGACGTCTACCAGAACGGCATCGAGCTGACCGCTAAGGAAGCCATCCAGCTGCCGGTTAACGATCCGCTGATGCTGGTCTCGGCCATGGCCGGCGCCACGCAGCACCTGGGCTTCGGCGTGACCGCCAACCTCACCTACGAGGCGCCCTACCCGTTCGCCCGCCGGCTGTCGACGCTGGACCACCTGAGCGACGGCCGGGTCGGCTGGAACATCGTCACCGGTTACCTGGAAAGCACCGCTCGCGCCATGGGCCAGGAGCGGCAGATCGACCACGACCGCCGCTACGACCGCGCCGACGAGTACCTGGAGGTGCTCTACAAACTCTGGGAAGGCAGCTGGGAAGACGACGCCGTGGTCGTCGACCGCCAGCGCCGCGTCTACGCCCAGCCGGGCAAGGTGCACAAGGTCCGCCACCACGGCGAGTTCTTCGACGTCGAGGGTTACCACCTCAGCCAGCCATCGCCGCAACGCACGCCGTTGCTGTTCCAGGCCGGCGCGTCCAATCGCGGGCTGGCCTTCGCCGCACGCCACGCCGAGTGCGTGTTCGTCTCGGCGCAGAGCCGCGAAGCCACCCGCGTGCTGGTGGACCGCATCCGCCAGGCAGCCGTGGATGCCGGTCGCCGCGCGGACGACATCAAGGTGTTCATGGGCATCAACGTCATCGTCGCGCCGACCGACGCCGAGGCCCGCGACAAGCTCGCCGAATACCGCCGCTTCGCCAGCGCCGAGGCAGGCCTTGCGCACTTCGCCAGCACCACCGGCATCGACTTCTCGCGCTACGCGCTGGACGAGCCGATCCGCTACGAGAAGACCAACGCCATCGAGTCCGCCACCAAGGCACTGACCGTCGCCCGCACCGACGCCACCGTGCGCCAGCTGCTGGAGCAGTTCACCCTCGGCGGCCGCTACACCACGCTGGTGGGCGACCCCGTGCAGGTGGCCGATGAGCTGCTGGGCTGGACCAACGAGGCGGGCCTCGACGGTTTCAACCTCACCCGCACCGTGGAGCCGGAAAGCTACGCCGACTTCATCGACCTCGTGGTACCGGAACTGCAGAACCGCGGTGCCTACAAGACGGCCTACGCCGACGGCACCCTGCGGGAAAAACTCTTCGGCGCCGGCCGCGCCCGACTGCCCGCACGGCACGTCGGCGCGAGCTTCCGCCAGGCAACCGCCACTGGAGCGACTCCAGCCTTCTCCGTTTAAACCCATAAGGATTCGTTGCCATGCATGCACGCTTCAAGCTTACCCTCGGCCTCTCCCTGAGCCTCCTCGCCGCCGGCCTCGCCCAGGCGGCCGATACCCTGCGCCTGGGCACCACCGCCGCCTTCGCCCCACCGCTGGAAGTGGCGGTGAAGGAAGCCGCCCAGCAGGGCCTGAAGGTCGAACTGGTGGAGTTCACCGACTGGAACGCGCCGAACATCACCCTCGACCACGGCGACATCGACGCCAACTACTTCCAGCACACGCCCTTCCTGGAGAACGCCAACCGCGAGGGCGGCCTGCACCTGAAGGCCTTCGCGCCGGGGATCATCAACAACGTCGGCCTGTACTCGACCAAGTACAAGGCCATCGCCGACCTGCCCGACGGCGCCAAGGTCGCCATCGCCAATGACCCGATCAATGGCGGCCGCGGCCTGCAGCTGCTGCAGAAGGCCGGGCTGCTCAAGCTCAAGGATGGCGTGGGCTACAAGGCGACCCTGGACGACATCGTGGCCAACCCCAAGCACATCCAGATCATCGAGCTGGAAGCGGTCCAGCTGGTGCGCGCGCTGGACGACGTCGACCTGGCCCAGGGCTACCCGCACTACATCCGCCTGGCCGGGACCATCGACCCGAACAGCGCGCTGCTGTTCGACGGCATCGAGAACAAGGAGTACGTCATCCAGTTCGTGACCCGTGACGACTTCAAGGACCCGGACGGTCGGCTGAAGAAATTCGTCGATCTCTACCAGCATTCGCCCCAGGTCCGCGCCGCGCTGGACAAGGCCCACGGCTCGCTCTACCAGCCGGGCTGGAATTGACCCTGCAGGAGCGAGCTTGCTCGCGAACCAATCCGCGCTGCGGGGGCCGTTCGCGAGCAAGCTCGCTCCTACGAAGAGCATCTCGCCCGAAATCGCCGGCCAAAAGCCAATACCCCCGAACACACCGAACCAGTCCCCTCTCCTTCAGGGAGAGGGCTAGGGAGAGGGAAACAGCCCCGCTCCGAACTTGAGAACAGGCTCCCACCATGGTCAGCTTCAATCGCAATCTCGAACTCGCCACCCAGCACATCGCCCTGCGCGGGCTGGGCAAGACCTACGCCGGCCACCACGGCCCGGTGGAGGCACTGAGCGACATCGAACTCTCCGTCCGCCGTGGCGAAGTGTTCGGCATCATCGGCCGCAGCGGCGCCGGCAAGAGCTCGCTGATCCGCACCCTCAACCGCCTGGAACAACCCAGCGTCGGCCAGGTGCTGATCGACGGCGAAGATATCGGCGCCTTCGACGCCCAGCAACTGGTCGGCCTGCGCCGCCGCGTCGGCATGATCTTCCAGCACTTCAACCTGATGTCGGCCAAGACCGTGGCGCAGAACATCGCCCTGCCCCTGCGCGTGGCCGGCGTGCCCAAGGCGCGCATCGCCGAGCGGGTGGATGAGCTGCTCGAACTGGTCGGCCTGACCGAGAAGCGCCATGCCTACCCGGCGCAACTCTCCGGCGGGCAGAAGCAGCGCGTCGGCATCGCCCGCGCCCTGGTGCACCAGCCGGAAATCCTGCTCTGCGACGAAGCCACCTCGGCGCTGGACCCGGAGAGCACCCAGGCCATCCTCGCGCTGCTGCGCGACATCAACCGCCGCCTGGGCCTGACCATCGTGCTGATCACCCACGAGATGGCGGTGATCCGCGAAATCTGTGACCGCGTGGTGGTGCTCGAGCGCGGGCGTATCGTCGAGCAGGGCGATGTCTGGGAAGTCTTCGGCAACCCGCAGCACGAGGTCAGCCGCACCCTCCTCGGCTCGCTGCAACAGCACCTGCCGCCGGACCTGCTGGCGCGCCTGGAGCATCCTTCGGCCGACGAAGTCATCCTCGACCTGCACTACACCGGCGTACGCGAGCAGGAGCCGGACCTGCTGGCCATCGCCCAGGCGCTGGGCAGCCGCGTCAGCCTGCTGCACGGCGGCATCGAGCGCATCCAGGGCCGCGCCCTGGGCCGCCTGCTGCTGAGCGTCGCCGCGCCTGCCGCCAGCGCCCCGCAACTGCTCGAACGCGCCCGCGATGTCGCCGACCGCCTGGAGGTGCTCACCCATGCCTGATCGCCTGCTGCAAGGCCTGCTCGACACCCTGCTGATGATCGGCGCGTCCTCGGCCATCGTCTTCCTGGTGGGCATCCCGCTGGCCCTGGTGCTGGTCACCACCGGCCCTGGCGGGATCTTCCAGGCGCGCCTGGTCAACCAGAGCCTGGGCAGCGTGGTCAACGTGCTGCGCTCGATCCCGTTCCTGATCCTGATGGTCGCGCTGATCCCCTTCACCCGGCTGATCGTCGGCACCAGCTACGGCGTCTGGGCGGCGGTGGTGCCGCTGACCATCGCCGCCACGCCGTTCTTCGCGCGCATCGCCGAAGTCAGCCTGCGCGAGGTCGACCACGGGTTGATCGAAGCGGCGCAGGCCATGGGCTGCCAGCCGCGGCACATCATCTGGAACGTGCTGCTGCCCGAAGCGCGGCCGGGCATCGTCGCCGGCTTCACCATCACCCTGGTGACCATGATCAACTCCTCGGCCATGGCCGGCGCCATCGGTGCCGGCGGCCTGGGCGACCTGGCCTACCGCTACGGCTACCAGCGCTTCGACACCCAGGTGATGCTCACGGTGATCATCCTGCTGGTAGCCCTGGTGACGCTGATCCAGTTCGGCGGCGACCGCCTCGCGCGCTGGCTCAACAAGCGCCTGTGACGTTCGTCGGCTGAGCCGGGCACAGCCCTTCTACCCGGCGGGTTGCGTCTACCCTGACAACACACCCGCCCCTCCGTGCTCCGGCACAGCTCGTGGATGCGTGGCGCCCCTGTTCACGAAAAGCGTCCACGGACGAGTGTCCGCTCGCGAGGTGCTGGTCATGGCCAATCCGCTTTCCACCCTGGGTATCGTGCATACCGCCATCAGCCTGGTGCCGCTGGTCGCCGGGTTGTGGGCGTTCTACCAGGCGGGTCGCATCGACCCGCGCAGCCCCGCCGGGCGCTGGTACATCGTCGGGATGATCCTCGGCGTACTGACGGCCTTCGGCCTGTCCAGCACCGGCGGCTTCAATGCCGGGCACGCCATCGGCATCCTCTGCCTGCTGGCCCTCGCGGTCGGCAGCTACGCACAGCGCATCGGCGCCCTGGGTGGCCTGCGGGAATACCTGGAGACCGCGGCGATGAGCTTCAGCTTCTTCCTGATGATGATTCCCACGCTCAACGAATCCCTGTCGCGCCTGCCGCCGTCGAACCCCATCGGCCACGGGCCGGACTCGCCACCGGTGCAGATGGCGGTGATGGTCGCGCTGCTGGTACTGGTGATCGGCGTGCTTTACCAGTTCTACCGCATCCACCGCCGGCGGATGCCGCCGGCACGCCCGGCGCACTGAGCGTCTATGCTGGCGGACTCCAGCCAAGGAGTTCAGCCATGACCGTCCGCCGCATCGTCGCCAACCTAGCTACCGGCAAGCCCGCCGACGTCGCGCGTTTCTACCGCGAGCTGTTCGATCTGGAGGTGGTGATGGACCACGGCTGGCTGATCACCCTCGCCAGCGCCGACAGTGCGCCCGCACAGATAAGCCTGGCCAGCGAAGGCGGCTCGGGAGCGCCGGTGCCGGACCTGTCCATCGAAGTGGACAATCTCGACGAGGTACACGAGCGCGCCCTCGCGGCCGGCCACGAAATTCCCTATGCGCTGACCCTAGAGCCCTGGGGCGTGCGGCGCTTCTTCGTGTGTGATCCGTTGGGGACGCTGGTGAACGTGCTCCAGCACGTCCATTGAAGAGAGAGTTCACGAGCAAGCTCGCCCCTACAGGAAGAGCACCCAGGCACCTGTAGGAGCGAGCTTGCTCGCGAACGGCTTCAGCGGTTGAGGAACCCCAGCAGGTCCTCGTTCACCTGGTCGGCCATGGTGGTGCACATGCCGTGCGAACCGCCCTTGTAGACCTTCAGCTCGCCCTTCTGCACCAGCTCCACCGAGCGCTGGCCGGCAGCACCGATGGGCACGATCTGGTCGTCGTCGCCATGGAGGATCAGCGCCGGCACGTCGATCTTCTTCAGGTCCTCGGTGTAGTCCACCTCGGAGAACTCGCGGATGCACAGGTACAGGCCCAGGTGCCCGCCCATCATGCCCTGCAGCCAGAAGTTGTCGATCACCCCCTGGGACGCCTTCACACCCGGCCGGTTGTAGCCATAGAACGGCAGCGCCAGGTCCTTGAAGAACTGCGAGCGGTCTTCCTTCACCCCCTTGCGGATGCCATCGAACACGTCGATCGGCAGGCCGCCGGGGTTGGCCGCGGTCTTGAGCATCAGCGGCGGCACCGCACCGATCAGCACGGCGCCGGAAAGCCGCTTGGTACCATGGCGGCCAATGTAGTGCGCCACCTCGCCACCGCCGGTGGAGTGGCCCACCAGCGTGGCGCCCTTCAGATCCAGCGCGTCGATCACCGCCGCCAGGTCGTCGGCGTAGGTGTCCATGTCATTGCCCTTCGCCGGCTGGCCCGAACGACCATGGCCGCGGCGGTCATGGGCGATGACCCGGTAGCCCTTCTGCACCAGGAACAGCATCTGCGCGTCCCAGGCATCGGCATTCAACGGCCAGCCGTGGGAGAACACCACCGGCTGCCCGCTGCCCCAATCCTTGTAGAAGATCTCGGTGCCATCTTTTGCTTTGACGATGCTCATTTGGGTCGTTTCCTTCAGGGAATGGTTGAAAAGAAACGCCGCAACTCCAGCGACTGCGCAGCGCTCTACGGCGGGCTTGAGCATAGCCAGCGCATTGACCCAGGCAGGCAAATCCCGCAGCTTTCCGACGAGCGCGAGCTCAATCGATGCCGGCTTCGAACAGCTCCCCGAGCCAGTCGGAGAACACCCGCAGGCGCCGCGACATCTGCCGGCGCACCGGGTACAGGACGCTGACCGGCAGTGGCGGCGGCTGCCAGGCGCGCAGCACTTCCACCAGTTCGCCGCTGGCCAGCCCCTCGTTCAGGTGATAGCGCGGCGCCTGGATCAGGCCGAAGCCCGCGCGACAGGCGGCAATGTAGGCGTCGGCATGATTCACCGTGACCCGGCTGGGCAGCCGCTGGGTGCGCAGGTGGCCGTCGAAGCGGAACTCCAGGTCGAAGATGCGCCCGCTGGAGGCCGACTGGTAGTTCACCGCCAGGTGCCCTTCGAGCCGATCCGGGTGCTCGGGCAGGCCGAACGCTTCGACGTAGGCGCGACTCACGCAGGTCAGTTGCTCCAGCTCGGCGATGCGCCGGCCCACCAGGCTGGAATCGGGCAACTCGCCGGCGCGCAGCACGCAGTCCACGCCTTCGCGCACCAGGTCCACCTGGCGGTCGTTCAGGCTCAGCTCCAGCTCGATCTGCGGGTAGCGCCGGCAGAACGCCGGCAGCGCCGGGATCACCACCAGCCGCCCCAGCGAGCTGGGCAGGTCCACCCGCAGCTTGCCGCGCGGGTTGTCGGGCGAGTCGGAGAAGCAGTTTTCCGCGTCCTCCAGGTCCTCCAGCAGGCGCACGCAGCGCTCGTAGTAGGCCTGGCCGTCGGCGGTGACGCTGACCTGCCGCGTGGTGCGGCGCAGCAACTGGACACCCAGGTGCGTCTCCAGTTGCTGGATCAGCTGGGTCACGCTGGCGCGGGGCAATTGCAGGCTGTCCGCCGCCTTGCCGAAGGCCTTGAGTTCCACGATGCGGGTGTAGACCTGCATGGCCTGCAAGCGGTCCATGGCGCACTCCGATTATTCATCCAGGCTGAATAGTTAAACCGCAAACAGCCAGTTTATCCATGCCGAACAAACAACAAGAATGGTCCTGCCCCCTTTTTTCCCCTCGGAGCATTCGCTATGAAGACTCGTCGCCTTGGCCAGCAAGGCCCTGTCGTCTCCGCCATCGGCCTCGGCTGCATGGGCATGTCCGACTTCTACACCACCGGCAGCGATGAGGCAGAATCCATCGCCACCCTGCACCGTGCACTGGAGCTGGGCGTGACGCTGCTCGACACCGCCGATATCTATGGCCCGCACACCAACGAGGAACTGCTCGGCCGCGCCCTGAAGGGCAAGCGCGAGCAGGTCTTCCTCGCCACCAAGTTCGGCATCGTGCGCACACCCGAGCAACCCCAGGCGCGTGGCGCCAACGGGCGTCCGGAATACGTCCGCCAGGCCGTGGAAGGCAGCCTGAAACGCCTGGGCACGGACCACATCGACCTGTACTACCAGCACCGGGTTGACCCCGACGTGCCCATCGAGGACACCGTCGGCGCCATGGCCGAGCTGGTGCGGGCCGGCAAGGTGCGCTACCTCGGCCTCAGCGAAGCCTCGGCGCAGACGCTGGAGCGCGCGCACAAGGTCCACCCGATCACCGCGCTGCAAAGCGAATACTCGCTGTGGACCCGCGACCCGGAAGAGAACGGCGTACTGGACGCGTGCGCGCGCCTGGGTGTCGGCTTCGTCCCCTACAGCCCGCTGGGCCGCGGCTTCCTCACCGGTGCACTGAAGAGCCCGGATGATTTCGCCGAGGACGACTACCGTCGCTCCAGCCCGCGCTTCACCGGCGACAACTTCGCAAAGAACCTGCGCCTGGTCGAAAAGGTCGCCGAACTGGCAGCCGCCCGCGGCGTGAAGCCGTCGCAACTGGCACTGGCCTGGGTGCTGGCCCAGGGCGAGCACCTGGTGCCGATCCCCGGCACCAAGCAGCGCAAATACCTGGAAGAGAACGTCGCCGCCGTGGACCTCGTGCTGACTCCGGCGGAGCTGCTGGAGCTCGACGCGATCTTCCCCAGCGGCGCGGCTGCCGGCGGGCGTTACGGCGAGCAGGTGATGTCGCTGATCCAGTAAAAGCTGCAGATCGGAACGCCGGTGGACAGCCGCAGCGGTTATGCTGACAGGGTCCACCGGAGGTTCCATGCCATTCGTTCGTGCCGCACTGCTCGTGCTCTTCGTCCTTCCCCTCGCCGCCCAAGCGGATGAGGAATGCCAGGTGACCGCCGTCTTCAGCGGCGACCAGCTGACCTGCCAGCGCGCCGACGGCCGCGACGTGACCATTCACCTGCGCGGCGTCAGCGCCCCGGCACTGGAACACCCCTTCGGCCAGCGCTCCCGCGCGGCCCTGGTGCAGCTCGCGCTGGGCAAGAGCGCCACCCTCAAGCACGCCGAGCCGCTGCCCGACGGCAGCCTGCGCGCGGCGGTGTGGGTCACGCCGGCGGAGTGCCCGAACTGCGGTCATACCCTGGATATCGGCCGGGCGCAGCTAAGCATCGGCCTGGCGAGCTGGCGGCAGAGCGACGCGCAGACGCCGGAGGAAGTCGGCCAGTACCAGTTCGAGGAACATGAAGCCAAGGCGCGCCGCACCAACCTCTGGCGCTCGCCCTGATTCAGTTGCTCACGTAGTGCTGCAGGATGCGCCGGTCCTCGCCCGCGTCCACCAGCGTCTTCAGCGTCTGCGCGTAGCGGCGGACGAAGCCCTCGTCCTGGGTGCGCTTGCTGAAGGCGACTTCCGCCGACTCCGCCGAGACCACCACGCCGGTGGGCTCGATGCGCTTGGCCAGGCCCAACTGCTGCAACTCGTACCGGCCGCTGTGCTCGTCGGCGATGATGCCGTCGATGCGACCCTTGTCGACCATGTGCCAGAGGTTGGTCCGGCTGGGGTTGAAGAACACCCGCGCCGCATAGTCGGGGTCGGCCATCAGCTGGCGATAGGGTTCGCCGTAGGACACGTCGATCTGCGCGCCCAGGCGGAAGTCGCGGCCCGGCAGGTCGGAGAGCTGCCGCAGGCTGTCCCGCTCGGGCAACCCGTGGCGGACGAAGAGGATGTTGCGCGAGGGCGGCAAGACGGCGCCGGAAAACCAGGCATAGACCTCGCGCTCGGGCTTGCGGAAGGCGCCGGGCAGCACGTCGAGACGGCCCAGTTCCAGCTCCTTGAGCGCCCGCGCCCAGGGCAGCTTGACCAGGCGCACCTGACAGCCCAGGCGCTCGAGCACGGTGCGACTCAAATCGACGTAGAGACCGCCGACGCTGCCGTCGGGCAACTGCATGCTGAAGGGCGGATCGTCATCCCAGCGCAGGGTCTTCTCGCAGGCGGCCAACGGCACGCTGGCCAGTGCCAGCCCCAGGATGACCAGGCGCTTGAGACGGGCACGCGGGAACAACGGCAGGCGAAGGGCTTGCAACGGCAAGATCACGACTCACGACAGGAGAAGACGGATGCCGTGAGTGTAGTGAACCCGACGCCCGCGTGACCAGCGGTGATCGGGTTCGCACGTTGGTTCCGCGTCGTCTACTGCCAGCCATAGCGGCGGGCGAACCAGCCCTTCACCGCCTGCGTCAGCGCCATGTAGCCCAGCAGGATCGCCAGCAGCCACGGCCAGTAGCCCAGCGGCAGGGCCTGCAGGCGGAACGAATGCGCCAGCGGCCCCATGGGCAGGAAGATCGCTACCGCGATGATCGCCAGGGTCATGCCCAGCAGCGGCCACGCAGCGCGGCTCTGCAGGAAGGGAATGCGCCGGGTGCGGATCATGTGCACCACCAGCAGCTGCGAGATCAAGCCTTCGACGAACCAGCCGGACTGGAACAGCGTCTGGTGTTCCGGCGAGTTGGCGCCGAACGCGTGCCACAGCACGAGGAAGGTGGCGATGTCGAAGATCGAGCTGATCGGCCCGAAGAACACCATGAACCGCCCCAGCCCGTCCGGATTCCACTGCTGCGGCTTGCGCAGCAGTTCATCGTCGACGTGGTCGAAGGGAATGGCGATCTGCGACAGGTCGTAGAGCAGGTTCTGCACCAGCAGTTGCAGCGGCAGCATCGGCAGGAACGGGATGAAGGCGCTGGCCACCAGCACGCTGAACACGTTGCCGAAGTTGGAGCTGGCGGTCATGCGGATGTACTTGAGCATGTTGGCGAAGGTACGGCGCCCCTCGACCACGCCCTCCTCCAGGACCATCAGGCTCTTTTCCAGGAGGATCAGGTCGGCCGCTTCCTTGGCGATGTCCACCGCCGAGTCCACCGAGATGCCGATGTCGGCGGTGCGCAGCGCCGGCGCGTCGTTGATGCCGTCGCCGAGGAAGCCGACCACATGGCCGCGCTCGCGCAGCACGCGCACCAGGCGCTCCTTGTGGCTGGGGGTGAGCTTGGCGAACAGCGTAGTGCGTTCGGCCAGTTCCCCCAGCGCGGCATCGTCCAGCTCGTCGAGCTGCGGGCCGAGCAGCACGCCGTCCACCACCAGGCCCACGTCGCGGCAGACCTTCAGGCTCACCCGGTCGTTGTCGCCGGTGAGCACCTTCACCGCCACGCCGTTGTCCGCCAGCGCGCGCAGGGCCGGCGCGGTGGTTTCCTTGGGCGGGTCGAGGAAGGCGATGTAGCCGGCCAGGCACAGGCCGCTTTCGTCGGCTACGCCGTAGGTGTCACGGGTGGGCGGCAGCTCGCGCGTGGCCACGGCCACCACCCGCAGGCCTTCCTGGTTGAGCCCGTCGGCGACCGCGCGGATGCTCTCCAGGCGGGCACCGGTGAGCGGCTCGATGCCCTCGGCGGTCTCCACGGTGGCGCAGACCGCGAGCACCTCTTCCAGCGCGCCCTTGCAGATCAGCAGGTGGTTGTCCTCGCGCTCGCTGACGACCACCGACATGCGCCGGCGGGCGAAGTCGAAGGGAATCTCGTCGAGCTTGCGGAAGCGGCTGTCCACCTTCAGTGCGTGGCGCAGTTCGACGTGCTCCAGCACGGCGACGTCCAGCAGGTTCTTCAGCCCCGTCTGGTAGTGGCTGTTGAGGAAGGCCAGCTGCAGCACGCGGTCCTGCACCTGGCCAAAGGCGTCGGTGTGGCGTTCGAGGACGATGCGGTCCTGGGTCAGGGTGCCGGTCTTGTCGGTACAGAGGATGTCCATGGCGCCGAAGTTCTGGATGGCGTCCAGGCGCTTGACGATCACCTTGCGTCGGCTGAGCACCACCGCGCCCTTGGCCAGGGTCGAGGTGACGATCATCGGGAGCATCTCCGGGGTCAGGCCGACGGCAATGGACAGCGCGAACAGCGCGGCCTCCAGCCAGTCGCCCTTGGTGAAGCCGTTCAGCAGCAGGACCACCGGCGCCATCACCAGCATGAAGCGGATCAGCAGCCAGCTCACCCGATTCACCCCGGCCTGGAAGGCCGTGGGCGTGGGGTCGCTGGCAATCACCCGTTCGGCCAGGGAACCGAAATAGGTGCGCGTGCCGGTGCCGATCACCACCGCCAGGGCGGAGCCGCTGACCACCGTGGTGCCCATGAAACACAGGCTGTCGCGCTCCAGCGGATTGCCCTGGCGGGCGTCGCGCAACTGGGCGAACTTCTCCACCGGCAGGGATTCGCCGGTCAGCGCGGCCTGGCCGACGAACAGGTCCTTGGCGCTGAGCAGGCGCACGTCCGCCGGCACCATGTCGCCGGCCGACAGCCATAGCACATCGCCGGGCACCAGTTGACGGATCGGGACTTCCAGACGCAGCGCGGTGCCGTCGGCCTCGGCGCTGCGGAAGACCGTGGCGGTGTTGCTGACCATCGCCTTGAGCTTCTCGGCGGCGCGGTTGGAGCGTTTTTCCTGGATGAAGCGCAGCAGCGTGGAAATGCCCACCATGCTGCCGATCACCACCGCGGCCTCGACGTCCTCGGTGAACCAGGAGATGCCGGCCAGCACGCTGAGCAGCAGGTTGAAAGGGTTGCAGTAGCAGTACCACAGGTGCATCCAGGCGCCGATGGGGCGATCCTGGTCCACTTCGTTGAGCCCCTCGCGCTGGCGGCGCTCGCCCGCCTCGCTCTCGCTCAGGCCTTCGCGCCGGCTCTCCAGACGCTCCAGCACCGTGGTCGGCTCCAGCGCCGACCACTCCAGCAAGGCGGTCGTCAGCGCATTGGGCGCCTGCCGCCCGGCGGCGGAACCACGCAGCAGGTCGCGCGCGGCCAGCCGGCGCAATTGACGGGCCGGGAAGCCCTTGTTGATGAATTCGAGCAGGTGGGTCCTGATGAGATCCAGGCGCATGATGACTCCCCTTGTGCGCACAGCGTCCGGCGGCGGGGGGAGTCTGTGCCGGGTACCTTAAGGGGCCATGAAGGTAAGCGACGTGCCAGGGCAAGCCAGTCTTGCAGGGGTCGCAGGGCAGATAACCCGCTCAGGATTGCTCGCCCTGCGTCGAGACGCCCTGTGGGAGCGAGCTTGCTCGCGAACAGCACCGTGGCTGTCCACGCGCAAGGCAGGTCATGCGGTTCGCGAGCAGGCTCGCTCCTGCGAAAGCCTCAGAAGTCGCGCTTGTAGAAGATGTCCAGCGAACTGGCCAGGCCGCTCGCGGCCTCCAGGTAGACCTTCTTGCTCAGCAGGTAGCGCAGCGCGATGGTGTTGGCCGGCTCGAACACGCCCACCCCATAACGCAGGCTGAGACGCTCGGAGAGCTTGCCGCTGGCGACCACGCTGGTGCTGTTGCCGGTGCCTTCGGTATCCAGCTGGAAGTCCTGGATACCCAGGCGCTGGGCGACCTCGCCGGTCAGCGGTGCACTGCCGGCCAGGCCGAGCGCCAGCGCCGCCTCGCCGAGCATGTTGCTGTCCTCGCCGGTGGACATCGGCCGGCCCAGCACCAGGTAGGACAGCGCCTGTTGCTGGCTCATGGCGGGCTCGGAGAACACCTCGCTGCGCGGCTGCTCGGCATTGCCGGTCAGGCGCAGGCCCGCCACCACGTCATCCACCTTGCGGATCGCCTCGATATCCAGGAACGGCTGGTCGATGGGCCCGGCGAACAGCAGACGCGCGCGGCGGATCTCCAGCTTCTGCCCGTAGGCACGGTAGCGGCCGTTGTTCAGCCGCAGCTCGCCGCGGGTGTCCATGTTGTCGCCCACGTGCACCTGGCCGGCCAGTTCGGCGTTCAGGCCGAATCCGCTGAAGGTCAGCTTGTCGCTACCGACCTTGACGTCGATGTCCATGTTCAGCGCCAGCGCGCTCTTGGGCTCCTGCTTCGCCCCGACGATCACCGTGTCGTCGGAGACCTTGACCGTGGAGGGCGGCAGCTGGCGGATGGTGATGGCGCCACGCGGCACCTGCACCGTGCCGGCCACCGCCAGGCGCTCGGCAGCCATGGTGATGCTCAGGTCCGGCTCGACTTCGAGGTTGGCATAGGGCTCCACCGTGACGGGCAGGCGATTGCCGCGCAGCTTGACGTCGACGTCGAGCCCGCTGGCCCAGGCAATGCGCCCGGACAGGGTGCCGTTGCCGCGCTCGCCGGCCTTCCAGTCGCCGCTGAGATCGACCTGCTCGCCCGCGATACGCGCCGTCACCTGCAACTGCTCGAAGCGGGTCGGCAGGTCGCCGCCGGAAATCTCGCCGTCGCTCAGGCGCAGTTCGCCCTCCACCCGCGGCGCCATCAGGCCGCCGCTGATCTGCCCGCTGCCATTGAGGTGGCCCTTCAGGGTTTCCACCATGGGCGCAAACGGCCGTGCCACGGAGATGTCCAGGCCATTGAGGCTGAAGGTGCCGTTCACCGGCTTGTTCTTCGGCCGCGGGTCGAGTTGCACCTGGGCTTGCAGGCTGCCGAGCTTGTCGCCCTGGAACTGCAGGCTGGTATCGACACGGCGCGGGGTCAGGCGGCTTTCCAGCTGCAGGCGCTGGTACGGGAAATCGACCCACTCCTCCTGCTCCTTGATGCGCAGGGTGCCGTTGTTGGCGTTGACCAGGATGGAGCCATTGGGGCCGCTGGCGGGCAGGTCGAGCTGCACGTCGCCATCGAGCTTGCCCTTCCAGGCGAAGTCCTCCGGCATCCAGCGGGCCAGGCTGTCCAACGGGAACTCGCGCAGGTGCAGGCGCAGGCGCGGGTCCGGCAGCAGGCGCTGGTCCTCCATGCACAGGCTGGCGGGGCCGGAGGTCCAGCAATGGGCGCCCAGGTTGATCCGTCCATCCGCCAGTCGCTCCAGGCGCGCCGGCTGTTGCAGGCGCCAGTCCTGGCCGCCGCTCTGGATGCCGCCCTTGGCGAGGCGTCCGCGCCAATCCTTGCCGTTCCAAGTGCCGTCCAGGCCGAGGTCGAGCGCCACCGGTTTGCCTTGCAGGTTCACGGTGAGTTGCTGACGTTGCAGGTCGCCACTGCCATCGAGCTTGAGCACACCGAAATCGCTATCGCCACTGTGCAGGCCCTGGGCCGTCAGGTTCACCCGGCCACGCTGGGCGGCATCGAGGGACGCCGTCAGGTCCAGGGTGCGCAGGCCCTGGTCGGCGAAGGCGACGCGCTGCCCGGCGAGCGTGAGTTGCCCCTGGGGCGCTTGCAGCGTGCCCGCCAGATCGAGCCGGCCACTGACCTGGCCGAACAGCTGCGGCCAGAGCTGGCCCAGGCGATTGAGGGCGATGTCCAGGCGGCCGGACAGCCGCTGGTCCTGCGCGGCCTGGCCGCTGACGCGGTTGTCGCCCAGTTGCAGGGTAAGGCCGTCGACCTTCCAGGCCTGCCCCTGCGCCTGGGCATTCGCCTTGAACACGGCGGGCTGGCCGCGCAGGCGGCCCTGCAGGTCCAGGTGGGCGTCGAGGTTCACGACATCGCCCTTCAACGTACCCTGGCTGCGCAGCGGGCCGCCCAGGCGACCCGGCATCTCCGCCAGCCAGTAGGCCGGGTCGAAGTCGGACAGATCCAGGGCGGCATCCCAGCTCACCGCGTCGGCAAAGCCGACCTTCAGGTGCCCTTCCGCCTTGCCCTGCCCCGCCACCAGCTTCAACGAGGGCAGGAAGACTTCAGTGAGGTTGCCCGACACCGGGCTGGCCAGGGTGAAATCGCCGGCCGGGCCCTTGAAGGCGCCGTCGAAGTTGCCCAGGTAGGCACCGTCGCTGTAGCTCACCTCGGCCTTGAAGGTGTGCACGCTCACCGGCGGCTCGTCGATGGCCGGGTACAGGCGGCGCCAGGGGAAGTCCAGCCAGTCGAGCTGGGCGTTGGCGGCGAAGGCGTCCTTCCAGTCGAGGCGTCCGGTAACGGCCACGCGCTGGTCCTTGGCGGCGCTCAGGTCCAGCGCGGCGATGTCTGCGCCCTGCGCGTCCACGCGACCGCGCAGGCTCAGCGCCACCGGGCTTTGCTCGGCAGGCAGCACGGCGGCGCCGGCCAGTTGGTAGCCATCCTTGAGGTTGCCGTTGGCACTCAGGCGCAGCTGGTTCAGCGTGAGAGTGTCGGGCAACGAGGCGTCGGCCTTGAAGCCATCGGCGGTGAGAAGCGCGCTGGCCGGCAGGTTGTCCGCCAGCGGCTGCAGGTCGCCCTCCAGTTGGCCGTTCAGGTAACCGCTGCTCTGTGCCTGCAGCTTCAGATGGCCCATCAACTCGCCCTTGGCCTGCAGTTGCAGAGTCCAGGGCTTTTCACCCGGCGCGGGCAGGCCCAGGCTGCCTTCGGCCTCCAGCGGCCAGCCCTGCGTCGGTTTGAGCAAGCCCTTGAGCGACAGGTTAAGGCCGTCGCGGGCAAGCTTCACCGAATCGATGTGCAGGCCTTCGTGGTCCCAGTGCGCCGCCAACTCGGCGTCGCGCAGTTGTTCCTGCCCATCGAGCAGGAAGCGGCCGATGCGGATGTCACCCAGTTCCAGCGACAGCGGCAGGCTCAGATCGGGCAGTTCGATGGGGCCGGACGACTCGCTCGGCTCGCTGGGCGGCAGGGTCAGCAGCACCTCGTTGGCCACGACCCTGTGCAGGCACAGGCTCATGCGCAGCAGGCAGGCCGGCGACCAGTCGATCTGCGGCTGGTCGAGGACCAGGTGGGTGGCACCGTCGGTCCATTCCAGGCGCTTGGCGCTGAAGCCACCGGCAAGGCGGCCGTCGAAGGCGTCGACGCTCAGGCCCGGCACCCAGCCCAGCAGCGCGCGGCTGCCCGCCGCCGTGCCGAGCAAGGCGGCCAGGGTGAGCACCAGCAACAGGATCAGCCCGAGCAGGCTGCCCAGGCTCCAGCGCAGCGCGCGCATCCAGCCGGCGCGGCTCACAGCTCAGGCCCCATGGAGAAGTGCAGGCGGATGCCGCCGTCCTCGTCGAGGCCGTCGGCCAGGTCCAGGCGCAGTGGCCCGACCGGGGAAATCCAGCGGATGCCGAAACCGACGCCGGTCTTGATCGAGGGGAAGTCCAGGGAGTTGAACGAGTTGCCCTGGTCGACGAAAGCCGCGAGGCGCCAGCGCTCGGCGATGGGGTACTGGTACTCGACGCTGCCGGCGACCATGTAGCGGCCACCGATGCGATCGCCGTCGGAGTTCTTCGGCGACAGCGTCTGGTAGTCGTAGCCGCGCACGCTCTGGTCACCACCGGCGAAGAAGCGCAGCGACGGCGGGATCGCACTGTAATCGTTGGTGGCGATGCCGCCGACCTGGATGCGCCCGAGCAGGCGCTGCCCGCCGCCGAAGCTGGTGACGCCCTTGGCCATGGCGCTGATGTGGGCGACGTCGGCATCGGCCAGCAGCCCTTCCTTGGCACCCTTCACGTCGAACTGCAGGCGGTAGCCCTTGCCAGGGTCGACCTTGTTGTCGGCTTCGAGGATCGAGTAGCCGATCCCCGGCATCAGGAAGCTGCTCAGGCCCGAATCGTCGCCCAGCTTGTATTCCTCGCGCTGCCAGTTCAGCGAGACGACCCGCTGCCAGCCGCTGTCCAGCTTGTGGTGCCATTCGCCGCCAAGCGTCAGCAGCTTGCTCTCGGTGTCCACCAGGTCTTCGTACTGGTAGCCGCTGGTGAAACGCAGCTTGTCGGTGAGGGGTGGGTCCAGCGGAATCTCGTACCAGGCGCCGACGTTCTGCCGTGGCGCGGCCACTTCCGCTTCGAAGCCCAGGCTGTGGCCCTGCGGGTTGACCCAATGGCGGGTCCAGGTGGCGCGAGCACGCGGCCCGACGTCCGTCGAGAAGCCCAGGCCGAGGCCCATGGTGCGCGGCTTGCGCGCGTCCAGGTGGACGTACACCGGCACCACCTCGCCATCGGCATTGCCCGGCGCGGCGTCTACGCGCACGCCATCGAAGTAGCCGCTGGACTGCAGGGCCTGGTTGAGGTCGGCGATCTGCTCGGAGTCGTAATCGGCGCCTTCCTTGAACGGCACCATGCGTTGCAGGAGTTCGTCGTCGAAGGGGAAATCGCCGGCGAAATCGACCTTGCCCAGTCGGTAGCGCGGCCCGCTGGCGTACACCAGTTCGATGTCCGCCACGCCGGCCTCGGGGTCGATACGCAGTTGCTGCTGGGTGAACTGGCCGCGGAAGAAGCCAAAGCGCGACGCCTGGTTCTGGATCAGCCGCTTGGCATCCTCGTAGGCGCCATGGTTGAGTTGCGCACCGGGCTTGAGGGCATCACCGCCGGGTACGCGGAAGCTCTTGAGCTGGGCCGCCGGCCCGTCGATGCGCACCGTCACGTTGCGCAAGTGGATCGGCTCGCCGGGGCGGACGTTCAGGCGCAGGGTGGGCACCGTGTCATCGGTCACCCGGCTGCGAATGCGCGCCTGGTAGTAGCCCAAGGCCTGGGCGGCCTTCTGCGCCTGCTCCTCGGCATTGCGCCGAAACCGTTGCAGGGCCGCCTGATCACGCTCGCCAAGGCTGCCCACATAGGCCTCGATATTGGCCTTGAGCGCAGCGTTGGCGGGGGTGATACGAACGTCGAGATGGGCTTCGGCCGCCAGGGCTCCCTGCAAGCAGAAGGCCATTACCAGCAGCAGCCCAAGCAATCCTTGGACAACTCTCATGGCGCGGAATGCTAGCACGGGTTTTCCCCGCAATGCCTTCCTCTAGAGCGTAGGAGACTTCCGACGATGCGAGTCGCCGGCTAACCCGAGGACGTCTTCGCCGCCCCGTGCCCCAGGGTGGAATGAAACAGCACGTGCTCGCGGATCGGCCCCAGGGCCACCTCTCCCAGCTCCTCGTAGCCATGCCGCCGATAGAACTCCAGGTAGCGGGCGTTGCCGGTGTCCAGCACCAGCCCCTGCGAGCCGCCCTCCTCGGCGCACCACGCGTGCAGCGCGTCGAGCAATTGCTCCCCGAGATGCTTGCCCTGGAATTCCGGGTGCACGCCGATCAGCGGCAATACGTGGTACGGACCCGGCGGCAGGCAGGCCAGCACCGCAGCGTGATAGTCCAGGTAGCGACGGGTGCACCCCAGGCCGGTGGTGAGCAGCATGCGCATGCGCCAGAACCAGCTTTCGGTGACATCCAGTCGGCGTTGCGGCGGCACCACCAGCGCCACGCCCACCAGGCGGTCCTCGATCAGCAGGCCGATGGCCGGCAGCTCTTCGAGAAAGTGCTGGTTGACCAGTTCGCGCACGGTGGCCCGCACACGCTGGTCAAAACCGGCGCGGTCGGATTCGAACAGATAGGCGAACGTGGGTTCGTGGCGGTAGGCGTGGTACAGCAG
The DNA here is from genome assembly GCF_025133575.1 of Pseudomonas sp. GCEP-101. Lineage (NCBI taxonomy): Bacteria > Pseudomonadati > Pseudomonadota > Gammaproteobacteria > Pseudomonadales > Pseudomonadaceae > Pseudomonas > Pseudomonas sp. GCEP-101. The sequence continues at coordinate 4,263,528 of NZ_CP104011.1, read as the reverse complement.
CGAGCGCACTTCACGGCTGTAGTTGCCGTCCAGCAGACGGACTTCGGCGAGGGTATCGGGCATGCGGACGCCTCTTGGGTGAGTTCTTCTTATGCTTATGAGTCCAGCCACAAAACCCTAGCAGCGCCTTGCCGGGGTCGCCAGGATCGGCCGCCTGGGCTAGCATCGTGCTTTTGCCAGGGCGCTCAGGATGAAAATCGTCTCCTTCAATATCAACGGCTTGCGCGCACGTCCCCACCAGCTGCAGGCGGTCATCAAACGCCACCAGCCGGACGTGATCGGCCTGCAGGAAACCAAGGTCGCCGACGAGCAGTTCCCCCGCGAGGAAATCGAAGCCCTCGGTTATCACGTGCATTACCACGGACAGAAAGGCCACTACGGCGTCGCCCTGCTCTCCCGCCAGGAGCCGCTGGAGCTGCAACGCGGCTTCCCCAACGACGGCGAGGAATCCCAGCGGCGCTTCATCTGGGGCACCTTCAAGGACGCGCAAGGCCAGCTGATCACCATCATGAACGGCTACTTCCCCCAAGGGGAAAGCCGCGACCACCCGGTGAAATTCCCCGCCAAGCAGCGCTTCTACGCCGACCTGCAGGACCTGCTGGAAACCCGCTTCCAGCCCGACCAGCAACTGATCGTCATGGGCGACATCAACATCTCGCCGGAAGACTGTGACATCGGTATCGGCGAAGAAAACCGCAAGCGCTGGCTAAAGACCGGCAAGTGCAGCTTCCTGCCGGAAGAGCGCGAATGGCTCGCTCGCCTCAAGGGCTGGGGCCTGGTGGACAGCTTCCGTCTGCAGAACCCCAGCGTGGACGACCGCTTCAGCTGGTTCGACTACCGCAGCCGCGGCTTCGAGGACAACCCCAAGCGCGGCCTGCGCATCGACGTGATCCTCGCCTCGGAAGCCCTGCGCGGACGCATCGCCGATACCGGCGTGGACTACGATATTCGCGGCATGGAAAAGCCATCGGACCACGCGCCGATCTGGCTGCAACTGAGCTGACGAAAAAACGCCCGGCACACTGGCCGGGCGTGGGTCCCGCGGCGTCGCGTGGGCGACGCCGGGTCGATCACTCCTCTTCCGGCACGCCGACCGTCTTGCTGATCGCGCTGAAGGTGGTATTGAAGCGCACCGTCTCGTTGAAGCCCTTCACGATGGCGCCGAAGCGTTCCTTGGCATCGAGCAGTTGCTTGAAGCGCGCCGCCAGATCGGCACTGTGGCGTTGCAGGCCGGCTTCGCGCTCGTCCAGATCATGGGCACGTGCGCGCAACTGCGCGATCTGACGCTCCACGTTCTGCTGTTCCTTCTGCAACACCTCGGCACGCTTGGCGGTCGCGCGGTCGCGGCCATCCACGGTTTCGGCCAGGGCCTGCAGAGCGCTGCTGCGCTCGGCCAGGATCGTTGCGTTCTGTTCGGCGTGGCGCTCGATGCTGTGTTTCTCTTCCTGCAGACGCTGCTCCTGCTGGGCCAGGCGCTCTTCCCGCTCGGTCAGTTGCCGCTCGCGTTCCAGCGCCGCCGCCCGGCGCTCTTCCAGCGCCTCCTGCACCCGCATCATTTCCAGCTTCTGCTGGGACAGGCCATGAGCCATGCCGGCCAGCGAGTCGAGGCTGGACTGTACGTCACGCAGCACGCCATCGGTCTCCAGGGATGGCGCGCTTCCCGCCGGAGAAGCGGCATCGGCGACCAGCGAGCTATCGGCGTGGTTCTGCTGGAGTTGGTTATGGACGTTCATGGTGGAAAATTCCTCGATGAAGGATGGCGCTGCAGAAGGGTTGGCAAAGGCTGGAGCGGGTCGCGGCGTGGCAGATGACGGCTCGACGGCGACAGACTCGGTAGAAAATTTCGAGGTGTGCGGCTCGGGAGCCGCCTGCCGGTCGAACGCGAGCCCGTCGCTCGATTCGTTGACCGATGACGGTGCCTCGGCTGGATAGGCGCAGGTTGACTCGAGGGCGGCCAGGTCACGCTCGAAGGACGCGAAGGCATCGATCACCGACTGGCCTTCGAGATCACCGTCGCTGGGCATGACGGCCGAAGCGGCGTCAGCGGTCTGCTCATGCGGCTGGGTCGGATGGACCACAGTCGACTGCTCAGGCCCGTCGTGTTCTTCGGACCGTTCCGTATTCAGACTCATGGGAAGTCCTACCGTAAGAATGATCGAGCGCGCCGCACGTCATCGCGCTGGAGCGTGACGGCGCATGGCCCGGGAGGAACCCTGGAAGCAGGCGCTACCCCAGCCACGACATCGCACGGCTCAATCAAATACCTAAGGGCTGTCCGCAGTACTGGGAGAAATGAGCGAACAGATTCAGGGCAATTCTTACGATCTCGGGAAATTTTGGCTGTCAGGGAATTCCTGCACGGATGAAGGAAAACAATTAACCGTCCCCTTTTTCCGGCCACCAGACTCCAGCGACGCGCCGCATGACGCTAAAGCCTGTCTCTACAACAGGCCGATGTTCTCGCAGATGCACAGCAGTTCATCGAGGGAGGATGCCGACATCTTGCGCATCAGTCGCCCTTTGCACTGATCGATGGCCGTGCCGGGCAAGTCGAATATCTCTGCCAGGGATGAGGCCGAATGGCCGCGATTGAACCCGTGCAGCACCGCGATCTGATGGGAGGAGAATTCGCGCGCGATTCCGAGCCGCGGATCGTCCTCGGCACACAGCGGAGGATGCTCCGGCAACACCGAACCGCCTGCCAGAAGCGTCTCGATGGCGCCGCCAAGCAAGGGCAAGCGATCGCCCAGCAGGAGGAATCCGGAAATCCCCACACGCACCGCCTGATGGATGCTCAACGAGGTATTGCGGTGGGAACACACCATGACGGGCGTCGCCGGGTCCAGCTGGCCACGTTGGCGAAGCATCACGATCAGTTCCAGCCCATGGATGTCGGGCAGGTCGAGCGTCACCACCAGCAGGTCGCATTCCCCGGCCTTGAGTTGTCGCAAGGCCTGTTGCGCATGTTTGAGGTGCAGCGTTTCCTTGAATCCGCCAGCCCTCAGGTGGCGGCGTAAGGCCAGGAAATCAGGCCCGGAAGGTTCGACGAATACGATGCGGGGCATGACATGTCCTGTTGCCTGAAGCGGAGCGCCACAGCGGCTGTCGAGCGCTGAAGCGGATCCGTTGGTCATACGGCTATGCCTGTTATTGTTTGGCAGAGCGGCAGGACATCGTCTTTCGATGCCCGCCGCACCAGAGCCTGGAGCGTGGTGCCTCGCTCCCGTTCCACCTGCGCGTGAAAGCTGGTCAGTCTGGCCAGTGCGCCGGCCGCCGCACTGGCCCACCGACTTACTCGGCAACGGTCTTGGAAATGGCCGACAAGGTGCTGTTGAACTGCACCGTCTCGTTGAAGCTCTGAACGATGGCGCTGAACTTGTCCTTGGCGCTCTGCAACTGCTTGAGGCGCACCGAAAGCTCCTCGGCCTTGCGCTTGAGGTGGCTTTCGCGCTCATCCAGCTCGGCGGAACGGGCCCGCAGGCTGGCCGCCAGCTCGTCGATGCGCTGCTGCTCCGCCTGGATAGCCTCGGCCTTGCGCAGGGTCGCCCGGTCACGGGCGTCGACGGTCTGGGCCAGTTCCTTGAGCGCTTCGCTACGCTCTGCCAGCAGACGATTGTTCTCGGCGGCCATGCGATCCAGGTTGGTCTTGGCTTCCTTCAGATGGGTCTCCATCTGCGCCAGGCGCTCTTCCTTGTCGCCCGCCAGGCGCTCGCGCTCCATCAACTGGTTGTTCCACTCTTCCAGCTCGTCCTGCAGGCGCCCGGCAGCCTGCTTCTGCTGGCTCAGCCCCTGAGCCATGCCGGCGAGGGAGTTGAGGGTGCTCTGCACATCGGAAAGGACGTCGTCCGGATCGGCATCGAGTTGCGGCACGTTGAGCGTCGTGGCGACCTCCTGAAGCTCCGCCGAGGAAATCGGGGCGGCATGCAGTTCGGCGTCGGCCGTCACGTCTTGGGTATCGGTCATTGCATCATCCTTCTGTATCAAGATTCCACGAAGCACGAAGGCCTCAAGGTTGCGGTCGCCATCGACGCGCGAAAGGTTGTAGGTCTCGGCCAGTCGCCGGTCGCGGCGGGTCGGCGCGGTAAAGGACTGGACGCTGCTGATATCGGGCAGCACCAGCTTTTCTTCGAGCATTTCGGCAAAGGCGGCCTCGATGCCGGCGATGGACCGGGCCAGGTCCGACTCGGCGGGCTTCTCGACAGCCGTCTCGACCTGTTCGGCCGCAGCGGACGGCCCGCGCGTGGCTGCCTCGCCTGTCCTGGTTTGCTGCGCAGCCACGTGAAGTTCGGCGGCGGGCTCCTCGGCGACGCCGTCTTCGGCAGGCAGTGCTGCTGCGGCGCTATCCCGCTCGGGCGGTGCAGGCGGCCCGACGAAGAGCGAAGTGTCCACGGCGCCCTCGTCGGCATAGGTCGGCGCAATCGACACCTGCTCTTCGACTGCTGCGCCGATCTCGGCAACCTGCTGGGGGACCTCGGCAACCACATCCGGCAGCGAGTCCTGGTGCCCCGGTTCGGTTGGGATGACAGGTTCGCTGGACGGCGGCTCGGCAGCCGTGGCCTGCTCGGCTTGCACGCCCGCGGGGGTGGCCGAAGTGGCCGCCATGTAGCGTTCCGCGACGGTGGCCGCCGCCTCGGTGATGCTCGGCGACGCGGGCGTTTGCTGCTCGCTGGCGGCTTCGACGTGATGCGGCTGCGGCTCGGTGATCAGCGTCTCGTCCACGGCAGGCACCGCAACTTCGGCCATAGGTTCAGATACCTGCGGCTCGGCAGCGACAGGTTCCAGTTCCGGAAGCGTTGGGAGCTCCGGGTGCTGCGGTTCAAGAACCGGCCCGACGTCGACGAACTGCGGCTCGGTGTACGGCACCTCGTTCACGGCCGGAACCACAACTTCGGGTGGCAGTTCGGACACCTGAGGCTCGACAGCCGTGGCTTCCAGCTCCGGAAGTGCTGCGAGTTCATGGTCCTGGGAATCGACGACAGCCTCGACGTCGACGGGCTGCGGGTCGGCGTAAGGCGCCTCGTTCACGGCAGGGGGCGCCGCTTCGGTTGGCAGTTCGGACACCTGAGGCTCGACAGCCGTGGCTTCCAGCTCCGGAAGCGCTGCGAGTTCATGGTCTTGGGAATCGACGACAGACTCGACGTCGACCGGCTGCGGCTCGGCGGCCACGACCTCGTCCACGGCAGGCGCCGCAAGCTCAGGCGGCAGTTCGGGTACGTGGATCTCTGCGACAGTAGCGTCCGGCTCAGGGAGTACGGGGGCCTGGGGTTCGAAAGCAGGCTCGATGGACGACGCCTGCAGCACCGGAATCTCCGCTGGCGCTTCCCGTGCGGCGGATACCTCGACGGCCTCGGCCTGCTCGATCACCGACTCGATATCCTCAGGCTCACCCACGACGTCCTGAATAGTCAGTCCGACGGTGCTCGCCAGTGCAGCCGCCGGCGATGCAGGGAGGTCTGCCACGTTCACTGGTGCAGCCTGTTCAGACTCTGCCGCGGTGATCATCGGTGCGGCAGGCGCTTCGTCAGCCAGTGGCGCGCTGTCGTTCACCAGGGTTTCCATGAACTGCTGATCGACGGAGTCCGGCGCAGCAAATTCCGCCAGCCCCGCTTGCAGCAGAACGGCGGCTTCGGCCTCGGCCACAGCCTCGACGGCGGCATGATCCGTTGCGCCGGGCGTTGAGGCCGTCGGCGTGTCCACCTCGCTGGCGACGGATGCCACAGCCGACTGCTTGCGGCTCCGGGAGATATTCGCGAAATCGATCATCATCTCTCGCGACAGCTCGGCCTCCAGCGCCCCCGCGACCGGCGCCGCCGGCTGGGTATCACCCGCCAAGGCGGCAGCCAACGCGGTATCGCGGGAGAACATGCTCATCCACGACAGCCACGAATGCATAACCAGCCGGGAGCCTTTGAACTTGACCTCGCGTGGCCGCTGAACGCTCAGCGCGCCCCTGCGCCAGGTACGCCCCCAGCACGGGACGGCGGCCTTGCGAAGGGCCAGGGGGACCAGCACGAGATGACGCAAGATCTGTTGCGAGTTTTGCCGCCTGGAGGCGGATTGAAACAGAGCCATTTTCACATTCCAGCGGCGGATTCCTTGAACCGCGTAAGTTTCGCCGGGGTCCACCGCCACTGTTATCAGTCTCGTCCGATCCACCGTCGGACATTTCTCATGAACCCAAAGAACCGGCGCGCGGCGTGCGCCCCATTGGCCAGGAAAATCCGTAGACGGTGACCAGAACCGTCAACGCCGACGCAACCCCTCCGTGAGATCCAGGAGCAGGGTCAGCAGGAACATCGGCGCGATCAGCAGAAGCACGGCAGGCGCCACGGCGAAGGTCTTGTCGGGCAGCACCATCACCGAGCAGGCCATCAGCATCACGCACAGGATGATCACCAGCTTCATCAGCAACGACGCGGAGTCGATCATGTCGTTCATCACAGTCTCCGTAGGTCCGGTCCAGAGCTGTGCTGTTTAACGATTGGCGCTGGCGGGGAAAATCGGAAACATCCCACGCCACCCCGGCTTTCTCCGAAACGATTCCGCGTCGCCGGAATGCGTCATATCGATGCAATGATTCCGACTTAATCTGCCGCGCCAACGATGCCTCAAATGGAAGTTGACCCATGCAGTACAAGTCGAGCCCCAGCGACGCCCAACCCTGGCCCGTCACCATCGCCTGGCTCACCATCGTCTTCATCTGCTACGCCTTTCCGTGGTCGGCCTTCGCCGCCCTGCCCTCGTCCCAGGGCGGTGAGCCGGTGCTGCGTATCCAGGGTTCCAACACCATCGGTGCGCACCTGTTGCCGGAGCTGGTGAAGGGCCTGCTGGTCAGCGAGGGCTACAGCAACGTCAGCGCCCAGCCGGGCAAGGCGGAGAACGAACAACGCATCATTGGCCGCAGCCAGGACGGCAAGGAGGCCATCGTCGACCTGGCCGCCCACGGCTCCAGCACCGGCTTCGTCGCCCTCAAGGACAACAGCGCAGAACTGGCCGCCGCCTCGCGTCCGATCAAGGACGCCGAAGCGGCGGGCCTGTCGGCGTCGGGCAACTTGCGCAGTGCCAAGGCCGAACAGGTGATCGGCATCGACGGCCTGGCGATCATCGTCAACGCAGCCAACCCGCTGGATGAACTGAGCACCGAGACGCTGGCGCGAATCTACTCGGGCGAGGTGAAAACCTGGGAAGAAATCGGCGGACGTGGCGGTGCCATCCGGCTGTACTCCCGCGACGATAATTCGGGCACCTTCGACACCTTCAAGGAACTGGTACTGGCCAGCCACGGCAAGGCGCTGGCCAGCGGCGTGCAGCGTTTCGAGTCCAGCGACCAGTTGTCCGCCGAGGTCAGCAAGGACCCGCAAGGCATCGGCTTCGTCGGGCTGTCGTCGATCCAGAAGGCCAAGGCCCTGCGCATCGCCGACGGCGACTCCCAGGCCATGGCGCCGTCCACTACGCTGGTCGCGACCGAGGACTACCCGCTGTCGCGCCGCCTGTTCCTCTACATGAAGCCCGAGGAGCCCAACCGCTGGGCCCGCGCCCTGGTGCAGTTCGCCCAGGGCGACCAGGGCCAGGCGCTGGTCAGCGCCAGCGGCTTCGTCGGCCAGCGTGTGCAGGCGGTGAAGATGGCGCCGCGCGCGAGCATGCCGGCGAACTACCAGGCCCTGGCCCGTGAGGCCGAGCGGCTGTCGGTGAACTTCCGTTTCCGCGAAGGCAGCGCGACCCTGGACAACAAGGCCCAGCGCGACATCGACCGGCTGCTGGCGTACCTGCAGCAGAACGGCAAAATGAACAAGCAGGCGGTGCTGGTCGGTTTCGGCGATCCGAAACAGGACCCGGCCCGCGCCGAACTGCTCTCCAAGCTGCGCGCCATGGCCGTGCGCCGCGAATTGGCCAAGGAGGGCGTGATGTTCCGTGAGATCAGCGGCATGGGCGACGCACTGCCGGTGGCGGCCAACAGCGACAACGACGGCCGGGTGAAGAATCGCCGCGTCGAAGTCTGGGTGTATTGAGCCACGCACCACCCTGCCGAGAGCCAGCGTCTAGACTTTGCGTCAGACGCTGACGCCTCTTTCTCGAATTGATGTAGGAACTTGTTACGTTCCATCGCTTGCCTGCCGCGTCCGCTCTGCTATGTTCCCGCCAGTGACGCCGGGCCCCTCTGACGGTTGCCAACCGCCATGTCGGAGTCACTTTTCGACAACGACACTAAGGGAGGGGCCACATGACAGCTCTGCACGCCTTTTTGACCGAACCATTCCTCGGAACCGCCACCTGGTTCTGGCTGGCCTTCCTGGCCATCGTGATTCTTCTGCTCGTACTCGACCTGGGCGTGCTGCAACGCGATCACCACGAGATCGGTGTGCGCGAGAGCCTGATGCTGTCCGCCGGCTACTTCGCCTGCGGCCTGGCCTTCGGTGGCTGGGTCTGGTACGAGTTCGGCGCCACCAGCGCGGTGGAGTACTACACCGGTTTCCTCGTCGAACAGTCGCTGTCCATGGACAACGTGTTCGTCATGGCGATGATCTTCGGCTTCTTCGGCATCCCGCGCCGCTACCAGCACCAGGTGCTGTTCTGGGGCATCCTCGGCGCCATCGTCATGCGCGCGCTGATGATCGGCCTGGGCGCCGCGCTGGTGAAGGAGTTCGAGTGGATCATGTACGTGTTCGGCGCCTTCCTGCTGTTCAGCGGCGTGAAGATGCTGTTCAGCAGGCATGAGGCCGAGCCCGACCTGGCCAACAATCCCGTGCTCCGGTTCCTGCGCAAGCACATCCGCATGACCGACACCCTCCACGAGCACCATTTCTTCGTGAAGAAGCCGGATGCCTCGGGCAAGCTGGTGCGCTACGCCACCCCGCTGTTCCTGGCGCTGATTCTCATCGAGCTGGCCGACCTGGTGTTCGCGGTGGACAGCGTGCCGGCGATCTTCGCCATCACCCAGGACCCGTTCATCGTCTACACCTCGAACATCTTCGCCATCCTCGGCCTGCGCGCCCTGTACTTCTCGCTGGCGGCGATGATCCACCGCTTCGTCTACCTGAAGTACGCCCTGGCGCTGGTGCTGGTGTTCATTGGCACGAAGATTTTCCTCCACGGATTCATCGGCAAGGTTCCCGCCGCCCTGTCCCTTGGCGTAACCTTCGGCCTCTTGGCAGGTGGCATACTGCTATCCTTGCTCAAGACCCGCCGGACCAGCGAGGAACCGCTGGAAATCGTCAGCCAGGAGAGGACCCATGCAAGCGCTGGAGGTGAGGATCGAAGCCGTTGAGTTTCGCGGCCGGGCCTATTGGCAGGTCCGCCTCGGTCGCCGTGCGCTGCGCTTTCCTCACGAGGCCGCCGCGCGGGCCTTTGCGGCCCAACTGCACACGCGGCGGCAGTGGCTGATCGAGCAGCGGGCGAAGGCCGAGGGGCCGGAGCCCTCTCCTTCGCAATGAATGAACAAGGCCAGCGCATGCTGGCCTTGTTCGTTGGAGGGGCTGTTCGCGAGCAAGCTCGCTCCTACGAAGAGCGCCCCGGGTAATGCCCAAGCGTAGGAGCGGACGTTGTCCGCGATAGGTTTCCGGCGACTCGGAGCTGGCCTGTTGCACATCGCGGACAGAGTCCGCTCCTACGCACAGCATGATTCCCCGCCCATGAAAAAGGCCCGCATCAGCGGGCCTTTTTCCGGGTTGCCTAGGCTCAGCGGCTGCTGCGCAGGGCGTCACGCGGCACGTACTTGCCGATCTCGTACTTGCCGATGGCTGCGCGGTGCACTTCGTCCGGGCCGTCGGCCAGGCGCAGGGTGCGCTGCATGGCGTACCAGTAGGCCAGCGGGAAGTCATTGGAGACGCCGGCGCCGCCGTGCATCTGGATGGCGCGGTCGATCACCTGGAGGGCGACATTCGGCGCCACCACCTTGATCTGGGCGATCTCGCTCTGGGCGATCTTGTTGCCGGCGGTGTCCATCATGTACGCCGCGTTGAGGGTCAGCAGGCGGGCCTGGTTGATCTCGATGCGCGAGTTGGCGATGTGGTCGATGTTGCCGCCCAGGCGCGCCAGCGGCTTGCCGAAGGCGGTGCGGCTGACGGAGCGTTTGCACATCAGTTCCAGCGCGCGTTCGGCCATGCCGATGGAGCGCATGCAGTGATGGATGCGGCCCGGGCCGAGGCGGCCCTGGGCGATCTCGAAGCCGCGGCCTTCACCCAGCAGCACGTTCTCGTAGGGCACGCGGACGTTCTCGAAAAGCACTTCGGCGTGGCCATGCGGGGCGTCGTCGTAGCCGAACACCGGCAGCGGGCGGAGGATCTTCACGCCGGGGGCGTCGGTGGGCACCAGGATCATCGAGTGCTGCTGGTGGCGCGGCGCGTCCGGGTTGGTCAGGCCCATGAAGATCATGATCTTGCAGCGCGGGTCGCAGGCGCCGGAGGTCCACCACTTGCGGCCGTTGATGACCCACTCGTCGCCCTCGCGCACCGCGTTGGCTTCCATGTTGGTGGCATCGGACGAGGCCACGCCCGGCTCGGTCATGGCGAAGGCGGAGCGGATCTCGCCGCGCAGCAGCGGTTCCAGCCAGGTGCGCTTGTGCTCCTCGCTGCCGTAGCGCACCAGCACTTCCATGTTGCCGGTATCCGGCGCGGCGCAGTTGAACGGCTCGGAGCCGATCAGCGAGCGGCCCATGATTTCGGCCAGCGGCGCGTATTCCATGTTGGTCAGGCCGGCGCCCAGTTCGGACTCGGGCAGGAACAGGTTCCACAGGCCTTCGGCCTTGGCCTTGACCTTGAGGTCTTCCATGATCTGCGTGGGCTGCCAGCGGTCGCCTTGGGCCACTTGCTCCTCGAATACCTTCTCGGCGGGATAGACGTAGGCTTCCATGAACGCGGTAAGGCGCTCACGCAGATCCTGAACCTTGGCGGAATAAGCGAAATCCATGGGGGCTGACCTTCTGGCGGCGGTTGTTTGTGTGGTGATGATGCTAGAACAGCGAAAGGCATTTACCCAGCCTATTATCCGAATCAATGAACATTCATAACCCGTATGGACCTGAGCGTTCGATCGGGTATGATCGGCCGCAGAACAATTACAAGCGGAGCCCTGGAATGAACCTCAGCAAGGTCGACCTGAACCTGTTCATCGTCTTCGACGCCATCTATACCGAAGCCAACCTGACCCGCGCCGGACAGATAGTCGGCATTACCCAGCCCGCCGTCTCAAACGCCCTCGCCCGTCTGCGTGAGACCTTCAACGACCCGTTGTTCGTGCGGACCGCGCAGGGCATGGTGCCAACGCCCATGGCGCAGAACATCATCGGGCCGGTGCGCAACGCGCTGCAGCTGCTGCGCGTCTCGGTGCAGGAGAGCCGCACCTTCACGCCGACCCAGGCGAGCAAGACCTACCGCATCAGCATGACCGACCTCACCGAGGCCATCGTCCTGCCGCCGCTGTTCCAGCGCCTGCGCCGCCTGGCGCCGAACGTGCACATCGAGAGTTTCCTCTCCAAGCGCCGCGAGACCACCAAGGAGCTGGCCGCCGGCCGCCTGGACTTCGCCGTGGATGCGCCGCTGAACACCGACCCGCAGGTGCGCCACGTCAAGCTGATGGAGGACCGTTACGTCTGCGCGATGCGCCAGGGCCACCCGCTGGCCAAGGACAAGCTGACGCTGGAGGAATACCTCTCGGTGGCGCACATCCAGATATCCAGCCGTCGCAGCGGCCTGGGCTATGTGGACCTGTCGCTGGGCAAGATGGGCCTGCAGCGCAAGATCGCCCTGCGCTCGCAGCACTACCTGATGGCCTCCACCGTGGTGCAGCAGACGGACATGGTGGTCACCGTGCCCGAGCGCTTCGCCCGCCACCACGGGCTGCATTTCGTCGACCTGCCGGTGAACGACGTGCCCAAGCTGGAAACCCACCTGTACTGGCACGAAAGCACCGACCAGGACCCGGCCAACCGCTGGATGCGCGAGCAGATCATCGAGCTGTGCCAGCAGGTGACGGCGCGGGAAGCGCGCGAGGCGGCGGAGCGCGCCTGATGTTTCGGGCTATGCCCATCGATGGGTATCGCTTCGCTCCACGCCATCCTACGTTTGCCATCCCCGGATGCCTGTAGGCGCGCCATGCGCGCGATTGCGGGCATGGCGCGCTCCTACAGGGAAATGCCGGCGCGACCCGCTCTGGCAGGTGCGGAGCTTCTCCGCGATCCTGCCGCACGGCTGGCATTCCCGGCGCAGGCACTGTCCCGGCTACGCCGGGATTTCGCGGATAAGATCCGCTCCTACAGTCCAGCACTCGCCGGACCAGTAGGAGCGAGCTTGCTCGCGAACCGCCCAGCGGTGAAATCTCAGGCGAGCACGGATCGCGAGCAAGGACCCGGCGTCCCCCTCGGCCCAACAAAAAACAGTCCGCGCTACCTGATAAGCCACCGGCAGACCCCGCCCTGCCGAAGTGCCTGTCCAACGAACAGGCCGGGGTCTGCCGGCGAACCCGTTACAGACTGCGCGCGATGACCAGCCGCTGCACGTCGCTGGTGCCTTCGTAGATCTGGCACACCCGCACGTCGCGGTAGATGCGTTCCACCGGGTAGTCCTGCAGATAGCCATAGCCGCCGAGGGTCTGGATCGCCGCGGAGCACACGCGCTCGGCCATTTCCGAGGCGAACAGCTTGGCCATGGAGGCTTCGGTCAGGCACGGCAGGCCGGCTTCGCGCAGGCTGGCGGCGTGGTGGACCATCTGCCGCGCCACGGCGATCTCGGTCGCCATGTCGCTCAGGCGGAAGGCCACGGCCTGGTGCTGGATGATCGGCTTGCCGAAGGTCTCGCGCTCGTGGGCGTAGTCGCGGGCGTATTCGAAGGCCGCACGGGCCATGCCCACCGCCTGGGAGGCGATGCCGATGCGCCCGCCCTCCAGGTTCGCCAGAGCGATGGCGTAGCCCTGGCCCTCCTCGCCCAGCCGGTAGCTGGCCGGAATCCGCACGTCGTCAAAGGCGATCTGGCAGGTATCGGACGCATGCTGGCCGAGCTTGTCCTCGACGCGCACCACGCGGTAACCGGGGGTGTCGGTGGGCACGATGAAGGCGCTGATGCCCTTCTTGCCCGCCGCTGCATCGGTCACCGCGAAGACGATCACCAGGCCGGCGTGGCTGCCGGAGGTGATGAACTGCTTGCTGCCGTTCAGCACATAGTGATCGCCGTCGCGGCGCGCACGGGTCTTCAGGAAGCTGGCATCGGAGCCGGCCTGCGGTTCGGTCAGGGCGAAGGCGCCGATCATCTCGCCGCGGGCCAGGGGCACCAGGAACTGGCGCTTCTGCTCGTCGTTGCCGAACTTGGCGATGGGCATGCAGCCCACCGAGTTGTGCACGCTCATGATGGTCGAGCAGGCGCCGTCGCCGGCGGCGATTTCCTCCAGCGCCATGGCGTAGGCCAGGTGGCCGGTCTGTGCGCCGCCCCACTCCTCCGCCACCAGCATGCCGAGGAAGCCGAGGTCGGCCATTTCCTTCAGCGCTTCGGCCGGGAAGCGGTGCTCGCGGTCCCAGTCGGCGGCAAAGGGCTTGAGCCGCTCCTGGGCGAACTGGCGGGCCACATCGCGGATCTGCAGGTCTTCTTCGCTGGGAATCATCTCTCGCTCCTTAGGCCAGGCGCTCGACCGCGATGGCCGTGGCTTCGCCGCCACCAATGCACACCGATGCCACGCCGCGCTTGACGTCGTACTGCTTGAGCGCCGACAGCAGGGTCACGATCACCCGCGCGCCGGAAGCGCCAATGGGATGGCCGAGGGCGCAGGCGCCACCGTGGACGTTGAGCTTGTCGTGGGGAATGTCCAGGTCGCGCATCGCGGCCATGGCGACCACGGCGAAGGCCTCGTTGACCTCGAACAGGTCGACATCGCCCAGCGACCAGCCGGTGCGCTGCATCAGGCGCTCGACCGCGCCCACCGGGGCGGTGGGGAACAGATTCGGCGCGTCAGCATAGGACGAATGCCCACGGATCGCCGCCAGCGGTGTCAGGCCGCGCTTTTCGGCTTCCGACAGACGCATCAGCACCAGTGCGGCGGCGCCGTCGGAGATGGAGCTGGCATTGGCCGCCGTCACCGTGCCGCCGTCGCGGAACGCCGGTTTCAGGGTGGGAATCTTGTCCAGCCTGGCCTTGGGCGGTTGCTCGTCTTCGCTGATGGCGCGCAGCTCCTTGCCGGACTTGACCGTCACCGCGACGATCTCGTCCTTGAAGCGGCCTTCGCTCATGGCCTTCTGCGCGCGGGTCAGCGAGGCGATGGCGTAGTCGTCCTGCTGCTCGCGGGTGAAGCCGTATTTCTCGGCGCAATCCTCGGCGAAGGTGCCCATCAGGCGGCCCTTGTCGTAGGCGTCTTCGAGGCCGTCCAGGAACATGTGGTCGAGCACCTTGCCGTGGCCCATGCGGTAGCCGCTGCGGGCGCGTTCCAGCAGGTAGGGCGCGTTGGACATGCTCTCCATGCCACCGGCCAGGGCGACGCGGGCGCTCCCGGCGAGGATGGCGTCGTGGGCCATCATCGCGGCCTTCATGCCCGAGCCGCACATCTTGTTCACCGTGGAGCACGGCGTGCCGCGCGCCAGGCCCGCGCCCAGCACGGCCTGGCGCGCCGGCGCCTGGCCCTGCCCGGCGGCGAGGACGCAGCCGAGCACGGCTTCGTCCACCTCTTCGGCGCCCAGGCGGGCGCGTTCGACGGCCGCGCGGATCGCGGCCGCGCCGAGGGTGGCGGCGGTGACGTCCTTGAAGTCGCCGAGGAAGCCGCCCATGGGCGTGCGGGTGGCGCTGACGATGACGATGGGATCGTTCATGGTTCTCTCCTCCTTACTTCGCGGCCATGCGGATGGCGCCGTCGAGGCGGATCACTTCGCCGTTGAGCATGCTGTTCTCGATGATGTGGCGGGCCAGCGCGGCGTATTCGTCAGGGCGACCGAGGCGCGGCGGGAACGGTACGCTGGCGCCGAGGGAGTCGCGCACTTCCTGGGGCATGGCGGCCATCATCGGCGTCTCGAAGATGCCGGGGGCGATGGTCATCACGCGGATGCCCGAGCGGGCCAGTTCGCGGGCAATCGGCAGGGTCATGCCGACCACCGCGCTCTTGGAGGCGGAATACGCCGCCTGGCCGATCTGCCCGTCGAAGGCGGCCACCGAGGCGGTGTTGATGATGATGCCGCGCTCGCCGCCGGCGTCCGGCTCGTTCTTCGCCATGGCCTCGGCGGCCAGGCGCAGCATGTTGAAGGTGCCGATCAGGTTGATGTTGATGGTGCGGGTGAAGCTGTCCAGCCCATGCACGCCGTTGCGGCCGATGACTTTTTCGGCCGGCGCGACGCCCGCGCAGTTGGCCAGGCCGTGCAATGCGCCGAAGGCATCCAGGGCGAGCTGCACGGCGGCCTTGCCGTCCGCCTCGCTGCACACGTCGGTGCGGATGAAACGCGCATTCGCCTCACCCAGTTCCGCCGCCTGGGCCGTGCCGGCTTCGGCGTTGACGTCGGCCAGCACTACCTTGGCGCCAGCGCTCACCAGCAGCTTCGCAGTGGCCGCGCCGAGGCCGGAACCGCCGCCGGTGATGAGGAATACCTTGTTCTGGATCTGCATGAAGTCTCTCCGCTGTACCTAGTGAGCCGCCGCTTTTTCGGCGGCCTCGCGTTGCTTGGCGATCTCCTGATTGCGCAGGAGGAAGCGCTGGATCTTGCCGCTGGGGGTCTTGGGCAGTTCGTCGACGAACTCCACTTCCCGCGGGTAGCTGTGCGCGGACAGTCGCTTGCGCACGTACTGTTGTAGTTCCTCGGCCAGCTCCGCGCCCGGCCGGAAGGACGAACAGAGCACCACGAAGGCTTTGACCAGTTCAGTGCGCTCCGGGTCCGGCTTGCCGATCACCGCCGCTTCGATCACCGCCGGGTGCTCGATCAGCGCGCTCTCCACGTCGAACGGGCCGACGCGGTAGCCGGAGGTCGTGATCAGGTCGTCGGCGCGGCCGACGAAGCTGATGCTGCCGTCGGCGTTCAGCTCCACGGTGTCGCCGCTCAGGTAGTAGTCGCCGACGAAGGCCTTGGTTTCCATGCCCTGGTAGCCGGCGAACCACATCAGCGGCGAGCGGCGGCGGTCCAGGGCCAGCACGCCGGGTCGGCCGGCGGGCAACTCGTTGCCCTGCTCGTCCAGCACCACCACGCGGTGGCCAGGGATGGAAAAGCCGGCGGCGCCCAGGTGCACCGGATGCTCCAGCTCGTGGTGGTTGGCCAGCACCATGCCCAGCTCGGTCTGGCCATAGTGGTCGTGAATGGTCACGCCCAGCTCGCTGGCGAACCAGCGGATCACTTCCGGCGTCAGCGGCTCGCCGGCACTGCTCACCGCGCGCAAACGGCCCCTGAGCGGTTTGGACACCGCCTCGCCGGCAGCGATCAGCAGGCGGTAGGCGGTGGGCGAGCCGGCCAGGTTGGTGATGCCGTACTTGCGCACGATGCGGCAGGTGCTCTCCACGGTGAAGGCACCTTCGTAGAAGGTGATCGGGTGCCCCATGGCCAGAGGACCGGTGACGCCGTAGTAGAGACCGTAGGCCCACCCCGGATCGGCGAGGTTCCAGAACGAATCCTCCTCGCGCAGGCCCACCGCATCGCGCATGTAGCCGACGAAGGCGACGATGGCCTTGAGCGGCACGGCCAGCGGCTTGGCCAACCCGGTGGTGCCGGAGGTGAACATCAGCAGGAAGGGGTCTTCGCCGCTGCGCAACACCGGTTCGAAGTCCGGCGAATGACGCTCCAGTTCGGCCCAGAAGCTGTAGTCGCCGTGGCGGATGCCCTGCCCCTTCGGCCCACCGACCGTCACCCGCGCGAAGGCGTCGGGCACCTCGTCGAGCTTGCCGCGGTTGGCGCCGTCGGTGACGACCACCTTGCTGCCGGCCAGCTTGACCCGGTGTTCGATGGCCTTGGGCCCGAAGGCGGTGAACAGCGGCTGGTAGACCGCGCCCAGGCGCCAGGTGCCGAGCACGGCGATGAGCAGTTCAGGGGTACGCGGCAGCATGCCGGAGACCACATCGCCGGGGCGCACGCCCAGGCCGTGGAGGAAGCTGGCGAAGCGGCCGGAGAGTTCCTTGAGCTGGGTGAAGGTATAGGAGGCGCTGTCGCCATCCTTGCCCTCCCAGAACAGCGCGACGCGGCCGGGAATGGCATGGCGGTCGCAGCATTCGACACAGGCGTTGAGGGCATCGAGGTTGCCGGCCAGGACGGCGTCGGCAGTGGCGCGGTAGTCGAACTCGGCCGTGGCGGCAGTATGGGAACGCATCGCGGAACTCCTGGGTTTGTTCTTGTGTGGAGTTCCCTGATGTTCCCGCTGCGCTGGCGTGCGGGCAATGTCGAAAGCCGCCAATCTGGATGAGCGGATTGGACAGCAAGGGCGTTTGGAGGGTGGGCGTCGCGTAGGGACGGACTTCGTCCGCGATGGGGTCGTGCCGTGCGGTTCGCGAGCAAGCTCGCTCCCACAGGTACTGCCTTGCTCTTGTAGGAGCGAGCTTGCTCGCGAACCGGATCTGGCGCCGGCGTTACCGGCGGATCGCGGGCATGGCCCGCTCCTACAGGGTTCGGGAGGCTCAGACGCGGAACTGATCCATCAATCCCTGCTGGTGGTTCGCCAGCTTGTTCAGCGACTGGCTCACCTGCGCCGATTCCTGTGCCTGGCTCGACAGCGATTCGGTCACATCGCGGATGCCGGCGACGTTGCGGTTGATCTCCTCGGCCACCGCGCTCTGTTCCTCGGCGGCGCTGGCGATCTGCAGGTTCATGTCGGTGATCACGCTGACCGCCTCGCCGATGCGTTGCAGCGCGGCCACGGCCTGTTCGACCTGGCTCACGCTGTCCTGCGCCTGGCGGTGGCTGTTGCTCATGGCGCCGACCACGTCGCGGGTGCCGTTCTGCAGGCCTTCGATCACCTGGCGGATTTCCTCCACCGAATCCTGGGTGCGCTTGGCGAGGTTGCGCACCTCGTCGGCGACCACCGCGAAGCCGCGCCCGGCTTCCCCGGCGCGGGCCGCTTCGATGGCGGCGTTGAGCGCCAGCAGGTTGGTCTGCTCGGCGATGCCGCGGATCACGTCCAGCACCGAGCCGATCTGCTCGCTGCTCGCCGCCAGGCCTTCGACCTGGCTCATGGCGCTGCTCATGTCGCTGGCCAGCTCGTCGATCAGGCGGGTGGTGTTGTCGATCACGCTCAGGCCGTCACGGGTCGCACCGTCGGCGCCGCGGGCGGCATCGGCGGCCATGGCGGCACTGTTGGCGACGTCGTGGGCGGTGGCACTCATTTCCTGGGAGGCGGTCGCCACCTGGTCGACTTCGCGGAATTGCTGCTGCATGCCGGCGCTGGTCTGGCTGGCGATTTCCGAGGATTGGTCAGCGGTGGCGCGGGCGTCCTGCACGGAGGATTTCACGTCGCGGATGATCGGTTGCAGCTTGTCGAGGAAGCGGTTGAACCAGCCGGCCAGCTCGCCCAGCTCGTCCTTGCCGCTGTAGTCCAGGCGCTTGGTCAGGTCGCCTTCGCCGCTGGCGATGTTGCGCAGCATGGCGGCGACGCCGAGGATCGGCCGGGTCACGCCGCGGGCGGTAAGCCACACCAGCAGCAGGCCGACCACGGCGGCGATCAGGCCAAACAGGGTCTGCCACAGCGCGCCGCTGGAGTTGCGCTCATCCAGTTGTTTCTGCAGCTCCAGCGCCGGTGCCAGCAGCACGTCCTGCGGCACGTCGAGCACCACGGCCCAGGGTTTGGTGGCATCCGGGATCGGCAGCAGCGGCTCGACCACGCGCAGCTGGCCGTCGTGCTCCAGAACCTGCGGTCGTCCGCCGGCCTGCAGGCTCAGCAGCTCGGCCGCCTGGCCGGGGATGGCCTTGGCCAGCGGTTGGCCAAGCAGCGCTTCGTCGCTGCTGTAGCCCGCCAGCAGGCCGGCCGGGCTGACGATACTGACGCTGCCGGCGCCGTCGTAGAGCTGGCGGTCGCCGTCGACGGCGAGCTGCTGCAGGCGGCTGAGGCTGATGTCGATGCCGATCACGGCGATGACCTTGCCCTGGTCGATCAGCGGCAGGGTCACGGTGGTCATCAGCACCTTGGTGCCGGAGGCGCTGTCGAAATACGGGTTGAGCACGCAGGCCTTGCGGGTCTGCAGCGGGCACAGCTGCCAGGTGTTGAAGGGGCTTCCGTCGAGCATGGCCGAGGTGTCGGCGATCATCTCCTCGGTCACCGCCAGGCCGGTCATCTCGCCGGAGGCCTTCTGCGCCCAGTAGGCGCCGAAGCGGCCCTTCTCGTTGCTGCCGGCATCGGCCTGGTCATGGAAGCTGGCGTCCTGGCCGTCCAGCGCATCGGGTTGGAACACCACGTAGAGGCTGAGCAGGTTCGGGTTGCTCTTCAGGCCGTCGCGCACCAGCTGGTTGAGGTCCTTGCGCACGCTGGCGGCGTCCACGCCGTGCCGGGTGGTCTGCTCGCGCAACTGGGCGACCTGGCGCGAGAACTGGTTGCCGAAGAGGTACACGTCGGTGAAGAAGCGCTGGATGATCTCCGCCTGCTGCTCGCTGCGCGCCTGCATCCGCGCCTTGGCCGCGTCCTTGAGCATGTCCGCGTTGGCCGCCTTGATCAGTTGTGCATCATGGTTCATCCGCAGCAGCGAGAGGCCGACCAGCAGGCTGACGATGCAGAGCAGGCAGAGACCGGTCAGTAGCGTGATCTTCCACTGGATCGAGAGGCGGGACAGGGGCATGGCGGGGCGTCCTTGTGCGTGAGCAATTCTGTGTTGTTGTATCGGCTTCAAAGGCGGCCACTTGAGCCTGGCCCTTAAATATCAGGGCTCCTGGCGAATCAGCGCGCGGTATTGCCCGGGCGTGGATCCGGTCCATTTGCGGAAGGCCTTGTAGAACGCGCTGGTGTCGGCGAAACCCAGCTCCTCGGCAAGGTCCGCGAAGTTGCCGTCGCCGCTGTCCAGCCGGGCGATGGCCAGGTCGCGGCGCAGTTGGTCCTTGAGCGCCTGGTAGGACTGCCCCTCGGCGGCGAGCTTGCGGCGCAGGGTCGACGGCGCCATGTAGAAGTGCCCGGCCAGGGCGTCGAGGTCGGGCCAGCGCTCGAACTTGAGGCTGCGCAGGTAGGCCTTGGTGCGCGCGGCAAGGCTCTGCGGGTCGCGGTAGCGCACCAGGATGTTGGCCGGCGCGCCGCCCAGGAAGCGGCGCAGCTCGCGCTCGTCGCGGCGCACCGGCAGGCCCAGGGCTTCGGCGTTGAACAGCAGGCGCGACTGGCGGCGGCCGAAGTGGAGGTTTTCGGTGAACATCACCCGGTAGTCGGCGATGAAATCCGGCTGCGGGCAGCGCAGCTCCACGGCGAGGATGGGAATGCGCCGGCCCACCAGCCAGCAGGCCAGGCCGTGCAGCATCAACCACAGGGTGAAGTAGCAGAAGGCGCGCGGCGCCGGGCCTTCGGGCTCGTCGAGAACGATGCCGGCGAGACCGTCCTGGCGGGTCAGGCGCGGGGTGAAGTCATCGAACACCAGCCCCATGAAGCGCAGCGCGGCATTCAGCGCCGCTTCCAGGGTCGGCTCGCGGACGGCCGCGGCGGCCATGAAGTTGAAGCTGCCCGACTTCATGCGCCGGGCATTCATGCCGAAGAACTCGTCGTCCATTTCCCTGGCCAGGCGCAACCAGAGCCGTGCGTAGACCTGGCAGGACACCCGCGCGTAAGGCTTGCCAAGCAATTCGGGGGCGATGCCGGCGGCGGCCAATAGCGGGCCGTCGTCGCGGCCGGCGCGACGAAACTCGGCCAGCGCCTCGCTGACCAGACGGATGGAGATGGTGCCCTTCTCTACGCCCATGGCGCCCCGACTTCACGTGAGGGCACCAGGGCGCGGGCCGGCCCGAAACGATCAGCCACGCTTGCTGCGCACCTCTTCGATGCTGATCTCGCGCATGCGGAACTTCTGGATCTTGCCGGTCACCGTCATCGGGAACTCGTCGCAGAAGCGGAAGTGCCGCGGCACCTTGAAGTGGGCGATGGCGTTCTTGCAGAAGGCGCGCAGCTCCTCTTCGGCGACGCTGTGACCGGGATGGAACTTGACCCAGGCCACCAGTTCCTCGCCGTACTTCTCGTCGGGGATGCCGATGACCTGGGCGTCGGCGACGGCGTGGTGGGTGTAGAGGAACTCCTCGATCTCCCGCGGATAGATGTTCTCCCCGCCGCGGATGATCATGTCCTTGCTGCGCCCGACGATGCGCACGTTGCCGGCTTCGTCCATCACGGCGAGGTCACCGGTGAGCATCCAGCGCGCCGGGCTGATCGCCTCGGAGGTTGCCTGCGGATTGTTCCAGTAGCCGAGCATGACGCTGTAGCCACGGGTGCACAGCTCACCAATGGTGCCGCGCGGGACGATACGGCCATCGGCGTCGATGATCTTGCTTTCCAGGTGCGGCTGGGTGCGGCCGACGGTGGTGACGCGGGTTTCCAGGTCGTCTTCCGGCCCGGTCTGCAGGGACACCGGGCTGGTCTCGGTCATGCCGTAGGCGATCTGCACCTCAGCCATGTGCATCTCGTCGATGACCCGGCGCATCACTTCGATCGGGCAGGTGGCGCCGGCCATGATGCCGGTGCGCAGGCTGGACAGATCGAAGTCGCGGCGGGTCGGGTGGTCCAGTTCGGCGATGAACATGGTGGGCACGCCGTACAGCGCGGTGGCCTTCTCTTGCGCCACCGCCGCCAGGGTCGCCTCGGGCTCGAAGCTGGGCGCGGGATAGATCATGGTGGAACCGTGGGTCAGGCAGCCGAGATTACCCATCACCATGCCGAAGCAGTGGTACAGCGGCACCGGGATCACCAGACGGTCGTGTTCGGTGAGGCCGAGGCTGTCGCCGACCATCAGGCCGTTGTTGAGGATGTTGTAGTGGCTGAGCGTGGCGCCCTTGGGAAAACCGGTGGTGCCGGAGGTGTACTGGATGTTGATCGGCTCGTCGAACTGCAGCAGCGCCTGGCGCTCGGCGAGCTCGGCGGCGGCGATGCCGCGACCCAGCGGCTCCAGCTGGCTCCAGCGCAGGAAGCCGGCGGGCGCGGTGTCGGACAGGCTGATCACCCCGCGCAGTTCCGGCAGGCGGTCACTGGACAGCTCGCCCGGCCTGCCCTGCCCCAGCTCGGGTAGCAGGTCGGCGAGCATGCCGTGGTAATCGGAGGTCTTGAAGGCATCGGCGCACACCAGCCAGCGGCAGCCGGACTGCTTGAGCGCGTACTCGAGCTCGTTGACCCGGTAGGCCGGGTTGATGTTGACCAGCACGGCGCCGACCTTGGCGCTGGCGAACTGGGTGATGCACCACTGGGCGCAGTTGGGCGCCCAGATCCCCAGGCGATCACCGGGGCGCAGGCCGAGGGCGAGGAACGCGCGGGCGACGCCATTGACCACCTCGGCCAGTTCAGCCCAGGTGTAGCGCAGGCTCTGGTGCCGCACGACCAGTGCCTCGCGCTGGGCGAAGCGCTCCACCGTCGCGTCGAAGGCCGCGCCGACGGTCATGGCCAGCAGGGGTTTGTCCTGCGGGCCGCGGGTGTAACTCAGGTGGTTCATGGCTTTCCCTTGTTGTGCTTGTTCTGGGATCAACGCTGAACGATCGGCTCGGGCAGCGGTGCCAGGCACCGCGAGCCAACCTGCCGCGACGGTGACTGACCGGTCGAGGGCTGCGAAACATGTTTACGTTAACGTAAAGGTAAACGCAACCCCGACCATCGACAGCACGACAGGCCGGGGCCTCCCTTCAAGCAGAATAGTCACTCACAAAACGTGCCAGAGGCCCTGCATGCCCGATTTGGCGCGGCGTAGAGGCAGTTTCAAGACGCTGGACGGGACGCCGTTCCGGTTGCATTTCGCAACAGCTCGGGCAAGCTGCCGCGCCGCCATGGCTGTGCAGAGCGCGGCCTTGCCGGCAGGACTTCTGGCACGTCTCACGGCGTCGCAATCTGAGACGCCCCGCGCCAGGTGCGCGGCGGCAGACGTTGCATTAGAATTCGCCGAAAATGCCTACATGGATGTAGACACATTCCCACCTCATGCTTGCGAATCACATCCATGCCTAGTCGTCGTTCGATACTGAGCCTGCTGTTTGCCTGTGCCGCTGTTGTCTGTTCATCGAACACCTTCGCCGCCTCCCCCGCCAAGGCGGCCTCGCCCAAGGAGCTGGTACTCGCCTCCGGCAGCGCCCTGGTCGTCGATCTGGAGAACGGCAAGACCCTGTACTCCAGCAATCCCAACCTGGTGGTGCCCATCGCCTCGGTGACCAAGCTGATGACCGCCATGGTCACCCTGGACGCCAAGCTGCCGATGAACGAGCTGATCCCCGTGGACATCTCCGAGACCGCCGAGATGAAGGGCGTGTTCTCCCGCGTCCACCTGGGCAGCATGATCAGCCGCGAGAACATGCTGCTGCTGGCGCTGATGTCCTCGGAAAACCGCGCGGCTGCAAGCCTCGCCCACAACTACCCGGGCGGCTCGAAGGCCTTCGTCGCGGCGATGAACGCCAAGGCGAAATCCCTGGGCATGACCAGCACGCACTACGTCGAGCCCACCGGCCTTTCGATCCACAACGTCTCCGACGCCAACGACCTGATCCGCCTGGCCAAGGCCGCCTACACCTACCCGCAGATCCGCCAGCTGAGCACCACGGCGACCAGCGATGCGCGCTTCAGCAAGCCCAGCTACTCCCTGAGCTTCTTCAACACCAACCCGCTGGTGCGCAGCGGCAAATGGGACATCCGCCTGACCAAGACCGGCTTCACCAACGACGCCGGCCACTGCCTGGTGATGGTCACCATGATGAACGGCCGCCCGGTCGCCCTGGCCCTGCTCGATGCCTTCGGCAAGCGCACCCACGTGGCCGACGCCGCGCGCATTCGCCGCTGGGTGGAAACCGGCGTCGCCTCGCCGGTGCCCGCCGTCGCCCTGCAGTACAAGGCCCAGCGCAGCCAGGCGCGCGCGGCCAGCATCACGGCCACCGCCGAGTAAGCCTCCTCGCGCTGGCGGAGCACGCTCCGCCAGCCACTTCTCTTTCCTCCTTCCCCGTCTCCTGCTGTCGCTTCCGCCCTGCTGCTTGGCGCTTCCGTCACTTATATGCCGAGTATCATCCAATGATAGTATGATGATCGTAATATTTGATTGGAGCCTTGCGATGACCGAGCTGACACTGACCCGCGAACAGAAGATTGCCGCCTGGGAAGCGGCGGCGGCGCAGATGCGCCAGCGTCTCGCCGAGCCCGGCGTAGTGTCGCTGCAGGAACTGCGCGGCAAGACGCCCCAGGAATTCTTCGATGGCATCGGCGCGGGTGAACTGCCCGCCCCGCCGATCAATGCGCTGATCGGCTTCGTCCCGCTGGAATGGAGCCAGGGCCGCTTCGTCTTCCAGGGCACCCCGGACCTGCGCCACTACAACCCGCTGGGCACCGTGCACGGCGGCTACGCGGCCACGCTGCTGGACTCGGCCATGGGCTGCGCGGTGCACACGATGCTCGAACCGGGGCTGGGCTATACCACCGCCGACCTGCGCATCAGCTATATCCGCGCGCTGACCCGCGACACCGGGCCGATCCGCGCCGAAGGCACGCTGGTGCACATCGGCCGCTCCACCGCCCTCGCCGAGGGCCGCCTCTATGACGTGGACGGACGGCTGTACGCCACCGGCTCCACCACCTGCCTGATCCTCGGGCGCTGATCCTCCAGGAGAACGACCATGACTTCCGTCGTCATCGCGGGTTATGCCCGCTCCCCGTTCCACTTCGCCAAGAAAGGCGCGCTGATCGACGTGCGCCCGGACGACCTCGCCGCGCAAACGGTGAAAGGCCTTGTCGCGCGTAGCGGCCTGGATGCCCGGCTGATCGAGGACCTGATCATGGGCTGTGCCTACCCCGAAGCCGAACAGGGCATGAACCTGGCGCGCATCACCGGCTTCCTCGCCGGGCTGCCGGAAACGGTGGCCGGCGCCACGGTGAACCGCTTCTGCGGTTCGTCCATGACGTCCATCCATTTCGCCGCCGGGCAGATCCAGTTGGGTGCGGGGGACGCGTTCATTTGCGCGGGCGTGGAATCCATGACCCGCGTGCCCATGGGCGGCTTCAACCTGTCGCCCAACCCGCACCTGCTGGCGGAGTTCCCGCAGGCCTACATGCCCATGGGGCAGACCGCCGAGATCGTCGCCGAACGCTTCGGCATCTCGCGCGCAGACCAGGAAGCCATGGCCGTGGACTCCCACGCCAAGGCCGCACGCGCCCGCGAACAGGGCCTGCTGGCGGCGGAGATCGTGCCCATCGAGACGCCCACCGGCGTGGTCGGCGAGGACGGCTGCATCCGCCCCGGCACCAACCTGGAAGCGTTGGCGCAGCTCAAGCCGGCCTTCGGCGGCAGCGTCACCGCCGGCACCGCCTCGCCGCTGACCGATGGCGCGGCGGCGGTGCTGGTGTGCAGCGAGGACTTCGCCCGCGCCCACGGGCTGGACATCCTGGCGCGGGTGAAAACGGTGGCGGTGGTCGGCTGCCCGCCGGAGATCATGGGCATGGGGCCACTCTACGCGACCCGCAAGCTGCTCGACCGCGCCGGCCTGCGCATGGCCGACATCGACCTGGTGGAAATCAACGAGGCCTTCTCCAGCCAGGCGCTGGCCTGCCTGCGCGGGCTGGAGCTGGATATCGATCGGGTCAACCTGCACGGTGGCGCCCTCGCCATCGGCCACCCGCTGGGCGCCACCGGCGCGCGCATCACCGGCAAGGCGGCGGCGCTGCTGAAGGAAACCGGCGGGCGCTACGCCATCGCTACCCAGTGCATCGGCGGCGGCCAGGGTGTGGCGACGCTGCTCGAAGCCGTTCGCTGAGGGCTACCGCTGTAGGAGCGAGCTTGCTCGCGAACATTGCTTGACCGGCAAACCCGCGGTTGAGCGGTTCGCGAGCAAGCTCGCTCCTACAGCCAGCCCCACCGCCGTTCCTGCCCTGAATCACCTCCCCGCGCCCGCCCTGCGTTAGAATGACAGCCAGCATTCCATGATCCGCAGGAGACCGGTCATGCGTTACTCCGAAGACCACAAGGCCCAGACCCGCGAACGCATCATCAACGAGGCGGCGCAGCGCTTTCGCAGCGAAGGCGTGGACGCCACCGGCCTGCAGACGCTGATGAAGGCGCTGGGCCTGACCCACGGCGGCTTCTACGCGCACTTCAAATCCAAGGACGAACTGGTGGAGATCGCCCTGCAGCAGGCCGCCGAGCAGTTGCGCCCGATCGTCGACCAGCAGTTCGCCAAGGCCGATCCGCTGCCCGGTTTCATCGACCAGTACCTCTCCCCCGGCCACCGCAACACGCCCGGCAAGGGCTGCCCGCTGCCGACCATCTCGGCCGAACTGGGGGCGCGCGGCAACGCCAGTGCGACGACCGACGCCATCGTCCAGGCGCGCATCGACGCCATCGAGAAGGCGCTGCCCAGCGAGCATGCCGAGGATGAGAGCGTCGCCCTGCTCGCGACCCTGATCGGGGCGCTGGTGCTGTCGCGCAGCGTGGCCGACCCGGCGATGTCCGACCGCATCCTGGAGAGCACGCGGCGGCATCTGAAGCGGGAGATTGGTGCGGCGGAGTGATTGCCGCAGGAACAATCATCTCTTTCGAAAAGTTTGTGCCTGCGTATTCCCCTCACCCCAGCCCTCTCCCGGAGGGAGAGGGAGCCGCCCGTGCCGGCTGACGCTGTGGTTCCACTTCACACCGACTAGTCCCCTCTCCCTCTGGGAGAGGGTTAGGGTGAGGGCCAATCCGAGCGCGGATGCTCCCCCCTAGCGGCCATGACCCGCCACCTCGAAAGCCACGCATAAAAAAGCCCCGGCGCGAGGCCGGGGCAAGCTTTTCGCCACTCTGTTGCTCGGTTACGCCACTACCACGCCATAACGTTGCGCCGGGGCGCTGCGCGACAGGTTCGGCGCCATCTTCAGGCGCGCGGCGGTGAAGGCTTCGAATTCGCCCGCGTCCGGCAGCGCCGGCAGGGTCACCACTTCGCCCTGGGCCAGGCCGGCCAGCGCGGCGTCGACCATGTGGTTCACGTCCATCAGCATTTCCGCCGGCAAGGAGCCGATGTCGGTGCCGGCGCGGTCCCAGATTTCGGTGCGGGTGGCGCCGGGCAGCACGGCCTGGATGCGCAGGCCCAGCGGCGCCAGTTCCTGCTGCATGGACTGGGTCAGGTTCAGCACGAAGGCCTTGGTCGCGCTGTAGCTGCCGTTGAACAGCTCCGGCGCCAGGGCCAGCACCGAGGCCACGTTGATGATGGTGCCGCGGCCGCGCCCGGCGAAAGCCTTGGCGGCGGCGCCGGCAAGGCGCGCGGTGGCGATGACGTTCAGCTCGATCATGCTTTCCAGGCGGTCCAGGTCGGTCTCCAGCAGGGTGCCGTTGATCGCCACGCCGGCATTGTTCAGCAGCAGGCTGATGCTGGCGTCTTCGGCCAGACGCGCCTCGACGCGGGCGCGGTCTTCGCGGCGGGTCAGGTCGGCCTTGAGCACGTCCACCGAGACGCCATATTCCTCACCGAGGCGCGCGGCCAGGGCCTCCAGGCGTCGCTGGTCGCGGGCCACCAGCAGCAGGTCGTAGCCCTGGGCGGCGAGGCGCTGGGCGTAGGTGGCGCCGATGCCGGAGGAAGCACCGGTGATCAGTGCGCGGCCCAGTTCGGATTTGGCATTCATGGTTCTTTCTCCAGGGAGGCGTTCGCCCCGCTTGCAGGATTGAGTGGGCCGGTTGGCCGTCAGGAATGTCCGGCCATTTGAATGATGGCCGTCATCTGAAGGTGAATATTATGCTCATAATATTATCTGTCAAGGCCTGTGGTTCAGCGCTGACAAACGGCCAGAGAGGCAGTGGAAAGCTTAGTGCGACGAGCGTTACGCGCCACCGGGCAGTTTAGGTTGCCCATTCCAGAGCGCCCGCGAGAGGCTCGTGGGCGTCTCCACACAAGAACAATCCCGGAGCGTCACCTGCACCCTGCCTGTCTACGAACCGGAGCGATCCGGAGGAGGACACATGCGATTGCGCTGCTTTTTCCTGGGATGCGTTTGGGATGAAGGGAATCTCACCGAGGTCGGTCGCGTGCCGATGCTGTGCCAGCGCTGCGTGCGCTGCGGCGCGCAGCGGTACCTGAGCCCGGAACCGGAGATCTGAGCCGGAAACGACACTGCCCCGGAGCACGGGAATGCTCCGGGGCAGTTCGTCAATCAGACAGCGTTCAGTTGGCCACGAACGCCTGGCTGGTGGTGATTGCCATGTCGCCGCCGGGCAGCTTCAGATCGCCGATGCGCTCCAGGCTGTCGGCGTCGAAGATCGCCACGTCGTTCAGGGTGCCGGTCAGGTACAGCTTGTTGCCGGCCTTGTTGGTGGTCAGACAGTAGTAGGAGTGGTCCAGGTTCGCCGCCTTGACCAGCTTCTGCTGCTTGATGTCGTACTTCGCCAGGCGGTTGAGCACGCCGTAGACGATGTTGCGGTCCTTGGCCGACCGCATGCCGCTGAAATACACCTCGGTGACCGGGCCGAAGTCGACGGTCTCGGTCTTGCCGGTGGCCAGATCGATGTTGAAGAAGCCGTAGAGGAACTCGGCGGTGGCCATGTCCTGCTTGGCGTCCTTGAACTTCGCCGTGGTGTAGAGCAGCGAGAAGTCGCGCGGGTAGGTCTGCTGGTTCCACACGTAGAGCACATCTGGCGGCGCGTAGTTGGGGCGCTTCCAGTTGCGGCTGGCAATCGCCACGTCGAACTTGCCGGTCTTCACGTCCACCTTGTAGATGTCCGGGCCCGCGACGTAGAGGGTGCCGTCGTCGCCGGTCTGCATGATCGTCAGCTGGCGCGGCGCCGGGAAGGTGCGCACGGGCTTGGCGTCCATGCCGTCGGCGACCGAGTACACCTGCAGGCGCGGCTGCTGCACCTCGTAGTGCTCGGCAAGGATCAGCGTGGGGTTGGCGATGGCGTAGATCTCCTTGCCGTCATGACTGACGGTCATGGAGAACATCGAGCGCGCGTTCTCGCCCGGCTTCTGCGCGATGGTGGCGTGGAACACCGGCTTGCAGTCGTCGAGCTGGATGCCGTAGATGTCCGCGTAGTGGTTGCTGAGGATGTAGGCGACCTTGCGGTCCGGCGACAGCTGGGTCATGCCCGGGCCGTAGGCGCCGGGGATGGTGCAGGTCTTGTAGAGCTTGTCGGTCTGCATGTCGATGACATGCAGGTTGTTCGGGTAGTTGGTGCTGATCAGGTACTCGTGACCACGTTGCAGCGCCTTGCTCACATCGCTGCCGGCATCGGCGGCGACCGCTTGCAGCGCGCAGGCCAGCGAGAGACCGCCGAGCGTGGCGGCGAATGCTTGTCTGGACATGCAGGATTTCCTCTTGTTCTTCTGTCCCATGTGTTTCAGGGCGATCATTTGTCGTCCGGGAATACGGTGCCGAGGTTGCGCCAGTTCTCGGCCGAGGCCTGCGCATCCTTGTTCCAGTCGGGGTAGGTGCTCATCATGTCCGGCACCTGGGCCGGCCACCAGCAGGGGTCGGAGCAGCCGTAGAGGTCCGCTTCCATCGGCTGGCACAGCGAGGACACGCCGCCGAACACGTCGACTTCCCAGCCCGGGTCGGTGGTGGCCGCGCAGCCGGCCACGGAGTTCATCGCCACCACGTCCTCGATGCGATCCTCGGCGGCGGCCTGTTCGAGCTTCTGTGCTTTGGTGTTGATCGCTTTCAGATGTTTCATGTCAGTGCGCCTTCCGCGGTGTGATGTGGCGGTCGATGAAGCTGGGGTTGGAGGCCATGATCCGGCTGTAGACCTCGATGCCGAAGTCGACCCAGTCCCTCATCAGTTCGCAGTAGTGGTAGGTGGGGTGCGCCGGGTCGCCGTAGCGCGCGTAGCTCTCGTGGTAGCAGCCGCCGGAGCAGAGGTTGCGGATGCGACAGCTGGCGCAGCCGGTGTCGGTGCGGTCCAGGCGCTGCGAGAGGAACTCGTTCAGCTCGGCCTGCTTCACCCCTTCATGCACGTTGCCGAAGGTCGGCAGCGAGGAACCGGTGAAGCGGTGGCACAGGTTCAGCTCGCCCTTGTGGTCCACCGCCAGCATCTTCAGGCCGGCGCCGCACGGCAGGGCCTTCTTCTGCCCTTCGTGGATGTCGGTGATCAGCTGGTGCAGGTTGGAGAAGCCGATGTTGCGCCCCTGCAGCGCCTCGTCCAGGTAGCGGCGACCGAGGGCCTTCATGTTGGCGAAGACGTCCTTGAGCTCCTCCCCGGTGAGGTTGTAGCTGCTGATGTCGCCGGAGGTGACCGGCGCGAAACCGACTTCGGCAAAGCCCATCTCGTTGAACAGGTGGTTCCAGATGGTTTCGACGTCGGTGACGCCGGTGGTCAGCGTCACCCGCGCGCCGACCGGCCGCGCGGTGTAGCGCGAGAGCAGCATGTCGGCCTTGCGCCGCACCACGTCATAGGTGCCCTGCCCGCCCACGGTGATGCGGTTGCGGTCGTGCACCGTCTTCGGCCCGTCAATGCTGATGGACAGCCCAAAGCGATGGGCATTGAGCCAGTCGACGATCTCCTCGGTGAGCAGCGTGGCGTTGGTGGTCATGACGAAGTCCACCGTCTTGCCCAGCTCGCCGAAACGACGCTCGCAGTAGGCGACCATGTGCTCGATCAGCGGGCGGTTGGACAGCGGTTCGCCACCGAAGAACACCACGGTGTAGCGCGGCTCGTCGGGGGACTCCTGGATCAGCATTTCCACCGAGGCCTCGGCGGTCTCCGCGCCCATCTTCTTGCCGGCGGACGGCTTGTCCAGGTCTTCCTTGTAGCAGTAGGTGCAGCTGAGATTACAACCGGTGTTGACGTTCAGCACCACGGTGTTGAGCGCGGTGCGATCAACCTTCTTGATGCCGATTTCAGGGGTCAGCGGCGAGCCGTCGCTGACCAGTTCCAGCGCGATCAGCTCGCGCAGGGTCTCGTCGATGTCCTCGGCGGCGAAGCGACCGCCCAGCCGTTGGGTCAGCTCGTCCGGCGAGCAGGCATGCCCGCGCAGCGCGTCGATGATCCCGCCGGTCAGCTCGTCGCTGGCGAACAGCGAGGAGCTGGGGATGTGGAACAACAGGCGGTCGGCGTCGACCTGCACTTCATGCAGGTTGCGTTCGACCAGATTCAAGATGGCGCCCATGGCGACCTCCCGGAACTTTCTTGTTATGCCCACCCGCAGGTGGGCCTCACGCATTCAGTTCATCCGCTCCCGACGGTTACGGGATCGGCGGGTTGTTCCAACGCTGCACGGTGACGATCATGTGCCCTTCGCCCTTGTGCGACTGGCCGGCGTCGTCCACCGCGGCGATCACCTTCAGGTTGCCGGCGTTGTTGGTCATCATCTTGCGCTGCGGGTTCGGGCCGGCATCGCCCGGGGTGAAGATGCCGCTGTCGGCGTCCATCACACCGGCGAACTTCACGTCCTGGTCTTCCTTGGCGCGATCGTCGAAGGGCTCGACCGACCACTGCGCCGGGAACACGCCGATGCGGAACGGCTTGCCATCGGCGCCCTTGCCCCAGGCCTCGGCATCGAAGCTGCCCTGGACCTTGGGCGTGGAGCCGCCATTGCCGCCGATGCGGGCGATGGAGAACTCCGGCACCACCTTCACTTCGGCGATGTCCTTGTACACCGCGAGGCTGCCGCCCTTGGCGGTGCCAACGCTGACGTCGCGCTCGCCGGCGGCCGCCGCATCGCCGGCCTTGACCTTGAGGGTCACGCGCTCGGGCGTCTCGGACACCACCGACACCACCTCCACGCCCTTGCCGAACGACGGCTTGCCCTTCAGGCCGGTGCCGACCACGCTCACTTCGGTCTCCACGCCCGCCTTGATGTAGGCCGGCTGCACGCCCAGCACGCGGCTGGTGCCGTCCTTCGCCGCGACGAAGTCCAGGCCGCGCTCGTCGTGGGCCTTGTCGAACATGCGGCCCTGCATCTGGCCGTTGAGGGCGGCGAACACCTGGCGCAGGGTCACGTCACCGACCGTCACCGCGCCGCGCCATTCGTAACCGTTGTAGAGCACCGCGCTGCCCTCGCCGCTGAACGGCGAGCCATCGGCGTACTGGCCCTTGACGCTGACCTTGAAGGCGTCGTCGCCATCCTGGGTCACGTTCATGCTGCCGGCCAGATCGCCCTTGCCCGGCATGTGCCCGGCGAAGCTCCAGTTGCCCGCCAGCGATTCAGCCTTGGGCCGGTTCTTCTGCCAGTCGGCCCAGGCCTTGCTGTCCAGCGGGTAGCGCTTGGCCAGTTCCGGGACCATCTCTTTCTTCGCCAGGTCGAACCAGTCACGGTCACGGGCCAGGGCCTGGTATTCCAGCGACGGCCAGCGACCCAGGTGGAAGTTCACCAGCTTCTCCCACTCCGCCGCCGGGCGGCGCTGCAGGGCGATGCGCGCGCCGGAGTGACAGCGGGCGCACATCTGCTCGAAGTTCGTATCGAATTTCTCGACGGTGTTGAGCCGGCGCTCGAGGGCGTAGCGCACGCCTTCGGTCTCGCTCGGCGCCAGGCCCTGCTTGTCGGCGAGGAACTTGACCACCGAGCGACGCTCGTCGTCGGTGATCTTCAGGCCATACATCACCTGCATGCGGGCGATGCTCATCAGCCAGCCTTCGGGGGTCTTGCGCTGGTGGCTGATACGGCTGAGGGAATCGTTGCCTTCGGGCGTGTGGCACGCCTGGCACTTGGCGCTGATGATCGCCTGGCCTTCGGGGGCGGCCTGGGCCGTCTGCTGCAGCGCAAGGGCCAGTGCGGCCAGGGTTCCGGCACCCAGATAGTGCCGAAGTCGTGTCATCTTCAAGGTCAGGCCTCCTCGGTATTCTTGTTGGTTATTGGCGCCCACCGATGGGCTAAGAGCTAGCTCTTGAAAGCGGTTTTGCAGGTTGTGTGCCACTACTGCACAGGCCACGCCGGATCAGGCCTCGGGCGGCATCTACCGGCGCTCGCGCAGCACGACGTCGAGGTTGCGCCGTCACATTTCGCGATTGCTGTCTAACTCTGAGACAGGGCCGTGAAACACCCTGAGGCAGTATGGCGCATTGGCCGTGACCGGCAGCGACACCGGGACGGATCGCGGCGGCCGGGCACCGCGGAACAGACCCGGCCGGCATAGACGATGGTCTAATTGCGAGCGCCGCCATTGAGGAAGTCGCCAACGCCGAGGCGCCAGCCAGACGCCTTGCGCGCCACCGCCTGGCCAGGACAGGCGTCAATCCGCGCCAGCCGTGGCGCCAGCAGGCCCCGCGGGTGGCCAGATGCGTGAGAACGATTATGCTTTCAGATGACCCTGCGACTTGTCGCGGGGCCATCTGTCTTCAGGCTTTGCGCAATCCGTACGACCTGACATCAGCCCTGGGCTCGAGTGCGGTAACGGTATTGAGGGACTCCGGCCCAAAACAACAACAAGACGGAGACGAACATGGCGCAGACATACAGCCCGGCCGCGGGCAACGCTCCTCACAGCGGGATCACCAAGGAGGAGCGCAAGGTCATCTTTGCCTCCTCCCTGGGTACGGTGTTCGAGTGGTACGACTTCTACCTCTACGGCTCCCTGGCGGCGATCATCGCCAAGCACTTCTTCGCCGGGGTCAATGAAACCACCGCCTTCATCTTCGCCCTGCTGGCCTTCGCCGCCGGCTTCGCGGTACGGCCCTTCGGCGCCATCGTGTTCGGCCGCCTGGGCGACATGATCGGGCGCAAGCACACCTTCCTCATCACCATCATCATCATGGGCGTCTCCACCGCCGTGGTCGGCCTGCTGCCCGCCTACGCCACCATCGGCGTGGCCGCGCCGATCATCCTGATCACCCTGCGCCTGCTGCAGGGCCTGGCGCTAGGCGGCGAGTACGGCGGCGCGGCGACCTACGTCGCGGAACACGCGCCCAAGGGCAAGCGCGGCTTCTTCACCTCGTGGATCCAGACCACCGCAACCCTGGGCCTGTTCCTCTCGCTGCTGGTGATCATGGCCTGCCGCACCGTACTCGGCACCGAGGCGTTCGAGGCCTGGGGCTGGCGGATTCCCTTCCTGCTGTCGATCCTGCTGCTGATCGTCTCGGTGTACATCCGCCTGCAACTCTCCGAGTCGCCGGTGTTCATGAAGATGAAGGAGGAAGGCAAGGCGTCCAAGGCACCGCTGACCGAGTCCTTCGGCCGCTGGGAGAACCTCAAGGTGGTGATCATGTCGCTGCTCGGCGGCACCGCCGGGCAGGCCGTGGTCTGGTACACCGGGCAGTTCTACGCGCTGTTCTTCCTGCTGCAGACGCTGAAGATCGACGCGCAGACTGCCAACCTGCTCATCGCCGGCTCCCTGCTGCTGGGCACCCCGTTCTTCGTGTTCTTCGGCAGCCTGTCCGACCGCATCGGCCGCAAGAAGATCATCATGGCCGGCTGCATCCTCGCCGCGCTGACCTACTTCCCGATCTTCCACGGCCTGACCCAGTTCGGTAACCCGGACGTGTTCGCCGCCCAGGAGAAGAACCCGGTAACCGTGGTGGCCGACCCGAGCGCCTGCTCCTTCCAGTTCGATCCGGTGGGCAAGGCGAAATTCGTCAGCTCCTGCGACATGGCCAAGAGCCTGCTGGCCAAGCGCGCCATCCCCTATGAGAACCTCAAGGCCGAGACCGGTGCGCTGGCCCAGGTGCACATCGGCGACAAGGTCATCGCCAGCTTCGAAGGGGCCGGCATGCCGGCGGCGGATTTCAAGGCGCAGTCCGAAGCCTTCACCGCGCAGCTGGCCGCCTCGCTCAAGGAAGCCGGCTACCCGGAAAAAGCCGACCCGGCGAAGATCAACCACCTGATGATGCTGGTGCTGCTGACGGTGCTGGTGATCTACGTGACCATGGTCTACGGGCCGATCGCCGCGTGGCTGGTGGAGCTTTTCCCGACGCGCATCCGCTACACCTCGATGTCACTGCCCTACCACATCGGCAACGGCTGGTTCGGCGGCTTCCTGCCCACCGTCGCCTTCGCCATGGTGGCGGCCACCGGGGACATCTACTACGGCCTCTGGTACCCCATCGTCATCGCGGTGATGACGGCCATCCTGGGCATTTTCTTCCTGCCGGAGACGAAGGATCGGGATATCAACCACGGCTGAGCCCCGCCGGCGTGCAACCGTTCGCGGTTGTGCGCCCGCAGGTCCGGCTCTCGTAGGAGCGGACTCCGTCCGCGATCCTCCGGCAGGGCCGGTGCCGCGTCTGTTCGCGAGCAAGCTCGCTCCTACAGGCTCTGGCGGACCAGCTCTTCGTAGGAGCGAGCTTGCTCGCGAACCGCACCGCACGAAACCCATCGCGGACGGAGTCCGCTCCTACGGCTCCCCCGGTGCGAGGCTCCCGGGTGAAATGGCCCCCACCTCGAACGCCATCTTCTGCAATGCGGGCGCCCTGCGTCTCAGCCGCTGTCGCAATGTGCGACAGCGGCCTCCTTCCTCGATCTGCTAAAAATCAATCAATTCTTTTAAATTCAGTAGGTTGCATAAACAACCTAGCCTTGGCACAGCCGTTGCGATACCTCGCCCCAGCGCCTCCCCGACCGGGAGCACGAACAGACAACAAGAGGCCACCGCAATGCTCGCTTCCCTGCCCATCAAGCCCGAATCCCGCGCCTTCCTGCAGCGCTCCCCGACGATGCTGATCGGCGCCGACTGGTCCCGCGCCAGCGACGGCGCCCTGATGGACCTGCGCAACCCGGCCACCGGCGACGTGCTCTGCCAAGTGCCGGCCGCCACGCCTGCCGACGTCGACCGCGCCGTGCGCGCCGCCCGCCAGGCCTTCGATGACTCCGCCTGGAGCCGCACCCGCCCGCGCGAGCGGCAGAACCTCTTGTGGAAGCTCGCCGACCTGATGGAGCGCGACGCCGACCTGCTGGCCGAACTGGAGTGCCTGAACAACGGCAAGAGCGCCGCCGTCGCCCGGGTGATGGACGTGCAGCTGGCCATCGACTTCCTGCGCTACATGGCCGGTTATGCCACCAAGATCGAAGGCGCCACGGTGGATGTGTCCATGCCACTGATGCCCGACGGCGAATTCCACGGCTACATCCGCCGCGAAGCCGTCGGCGTGGTGGGCGCCATCGTCGCCTGGAACTTCCCGCTGCTGCTGGCCTGCTGGAAGCTCGGCCCGGCACTGGCCACCGGCTGCAGCGTGGTGCTCAAACCCGCCGACGAAACCCCGCTGTCCGCTCTGAAGCTCGCAGAGCTGGTGCTCGAAGCCGGCTACCCGGCGGGCGTGTTCAACGTCGTCACCGGCACCGGCATCAGCGCGGGCGCTGCCCTCTCCCACCACCCGCTGGTGGACAAGCTGACCTTCACCGGCTCCACCCCGGTCGGCAAGGAAATCGGCAAGGCCGCCATGGACAACATGACCCGCGTGACCCTGGAACTGGGCGGCAAGTCGCCGACCATCGTCATGGCCGACGCCGACCTCGCCACCGCCGCCGCGGGCGCCGCCCAGGCGATCTTCTTCAACCAGGGACAGGTCTGCTGTGCCGGCTCGCGTCTGTACGTCCAGCGCAAGCACTTCGACAACGTGGTCGCCGACATCGCCGGCATCGCCAACGGCATGAGGCTGGGCAACGGCCTGGACCCGAGCATCGACATGGGCCCGCTGATCTCCGCCAAGCAGCAGAAGCGCGTGTACGACTACATCGAACTGGGCCGCGACAAGGGCGCCACCATCGCCTGCGGCGGCGAACAGTTCGGCCCCGGCTACTTCGTCAAGCCCACGGTGATCGTTGACGTCGACCAGAAGAACCCGCTGGTGCAGGAAGAAATCTTCGGCCCGGTGCTGGTCGCCATGCCCTTCGACGACATCGAGGACGCCCTGCGCCTGGCCAACGACAGCCCCTACGGCCTGGGCGCGAGCGTCTGGTCCAACGACCTGGCAGCAGTCCATCGCATGGTGCCGCGCATCAAGTCCGGCTCGGTGTGGGTCAACTGCCACAGCGCACTCGACCCGGCGCTGCCCTTCGGCGGCTTCAAGATGTCCGGCCTGGGCCGAGAAATGGGCGCCGCCGCCATCGAGCACTACACCGAGCTGAAGTCGGTGCTGATTCGCCTGTGAGCTTTGCCGGCCAGTAAGAGCTGTCTTCTCCTGAACCTCCGTCCGGGATTTCCCTCTCCCCAACCCTCTCCCTGAAGGGAGAGGGAGCCACCAGTGCCGGCTGAAGCAACGATTTCACCTGCACCGAACGGTCCCCTCTCCCGCTTGCGGGAGAGGGTTAGGGTGAGGGGCTCTTGGCTCATCAAAACACCCGGTTCTACCTCGCCCGCGCAGCCCCCCTGCGTGGGTCTTGCCTCCCCCGGTCGCGGCAGCGCACGGGGGATTTTTTTGCCTGTTGCCTAAGGTCTGCCCAGCATCCAGGCGATTGCCCCTGTAGGAGCGAGCTTGCTCGCGAACCGCTTGGCAGGATGTTCGCGAGCAAATTCGCTCCTACAAAAGGCGGAACACTCAATCGCGATCCGGCGCCCCCAGCGGGAACAGCGGCCGGTGCGGCCGTGCCTCCTCCACCGCGCGGGCGAACGACGGGCGCGCCAGCAGGCGGGAGCGATAGGAGCGCAGGGTCGGGTAGCGGTCGCCGATGGGGTGCGTCCAGTCGGCATAGAACAGCGACGGAGCCGCCGCGCAGTCGGCGAGGCTGAAGCCATCCCCCGCCGCCCAGGTGCGTCCGGCGAGTTCCTCCTCCAGCCAGGCGTAGGCCAGCTCCAGCTTGCTCACGGCATGGGCCAGGCCCTCGGCGCGCCGGGTCGCGTCCCCGCTCATGGCCCCCAGCACGGCGTGCTGCACCGGGGTCATCACGTGCCAGTCGAAGAAGCGGTCGAGGAAGCGCACGTCCAGCGCCTTCAGCGGATCCTCCGGCAGCAGGCGCACCGGGCCGGGATGCTTTAGGTGCAGGTACTCGATGATGATGCTGGTCTCGGCCACGCTGTGTTCGCCATCCAGCAGCACCGGGAACTTCGCCAGCGGCCACAGGCGCAGCCAGTGCGCGCCGTTCTCCGGCTGATCCGGGCCAAGGCTGCGGAACTCGAAGGGCATGGCGTTCTCGTAGAGCGCGATCAGCACTTTCTGCGTGTAGGAAGAAAACGGGTGGCCGAACAGGACGAGGGACATGGCGGATCACCTGAGGCAGACCAAAGTACTCAGCCTAGTCCCGAATGATCGCGCCATGGGCTTATCAGCAGGCCTGTGCCTCGACCGCCTGCGGGCGCGGCGGCGCGAAGCGGCTGACAAGTACGAGCATCACCAGGCAGACCAGCGCCATGCCGATCCAGGCCGGCGCCAGGCTGGCCATGGACTGCCGCGCCAGCCCCGCCAGCAGCGGGAACAGCGCCGCGATCAGGTAGCCCACACCCTGGACGAAGCCCACCAGCGCGCCGGCTTCGGCGGGGCCATGGGCGCGGTCCATGGCGACGATGAGCGACAGCGGGAACAGCGCCCCGATCCCCAGCCCGAGCCCGACCATGGCCAGCAGCGCCAGCTCCTGTGGCCAGGCGATCAACACGACCAGGCCGCCCAGCAGCAAGGCGATGGCCAGGACCAGCGCCGGACGGCGGTCCGGCAGCCGGTCGATGAAAGCCGAGACCAGCAGGCCGGCGACCACCTCGGTGAGCGTCAATCCGCCAAGCAGCGCGCCGGCCTGCGCCGGCGTCCAACCGAGCGCCGTGTAGTACGGCGGCAGCCACGCGAGCACCAGCACGTAGGCGCCGGTGCCCAGGCCGAAGAACAGCGCCAGCCAGGCGGCGCGCCGGGCAACCCCGGAAAAGGCCGGCGCGCCCGCATTCATTGGCGCGACCTCGTCCGCCGCCTGGGCCCACACCGGCAGCGCCAGGACGGCAGGCAGCGCCCAGAACGCCAGCGCCGGCAGGTCTCCCCAGACGCTCGCCAGCCAGGGCGAGGCCACGCTGGCCAGCACCGCGCCGCCCATGATCGCGGTGGAATACGCCCCCATCGCACCGCCCACCCGCGTGCCGAAACGCTGACGGATGAACACCGGCAGCAGCGCCTGGCAGGCGGCGATGCCCAGCCCGGCAAGCACCGCCCCGCCCAGCAGCCCCCAAGGCCCCGGCAACAGGCGCAGCCCGCAGGCCAGGGCGATCAGCAGCAGGCCGAACGCTACACCCCGGCGCACCCCCACGTGGTGCAGCAACTGGGCAGCGCTCAGCGCGCCCAGGCCCATCAGCAGCACCGGGAGGCTGGTCAGGAGGCTGGCGAGACTGTCGCTCAGCGTCGCAGAGGCTTGTAGCGAGTCCAGCAGCGGGCCGATGGAGGCCAGCGCCGGGCGCAGGTTGAGGCCTGCCAGCACGACGGCGAGCAGGCAGGTGGCGAGCGAAACGCTTCTGGGCATGGGAATCATCCTTACGGTGCACGCCAGCCCTTGATCGCAAGGACGGCGCAGGCGAATATCTCTACATCAAGACAATTTCAATGTATCTCGACATCAAGATAAAAAGGAAGCCCCATGGACAGAGCCGCGTTCGCTGTCGAGCAATGGCGCCAGCAACTGCCCGAGCTGGACACCGACGGCATGCTCCTGCTCGGCCGCCTTGGCGAAGCCGCGCAGCTGATCGCCCGTGACCACCTCAACCCGCTGTTCGCCGCGTACGGCCTGCAACCGGGCGAGTTCGACGTACTCGCCACCCTGCGCCGCAGCGGCCCGCCCTTCCGCCTCACGCCCACCGTGCTCTACGAAGCGGCGATGATCTCCTCCGGCAGCATGACCAACCGCCTCGACCGCTTGGAGAAGCAAGGGCTGATAGAGCGCATGCCCAACCCCGACGATGGCCGGGGCTCGCTGGTCGGCCTGAGCGAAGCCGGCCTCGCGCTGATCGATGACGCCGTGAGCGCCCACGTCGACAACCAGCGCCAGGTGCTCGCCGGCCTGAGCGCGACGGAGCAGAAGAAGCTCGCCGCCCTGCTGGAAAAGCTCCTCGCCAGCCTGCCCGCCCCCCCTCGCTGAGCGACCTAGTGCCGCCGGCGCCGAGGGGCGTCTGGGCTCCAGGAACCATCATTGCAGAGCGGCTCTTGGCCAGTAATGCGTCGGCCGGTGATGTCGTTTTTGGCCATGCCCATGGCGATTTCGAGCAACTCGCCGCCCACCCGGTGCCTTAGCTTGGGCCTCGCGTGCAGCGCATGTTGCCGCGTCGTCGTCCCGGCCTCGCCTCAAGGACGAGCAAAGCGAAGGGAACTGCGCCGGGCCGGTGTCAGCCCGCCCTGATAACAATTTCAATAAAAAAGGCCGATAGATGAGTGCTCCCAGTGCAAACGGCGCCAATGGCGATCTGGTGCAGGGCTTCAAGCCCCGCCACGTGACCATGCTTTCCATCGCGGGGATCATCGGCGCGGGGCTGTTCGTAGGCTCCGGCCACGCGATCGCCGCCGCCGGTCCCTCCGCCATCGTCGCCTACGCCCTCTCCGGACTGCTGGTGGTATTGGTGATGCGCATGCTGGGCGAGATGGCCGTGGCCAGCCCGGACACCGGCTCCTTCTCCGCCTATGCCGACCAGGCCATCGGCCGCTGGGCCGGCTTCACCATCGGCTGGCTGTACTGGTGGTTCTGGGTACTGGTGATCCCCATCGAGGCCATCGCTGCCGGGGTCATCCTCAACAACTGGTTCCCGCAGGTCGAAACCTGGGTGTTCGCCCTGTCGATGACCCTGCTGCTCACCGTCACCAACCTGTTCAGCGTCGCCAAGTACGGCGAGTTCGAATTCTGGTTCGCCATGCTCAAGGTGGTCGCCATCATCGCCTTCATCGGCCTGGGCGCGGCCGCGCTGCTGGGGCTGCTGCCGGGGCGCGAGGTCAGCGGCCTGCACCGGCTGATGAGCGAGCACGGCGGCTTCATGCCCAATGGCTGGACGGCCATCTTCAGCGCGCTGATCACCACCCTGTTCAGCTTCATCGGCACCGAGGCGGTGACCATCGCCGCCGCCGAATCCAGCGACCCCAGCCGCAACATCGCCAAGGCCACGCGCTCGGTGATCTGGCGCATCAGCGTGTTCTACCTGCTGTCGATCCTGGTGATCATCTCCGTGGTGCCGTGGAACGATCCGCGCCTGGTGGAGATCGGCTCCTACCAGCGCGCCCTGGAGCTGCTGGACATCCCCAACGCGCAATTGTTGATGGACCTGGTGGTGCTGGTCGCCGTGGCCAGTTGCCTGAACTCCTCGGTGTACATCGCCTCGCGGATGATCTATTCGCTGAGCCGGCGCAACGACGCGCCAGCCTTCATCCAGCGCACGTCCGCCGCCGGCGTGCCGCGCGCGGCGGTGATCGCCAGCACGCTGATCGGGGTATTCACCACCCTGCTCAACTTCTTCGCACCGGGGCGGCTGTTCGACTTCCTGCTGGCCAGCTCCGGCTCCATCGCCCTGCTGGTCTACCTCGCCATCGCCGTGTCGCAGCTGCGCATGCGCGGCATCCTGCGCCGGCGCAACCATGAGCTGGTGTTCCGCATGTGGCTGTTCCCCTGGCTCACCTGGCTGGTCATCGCGATCATCAGTTTCATCCTGGTGGTGATGTTCATCATGCCGACGCACCGCGTGGAGGTGAGTTCGACCCTGGCGCTGACGGTGATCATCATCCTGCTCAGCCAGACCGGCCGACGCACGACGCACCACGCCCAGGCCAGTATCGGCCGCCGCGCCGTGCGCAGCTGAGCCAACCGCCCCACCGACAGAGGAGGTGCCGATTGGTCGAACGCCGGCAGTTCAGCGGAGCCATGCAGGGCCGCAACCTGCGCTATCTCGACAGCGAATCGAAGGAGCCCACCCGCCTCGCGCGGGTGGGCTTCCTGCTGCTGGAACACTTCTCCCTGCCGGCGTTCACCCAGGCGCTGGACACCCTGGTCACCGCCAACCTGATCCGCGCGCAGACCTTCGCCACGCAGACCTTCAGCCTCGACGGCGAATCCGTCACCAGCGACCTCGGCCTGGTGATCTGCCCCGGCGCGGCGCTGAACGCCGCGCAGCTCGTCGAGCTGGACCTGCTGGTCGTCTGCGGCGGCCTGCGCACGCCGCTGCGGGCGATCCCCGACCTGACGCGCCTGCTGCAGGCCGCCGCCGACAAGGGCATCGCCCTGGCCGGCCTGTGGAACGGCGCCTGGTTCCTCGGCCAGGCCGGCCTGCTGGACGGCTACCGCTGCGCCATCCACCCGGAGAACCGCGCGGCGCTGGCGGAGATCGCGCGGCACAGCGAGGTGACCAGCGAGAGCTACCAGGTCGATCGCGACCGCCTGACCGCCGCCAGCCCCACGGGTGCCTTCAACCTGGTGCTGGAGTGGATCAATGCGCGCCACGGCCGCGAGCTGGTGGACGCCATCGTCGACATCCTCGCCTTCGAGGAATCGCGCTTCCGCCGCACCCGCCCGGCGCTGCACGAGAAACTCAGCGAGCCGCTGCGCGAGGCGATCAACCTGATGAGCGCGAACATCGAAGAGCCGCTGAGCCAGGACCAGCTGTCCCGCTATGTCGGGCGCTCCAAGCGGCAGATCGAGCGATTGTTCCAGGAGCAGTTGGGCACCACGCCCGTGCGCTATTACCTGGAGCTGCGCATCACCGAGAGCCGGCGCCTGCTGCAGCATTCCAGCCTGCCGATGTACGAGGTCGGGCTGGCCTGTGGCTTCGTCTCGCCCAGCCATTTCAGCAAGTGCTACACGTCGTTCTACGGCTATTCGCCGTCGAAGGAGGTGCGCCATGGGAATGTGAAGTCGGCGAAGTGAAGGCGGCTCCCGTGGGAGCGACTGTCTTTCTCTGAAAGTTCGTGCCTGGGATTTCCCTCTCCCTAGCCCTCTCCCTGAAGGGAGAGGGGACTGACCGGCGTCACGCAAAGCACCGCGCTGGCCGGCGGCATCGGACGACTCCCTCTCCCTTCGGAGTGGGGCGCGCAGCCAGGGCGGAGAAATGCCCCAGCGAGATACTTCAGGTAGGAGCGGAGCGTCTCCGCGATGCTCTTTTGCGAGACAAACCTTCGCGGACAAGGTCCGCTCCTACGAAGGCGGATCGGCGCGCCATCTGCGCAACGGGGCCAGGCACACCGTCCCGTCTCCAAGGTTAATGCCTGCGTCGGATCCGTTCGCGAGCAAGCTCGCTCCTACATTCGATTTCTGCCGTTCGCTCTCCAGGGCTCTGCAGCGAAATGTCCGCAAACGCCCAACGGCCCCGTTCAGAGGCCTCGTTGAAGCGGAGTTTCAGGGGTTGCGCGACAGGGATGTCGCGAGAGCCGCGATGGGCCAGGGATGGCCCTTCGCGGCGGGCCCCTGAAACTGCGCTTCAACGAGGGGATTTTTCGCCCAGGCGAAAACCGGATGATTGGGGCAAGACCTTTGCCCACTTTGGGGCGTTTACCAAAGTGGGTCGCCCGAGGGGGCGAAACGGGAAGTCCATGCGCACGCCAAAGCGGCGCAGAAACACCCAAACTGAAGCAGCACACCGGGAGGATTCGCGCGCAGGCCAGCGCCGGCTCTGCCGACGGATCGCGCGCATGGCCCGCTCCTACAGGGGAGCGCCAGTGCCACCGGTGAATACCAGGCTGGTTCGCGAGCCAGCAATGCATCGGACCATCGACAACGCGGCCCCCACACTTTGCGACCATAAAAAAACCGCGCCCGAGGGCGCGGTTCTTCATCGAGCGTGAGCCAATCAGCCCAGCGGCGGCGTCAGCGGCGGCACCTGGCGCTTGGAGCCGGTCGCCTCGAAGGCGGCGGCGAAGCGCAGCAGCGCCGAGTCGTCATAGGCGCGGCCGGCGAAGGTCAGGCCTACCGGCATGCCGATGTCCGCCATCACGCCCATCGGCACGGTAACGGTCGGCACGCCCAGGTGACGGATCGCCAGGTTGCCGTTGGCGACCCAGATACCGTTGCTCCAGGCGATGTCGGCCGATTCCGGGTTGACGTCGG
Organism: Pseudomonas sp. GCEP-101; assembly: GCF_025133575.1. Classification (NCBI taxonomy): domain Bacteria; kingdom Pseudomonadati; phylum Pseudomonadota; class Gammaproteobacteria; order Pseudomonadales; family Pseudomonadaceae; genus Pseudomonas; species Pseudomonas sp. GCEP-101. Next base: position 4,219,661 of record NZ_CP104011.1, on the reverse strand, counting down.
CGTCCGCCGGGCCGACGTCGGCCACGGTGGGGAACAGCACGGCGTCCAGCTTCAGCTCGTCCATCCAGTCTTCCAGGTCGAGCTTGCGGGTCTTTTCCAGGCCACGCAGGCCGTCGGGCAGGGTCTCGATCTGGTCCCAGGTCTTCAGGCCGCGCTTGGCCATGTTGACGTACTCGTCCATGCCCGCGCAGAGGTCGTCCTCGCGGTTGGGCAGCGTGCCCGGGTCGTGGGGGAAGATCTTCGGCCCATCGACGTCGGCCAGCTTGTTCAGCTTGGGATCGCCGTTGGCCCGGAGGAAATCGTCGAAGCCCCAGCCAGACAGCTCCCACAGCTCATCGTGGAGGAATTCCGGCGAAACGATGCCGCGGTTGTACACCGTCGGCGCGCCCGGACGGTCGCCCTCGCAGTTGGAAACCAGCGGGAAGTCCACTTCGATGACTTCGGCGCCGGCCGCTTCCAGGGCCTTGCGCGCCTGCTCCCAGAGGTCGATGACCGAGGCGCGGGTGTGGATGCGCTGGCCGGTCGGGCCGCCGATGCCGGGCTTCTCGCTGGTGCCGGCCAGCTCGTCCTTGTTGATGTACATGCGCGGCACGCCCAGGCGCTTGCCCTTGAGCGCTTCCGGGCCGGCAGCCAGGTCCAGGTAGGACGCCGGGCGCACCTCGGAAACGGCGGGAATCGGCACCCACGGCTGCAGGCGCCACAGATCGCCGCGCTTGTCGGGGTCTTCGGCAACCACCACGTCGAGCACTTCGAGCAGGTCGGCCATGGTGCGCGCATAGGGCACCACCACGTCCATGGTCGGGGTCAGCGGCCAGTTGCCGCGCACGGAAATCACGCCACGGGACGGCGTGTAGGCGCACAGGCCATTGTTCGAGGCCGGGCCGCGACCGCTGGACCAGGTCTCTTCCGCCAGGCCGAAGGCCGAGAAGCTCGCCGCGGTCGCGGTGCCGGCGCCGTTGGAGGAGCCGGACGCGAACGGCGCGGTGAGGAATTTCGGGTTGTACGGGCTCTCCGCACGGCCGTAGACGCCGCGCTGCATGCCGCCGTTGGCCATGGGCGGCATGTTGGTCTTGCCCAGGCAGATGGCGCCGGCAGCGCGCAGGCGCTCGATGGTGAAGGCATCGCGGTAGGCGATCAGGTCCTTGAAGGCCGGGCTGCCGGAGGCGGCGGTCAGGCCCTTGACCAGGTAGCTGTCCTTGGCGGTGTAGGGGATGCCATCCAGCGGGCCGAGGGTCTCGCCACGGGCGCGGCGGGCGTCGGAGGCTTCGGCTTCCTTCAGGGCCTCGGGGTTGCGCACGACCACGGCGTTGAGCTTGGTCGGGCCATCGTAGGCGTCGATGCGCGCGAGGTAGGCCTTGACCAGTTCGACCGCGGTGGTGCGGCCTGACTCGAGGGCTTCACGCAGCTGCGCAATGGAAACTTCGGTTACCTCGATCATGCTGTCACCGTCGGCTGGAGGTTGGTGGGAAGGGGCAGGTCTGCGTCGCGACGGACCCAGACGGCGCAAGTCGGAAAGTGCGTGTTCATCTCGATTCTCTTGTACTTCTGTTACGCGACGGGAGTGAGTGTACCGTCGGCCGGCGGCTTCGTTCAGCGCCCGGCGGACAGACCGGATGCGCAGGATGGGCAACGAAAGGCGAAGACAGCCGCCAGGGCGCACACACTGGCATGCCCGATCAGAATACACAACAGTCGTAAATTAAAAAAAACGCCCGTCGAGTGGGGGGCTCGGCGGGCGATACAGGGGCGCCGGGGGGAGCGCCCTGGGAGAGTGATTCAGCGAGAGCCCGATGGCAGACGCTGACGCAGGCTATTCGCCGCCTGCCGGCGCTGGGCAGGTCGCTGGGGGGAGCGACCCGCTCGAAGCCGATTCAACTGTGTTGCGCGCACTGGTAGGCGGCGTCCAGCAACTCGCCCTTGTCGTGCCACGCGCTGCGCTGGTAGGCGCTGAAATGATTGCCGCCGGCGATCGGGGTCACCTCGACGATGCCGCTGGCCTGCACCGGGTCGGCGCTGCCGGTGAGCAATTGGCGGGTGCCGCCGCTCTCGCTGACGAAGGTGGCGGTGCCGGGCGTCAGCCTGCCGTCGACGCAGCTCAGGTAGGCGCCGCCATCCTGGGCCGTGCTGCCGCCCAGGCTGTCCCAGCTCAGCCGGGTTTCCGAGGTCGCCGCGCAACCGCTCAGGCCGGCCGCGGCCAGCACCAGCGAACCCAGGGCAGCGCGGATGATGAGGCGGTTGGGTATGAGGTGCACGGTGTTCATCGATTCTGTCCCTTGCTCGGTTCGACCAGCTCGTGGGACAGATCTTCAGGCCCGCGCGGCCCGCACTCCACTCGATTGTGTCGATAGTGAAGCTCGACGGTATCGATGGTTGCACCGCCGCTCAGGGCCGCCTCGCAGGAAAGTCGAACCCTCCCCGCCTCGCCGGGTCGCACGTCAGGAAGGCCCTCAATCGCCTTCCATCCCGACGAGGAGAACACGCCATGAGCTACGACTGGGACCTGATCGAACGCCTGCTGCTGCGCGCGCAGGATTGCGCCGACGAACCCTACAAGGCCCGCGAGTGCGGCGAGGAAGTGGCCGAGCAGCACCGGCTGCAGGGCGAGCCGGTGGAAGGCAGCGTGGACCATCTGAAAAAGGTCGCCGGCGACCTGGAGGGCGACCTCTACGCCAACGGCTATATCCAGGAACGCCCGCGCGAACATGGTGGTACCGGCAACAACTTCGAGCTGACCGAGCGCGGCACCGAGCTGCTCACCCTGATCAGCCGCAGCTTCCCGGACCACCTGGTGTTCCGCCAACTGCTCGACGAACAGGGTGAAGCCGCCCTGCTGCCGGAAACCTTCGACCAACTGGCCGAACGCGCCACCCGCGATCGGGTCGACGACCGACCGGAGCGCTGACGCGTCAGGCGGCGGGCAGCTCCATCACCATTTCGTGCCACGCCATGCCGCCGTGGTCGGACGCCGACGGCTGCACGTAGCGGTAGCCGAAGCGCTCGTAAAGCGGCACATGGCGGTCCTTGCACATCAGGTGGATGGTGCGCTTGCCCAGGCCGGTCATGCGCTGGATGAAGGCGCGCATCAGCCGGGTCGAATACCCCTTGCCCTGCTGCGCCGGGTCGATCACCACCGACATGATCACCACGTTGAGCGCCGCCGGGTCGTGGCCGACGAGTTCCTTGAACGCCTCGTCGGACATCACCACTTCATGGGCGCAGCCGCCGTTGATGAAGCCGATGATCTCGCCGCCCAGCTCCATGATCAGAAAGCCCTCGGGATACTGGGCGATACGCGTGGCGATTTTTTCCCGCGTGGCGGCCTCGTCGCCCTCGTAGGCAGTGGTTTCGATCTCGAAGCAGCGGTCGGTATCGGCGGGGGTGGCGGTGCGGAAGGTGGGAGTCGTCATGGGGTATTCCTGGCGATGCAAAACAAGGCGGCATGGTAAAGAAACCCGGCCGCCCCGTCTCGCCGCCCTGCCCTGTGCCCTCAACCCTGCGGCAGGCGCGCGATCACCTTGATTTCGAAGTCGAAGCCGTACAGCCACGTCACTCCCACCGCCGTCACCGTGGGATAGGGCGCAGCGCCCCAGTAATCGGCGGCTACCTGCCAGGCACGCTCGAAGTTCGCCTGGGGGTCGACCATGAACAGCGTCACGTCCATCACGTCCTCGAAGCTGCAGCCGGCGGCGGCGAGGATCGCGTTGAGGTTGTCGAAGGCCCGCCGGACCTGGGCCTCGAGGCCGGGTTCGGGTGAACCATCCTCGCGACTGCCGACCTGGCCGGAGACGAACAACAGGCCGTTGCTGCGGACCGCCGGGGAATAGCGGTTGCGTTCATAAAGGGCCTGGCGGCCAGCGGGGAAAACCACATCACGAGTCGGCATGGACGTGCTCCATCAGGGGGGCCGCGGCCCCGGTTCAACGATGGAGGCAGGTTAAGGCGCACGGGCTTCGCGATAATCTGGCAACACGCTTCAGCATTGTTTGTAGAATCCAAACAATCTGCCCTCCACCCGCCAGCCAGCCGGAGCCGCCGTGGACCGTTTCGATGCGATGCAAGCCTTCGCCCGCGTGGTGGAAACCGGCAGCTTCACCAAGGCCGCCGACACCCTGCACATGAGCCGCACCAGCGTGACCCAGCTGATCCAGCAGCTGGAAGCGCGGCTGCGCGTGCGCCTGCTCAACCGCACCACCCGCAAGCTCAACCTCACCGCCGATGGCGCCGCCTACTACGAACGCGTGGTGCGCCTGCTGGCGGACATGGACGACGCCGAGACCAGCCTTTCCAGCGCGGCCGCCACGCCACGCGGGCGGCTGCGGGTGGACGTGCCCACGCCGCTGGCGCGCCTGCTGCTGATCCCCGCCCTGCCCGACTTCCATGAGCGCTACCCGGACATCCAGATTGATTTGGGCGTCAGCGACCGCATGGTCGACCTGATCGACGAGAACGTGGACTGCGTGGTGCGCGGCGGCGAGCTCACCGACCAGTCGCTGATGGCGCGCAAGGTCGGCGACCTGCCGCTGGGCGTCTTCGCGGCGCCCGGCTACCTGCGGCGCGCCGGAGTGCCCCGGCATCCGCGCGACCTGGAAGACCACCCGCAACGCATCGTCGGCTACCTCTGGGCGCGCACTGGCAAGCCGCTGTCCTATGCCCTGCAAAAAGGTGGCGAGACCGTGCAGGTCCATGGCCGCCCGGCGCTGACGGTCGACGACGGCAACGCCTACCTGGCCGCCGGTATCGCCGGCATGGGCGTGCTCTGGCTGCCGCGCTACATGGCCGAGGAGGCCCTGGCCCGCGGCGAGCTGGTGGAACTGTTCGCCGACTGGAGCATGGACAGCATGCCCCTCTACCTCGCCTTCCCACCCAACCGCCACGTCAGCGCCAAGCTGCGGGTCTTCATCGACTGGATCGTCGAGCTGATGGCGCGGCATGCGCCGGTGGCCGGAGCACCTTTGTAATCGGGGCGTGGCCCGACGCTGAGCAACGGCACGCCAGGCTCAAGCGCCCGGCCCGACCAGCAAGGTCGAAGTCCTTGCCCCCGGCATCATTGCCAGCAAGCCGGCAACCAGCTGATCGCCCGCTTCGCGCAAGGCTTCCAGCGGCATCTCTGGCAGGCTTTCGAGGATGAACCACATCTGCTGCGCCTCGGCATCCAGGCGGGTGCGCACGCCCTGGCGCCAGTTCCAGCGGCGGCAGGTAACGCCCAGGTCGTCGCGCCAGATGACTTCGCCGGGGTCGGGGGATTCGTGAGCCGGTGCGCCGTCCTTCAGGGTGTCGAAGGTCTCGCTGCCCTCGGCGATCACCAGGCGTGGGGTGCCGGCGTAGGCGGCGAGGTTTTCCCCGCCCACCGGGATGGCGAACTGCACACTGATGGCGTTGTACAGGTCCACCACCGGATCGATGCTCGGCAGGCCGCCGTCGCGCCGCACGCGCTTGCGCAGCGCTTCCGCCGAGCAGGGGGTGCGCTGCGGTTTGGCGCCAAAGCGGCGGAACGCCTCGGCCCAGGCGGCCAGGTGCGCATCACCCCACGCCGGCTCGCCCGCCGCCAGGGCCGCGCAGGCGCGCTGCAAGGCCTGCTCCGCCACCTCGGGATGAAGAATCGGCGCGGCCTCCACAGTGATGCTCAGGGCACGAAAGCCGGGAGCGAGGGTAGCGATGGCGGGGGCGATCTGCGGTGTGACGGGTTGCATGACGAAATCCTTGGGGTAAGGCGGAAACGAGACTGAACGGTGGGGCGAATCGCCCGCCTCAGCGGCGGACGAAATTGCGCCTGTTGTAGTCGCCCCAGGCGACGGACAGGGTTTTCAGCACGTGCAGCAAAGCGGTCCATCTGGACGTCATGGAAATGGCTCCGGGAACAGTGGGAACTGGCGCGAACAGCGCGCTCGACCCGCACAGTTCTACCGGCATGGCGACGTCGCTGCCATGAATTCCCCGAATGAATAATTAGCCCTGCTTATGCAGAACGCCGAAAATCAGCGCCGCTGATCCCGCCAGGCTTTAGCCGAACTGAACTGTCGGGCCGCAGAAATCGTGCATTGAAGTGCGCCCTCGCCAGCAGTGAGATGCTGGCGGACAACCCGCCCCCGACAACAACGAGAACGAGGTTCGCGCCCCATGCGCATGCTGATCAAAGCCCTGGCCGTGGCTTCCACTACCCTCCTCGGCGCGCCCTTCGCGGTGACCGCCGCCGAAGCCCCCAAGCCTGAAAAACCAGCCTTCGTGGTCCACAAGCTCACGGATTTCCTCTACGCCATCGGCGAGCCGCACTACTACCAGAAGAACTATTCGTACCTGCTGGTGGGCTCGCACCAGGCGCTGATGTTCGATTCCGGCGCCAACCAGACGGAAGACATCACACAGGTCGCCCGCCGGATCACCGACAAGCCGCTGTCGGTACTGCCCTCGCACCTGCACTTCGACCACCTCGGCGGGCTGCACAACTTCCAGAGCATCTACCTGCTCGATACCCCCTTCACGGCAAAATTCCGCCGCGCCGACGGCCTCTACCAAGTGCCCGAGCCGGTCCACCTGGGCAGCATCGACCATATGACCCTGGCGCCCTTCCGGGTCTCGCGCCTGGTGAAGCCCGACGAGGTGATCGACCTGGGCGGCCTCAAGCTGCGCCTGCTGAGCATGCCCGGCCACACGCCGGACGAAGTCGCGCTGTTCGATGAAGCCCACAACATCCTGCTCTCCGGCGACCACCTCTACCCGTCCTGGCTGCTGGCGGGGAACCTCGCGGACTACGTGGCGTCGCTGGACTCCACGCTGAAGGTGATCAACCCGCAGACCACCCTCTATGGCGCCCACGCTGACGAAGACCCGGGCAAGGTGCCGGCCATGACCTACGCCGATGTCGTCGCGGTGCGCGACAAGATGCAGCAGATCCAGGCCGGCCGCGCCAAGGGCGAAGCCTTCAGCGACCCGGAGCTGATCAGGAGCTCGGCGCTGTACAAGGTGGAGAAGAACATCAGCATTCTCACCGACATCCGGTTCACGGATGGACGGGGGTATCGATACTGAGGCCCACGCTGACGCCTGGCATGGAGTCACTAGATCCTTGCAGGAGCGAGCGTGCCCGCGAACAACGGCCGATCGTTCCGCACTGGCGCGCCAGGTTGATTCTGGTTCGCGAGCAAGCTCGCTCCTACAGGCTCATGCCGAGCCCGTCGCCCCCTGCTCGCCTATCGACAGCAACCACTCGATGAACGCCCGGACCTCCGGGCGTTCGCGTTTCGCCTCGGGGCAGACGACGTAGTAGTTGTGCACCGCCGCCACGGAGATCGGCAACGGGCGTACCAGCCGGCCTTCGTCGAGGTCGCGCCGTGACACCGCCTCATCGCTGAGCGCCACGCCGAAACCGTCGCGCGCCGCCTGCAGGACCATGCCGAAATCCTCGAAATGGATGTCCTCGGCGCCGCCCCGACTGTACCCAGCCTCCGCCAGCCATTGCTGCCACTGGCTGCCGTCGTCCTCGTGCAGCAGCCGGTGCCGCGCCAGGTCGGCGGCCTCGACGATGGCCAGCGGCCCGCGCAGGTATTGCGGACTGCACACCGGTGTCATGCGGATGCCATGCAGCAGGCGCCACCAGACACCGGGCCATGGCGGATTACCGTAGATCACCGCCACATCGGCGCGGCGCCAGTCCACCTGGGGCATGCCCGGCGCGGTGATCACGCTCACCCGCACCGACCGCGACTGCTCCATGAAACGCAGCAGCGGCCGGGCCAGCCACTCAACGCCTTCGGCCGGCGGGATCGACAGGCAGATGTCCACCCGCTCCTCGTCCTGCCGGCTTCCCGCCTGCAGCGCCTGGACGGCCCCGGTGATCTCGCCCATGGCGCTCGCCACGCGCTTCTGCAGCTCACGGCCGCTGTCGGTCAGCACCAACTGGCGGCCGCGCTTCTCGAACAGTTCCACGCCCAGGCTGGCCTGCAGCGCCTTCACCTGCTGGCTGACCGCGCCGGTGGTGACGTGCAGTTCGACCGCGGCCGCCGCCAGGCTGCCCAGGCGGGCCACGCTTTCGAACACCTTGAAACTGTGCAGCGGTGGGAGGGCCATCTCTTCTCGAAATCCGCCAAAGACCAAGGCGGACGGTTATAGCAGCACCAGCCTCCATCGGGGAGAAAGACCTGCGCGATGCTTCGCTGGCCCGCAATTTGCGACGGGCTGTGTACAGGCTGTTGCAAAGCCCCTTATCGCGCCTTGCACGCAACCTGCTGGTGCTTTTGGATTCACCTGTGCACACATTTCGTGCAGCGCACGCCGGGTCAGGATTTCATGCAGAACGCCGATTGCAGAGCCTTCAAGCCAGAAAAACCACATAACCGTTCGGTCAGATTCCGGACCATCGGACAGAAACATGTATACAAAACAGTGGAAATCTCCCACGTAGTTTGTCTACAGTGGCCGCACAACAAAAACAAGCGAGTCCTCAGCCATGAATGATCGTTCAGCTGTAGCGTCCGCCGGAGCACGCCCGGAAGACGAGAACCTCGGAATCGGCGCCAACCTGGCGTACGGCCTGCAACACGTTCTGACCATGTACGGCGGTATCGTCGCCGTGCCCCTGATCCTCGGCCAGGCGGCCGGCCTCTCCGGCAGCGAGATCGGCCTGCTGATCGCCGCCTCGCTGTTCGCCGGCGGCCTCGCCACCCTGCTGCAGACCCTCGGCATTCCCTTCTTCGGCTCGCAGATGCCACTGGTGCAGGGCGTATCCTTCGCCGGTGTCGCCACCATGATCGCCATCCTCGGCGGCGGCTACGAGGGTGGCGGCCTCAACGCCGTGCTGGGCGCCGTGATGGCGGCATCGTTCATCGGCCTGCTGATCACCCCGGTGTTCTCGCGCATCACCAAGTTCTTCCCGCCGCTGGTCACCGGCATCGTCATCACCACCATCGGCCTCACGCTGATGCCGGTGGCGGCGCGCTGGGCCATGGGCGGCAACCCCAAGGCCCCGGATTTCGGCAGCATGGCCAACATCGGCCTGGCCGCCCTGACCCTGGTGATCGTCCTGCTGCTGAGCAAGCTGGGCAGCGCCTCCATCTCGCGCCTGTCGATTCTGCTGGCGATGGTGATCGGTACGCTGATTGCCGCCGCGCTGGGCATGACCGACTTCTCCCGCGTGGCCGAAGGCCCGATGGTGGCCTTCCCGGCGATCTTCCACTTCGGCATGCCGACCTTCCACATCGCCGCGATCCTGTCGATGCTGATCGTGATCATGGTGACCCTGGTGGAAACCTCGGCGGACATCCTCGCGGTGGGTGAGATCATCGGCACCAAGGTCGATTCCAAGCGCCTGGGCAACGGCCTGCGCGCGGACATGGCATCGAGCATCCTCGCGCCGATCTTCGGCTCCTTCACCCAGAGCGCCTTCGCCCAGAACGTCGGCCTGGTGGCCGTGACCGGCGTGAAGAGCCGCTACGTGGTGGCCACCGGCGGCCTGATCCTGGTCACCCTTGGCCTGCTGCCGGTGATGGGCCGGGTGATCGCCGCGGTGCCCTCCTCGGTGCTCGGCGGCGCCGGTGTGGTGCTGTTCGGCACCGTGGCGGCCAGTGGTATCCGCACGCTGTCCAAGGTGGACTACCGCAACAACATGAACCTGATCATCGTCGCCACGTCCATCGGCTTCGGCATGATCCCGATCGCCGCGCCGAGCTTCTACGAGCACTTCCCCAGCTGGTTCGCCACCATCTTCCATTCCGGCATCAGCTCGGCGGCGATCATGGCCATCGGCCTGAACCTGCTGTTCAACCACTTGAAGACCGGCAACTCGGACCAGCAATCGGTATTCGTCGCCGCCGAGGAGCGCACCCTGCGCTACCGCGACATCGCCGCGCTGAACGAGGGCGACTACTTCCAGAACGGCAAGCTGTTCGACGCCGAGGGCAACGAGGTGCCGGTGATCGTCGACGATCACGAGCACGACGAGCACCACGCGCCCGCCGCCCGATCGGTGAAGCGCGCCACGGTGAACAGCAGCGCCTGACGGCCTGTCCGGCGTCCATGAAAAAGGCCCGTTTCGGGGCCTTTTTCATTTTGCGCACCTCCCGCTTTGGGTAGGAGCGAGCTTGCTCGCGAACGGCTCTACCGGCAGCACCGACGCCCAGCGGTTCGCGAGCAAGCTCGCTCCTACAACGGCCAAAGTCACCGCTGGGCTCAGTGCAGCGACGCCACCGCCGAGTCCTCCTCTGCCGACGCCACCACCATCGCCACCGGCGCTGACTGCGCCAGTTCCGGTGGCTCGGGGGCGCTCACTTCCAGCATCAGCGACGCGGACGGCCCGCCGCCCGGCGGCGGGTTGACCACCACCACGGCCAGCGTGCCGCCGACCGCCACATCCTCGGGCAACAGCTGGAACGCCAGACGGCAACTATCGGCCAGCGACGTCTCGCGCTCGGCGCCATTCACCAGTACCCGCGCGCCACGGCTGAAGCCCTTGCCGCGCAGGGTGACGTACAACGACTGGGCGTCGAGCACCGGCGGCTGCGCCTCGCTGATCAGCGCCACGGGGTTCTCCAGCGGGTCCTTGCGCCGGGCGTCGCCGCCGCCGCGACGGGTGCGCAGCAGCGCGTCGAGTACCTCGGCGAACTTGTCGGTGCCCTGCTTGGAGGCGATCCCTACCAGAGCGGCCATGGCCATCAGCCCATAGAGGTTGACGCTGGCGGGATCGCCGCCAGTGCTCACCGCGACGAGCACCGCACGCACCAGCAGGTAGAGCATCAGCGCCAGCGCCATGCCGATGCAGGGTTTGAGCAGGTACCACCAGATCCAGCTGGCCATGAAGCGGTCGTTGCCGACGAAGTCGCCGAAGGACTTCGCCACGTGGACGAAACTGCCCAGCGCCCCCGCGACCATGACCATCACCAGCAGCCGCGCATCCGGCCCGGGGCACCAGCCGACCAGGCATTGCACGCCGGGGTCGCCCACCGCGCCGGCCGCTGGGAACTTGGGGTAGGACTGCGGCCACAGGTCCACCAGGGCGGCCGCGAGGACCAGGGCGAGGCACATCAGCCCCGCGCCCATCAGGGTGATCTGCAGGGCATTGGCGCGTCGTCTCTTGCTGCGTGTTTCCATCATGCGCTCCGGGCAGAAGTTCAGCGGAAAAACACCCTGCCGCGAAGGGCGCTTTCGCCTTCGCACGACGGCCGGAGAAACACACGTTAGCGCAGCGCCAACGCGCTGCAAGAGGGCGCGCGGGGAATTTTTCCGCTGTTGCGCCGGCGAGACGTAACACCCCTGCAACACGGCGCCGCCGCCTCGCGCGCAGGGCGCAGCGCAGGCCTTAGCAGCGCAACCTGAAACCAACCTGAAGTCGCGCCGCAGAGCGGTTCAGCTTGGTTTAAGCGCAGCGGCACACAGTCGAGTCTCCCCATAGGAGGCCCATCATGAAGACCACCCTGATCACCCTGGCCGTCGCTGGCGCCGTGGCCGGCCCGGCCCTCGCCCAGGCCCGCGAACTCACCCTCGACACCACCCTCACCGACTACAGCGGCAACAACGCCTACCTGGCCATCTACCTGACCGACGCCCAGGGCCAGTACCAGCGCACCCTGTGGGTCGCCGGGCCGAAGGCCAAGTACTACAAGCACCTGGGCGACTGGGCGCGCGGCAGCGGCCTGCGGGCCACCGAGTTCGACGGCCTGAGCGGCGCCAGCGTCGGCAGCGGCGAGCACCTGCAGGTCTCGGTGGAGGTGGCCGACAGCCTGATCGACGCCGGCTACCAGATCCGCATCGACAGCGCCGTGGAAGACAAACGCTCCAACCGCGCCGAAGTGAAGGTACCGCTGACCCGGGACGGTGCCGGCCAGGACAACGCCGGCAGCGGCTACGTCGCGAACTTCCGCTACCAGATGTGATTCAGGAGGCCGCCATGCTTCGTCGTCTGCACGCCTGGCCCGGCATCTTGCTGGCCGCCCTGCTGCTGGTGCTGGCCGGCAGCGGCGCGCTGCTGTCCACCCAGCCGCTGGCCGAGCGGGTCACCGCCGGGGCCGAACCGTCGCGAACCGTGGCGCAGCTCGCCGAGCAGGTGAGCCATTCGGTGCCCGGCGTGGAGCGCCTGGAGCGGCACGCCTCCGGCCTGCTGATCGCCTATGGCGAACAGGGTGCGCTGCGGGTGTCGGCCCGGGATGGCGCGGTGCTCGGCAGCTATGAGCCGCCCGCCATCTACCGCCTCGCCCGCGACCTGCACCGCTCGCTGCTGCTGGGCGAGACGGGCCACGCCCTCGCCGGCGGCGGTGCGCTGGGGATGCTCCTGCTGGGCCTTTCCGGGCTGGCCCTGCTCGCCCGCCGCCAGGGTGGCTGGCGCAAGCTGGCGGCCCCGGTGCGCGGCGGGCGCGCCTCGCGCTGGCACAACCAGGTCGGCCGCGCGCTGCTGCCGGTGGCCCTGCTGCTGGGCCTGAGCGGCGCCTACCTGTCGGCGGAGCACTTCGAATGGTTCGCCAGCGACCTGGAACAGCAGGCCGCCTTCCCTGAACAGGTGACGCAAGGCACGCCGCTGCCCGCTGGCGAGCTGGCGGCCTTGCAGCAGGTGCCGCTGCGCCAGCTGCGCGAACTGGAATTCCCCCTGGCCGGCGACACCCAGGCCACCTACACCCTGCGCACCGCCAACGGCGACGGCTATGTCGACCCGGTCAGCGGCCAGTGGCTGGGCTACACGCCCCACACGCCGGCGCAGCGCCTCTACGAGTTCATCTACGGCCTGCACAGCGGCGAACTGCTGGGGGCCGCCAGCCCGCTCCTCGGCGTCGCCGCCCTGGGCGTACCGCTGCTGGGCGTGACCGGTGTGCTGCTGTTCCTGCGGCGCCGCCGCCAGCAGCCGACCTTCGCCTCGCAAGCCGATCCCGAGAGCGCGGAGTACGTGTTGCTGGTGGGCAGCGAAACCCAGGGCACCTGGGCCTTCGCCAGCGCCTTGCAGACGGCGCTCGCGACAACCGGCGCCCGCGTGCACAGCGCCGCGCTGAAGGATGGCCCACGCCCCTTCCCGGCGGCGCGCGCCCTGCTGGTCCTGACCGCCACCTACGGCGATGGCGACGCCCCGCAATCGGCGGCGGGCTTCCTCGAGCGCCTCGACCGGCTGCACCTCCCCGCCTCGGCGCGCTTCGCCGTGCTGGGCTTCGGCGACCGGCGCTTCCCGCGCTTCTGCCAATACGCGGTGGACGTGGACGCCGCCCTGGCCGGCCGCGGCCTACAACGCCTGCTGCCGCGGCGCGACATAGAGGCCAGCCAGCCCGAGGAGTTTGCCGCCTGGACAGGCGAACTGGGGGCGGCACTGGGCTTGCCGCTGGTGGCAGGCGACGTGGGCCTGCCGCGCCCGGAGTCGCGCTTCAGGCTGGTCGAGCGCCAGCTGCACGCGGCGCCCGGCGATGTGCCACTGGCGGTGCTGCGCTTCGCCCCGCTCGGCCAGGTGCCGCACTACCAGGCCGGCGACCTGCTGGCGATCTACCCGCCCGGCGCCGCCACGCCCCGCCAGTACTCCATCGCCAGCGACAGTCGCGACGGCCTGCTGGACATCTGCGTGCGCCTGCGCGCCGGCGGCCTCTGCTCCACCTACCTGCACGGCCTGCAACTTGGCGACACCCTCGACGCGACGCTGCAGCCGCACCGCGACTTCCAGCCGCAGCCGGGCGATGCCCCGCTGATCCTGATCGGCGCCGGCAGCGGGATCGGCCCGCTGGCCGGCTTCACCCGCCACAACCGCCCGCAGCGGCCGCTCTACCTCTACTGGGGCGGGCGCGTCGCGCAAGCCGGCGTGCCGTTCCAGCGCGACCTCGATCAGGCCCGCGCCGATGGCCGCCTGAGCGACCTGCGCACGGTGTATTCCGCCGGCCCGCAGCCGGGCTACGTGCAGGACCGCCTGCGCGCGGATGCGGGCGAGCTGCGGCCACTCATCGCGGCCGGCGCCCAGGTGCTGGTCTGCGGCGGGCGCGACATGGCCCAGGGCGTGCGCCGCGCCTTCGACGAACTGCTCGGCCCGCTGGCGCTGAGCGTGGAACAACTGCGTGCCGGAGGCCGCTACCGTGAAGACCTGTTCTGACCCCGTCAGCGCCCAGCGCTACCGTTTCAACGGCCCCACCATGGGCAGCCGCTACTGCGCGCTGTTCTACAGCCGCGCGCCCCTCGACGAGGCAGCCCTCGCGCACGCCCTGCAAGACGCGGTGGCACGCGTCGACGCGCAGATGTCGAACTGGCGGGACGACTCCGACCTGTCGCGCCTGAACGCCAGCGCAGCGGGCACCTGGGTCAGCCTGCCGGCCGAGCTGCTGTGGGTACTGCAGACCGCCATCCAGGTGGAGGTCGAGTCAGGCGGCGCCTTCGATATCGCGGTGGGCGACCTGGTGACGGCCTGGGGATTCGGCCCACCACGGCGTTGCGCCGGGGCGGTCGGGAGGGACGCGCTGCCCCCATCGCCGCGGATCAGCGCCAGCACGGCGCTGGAGTTCGACTTCGCCGGCGCCCGTGTGCGCAAGCGCCAGCCGGTACAACTGGACCTGTCCGGCATCGCCAAGGGCTTTGGTGTCGATCAACTGGCGCGCTGCCTGGAGGACCGCGGCATCCACGATTACCTGGTGAGCATCGACGGCGAGTACCGCGCACGTGGCTGCAAACCCGGCAACCAGTGCTGGACGGTGGCCATCGAACGCCCGCAGCCGGGCAGGCGCGAGGCGCTCGGCGTGCTGCAGATGGGCGACGGCGGGCTGGCCACCTCCGGCGACTACCGGCACTTCCGCGAGCAGGACGGCACACGCTACGCCCACACCATGGACCCGCTGCGCGGCGCGCCGCTGGACAACGGCCTGGCCTCGGTGTCGGTGCTGGCGCGCAGTTGCATGCTCGCCGACGCCTGGGCCACCGCGCTGATGGTGCTGGGCCCCGAGCGCGGCGCGCAGCTGGCGCGCCAACGTGGCCTGGGCGCGCTGTTCCTGCTGCGCGAAGGCGACGGCGTGCGCCAACTGTGGATCGAGGGACGCTGAGCCTCAGGCCACCTCGGCCTCGATCAGCGGCTCGTCGAGCAGCCCGATGAACGCCCGCAGCGCCGGCGTATCGGTGCCGCGTCGCCAGAACAGCCAGGTGGTGGCGTCGGCATGCTGGGGCGCCAGGCGGTGGATCGCCACGTTGCGCCCGCCGGCCAGGCTGTCGAACATTGCCCGCGGGATGATCGCCACACCGCCGCCCGCCGCGATGCAGGCGAGCATGCCATGGTAGGACTCCATCTCCATGATCTTGCCCGGCACCACGCGGTGCTCGGCGAACCAGCCCTCCAGGCGCTTGCGGTAGGAACAGGTATCGCGGAAGGCGAACACCGTTTCCCCCGCAACGTCCCGCGCGTCATGCACCGGCGCATGGTGCTGGGCGCTCATCAGCACCAGTTCCTCGCGGTACACCGGCTTGCCGTCCAGCTGCGGATGGTTCGCCGGGCCGTCGGCGAAGGCGGCGATGAAACGCCCCGACAACACGCCGTCGATCATCTCCCCCGACGGCCCGGTGGAGAGGTCCAGTTGCACCTTCGGGCATTGCTGGTGGTAGCGCGCCAGCATCTCCGGGATGCGCACCGCCGCCGTGCTCTCCATCGAGCCCAGGGAAAAACTGCCGTGGGGCTCCGCGCCCACTGCCACCTGCCGTGCCTCGTCCACCAGGTCGAGGATGCGTTCGACGTAGTCGAGGAAGCTGCGCCCGGTAGGCGACAGGCGGAGGCGCAGCTTTTCCCGGATGAACAGCTCGGTGCCCAGCTCCGCTTCCAGCTGCTTGATGCGCGTGGTCAGGTTCGACGGCACGCGGTGTAGACGGGCCGCGGCAGCGGTGATGCTGCCCTCGTGGGCGACGGCGCGGACGATTTCCAGCTGGGTGAGGTCCATGATTCTCTCCGAGAGAAAGACTCTTTCTTGATTATTCATTTTACATGAATGAATGCGCATCTTAATTTCTGCGTCATCCCGGAGCCACCATGCCCGGACGAACGACCGGCCTTGCGCCTCATCCAGAACAAGCAGGACTCACCATGAACCAGATCGCCGCCATCCCCGCTGCCATCTCCCGCAGCCCCGCCACCGGCCAGGAACTGGCCCGCTACACCTTCGAAGACGCCGCCCAGCTGGAAGCCTCGCTGGCCCGCACCGATGCCGCGTTCCGCCAATGGCGTGACACCAGCATCGCCGAACGTGTCGCCGTGCTGCGCAAGATGGCCGAAGTCCTGCGCGCCAACGTCGAACCCATGGCCCGCATGGAAGCCCAGGAAATGGGCATGCCGGTCACCCAGGCCCGTGGCGAGATCAACAAGTGCGCCAACCTCTGCGAGTGGTACGCCGACAACGGCCCGGCCATGCTCGAAGACGAGAAGACCAGCATCGAAGGCGCGTACATCTCCTACCTGCCGCTGGGCCCGGTGCTGGCCGTGATGCCGTGGAACTTCCCCACCTGGCAGGTCATGCGCGGCGCGGTGAGCATCATCCTGGGCGGCAACACCTACGTGCTCAAGCACGCGCCGAACGTCATGGGCTGCGCCTATCAGTTGCGCGACGCCTGGCTGCAGGCCGGCCTGCCCGAAGGCGTGTTCGAGGTGCTGAACGTCGAACCGCCGCTGGTTTCCAAGGCCATCGCCGATGACCGCATCGCCTCCATCGCCGTGACCGGCAGCGTCGGCGCGGGCGCGGCCATCGCCTCCCAGGCCGGTGCCGCACTGAAGAAATGCGTGCTCGAACTGGGCGGTTCCGACGCCTTCATCGTGCTCGCCGACGCCGACCTCGACGCCGCCGTGAAAGCCGCCGTCGCCAGCCGCTTCGGCAACTGCGGCCAGGTGTGCATCGCCGCCAAGCGCATGATCCTCGAGGAATCCATCGCCCCGGCGTTCACCGAGAAGCTGCTGGCCGCCGTCAAGGCGCTGAAGATCGGCGACCCGCTGGCGGACGACACCTTCGTCGGCCCGATGGCCCGCTTCGACCTGCGCGACGAACTGCACGGCCAGGTCCAGCAGGCCATCGCCGACGGCGCCACCCTGCTGCTGGGCGGCCACAAGCTCGAGGGCGAAGGCAACTACTACGCGCCGACCGTGCTGGCCGACGTGAAGCCGGGCAACACCGCCTTCCAGAAGGAAATCTTCGGCCCCGTTGCCTCGCTGATCGTCGCCCGCGACGCCGAGCATGCCCTGGAGCTGGCCAACGATAGCGAGTTCGGCCTCTCCGGGGCGATCTGGACTGCCGACAAGGCGAAGGCCCAGCACATGGCCCGTCGCCTGGTCAGCGGTGGCGTGTTCATCAACGGCTTCTCCGCCTCCGACCCGCGCGTACCAATCGGCGGCGTGAAGAAGAGCGGCTTCGGTCGCGAGCTGTCGCACTTCGGCCTGCGCGAGTTCACCAACCCGCAGACCGTGTGGATCGACCGCAAGTAAGCCGACTGGCGATACGAAAAAGCCCCTGCCGTTCGCGGCGGGGGCTTTTGTTTTTGTAGGAGCGGACTTCGTCCGCGATGGTCTCCGGCTCGATGCGGGCCGATCGCGGGCAGCGTCCGCTCCTACGTTCGTGGGCAGTCGTCGACCCTCTCGTGCGATGATCCCTCCCTGTAGGAGCGGGCCATGCCCGCGATCGGCCCGCATGGCGCGCTCCTACACAAGCATCGGTGAGCGAGGGTTTCGGTGCGATGTAGGCGGGCTTCACGGAATGCGGTTCGCGAGCAAGCTCGCTCCTACGAACAGCGACCGTGCCCCCCTTGTAGGAGCGAGCTTGCTCGCGAACCACGCCGGTCGACATCAGGGTTTGGCCGCATCCTGCTTGAACTGCAGCAGGTCCTGGGTGCTCTTGCGCAGGTTCTGCGCCAGGCTGCCCTCGGCGTTGACGAAATCCTCGACGCGCCACCCATGGGCCGTGTGGTGCAACAGCAGGTCGAGCTGCTTGCCCTCGCCCGTCACCTCGTCCTTGAGCGTCACGCTGGCGGTGAGCCGGTCGCCGTCGGCCGCGGCAAAGGTCAGCGTCTGGATGCGCAGGTCGCCCCAGTCCTGGCAATCGCACACCGGGTCGCCATTGAGGTAGCCGACTTCGCCATCGGCGGCGTCCTGGTCAGCCTTCATCAGCGCGAGCAGCGAGGCGTCGTAGACGTCCTCCTCCTTCAGCGCCGGGTTCGGCACGCCCGGCCCGTCGTGCGAGTAGCTGGCGTACACCTGCCGCAGGAAACGCTCCGCGCTCGCCGTATCGGCCGCCGGCGTCGACGCCGCGAGCGAGGTATCGAAGAGCGTCAGCAGGATCAGCGACAGGGCAAAGACGGATCGCAGGAAGGCCATGGGATTCTCCATCGGGCAGCCGGACATCATCGCCCGACGAGGCCTCGAAAATCCGTGAAGTGGTTAAACCTGTGGCCCATAGCCCTGGGGCGACAGCCAACGCCACGGGACCGTAGGGCGCATAACCCGGAACGGGTTATCCGCCGTCATGGCGGATAACGCCGGAGGCGTTATGCGCCCTACGAGTCGCACGGGAATCCCGGTGTCACCCGATTGCGTAGGAGCGGACTCCGTCCGCGATTGGCCCGCATCGCGCCGGACAAGACAACGGACGAAAACCGCCCTTACGCCGGACGATACCCCTGGGACAGCAACCACCCCTGAAACGCTCGGCGGCGCTCGGGCGGCAAATCCGCCAGCACCTGCGCTTCCGGCTCCGCGCGCAGCCGCCGCAGCCATGGCGCCAGCTCCAGGCCGTCGAGGTGCCAGATGCCCAGCGGCTGGTCCGCGCTGACCACCACCTCCGCCTCATCGACGAACTCGCCGTTGAGTACCGGGGCGCGCTCGATGCGCAGGCTGGCAAAATCCGCCGGCATGTGGCTCGGCTGCGCGTCCGGCCAGGCGCGGCGGGCCTGCCAGAACGGCTGGTCGGCCCACTGGGTTTCGCTGGCGTAGAAGTCGCGGCCGACACGGGCGAAGCGCAGGAACAGCTGCTCCACCCGCTGCTGGTGGAAGCGCCGGGCCAACGCCGCCCGCTCCGGCGCGCGCAACAGCGTGTTGATCACCAGCGGCGCCTGCAGGGCCGACGACAGCGACTGGAAGATGCCGTTGCCGGACAGCGGGTCCACCGCCATGGCCGCATCGCCCACGCGGATCCAGCTGTCGCCGCAGGCTTCCAGACAGAGGATCGCCGTGCTGCTGCGGGCGTGCAGGTCCAGTTCGCGCTCTGCCACGTCGCCGAAGAACTGCCGGGCCAGTGGCGAGGTGGCGCGCCGCTCGCGGCAGTAATCGAGCAGTTGCTGACGGGGCGGCAGGTCGCTGCTGGCGACGTCCAGGGTGAGCTGCCAGTAGCAGCGCCCATCGTCCTGCCGCGCCATCCACGCCCAGCCGTCGGGCAGGCTTTCCACCGCCGTCGCCAGCGGGCCGGGCTCGCCTTGCCAGCGGTTGAGCAGACTCAAGGTTTCCGGCCCGCGCCGGGCCTTGCTTCCCTTCTGGCTCAGCGGCGCCTGGCGGCCCCGGGCTTCGACGAGAAAGGCGCCCTGCACTGCGCGGCCGCCGTCGAGCGTCACCCGCCAGCCGGGGCCGTCTTCTGCCACGGCCAGCACCTGGGCTTCGATCAGCTCGGCACCGGCTTGCCTGAGGTCCTCGCGCAGCCCGGCATCGAAGCGGGGACGGTCGAGGAGGTATTCGATGTTCTGCGCGCTTTCCACGCCATTCCAGTGCACGCGCCGTTGCGAGGGTGGCGCGGCGCAGCTCAGCGCGTGCGTGAGGCCAGCATGGCGCAGGCCTTCCAGCACACGCTGGGAAACGCCCTCCACGGCGGCGAAGCGGCGCCATTCGCTGATCACGGTGACGGGGTAACCCAGGCGGCGCAGGCCGAGGGCGACGGCCGCTCCAGCGGGGCCGGCGCCAAGGATCAGGATGGGGAGGTCGCTCATGCTCCGGCAACCCTCACCCTAACCCTCTCCCAAAGGGAGAGGGGACTGTTCGGTGCGCTCGGGGACATCTGCGCACGCCGATCCTTAACGGAGAGCCCAAAACCTGAACGCTTACTGCGGACGGCCCCCTCTCCCTCTGGGAGAGGGTTGGGGTGAGGGAAACGGATTCGACCTCCACTCATGGCCCCACCCTCCGCTCAATCCCCCGAAACGCCGCCCGCTCGCGCATCACCTCGACGAGCTGCACGTTCGACAGCTCCGGCCGCTCAACCAGCAACGCCGCCAGATGCCCAGTGAACGCCGCGCACCCCAGGCTCGCGCCGGAACGCCCGGCCACCTTCACCGCCGCACCGAAATCCGCCTGTGGGCTGTCCAGCCAGGACCACTCGCCCGCGCCGCAGCGGGCATCGCCGGTCACCCGGACAACGCCCGGGTAGCTCGCCGGAAACACCGGCTCGCCCCGCGCCGGGCTGGACGCGCAGAGCAGCACGCCGGCCTCGATCAGTTCGGCTACTGCCTCGCGCAGGATGGGCCGGTCCTGGCGCACGCCCAGGCTCAGGTTGATCACCCGCACGCCCTGCTCGCCCAGCCAGTGCAGCGCCGCGGCGATCTGCAGCGGGCTGGTCACGCCGCGCTCATCGAACACCTGAGCGACGCAAAGGCGGGCCTCCGGAGCATGGCGAAGTATGGCTTCGCAGACGGCGCTGCCGTGGCCGAGCAGATCAACCGACAATGGCAGTCGGTCCAATCCATCATCGGCCAGACGGAAGCGCTGGCCGATGATGACCGACGCAGCCTGCTCCTCTGAATGCCCGCTATCGATTACGCCGACTAACACAAGTCAGGCCTCATGCTGCCGCACCGGCTGGGTCTCGCGCACACGCAGCTGCCCGTCCTGCAATTCCAGGTGCAGCTCGGCGGCGGCCAGGGTCGAGGGGCGGTGGCTGATCAGCAGGCGCGTGCGCCCGGCGAACAACCGGTCGATGGCGGCGATCACCTCGCGCTCGGTGCTTTCATCCACCTGCGAGGTGGCTTCGTCCAGCACCAGGATCAGCGGGTCCTGCAGCAGCGCGCGGGCAATGGCGATGCGTTGCTTCTGCCCGCCGGACAACTGCTGGCCGCGCTCGCCCAGCGGGCTGTCGAGGCCTTCGGGGAGGCTGGCGATCAGGCCGTCGAGCTGCGCAGCGCGGGCGGCCCGGTCGATGGCCTCGCGGCTCGACTCCGGCGCACTGTAGGCCAGGTTGTCGGCCAGGCTGCCGCGGAACAGCACGATGTCCTGGCTGACCACCGCCACGCGCCGGCGCAGCGCGTGCAGGTCGAGGTCGCGCAGGTCCACGCCGTCCAGCAGGATGCGGCCGTGGTCCGGGTCGTAGAAGCGTTGCAGCAGGTCGATCAGGGTGCTCTTGCCGACGCCGGACGGGCCGCTGAGCGCGACCTTGAGGCCGGCGGGAATCACCGCCTGCACGTCCTGCAGGACCGCTTGCGCGCGGCCCGGCCAGGCGTAGTGCAGATTTTCCAGGCGCAGCTCGCCCACCGACGGCATCGGCCGTGGCGCGGCAGGGGAAACGATGGCGGCTTCCTCGCCGCGCAACTCCATCACGCGGCCCAGGCTGACGGTCATGCGTTGCAGCGCGACGTACAGGCCCAGCAGGCTCTGCACCGGCCCGATGGCCATGCCCAGGTAGGTGGAAAAGGCGATCAGCGAACCCAGCTGCCAGGTGCCCTGCACCACCCAGTAGCCGCCGACCAGAAAGGCACAGGCGCGCGACAGCGACATCAGCGTGCCGGGCACGGCCTGGGTGAAGAATTCGGTGAGTTGCAGGCGCAGCAGCTGGCCCAGGTAGCCCTGCCCCAGAGCTTCCAGGCGCCCGGCTTCGCGGGATTGCTGGCCGGCGGACTGGATGAACTTCATGGCCGGCAGCGTCTCGACGAAGAACGACGAGAGGTCCGCCGAGCGCTCGCGCAGGCCGCGCGCCTCGCGCTCCACCTTGCGCCGCATCCAGCGCAGCCAGAGCACGTCCAGCGGAATCAGCAGCGCCACCAGCAGCGAAAGCTTCCACGACAGGGTGAGCAGCAGCACCAGCGCGCCGACCAGCCCGATCACGCTGGACACGGCGGAGAACAGCGAGTCCACGGCGAAGCGCTGGATCTCGGCGACGTCGCCGTCGAGCCGGGACATCAGGTCGCCGATGCGGCGGCGGCCGAAGAAGCTCGGCGAGAGCCTCTGCAAGTGGCGGTACAGCGCGTCGCGCAGGGCGAACAGGATGCGCCCGGACAGGCGCGTGTGCAGGTAGCGGTTGAGGCCGGACAACGCCGTGCCGACCAGGCCGACGACGATCATGGCGCCGGCCACCATCACCAGCACCGGGAAGTCCTTCGCCAGCAGGCCGTCGTCGATCAACAGCTTGGTCAGCCAGGGCTGCGCCAGCACCAGGAGCGAGGCGCAGAACGACAGGCCGAGCAGCCCGGCGATGGCCGCCTGGTGCGGCCGCACGAAGCCATACAGCCAGCGCAGCGAGGCCTTGAGCGCCTGCGGATCGTCGCTCTCGATCAGGCGGGTGAAGAACATCAGCCCACCTTGAGTTGCTTGAGCTTGCGGTAAAGCGTGGCGCGGCTGATGCCCAGCGCGTCGGCGGCGGCGGAGACGTTGCCCTGGTGGCGTTCCAGCGCCTGGCGGATCAGCTCCAGCTCGTTCTCGCGGATGCTGCCGCTCTGCGGGCGCTCGCCAGCGGCGAGTTCGTCCAGGGTGCTGTCGGGCAGGTGATCCAGGCCCAGTTCTTCCTCGCCCTCCTCGCGCATGGCCAGCGCGGTGCGCAGGACCATCTCCAGCTGGCGGATGTTGCCCGGCCAGTGGTACTCGCGCAGCAGGCCGAGCAACTCGGCGGAGAGTTTCACCTTCGGCGCGCCCAGGCGGGCCAGCAGGCCGCCGGCGAGTTCGGCGAGGTCGTCGCGCTCGCGCAGCGCCGGCAGCTTCACGCTGATGCCGTTGACGCGGTAGTAGAGGTCTTCACGGAAGTGTTTCTCCTCCACCAGGCGCTTGAGGTCGCGGTGGGTGGCGCAGATCAGCGCGACGTCGATGTCCTGCTCTTCGCCGGCGCCCAGCGGCGCCACCTTGCGCTCCTGCAGCACGCGCAGCAGGCGCGCCTGCAGGGCCAGCGGCATGTCGCCGATCTCGTCGAGAAACAGCGTGCCGCCGTGGGCCTGTTGCAGACGGCCGACCATGCCGCCGCGCCGCGAGCCGGTGAAGGCGCCGTCACGGTAGCCGAACAGTTCGGATTCGATCAGGCCTTCGGGAATCGCCGCGCAGTTCACCGCGACGAAGGGTTTGTCGCTGCGCGCGCTGGCCTGATGCAAGGCACGGGCGACCACTTCCTTGCCGCTGCCGGTTTCGCCCAGCAGCAGCACGGGCAGCTCGTTCACCAGGCCCTGGCGCGCCATGCGCAGGGCGCGGGCGTAGCGCGGGTGGTTGCCGGCGAGGGCTTCGAGTTCGGGCCCGGCGGCCGGGCGCGCAGCGCGGGCGCTGACCGGCACCGCGTGGCTGCGCAGCGGCGCTTGCAGGGTCTTGTAGAACAGCTCGCCCTTGGGCGTCTGCAGGCTGCCGACGCCGCCCTGGTAGAGGCGGCCGAGCAGTTGCTCGCCGCGCACCCCGAGGAGCTCTTCGCTGCGCCGGCCCACGAGGCTTTCACGGTGGGCGCCGAGCAGTTGGCAAGCCTGGCCGCTGACGGCCAGCACCTTGCCGTCCAGGCTCAGCGCGAGCAGGCCCTGCCAGGCGGAATCGAGGTACTGGCGGCGGTAATGGAAGGCGATCACCAC
The DNA here is from genome assembly GCF_025133575.1 of Pseudomonas sp. GCEP-101. Classification (NCBI taxonomy): domain Bacteria; kingdom Pseudomonadati; phylum Pseudomonadota; class Gammaproteobacteria; order Pseudomonadales; family Pseudomonadaceae; genus Pseudomonas; species Pseudomonas sp. GCEP-101. Next base: position 4,195,979 of record NZ_CP104011.1, on the reverse strand, counting down.
CTGCCCCGGATGGCTGACGGCGAACAGCCGCGCCTCGATCTGGAACACCGCGAGGCTGAGCAGCGAGAGGCTTTCGCGCGGGCCGGAGAGCGGCCCTTCGCGGGTCATGTCGAGCACGCCGAGCAGCGTACCCTGCGGCCCTTCGATGGGCACCGAGGTGCAGGAGAAACGGCTCAGGCGATCGAGGAAGTGTTCGCCGCAATCGATCTGCGTGGCGCGCTTTTCCACCAGCGCGGTGCCCAGAGCGTTGGTACCGCGCGAGGCTTCGCTCCAGCAGGCGCCCTGGACGATGTCGGACAGGCCCTTGCTCTGCATGCGCTCGCGTGCGCCCTCGACGGACAGGATGGTGGCGTCGGCGTTGGCCAGGATGATCACGCCGTCGTGCCCCTGGCGCTGTTGCAGGTAATCGAGCTCGGGGGTGGCGGCGTCGAGCAGCAGGCGGTTGCCGGCCAGCAGCACGTCGGGTTTGACCCGCGTGTCGAGGCCGTGCTCGGTGCCGCCGGAGCAGTCCAGGCCGTGGCCGAGGCTGCGCCGCCAGGAGGCGTCAATTTCCTCGCGGAGCACGCCGCTGGGGACTTCGCCTTCCTGTTGCAGGCGCTCGCGGGCCAGGTGGGCTTCGCGCAGCAGGTCGCCGCTTATTGTTCTTGTCGTCATGCATCGCTCCGGTAGGTTCCGCGCCGCTTTCAGGCGCACGGAACTCGCAGGCTGGTCAGGGCTGTGTACACCCGCGGACAGCGTCCGTAAAGGGGAAGCTCAGCGTAGGAAAGTCTTACTCATGACGAGAGGCAATTCTCGCGCCACGACGCATTCGCCGTTGCCGATTGCGTTTGTTGACAGTGACCCAAGGCAGGTTTACGTTAACGTAAAGGTAAACGACCGAGCAAGAAGATTCCCATGCCCACGACCTACACCATCTCCGAGCTGGCCCGCGAACTGGACATTACCACCCGCGCCATCCGCTTCTACGAGGAACAGGGCATGCTCAGCCCCGAGCGCCGCGGCCAGGAGCGCATCTACAGCCCCAAGGACCTGGTGGCCCTGAAGCTGATCCTGCGCGGCAAGCGCATCGGCTTCTCGCTGGCCGAGTGCAAGGAGCTGATCGACCTCTACGACCCCAGCAGCGGCAACACCCGGCAGCTGCAGACCTTCCTCGACAAGATCACCGCGCGCCGCGCGCAGCTGGAACAGCAGCTGCTCGACATCGAGCAGATGAAACTGGAACTGGACACGGCCGAGGAGCGCTGCCTGGCGGCCATGGCCGAGACCGACAAACCCCGCAAGCAGCGCGTGCCGAGCTGATCTCGCCGCCCTGCCCCGCTCTCTCATCCGAATATAAATACAAGTACAGGTGATTCCATGAGCTACCCCTCCCTCAACTTCGGCCTCGGCGAAACCATCGACATGCTGCGCGAGCAGGTGCAGGGCTTCGTCGCCAGCGAACTCGCCCCGCGCGCCGCGCAGATCGACGCCGACAACCTGTTCCCCATGGACATGTGGAAGAAGTTCGGCGACATGGGCCTGCTCGGGATCACCGTCAGCGAGGAATACGGCGGCGCCAACATGGGCTACCTGGCCCACGTCATCGCCATCGAGGAGATCAGCCGTGGCTCGGCCTCGGTCGGCCTGTCCTACGGCGCGCACTCCAACCTGTGCGTCAACCAGATCAAGCGCAATGGCAACGCGGAGCAGAAGGCCAGGTACCTGCCCAAGCTGATCAGCGGCGAGCACATCGGCGCCCTGGCCATGAGCGAGCCCAACGCCGGCTCCGACGTGGTGTCGATGAAGCTGCGCGCCGAGAAGCACGGCGACCGCTTCGTGCTCAACGGCAGCAAGACCTGGATCACCAACGGCCCGGACGCCAACACCTACGTGATCTACGCCAAGACCGAGCCGGAGAAAGGCGCCCACGGCATCACTGCGTTCATCGTCGAGCGCGACTGGAAAGGCTTCAGCCGCGGCAGCAAGTTCGACAAGCTGGGCATGCGCGGCTCGAACACCTGCGAGCTGTTCTTCGATGACGTGGAAGTGCCGGAAGAGAACGTGCTGGGCGCGGTCAACGGCGGCGTGAAGGTGCTGATGAGCGGCCTGGACTACGAGCGCGTGGTGCTCGCCGGCGGCCCGATCGGCATCATGCAGGCCTGCATGGACGTGATCGTCCCCTACATCCACGACCGCAAGCAGTTCGGCCAGAGCATCGGCGAGTTCCAGCTGATCCAGGGCAAGGTCGCCGACATGTACACCCAGCTCAACGCCAGCCGCGCCTACCTCTACGCCGTGGCCCAGGCCTGCGACCGTGGCGAGACCACCCGCAAGGACGCCGCCGGGGTCATCCTCTACACCGCCGAGCGCGCCACCCAGATGGCCCTGGACGCCATCCAGATCCTCGGCGGCAACGGCTACATCAACGAGTTCCCCACCGGCCGCCTGCTGCGCGACGCCAAGCTCTATGAGATCGGCGCCGGCACCAGCGAAATCCGCCGCATGCTGATCGGCCGCGAGCTGTTCAACGAGACCCGCTGAACCCACCCGCTTCCGCCTCTGTAGGAGCGAGCTTGCTCGCGAACCAGCCCCCGCTGCGGAGGTTGTTCGCGAGCAAGGGCTAGGCGCCCCCCTCGCTCCTACAAAAGACACTCGCTCGTGGAGACCCCATGACCATCCTCGGCACCCAACTCAACACCCGTTCCCCGGAATACGCCGCCAACGCCGCGACCATGCTGGAGAACGTCCAGGACCTGCGCGCCCTGCTCGGCCGCGTCCACGAAGGCGGCGGCGCTGCCGCCCAGGCCAAGCACACCGCGCGCGGCAAGCTGCTGGTGCGCGAGCGCATCAACCGCCTGCTCGACGCCGGCTCGCCCTTCCTCGAAGTCTCCGCCCTCGCCGCCCACGAGGTGTACGGCGAAGACGTCGCCGCCGCCGGCGTGGTCGCCGGTATCGGCCGCGTGGAAGGCGTGGAATGCATGATCGTCGGCAACGACGCCACGGTGAAGGGCGGCAGCTATTACCCGCTGACCGTGAAGAAGCACCTGCGCGCCCAGACCATCGCCCAGCAGAACCGCCTGCCGTGCATCTACCTGGTGGACTCCGGCGGCGCCAACCTGCCGCGCCAGGACGAGGTGTTCCCCGACCGCGAGCACTTCGGCCGGATCTTCTTCAACCAGGCCAACATGAGCGCCCAGGGCATCCCGCAGATCGCCGTGGTGATGGGCTCCTGCACCGCCGGCGGCGCCTACGTGCCGGCGATGAGCGACGAGACCATCATGGTGCGCAACCAGGCCACCATCTTCCTCGCCGGCCCGCCGCTGGTGAAGGCCGCCACCGGCGAGGTGGTGAGCGCCGAGGACCTGGGCGGCGCCGACGTGCACTGCAAGACCTCCGGGGTGGCCGACCACTACGCCGAGGACGACGAGCACGCGCTGGCCATCGCCCGCCGCTGCATCGCCAACCTCAACTGGACCAAGCAGGGCCAGCTCAATACCCGCGCCCCGCGGGCGCCGCTGTATGCCGCCGAGGAGCTGTACGGGGTGATCCCGGTGGACAGCAAGCAGCCCTTCGACGTGCGCGAGATCATCGCCCGCCTGGTGGATGGCAGCGAGTTCGACGAGTTCAAGGCGCTGTTCGGCACCACCCTGGTGTGCGGCTTCGCCCACCTGCACGGCTACCCGGTGGCGATCCTGGCCAACAACGGCATCCTCTTCGCCGAGGCCGCGCAGAAAGGCGCGCACTTCATCGAACTGGCCTGCCAGCGCGGCATCCCGCTGGTGTTCCTGCAGAACATCACCGGCTTCATGGTCGGCCAGAAGTACGAGGCCGGCGGCATCGCCAAGCACGGCGCCAAGCTGGTCACCGCCGTGGCCTGCGCCCAGGTGCCGAAGTTCACCGTGATCATCGGCGGCAGCTTCGGCGCCGGCAACTACGGCATGTGCGGCCGCGCCTACGATCCGCGCTTCCTGTGGATGTGGCCCAACGCGCGGATCGGCGTGATGGGCGGCGAGCAGGCCGCCGGCGTGCTCGCCCAGGTCAAGCGCGAGCAGGCCGAACGCGCCGGTAATGCGCTGTCGGCCGAGGACGAGGCGAAGATCAAGGCGCCGATCCTCGAACAGTACGAGCGCCAGGGCCACCCCTACTATTCCAGCGCGCGGCTGTGGGACGACGGTGTCATCGACCCGGCCCAGACCCGCGACGTACTTGGCCTGGCCATTTCCGCCTCGCTCAACGCGCCTGTCGAAGCCACGCGCTTCGGCGTCTTCCGTATGTGATTCGAAGCCACAAGCCGCAAGCTTCAAGCCGCAAAGAGCGCCGCTTGCAGCTTCGGGCTTGTGGCTTGCCGCTAGCGACCGAAGGTAGCTATATGACCGATTTCCAGAACATCCAACTCGACATCGACCCGCGCGGCGTCGCCAACCTCTGGCTGAACCGCCCGGAAAAGAACAACGCCTTCAACGCCCAGACCATCGCCGAACTGATCCAGGCACTCGACATCGTCGCCGGCGAGGAGCGCGTGCGCCTGCTGGTGCTGCGCGGGCGCGGCAAGCACTTCTGCGGCGGCGCGGACCTTTCCTGGATGCAGGAATCCGTGCAGCTGGACTACCAGGGCAACCTGAACGACGCCCAGCAGCTCGCCGAACTGCTCTACAACCTGCACCACCTGAAGAAGCCGACCCTCGCCGTCGTCCAGGGCGCGGCCTTCGGCGGCGGCGTCGGGCTGGTGGCCTGCTGCGACATGGCCCTGGCCGCCGAGGACGCGCAGTTCTGCCTGTCCGAGGTGCGCATCGGCCTGATCCCGGCGACCATCGGCCCGTTCGTCACCAAGGCCATCGGCCAGCGCGCCGCCACCCGCTACGCCATGACCGCCGAACGCTTCAGCGGCGTGCGCGCCCGCGAGCTGGGCCTGGTGGACGAGCACTACCCGGCCGCCGAACTGGAGGACGAAGCCGACGCCTGGATCGCCAACCTGCTGAGCAACAGCCCGGCGGCGCTGGTGGCCTGCAAGGCGCTGTTCCACGAAATCGGCGCGGGCGAGCTCAAGCCCGAACTGCGCCGCTACACCGAAGCGGCCATCGCCCGCATCCGCATCAGCACCGAGGGACAGGAAGGCCTGCGCGCCTTCCTCGACAAACGCAAACCGGCCTGGCAGGAGCAAGTCTGATGAAGAAGATCGATACCCTGCTGGTGGCCAACCGCGGCGAGATCGCCTGCCGCGTGATGCGCACCGCCAAGGCCCTGGGCCTGACCACCGTGGCCGTGCACAGCGCCACCGACCGTAACGCGCGCCACGTCGAGGAGGCGGACATCGCCATCGACCTGGGCGGGGCCAAGCCCGCCGAGAGCTACCTGCGCGCCGACGCCGTGCTGGCCGCCGCGAAAGCCGCCGGCGCCCAGGCCATCCACCCCGGCTACGGCTTCCTCTCGGAGAACGCCGGTTTCGCCCGCGCCTGCGAAGAGGCCGGGTTGATCTTCCTCGGCCCGCCGGCCAGCGCCATCGACGCCATGGGCAGCAAGTCCGCCGCCAAGGCGCTGATGGAAACCGCCGGCGTGCCGCTGGTGCCCGGCTACCACGGCGAGGCCCAGGACTACGCGACCTTCCAACGCGAGGCGCAGCGCATCGGCTACCCGGTGCTGCTCAAAGCCGCCGCCGGCGGTGGCGGCAAGGGCATGAAGGTGGTGGAGCGCGAGGCCGAACTGGCCGAGGCGCTGGCATCCGCCCAGCGTGAAGCGCAGTCCGGCTTCGGCGATTCGCGCATGCTGGTGGAGAAGTACCTGACCAAGCCTCGCCACGTGGAAATCCAGGTATTCGCCGACCAGCATGGCCATTGCCTGTACCTCAACGAGCGCGACTGCTCGATCCAGCGCCGCCACCAGAAAGTGGTGGAAGAAGCGCCCGCTCCTGGCCTCTCCGCCGAACTGCGCGCCGCCATGGGCGAGTCCGCTGTGCGCGCCGCCCAGGCCATCGGCTACGTCGGCGCCGGCACCGTGGAGTTCCTCTACGACGAAGGCAGCGGCCAGTTCTTCTTCATGGAAATGAACACCCGCCTGCAGGTCGAGCACCCGGTCACCGAAGCCATCACCGGCCTCGACCTGGTGGCCTGGCAGATCCGCGTCGCCCGTGGCGAGCCGCTGCCGATCACCCAGGAACAGGTGCCGCTGATCGGCCACGCCATCGAAGTGCGCCTCTACGCCGAAGACCCCGAAGGCGGCTTCCTCCCGGCCAGCGGTCACCTTGCGCTGTACCGCGAACCCGCCGCCGGCCCCGGCCGCCGGGTGGACAGCGGCATCCGCGAGGGCGATGACATCTCGCCGTTCTACGACCCGATGCTGGCCAAGCTGATCGCCTGGGGCGAGAACCGCGAGGAAGCGCGCCAGCGCCTGCTGTCGATGCTGGCTGAAACCGCCGTCGGCGGTTTCAAGACCAACCTGGCCTTCCTGCGCCGCGTGCTGGCCCACCCGGCCTTCGCCGAGGGCGAGCTGGATACCGGCTTCATCGGCCGCCACCAGGACGCCCTGCTGCCCGCCGCCACCGCCCTGCCCGAGCGCTTCTGGCAGCTCGCCGCCGAAGCCTGGGTGCAGAGCGAAGCCGCCCGCGTGCGCGGCGACGATGCCCACTCGCCGTGGTCCGCCCAGAGCGGCTGGCGCAGCGGCCTACCGGGAGAAACCGACCTGCACCTGCTGGCCAAGGGCGAGTCCCAGGTGGTGCGCCTGCGCCATGCCGATGGCCAGCGCATTGCGCAGCTCGACGGTCAGTGGCTGGATGTGAACGACGGTGAGATCCGCCGCCGTCACCAGGTGATCCGCCGGGGCGACAGCCTCTACCTGGAATGGAACGGCGAGCTGGTCAGCGTGCAGCGCTTCGACCCCATCGCCGAGGCCGAGGCCGCGCATTCGCACCAGGGCGGACTGGGCGCACCGATGAACGGCAGCATCGTGCGCATCCTGGTCGAACCCGGCCAGAGCGTCGAAGCCGGCGCCGCGCTGGTGGTGCTCGAAGCCATGAAAATGGAACACAGCATTCGCGCGCCGCACGCCGGCGTGGTGAAATCGCTGTATTGCAGCGAAGGCGAACTGGTGTCGGAAGGTACGGCGCTGGTGGAGCTGGAGGAGGCGCCGGCCTGAAGCCGGCTCTTGTAGGGCGCATAACGCGCCCTACATGACTTCCGCCTGATACCGATGCCGCTTTTTTGTAGGAGCGAGCTTGCTCGCGAACCGCATCACTCCGGTCATACAGGGTGCCATGCGTTCGCGAGCAAGCTCGCTCCTACGAAGAGCCAAAGCCGCTCTTCGCGAGAACCCAACGAGGACACTCCATGACCCTGCCCCATTCCGTCCGCCTCGTCGAAGTCGGCCCGCGCGACGGCCTGCAGAACGAGAAACAACCCATCGCCGTGGCTGACAAGGTGCGCCTGGTGGACGACCTGACCGCCGCCGGCCTCTCCTACATCGAAGTCGGCAGCTTCGTCTCGCCCAAGTGGGTGCCGCAGATGGCCGGCTCGGCCGAGGTCTTCGCCGGCATCCAGCAGAAGGCCGGCGTCACCTATGCCGCCTTGGCGCCGAACATGAAGGGCTTCGAGGCCGCGCTGGAATCGCGGGTCAAGGAAGTCGCGGTGTTCGCCGCCGCCTCCGAGGCCTTCTCGCAGAAGAACATCAACTGCTCGATCAAGGAGAGCCTGGAGCGCTTCGTGCCGATCATGGAAGCGGCGCGCCAGCATGGCGTGCGCGTGCGCGGCTACGTCTCCTGCGTGCTCGGCTGCCCCTACCAGGGCGAGGTGGACGCGGAACAGGTCGCCGCCGTCGCCGCGGAACTGCACGCCATGGGCTGCTACGAAGTCTCCCTGGGCGACACCATCGGCGTGGGCACCGCCGGCGCCACCCGCCGCATGTTCGAAGTGGTCGGCCAACGCGTGCCGCGCGCGCAGTTGGCCGGGCACTTCCACGACACCTACGGCCAGGCCACGGCGAACATCTATTCCAGCCTCCTGGAAGGCATCGCCGTGTTCGACAGCTCGGTCGCGGGCCTGGGCGGCTGCCCCTACGCCAAGGGTGCCACCGGCAACGTCGCCACCGAAGACGTGGTCTACCTGCTCAACGGCCTGGGGATCCACACCGGCATCGACCTGGACCTGCTGATCGACGCCGGCCAGCGCATCTGCGCCGTGCTCGACAAGCCCAATGGCTCGCGCGTGGCCAAGGCGCAGTTGTCCAAGCGCTGAGCCACGCCTGTACCTGACCGATACACGTGCGCTCGGCAGCCCTCACCCCAACCCTCTCCCACAGGGAGAGGGGGCTGATTGTGCCGGCTGATGCAATAGCTTCATCCTGAACCGAACGGTCCCCTCTCCCCTTGGGAGAGGGTTAGGGAAAGCACAAGCACGGATTTTCACAAGAGGCAGACCGTAGGGCGCATAAAGCGGAACGCTTTATCCGCCGCCGCGAAAGCATTCCCACAATTCCCGACATCCTCCTATAGGAACGGGCCATGCCCCTGATCGCGGGCATGGCCCGCTCCTACAGGTAGCCACGACACTCGACACCGACCGTAGGGCGCATAAAGCGGAACCGCCGCCGCGAAAAGTATTCCCTTGCGTAGGAGCGGACTCTGTCCGCGATAGATCCGCATGCGCTGGGGGCCATCGCGGACGGAGTCCGCTCCTACGATTCCCGACACCCACCTGTAGGAACGGGCCATGCCCGTGATCGCGGGCATGGCCCGCTCCTACAGGGAGCCCCCGGGTTTGTTCGCGAGGAAGGACCAGGCGTCCCCCTCGGTCCTACAAAGAGCTTCCGCATCCCGGTACAGTGCGCCCTCTGCCCCTTGCGCACGGCCCGCCCCATGACCGACACCCACAGCCTCAAGGACTACCCCAGCGTCCGCCAACTGGCGATCCGCTCGTTGTTCGAGATCTTCGAGCAGTTCAGCGAAGGCACGGTGATCGTCGATCGCGAGGCGCGCATCGTCTGGATCAACCAACGCTACGCCCAGCGCTTCGGCCTGGACAGCGCCGAGCAGGCCATCGGCCGGCCGGTGGAACAGGTGATTCCCGGCAGCCTGATGCGCGAGGTGGTCAGCAGCGGCCGGCCGATGCTGCTGGACATCCTCGACATGGCGAAGGACCCGTTGGTGGTGATGCGCGTGCCGATCCGCGACGACGCAGGCGTTGTCATCGGCGGCATCGGCTTCGCCCTGTTCGACGAGTTGCGCGCGCTCTCGCCGCTGCTCACCCGCTACCAGCGCATGCAGGCCGAGCTGGCCTCGACGCGCTCGCTGCTGCAGGCGCGCCAGGCCAAGTACAGCTTCGCGCACTTCATCGGCACCAGCCCGGCCAGCCTGGAGGTGAAGCGCCGCGCGCGCCGCGGCGCCGCCAGCGAGGCGCCGATCCTGCTGCTGGGCGAAACCGGCACCGGCAAGGAACTGCTTGCCCATGCCATCCACGCCTCCTCCCCCCGCGCGGACAAACCCTTCGTCAGCATCAACGCCGCCGCCATTCCCGAGACCCTGCTGGAAGCCGAATTCTTCGGCACCGCGCCGGGCGCCTTCACCGGCGCCGACCGCAAGGGCCGCGCCGGCAAGCTGCAGATCGCCCAGGGCGGCACGCTGTTCCTCGACGAGATCGGCGACATGCCGCTGGCCCTGCAGAGCAAGCTGCTGCGCGTACTGCAGGAAAAGGAATTCGAGCCGGTCGGCTCCAACGAGGTGCTGCGCAGCGACATCCGCCTGATCGCTGCCACCTCCATCGACCTCGACGCCGCCGTGCGCGAGGGGCGCTTCCGCGCCGACCTGTTCTACCGCATCAACGTCCTGCCCATCGAGATTCCACCGCTGCGCGAACGCCTGGACGACCTGCCGGCGCTGTGCGAAGCCATCCTCGATGACCTGCGCGACGACCGCCAGGCGCTCTTCGAGCTCGATGCCGGCGGCCTCGCGCTGCTGGCCCGGCATGCCTGGCCGGGCAACGTGCGCGAGTTGCGCAACCTGCTCGAGCGCACCGTGCTGCTGGGCGACCGCCCGCAGATCGACGCCGCCGCCCTGCGCGCCGCGCTGGGCGAGCTGCAACCGCTGCCGAGCGTGACGACCACGCCGGCCGCCCGGCTGGCTGACGGACAGGACTTCTACGCAGCGCGGGACGCCTTCGAGCGCGAGCTGATCGCCAACACCCTGGCCGAACACGCCGGCAATGTCGACGCCGCCGCGCGCCGCCTGGGGCTGGGCCGCTCGACGCTGTACAAGAAGATGGCGGCGCTGGGCCTGCAGGCCTGACAGGAGTCCCGAAAACGAGACATGTCTCCAACCAGAGACAACTCCTCTATGTCAAGTATTACGGCAAGCCCGCCTGATTCACGGGCACATTCGTCTCCATTCCGAGACAAACCCCTGCTGCGCGCCATGCGAATTCTCAAAATAAGACTTTAAAATCAAATAGTTACAATCCTGGCACGGTCCTGGCTATGTCGTCTCTCGCGGCCTTCGCGCCGCACAGCCGACATAACAACAATCAACGCTGCCCGAACGCGAACAGACCCCAGCGGACCCCACGGCGAGTCCCGCTTCGCACTCGGCGCCGCGCCAGGAGATCACCCGATGAGCCGTTCCACGCTCAATCACGCTGCCGTTCTGACCGCCCTCGGTTCCACCCTCGCCCTCTCGCCCCAGGCCTTCGCCGAGTTCCTTGCCGACAGCAAGGCCAGCGTCGAGCTGCGCAACTTCTACTTCAACCGCGATTTCCGCCAGGGCAATGCCACGCAGTCCAAGCAGGAAGAGTGGGCGCAGGGCTTCCTGCTGCGCTACGAATCCGGCTACACCGAAGGCACCATCGGCGTGGGCGTGGACGCCCTCGGCCTGCTGGGCGTGAAGCTGGACTCCAGCCCCGACCGCGCCGGCTCCGGCCTGCTGCCGCGCGACAAACACAAGGTCAACGGCGCGGCCGACGACTACAGCGAACTGGGCCTGACCGCCAAGCTGCGCGCCTCCAAGAGCACCCTGAAGATCGGCACCCTGCTGCCCAAGCTGCCCACCGTGCTGGCCAACGATTCACGCCTGCTGCCACAGACCTTCGAAGGCGCGCACCTGAATTCCGCCGAGTTCGCCGGCCTGACCTTCGACGGCGGCCGTCTGCGCCAGGTGAGCCAGCGCGACTCCTCCAACCGCGAGGACATGACCGTCACCAGCGGCAGCGCGCGCGGCATCGTCGCCACCGATACCAGCGACCAGTTCGACTTCGCCGGCCTGAGCTACAAGTGGACGCCGCAACTGACCACCGGCTACAGCTACGCCAAGCTCGACGGACTCTACGACCAGCACATCGTCAACCTGCTGCACGTGCTGCCGATTGCCGCCGGCCAGTCGCTGAAGACCGACCTGCGCTACGCCCGCTCCGACGACGACGGCCACAGCAACGTCGACAACCGCGCCTTCGGCGCCATGCTCACCTACACCCTGGGCGGCCATGGCTTCGGCGCCGGCTACCAGTCCATGAGCGGCGACACCGGCTTCGCCTACATCGCCGGCACCGACGCCTTCCTGGTCAACTTCGTGCAGATCGGCGACTTCGCCAACCGCGACGAGAAATCCTGGCAGGCCCGCTACGACTACGATTTCGCCGCCCTGGGCGTACCCGGCCTGACCTTCATGACGCGCTACCTGTCCGGCGACAACATCGAGCTGGGCGCAGGCAAGCCCGAGGGCAAGGAGTGGGAGCGCGACACCGATATCGGCTATGTGGTGCAAAGCGGCCCGCTGAAGAACCTCGGCGTGAAGTGGCGCAACGCGACGGTGCGCTCCAGCCACTTCGGCAACGACCTGGACGAGAACCGCCTGATCCTCAGCTACGTGCTGCCACTGTGGTAAACGCCTGACCGCCTGAACTCTCAATCGTAAAGCAGGCCCATTACAACAAGAACGACGCGCGGCCCTGGCCGCGCTGAACCTGGAGATACTTCGATGAGCGTGGTCATCGCCCTTGCGGCCCTCGCCCTGCTGATGCTCGCCGCCTACCGCGGCTACAGCGTGATCCTCTTCGCCCCCATCGCCGCGCTGCTGGCGGTGCTGCTGACCGACCCATCCGCCGTCGCCCCGGCCTTCACTGGGGTGTTCATGGAGAAGATGGTTGGCTTCGTCAAACTCTACTTCCCGGTGTTCCTGCTCGGCGCGGTGTTCGGCAAGCTGATCGAGCTGTCGGGCTTCTCGCGCTCCATCGTCGCCGCCGCCATCCGCCTGCTCGGCACGAGCCAGGCGATGCTGGTGATCGTGCTGGTCTGTGCCCTGCTCACCTACGGCGGCGTGTCGCTGTTCGTCGTGGTGTTCGCGGTCTACCCCTTCGCCGCCGAGATGTTCCGCCAGAGCAACATTCCCAAGCGGCTGATCCCGGCGACCATCGCCCTGGGCGCGTTCAGCTTCACCATGGATGCCCTGCCCGGCACCCCGCAGATCCAGAACATCATCCCCACCGCCTTCTTCAACACCACCGGCTGGGCCGCGCCCTGGCTGGGGCTGATCGGCAGCCTGTTCGTCTTCGCCGTGGGCATGCTGTTCCTGCGCCGCCAGGCCGGCAAGGCGCGCGCCGCCGGCGAAGGCTACGGGACCGAGCTGCGCAACGAGCCGGAAACCGCCGATGACATCCGGCTGCCCCACCCGCTGCTGGCGCTCTCGCCGCTGGTGCTGGTGGGCGTCGCCAACCTGCTGTTCACCCACTGGATTCCCCAGGTCTACGGCAAGACCCACAGCCTGCAACTGGCCGGCATGGCCGCGCCAGTGGCCAGCGACGTGGCCAAGCTGACCGGCATCTGGGCGGTGCAGGCGGCGCTGCTGCTGGGCATCCTGCTGGTGCTGGTGACCAGCTTCGCGGTGATCCGCAGCAAGATCGCCGAGGGCAGCAAGACCGCCGTGGCCGGCGCGCTGCTGGCAGCCATGAATACCGCCTCGGAATACGGTTTCGGCGCGGTGATCGCCTCCCTGCCCGGCTTCCTGGTATTGGCCGACGCGCTGAAGAAGATCCCCGATCCGCTGGTCAACGAGGCCATCACCGTCACCACCCTGGCCGGCATCACCGGTTCGGCGTCGGGCGGCATGAGCATCGCCCTGGCGGCCATGTCCGAGCAGTTCATCGCCGCCGCCCACGCCGCCAACATCCCGCTGGAGGTGCTGCACCGGGTCGCGGCCATGGCCTCCGGCGGCATGGACACCCTGCCGCACAACGGCGCGGTGATCACCCTGCTGGCGGTCACCGGCCTCACCCACCGCGAGGCCTACAAGGACATCTTCGCCATCACCCTGATCAAGACCCTCGCGGTGTTCGTGGTGATAAGCACCTTCTACGCCACCGGCATCGTCTGAGAATCCGCTTGTGGCTAGCTGCGCGTCGGCATAACTGCGTCAAAAGCAAGCGATGACTGCTCATTGACTACACGTCAACTCCGCGTCCTCGCCTGCTTTTTCCTTGTTCTGCTCTAGCTCGCAAGGCCACAAACGGATTCTGGGCAGCCATATGTTTGATGGTCGCAGTAATGCGATCAACCCGTTCCAGAGGAGATTTGCATGACTCTCAAAGGCAAGACCGCACTGGTCACCGGCTCCACCAGCGGCATCGGCCTGGGCATCGCCGCGCGCCTCGCGCAGGCGGGCGCCAATGTGGTGGTCAATGGCTTCGGCGATATCGACGCGGCGGTGCGCGAGCTGTCGGTGCACGGCACGCGCATCGGCCACCACGGCGCGGACATGGCGCAACCGGAACAGATCGCCGAGATGATCGCCTACGTCGAACGCGAGTTCGGCGGCCTCGACATCCTGGTCAACAACGCCGGCATCCAGCATGTCGCGGCGCTGGAGGAGTTCCCCGTGGAGCGCTGGAACGCGATCATCGCCATCAACCTCTCCTCGGTATTCCACACCACCCGCCTGGCATTGCCGGGCATGCGCCAGCGCGGCTGGGGACGCATCCTCAACATCGCCTCCACCCACGGCCTGGTCGCCTCCGCCGGCAAGAGCGCCTACGTGGCCGCCAAGCACGGGGTGATCGGCCTGACCAAGACCACCGCCCTGGAAACCGCCACCAGCGCCATCACCTGCAACGCCATCTGCCCCGGCTGGGTGCTGACCCCACTGGTGCAGCAGCAGATCGATGCGCGGGTGCAGGCCGGCGCCAGCCCGGAGCAGGCGCGCCACGACCTGCTGGCGGAGAAGCAACCGTCGCTCGATTTCGTCACCGCCGAACAGCTCGGCGAGCTGGCGCTATTCTTGTGTTCAGAAGCCGCCGCCCAGGTCCGCGGCGCCGCCTGGAACATGGATGGCGGCTGGGTCGCGCAGTGATTCACCCGCACCGGCGAAGCACGGGTGGCGAAGCTTCGTGTCAAGATGATGGGTACCGCTTGTCGGCGGTGCCCACCGATCCTTCGCTGGAGTTGTCGTCAATGAACCCACTGCTCTGGACCCCCTCCCCCGAACGCATCGCCGCCACCCGGATGGACGCCTTCCGCCGCAAGGTGGCGCAGCAGCACGGGCTCGACCTGCCCGACTACGCCGCCCTGCACGCCTGGAGCATCGCCGAGCGCGAGGCCTTCTGGCTGGCCATCGTCGATACCTTTGCCGTGCAGTTCCACGAAGCGCCCACCGCGGTGCTCGAGGAAGGCCCGGAAATGCCCGATGCGCGCTGGTTCCCCGGCGCCACCCTGAACTTCGCCGAACACCTGCTGCGCCGCCGCGACAGCAAGCCGGCGCTGATCGCCATCAGCGAGGACGAACAGCGCGAGGTGATCAGCCACGCCGAACTGGCCGCCCAGGTCGCCGGCCTGCAGCGCGCCCTGCGCGAAGCCGGGGTGGGCGTCGGCGACCGCGTCGCGGCGTTCATGCCCAACACCTGGCAGACCGTGGTCGGCATGCTCGCCACCACCAGCCTGGGCGCCACCTGGTCGAGCTGCTCGCCGGACTTCGGCACCCAGGGCGTGATCGACCGCTTCGGCCAGATCGAGCCCAAGGTGCTGATCGCCTGCGCCGGCTACCGTTACGCCGGCAAGGTGCTGGACCTCACCGCCAAACTCAACGAAATCCTCGCCCAGCTGCCCAGCCTGGAGCAGTTGCTGATCGTGCCCTATGCCAACGGCCACGCGCGCCGCAGCGACTTCCAGACCCCGGCGCGGGTCAGCCTCTGGCAGGACTTCTTCCACAGCGGCGGCGAACCGGTGTTCACCCCGGTGCCCTTCGACCACCCGCTGTACATTCTCTACTCCTCCGGCACCACCGGCGTGCCCAAGTGCATCGTCCACGGCGCCGGCGGTGTGCTGCTGCAACACCTCAAGGAACACGGTCTGCACGTCGACCTGGGGCCGGACGACACGCTGTTCTACTACACTACCTGCGGCTGGATGATGTGGAACTGGCTGGTGTCGGGCCTCGCCGTCGGCGCCACCCTGGTGCTCTACGACGGCTCGCCCTTCCACCCCGGCCCCGAGCGCCTGATGGATTTGATCGACGCGGAGGACATCAGCGTCTTCGGCACCAGCGCCAAGTACATCGCCGCGCTGGAGAAGACCAACGTGCGGCCGCGCCAGACCCACGCGCTGGCGCGCCTGAAGACGATCCTGTCCACCGGCTCGCCGCTGGCCCACGAGAGCTTCGACTACGTCTACCGCGACGTGAAGCCCGACCTCTGCCTGTCGTCGATCTCCGGTGGCACCGACATCGTCTCCTGCTTCGCCATCGGCAACCCCACCGCGCCGGTGTGGCGCGGGGAAATGCAGTGCAAGGGGCTGGGCATGGCCGTGGAAGTCTGGGGCGAGGACGGCAAGCCGGTGCGCGGCGAGAAAGGCGAGCTGGTCTGCGTGCGGCACTTCCCATCGATCCCGGTGGGCTTCTGGAACGACGAGAACAACGAGAAGTTCCTCGACGCCTACTTCGCCACCTTCCCCGGCGTCTGGGCCCATGGCGACTACGCCGAGGAAACCGAACACGGCGGCCTGGTGATCCACGGCCGTTCCGATGCCGTGCTCAACCCCGGCGGCGTGCGCATCGGCACCGCGGAAATCTACCGCCAGGTGGAGAAGATCGAGCAGGTGCTGGAATCCATCGCCATCGGCCAGGAATGGCAGGGCGACGTGCGCGTGGTGCTGTTCGTGCGCCTGCGCGACGGCGTGGCGCTGGACGAGGCGCTGCAGGAGCGCATCCGCCAGACCATCCGCAACAACACCACGCCGCGCCACGTACCGTCGAAAATCCTCGCGGTCAGCGACATCCCGCGCACCATCAGCGGCAAGATCGTCGAACTGGCGGTGCGCAACGTGGTGCACGGCCGACCGGTGAAGAACACCGACGCCCTGGCCAACCCGCAGGCGCTGGAGTTGTTCAGGGATCGCAAGGAGCTGGAGAGCTGAGGTTCACCGGCGGCGCCGGCGTGTCGGCCCTGGTTCGCGAGCAAGCTCGCTCCTACGAAGAGCGTGCTGGGGCAGGCCTGTAGGAGCGAGCTTGCTCGCGAACCCTACCCGCAACCTCGTAGGAGCGGAGCTTCTCCGCGATCCGGCCGGCAGGCCGGCCTGTTCCGCCATCGCGGGCATGGCCCGCTCCTACAGGGACATCGCATTCGGATGAGCTGGGCCGGCCCATGTCCTCGACCCATCGTAGGGCGCATAACCTGGAACAGGTTATCCGCCGGCCATCCCGCGGCGGATAACGCTGGCGCGTTATGCCCCTACAGGCTAGCTCTCGTAGGAGCGGAGCTTCTCCGCGATCCGGCCGACAGGCCGGCCTGTTCCGCCATCGCGGGCATGGCCCGCTCCTACAGGGATATCGCATTCGGATGGGCTGGGCCGGCCCATGCCCACGACCCATCGTAGGGCGCATAACCTGGAACAGGTTATCCGCCGGCCATCCCGCGGCGGATAACGCGGGCGCGTTATGCGCCCTACAGGCTAGCTCTCGTAGGAGCGGAGCTTCTCCGCGATCCGGCCGATAGGCCGGCCAGTTTCGCCATCGCGGGCATGGCCCGCTCCTACAGGGATATCGCATTCGGATGGGCTGGGCCGGCCCATGCCCACGACCCCTCGTAGGGCGCATAACCTGGAGCAGGTTATCCGCCGGCCATCCCGCGGCGGATAACGCTGACGCGTTAGGCCCCTACCGAGCGAACCGTGCACCAGCCAATCAGCCACCGCCCGGATGCGTGGTCCGGGCGGCGCTGATCAGGCGTCGCCCAGCGACTCGGTGCCCAGCTCGTCCCACACCGCCTCGGCGAGGTGGAAGGTGGCGTTGGCCGCCGGGATGCCGCAGTAGATCGCGCTCTGCAGCAAGACTTCCTTGATCTCCTCGCGGGTCACGCCGTTGTTGCGCGCGGCGCGCAGGTGCAGCGTCAGCTCGCCCTCGCGGTTCATGCCGATCAGCATGGCGATGGTGATCAGGCTGCGGGTGTGGCGCGGCAGGCCCGGGCGGGTCCAGATGTCACCCCAGGCGTGGCGGGTGATCATTTCCTGGAACTCCTCGTTGAAGGCGTTGCGCTTCTGCAAGCTGCGGTCGACGTGGGCATCGCCCAGCACCGCACGGCGCACCTGCATGCCGGCTTCGTAGCGTTCTTTCTCGTCCATCTCTAACTCCGATATGAGTCTGTAGGAGCGAGCTTGCTCGCGAACAATCCCCGCTGCAGAGCCTGGGGTTCGCGAGCAAGCTCGCTCCTACAAGAGCAAAAGCGGTCAGGCGCGCAGGAAGTCCAGCACGCGTTGGCTGAAGGCATCGCCGGCCTGCACGTTGGACAGGTGCGCGGCGCGGAACTCCACCAGTTCGGCGCCGGGAATGCGCGCCTGCAGGAAGCGGCCATCTTCAGTCGTAGTCACCGGATCGGCGGCGCCGCAGACCACCAGGGTCGGCGCGCTGATCGCACCGATCTCGCCACGGAAATCGGCATCGCGCACGGCCGCGCAGTTGGCCGCGTAACCTTCGGGCGAGGTCTGCGCCAGCATGCCGACAATGGGCTCGACCTTGCCCGGATAGCTCTCCGCGAAGTCCGCGGTGAACCAGCGCGAGATCGACGCATCGCGCAGGTTGCGCATGGCCTCGGCACCGCCGCTGAGCACGGTTTCGATGCGCGGGTTCCAGACTTCCGGGGTGCCGATCTTCGCGGCAGTGTTGCACAGCACCAGGCGCGAGAGGCGCTCGGGCGCATGGATGCCCAGCCACTGGCCGATCAGGCCGCCCATGGACAGGCCGCAGAAATGCGCGCGCGCAATCTCCAGCGCATCCAGCAGGGCGAGCACGTCGCGGCCGTTCTGCTCGATGCTGTACGGGCCGGGAGTGACCAGCGAGCCACCGTGGCCACGGGTGTCATAACGCAGCACGCGGAAGTGCACGGCGAAGGCCGCGACCTGCGCGTCCCACATGTGCAGGTCGGTGCCCAGGGAGTTGGACAGCACCAGCACCGGCGCGCCGGCAGGGCCTTCCAGTTGATAGTTCAGGTCGCCATCGGCGAGACGTACGGCAGGCATGCAAGGCTCCTAGCGCAAAGATTCATCGTGTTCGGCCAGCGCACGCTCGACCCAGCGGCGCGCCTGGCCCAGGTAATGGGCGGGATCGAGCAGGCGATCCAGCTCCTCGGCATTCAATTGGGCAGCGACCTCGGCGTTGGCCCCGAGCACGGCGCGCAGGTGCGCGCCCTCCTTCACCGCCTGCTTGCAGCAATGCTCCACCAGGTGGTGCGCGGCGTCGCGGCCGATGCGCTGGGCCAGGGCGATGCTCACGGCTTCGGCGAGCACCAGGCCACGGGTCAGGTCGAGATTGGCGAGCATGCGCTGCGCATCCACTTCCAGACCCGGCACCAGGCCCAGCGCCTGTTGCAGAGCGCCGGAGACGAGGCAGCACAGCTCCGGCAGGCTTTCCCATTCGGCGTGCCACAGGCCGAGGCTGCGCTCGTGCTCCTGGGGCATGGCGGCCAACAGGGTCGCGACGAGGCCCGGCGCGCGGGTGGCCGCGCCGATCAGCACGGCGGCGCCCACCGGGTTGCGTTTGTGCGGCATGGTGGACGAACCACCCTTGCCCGGCGCGGAGGGCTCGAAGACTTCGCCGGCCTCGGTCTGCATCAGCAGGCTGAGATCGCGGCCGAGCTTGCCGAGGCTGCCGGCGATCAGCCCGAGCAGACTGGCAAATTCCACCAGGCGGTCGCGCTGGGTGTGCCAGGGTTGCTCGGGCAGTTGCAGGTGCAGCTCATCCGCCAGCGCTTCGGCCACGGCAAAGCCCTGTTCGCCCAGCGCGGCAAGGCTGCCGGAGGCGCCGCCGAACTGCAGGCACAGCAGGCGCGGCTTGAGTTCGTTCAGGCGCTGGCGATGGCGGGTGATCGCCCCCAGCCAGCCGGCGATCTTCATGCCGAGGGTGACCGGCGTCGCGTGTTGCAGCCAGGTGCGGCCGACCATGGGCGTGCCGGCGTGGGCCTTGGCCTGCACGGCGAGCGCGTCGGCCAGTTGGGCGAGATCGTTTTCCAGCAGCTCGATGGCGGCACGCAGTTGCAGGACCAGGCCGGAGTCCATGGCATCCTGGCTGGTGGCGCCCAGGTGCACGTAGCGCTCGGCCTCGGCGTCCTCGGCGGCGATGCGCTTGCCCAGTGCCTTCACCAGCGGGATCGCGGAGTTGCCGGCACTGCAGATGGCCTGGGCCAGCGCCTCGAAATCGTAGAGTTCGGCGCGGCAGGCAGCGGCGATGGGCGCCACGGCGCTGGCCGGGATGACACCGACGCGAGCCTGCGCACGGGCCAGCGCAGCCTCGAAGTCGAGCATGCCCTGCACCCGTCCGCTGTCGCTGAAGATTGCGCGCATGGCGGGCTGGGTGAAGTAGGCATCGAAAAGAAGGTTGGTGCTCACGAGGTGGCTCCGGAGATCGGCGGGCGTTGTCCGGACAGTATGACCGGAGAGTTGCTTTCTGTAGGAGCGAGCTTGCTCGCGAACCTGGTCCCGCAGCGGGGTTTGTTCGCGAGCAAGCTCGCTCCTACGAAGAGCCAGAGCGGGTCAAACGCGCTCGACCACCAGCGCCACGCCCTGCCCTACACCCACGCACATGGTGCACAGGCCGAGCTTGCCGCCGGACTTCTGCAACTGGTGTACCGCGGTCAGCACCAGGCGTGCGCCGCTGGCGCCCAGCGGGTGGCCGAGGGCGATGGCACCGCCGTTGGGGTTCACCCTCGCGTCGTCATCGGCGATGCCGAGCTCACGGGTCACCGCCAGGCCCTGGGCGGCGAAGGCTTCGTTCAGCTCGATGACGTCGAACTGGTCTACCGACAGGTTCAGGCGCTCCAGCAGCTTGCGCACCGCCGGCACCGGGCCGATGCCCATCACCCGCGGGGCGACGCCGGCGCTGGCCATGCCGAGCACTTTCGCCCTCGGCGTCAGGCCGTGTTTCTTCACGGCTTCAGCGCTGGCGAGGATCAGCGCCACGGCGCCGTCGTTGACGCCCGAGGCGTTGCCGGCGGTGACGGTCTTGCCTTCGCCGTTGACCGGCTTGAGCTTGGCCAGCGCTTCCAGCGTGGTGTCCGGGCGCGGGTGTTCGTCGGTGTCCACGACGGTCTCGCCCTTGCGACCCTTGATCACCACCGGGACGATTTCCTCGGCGAAGTAACCGCTGGCCTGGGCGACGCCGGCACGCTGTTGGCTGCGCAGGGAGAAGGCATCCTGGTCGGCGCGGCTGACGTGGTAATCGTCGGCCACGTTGTCGGCGGTCTGCGGCATGGCATCCACGCCGTACTGGGCTTTCATCAACGGGTTGATGAAACGCCAGCCGATGGTGGTGTCCTCGATCTTCTGGCCGCGGCCGAAGGCGCTGTCGGCCTTGCCCATCACGTAGGGCGCGCGGGACATGGATTCCACGCCGCCGGCGATGACCAGTTCGGCTTCGCCGCTGGCGATGGCGCGGAAGGCGGTGCCCACCGCGTCCAGGCCCGAGGCGCAGAGACGGTTGAGGGTGACGCCCGGCACGCTGTCCGGCAGCCCGGCCAGCAGCAGCGCCATGCGTGCGACGTTGCGGTTGTCCTCGCCGGCCTGGTTGGCGCAGCCGAGGTACACCTCGTCCAGCGCGGCCCAGTCGACCTGCGGGTTGCGATCGACCAACGCCTTCACCGGCACCGCGGCGAGGTCGTCGGCGCGCACGCCGGAGAGCGCGCCGCCAAAGCGGCCGATGGGCGTGCGCACGGCGTCGCAGATGAAGACCTCGCGGCTCATTCCTCACCTCCCAGCTGGCCGTGGGCGGCGGCGGTGCGGGCTTCGAGGGCGCGCAGGGCTTCCAGCTCCACGTCGGTCGGCGCGACGGTTTCGCCCACCTGCTCGGCGAAGCGGATCGCCCAGCCGGTATTCTCGATCACCTGCTCGCGGGTCACGCCCGGGTGCAGCGAGGTGACGATGAATTCGTTGCTGCCGGCTTCCGGCTCCATGATGCACAGGTCGGTGATGATCGCCACCGGGCCCTTGCCCGGCAGGCCGAGCTGCTGGCGATGGTCGCCGCCCTCGCCGAAGCCGACGGAGGTGATGAAGGCCAGCTTGTCGACGAAGGTGCGGTGCGACTGCTTGAGGATGATCAGCACTTCCTTGGCGGAACCGGCGATCTCCGGCGCGCCGCCGGCGCCGGGCAGGCGCACTTTCGGCGAGTGGTAGTCGCCGATGACGGTGGTGTTGATGTTGCCGAAGCGGTCGACCTGGGCGGCGCCGAGGAAGCCGACGTCGATGCGTCCGCCCTGCAGCCAGTAGCGGAAGATCTCGCCGGTGGGCACCACGGTGTCGGCGGTTTCGGCCAGTTCGCCATCACCGATGGACAGCGGCAGCACGCTGGGCTTGGCGCCGATGGGGCCGGATTCGTAGATCAGGACCACGTCCGGCGAGGCGGTCAGGCGCGCCAGGTTGGCGGCCTTGGACGGCAGGCCGATGCCGACGAAGCAGACGGCGCCGTTCTTCAGGCGGCGGGCGGCGGCCACGGTCATCATTTCATTGGTGCTGTAGGCGCTCATTACTTGGCCTCCGCGAGTTTGGAACGGAACTCTGCAAAATCCTTGGTGCCACGGATGTAGGTGTCGATCCAGGCGTTGAAGGTGTCGCGGTCGCGGGCGATCGGGTCCCAGGCCTGGTAGAAGCGGTTGTCGCGTTCGGAGTAGCCGTGGGCGTAGGACGGGTGCGAACCGCCGGGCACCAGGCAGACGGCGGACAGCGCCCAGGTCGGCAGGACGCAGGCGTTCATCGGCGCGTTCAGGTCGTCGACGATTTCTTCCACGGTGACGATGCAGCGCTTGGCGGCCAGGGCGGCTTCCTTCTGCACGCCGAGGATGCCCCACAGCAGCACGTTGCCCTTGCGGTCGGCCTTCTGCGCGTGGATCACGGTGACGTCCGGGCGTACCGAGGGCACGGCGGCCAGTTGCTCGCCGGTGAACGGGCAGTTGATGAACTTGATGTTCGGGTTGACCTTCGGCAGGTCGGAACCGGCATAGGCGCGCAGCACGGCGAACGGCAGGCCAGAGGCACCGGCGACGTAGGAGTTGGCGAGGTCGGCATGGCTGTGTTCATCGATCTCCAGCGCGCGCGGCCAGCCCTTCTCCACTGCGTCACGCAGACGATGCAGCGAACCGACGCCGGGGTTGCCGCCCCAGGAGAAGGTCAGCTTGCGCACGCAGCCGGCACCGATCAGCAGGTCGTAGACCAGGTCGGGGGTCATGCGCACCAGGTGCAGGTCTTTCTTGCCCTGGCGGATCAGCTCGTGGGAGGCAGCGGTCGGGATCAGGTGGGTGAAGCCTTCGAGCGCGACGGTGTCGCCGTCGTTGACGAAGCGCTCGACCGCTTCGCGGAGAGTCAGGAGTTCAGCCATGGTCGGTCTCGTTGTGTAGGGGGTGCCGATGGGAAAACAGTACCGTCGGGGGGATGGGTGAACAATGCGATAATCGACTATTGGTGCGAATATCGAACACTTCTCTTAGGGGGCTAACGGCTGGATTGCAGGGTGCAGATGGCCGCCTGGGCGGGCGCGGACCCTGTCCGCGGATCGCGAGCATGGCTCGCTCCTACAGTGAGCGCGGGATTGCCCTGTAGGAGCTGGCCATGCCTGCGACGGCCCAGGTACCAGAGCATCGCGGACGGAGTCCGCTCCTACGCCTGGGCTGGCATCGGCGTTCGGTGGCGCGCGCGGACGTTGTCCGCGGATCGCGAGCGTGGCTCGCTCCTACAGTGAGCACAGCGTTGACCTGTAGGAGCTGGCCATGCCTGCGACAGCCCGAGCACCAGACCATCGCGGACGGAGTCCGCTCCTACGTATGGATTGGCTTCCGCGTTCGGTGGCTGGCGCGGACGTTGTCCGCGGATCGCGAGCATGGCTCGCTCCTACAGGCCCGGCATCAGGCCTGCTGCAACGCGCGGGGACGGTTGCTGCGGTCTTCGGCGTCGGCGGAAACCGCCTGCTGCAGCTGGAAGTCGAACTCGATCTCGGCAAAGCGCCCTTCCACGCCGCGCGCCTGGGCGGCGGCTGCGTCCTCGATGAAACGCACCTCGCCGATCAGCCCGTCGCGGGTCGCGTAGGCGAAGTCGTCCCACAGGTATTGGTCACCGGCCAGGTTGATCTGCGTGGTCAGGTGGCGATGCCCCGGCGCGGAGATGAAGAAGTGGATGTGCGCCGGGCGCTGACCGTGGCGGCCGAGCTGGTTCAGCAGTTCCTGGGTCGGGCCGTCCGGCGGGCAGCCGTAGCCGCTGGGCACGATGCTGCGCGCCTTGTAGCGGCCCTCG
Source organism: Pseudomonas sp. GCEP-101 (assembly GCF_025133575.1). Taxonomy (NCBI): domain Bacteria; kingdom Pseudomonadati; phylum Pseudomonadota; class Gammaproteobacteria; order Pseudomonadales; family Pseudomonadaceae; genus Pseudomonas; species Pseudomonas sp. GCEP-101. The sequence continues at coordinate 4,172,285 of NZ_CP104011.1, read as the reverse complement.
GCATCCGTAACGATGCGGCGGCGCAGGTTGAACTCGGACTGGGTGCTGTCGAAGTACGAGTACGTGCCCTGGGTGTTGGCGTGCCACAGGTCGACTACCGCGCCAGCCAGCGGCTGGCCTTCGGGGTCGAACACGCGGCCGGAGAGGAACATCACGGTGCCCGGGTCCTTGCCGTCGTCCATTCGCGCTTCGCCTTCGGACAGCGGTGCGCCGGCCACGTACAGCGGGCCTTCGATGGTGCGCGGGGTGCCGCCGCCGATGCCGGCCGCCGCGTCCTGGGCGTCCAGCAGCAGGTCGAGGTAGTGCTCGATGCCCAGGCCCGCGACCACCAGCCCGGCCTCCTGGCGCGCGCCGAGGCGGTTGAGATAGTCCACCGCCTTCCAGAATTCGTCGGGGGTGACGTTCATGTCTTCGATCAGCCTGGCGGTGTCCTGCAGGATGCGCAGGACGAGGTTCTTCACGCGCGGGTTGCCCGCATCGTTCAGGGCGCCGCTGGCTTCTTCGAAGAACTTCTGGATGTCGGCAGTCTGGGAAATCTTCACGGTCATGGTGCGATCCTCAAGTCTTGTTCTTGTCGAGTCGTACGAAAATCAGCGGTCGTCGGCATGGATCGAGGACGGATGGCGGCAGAGCCCGTCGACCTCGATGTCCATGTAGGGGAACAGCGGCAGCTGCATCAGGGTGTCGTGCAGTTCCTCGACGCTGGCGAGGTCGAACACGCTGTAGTTGGCGTAATGCCCGGCGATGCGCCACAGGTGGCGCCACTTGCCCTCGCGCTGCAGGCGCTGGGCCAGTTCCTTCTCGTCGGCCTTGAGCTGGGCGGCCCTGGCCGGGTCCATGTCGACGGGCAATTTCACGGTCATCTTCACGTGGAACAGCATCGGGTCTTCTCCTCTATCGGGCAGTCGGAAAGGCTTTCGAATCAGGGGCGGCGGAAGCGCGCCAGGCGCTCCTCGTCGAGCGTCAGACCCAGGCCGGGCGTGCGCGGCACGTGCAGCTGGAAGTCGCGGTAGACCGGCGCCTGGGTGACGATTTCCTCGGTGAGCAGCAGCGGGCCGAACAGTTCGGTGGCCCAGGTCAGCTTCTCCAGGGTGAGGAAGGCGTGGGCCGAGGCCAGGGTGCCGACCGCGCCTTCGAGCATGGTCCCGCCGTACAGCGCGATGCCGGCGGCTTCGGCGATCTGCGCGGTGCGCAGCACGGCGCGCGGGCCGCCGTTCTTGGCGATCTTCAGGGCGAAGATGCTGGCCGCGCCGTCAGCGGCGAGGCTGAAGGCGTCGGCCACGCTCTCGATGGACTCGTCGGCCATGATCGGCGCCGGGCTGCGCTGGTTCAGACGCACCTGGCCGCTGCGGTTGATCCGCGAGATGGGCTGTTCGATGAGGTCGATGCCGTTCTCGCCGAGCACCTGGCAGCCGCGGATGGCCTGGGACTCGTCCCAGCCCTGGTTGACGTCCACGCGCACGCTGGCGCGCTCGCCGAGGGCCTGCTTGATCGCCACCACATGCTTGAGGTCCTGCTCCAGCGGGTTGGCGCCGATCTTCAGCTTGAAGATGCGGTGGCGGCGGATGTCGAGCATCTGCTCGGCTTCGGCAATGTCGCGGGCGGTGTCGCCGGAGGCCAGGGTCCAGGCCACCTCCAGGCTGTCGCGCACGCGGCCGCCGAGCAGCTCGCTGACCGGCAGGCCGAGGCGCTTGCCCTGGGCGTCCAGCAGTGCGCTCTCGATGCCGGAGCGGGCGAAGGTGTTGCCCTTGATCGCCTTGTCCAGGCACTGCATGCAGGCGTTGATGTTGCTGGCGTCCTGGCCCGTGAGCAGCGGCGCGAAGTGCGCGTCGAGGTTGGCCTTGATGCTTTCCGGGCTCTCGTTGCCGTAGGCCAGGCCGCCGATGGTGGTCGCTTCGCCGATGCCCTCGACGCCGTCGGAGCAGCGCAGGCGGATGATCACCAGCGTCTGCTGCTGCATGGTGTGCATGGCCAGCTTGTGCGGGCGGATGGTCGGCAGGTCGACGATGATCGACTCGATGCGTTCGATGACGGGGCTACTCATGGACGGCGTTCCGGTCTGGGATTTCTGAAGGGGCCGGGTCGCGCTGTGGCGATACCCGGCAGGTCGTTTCACGGTGAACGAAGGATTGCGCCGGGGCCTGCGGGCAGTCCAATATCGATGCCGTCTTGTTGCATACCCTGGAGGTATGATGGAGCTGCGACACCTGCGCTACTTCCGCGAAGTGGCCGGCACCCTCAACTTCACCCGCGCCGCCGAGCGCCTGCACATCGCCCAGCCGCCGCTGAGCCGGCAGATCCAGCAGCTCGAGGAACTGCTCGGCGTGCCCCTGCTGGAGCGTGGCCGACCGCTGCGCCTGACCGACGCCGGGCGCTACTTCCACGAGCAGACCGGCACCCTGCTGGCGCAACTGGAGAGCATCTGCCAGAGCACCCGGCGCATCGGCCTGGGCGAACGCCAGTGGTTCGGCATCGGCTTCGCGCCCTCGACGCTGTACGACGGGCTGCCCGAGCTGATCCGCGAGCTGCGCGGTGACGCCGGACTGGAGCTGGGGTTGCAGGAAATGACCACGGTGCAGCAGGTCGAGGCGCTCAAGAGTGGGCGCATCGATATCGGCTTCGGGCGCATCCGCATCGACGATCCGGCCATTACCCAGCAGGTATTGCGCGAGGAGCCGATGGTCGCCGTGCTGCCCGCCGGGCACTGCCTGCTCGGCGCGCCGCTGAGCCTGGAACGGCTGGCCGGCGAGGACTTCGTGCTCTACCCCGCCAACCCGCGCCCCAGCTACGCCGACCATGTGCTGGCGCTGTTCGCTAACCACGGCCTGGGCATCCGCGTGGCGCAGTGGACCAACGAGCTGCAGACCGCCATCGGCCTGGTCGCCGCCGGCCTGGGCGTGGCGCTGGTGCCGGCGTCGGTGCAACAGCAGCACCGCGCCGACATCGGCTACGTCACGCTGACCGACGCCGAGGCGGTCTCGCCGATCATTCTCAGCCAGCGCCGTGGCGACGTCAGCGCGCCGCTGCAACGCTGCCTGCACCTGATCGGCGCGAAGCTGCCGTAGACGCATGATCGCGGCGCCTCAGCCCAGGTCGCCGCCACCCACCGGCAGGGTCACGCCGGTGATGTAGCTGGCCTCGTCGGAAGCGAGGAAGAGGATCGCGCCGGCCTGCTCGTCGAGGGTCCCGTAGCGTTTCATCAGGCTGCTGCCCACGGTCTGGTCGACGATCTGCTGGTACCAGCGCTGCTCCTCTTCGCTCTGCTGCGCCGCGTTGCGCGGGATGCGTCGCGGCGGCGCCTCGGTACCGCCCGGCGCGGTGGCATTGACCCGCACGCCGCGTTCGGCGGTCTCGAAGGCCAGGCAGGCGGTCAGCGCATTCACCCCGCCCTTCGCGGCGCCGTAGGGCACGCGGTTCACCCCTCGGGTGGCGATGGACGACACGTTGACGATGGCGCCCGCGCCCTGCTCCAGCATCGGCACCAGCGCCGCGCGGCAGCACCACAAGGTGGGAAACAATGAGCGGCGCACCTCGGCTTCGATCTCCTCTTCGGCGTAGTGCTCGAAGGGCTTGGCCCAGATGGTGCCGCCGACGTTGTTGATGAGGATGTCGAGGCGGCCGAAGCGCGCGAGCGCCTGGGCGACCATGCCCTGGCAGTCGGCGAAGCGTTCCAGGTCGGCGGTCAGCGTCAGCACCTCGCCACGCTGGCCGAGGGCGTCCTGCAGCTCGTGGACGATCTCGGAGCGGTCCACGGCGATGACCGTCGCGCCCTCTTCCACCAGCCGCTCGGCGACGCGGCGGCCGATGCCTTGGGCGGCGCCGGTGACGAGGGCGGTCTTGTTGTCGAATCTATTCATGGTGACCTCATCGCATCAGGTGGCCCCCCTGTAGGAGCGAGCTTGCTCGCGAACCAAGCCCCGCTGTGAAGCTGTTCGCGAGCAAGCTCGCTCCTACAAGGATCCGTCACGCCTGAGTTTTGGTTGTCGAATTCAGGCCGCGCTCGCCGCGAACTTCTCGTAGTAGAAGTTCGCCGGGGTGATGCCCTGTTCGCGGATGTACTGGCTCACCGCCTCGACCATCGGCGGCGGGCCGCAGAGGTAGATGTCCACCTCGCCGTCGTTCAGGTGCGCCGGTGTGATGTGCTGGGTGACATAGCCCTTGCGCGGGTGGGTGCTCTGCGGGCTGGCCACGCAGGCGCTCCAGGTGAAGGTGGGGATGCGCGCGGCGAAGGCCTCCAGGCGGTCCAGCTCCACCAGGTCGACATCGTGGGTGACGCCGTAGATCAGGTGCAGCGGATGTTCGCTGCCGCGCTCGGCGATCTGTTCGAGCATCGCGGTGAAGGGCGCAAGACCGGTGCCGCCGGCCAGCAGCAACAGCGGCCGCCTGATCTCGCGCAGGTAGAAGCTGCCCAGCGGGCCGGCCAGGGTCATGGTGTCACCGGCCTTGGCAAGCCCGGTGAGGAAGCTGCTCATCAGCCCGCCCGGCACGTTGCGAATGAGGAAGCTCACCTCGCCGTCCTTCTGCAACGAGCTGAAGGAGTAGGCGCGGCTCTGCTCGCTGCCCGGCACCCGCAGGTTGACGTATTGCCCCGGCAGGAAGGCCAGCGTGCTCAGCGACTCGCCGCGAATGGACAGCGAAATCGTACTGTCGGACAGCTGGCGCACCGCACTGATGCTCGCCTCGAAGCTGGCCTGGGCGGTCTTGCAGACCTGCGAGGAAGCCGGCACGCGCACCACGCAGTCGCTCTGCGCACGCATCTGGCAGGTGAGCACGTAGCCCTGCTGGGCTTCCTCCTCGCTCAGCGCATCCTCGATGTAGTCCTGGCCCAGGTCGTAGCGGCCGGCCTCGGCGAAGCACTTGCAGGTGCCGCAGGCGCCGTCGCGGCAATCCAGCGGGATGTTGATGCCCTGGCGGTAGGCCGCGTCAGCCACGGTTTCGCTGGGGCTGGCGTCGATGAAGCGGGTAACGCCGTCTTCGAAGTTGAGGGCGATCTTGTGGTTCATGGCGTGCACCTCGGCGCCGCGCAGGCGGCGTCGCGCGCGGCGAATCCACGCGCGCGACGCACAGCCCTGCCGGCGAAGTCAGATGTGGTAGATGTCGATGACTTGTCTGACGTAGTCGTTCTTCAGGACCACTTTCTTCGCCAACACCCGCGGTTGCTCGCCACGCACATCGAGCGTGTAGAAACTGGTGCCGAAGTAGCTGTCGACGGTCTTGTAGCGGAAGCTCAGCGTGTGCCAGTTGAAGCGCACCCGGCACTGCCCGTCGGCCTCGCCGAGCACCTCGATGTTGCTGAGGTTGTGGGAGGTGCGGGTGTCCGGCAGGGTCGCGCTGGAACGCTCGGTCTTGATGCGGAACACACGGTCTTCCAGGCCGCCGCGGTTGCCGTACCAGATCAGCGAGATTTCCCGCTGCGGGTCCTCGGTGAGCTGGTCGCGGTCATCCCAGGCGGGCATCCAGAAGGTGGCGTCGGCGGCGTACAGCTCCAGCCAGGCGTCCCAGTCCTTGTCGTCGAGGTAGCGGGCTTCGCGGTAGAGGAAGTCGCGCACGGTCTCGTAGCGGCTCATCACACGCCCTCCTCTTTCAGCGCGATGCGAGTGGCCTGCTCGGCGGCCAGCGCGTCGATCATGGTCTGCTGCCAGTACTGGTGCTGCCGCACGAACAAGCCTTCGTCCTCGGTGCGTACGCCGGACAGCGCCGGCGCAAGATCGATCTCCCGCGCGGCGGCATCGGCGCCTTCGACCCAGTGCTGCGCCCCGCGCGACAGGTCGTTCCAGCCGCCGGCACTGCCCTGGTAGGCCTGCTGGCAGGAACGGAACTCCTCCAGGTCGTCCGGCGTGGCCATGCCGCTGACGTTGAAGAAGTCCTCGTACTGGCGGATGCGCTGGGCGCGCGCCGCGCTGCTCTCGCCCTTGGGGGCGATGCAGTAGATGGTGATCTCGGTGCGGTTGACGTCGATGGGCCGGGCGATGCGGATCTGCGAGCTGAACTGGTCCATCAGGTAGACGTTGGGGTACAGGCACAGGTTGCGCGAATTCTCGATCATCCAGTCGGCACGGGCCTGGCCATGGTCGCGGACCAGTTCGTCGCGGCGCTCGAAGGCGGGGCGCGCCTCGGGGTTGGCCCAACGGGTCCAGAGCAGCAAGTGGCCATGGTCGAAGGAGTAGAAACCGCCGCCCTGCTTGGCCCAGCCGCCGGCGCTCATGGTCTTCACCTCGCCGCCTGCTTCGCGCTGCTGCCGCTGGTTCTGGGTGGCGGCGTAGTTCCAGTGCACGGAGCTCACGTGGTAGCCGTCGGCGCCGTTCTCGGCGGTGAGCTTCCAGTTGCCTTCGTAGATGTAGCTGCTCGATCCGCGCAGCACTTCCAGGCCTTCGGGGGACTGGTCGACGATCATGTCGATGATCTTCGCCGACTCGCCCAGGTGCTCCACCAGCGGTCTGACCTCGGCCTTCAGGCTGCCGAAGAGGAAGCCGCGGTAGGACTCGAAGCGCGCGACCTTCGTCAGGTCGTGGGAGCCTTCGCAGTTGAAGCCTTGCGGGTAGCCCGCCTCGGCCGGGTCCTTGACCTTGAGCAGCTTGCCGGAGTTGTTGAAGGTCCAGCCGTGGAAGGGGCAGGTGTAGCTCGCGCGGTTGCCGGACTTGTGCCGGCAGAGCATGGCGCCCTTGTGGCTGCAGGCGTTGAGGAAGGCGTTGAGCTGGCCTTCCTTGTTGCGCGCGATGAAGATCGACTGGCGACCGATCATCGTGGTGAGGAAGTCGTTCTTCTCCGGGATCTGGCTCTCATGGGCGAGGTAGACCCAGTTGCCCTCGAAGATGTGGGTCATCTCCAGGTCGAACAGGCGCGGGTCGGTGAACATCTCCCGCCGGCAGCGGTAGACGCCCTTCTCGGGGTCTTCCTCAAGCAGCGAACGCAAGTACTCGATACCCAGGGACATGGCCGGGGCCTCCGTTGTTATTGTTCAGGCAGGCTCAGGTTAGGGCTGGGGTCGCAGGGGCAATATCCGCTGTGTGCAGAGTGCTATCCGTTTTCTGCACGGTTGCCGTGAAGCCGGGATGCGGCCCGCGCGGGTGGGCCGGCCGGGCGTTCAGAGGCGGAAGATGACGCCGTATTCGCCGGCCACGGCGACGGTCTTCGGCACGTCCAGCGGGCCGGGCGGGAGTTCGCGATCCAGCGCGCGGAACATCTCGATGGCCTGGCTCTGGCTGCCGGTGATCTCCAGCATCTCGCCGCCGCCGGGGCCGAAGTGGAAGCCATGCAGGGTGCCGGCGGGAATATGGATCAGCGTGCCGGGATGGCAGGCGGCGGTGCGCTCGGCGACGGTGAAGACGACCTCGCCGTGCAGCACATAGAAGGACTCGTCCCAGTCATGGGTATGCGGCGGCGGCCCGGCGCCCTCCTCGCCCGTCTGGAAGGTGATTCGCTGCGCTGCCGAATCGGTGTCGGCCACCAGCACGTTGATGCGGATGCCGACCACATTGAGCGCCGGGCTGCGCTCGCTCGGCGTGAGGATGAACGGGGTGGGATGCATGGACGCGACCTCCCGGGGACGGCGCTGGAATTGCGCACGCCTCTTTCCAGTACAGCCCCATCCGCGCAAGCGGAGCGGGGAATCGGAGGAACGGCAGGGTCTGCCTTGTAGAAGCGGGCCACGCCTGCGATTCGCCGCCGCGCGGCGCCTGCCGATCAATGCTGGAATGGGCGGATGCGCAGGAGCGGGGTTTGTCCGCGATGTGCCGGCACGCCGGCACCAGGAGCGTCTGCGTGCAAGCCAAGGAGTTCACCTTGCAGGCCCCATTCCGCCGCGGTGGATTTCGCGGGCATGGCCCGCTCCTACAAGGGGGTTCAGCGTTGGGCGGTCGCGAGCAAGCTCGCTCCTACCACGAGCCGCCCCACGCCGCTCTGGCTCTGATGAGACTTCCAGGGAAACATCCGCACGCGCCGAATGCCCCGTTCAGGAGGCCGAGTGGAAGCGGAGTTTCAGGGGTTGAGCGGCATGGATGCCGCGAGAGCGCTGTCGGGCCAGGGATGGCCCGTCAGCGCGTGCCTCTGAAACTTCGCTGGAGCGAGGGAATTTTTCGCCTCAGCGAAAAACCGGATGTCCGGGGCAAGACCTTTGGTTACTTTCTGTCGTTTGAGAAAGTAACTCGCCCGAGGGGGCGAAACGGGAAGTCCGCGCGCATGCCGAAGCGGCGCTGAAACACCCAGCCCGAAGCAAAGCATCGCGGACGGAGTCCGCTCCTACGTAAAAGAAAACGTCGAAGTCGGCCTGTAGGAGCGCGCCATGCGCGCGATCGCGGGCAGGGCCCGCTCCTATACGGGCGCGGGCGGCGGTCAGCCGCGGCGCCGGAGCGTCTCCGAGGGCAGTTCGCCGAACTGTTGCCGGTAGCCTTCGGCGAAGCGCCCCAGGTGCAGGAAGCCATAGTCCAGGGCCAGCTCGGTGACGCTGCGCACCGGGCACGCCGGATCGCTCAGGCAGGCGCGGATGCGCTCCAGCTTGAGCCGGCGGATGTACTGGCGCGGTGTGGTGCCGGCGTGGCGCTCGAACAGCGCATAGAGGGATCGCAGGCTCATGGACGCCTGGCGCGCCAGTGCCTCGATGTCGATGTCCTCGCGCAGGTGCCCCTCGATGTACGCCTCGATGCGCTCGAAGGACGCACTGGCGCCGGCGATGGGCTCGCGGCTGACGTTGGTCTTGAGCAGGGTCAGCAGTTTGCTGGCGACGATCTGCTGGTAGTGCTCGTCCACCCGCGCCAGGCGCTCGCTGGCCTCGGACTCCTGGCAGATCATCGACAGCAGGTTGACGAAGCCTTCCAGCTCGCCCAGCCGGTAGCGGTTCTCGGTGAAGCGCACGCCGGCGCGCGGGTGGCGCCAGCGCTGGTCGGCGCAGATGGCTTCGAGCAGGGTCACCGGAATCTTCAGGATGAACTTCTCGCAGTCGTCCGAGTAGGTGAGGTCCACCGGGTCGTCCGGGTTGATCAGCAGCAGCTCGCCCGGCGCCAGGGCGTGCTCCTGGCGCTGGCTGCGCCACAGGCAGTGGCCGCTGAGGAGGATCTGCAGGTGGAAGATGCTCTCCAGTGCCGGCGAGGTGACGCGCACTGCGCCGCCATAGCTGATGCGGCACAGGTCCAGGCTGGCGAAGCGCCGGTGGTTGAGGCTGGCCTGCGGCTGGCCATGGGCTGGCAGGCGCAGGTCGTGGCTGCCGACATGCTGGTTGACGTAGCCGGACACCGCATAGGGATCGGCACGCTCGAACACACGGCTGCGCTCGCTCAGCAGGCTTTGCATACAGGCACTCACTCTTGTGGATGGCCGCGCTCTTCGTCGCGGCTCGTGCACCCAGTCTATGCCGCGGCCCGGAGCACGGGCCGTGGCGGAGATGGACGGTCGCGCGGGCATTTTCAGGCGCAAGGCAGGCCCGCGAATGCGCTACACCCTAGAGGCCCGACCTGACCTGCGCCATTGGACCTGTGGCGCAGTGTTCGCCAATCGCACGCTTTCGGCGCCGGCTCACTGCCAGCAGGTGGTGCCGGTTCCCGTGCCGGTGTTGCTGCGGGTGCCGGCCTGGTCGATGCTCAGGCTCAGGCACTGGCCGTCCTTGGCCTGGGCGCCCTGGGCAGTGGCGGTGAGCGTGTAGCTGGTGTCGGTGACGTTGGAGATCGCCAGGCTGTAGTACTGCAGCGCGTTGACCTGGCTGGTCATGTTCAGCGCCGCCGCCGTGCTGGCATAGGCGTTGTTCTGCGAGTAGTAGCGTTCCTGCCGGGCGGCGGCCTCGCTGAGCAGCGCCTGGGCTTCTACCCGATGGCTGCGCAGCACGTAGCGCTGGTAGCTGGGAAAGGCGATGCCGGCGAGGATCGCCACGATCACCACCGCGATCATCAGTTCGATCAGGGTGAAGCCCCGCTCGCGCCGCTGTTGCTTCATGTGCTGTTCCTGTCAGTTGGCTGGCTGGATCTGCCAGGTGCGCCGGCCGCTGACGGCGCCGGTGTTGGTGTGGATGGCATCGGGCAGCACGCTGGTGCCACCCCCTTCGGCGCCGGTGTAGGTGTAGCCACCGGAGACAGTGATATCGCCACCGCCGGTGATGAATCCCGAGAGCGCGTCGAAGGTGCCGTCGTTGTTCAGGTCGAAGACGTTGTAGAGCGTCAGCCCGCCGCTTTCGGGATCGATGGCGTAGCGGGTGCCGGAGAGGCCGGCGGCGCAGGTGCCGGTCTGCGGCGTCGAGCTGCTGAAGATGAGGCTGGCGCCATAGAGCGTCATGTCGTAGATCTGCCGCTCGCCCGCCACGGGGAAGTCGAAGTACCAGCCCCACCTGTTGACGTTGGCATCGGCGGTGTTGCCGGAGCTGTCGTACCAGGCCACCGCGTTGTTGCTCAGGGTGTAGGTCGACGTGCCGTTGAAGGTGCCCGCCGTGAGCGTCTGCGCCTGCAGGTTGCTGCGCGTGCGCGCGGCGGTCAGCGAGACGCTGGTGGCCTCGCCGGCGACCTTGCGGTCCCAGATGCCGTAAAGGCTCTGGGGCGCAGTGGAGGTCTTGTCGGACGTGAGCAGGTAGCGCCCTGTGCCGAAGGCGACGATGTAGCCGATGCCGCTGGGATGGTCGACCAGGGACGGCGCGCTGGTGATCGGCTGGCGCGTGCCGCTGGCGTTGCGCGCGACGTACAGCGGGTTGCCGCCGAAGGACACGGCGTAGCGCGCCTCGGCGGCGGCGCTGTTGAGCGGGTCGCTCAGGCTGGTGTCGATGAGGTCGAAGCGCCAGAGGTTGCCCAGCAGGTCGCCGCCATAGGCATAGTCGGCGATGCCGTCGCTGTTGGCGTCGGCGACGAACAGGCGCGACAGGCCATTGTTCAGCGCGTCCAGCGAGGCGGTTTCGGCGGCGGAGAGGTTCGGGGTGGCGGTGATCTTGCGCAGCAGCGCGCCGGTCTGGATGTCGATGATCAGCAGTGCGGCACTGCTGCTGCCGATATCGTAGCCATTGGGCACCAGCGCCACCCACTTGCCGTTGTGCAGGCGGGCGATGGATGGCCGCGCCGCCGTGTAGCCGAGGCTGCTGTCGTTGTCGCTGGTGAACTCCCAGAGCAACCTGGGCGCGGTGGGGTCGGTGACGTCGAGGGCGAACACCTCGCGGCCGCCGGCGCCGAGGCTGCCCACCAGCACCTTGTGCCAGGCCGAGCCGTAGTAGACATCGGAGACCACCGGCGTGCCGTCGACGAAGTAGCGGTGCTCGGTGCCCTGCTGCTTGCCGTAGTCCGGCGCGGTGAGGGCATTGAGGTTGGGGATGACGGCGCTGGGGATGAAGGCGAACAGCTCGGCGCCGGTGGCGGCGTTGAAGGCGTGCAGCATGCCGTCGTTGGCGCCGACGTAGACCACCGAGGGTTTTGCCGCCAGCGCCGTGGCATACGCCGCGTAGGTCGTGCTGCCCTCCAGGGCATCGGCGCGCGAGGCCAGGTAGTCGGAGCCGCTGACCAGCACCGGCGCCGAATTGATCATGTCGCCCAGCAGCGTGGTGCGGGTGCGGAAGCTGTTGTTCTCGCCGCGCAGGAAGCCGACCCGCGCCTGCCCCTGGCTGTCCACCACGCCGGCGACGGTGCGGTTGAGCTGGGTCTGCTGGGCCGCCGTCAGGTTGTTCCAGTTGAATGCGCTGAGCGCGCCATTCCTGGCGAAGAGGATGTTGCGCGTGCTGGGCGTGCCCAGTTGCGCCGACGCGCGCCACAGCGTGGTGGTGGTCGTGGTGATCGCGCCGGTGCTGGTGGTGGTCAGGGTCTTCTGCTTCTTCACCAGATCGCCGGTCCAGTCGCCAGTGACGAAGGTGGGGACGTAGGTGTAGCTGCCGCTGTCCAGCGACTGCGAGTCCACCGCCACCGCGGCGACCGAGGTGTTGAGCTGGAGGATGTCGTCGAAGGCGGACTTGAGCTGGGAGGCGAGCTTGCCGGGGTTGCTGACCAGGAAGTAGTTGTCCGGGACGCCGTCGCCGTCGCGGTCCCAGTTGACCAGGTCGGTCTTGCCGTACTTGGCGGCGTACCACAATGGGTCCTGCAGGTTGGTCACGGCCGTGGTTGCCGAGGGCGTGAAGGTGCGCGTGTGATAGGCCAGGCGGCCGCCGCTGAGCGCCCCGCTGCTGCCGTTGAGGCCGGGCAGCAGGGCGCAGGTGACGCCGGTTGCCGAGCAGTCGCCGGGGTACCGGCCATCGGGCGTGTCGAGCTTGTTGCGCACGGACCCGCTGCCGCCGCCGGTGACCTCCAGGTACACGCCATCCCGTGTGGTGCCAGCCATGGTGTAGCCCATGTGGGATTCGTCGCCGGCCACCGAATACTCGGTCCGGCTGGTGACGTCCACGCTGCCGTCGCTCTTCGCCGTCACGGTGTAGAGCACGATGGCGTCCATGTCGTAGTCGCGGCCCTGGGCAGAGTCGTCGTAGACCACGCGGAAGGTGATGGCGGTGAGGTTGCCGGCGCTGTCGCGGGTGAGGGTGTCGATGTAGAAGCCGGTGATCTGGCTGACCACGTTCTGGCTGACGTTCATGCTGAACGGCACCAGGCGCAGCGTGCCCTTGCTGGTCTTGATGCGGATGTTGGGCAGCGTCGAGGACTGGGCGATGGAGAAGCTCTGCACCCGGTTCGAGCCGGCGGTGGTCAGGGCGTTCTGGCTGCCGAAGAAGGACACCGCGGAGGTGGCGTAGCTGCCCTGGCGCGTGGGTTCCTCGGCCAGCCCGCGAATGCTGGCGAAGCTGCTGGCGGTCTTGGCGGTGGGCGCCGAATCGTTGCTGGCGCCGGACTGGCCGACGTTCACCGACGCGCTGCCGCCCACCTCGCGGCTCCACAAGGTGGCGCCGATGCTGGCGAAGTCGAAGCCGATGTCGGTAGTCGGGCGGCTGTCGGTGCCCAGGGTGCTGCCCGGCACATCCGAGTCGTAGCTGGGGTTGACGTCGCTCATCAGCGTCATGAACGGCCGGGTGCAGGACGGATAGGTGCTGTAGGGATTGGCCCAGGTGCTCAGGCTGGAAAGGCCGAGGGCGGTGTCGGTGGCACCGGCGGCATAGGCCGCGGTGGGCGCCTTGCCGGCGTAGTAGCGCAGGGTCTCGTAGGCCATTTCGCCCAGCGGGTTGCCCCAGTCCACGCACTTGCCGTTGACCAGCGGGTTGAGGTTGTAGCCGGTGGCGTCGGTGCAGCCGGCGGAAAACACCAGGCGGTCCAGGTTGGCGACGATGCCGCTGTTGTTCACGTAGCAGCGGCCGTTGAGGCAGCCGCTGCCACTGCTGGCATCGGTGAGGAAGCGCCCGGTGGTGCTGCTGTATTCGTTGCTGAAGGACGCCGCGGCCTTGCGCACCACGCCGCCGCGCAGGTTGTTGGCATAGGTGCCGGTGACCAGGCCGAAGTACATCTTGTCGGCGGCGCCATAGTCGTGCAGCACGCCCGTGGGCTTGTAGAGGCTGCCGTACTGGGCGCAGTTGCTTTCCAGCAGGCCGGCCACGCAGACCTGCACGCGCACGTTGAGGTCGTAGGCCGGGGCGATGGTGGCGTCGCTGTTGGTGGTGCTGGTGAGGGTATTGGTGCCCTGGGCCGACTCCCGCGAGACCCAGCCCCAGATGCGGTAGGTGCCCAGGGTCTGCTGGGTGCTGGTGATGATGCGCAGGCGGGGCACCGCGGCGCTGCTGTAGGCGCCCAGGGTGCCGCTGCCGATGGAGGTGTTGGCGAAGAGCACGTACTTGCCGTTGGTGGGCGCGCTGATCGGCGTGTAGTCGGCCAGGTTGTAGCCGTCGCGCGCAACGCTCAGGTACTCCTTGCCCCAGCTGTGCGCGTCGTTGGGGATGAAGGCGCGCTCGAGCACCGTGGCCAGGCCGCTGTCGGTGGAGCGGTAGCCGCCGTAGAGCACCTTGCGCAGCACGTCCAGGCGCGACATGGTCAGGTAGTTCAGGTAGTCGCCGCTCCAGCGCCCGGCCGCGCTGGTGCAGCGCTTGGTGCTGGTGGTGCTGGACGGCGCGAAGGTGCCGCTCAGCGCGTCGTAGACATAGCACTTGTAGGAGTCGAAGTAGCCGGTGTAGTCGATGCTTGGCTTGTAGTAGGTATCCAGTTGGCCGTCGCCGTCGATGTCCGAGGCGTCGTTGTAGGCCGGGAAGTACAGCTTCTGGTCGCGGCCGACCACCAGCATGTTCATCGGCGGGGCGATGTTGCTGACCAGCAGCGGCGTCTGCGCCAGCGAGGCGCCAAAGGCCTGGGCGCTCGCCAGCCAGGCGAGCAGCAGGAGCGTCGCGCGCAGCAGGCTCAGGGGATGGGCCATGTCGTCGGCATCCTTCCAGCGGAACGGTTCACGGGATCACCAACCCGAAGGTCGAGCGCAGGCACAGCGCATCGGCGCCGCAGGCCTTGCCGCTGGCGGTGCCCTTGTAGGCCTGGGCATTGACCTCGTAGTAGTAGGTGCAGCCCACCTGCCCCTTCGACAGGTAGGAGTTGGCGCTGCCGCCGGCGCCGCCTTTGCAGTTGTTGGCGATGTAGCGCAGGTACCAGCGCGCGCTGCGCAGCAGGCGGGTGCTGCCGTCGAGGCCGGCGTAGAGGTTGGACTTGCTGAAGTCGGTGGCGTAGCTAGTCGCCGGCGCGGTGAAGCACGGCGTGGTGCCCGCCGTGCAGTTATCCAGCGCGCGGGTGCTTCTGCGCAGGCGCCCTTCCCCTTCGCGCAGCGCGGATTCCGCCGCGCTCATCAGGCGGTGCTGCTCCAGGCGGTTGCCGGTCATCCGGCCCTCCAGCTGCATGCCGCGCATGCCCGCCACGGCGGCCAGGGTGATCAGCAGCAACATCACCAGGGCGACGAACAGCACCGCGCCGCGCTGACGGTGGAAAGTCTGTCGGTTCATGGCATCAGGTTCCTCAGCATGCTGGTGCCGCTGACGATGCGCCGCACGGGCCCGTCGCCATCGGTGCAGACCTTGCTGCCGTACAGGTCCTGCCAGCGCTGGCAGGTGGTCGCGGCCAGGCCGCCGCTGACCGATTCGCTGCTGGCCAGCAGCAGCGCGTAACGCAGGCTGCGCACGGTTTGCCCCGCGGCGGGCGCGGCGACGTACTGCCTCACCTGGCGATCGAATTCGTCGTTGCTGGTATCCACGCCGAAGTCGAAGCGCAGCGCGGCCACGTTCTCCACCAGCGTGGTGCCGTTGCAGGTCAGCTGGTCACCGCTGAGGGTGAGCTTCTCCACCACGTTGTTGCTCGGGCTGTAGGTGCTGTACGGCTTGTTCACCCCGCTACGGCCGCCCAGCGACGCGCCGGTGCAGTCGGTATCGCTGGGGTCGCGCGGCTGGTAGCGCAGGCAGAGGGTGTTGGCGTCGACCCGCACCAGCGCCTGCCCGGCAGCGAAGACGCAGCCGTTGGTGCTCTGCGCGGGAAACGCCGCGCTCATGCGCGAAGACGGCAGGCGTCGGTAGCCGGCCTTGGACAGGCGCCCGTCGAGCATCTGCTGGGCGTAGCGCGCGTTGTCCTGGTTCTGCGCCTGGCCATCGAAGTAACGCGAACGGTTCTGCCCATCGAGGAACATCTGCGTCACGCCAAGAATCAGGAACAGGCTCAGGCCCATGGCGATCATCAGTTCGATGAGCGTCACACCGCCCTGCCGGCACGCGCCTGGCCGACGCATCCTAGGGTTCCTCCCGCAGCACGTAGCGACAGATGGTGTCGTCGCCGGTGGCGCTCGCGTCCAGGCACTCGCCCGCCTTCACCCGCCAGGCCAGCTGGATCTCGATGGCCGAACCGCTGCCGGTGCAGGGACCGGTGCCATTGGTGCGGCACACATGGAACTCGCTGGCCAGGCCCGAGGCGCCCGGCAATGCCTGGTTCACCCGTTGCGCCCAGCAGGCCAGGCGCTGGCTGGCGGTCAGCGACGCCAGCGAGGCGCAGCTGCCCGGCGCGCTGGGGAACGCCGCGCTGGCGGCCTTGTAGTAGCCCCAGTTGCTAGGGGGCAGCACCTGGGCGGCGCTGCCGTCCTGGGTGGAATACAGGTCGGTGCGCATCATCTCCATCAGCTCGTCCGCCAGTTCCGCCGCGTTGCTGCGCAGCAGGGTGTCCTGGGCGTAGCCGATGGTGCGCCCCTGCATCGCCAGCATGCCCAGCACGCCGATGCAGGTGACCAGCAGCGCCACCAGCACCTCCACCAGGCTGAAGCCCGCCATGGGCCGGCTCATTGGGCGCTCGCCCCTTGCAGGTTGATGTAGCCCGAGGCGGCCACCTTGATGCTGAACGCCTTGCTGGTGCCGCTGCTGGCAATGCCCAGGTCAGCCGCCGCTGCGGTGCCATCGGGCTTGAACGAGAGCGCGTTGACGCTGCTGCTGACGCTCAGGCTGCCGGGCAGGTCGAGGCGCTGGCTGACCAGGTTGCCGGCCAGCGAGCCGCAGGTGCTGGCGCGCACCACCACCCACTGCAGGTTGCCGCTGGCGGGGCAAAGGGTGAGGGTCTGGCGGGTGTTCACCGCATCGGCGCGCGACGCCTGGAGCAGCCGGTAGAGGGTCGTGGCGCCGCTCTGCACCCGGCTGGATTCGATGAGGTAGCGAAAGCCTGGCAGCGCCACGCCGGCGAAGATCGCCAGCAACGCGACCACCACCATCAATTCCACCAGGGAAAAGCCTTCCTGGCGTCCGCGACCCCGCCGCACGGTGGGGCGGGAAACTGAGCATCCAACTGCATGAAGAACCATGGATTTTTCCAACGATGGTCAGGTGGCTGGCTCCCAAAGGAGCCCCCTTGCGGGGTGCCAAGACAAAGATTGGCTATTGGTCCGACAGCAATTTCTTCAGGGAGTTGAATCGGATTTGGCGAAAAGGCAGGAAATTTCGACCGCTCGTTCCCGCTCAGCGACCGCTCATCCTTTTGACGCCAGAGCAACCGACAGAATGTCGGGCGTCGCCAAGCCGGCGATGGCGGCTGGCAGAAGGGCCGCGATCGTGCATCGCGGCCCCTTCAGAAACGTCTGTCAGGTTGCGTCGGCGTGACTCACCAGGCCCTTGACCAGCACGGCCGCCGTGGCGATGGCCGCGGGCACCATCAAGGCGGTCAGCACCTGCTCGAAGTTCCAGCCCAGGCCCAGCAGCGTCGCACCGATCCAGGCGCCGAGGATGGCGCCGAAGCGGCCGATGCCGAGCATCCAGGACACCCCGGTGGCGCGCCCCTGGGTCGGGTAGAAGCGCGCCGCCAGGGACGGCATGGCCGACTGCGCGCCGTTCACGCACATGCCGGCGGCCAGCACCAGGGTCGCCAGCAGCGTCACGGTGCCCAGGCTCTGCCCGACGAAATAGGCGAACACCCCGGCCAGGCAGTAGAAGATGCCGATGACCTTGTGCGGGTTGAAGCGATCCATGGCCCAGCCCACCGCGACCGAGCTGAGCACACCGCCCAGCTGGAACAGCGCACCGATGAACGCCGCCTGCTCCATGCTCGCGCCGGCGTCACGCATCAGCGTCGGTAGCCAGCTGGTCAGCAGGTAGACGATCACCAGGCCCATGAAATAGGTCAGCCACAGCAGCAGCGTGCCCGCGCTGTAGGTGCCGGCGAAGATCACCTTGAACACGTTGCGGCTCTGCACCGTCTTCTGCTCGGGCACGCTGAAGTCCCGCGCGGCGACCACCTCGGCCGGCGCGATGGGCGCCAACACCTGCTTGACCCTATCCGCGCCACGGTTGCGCACCACCAGGAAGCGCGCCGATTCCGGCAGCCACACCAGCAGCACCGCCGCCAGCAGCAGCGGCAGCACGCCGCCGAGCAGCAGCAGGCTGTGCCAGCCGTAGGCCGGGATCAGCTTGGCGGAGACGAAACCGCCCGCCGCCATGCCCAGGTTGAAGCCGCAGAACATGCTCGTCACCAGCAGCGACTTGAGGCGCTCGGGGGTGTATTCGGAGAGCAGCGTGGTGGCATTGGGCATCGCCGCGCCCAGGCCGATGCCGGTCAGCAGGCGCAGCACCAGCAACTGATCGAGGTTGCTGCTGTAGGCCGAGATCAGGCTGAACAGGCCGAACAGGAACACCGCCACCACCAGCACGCCCTTGCGGCCGAAGCGGTCGGCCAGCGGGCCGGAACCCAGGGCGCCGAACACCATGCCGATCAGCGCGGCGCTCATCACCGGGCCGAGGCTGGCGCGGTCGATGCCCCAGTCCTGGGTCAGCGCCGGCGCGATGAAGCCCATGGCGGCGGTATCGAGGCCGTCGAGGAACACGATGAGGAAGCACAGCAGCACGATGCGGCACTGATACAGCGACAGCGGCTGGGCGTTGATGAAGGACTGGACGTCGAGAGTGCCGGCAGCGGGCACGCGGGCGGAACTGGTCATGCGAAGACTTCCTGCGAAGGCGTCGTCGCGGGAAGGTCGGCTGGATCGCCTGGCACTCCCGCAAGCTGGACAGGAATGAGGCGCGAGCCGGTGGACGCACGAACCGGCGGACGGGGCAGGCACACAGTGGCCATGGCTGACGCTCATTGTTGTTATGGCCCGTCCGGCTGGACGGGTGAAGCAACAGTACGAAGAGACGCCCAGCCGTTCAATTCGATAATCGCGCCTGTGGGCGGTTAGCGAACAGGATTACCCGCCCTGCCTGCTGCGGCTAAAATGCGCCGCGCCCAACAGGACATTCAGAGGAAGAAATGAACGACAACGAAAGGAAATCCATCAGCAAGTGGCTGTCGCTGATCCTGCGCCACAGCCCGGAAAGCGCCGGCCTGACCCTCGACGCCAATGGCTGGGCGAACATCGATGAACTGCTGGCGCAGTCAGCTCGCAAGGGCCATCGATTCGACCGCGCGATGCTCGATGAAGTGGTCGCGAACAATGACAAGCAACGCTTTGCCCTCAGCGAGGACGGCCTGCGCATCCGCGCCAACCAGGGCCACTCGGTCCGCATCGATCTACAACTGGAGCCGTGCGAGCCACCCGAAGTGCTCTATCACGGCACGGTTCCCGCGGCGATGGCGGCGATCCTGGCAGACGGCCTCAAGCCCATGACGCGCCAGCACGTGCACCTCAGTGCGGACCGCGAAACCGCCGACCGGGTTGGCTCGCGACGCGGCAAGCCGACCATCCTGGTCGTGCGCAGCGGCCAGATGTGGCGCGACGGTCACCGATTCTACCGCTCGGCCAACGGCGTCTGGCTGGCCGACGCCGTCCCCTCGACCTACCTGGAGCAGCGCTGACCGCGATCAATGGAACAGCCGCGTCCCCAACTCGCGGCTGGCCTCCAGCAGCACCGGCAGGAAGCGTGTTTCCAGCTCCTGGCGCGACACGCGGCCGGCGTGGGTGCCGACGTTCAGCGCCGCGAGCACCTGGCCGGCGGAATCCTTCAGCGGCACGGCGATGGAGCGCAGGCCCACTTCCAGTTCCTGGTCGATGATCACCCAGCCCTGCTGGCGGATTTCGGCGATGCTGGCGCGGAGCATTTCCGGCGTGTGCACGGTGCGGCTGGTCTTCACCTGCAGGTCGGCGTGGGCGAGGTAGTCCTCCAGGGCGTCGTCATTCAGCCCCGCGAGCAGGATGCGGCCCATGGAGGTGCAGTAGGCCGGCAGGCGGCTGCCCACGCTGAGGTCCACGGAGATCAGGCGCTGCGGCGTGGCTGAGCGGGCGATGTAGAGAATCTCGTCGCCTTCGAGCGTGGCCATGGAGCAGGCCTCGTGCAGTTGCTCGCTCAAGCGGTCGAGAATCGGCTGCGCGGTGACTGCCAGCGGCGTCGAGGACAAATAGGCATGGCCGAGGGTCAGTACCTTGGGCAGCAGCGAATAGGTGCGGCCGTCGGAGGTGACGTAGCCCAGCTTCATCAGCGTGTGCAGGCAGCGACGCACGGCGGCGCGGGGGATTTCGGTGCGGTGGCTGATCTGCGCGATGGTCAGGTGGCGCTTGCGCTCCTGGAAGGCATGGATCACCGCCAGCCCCCGGGCCAGCGAGGTCATGAAGTTCGGGTCGCCAGTGAAGGCCTCGATGCGCTTGGCGGGCGAAGCGATGATCGGCGGCGCGAGGGGCGGCAGGCTGGCACGGGGAGCGTCGGTCATTGTGGTTATCCTGGCAGGCAGATGCCGGGCGATTATCGACACGGGCGGGCGATAATCGCAACACAAGTAGCCGATTACCGAACGGTGCTTCGCGGATAGCTGGGAAACTGTTTGCGCCCCTCAACCCTTCCCGCGCCCTGGCTGCGCGCCACGCTCCGAAGGGAGCGGGAGCTGTCCGTACCGGCTGATGCCATCATTTCAACCTGCGGCGAACCTGTCCCCTCTCCCTTCAGGGAGAGGGCTAGGGAGAGGGCACGACCCCGCCGCGGACCAACCGGTTGCGTAGGAGCGGACTTCGTCCGCGATGGGTTCCCGCCAGCTCAGCGCATCGGTCGGTCGCGGGCATGGCCCGCTCCTACACGGGACGTTCGGCGGCAGGAGCGGTCGCTTTCCGTTGGCGCAGCCGCGCCAGGCGTTGGTTCGCGAGCAAGTTCGCTCCTACGAAGAGCGGGAACGGACCTGTAGGAGCGAGCTTGCTCGCGAACAGAGCTCGCCCGCCCGCTCAGCAGCCCTCTACAACGGCTCCAGCTTCAACTGCCGCAACCGGCTCAGCGTGCGCGAAAAGTCCAGGGCCGCACCGCCCGCCGCCAGCTCATCCAGCGACACCGTGGCGAACAGCTGCAGCTTCAATTGGCGGTCGTAGGCGATGTC
Source organism: Pseudomonas sp. GCEP-101 (assembly GCF_025133575.1). Taxonomy (NCBI): domain Bacteria; kingdom Pseudomonadati; phylum Pseudomonadota; class Gammaproteobacteria; order Pseudomonadales; family Pseudomonadaceae; genus Pseudomonas; species Pseudomonas sp. GCEP-101. Next base: position 4,151,634 of record NZ_CP104011.1, on the reverse strand, counting down.
GATGAAGTTGAGAAAGCGCATGCTCACGTCCGGCGGATAGTCCGCCAGCGGGCCGAGGCCGCTCACCGCCATGCGCGGGTAATGCTCGATCAGCCACAGGTAGTCGCTGGCCGAGCGCGGGCGTTCGAACATCTCGCTGAAGTCCATCCACGCGCAGCTGTCATCGTGGGCATGCACTTTCAGCGGGTGGTGATTGACGTTGAGTACCTCGTCGAACGTCGCGTCCGCCGCCAACCCCAGCCGGGAGCCGATCAACTCCAGATCATCGGCACGGGCCGGCCAGAGGAAGCTGCCCCACTCCTCCAGCGACGTGCTGTGCTCGCGGTAGTCCTGCCCGGCATCCACCGAAATCACGTCGAAGCGCTTTTCGATCAGCTCGATGGCCGGGCGGAAGCGCTCGCGGTACAGCGGATTCGGACAGAGGTTTTCCGGCTCGTAGTTGGACGTACAGACCAGGCCTACACCTTCGTCCACCAAAACCTTCAGCATCCGCCCCAGGAGCATGGCGTCGCCGATGTCGTGCACGTGGAATTCGTCGAAGCACAGCAGCCGGGTTTCCTCGGCGATGGCGCGGGCCACGCGTACCAGCGGATCGGACTGCCCGGTGATTGCCAGCATGCGCCGCTGCAATTCCTGCAGGAAGGCGTGGAAGTGCACGCGGCGCTTGGCCTGGGTCGGTGCGGCGGCGAAGAACTGGTCCATGACGAAGCTCTTGCCGCGCCCTACCCCGCCCCACAGGTAGACGCCGGCCACCGGCTTGCGCAGGAAGCCATGGCGGCCAGCGAGGAAATCGTCGAGCCAGCTGGCGAGGTGGTCCACCGCCGCCATCTGGGCATCGTCCGCCCGGTAGCCGCGCTCGTCGAGCGCGGCGGCGAAGTGCCGCCGAACACGGTCGGCGACCGATTCGGCGGATGCTGCATGTAGTCGTGTGTCAGAAGTCAAAGAACACCGTTTCCGCATTGCCCTGGACGCGGATATCAAACCGGTAAGCGAGCTTCCCGTCCACCTCGCAACGCTTTGCAATGAGGGTTTGCCGACGTTCGGGCTGCTCGATGAGGTTCAAGACCGGGTCCACGGCGTTCGCCTGCGCTTCGTCGTCGAAGTACAGGCGGGTCTGCAGGTGCAGGTTGATGCCACGGGCAAACAGCGACAGGTTGATGTGCGGCGCCATGGGCACGCCGGCGGCGTTTTTCACCACGCCGGGCTTGATGGTCCGCACCTGCCATTCGCCGGCGTCGAAGGTCGTTGCGGTACGTCCGAAGCCGTTGAAGGGCTTCTCCAGATCGTAGGCAGTGTCGTACACGCCTTCGTGATTCGCCTGCCACAGCTCCAGGAACGAATCGCGGATCAGGTGGCCATTGCCGTCATACACGTGGCCGATCAGCAGGATGTGCTCGCCGGGCGCGCCGGGTTTGGCCATCTCGCTCCAGATTTCCTGGTCACGGGTCGGGTTGCCGGCGGCGGCGAGCGCCAGGCCGATGTGCACATAGGGGCCGGCGGTCTGCGAGGGGGTTTCCGGCAGCAGTTCGATAGGCATGGTCGGTCCTCCTCACTTGTTCTCGAAATGTGTCTTGCGCTGGCCGCGCAGTACGATGTCGAAGCGGTAAGCCAGGCAGTCCATGGGGTTGGCGTTGCTCATGTCGAGCTTGGCGATCAGGCTTTGCACCGCGTCCGGATTGGCGATGGACTTGACGATGGGGCACATCGGGATCAGCGGGTCACCCTCGAAGTACAGCTGGGTGATCAGCCGTGTGGAAATCGACGGGCCGCTGATGGAGAAGTGGATGTGCGCCGGGCGCCAGTCGTTCGGGCCGTTGCGCCAGGGGTACGGGCCAGGCTTGATGGTGCGGAAGATGTAGCGCCCTTCGCTGTCGGTCAGTGCGCGGCCGACGCCGCCGAAGTTCGGGTCCAGCGGCGCCAGGTAACGGTCGTTCTTGTGGCGGTAGCGGCCGCCGGCGTTGGCCTGCCACATCTCCACGAGGGTGTGCGGCACGGGCTTGCCGTACTGGTCCATGACCCGGCCGGAGACGAGAATGCGCTCGCCGATGGGCAGGCCGCCCTGGTTGAAGTTGAGCAGCAGGTCGTTGTCGTGCTCGCCCATCTTCAGGTGCGAGAAATCCGGGCCGCTGGTTTCGGAGATCGACTGCGGAATGCTCACCAGCGCCTGGCGCGGCGAGCGGGGAATGGAGGTCTTGTAGTCGGGCGTGAGGGCTTTGGGGTGCCAGTTTCGGTCACGAATGACGAAGCGGCTGTTCTCCGCGTCGGACATGTCGGTCTCCTGTTGTTGGATTTATCGGAGCCTGTTGCATCAGGCAGTGCGGCGAAGTGTCGCCGGCAAGCCTGACGCCGAAAACTGAAAAGATGCCCTCCATCCATAACCATATGGTTATGGATAAGTTCCTTCCCGGTACGCCTCGCCCACCTCCCGCAGTACCTCCAGGCACCAGTGCGCGCCCAGCGAAAGCGGCAGCGTCGAGTTGCTGCAGACCCCCACCGAACCGCCCGGCTCCTGTACATCCAGCGGCAGTTCGACGATCTCGCCGGAGCGCAGGTCCAGGCGCACCGAATCCAGCGGGGCGATCCACAGGGCGTCACTGGTCAATACATAACGACGGCTGAGTACTGTGGAGAGTGTTTCCAGGCGCTGGCGCGGCTGGCCGAGGCCACTTTGCACCAGCAGGCTGTCGGCGGATTTGCGGATGGTGGTGCCGGCCAGCGGCAGCACCAGCGGCCAGTCGTCCAGCGCCGAGGGCGGCAGCGGCCGGCCCAGCAGCGGGTGGCCGGCGCGGGCCACCAGGGTCATGGACTCGCTGTACAGGTGTTCGAAGGCGAGGCCCTGGATCTGCGGGCTTTCGGTCATGCGGCCCACTACCAGGTCCAGTTCGCCGACGCGCAATTGCGAGAGCAGGTGGGCGCTCGGCCCGGTCACCACGCTGACCACCAGCGCCGGGTGGCGCTGGTGCAGACGCCGCACCGTCTCCGGCATCAGCAGGCTCTCCACGGTGGAGAGCACGCCCAGGCGCACGGTGCTGGAGGCGTACTCGCCGCCGCGCAGGCTGTTTACCCCGTCCCGCAGCGCCTGCACGCAGGGGCCGGCGTAACGCAGGAAGGCCACGCCCGCCTCGGTCAGGCTGGCGCCGCTCTTGCCGCGCTCGAACAGGCTGGCGTCGAGCAGATCCTCCAGCTCCTTGAGCGTCTTCGAGATCGCCGGCTGGCTGACCGCCAGGACGTCCGCCGCGCGGGCCAGGCTGCCCTGCCGGGCCACTTCGAGGAAACACACCAGGTGGCGGAACTTGATACGCGAATCGATATTCATGGCGGCTCAACGCGGCTCGCGGAATGCGCGGGGCGACACCCCGGCATAGCGCTTGAAGAAACGGGAGAAGTAGGCGGGCTCGGAAAAGCCCAGGCTGTCCGATACCTGCTGGATGGTCATGGCGGTGTACACCAGATTGCGCTTGGCCTCCAGCAGCAGGCGCTGGTGGATCATCTGCAGCGCCGACTGCCCGGCCAGGCGCCGGCACAGCGCATTGAGGTGCGCGGCGCTGATGCCCAGGGCCGCCGCGTAATGCTCGATGGGCCGGTGCAGGCGAAAGTCCTGCTCCAGCAGGCGGGCGAACGCATGCACGTGCTCGACGCCGCGATCCTGCTGGCTCGCCTCCGCCCGGGATTGCTCCAGGGCACGGCGGCTGAGCCAGACCAGCAGCATGTTCAGCAGCGATTGCAGCATCAGGTCGCGGCCCGGCGCCTGCTGGGCATATTCGCGGTCGATGGACTCGAACAGGGCATCCAGCTGGCGCTTGCCCTCGCCCACGGCGAAGCACGCCGGCTGCTCCAGCACGTTGCTGTGCAGCAGGCCGCCGAGTTGCTCGGCCAGCGGCAGGCCCATGCTCAGCACCCAGCCCTGCACATCCTCGGCGAAGCGAAAACCATGCACCGCCAGCGCCGGCGTGACCTGCAGCGACGCCTCCCGCACCGGCGTCACGCGCCCCTCCACTTCCAGTTCCGCCGCGCCGGATTGCACATACAGCAGTTGCACCAGGTCGCCATGCCGATGCGGGCGGATCTCCCAATCGTGCAGGCGGCTGCGCGAGGCGATGGACTCGCAGTGGATCAGGTCCGGCGTCGGCCACACCGTCGTCTCGCCATACAGGCGGAACACCGGGACCGGCGCATCAGCAGGTTGTTCGATCACCGCCCACATCCATGAAAAGTCCAAGAAGAGTGTTGGAAATTACCTTCAAAGGCCGTTCCCATCCACAAAAAATGCAGAAGACAAAAACAACAGCGCTCTCCAAGGAGCCACCCCATGAAGACTCAAGTCGCCATCATCGGCGCCGGGCCTGCCGGCCTCCTGCTGGGCCAACTGCTGCACACCGCTGGCATCGACAGCGTGATCCTCGAACGCCAGACCCCCGAATACGTGCTCGGGCGCATCCGCGCCGGCGTGCTCGAACAGGGCACCACCGACCTGCTGCGCGAAGCTGGCGCCGGCGCGCGGATGGACGCCGAGGGCCTGCTCCACGATGGCTTCGAACTGGTGCTCAATGGCCGCCGCGAGCGCATCGACCTCAAGGCCCTCACCGGCGGCAAGCAGGTGATGGTCTACGGCCAGACCGAAGTCACCCGCGACCTGATGCAGGCTCGCACGGCCAGCGGCGCGATGAGCGTGTACGAAGCGGCCGACGTCGAGCTGCACGACGTTACCGGCGAAAAGCCCTACGTCACCTTCACTCACCAGGGCGAGCGCGTGCGCCTGGACTGTGACTACATCGCCGGCTGCGACGGCTTCCACGGCGTGGCCCGGCGCAGTATTCCCGCCGAGCGGCTGAGCGTCTTCGAGCGCGTCTACCCGTTCGGCTGGCTCGGTCTGCTCAGCGATACCCCGCCGGTCAACCACGAACTCATCTACGCCAGCAGCGAGCGCGGCTTCAGCCTGTGCAGCCAGCGCAGCGCCACCCGCAGCCGCTATTACCTGCAGGTGGGGTTGGAGGAGAAGGTGGAGGATTGGTCCGACGAGCGCTTCTGGGACGAACTCAAGCGCCGCATCCCTAAAGACGCCGCGCGCCAGCTGATCACCGGTCCGTCACTGGAAAAGAGCATCGCCCCGCTGCGCAGCTTCGTGGTGGAGCCACTGCAATATGGCCGGCTGTTCCTCGTCGGCGACGCCGGCCACATCGTTCCGCCCACCGGTGCCAAGGGCCTGAACCTGGCCGCCAGCGACGTGAACACGCTGTACCGCATCCTGGTGAAGGTCTACGGCGAAGGCCGCAGCGACCTGCTGGAGCAGTATTCGCCCATTGCCCTGCGGCGCATCTGGAAGGCCGAGCGCTTCTCCTGGTGGATGACCTCGATGCTGCACCAGTTCCCCGACAGCGACGCCTTCACCCGGCGCATGCTGGAGACCGAGCTGGACTACTTCCTCGGCTCCGAGGCCGGCCGCACGACCATCGCCGAGAACTACGTCGGGCTGCCATTCGAGGCCGTGGCCTGACAGCGGATTCCCCGCTGTAGGAATGCCCCGCGGGCACGGTTCGCGGGCATGGCCCGCTCCTACACGCAAGGCTCCAGCGCCGCGCCAGCCCCTGTAGGAGCGGATTCATCCGCGACCCGGCCGACAGGCCGGTGCTCTTCTCGGCCCGCCTGCGCCGGGATTTCGCGGAGAAGCTCCGCTCCTACAAAAAGCCGCACGCTCCAAAGCCCGGCCTGTAGAAATGCCCCACGGGCGCGGTTCGCGGGCATGGCCCGCTCCTACACGCAAGGCTCCAGCGCCGGGCCAGCCCCTGTAGGAGCGGATTCATCCGCGACCCGGCCGACAGGCCGGTGCTCCTCTGGGCCCGCCTGCGCCGGGATTTCGCGGAGAAGCTCCGCTCCTACAAGAGCCAGCGCTCCGAAGCTGACCCTGTAGGAGCGAGCTTGCTCGCGAACCGCCCAAGCGCGAAGTCACCCGCATCACCCACTATCCTTACCCCTCCCGCCACGCCGCTCGCCGCGAAACCGCCGGAGGCTGCCATCGACCCGGACGAAGCGAACTTCCTCAGCTACCTGCTCGCCGAAAGCGGCGACGGCGATGCGCGCGCCTTCGCCACGCTGTACCGCTGCACGGCCCCACGCCTCTATCCCCTGGCGCTGAAGCTGAAGCCCGATCAGTCAGCCGCCGACGCGCTGCTGGTCAACACCTACCTGCACGTCTGGACCGACGCCGACCACTACCACCCCACGCGCATGGCGGCACTGGACTGGATGGTCGCCCTGCTCTACCAGCTCGCCGATCACTCGTCGCCACCCTCCAGCGACGAGCCCTGGCCGGAACTACCGCCGCCGGACGACCTATGGCCCCGCATCCACGCGCGCATTCCCGATGCCGAAGACGACAGCCCAGGCCTGCGCTGGCCGCTGATCATCGCCAGCGTGGTCGGGCTGCTGATCGGCGCGGCGATTTGCCTGAGCCTGCTGCTGGAGCTTCGCCCCGCACAGTAGGCGGTCGCCTGATGGACGATGGGCATCGCTTCGCTCAATGCCATCCTACCAATGTGCCCCTACCAACCTCGGGACGCTCCGTAGGATGGGTGGAGCGCAGCGATACCCATGCCGCTGCCATCCACCACTCCTACCCTCGAATCGACACACTCCTGCCCAGCGCCTTCATCCGCCATAAAAACCCTGAATTCAGTGCGGCATCACCTTGCCAAGCCGCCGCGTACTTGGCATAAACGTCCGATTCTTTTTCGCACACCTAACAAGGAAGTTTCGATGCGCATTCTCGGCCGCGTCCTACTTGCAGTCCTGCTACTGCTCCTGCTCATCGGAGGCGTCGTCGCCTGGTACACCGCGCATCCCAACCTCCCCGAATACACCAAGCCGGAGCGGATGATCCACCTCGACCAGTGGAGCCCGGCGGATCGCGAAACCTACTACTACACGCCCCAGGGCACCCAGGTGAAAGGCCTGCGCTACGACTGGTTCACCCACCTCGAGCAGCCCTTCTCCCGGGACAAGTTCGCCAGCCCCGAAAACCTCGCGCGCTTCGGCTTCCTCATCGAACCCGAGCAGATCGGCCGCGACGCCGACGACACCCTCGCCGCCAGTGCGAAGAACCCGGGCAACCTGCCGGTCGGCTTCGCCCGCCACCAGGACGGCGAAACCGGCGCCTGGTACCTGGACATCACCTGCTCCGCCTGCCACACCGGCGAATTGCGCTACCAGGGCACCGCCGTGCGCATCGACGGCGGCGCGGCCATGCACTCCATCGCCTCCACCGTGCCCACCCTGCGCGGCGGGGCGTTCGGCCAGGCGCTGGGCGCCAGCCTCGCCTCCACCTACTACGTGCCGTGGAAGTTCGACCGCTTCGCCAAGGGCGTGCTGGGCGACCGCTACCCCAAGGGCAAGGCTGCGCTCAAACGCGACGTGCGCAACGTGCTCGGCACGCTCGTGTCCACCGCCTGGAACGACACCCACCGCGGCCTCTACCCGACCCTGGAAGGCCCCGGCCGCGCCGACGCGTTCGGCCGCATCGCCAACAGCGTGTTCGGCGACGGCATCGACGCCTCCAACTACCGCGTCGCCAACGCCCCGGTGAACTACCCGCAGGTGTGGGACATCTGGAAATTCGACTGGGTGCAATGGAACGGCTCGGCCATGCAGCCCATGGCACGCAACATCGGCGAAGCCCTGGGCGTCGGCGCCACGCTGCGGATGTTCGAGAGCGACGGCAAGCCGGTGCTGGGCGATGAGCGCTACGCCTCCAGCGTGCGCCTGCGCGACCTCTACACCCTCGAGGAAACCCTCAAGCAGCTCAAACCGCCGACCTGGCCGAAGGAGGTCTTCGGCGAAATCGACCTGAAGAAGGCCGCCCAGGGCCGCGCCCTGTTCCAGGCCAACTGCGTCTACTGCCACGGCCCGCACATCAAGGCCCTCGGCTCCGCCGACAGCATTGCCCCGGAGCGCGTCCCCGAATGGGCGATGAAGATGGTGTCCACCCAGGAAATCGGCACCGACCCGACCACCGCCAACAACATCGCCGACCACACCTTCGACGTGCGCGCGCTGAAGTGGAAGGTCGAAGACCTGAAGAACATGAACGTGCGCCTCTACCCCAAGAGCGAGGAACCGCTGGACCTGTCGAAGATCTCCGCGGCCAAGGGCCTGGCCTACGTCACCGCGTTCGTCGAGCAGCGCGGCTACCGCGATGCGCACATCAGCCCCGAGCAGCAGAAGGAAATGAACGGCTACGGCCTCGACATCGGCGTGCGTGAACTGCGCGCCTACAAGGCTCGCCCGCTGGACGGCATCTGGGCGACCCCGCCCTTCCTGCACAACGGCTCGGTGCCCAACCTGTTCCAGTTGCTCTCCCCGGTGGCCGAGCGCGACAGCCAGTTCTGGGTCGGCAGCTTCGAGTACGACCCCAAATACGCCGGCTACCGCACCGAGCGCTTCCCTGGCGGCTTCCTCTACAAGACCAGCGTCACCGGCAACAGCAACGGCGGCCACGAATTCCGCGACGGCTGCCGCAAGGACGGCGTCATCGGCCGCGCCCTGTCGCCGGAAGAACGCTGGGCGCTGGTGGAATACCTGAAGGTGCTGGGCAACCCCGAGTACGAAAACCGCCTCGACCCGAACGTGCCCACCCCGCCGTGGACGCCGGGGCCGAAGTGCGAATGAGCCGCGCGCCCGGATTGCTCTTCGTAGGAGCGAGCTTGCTCGCGAACCCGCCCAGATCCGGCGCCGCCGGACAGCCCGTTCGCGAGCAAGCTCGCTCCTACAGGCAAACCGTGCTCGGCAGCACCGCCTGAACACCGATCCGCCCCTCTCCCTCCGGAGCCGGGCGCGTAGCCAGAGCTGGAGTGAGGGCCAAGGCCCGCTCCGAAGCTCCACCGAATCACCGAACCAGCCCCCTCTCCCTTCAGGGAGAGGGTTGGGGAGAGGGAAACGCCCAGCGCCACCCCCTTCCCGTAGCACCATCCGCCAAGCAGTCCCCTTTCCCCGGAGAGGGTCAGGGAGGGAAACCCCCAGGAATCCCCTCCATAAAAAAAGAACACGAAAGGACCCCGTGCCATGCGCTCCCTGCTCACCCGAATCTGGCTCTTCCTTGGCAAATGGCTCGGCCGTCTGCTGCTCGCCGTCGCCGCCATCGGCCTGCTCGGCTGGGGCATCGGCAGCCTCTACTACGCGTGGAAATTCTCCGGCCCCGTCTCCGCCCAGGAAGAAATCCCGCCGGGCGAAGCCCAGCTCACCCAGGCCATCATCGAAGACGCCATACGCATCGTCGAACAGCACCGCGACAACACCCGCGTGCTGCGCGACGCCCACGCCAAGGCCCATGGCTGCGTGAAGGCCGACGTCACCGTCGCCAGCGACCTCGCCCCCGGCCTGCGCCAGGGCGTGTTCGCGGAACCCGGCCACAAATGGCAAGCCATGGTCCGCTTCTCCAACGGCAACGCCTACCCGCAGTTCGACAGCGCCCGCGACGCCCGCGGCATGGCCATCAAGCTGCTCGACGTGCCCGGCGCAAAGCTGATGCCCGGCAAGGGCCACGACACCGAGCAGGACTTCGTCATGTTCAACCACCCGGTGTTCTTCGTCCGCGACGTCGCCGAGTACCGGCAGAACTTCGCCGCGCAAGCCAGCGGCCAGAAGATCGCCGCGTTCTTCCCCAGCTGGAAGCCCAGCACCTGGGAAATCCGCCACCTGATAATCGCCCTGCAGACCCTCGCCCCCGCCCCGGACAGCCCCCTGCAGGCCGGCTACAACGGCATCGCACCGTACAAGCTGGGCGAGGAAAACAACATCAAGTACCGCGTCATCCCGCAGACCGAAGGCTGCCCGGCCTACCAGTTGCCCAAGCTCAACGAGAAGCTGCCCAACTTCCTGCGCACCGCCCTGTACCAGCAGCTCTCGGTCGACCGCGTCCCCGCCTGCTTCGCCCTGCAGGTGCAGAAACAGGACCCGAGCAAGTACATGCCCATCGAAGACACCAGCGTCGAATGGAGCGAAAAGGACTCCCCCTTCCAGACCGTCGCCACCGTCAGCATCCCGCCCCAGGACTTCGACAGCCGCGAGCAGAACCTCGCCTGCGACAACCTCTCCTACAACCCCTGGCACGCCCTGCCCGAACACCGGCCGATTGGGGGCATCAACCGGTTGAGGAAGGCGGTTTATGAGGCGGTGAGTGTGTATCGGCACCAGAGGAATGGGGTGGGTGGGGAATGAGCCTGATTGCCGTATTGGTTTGATACACTCTGCCCATGACAAGGTCTGTTCGGTACGCCACTAGATACCGTGTAACAGCTTGCCAAGCAGGAATGGGATAGCACGGAGAACACATGCTCACAAAGATTGAAGCAAATGGATTTAAAAATCTTCTAGATTTCTCAATGTCTCTAGGCCCATTCAATTGCATAGCCGGCCTAAATGGGGTTGGAAAATCCAACATATTTGACGCAATAAAATTCCTATCACTTCTAAGCGATAAAAGCATTGTCGAAGCAGCTTTAGCAGTACGCGACTCTGAATCCACCGACCCTTTAGATATCTTCTGGACGAACGGTGACTACAGGGCTGATCGTATAAGCCTCGCCGTGGAAATGATTGTTCCATTAGACATAGTCGATGACTTCGGTCGGAAAGCCCAGGCAAAGTCCACATTCTTGAGGTACGAAATCGAAATCGCTCGCGACCCCAACGAAGAAAAAGAGGGATCACTAGGATTATACCTCGCCCGCGAAACGCTCAATCACATCAACAAAGGTGATGCGGCCAATCTAATAAACTTCCCTCTTAGCGCCTCCCAGTTTCGCGACCAAGTGGTAATTAACAAACGCAAAGGAGCAGGCTTCATCTCGACGCAAGTCATGGACGATGGAGTTATTGAAATCCATCTCCACCAAGACGGAGGCAGCAGCGGTCAGCCTCAAAAAATCCCCGCACGCCACATCCCAAAAACAGTTATCGCAAACACCAACAGCGCCGTCTGGCCAACAATTCTTGCTGCACGCAGAGAAATGCAATCATGGCGTTTCCTTTCGTTAGAGCCAAGCGCTATGCGACGCTCAAACAAAATGCATGAGGACGGAACTGTGGGCGCCGACGGAGGAAAGCTCGCCGCAACACTTCATCGGTTATACCGCAGAGATGAAAATGTATATTCTCGTGTAGCAAGCCGACTCTCTGCCATCATCCCCACCTCGGATGTAAGAGTAGACGTCGACCAAGTAAGACAGCTTCTAACTGTTGAAGTAAAAGAACGTTCAGGAGCCTTTCTACCGGCACGAGCACTCTCGGACGGGACGTTACGATTTCTATCGCTATGCATAATCGCAGAGGATCCAGACTTCAAGGGGCTGCTCTGCTTCGAGGAGCCGGAAAACGGTATCCATCCTGCTAAAATGCAGGCAATGCTTTCTTTACTCAAAGAGCTTGCAGTCGACCCTACAGAAGCGACTGGCGAGGACAATCCAATGCGCCAGATTCTAATTGCGACTCACTCCCCAGTCCTCGTAAAACTCGAAGTGCCCGATGATCTAATTTATGCAGATGTAGTTAAAGTTCGAGGCTTGGACGGAAAGCCCGCCTCCACCATACGCTGTAAGAGCCTGAAGGGCAGCTGGAGAAGCAAGGCTGGCGATGAATGCATTGAGAAAGGCTCAATCATCTCTTACTTGAATCTCCCACCAGACAGCCAGATATCCCTTGCCTTCGAAGAGTAAGCACCAGGAAGTGCATTATGAAAATAAATTTCATCTTGACCGGCGAAGGAACGTCAGATCTTCGCTTGGTAGACCATATAGAAACCATACTCATAAATGAAGGCTTCTCGGAGGTGAGCGGTGAAGCCCCCGATCTTCGACTTTTTGAGCCTCCCATTGGAAACTCCGTGAGAGACAAGCTCGTAACTCTCGCAAAGAACTACCCGAGTGCCGACGTTTTTTTCGTACACCGTGATGCAGATAGCGCAGGATTGATTGCAAGAGAAAGAGAAATATTAGACTCCGCCCAAAACATAATTTCGGCAGAAAAGATAATACCTGTAATTCCTGTCACCATGTTAGAAACATGGCTTCTTGCGGACACCCAAGCGCTAAAGAGAGTAGCGGGCAATCAATCATTCCGTGGAAACATCGAGCCGTTAAGTAGAAATCGAAACCTGGAAACAATCGCAAACTCTAAGCAAATACTTCTCGAAGTTCTATGCCTCATTAGCGAAACTGAAGGAGCCCGCCTTAGAAAATTTAAAAATCGATTTCAGGATATGCGTGCGCGCCTGACTTATGACCTAGACCCCGACGGACCAGTAAACAATCTTGACTCTTATAGAAATTTCAGAGCTTTTATTCGAAATTTCTCACAATCAAAGTTAGCTGGGGAGTAGCCACCACCTTTAAATAACGAAATTCATGCCATTCATATCTACCGGCCTTGCTGTGCGCAGGGCCGGGATTAGCAGCTCGACGCTCGATAGACTATTGCCGATCTGGATAGGCGACCCAACTATATGGACCACGGGCCGCCCACCGGACCGCGGTGTGTTGGTTCGAGTGCCTGCTGATCCAACATCGTCCGTAGTGGCCTGCTCTTAGTAGAGATGCTGCTGAAATGGACAATTCAATCCTGCCAATCCCACGCTCCTTCCTTTGTAATCGCCCCTGGCGCGCAGTCGCGGGCGTGGTCCGCTCCTACAGGTGAAGCGCGGCCTGCGTAAGACTTCGTAATTATCGCCGCCACGTGCAGGAATTTTCCGATAGAGCCCTGCTCCCCCGCTCCCTAGCCTTGCGCTCCATGCATTCGACGCGCGCGGGCTGCTCATTCCGTGTAGATCCCTCCGCCGCCGTCCTGCCCTGGAGAGTTTCCGCATGTCTGCCGTCGAGAAGAAGTTGAACAAGCTGGCCGCCACCTTTCGCGCTGCGCTGGCCAAGGGGAATTACCCGCAGGGCCGCGACGTGGCGCGCCAGGCGCTGCAGATCGCGCCGAACCATCCCACGCTGCTGGCGGATTACGCCCTGTGCCTGATGCGGACGAAGAACTACGAACAGGCTTACAAGACGTATCTCAAGCTGCTCAACACCCTGGGCGAGGAGAAGATGCCGAACACGGCCCTGGACGGGCTGACCGAGGCGTGCGGCTGGCTGAACAAGCCGGAGCTGGTGCGCCGCTACGGCAACCTGTCGCTCAGCGTGGCGGACCGCAAGTACAGCCAGTTCCCGGCGCATCCCCTGCCCGCCGCGTCGCCGCCGGCGTTCGACGGCTCGCATCCCGAGCGCAACCTGATCGTCTTCTCGCTGTTCGGCGCGCGCCCGCGCTATTGCGAGAGCGCACTGAAAAACGTCGAGGCGGCGCGCGAGCTATTCCCGCAGTGGCGCTGCCGCTTCTATGTGGACGACTCGGTGCCGCAGGCTGTGCAGGCGCGGCTGGCCGAGGCCGGGGCGCAGGTGGTGCGGGTGGACGATGAGACCCGGCACGGCATCCCCGCGACCATGTGGCGCTTCCTGGTGATGGAGGATGGCGAGGTGGCGCGCTTCCAGGTGCGCGATGCCGACTCGCTGCTCTCCGAGCGCGACCAGGCAGCGGTGGAGGCCTGGCTGCGGAGCGACCGCTGGTATCACCACATGCGCGACTACTTCACCCATACCGAGCTGCTGCTGGCCGGCATGTGGGCCGGTTGCCACAACCCGAACCTGCCGGGCATCCGCGCGCTGATCGCGCAGTATCTGAAGGAAGAAAAGGCGCACCAGCGCTACGCCGACCAATACTTCCTGCGGCGCAGCCTGTGGCCGACCATCCGCCAGAGCCTGCTGAACCACGACGATCTGTTCGGCTTCCTCGACGCACAGCCCTTCCCGCCGCACGCGCCGGTGCGCTGGCGAACGGAAGTCTTCCACGTGGGCTGCAACGCCAGTTACCAGGGCATCAAGGTGGACAGCAAGCTGGCGGACGGCGAGTTGCAGCCCTGGGGCCTGTTCGACGCCGAGGGCACGCTGTTGTGCCGTTACGAGTCGCCCGTGACCAAGGGCGCCTGGGGGGAATTGATGCCGTATTTCCTCTGCGAGGCGATTGCCGATGGCCGTTGCACGGTGCGCAGCCTGGCCAAGTGAAGCGGCTGTGGCGGCGTGGGTCGCCGAGATTGAGGGAAGAAGCCCCGGAGAAACGAGCGCCATGCCAAGGCGTTTCCCGATGAACATCCGTTCCGCCGCGATGGATTCGCGGACAAGGTCCGCTCCTACCTCAACGCCTGCGTGGTGGTTTGCCCTCTCCCTAACCCTCTCCCTGAAGGGAGAGGGGACTGGTTCGGAGCACGATGAAACCATAGGGGCAGCCGGCACGGGTGCCTTCCTCTCCCGCCAGCCTCGAGCTGTAGGAGCGAGCTTGCTCGCGAACCTCCCCATCGCGGTGGTCCCTGTAGGAGCAACTGCCTTTTTTCTGAAACCTCCTGCCAGCGTCTTCCCTCTCCCTAACCCTCTCCCTGAAGGGAGAGGGGACGTATGGAGCAGCGTGATGCCGACGTGTCAGCCGGCACGAGCTGTTCGCTCTCCCCTTGGAGCGGGGCGCGCAGCCTGGGCGGGAGAAAGGGCACGTCCCGTCCTCAGGCATCCGCCAGGGGGCGTGGCTTGTTGACGTATTTGAAGGTGCCCGAGGACGTCGCCACCACCACGCCCTGGCTGTTGCGCAGCTCGCCCTCGCAGAAGGCGATCGAGCGCGTGTGGTGCAGTACCTTGCCGTGGGCTTCCAGCACTTCGCCTACTTCGCCGCCGGGGCGCAGGAAGCTGGTTTTCATCTCCACGGTCACCACGCCGCGGTAGGCGTCGTCGGCGTCGCTGGCGCTCAAGGCCATGGCGACGTCGAGCAGGGTCATGATCAGCCCGCCGTGGGCATTGGCCCAGCCATTGACCAGCTGCGGTTCGACGCGCACGACCAGCCGACCCGGCCCGTTGCCGTCCTCCGCCGGGGCGTGGCGGAACTGCAGGAAGTCGAGCATGGGAATGGCAATGCCGCGGTGGGCGGTGTAGAGCTTGAGCTGTTCGATATCGAAGGGCATGGAACATCCTGAGGCATCGGGTGGAACCCGTGATGTTCCCCGCCTTGAACGGTGCGTCGCAAGCCCGGCGAGGCGTCATGCACAGCGGGAATGCCCGCCGATGGCGCCCCCGCACGGCCTCTGAGAAGGCTCAGCGGGATTTGCGCGTGCCGTTCTTCTTGGTGCTCTGGCGCTCCACGGCCTGGACGAAGAGCTCTTCGACCAGCAGCGACTGGATCGGTGCGCGGGTTTCCAGGGACAGGCTCATGGCTTCGAGCTTCTGGTTCACCCCCAGCCGGGCGATGCCGCACAGCAGGATGCGCTGGGCGCCGAAGATGCTGCCCTTGTCGACCAGGACTTCCCGGGGCTTTTCGCCGTCCAGGTAACTGACCTTCAGAGCAATGGCGGTGTCGTCGTGTACCGCGAGATTCAGCCAGGTGGCGATGTTGAATTCGACCACCCAGCCCAGGCCGGTTTTCTTGGCGACGGCTTCCCGGACCAGATGAGCAGGAACCGGACCCAGGGGGGTGCTGTGGTTTTCCATGGGGCTACTTCTGACTGCTGCGGGTAGAGCGAAATGCGCTAACGGAAGACCCGATTTTATGTGAAGCAGTTCAAGTTTTCAGTCGGATTTTTGTAAGACAACCGCTACCGAGTATGCGGGAAGATACAGAAGCGAACCGCTCTGGAATGCCACTCTGCGGCGAGAATCGACTGAAGGAAGCGAAGGTGATGGCGCGGAATACCGGATACTGTCCGACGAAGTGAAAGCCAGCGGCAGCGGCATCGTGCGGGGCCGCTCCGGCGCATGGCCGAAGCGACCTCGTCGTGACCGCCTGGCGGGCACAGACGCCGGCATGGCCGGCGCCCCTGCCCGCTCGATCAGGCCGCGCCAGCGAAGGCGCGAGGCCGGTGCTCGCCCGAACGGTTCTTGCGCACTTCCCGGCGCTCTCTGAAGTCCAGTTCTTCCGGGGCGTCCATGCGTTCCTGCAGGTCCTCGATGACCTGCGGGGTCAACAGCTTGCGATGCCTTGTCATACGCACCTCCTGCGGTCGGGCGCCTCCTCTATTGGACTAGCACGCGGGGAGGAAGATTCAACAGCCAGGCGGGGCGGATTGACCGAGTGGTCAGGCGGGTTGGCCGTAGGAAACTACACGAGAATGATGTGGCAGAAGACAAACCTGCAGGAGCGAGAGGGACGCATCGTTATTGCTCGCGAACAGACTTCCCGGCAGCACCCGCATTGGGCTGTTCGCGAGCACGCTCGCTCCTACGAAAAGGCGGCAACGGCGTACAACCGAGGGCGGTTGTACGCCGTGTGATCAACGCAACTCGTCGACCAGGCTCGCCACCGTGACCAGCACCGCCTCCGCCAGGGCCTTGGAGCGCGCGCCGTTCCAGCCGGTGCGCGGGTTGGGCGACAGGTTGTGGTCCTTGAACGGCATTTCCAGGGTCAGCGACAGGCAATCGTAGGTGCGGCCGACGTGGTTGCAGGCCAGGGTCAGGTTGGCCTGGCCCGGAGCGTCCTTGGGGTAGCCGTGCACGCTCTGGAATTCGCCGTTGGCTTCCAGGCGCTCGCGGAACAGGCTTTCCAGGCGATCCAGGCGCGGGGTGAACTCCGGGTTGCCTTCGCAGCCGGCGGCGAACACGAAGGGGATCTCTTCGTCGCCGTGCACGTCGAGGAACAGGTCCACGCCGTAGCGCGCCATCTGCTCCTGCACGAACAGCACTTCCGGGCTCTCCTCGGCGCTGGGCGCGGCCCAGGCGCGGTTGAGGTCCTTGCCGGCGGCGTTGGTGCGCAGGTGGCCGTGGAAGGCGCCGTCCGGGTTCATGTTCGGCACCAGGTAGAAGTCGGCGTGCTGAAGCAGGCGCTGGATATCGGCGTCGGCGGATTGCAGGCGTTCGATCAGGCCTTCCATGAACCACTCGGCCATGTGCTCGCCGGGGTGCTGCTGGGCGATCAGCCAGATCTTGCGCGCACCCGGCGCGCCGTTGCCGATGCGCAGCAGCGGCAGTTCGCGGCCTTCCACGCTGTGGCCGGTGGCGAGCAGCTCGGCGCCATTGGCGATGGCACGCTTCACCAGCTCGGCATGGCGCTCGCGGCTGTAGGGTTCGAAGTAGGCGAACCAGGCCTGGGCCTGCTCGGCAACCAGGCTGAAATGCAGGCCGTTGGCGTCGAAGGTGCTGGGCACGCGGAACCAGTCGCGCTGGTCAAAGGAGGCCACGGCGTTGTAGCCCGACCACCCGCCGGTGTAGCTGGAGCCGGGCGTGTTGGTCAGGCTGAACCGGTAGGTCTGGCCGGGCTCCAGGCCCTCGGCCTTGAAGTGGAACCACTGGAAGTGCGGGCTTTTCGTGTCCGGGCGCAGCGCCAGGCGCACGTAACGCGGGTCGCTGTCGTCGATGACCTGGATGTTGCCGCTGTCGAAATCGCAGTCGATCTTCATGAATTCTCCGTGGGCGCGCGGACCTTGGGCGCCAAAGCCCCGCATTTTCGCCCTCCTCGCTGCTCCTGTCATGTCCGCGTGACTTGCGCCGATGAATATATTATGTTCGTAATATAAATCAGGTAACGCTTTCCCAGGCCTCGCGCTGGTGATCCGGCGGGCACGGACTAACCTCGATTCACCCTTCTTTCCAACTGCGGAGAACACGGCATGAGCACTTACGATGTGATCGTCATCGGCGGCGGCCCCGGCGGCTACAACGCGGCGATTCGCGCGGGCCAGCTGGGCCTGAAGGTCGCTTGCGTGGAGGGTCGCGAGACCCTCGGCGGCACCTGCCTGAACGTCGGCTGCATGCCGTCCAAGGCGCTGCTGCATGCATCCGAGCTCTACGAGGCAGCGGCCGGCGGCGAGTTCGCCAACCTCGGCATCCAGGTCAAGCCGACGCTGGACCTGGCGCAGATGATGAAACAGAAGTCCGAGAGCGTCGCCGCGCTGACCAAGGGCGTCGAGTTCCTCTTCCGCAAGAACAAGGTGGAGTGGGTGAAGGGCTGGGGCCGCCTCGACGGGCCGGGCAAGGTCGAAGTGACCGCCGCCGATGGCAGCAAGACCGTGCTCAGCGCCAAGGACATCATCATCGCCACGGGTTCGGAGCCCTCCCCGCTGCCCGGCGTGAACGTGGACAACCAGCGCATCCTCGACTCCACCGGCGCGCTGTCCATCCCCGAGGTGCCCAGGCACCTGGTGGTGATCGGCGCCGGCGTCATCGGCCTGGAGCTGGGTTCGGTGTGGCGCCGCCTGGGCGCGGAGGTCACGGTGATCGAGTACCTGGACCGCATCTGCCCCGGCATGGACCTGGAAACCGCCAAGACCTTCCAGCGCGCGCTGACCAAGCAGGGCATGAGCTTCAAGCTGGGCAGCAAGGTCACCCAGGCCACGGTCAGCGGCAAGCAGGTGACCCTGAGCGTGGAGCCGGCCGCCGGCGGCGCGGCGGAGTCGATCCAGGCGGATTACGTGCTGCTGGCCATCGGCCGCCGCCCCTACACCCAGGGTCTCGGGCTGGAAAGCGTCGGGCTGGCCACGGACAAGCGCGGCATGCTGGAGAACCACGAGCACCGCAGCAGCGTGCCGGGCATCTGGGTGATCGGCGACGTCACCTCCGGCCCGATGCTTGCCCACAAGGCCGAGGACGAGGCCATCGCCTGCGTCGAGCTGATCGCCGGCAAGGCCGGGGAAGTGAACTACGACGTGATCCCGGGCGTGATCTACACCCACCCGGAAGTCGCCACCGTGGGCAAGACCGAAGAGCAGCTCAAGGCCGAGGGCCGCGCCTACAAGGTGGGCAAGTTCCCCTTCACCGCCAACAGCCGGGCGAAGATCAACCACGAGACCGAAGGCTTCGTGAAAGTGCTGGCGGACGAGCGCAGCGACGAAATCCTCGGCGTGCACATGATCGGCCCGAACGTCGGCGACATGATCGCGGAATACTGCGTAGCGATGGAGTTCCGCGGCGCCGCCGAGGACGTCGCGCGCACCTGCCACCCGCACCCGACCCGTTCGGAGGCGCTGCGCCAGGCCGCCATGAACGTGGACGGCTGGGCCATGCAGGCATGACCGTCCGTCGCCTCTGACAAACGGGCCATGCGGCGCGATGGCGCACCTCCCATCGCGCTGCAGGCCACGGTTGACGGGGCCTGCAGCGTTCAGCTCGGTTTAATTTGCGACGCCTTTGTGTACAAACGCGACATGGCCTGTGACTTTCTTCGGCTCTGAAAACATCAATTGCGTGAACGAACACGAAAGCGGATGAACCGCTTTCGCCACCTTCGCAATGGATTACCGCAGAGAGATCACAACCATGCATGCGACTCTTCGTTTTAACGAGGCTCTGCTGATCACCGGACGAGCCTTCCAACCCTTCCACTGTGTGACTTGGGTTGATCAAGGGGGCGACGGCAGCCTCGACCTGTCCGTCCTCGACCGTACCGGTACCCGCCTGCTGGGCCTCACCCGCATCCCCAGCTCCGCCTACTCCGACCCGGAGCAGCTCGAAGGCCTGCTGAACCAGGCCCGCGACGAGCTGAACCGCGAAGGCTACCGCCTGCAGGAATGGCACATGCCCGCCTGATCCGCACCCAGGTACCTCGAAAAGCCCGGCCCATGCCGAGCTTTTTCGTTGGTGCCGCCAGCCGTCGGCAAGCATTCAATTTCCCACGGCGCTCGCCGATAGAAGGTTACCGGTCGCCGCTGCCCGCAGCGTTGAACGTCGACGCCGAACCGTAGCGCCCCGCTCGTCCGATTCCATCGCCGCGACACGGGTTTCGCAGGGGCGGCGACCGACAATGATGGCAATTTGCACCCATCCTGTGCTCTGCTTCGCACTGGCTACCCCGTCTCGTCTTCCACCGGGCCTTCGGCACGCAGTACGGTCTTCGTTCAATGCTCGATCTGCAGCGATATTTCTACAGCGGCGATTCCCCTTCGCTGCTGGTTTTCGGCGAGCACAACACGGCACTGGTGCTGCTTTCCGTGCTCATCGCCATCTTCACCTCGACCATGGCCCTGCAGCTGTCGGGCGTGGCGCGACTGGCGCGCAACCCGTTCTATCGTCAACTGGCCATCGGCACCGGCGCGGTCGCGCTGGGCGGCGGCGTGTGGGCGATGCACTTCATCGGCATGCTGTCCTTCCAGCTGTGCGCGGCGGTGCGCTATGACCCGCTGATCACCCTGCTGTCCGGCCTGCCGAGCCTGTTCGCCTCGTGGATCGCCCTGAACCTGCTGGCCCGGCGCAACGTCAGCCGCCTGCAGTTGATCGGCGGCGGCGTACTGGTCGGCGCCGGCATCGGCGCCATGCACTACAGCGGCATGGCCGCCATGCACATGGCCCCGCTGCTGCGCTACAACCCGTGGATGTTCGCCCTGTCGATCCTGGTGGCCGTGGTGCTGGCGGTGATCGCCCTGTGGGTGCGCTTCGGCCTGCGCGGGCGGATGCGGCCGAACCTGGCCATCCTGCTCAGCGGCGCGGTGATGGGCCTGGCGATTGCCGGCATGCACTACACCGGCATGGCGGCAGCGCGCTTCGTCGGCCGGGAGGAGTTCGGCGTGCCGCAGGGGGTGCAGGGCAGCTTCTACCTGGCGATGGCGGTGTCCATGGCCACCATCAGCCTGAGCATCTGCGTCGCCGCGGTGAACGGCCTGCTGCGCTATCGCCAGCTGTTCCAGGAACTGCAGCGCCGGCGCAAGCACCTGGATTCGTTGCTCGACGCCGCGGTCGAAGCCATCCTCACCATCGACCACAGCGGCGTGATCCGCTCGGTCAACCACGCCGTGCTGCGTCTGTTCGGCTGGCACCCGCACGAACTGGTCGGCAAGTCCATGCAGGTGCTGATGAACGAGGCCTACGGCCAGCAGTTCCGCAGCGCCCTGGAGAACTACAAGCGCAGCGGCGAGCGGCAGTTCCACAATTCCGAGCTGGAACTGGAGGGCCTGACCCGCGACGGTCGCGAATTCCCGGCGCGGGTCAGCCTCGGCGTCACCGACCACGATGGCATGCCCTGGTTCGTCGTGTTCGTCGCCGACATCAGCGAACGCCGCGAGATGGAGCAGGCCCTGCGCACGCGCGAGGAGCAGTACCGCTCGCTGATCCGCAACATGCCCGGCATCGCCTTCCGCGTCGTCCCGGACGAGGTCTGGAGCATCCTCTTCGTCAGCGACGCGGTGGAGGCCGTCACCGGCTGGTCGGCGCAGGATTTCATCGAGCAGCGCGTCACCTTCAACCAGCTCTACCACCCCGACGACCAGCACGCGGTGAACGAGGAAGTCCGCCGCGCCATCGCCGAGGGCCGCAGCTACGTCGTCGAGTACCGCCTGTTCGACCGCACCGGCCGCGAGCGCTGGATCTGGGAGGGCGGCAGCGCCTGCTACGACGAGGCCGGCACGCCGCAGTGGATCGACGGCGTCCTGCTCGACCAGACCGAGAGCAAACTGCTGAGCAACGAGTACGAAGGCAAGGTCACCGCCATCGGCCGCGCCATGGCGCTGATCGAGTTCGACCTGGACGGCCGCGTGCTGGCCGCCAACGACAACATCCTCGAACTCTTCGGCTACACCGAAGCCGACGTGCTGGGCCAGCACCACAGCCTGTTCTGCCCGCCGGATATCGCCGCCAGCGCCGAGTACCGGGCGTTCTGGGACGGGCTGCGCGCGGGCGAACACAGCGCCGGCGAATACCGCCGCCTGGCCAAGGACGGGCGCGAGGTGTGGATCCACGCGACCTACAACCCGATCCTCGACTTCGACGGCCGGCCGGTGAAGGTGGTGAAGCTGGCCACCGACCTCACCCCGCGCCGCGTCATGGAGCAGGAACTGCGCAGCGCCCGCGACCGCGCCGAACAGGCCGCCGCCGCGCGCAGCAGCTTCCTCGCCAACATGAGCCATGAAATCCGCACGCCGATGAATGCCATCATGGGCTTCACCGAACTGCTGCTGGATTCGCCGCTGGAAGACAACCAGCGGCGCTACCTGAGCACCGTGCAGAACGCCTCGCGCTCGCTGCTGAGCCTGCTCAACGACATCCTCGACACCGCCAAGCTCGACCGTGGCGCCATCGAGCTGGAAGCCCTCGACTTCTCCCTGCCGGAACTGTGCGAACAGGTCTGCGCGGCGCTGCGGCTGTCCGCCGAACGCAAGGGCCTGACCCTGCGCATCGACTACGGCCAGCGCGCCGGCGAGTACTTCCGCGGCGATCCGCTGCGCCTGCAACAGGTGTTGACCAACCTGCTGGGCAACGCGGTGAAGTTCACCGAGCGTGGCGAAGTGCGCCTGGTCATCAGCGGCGAACCGGGCGCGCTGCGCCTGGCGATTCGCGACACCGGCATCGGCATTGCCGCCGACCGCCTGGAGCGCATCTTCGACCCCTTCGCCCAGGCCGATGCCTCCATGAGCCGGCGCTTCGGCGGTACCGGGCTGGGCACCACCATCTCGCGCCAACTGGTGGAGCTGATGGGCGGGCGCATCACCGTGGAGAGCGAAGTGGGCCGCGGCAGCGTGTTCACCGTCGACCTGCCCCTGCCCGCCGGGCGCAGCGTTCAGCCGACCGCACGCAGCCATGCGCCGAGCCTGCCGCCGCTGCGCATCCTGGTGGCCGACGACGTGCCGCAGAACGTCGAGTTGCTGGAGCTGAACCTGCGCCGCCTCGGCCACCGTCCGCACAGCGTCGGCGATGGTCTGGCGGCCGTGGAAGCCTACAGCGCCCAGACGTTCGACCTGATCCTGATGGATGTGCAGATGCCCGGCATGGACGGCCTGGAAGCCACGCGGCGCATCCGCGCCCTCGAACAGCAGCGTGGCGCGGCAGCCGTGCCGATCATTGCGCTCACCGCCAGCGTACTAGACCGCGACCGCCAGAATGCCCTGGACGCCGGCATGAACGGCTTCGCCAGCAAGCCACTGGATCTCGCCGGCCTGCTGGACGAGATGGCCCGCCTGCTCGGCGCCGCGCCTGCCGTCCGCCGTGCACAGCCCAGCGAGCCCGCGCCACTGGCGACCCTCGACTGGGACGCTGGCGCGCACCTGTGGGGCGGCCCGCTGCCCATGGCGCGGGCCATCGTGCGCTTCCTCGACGAACAGCACGCCAGCCTGGCGACCCTGGAAGGCGCGGTGAATCAAGGCGACCGCGCCAGCATCGCCGCCCTCGCCCACCGCCTGCGCGGCGCCGCCGCCAACCTCGCCTTGCCGCGCCTGGCCGGCGCCCTCGGCGTGCTGGAAGGCGCCGCCGACCACGGCACGGCGGAGCAGCTGGGCAGCGCGCTGGAGCGCGTTGGCGCGGAATTCGCCGTCGTCCGCGATTCGGTGCCGCTGGTGCCGGAGGCCGTCGCCGAGGTCGTTGGCGAGGCCGCCTCCCAGGACCTGCGCGAGGCGCTGCACGCCCTGCAACTGGCGCTCTCCCGCGGCGGGCTGGACGACCAGGCGCTGGAGCGCCTGCGCCTGGGCACCGCCCACAGCGAACACCGCGACGCCTTCGAAGCGTTGCGCTACGCCATCGACGACTTCGATTTCGACCAGGCCCTGGAATGGGTCCGGACACTCGGCAGCCGCCTGGAGCAAGCATGACCCTCACCGCGCAAGACCATCGGCCCTGCCTGCTGCTGGTGGACGACGAAGCCACCAACCTCCAGGTCCTGCGGCACATCCTGCAGGACGACTACCGCCTGCTGTTCGCCAAGGACGGCGACAAGGCGCTGGAACTGGCCAACCGCGAGCGCCCCGAGCTGATCCTGCTGGACGTGATGATGCCCGGCATGACCGGCTTCGAGGTTTGCCAGCGGCTCAAGGCCGAGCAGGCCACCGGCGCCATCCCGGTGATCTTCGTCACCGCCCTGGCCGACGTGCCGGATGAGGCGAAGGGCTTCGAGGTCGGCGCCGTGGACTACATCACCAAGCCCGTCAGCCCGCCCATCGTCAGGGCACGGGTGCGCACGCACCTGTCGCTGGTGCGCGTAGAGGAGCTGCGCGAGACGCGCCTGCAGATCGTCCAGCGCCTGGGCAAGGCATCCGAATACAAGGACAACGAGACCGGCCTGCACGTCATCCGCATGAGCCACTATGCGCACCTGCTGGCGCGCGCCGCGGGCTACTCGGAGAAGGCCGCCGACGACCTGCTCAACGCCGCGCCAATGCACGACGTAGGCAAGATCGGCATTCCCGACGCCATCCTGCAGAAGCCCGGCCGGCTCGACGAGCGCGAGTGGCAGGTCATGCGCCAGCATCCGGAGATCGGCGCGGGGATCATCGGCGAGCACGACTCCGACCTGCTGCGCCTGGCGCGCAGCATTGCCCTCACCCACCACGAGCGCTGGGACGGCACCGGCTATCCCAATGGCCTGCGCGGCGAAGAGATTCCCGTCGAAGGGCGCATCGTCGCCATCGCCGACGTGTTCGACGCGCTGACCAGCGCACGGCCCTACAAGCCGGCGTGGAGCATCGACGACGCCGTGGAACTGCTGCGCCGGGAAAAAGGCGGCCACTTCGACCCGCAGCTGGTGGAGCTGTTCCTCGGCTGCCTGCCCGACATCCTCGCCGTGCGCGAGCGCTGGGCCGACGCCGGCTGAACGGCGAGCCCGGCAAATCCTGCTTTACTCTGAGCTTCCCCTGCGCGGAGTAGATGCGATGAATGCGAAACAGCGCGACGCCCTGCTGGCGACCCTGCAGACGCGCTTCGAGCAGCACCCTGAACGCCACCCGGGCATCGACTGGGCGGAGGTCCAGGCGCGCCTGAAAGATGCCCCGGCCAAGCTCAAGGCCCTGGAGCAGATGGAAGCCACCGGCGGCGAACCCGACGTGGTTGGCCGCGAAAGCGCCAGCGGCGCCCTCCTGTTCTTCGACTGCTCCGCCGAAACCCCGGCCGGCCGCCGCAGCCTCTGCTACGACCGCGAAGCGCTGGACGCACGCAAGAAGGACAAGCCCGCCGGCTGCGCCACCGAGCTGGCCGCGCAGATCGGCATCGAGCTGCTGGACGAGGCGCAATACCGCCAGTTGCAGGAGCTGGGCAGCTTCGACCAGAAGACCTCCAGCTGGCTGCGCACGCCGGGCTCCATGCGCAAGCTGGACGGTGCGCTGTTCGGCGACCGCCGCTACGGGCGCGTCTTCACCTATCACAACGGGGTACAGTCGTATTACGCCGCGCGCGGCTTTCGCGGCGTGCTGAAGGTCTGAGGATCGACTCCTTGTAGGCCGTTTCTGAACGATTCCTGTACCGTCACTGAACTTTCCCAAGGCCGCCCAGCGGCCCTTGATACAAGTCAGGCGGATTCCGCCGGGTGGCGCGCAGCCTTGTCACATCCCACTCGTCGACGAGGAATCCTTCGTGAAAACCCCCGCCTGCCTTCTGCTCGCCAGCCTGCTGGCCGGTTGCGGTCCGACGCCCCCGGCGCCGGCCGAGAGCGTGCGCCCGGTGAAGCTCCTGGGCGTGCCCGCCGCGGCCGCCGAAGGTGTGCGCCAGTTCCCCGGCCAACTCGTGGCCTCGGATGAGGTCGACCTGTCCTTCCGCCTCGCCGGGCATCTCAAGACCCTGGCGGTGAAGACCGGCCAGCGCGTGGAGCGCGGCCAGCTGATCGCCGAACTGGATGACGCCGACCTGCGCCTGCGCCTGCGCGACCGCGAGGCCAGCTACAACCTCGCCCGCGCCCAGTACCAGCGCGTCGCCACGCTCAATGAGCGGCAACTGGTGGCCCGTGCCGAGCTGGACCAGCGCAAGGCCCAGCTGGACTCCGCCGAGGCCGCGCTGAAACTGGCGCGCCAGGAACTCGGTTACGCACGCCTGACGGCCCCCTTCGACGGCGTCATCGCCCAGTTGCCGGTGCAGAACCACCAGATGCTGCAGCCCAAGCAGCCGGTGGCGGTCCTGCAATCGGCCGACCGCTACGACGTGCAGTTCCAGCTGCCGGAAAGCCTGCTGGAGCGCGTCGACGGCGCCAGCCTGCGCAGCGACTACCAGCCCATCGTGCGCCTGGCCCGGGTGCCCGGCCGCGAGTTCCCTGCACAATACAAGGAGCACAGCACCCGCCCCGATCCGGCGACCCTGAGCTACACCGTCACGCTCACCCTGCAGCGGCCGCAGGACGTCACCCTGCTGCCGGGCATGAGCGCCACCGTCGAGGTGGACTTCGCCCAGCTCGGCCGCGACGCCCGGACCGTTCTTTATGTCCCGGTGGAGGCCGTGTTCAGCGCCGACGACGGCGCGCCGGGGCAGAGCCAGGTGTGGGTGGTGAAAGGCCAGGGCGACAACCTGCACGTCGAGCGCCGCACGGTCGAGCTCGGCCAGCCGGGCGCCACGGGCATCCAGGTGCTTGCCGGGCTGGAGCCGGGCGAGCGGATAGTCGCCGCCGGCACCGCCGAGCTGCGCGAAGGCCAGCGCGTGCGCCCCTGGCACCGTGAACGGGGGCTGTGATGGACATCAGCGGCTACTTCATCCGCAACAAGGTCAGCAGCTGGATCGTCATCCTGCTGCTGGCCCTCGGCGGGCTCTACGCCATCCTCGACATAGGCCGCCTGGAAGACCCGGCCTTCACCGTGAAGACCGCCGTGGTCGCCACCCGCTACGCCGGGGCCTCGCCGCAGCAGGTCGAGGAAGAGGTCACCTACCCGCTGGAGAACGCCATCCAGCAGCTGGCCTATGTCGACAAACTCACCTCGATCTCCAGCGCCGGCCTCTCGCAGATCACCGTCAATGTGAAGCCGCAGTATCGCGCCGGCGACCTGCCGCAGATCTGGGATGAGCTGCGGCGCAAGGTCAACGACCTTGCCCCGCACCTGCCGCCGGGGGTTTCGCCGCCGCAGGTGAACGACGACTTCGGAGACGTCTACGGCATCCTGCTGTCCCTGTCCGGCGACGGCTACAGCTACCAGGAACTGCGCGACTACGCCGACTACCTGCGCCGCGAGCTGGTGCTGGTGCCGGGCGTGAGCAAGGTGGTGGTCTCCGGGCTGCAGGCCGAGCAGGTGCAGGTGCAGGTCTCGCGGGAAAAGATGAATGCCATGGGCGTGCCCCTGCAACGCCTGGTGGACCTGCTGAACCGGCAGAACGTGGTGTCCGACGCCGGCAGCCTGCGGGTCGGCAGCGAGAGCATCCGCCTGCATCCCACCGGCGAGTTCGCCGAGGTCGGCGAGCTGGAGCGCCTGCTGGTGAGCGCGCCGGGCAGCGCCCAGTTGATCCGCCTGGGTGACATCGCCACGGTGCAGCGCGGCTTTACCGACACGCCCAGCCACCTCTGGCGCGCCGATGGCAAGCCGGCGCTGGCGCTGGGCATCGCCTTCGCGCCGCAGGTGAACGTGGTGAAAGTCGGTGACGCCGTGCACCAGCGACTCGACCAGCTCGAAAGCGAACGCCCGGCGGGCATGCAGCTGACCCCCTTCTATGACCAGGCCGTGGAAGTACACGGGGCGGTCAACGGCTTCCTGCTCAGCTTCGTCACCGCGCTGGCGATTGTCGTCGGCACGCTGCTGGTGTTCATGGGCCTGCGCAGCGGGCTGGTGATCGCCGGGGTGCTGGCGCTCAACGTGCTGGGCAGCCTGCTGCTGATGTACCTGCTGGGTATCGAACTGCAGCGCATCAGCCTCGGCGCTCTGATCATTTCCCTGTGCATGCTGGTGGACAACGCCATCGTGGTGGTTGAAGGCGTGCTGGTCGGCCGCCTGCGCGGCCAGGGCATCGACGCCGCGATCCGCCATATCGTCCGCCTCACCGCCCTGCCCTTGCTGGGCGCGACGGTGATCGCGGTGCTGGCCTTCGCGCCCATCGGCCTGTCCTCGGACTCCACCGGCGAATACTGCCGCTCGCTATTCGACGTGCTGCTGGTGTCGCTGCTGCTCAGCTGGCTCACCGCCATGACCCTGGCGCCGCTGTTCGCCCGCTGGGCCTTCGAGAAGATGCCGGCGAAGGCCGACAGCGCCGAGCCCCACGCCGGCTGGCTGTACCGCGCCTACCGCGGCCTGCTGGAAGCCTGCCTGCGCCAGCGCGCACTGACCCTGGGCCTGCTCGCCGTGGCGCTGGCCGCTTCCCTGCTGGGCTTCACCCAGGTCCGGCAGAACTTCTTCCCGCCGGCCAACACGCCGATGTTCTTCGTCGATCTGTGGCTGCCCCAGGGCACCGCCATCGAGCACACCCGCGACCTGGCCGCCGAGATCGACCGGCACATCACCGCCCTGCCGGGGGTTGAGCGTACGGTGACCAGCATCGGCCAGGGCGCGCCGCGCTTCATCCTGACCTACGGCGCCGAGCGCCAGCACGCCAACTACGCCCAGGTGCTGGTGCGCACCGAAAACCGCGCGCAGATCCCTGGGCTGATCGCCGACATGCAGCATTACCTCGACGAGCACTACCCGCAGCTGCAGACCGGCCTCAAGCGCCTGATGTTCGGCCCCTCCAGCGGCAGCGCCATCGAAGTGCGCCTGACCGGGCCGGACCCGCAGGAGCTGCGCCGCCTCGGCGCGCAGGTGGCCGACCTCCTCGCCGCGGACCCGGTGGCCACCGGCGTCAGCCACGACTGGCAGGCCCGCGCGCTGCTGGTGCGCCCGCAATTCAACGAGGCCCGCGGCCGCGAGCTGGGCATCGACAAGCGCGACCTCGACAGCCTGCTGCGCATGAGCTTCAGCGGCCTGACGGTGGGCATCTACCGCGACGGCACCCGGCAGATGCCGATCGTGGTGCGCGAACGCGACCTCGACGCCGGGCAGATCAACGACCTGATGCTGTGGAGCCCGGTGAGCCAGCGCTACCTGCCCATTGAGCAGGTGGTCGGCAGTTTCCGGAGCGTGTGGGAGGACCCGCTGATCCTGCGCCAGGACCGCAAGCGCACCCTGACGGTGATGGCCGACGTCCTGGCGCAGAGCGGCGAAACCTCCTCGCAACTGCTGGGCCGGGTACGCCCGCAGATCGAGGCGCTGCCGCTGCCGCCTGGCTACGAACTGGCCTGGGGCGGAGACCTGGAAAGTTCCGGCGACGCCCGCAACGGCGTGCTCGGCAGCCTGCCGATGGCCTTCCTGGCGATGTTCATCATTACCGTGCTGATGTTCTCCTCGCCGCGCAAGGCGCTGCTGATCTGGCTGACCGTACCGCTGGCGATGATCGGCGTGACGCTGGGCTTCCTGCTCACCGGCATCCCCTTCGGCTTCATGGCCCTGCTGGGGCTGCTAAGCCTGTCCGGCATGCTGGTGCGCAACGGCATCGTGCTGCTGGAGGAAGTCGACAACCTCGCCGAAGCCGGCCAGCCACCCCGCGAGGCGCTGGTGAACGCGGCCTGCGCGAGGCTGCGGCCGATCTGCCTGACCGCGCTGACCACCATCCTGGGCCTTGCGCCGCTGCTGCTGGACGCCTTCTTCCAGAGCATGTCGGTGGTGATCATGTTCGGCCTGGGCTTCGCCACGCTGCTGACGCTGATCGTGCTGCCGGTGCTGTATGCGAGCGCCTACCGTCTCGGCGGCCCGAAGGAGGCCGCCCGCTGATCTGGCAGGATCCGTGGGGTGACTGACGTTGCCGCCGACGACGCTCGCCGCCACACTCGTGACGTCCAATCAACGAGTCTTGCCATGGAATCTCCCCGCCGCGTCGCCTGCCTGCTCTACGCCGAGGTCATGAGCCTGGATATCACCGGGCCGTTGCAGGTGTTCGCCTCTGCCAACGTCGAACGCCAGCGCCAGGGCCTGGCGCCGTGCTACGAGTTGCTGGTGCTCGGCGAACAGGCCGGGCCGGTGGCGACCTCGGCCGGCATCCGCATCTGCGCCGACCAGGCCTGGCGCGACGTCGATCCGTCCAGCCTCGATACCCTGCTGGTGCCCGGCGGCATCGGCGTGCCGGCGCAGTGCGAGAATACCGAGCTGCTGCACTGGCTGGCCGCTGCCGAACCCCAGGTGCGCCGGCTCGGCTCGGTGTGCTCCGGGGCACTGATCCTGGCGGCCGCCGGAGTGCTCGACGGGCGCCCGGCCACCACGCACTGGGCGGACGTCGATGCGCTCTGCGCCGGCTTCCCGGAAGTGCTCGTGCAGGGTGATCGGCTGCACACCTATGACCCGCAGCGCCGCGACGGCGACGACCACGTGTTCACCTCGGCGGGGGTTACCGCCGGCATCGACCTCGCCCTGGCGCTGGTGGAGGCCGACCTGGGCCGCGCGCTGGCGCTGGCCGTCGCGCGGCGCCTGGTGATGTTCCTCAAGCGCCCGGGCGGGCAGGCGCAGTTCAGCCACTGGCTCACCCCGGAGCCGACCCGCACGCCGCGCCTGGCGGCGCTGCTGGAGTGGATTCCGGCGCACCTGGGCAACGACCTGTCGCTGGAAGCCCTGGCCGAACAGGCCTGCATGAGCCCGCGCACCCTCTCGCGGGTCTTCATCGCCGAACTGGGCATGGGGCCCGGCCGCTATGTCGAACGGGTGCGCCTGGAGGCGGCGCGCGCGCTGCTGCAGGACGCCCAGGCGTCGATCAGCACGGTGTCGCGGCTGTGCGGCTTCGGTCATCCGGAAAACCTGCGTCGGACCTTTCACAAGCACCTGGCGATCAGCCCGCAGGAATACGCCGAGCGCTTCGGCCAGCACTGACATTCATCCCAACACACCAAAGGACATTGCCATGCTCGAACTCCGCCCCGGCTGCGAATGCTGCGACCGCGACCTGCCCGGCGACAGCGCCGACGCCCTCATCTGCAGCTTCGAGTGCACCTTCTGCCGCGACTGTGCCGAGCAGGTGCTGCACGGCCGGTGCCCGAACTGCGGCGGCGAACTGGTGCCCCGCCCCCGCCGCCCGTTGCAGAAGCTCGCGGCCAACCCGGCCTCGACCCAGCGGGTGCACAACCCAGCCGGGTGCCAGGGCTGAGCGTGGCGCTCTCGCGCTGACGCAGAGGCTCCCGTAGGAGCGGACCTTGTCCGCGAAATTCTCAGCGGGAGCTTCCCAGGCATCACGGCCGCGCCAATGTCCCTTCTGGGCGTCGGCACCGATGGTGGTTCGCGAGCAAGCTCGCTCCTACAGGTTGGTTTCGGGGCTCTTCGTAGGAGCGAGCTTGCTCGCGAATTTAGTCCGGATGGAGAAAAACGTTTGCCGCGTAGGCCAAGCGCCGGCACTGCCGGCGGATCGCGGGCATGGCCCGCTCCTACAGGTTGGTTTCGAGGCTCTACGTAGGAGCGAGCTTGCTCGCGAATTCGCTCCGGACGGGGAAGGACGCTTGCGCGTCGCGCAGGCCATGCGCCGGCACTGCCGGCGGATCGCGGGCATGGCCCGCTCCTACAGGTTGGTTTCGAGGCTCTTCGTAGGAGCGAGCTTGCTCGCGAATTTATTCCGGATGGAGAAGGACGCTCGCCGCACAGGCCAAGCGCCGGCACTGCCGGCGGATCGCGGGCATGGCCCGCTCCTACAGGGGTGCGGGCAGCGAGCGCCCACAAAAAAGGCGACCCGAAGGTCGCCTTTTCGCAGCGCGTGCGCCCACTCAGTAGTAGGCGTTCTCGCGGTTGCTGTGGTCGGTCACGTCACGAACGCCTTTCAGCTCCGGGATGCGCTCGATCAGGGTCTTCTCGACACCATCCTTGAGGGTCATCTCGACTGCGCCGCAGCCCTGGCAACCACCACCGAAACGCAACACGGCGATGTTGTCCTCGACCACGTCCACCAGGCTCACCTGGCCGCCATGGCTGGCCAGACCGGGGTTGATCTCGGTCTGCAGGTAGTAGTTGATGCGCTCGGTGATCGGGCTGTCTTCGTTGACCATCGGCACCTTGGCGTTGGGCGCCTTGATGGTCAGCTGGCCGCCCATGCGGTCGGTGGCGTAATCGACGATGGCGTCTTCCAGGAACGGCTCGCTGATCGCGTCGATGTAGGCAGTGAAATCCTTCAGGCCGACCGGGGTGTCTTCCGGCTTCTGCTCGCCCGGCTTGCAGTAGGCGATGCAGGTTTCGGCGTACTGGGTGCCCGGCTGGGTGATGAAGATGCGAATGCCGATGCCGGGGGTGTCCTGCTTGGACAGCAGCTCGGCCAGGTAATCCTGTGCGGCTTCGGTAATGGTGATAGCGCTCATGGCAACTCCTCGCAAACGTGGCGCCAGTTTACGCCATCCGGGGGTGAAGGATAAAGCCCTACTGATTTAGTAGGAATAATTCGCAGCTGGGCGGTGCGCTTTTGTAGGAGCGGGCCATGCCCGCTATCCGTCGGCAAGGCCGGCGCCCGATGCACCTACACGGCGCGCATCGGCGAGTGGAGGCCGATCGCGGACAAAGTCCGCGGAACACTGGAGCTGACCTGTAGGAGCACGCCATGCGCGCGATCGCGGGCATGGCCCGCTCTTACAGCGCAACGCCGGCGCTTGGGTATGCCTCGGCCTACACCTGAACCCTCGGCGCCAGCACGGTGGATTTCACGGACAAGGTCCGCTCCTACGCGAACTGAAATCCCAGAGCTGACCTGTAGGTACGGGCCATGCCCGCGTTCACGGGCATCGCTCGTTCCTGCAGAGCGCGCGACGGTCACAGGTTCTCGTAGCGATTCATGTCCAGCACGCCCGCCTCCACCGGCTCGGTTTCACGCAGGTAGGCGTCCAGGTCGTGGAAGTAGAACCAGAACTGCGGGTGGCTGCGGCGGATGCCCCAGCGATCGGCGACCTTCTCGAAGTCCGCGGCGGTTTTCACCTGTTCCAGCGCACTGACGAACTCGCCGGCCTCGCTGGCCTTGAAGTCGAACATGAAGTTCGGGTAGCTCGACAGCACGCCGGGGTAGATGGTCAGCGTATCCAGGCCGGGCTGGTAGCGCATGGATTCGCCCATGATGAACGCGACGTTGCTGTGCGCGCGGTTGCGCAGCACGGTGTAGATCTCGCGCTGACCGTCCGGAAGCTCGACGCGCAGGATGGTCGCCTCGGGGAACTGGTCGATCACAGGCAGCCCGGCGGCCGGGCGGCTGACCAGCCGGCTGAAGGCCTGCTCGGCGTCCTGCAGCGGCGCGGCGACATTGTTGCGGTAGCAGGCGCCGTTCTCGCAGAGGTTGATCGGGTCGGGCCGCGCGTTGAGCGCCACGTAGTGCTTGAGCAACTGTTTGGCAAAGGCCAGCTTGGCGCCCTTCTCCGGCAGGAACAGCCCGGTCGGCGCGTCGCTGTCGTTGTTGTAGTAATCGGCCCACATCTTCAGCTTGCCGCTGGTCTGGTACCAGTCGTCGAGCAGCTTCTGCCGCGCGGCCACCGGCATCAGGCGCAGGAAGTTCTGCTCCGCGCCATTGCGGATCAGGTCGAAATACAGGCGGGTCTGCGCCTGATGGGCGACGTTGCCATACACGTCGAAGTTCACCACCAGGCCGTAGTAGGTGCGCTCCAGCAGCGGATAGTCCATCCACCAGATCGTCTGCGGTACGCCACCGATCAGGCCCTTGCGCACCGAGGCGCTGTCGTACTGGCGGAAGATGCTCAGCACGGCGTTGTCGTTGCCGGCCCAGATGTCCGCCCAGGTCGGCGCCGGCGCGTCGTCGTAGACGTCCTGGCGCAGCTCCTCGTACTGGTTGCGCTTGTCGCGGTAGGCGCGCCACTGCGAGAGCATCGCGCCCACGTCATCGATCTGCCCCGGCAGCGCCAGCAGCGGCGAGGCCTGGCGCTGGAAGTCGGGGTCGGTGACGTAGAGGTCGTGGTCCGGGTCCTGGAACAGCGCCCAGAAGTTGTCGCGGATCACGTCGGTGGCGATCTGCCCGCGGCAGACCGGCCCGCGGATGAAGGTGCGGACGAAGTACTCGGCATTGTCCAGCATGAACTGGTAGCGCGCCCGCGCCGGGATCGCCTCGAAGGTCACGAACGGGTTGGCGCGGTGCTGCAGCCCGTAGCCCGGCACCTTGTCGGTATCCCAGGCGGTGCCATAGAACAGCTCCTGGTTGCGCTTGAGACGGGCCTCGTTGAGCGGATAGGTGATGTGCGTCTTGTGCACGATCACACCCTGGATCGGCCACAGGCGGTAATAGAAGGTATTGCCCGGATCGTCGTTGGGCCGCCGCGTGGCGATGGGGTCGATGGGCTGGCCGCTGGGCGTGCGCGAGCGCACCAGCTGGAAGAAGTGACCCGGCTCGCCGCGCTCGGTGAAGTACAGGTGGGCGAGGTACAGGTGCTCGTAGATCCAGCGCGACACCAGGCTCTGGCGGGCGCCGGGCTGGTTGAGGAAGCGCTCCCAGCGGTCGATCTGCGCCGCTTCGCCCTGGCCCGGCTGCCAGGCCTGCTCGTCCACCGGCGCGCCCTGGGCCAGCCAGGTCTTGATGGTTTTCAGCTGCGCATCGGTCAGGCCGGTGACGGCAAACGGCATGCCGCTGCGCGGGTTCTTCGCCACGAAATCATCGATGCTGTCAGGCGTCGGGCACTGGTTGGCGCGGTTGATCGACAGGTCCAGCCCATCGGGGAGCTTCGCGTTCGGCACCAACGGGTGCTCGTGCCCCAGGTCGATCATCCGTGCCATCAGCGCCGCCTGGCTGCCACGGCCATCGAGCACCGACCAGAAGTCCTTGCGCCGCCAGGCATCCGCGCCGTGGGCGTCGAGGAACAGCCGCGTCGTGTCCTGAGCCTTGGTTCGCGCGCCGTCGTACACCGGCAGCTTGTTCGCCCCGCGCTGCGCGCCTTCGGCGGCGGTCAGGTTGAGCTGGCAGGGCGAGTCGTAGCAGGCGTGGCAGGCCACGCACTTCTCGGTGAAGATCGGCTGGATGTCCTTGGTGTAGGACAGTCCTCCCGCCAGGGCCTGCGCCGAAAACGCCAGGGATGCGATGAGCAACGTGAAGCGGGCTCGCAGGGACATGAAGGACTCCGGACATCAGGATGAAGCGGATTCTAACGGGAGCGCCGCCGCAATGCGCTCCAACCAAAGACTGAACATGAGAAATCTTCATGTAAAACCGCGCCCGGTCAAATTTCCTGCAGCTTTGCTATCATCAGCGACCTTTCGTCACGCCCTTTTCCGAGACTTCCAATGATCGACCGTGCCGCACGCCTGCAAGCCCTTCAGCAAGCCCTCAAGGAGCGCATCCTGATCCTCGACGGCGGCATGGGCACCATGATCCAGAGCTACAAGCTGCAGGAAGAGGACTACCGTGGCGCGCGCTTCGCCGACTGGCCGAGCGACGTGAAGGGCAACAACGACCTGCTGCTGCTCAGCCGCCCGGATGTCATTCAGGCCATCGAGAAAGCCTACCTGGACGCCGGCGCCGACATCCTCGAGACCAACACCTTCAACGCCACCCGCGTGTCCCAGGCCGACTACGGCATGGAAGAGCTGGCCTACGAGATGAACGTCGAGGGCGCGCGCCTGGCCCGTGAAGTGGCCGATGCGAAGACCGCCGAGAACCCGGCCAAGCCGCGCTTCGTCGCCGGCGTGCTCGGCCCGACCAGCCGCACCTGCTCGATCTCCCCGGACGTCAACGATCCGGGCTTTCGCAACGTCACCTTCGACGAGCTGGTGGAAAACTACAGCGAAGCCACCCGCGGCCTGATCGAGGGCGGCGCGGACCTGATCCTGATCGAGACCATCTTCGACACCCTGAACGCCAAGGCCGCGATCTTCGCCGTGCAGGGCGTCTATGAAGAACTGGGCGTCGAGCTGCCGATCATGATCTCCGGCACCATCACCGACGCCTCCGGCCGCACCCTGTCCGGCCAGACCACCGAAGCCTTCTGGAACTCGGTGCGCCACGCCAACCCGATCTCCGTCGGCCTGAACTGCGCCCTGGGCGCGAAAGAGCTGCGTCCGTACCTGGAGGAGCTGGCGACCAAGGCCGGGACCCACGTTTCCGCCCACCCCAACGCCGGCCTGCCCAACGCCTTCGGCGAATACGACGAGACCCCGGCGCAGATGGCCGAGGTAGTCGAGGAATTCGCCGCGTCGGGCTTCCTCAACATCATCGGCGGCTGCTGCGGCACCACCCCGCCGCACATCGAAGCCATCGCCAAGGCCGTGGCCAAGTACGCCCCGCGCGCGATCCCCGAGATTCCGCGCGCCTGCCGCCTGTCCGGCCTCGAGCCGTTCACCATCGACCGCAACTCGCTGTTCGTGAACGTCGGCGAGCGCACCAACATCACCGGCTCGGCCAAGTTCGCCCGCCTGATCCGCGAGGAAAACTACGCCGAAGCACTGGAAGTGGCGCAGCAGCAGGTGGAAGCCGGCGCCCAGGTGATCGACATCAACATGGACGAGGGCATGCTGGATTCGAAGGCGGCCATGGTGACTTTCCTCAACCTGATCGCCTCCGAGCCGGACATTTCCCGCGTGCCGATCATGATCGACTCCTCCAAGTGGGAAGTGATCGAAGCGGGCCTGAAATGCATCCAGGGCAAGGGCATCGTCAACTCCATCTCCATGAAGGAAGGCGTTGAGCAGTTCAAGCACCACGCCCGCCTGTGCAAGCGCTACGGCGCCGCCGTGGTGGTGATGGCCTTCGACGAAGCCGGCCAGGCCGACACCCAGGCGCGCAAGGAAGAAATCTGCCAGCGCTCCTACGACATCCTGGTCAACGAAGTGGGCTTCCCGCCGGAAGACATCATCTTCGACCCGAACATCTTCGCGGTCGCCACCGGCATCGAGGAACACAACAACTACGCAGTGGACTTCATCAACGCCTGCGCCTACATCCGCGACAACCTCCCCTACGCGCTGAGCTCGGGCGGGGTGTCCAACGTGTCGTTCTCGTTCCGCGGCAACAACCCGGTGCGCGAAGCGATCCACTCGGTGTTCCTCTACTACGCCATCCAGAACGGCCTGACGATGGGCATCGTCAACGCCGGCCAACTGGAGATCTACGACGAGATCCCGCAGGAGCTGCGCGACAAGGTCGAGGACGTGGTGCTCAACCGCAGCCCGGACGCCACCGAGGCACTGCTGGCCATCGCCGACAACTACAAGGGCGGCGGCGCCACCAAGGAAGTGGAAGACGAGGAATGGCGCAGCCATAGCGTCGAGAAGCGCCTGGAGCACGCACTGGTCAAGGGCATCACCACCTGGATCGTCGAGGACACCGAGGAGTGCCGGCAGAAATGCGCGCGCCCCATCGAGGTCATCGAAGGCCCGCTGATGTCCGGCATGAACGTGGTCGGCGACCTGTTCGGCGCCGGCAAGATGTTCCTCCCTCAGGTGGTGAAGTCCGCCCGCGTGATGAAACAGGCGGTGGCCCACCTGATCCCCTTCATCGAGGCGGAAAAAGGCGACAAGCCCGAGGCCAAGGGCAAGATCCTCATGGCCACGGTGAAGGGCGACGTGCACGACATCGGCAAGAACATCGTCGGCGTGGTGCTGGGCTGCAACGGCTACGACATCGTCGACCTCGGCGTGATGGTCCCGGCGGAGAAGATCCTGCAGACCGCCATCGCCGAGAAGTGCGACATCATCGGCCTGTCCGGCCTGATCACTCCGTCGCTGGACGAGATGGTCCACGTCGCCAAGGAAATGCAGCGGCAGAACTTCCATCTGCCCTTGATGATCGGCGGCGCCACCACGTCCAAGGCGCACACCGCGGTGAAGATCGACCCGCAGTACAGCAACGACGCGGTGGTCTACGTCACCGACGCATCGCGCGCGGTGGGCGTGGCGACCACGCTGCTGTCCAAGGAAATGAAGCCCGAGTACGCCCGCAAGCTGCGCGAGGAATACGCGGAGGTGCGTGAACGCACCGCCAACCGCAGCGCGCGTACCGAACGCCTGAGCTACGAGCAGGCCATCGCCGCCAAGCCGCAGTTCGACTGGGCCGGCTACCAGCCGCCGGTGCCGAGCTTTACCGGCGTGAAGGTGCTGGACGACATCGACCTGAACGTGCTGGCCGAGTACATCGACTGGACGCCCTTCTTCATCTCCTGGGACCTGGCCGGCAAGTACCCGCGCATCCTCACCGACGAAGTCGTCGGCGAGGCGGCCACCAGCCTGTTCAACGACGCCCAGGCGATGCTGAAGAAGCTGATCGACGAGAAACTCATCCGCGCCAAGGCGGTCTTCGGCTTCTGGCCGGCCAACCAGGTGCACCACGACGACCTGGAAGTCTACGGCGACGACGGCCACAAGCTGGCCACCCTGCACCACCTGCGCCAGCAGACCATCAAGCCCGACGGCAAGCCGAACTTCAGCCTGGCCGACTTCGTCGCGCCGAAAGACAGCGGTGTGAAGGACTATGTTGGCGGCTTCATCACCACCGCCGGCATCGGCGCCGAGGAAGTCGCCAAGGCATACGAGGCCAAGGGCGACGACTACAGCGCGATCATGGTCAAGGCCCTGGCCGATCGCCTCGCCGAAGCCTGCGCCGAATGGCTGCACGAGCGCGTGCGCAAGGAATACTGGGGTTACCAGCCCGAGGAGCACCTGGACAACGAGGCGCTGATCAAGGAGCAGTACGTCGGCATTCGCCCGGCGCCCGGCTACCCGGCCTGCCCGGACCACACCGAGAAAGGCACGCTGTTCAAGCTGCTCGATCCCACGGGCGTCTCGGGTGTGACGCTGACCGAGCACTACGCCATGTTCCCCGCCGCCGCCGTCAGCGGCTGGTACTTCGCTCACCCGCAGGCCCAGTACTTCGCCGTGGGCAAGGTCGACAAGGACCAGATCGAACGCTACAGCGCGCGCAAGGACCAGGAAATCAGCACCAGCGAACGCTGGCTGTCGCCGAACCTGGGCTACGACAACTAAGCCCCTCCCCTGATGCCGCGACCGGGCTTGCCCGGCGCGGTGCCAGGGAGCAAGCTCCGGGCGAGTCAATACCGGAGCCCGCCGCATGAACCCTCTGCTTCAAGGAAGCTGCCACTGCGGCAGCCTGGCTGTCCGCACCGAACTCAGCCACGATCCAGCCGACTACACCCCGCGAGCCTGCGACTGCGATTTCTGCCGCAAACACGGCGCCGCCTACATTTCCGACGCGCAAGGCCAACTAGCCATCCACTGCCGGTCGGCCGCTGACTCGCTGCGCTATCGCCAGGGCAGCGGCACCGTCGAATTCCTTCTGTGCCGCCGCTGCGGCGTGCTGACTGCCGCGCTCTGGGAGGACGCCGGGAAAACCTACGCTGCACTCAACGTCCAGATACTGGATAATCCCGCCACCCTGGGCGCGCCCCAACCGGCCTCGCCACGCCAATTGCCGCTGAATGAGCGCAAGGAGCGCTGGCGCAAGCTATGGTTCGCCGATGTGCGTATCACCCGGGACACCACGGATTGAAGCCCGGCCACCTGCCGGCCTTCCCCTGACGAGAGAAAGACAGATGAAATACCTCACCCCCGAACAGATGGCCAAACCGCGCAAGCGCCGCCTCCTCAAGAAGCTGCGCCTGGGCGAATTCCAGGAATTCGGCTTCAGCCTGGAAGTGAACTACACCGGCGATCTGGACGACGTGCTCGACCAGTGGATCGCCTTCGTCGAGTCCGAGGGCTGGGTCTTCGTCGGCGGCGCCACCGAAGAGGGCGAATTCACCGGCTACCTGTGCCTGAACGCCGTCGGCAGCCTCACCGAAGCCGACCGCGAAACCACCCGCCTGTGGCTGGAAAAGCAGTCCTGGGCCAAGTCCTTCGAACTGGGCGAGCTGAGCGACTGCTGGCACGGCCTGTTCGAGTAAGCGGTCATTCACCCGGCGCGGCGCAACGCCGAGCCGGGCGAAGTCAACAGCGTCGTTTCGCCACTGTTGTCAGCAGGCCCCTGCTCTGCGACCCTGCGTCGGTTCAAACACGGAGCAGGTTGCATGGAACACATCGCCATCATCGGCAGCGGATTCTGCGGCACGGCACTGGCCATCCAGTTGCTGCGCGGCGCCAAGGGGCCGTTGCGCCTCAGCCTGATCAATCGCTCAGGGCGCCTTGCCCGCGGCCTGGCCTACGGCACCCGCTCCGTGAGCCATATCCTCAATGTGCCGGCCGAGCGCATGAGCCTGTTCCCGGATCAGCCCTCGGATTTTCTCGAATTCGCCCGCAAGCAGATGCCCGAGGCGAAACCCGGCGACTTCCTGCCGCGCCGTTTCTACGGTGACTACCTCCAGGACCGCCTCGGCCACGCTATCGCCGAAGCCGCACCGGGGGTGCGCTTCAGCAGCCTCTGCCAACAGGTGCTGGAACTGACCGAGCACGGTGATCACCTGCGCCTGCTGCTCGACGACGGCCAGCCGCTGGACAGCCAGAACGTGATCATCGCCACGGGCAACTTCGCACCGGCCACCCCCGGCCCGCTCAAGATGCTCGAGGATGACCCGCGTTATCTGCGCGACCCCTGGGCACCTGGCGCCCTGGAACGCATCCCCCCGCATGCCAATGTGCTGCTGCTGGGCACCGGGTTGACCATGTACGACATGGCCCTCGCCCTCCAGGACCAGGGGCACCGTGGCCCTCTGTTGGCGCTTTCGCGCCGCGCGCTGCTGCCACAGGCACACCGGGACAACGCCAGCCATCCCGTGCTGCCCGATCTGCCGCAGGCCTTCCTTCGGGAGATGGGCCTGAACGAGCGGCTGCGCGGCTTGCGCCGGTTGATCCGCCAGGCAGCCGAAGATGGCCACGACTGGCGCGACGTGGTCGCCGCGCTGCGCCCAGTCACCCCGCAGCTCTGGCAATCGCTGAACGACGCCGAGCGCGGCCGCTTCCTGCGCCATCTGCAAACCTACTGGGATGTCCATCGGCACCGTGCCGCGCCGCCGGTGGCCAAGCGTATCGACGACTTGCGCAACAGCGGCCAATTGCGCGTGCAGGCTGGCCGAGTGCTGGCCGCCAAGGCGGCAGAAAACGGCATCGAACTGGACATTCGCCCACGCGGCGCCAGGCATTCGCAACAGCAGCGCGTCGATTACCTGATCAACTGCACCGGCCCCTGCACCAACCTGCGCACCGTGAACGAGCCGCTGCTGTGCGGCCTGCTTGACCGCGGCGTCATCCGCCAGGACCGGCAAGGCCTGGGGCTGGACACCGACAGCGCATTCCGCCTGCTGGACGCCCACGGCAAGGCCAACCCCCACCTCTTCCTGCTGAGCCCGATGCTGCGCGCCAGCCATTGGGAAGCCACCGCGGTGCCGGAACTGCGCGGCCATGCCGCGCGACTGGCCGAACTGTTGCTGGCCTGAAAGGCAGCTGGCCCGCAATGGGCCAGCCAGTAGTGGTCGTCGAAGGCGAGCCTCCCCGCCCGCCTTCGCGGTCGGCGTGTTCAGATCGCCATCTGCCCCTCCACCTCCTGCAGCTTGCGCCGGGCCAGGGCCAGGTTGGCCTTCACCTTGTCCAGCACGTAGTACATGAACACGCCTTCGTGCTTCGCCATGGGGCGGATGATGTGGTACTGGCGGCCCAGGGTGATGAGGATGTCCTCGATCACGTCGTTGAGCGCCAGCGACTTCATGGTCTTGAGCTTGGCGCGGACCACCTCGGTGTTGCCCGCGGCCGCCAGTTCCAGGTCCACGCCGCCGCCCGCCTGCCCGAGCAGCATGCCGCTCTTGGCATCCACCACGGCCGACGCCAGGGCACCATCCAGGTTCAGCAGTTCGTCCAGCGATTGTTGCAGTGCTGCCATAGCGATTACTCCTTGAGTGCGCGTCCTGTTGTAGTGGCCCCGCAGCCGCGCGCGCCGCGGAGCCTGTTATGTCAGCCGGCCAGCGACAGATCCGCCAGCCGCGTGGCGGTGCGTTTGGCCTGGTAGAGCACCTGGCCGAGCATCTCCTCACGGTCGGCCACCAGGTTGAGGATCATCGGGTGGCTTGGATGTGGGATGTCGACGATGACGATGTAGCCTTCGCTCGCCTCGACGATCACGTTCTGGTGCGGGCCGACCTCGCTTTCCTGGCCGACCATGGCGCCGAGGGCCGAGATCGAGCAGGCCATTGCCGCCAGCTTGGAAACCTCCAGTCCCTTGCCGGCGCGGGAGGCCACTTCGAAGCCGTCTGTGGTGGCGATCACCGCGGCGCTCAGCCGGCCGAGGCTCGCGCCGAGCTCGTCCAGTGCCTGTTCGGCGTCGTGGCGCAGCCTGTCGGGCAGGCTCATCAGGGCATGTTCCATGGTCGACTCCAATCGATGGCGAACGTCAGGCCTCAGGCCGCCGTGCATTCCAGTTGCAGCAGGAGCAGGTCGAGTAGCAGGCGCACCTGCTCGGCTTCGCGGACGTCCACCTCAACCACCGGGAAGCTGCACCCGGCCTGCGCCAGCGCCGCCGCGTAGTCATCCAGGCCAGGATGAGGATGGCCCGGCAGCCGACCGACGCCGACCACGCAGGGTGCCTGGCCAATGCACTCGGCGAAGCCGTCGAGGTAGACGCGCAGATCGCCCAGTGGATCGGGCCGCGAGTTGTCGATCAGGATCACCAGCCCCAGCGCACCGCGGGCGAGGATGCCCCACATGAAGGCGAAGCGGGCCTGGCCGGGGGTGCCGTACAGGCGCAGGCGTTCGTCCGGGCCGAGCAGCACTTCGCCGTAATCCAGGCCGACCGTGGTGCGCGCCTTGTCGACGCTGGGGTCGTTGTTCTGCACATCGGTGCTGATCGGCTCGATATCGCTGATCGCCGCGATGGCGGTGGTCTTGCCGGCGCCCATGGTGCCGGTGAAGAGAATCTTGTACTCCTTCATCGGCCAGCCTCCGCAGCACCGCCCAGGCCAAGGTGGCGCCGAATGCGCGCCAGCAGGCCGACGGGGGCGGCCGTGTGCGGCACCGGCTTGGCCGGCAGGGCTTCATCCGGCAGGAACATCTCCCGGGCTGCCATCAGGCGAACGAAGCTTTCCGTCACCTGACGCGGCACACCGGAGCGCTCGCACAGTTCATCCAGGCTCATGGTCCGCGCGCAGAGCAGCGTGGCCAGGCGCACGTAGCGATGGTCGCCGGTGAGCAGCGCGGCCGCCGGCCAATGCTTCAGGCGCAGCGCGGCGGCCGGCAACTGCGCCGGCCGCTGGCCAATGGCGCGGGCGGCGCGCTCCAGGCAGTCGAAGATTTCGCTGGCGCGCAGCGGCCAATGTACCCAGAGCGACTCGCCCTCGGCGGTGCGCAGTTGCACCCGCGGCTCGCCCTCTTCGCCCTCGACCAACAGGTCGGCCGGGCCATCGACATAGGCCCAGCGCGCCACGGTGCGGCCACTGAGCAGGCCGACGATGGACTTGAACACGACCTGATCGCGCAATGCCATCCGGGCGAACCCGTAGGTGTACTGAACTGGCTGATTCATCGGCGCGCTCCCTTGGGCCAACAAACACCATCAACCTGCACGGGTTGATCAGGAGGCTCACCGGGACGTTGGAGGATGCCGAGCGCACGCTCGCTGAAGGCGCGGACGAACGTCCGGCCTGCTTGGCAACCCCGCGGTCATGGCCCTTCCGGGCTGTAGATCGGTGGCTTTGCGTCCCTGGCTTTCGCACAGGTTTGCCCTGGTCAATTGAGTCTCAGCGTAGTACGCCGATTTCGTTCGCCAAGGCGAAAAAGCGTGATGCGCCTCACACAAATATCGGAAATATCACCGGAACAACTTCGCAATAGGTGTACGCATATTCCGATCTAAAAGGCGGCGGAGCCTCGTCCCTTCAGCTAGGATTTCCCCCAGCGGCGCCCCACCGGCGCGGGTCCGCGGACACCCACAACAGGCCGGAGCTCACTGCCCAGAGACGCCATGCTAGAGCGCCAGCGGTTCCAGAACATTCTCAGCCTGGGCCTGCCGATCATTGGCGGGATGCTCAGTCAGAGCCTGCTCAATCTGGTGGACGCGGCGATGGTTGGCCACCTCGGAGAGAAGTCCCTGGCCGGGGTCGGCATCGGTAGCTACGCCAACTTCGTCGCCATCTCGCTGGTGATGGGCCTTGGCGCCGGAGTACAGGCGCTGGTGGCGCGTCGACGGGGCGAGGGCCGCCATGACCAACTGGCCGCGCCGCTCAACGGCGGGCTGCTCGTCGCGCTGGGCCTGTCGCTGCCGATCACGCTGATCTGCCTGCTGTTCGCCGAACCCATCCTCCGCGCCCTGTCCAACGACCCGGATGTGCTGGCGGTCGGCATCCCCTATTTCGAATGGCGGGCGCTGTCGGTGCTCGCCGTGGGCCTGAACTTCTCCTTCCGCGGCTACTGGAACGGCACCCGGCGCTCGGGCATGTACATGCGCACCCTGGTAGTGATGCACCTGGCCAACGCGGCCATCAGCTACAGCCTAATCCACGGCCTGTTCGGCCTGCCACGGATGGGCGCGGTGGGCAGCGGCCTGGGCACCACGCTGGCGTTGTTCCTGGGCTCGGCGATCTACGCCTGGATCACCTGGCGCGACGCCCGCGCCCAGGGTTTCCGCCCGCGCCTGCCCAGCGAGCGGGATATCCGCACCCTGCTGCGCCTGTCGCTGCCCAACTCGCTGCAGCAGTTCTTCTTCGCCGCCGGCATCACCTTGCTGTTCTGGATCATCGCCCAGGTCGGCACCCGCGAACTGGCGGTCGCCCATGTGCTGATCAACCTGGCGCTGTTCCTGATCCTCCCGGGCGTCGGCCTGGGCATGGCGGCCACGACACTGGTCAGCCAGAGCATGGGCGAGCGCGATTTCGACAGTGCGCACCGCTGGGGCTGGGACGTGGTCAAGGTGGCGGCCTGCGGCCTGGCTCTGCTGGGCGCGCCGTTCTGGCTGTTCCCGGAGGCCATCCTGCGGCTGTTCGTCAGTGATCCTGCGCTGATCGAGCTGGGTCGAGTGCCGCTGATGCTGACCGGCATGGGCATGGTGATCGACGCCACCGCGCTGGTACTGACCCAGGCGCTGCTGGGCGCAGGCGCCGTGCGCACGGTGATGGCGGTGAGCCTGGGCAACCAGTGGCTGTTCTTCCTGCCGCTGGCCTACCTGGTCGGCCCCGTGCTGGGCGGCGGGCTGCTGGCGATCTGGAGCATGCAGATTCTGCAGCGCGGGCTGGCTTCGGCGATCTTCGCGGTGATGTGGCAGAAGCGCCAATGGACCCAGATCGAGCTCTAGGGTCTAGGATGGGATGCAAAGGGAGGACGAACGATGGACGAGCAACAGAACAAGCCGCCAACCTTCTGGCAGATG
The DNA here is from genome assembly GCF_025133575.1 of Pseudomonas sp. GCEP-101. Classification (NCBI taxonomy): domain Bacteria; kingdom Pseudomonadati; phylum Pseudomonadota; class Gammaproteobacteria; order Pseudomonadales; family Pseudomonadaceae; genus Pseudomonas; species Pseudomonas sp. GCEP-101. Next base: position 4,106,719 of record NZ_CP104011.1, on the reverse strand, counting down.
CTGCACAGCGTGCTGGCCGCGGCCTTCGGCGTACAGAGCGGGCGCAACCGCGCGCGCGACTTCACCCACGGCAAGCCCAGCCATTTCATTGCCATGGGCATTTTATTCACCCTGGTCTTCGTGCTGCTGCTCTATGGGCTGGTGCAGCTGGTGCTGCACTTCGCCGGGCTGTAGCGCACCGGCAAGGGTGAGGTACCGGGCGGGCCGCAGGGCGACCCGCCGGCACCGCTGTCACTGGTGGCTGACCCAGAACACCGCGGTGGCGACCACCAGCAGAATCAGGATGAATGCGGCGCGGGCATCGACGACGCTGTCGCTGGTCTTGTTGGACGTTTCTTCGCTCATGCTTCCCCCATCTTTTCGTTATTGGCTGAAGGACCACAGGCAGAGTTAAGACCAGCCCCGCCCGCTGCTCAAGGAACCCCCTCTTTCCGCCACCGCGCAAATGCCGTTAGGCTGCCGGTTCGACCAGCACAAGCGAGTGGAAAGGAAGGACCATGCACGTGGACTCACTGCAAGACACTGTCGCGCCGGAAGGCGTCTGCTACGGCTGCGGCGGGCGCAACCCGCACGGACTGCACATCAAGAGCCGCTGGCACGAGGACGGCGTCCACGTCGTCGCCGAGCACCTGCCCGACGCCAAGTACTGCGGCTGGCCGGAACTGGTCTACGGCGGGCTGATCGCCATGCTGGTGGACTGCCACTCGAACTGGACGGCCATGGCCTACCACTACCGCGCCGAGGGCCGCGAGCCGGGCAGCCTGCCGCGCATCGACTGCGTGACGGGCCACCTGGGCATCAAGTACATCAAGCCGACGCCCATGGGCGTGCCGCTGACCTTGAGGGCCCATGTCGAGGGCGAGGTCGGTCGCAAGAGCCGGATCATCTGCGAGGTCTACGCCGGCGACGTGCTGACCTGTGTCGGCGACTCGATCTTCGTCCGCGTCGACACGGCGCAGCTGCGCGACGCCGCCCACGGCCGCGACGCCTGATCGATCCCGTTGCGCCGCTGCCACCCTCCAGACGCAGCGGCGCATCCACCCGCGCTCCATCTCCCGTCGCGCCTGGGCTTCAGGCCCGGCGCGGCTTAGATCAGAAAGTTCTCCCCATATATTCAAACATCACTTTTGCGCATATTCCCGAACTGGTATCGTGCGCCCCACTCCGCGTGGAGCGCGTTGCCGTGCGCGCTGGGAAACGCAGTACGCCCCCGAGCGCTATAAGCCTGACAGCAGGATGATTCATGTACGTATATGACGAATACGATCAAAGGATCGTAGAGGATCGCGTCAAGCAGTTCCGCGATCAGACCCGCCGCTACCTGGCGGGCGAACTGACCGGCGAGGAATTCCGCCCGCTGCGTCTGCAGAATGGCCTCTACATCCAGCGCTACGCGCCCATGCTGCGGGTGGCCGTGCCTTACGGCCTGCTGTCCTCCCGGCAGGTTCGCAAGCTGGCGCAGATCGCCCGTGACTACGACAAGGGCTACGCGCATATCAGCACCCGCCAGAACGTCCAGTACAACTGGCCGGAGCTGGAAGACGTGCCGGAAATCCTCGCGGAGCTGGCCACCGTGCAGATGCACGCGATCCAGACCAGTGGCAACTGCATCCGCAACACCACCACCGACCAATTCGCCGGCGTCGCCCGCGACGAACTCGTGGACCCCCGCCCCTGGTGCGAGATCATCCGCCAGTGGTCGACCTTCCACCCCGAATTCGCCCACCTGCCGCGCAAGTTCAAGATCGCCGTCAACGGCGCCGTGAGCGACCGCGCCGCCATCGAGGTGCACGACATCGGCCTGGAAGCGGTGAAGAACGAAGCCGGCGAGCTGGGCTTCCGTGTTTCGGTCGGCGGCGGCCTGGGCCGTACCCCGATCGTCGGCAGCTTCATCAACGAATTCCTGCCGTGGCAGCACCTGCTGTCGTACCTGGACGCCATCCTGCGCGTGTACAACCGCTATGGCCGTCGGGACAACAAGTACAAGGCGCGCATCAAGATCCTGGTCAAGGCGTTGACCCCGGAAGTCTTCGCCCAGAAGGTCGACGCCGAATGGGCGCACCTCAAGGACGGCCCGAGCACCCTGACCGAGGCCGAACTGCAGCGCGTGGCCGCCCACTTCGTCGACCCGGCCTACAAGGCCCTGGAAGACCAAGACGCCGCCCTCGCCCAGCTGGACGCCGAACACCCCGGCTTTGCCCGCTGGCGCAGCCGCAACACCTTCGCCCACAAGAAGCCCGGCTACGTCGCCGTGACCCTGTCGCTCAAGCCCACCGGTGTGGCGCCTGGCGACATCACCGACAAGCAGTTGGACGCAGTCGCCGACCTGGCAGACCGCTACAGCTTCGGCGAAGTGCGCAACAGCCATAACCAGAACATCATCCTCGCCGACGTCGAGCAGGCGCAGCTGTTCACCCTCTGGGGCGAACTGCGCGAGAACGGTTTCGCCACCCCCAACGTGGGCCTGCTGACCGACCTCATCTGCTGCCCGGGCGGCGACTTCTGCTCCCTGGCCAACGCCAAGTCGATCCCGGTGGCCGAAGCCATCCAGCGCCGCTTCGATGATCTGGATTACCTGTTCGATATCGGCGAAATCGACCTGAACATCTCCGGCTGCATGAACGCCTGCGGCCACCACCACGTGGGCCACATCGGCATCCTCGGCGTGGACAAGAAGGGCGAGGAGTTCTACCAGGTCTCCCTCGGCGGCAGCGCCAGCCGCGAGGCGAGCCTTGCGCAGATCCTCGGCCCGTCCTTCGCCCAGGAGCAGATGGCCGACGTGATCGAGAAGATCATCAACGTCTACGTGGAACAGCGCACCGAAGAGGAACGTTTCCTCGATACCTACCGTCGCATCGGCATCGACCCCTTCAAGGAGCGCGTATATGCAGCGAATCATTAAGCACCGCGAGGTCGTCGACGACCGCTGGCACCTGCTGCCCAAGGACGCGACCCTGGAGACCGTGCCCAACTGCGACGACGTGATCATCCCGCTGAACCTGTGGCTGGAACACGGCCCTGCCCTGCGCGGCCGTGACGGCGGCCTGGGCGTATGGCTGGACGCGGACGAAGAGCCCGAAGCCATCGCCGGCGACCTCGACAACTTCAAGGTCATCGCCGTGAACTTCCCTGCCTTCACCGACGGCCGCGGCTTCAGCACCGCGCGCCTGCTGCGCGAGCGCTTCGGCTACCAGGGCGAAGTGCGCGCCATCGGCGACGTGCTGCGTGACCAGTTGTTCTTCATGCAGAGCTGCGGCTTCGACGCCTATGCCATCCGCGCCGACCGCGACCCGCACGCAGCGCTGGCCGGCCTGGACGACTTCACCGAGGTCTACCAGACCTCGGTGACCCAGCCGCAACCGCTGTTCCGTCGCCGCCAGCTCGCCTGATCCGGTCGACATGAAAAAGCCCCGCCTTGGCGGGGCTTTTTCGTTTCTGCACGGCGCGCTTCTCGTAGGGCGCATAACGCGCCAGCGGTATCCGTCGCCAAGGGACGGCGGATAACCTGTTCCAGGTTATCCGCCCTACGCGCGCGCGGCTTTCGGGCTTTTCGTAGGAGCGAGCTTGCTCGCGAACCCGCCCAGCTTCAGCGCCGCCGATAAACTCGTTCGCGAGCAAGCTCGCTCCTACAGGGTGCAGCCACGCGCCACATCAGCACGGACACGAATGGCTATCGCAGGAGCGCAGCTTCTCCGCGAAGCGCTTCAGCAAGGCCGGGATTTCGCGGACAAGGTCCGCTCCTGCGAAAGCGCTTAGGCCCGCACACTCTCCCAGGCAATCTGCGCCAGTTGCTCGCGGCAGTCGATCAGGTCCACCCGCGTGCGCCCCGCCAGCCAATTGCGGGCATAGTCGTGGGTCGGGCCGATCACCACGGAATTGAACAGCTCCGCCGACAGCGCCTTGAACGCCCCCGCCTTGCGGTGCTCGGCCAGTAACTCGGCGATACGCCGGCCGTGCTGGCGGTTGGCCTCGCGCAGTTCCTCGCCCATCTCCCCTGCCTCGACGCGTCCACGGCTGTGCAGGATGAAGCGCGCCCACTCCGGGTTGGCCGAGACCCAGTCGACGTAAGAGGTGACGAACAGCTTGACCACCGCCTCCGCGCTCTTCGCCTCCTGCAAGCCGGCATCGAGCAATGCCGCGTACTGGCCGACACCGGTCAGGTAGAGCGCACCGATGATGCGTTCCTTGTTGCCATAGTGGTGGTAGAGGCTGCCGATGCTGGCGCCGGAGCGGTCGCGGATCATCTCGATGGTGGTGGCGTCCACGCCGGATTCGCTGAAACAGGCCAGCGCGGCCTGGAGGATGTCGTCTTTGCGGGAAGGTCGGGCCATGGGGTTCCTATGGGAAAAACCGCTCGAACATAATTCTAGAATATTTTTCTAGAATTACTTTCTAATCTTCGTATACTGCCTGGGCGCGCATCCATCTTCAATCCGCTTTTCCCCGGAGTTGCCATGAGTCAGATGATGCAGATGTACCAGCAGGCCGGCCCCGCGCAGTTCAGCGCCATGATCGGGCAGGTCGCCCCCTACTTCGCCAGCATCGCCCCGCAGTTCGTCGAACTGCGCCCCGGCTATGCGGAAGTCACCTTCCCCAAGCGCCGCGAAGTGCTCAACCACATCGGCACGGTGCACGCCATCGCGCTGTGCAACGCGGCCGAACTGGCCGCCGGGACCATGACTGACGTGTCGATCCCCAAGGGCCGCCGCTGGATTCCCCGCGGCATGACGGTCGAATACCTGGCCAAGGCCGAGGGTGATGTTCGCGCCGTGGCCGACGGCCGTGCCATCGACTGGAACCAGGACGGCGACATCGTCGTGCCGGTGCTGGCTTATGTGGGCGACAAGAAGGTATTCCGCGCCGACATCACCATGTACGTCAGCCAGGCCTGAGGGACAAGCCCATGATCACCCCGCTCCCCCGTCCGCTGGACAACGGCAACGGCCACAGCCTCTCCAGCCACTGGTACTACCCGCCCGGCGAAGCGCGCGGAGCGGTGTTGATCGTCCCTGCCATGGGTGTCGAACAGCGTTTCTACGCGGCCTTCGCCACCTGGCTGGCCGAGCGCGGCTACCTGACGGTGACCTTCGATTACGTCGGCATGGGCACGTCCCGCGCCGGCCATCTGCGCGAGCTGGATATCGACATACTGGCCTGGGGCAACCACGACTGCAGCGCAATGCTCGACGCCGTGGTCGAGGCGGCCGGCGAGCGGCCCGTGTTCTGGGTCGGCCACAGCCTGGGCGGGCAGATCCTGCCCTTCGTACGCGGCACCGAGCGCATCCACCGCGCCTTCACCATCGCCACCGGCAGCGGCTATTGGCGCGAGAACACCCAGGGGCTGCGGCACAAGGCCTGGCTGCTCTGGTATCTGCTGGCACCAACGATCACGCCGCTGCTGGGCTATTTCCCCGGCAAGCGCCTGGGCGTGGTGGGCGACCTGCCGCGCGGGGTGATCGAGCAATGGCGGCGCTGGTGCCTGAATCCGGAGTACGCCGTGGGCGCGGAAGGTGGCGCGGTGCGCGAGGCGTATTCCTCGGTGCGCACGCCCATCACCTCCCTCTCCTTCACCGACGACGAGATGATGTCCGGGCGCAACACCGAGTCGCTGCACGGCTTCTACCGCGGCTCGCCGAAGACCCTGAAGAGAATCGCCCCGGAGGACATCGGCGTGAAGCGCATTGGCCACTTCGGCTTCTTCCGCCGCCAGTTCGCCGATTCGCTGTGGGCGGGCTACCTGCTGCCGGACCTGGGCTGACGCCCGGGCCCGGCGCGGGTATCGAACGAAGGATCAGTCCAGCGTCACCAGCACCCGCCCAACCAACTTGCCGGCGAGGATCTGGTGAATGGCGGCCGGCAGGTCGTCGAGCTTGACTTCGCGCACCGCCGCTTCGAGGTTGTCGAGCTTCCACTGCAGGGACAGCTTGTCCCACATGGACGCCTTGACCACCAGCGGCAGCTCCACCGAGTCCACGCCCAGCAGGTTCACGCCGCGCAGGATGAAGGGCAGCACGGTGGCCTTGAAGGCGGCGCCGGCGGTCAGGCCGCAGCAGGCGACGCTGCCGCCGTATTGCAACGACTTGACCACGTTGAACAGGATGTCGCCACCCACGGTGTCCACCGCGCCGGCCCACTGCTCGCGCAGCAGCGGCTTGTCGACGCCATCGGAGACGGTGGCGCGGTCGAGGATCTGCCGGGCGCCGAGGCGGTTCAGCAGTTCGGCCTGCTCCAGCTTGCCGGTGGCAGCCGCCACGGTGTAGCCCAGTTGCGCCAGCAGCATCACCGCGATGCTGCCCACGCCGCCAGTGGCGCCGGTGACCAGGATCGGGCCGGCGGACGGCGTTACGCCGGCGCGCTCCAGCTTGTCGACGCACAGCGCGGCGGTTAGGCCGGCGGTGCCGAGGATCATCGACTCGCGCAGCGACAGGCCCTGCGGGCGCTTGATCAGCCACGCCGCCGGCACGCGGATGTACTGGCCAAAGCCGCCCGGGGTATTCATGCCCAGGTCGTAGCCGGTGACGATGACTTCGTCGCCGGCGGCGAATTCGGCCACCGAGGATTCTTCCACCACGCCGGCGGCATCGATGCCGGGCGTGTGCGGGTACTTGCGGGTGACGCCTCGGTTGCCGCTGGCGGACAGCGCATCCTTGTAGTTCAGCGACGAATACTTCACCCGCACCAGCACTTCACCCACCGGCAGATCGGCAACCTGCCGCTCGGCCACCTGCAGGTCATACACGCCATGTGCGCTTTCCGTGACCCACAACGCCTTGAATGCACTCATTTCGACCCTCCTCTTTCGAATTTGGAACGGGCGCGATCCCGGCGCCCGACGACAATCATTGCCAGAAGCGGCTGCGGCCCAGGCGATCCCACCAGGTCACCAGCACACGGTCGATCACGCCGCTGACGCCCACACCGAAGCGCTCCTGGATGGACTTCTTCTGGACGTAGCTGAGCTGGTAGACATCCGCCTCGCGGGCGCGTTCGGCCAGGTACTCGTCACTGGTCTTGAGTTCGTCGACCAGCTTCTTGCCCAGCGCTGCCTGGCCCAGCCAGACCTCGCCGGTGGCGATTTCATCGATGGCCAGCTGCGGGCGGTAGTGAACGACGAAGCGCTTGAACAGTTCGTGGGTGGTTTCCAGGTCTTCCTGGAACTTCTCGCGCCCCTTGTCGGTGTTCTCGCCAAACACGGTCAGGGTGCGCTTGTACTCGCCAGCGGTGAGCACTTCGAAATCGACGTCGTGCTTCTTCAGCAAGCGGTGCACGTTGGGCAACTGCGCCACCACGCCAATGGAGCCGAGGATGGCGAAGGGAGCGGAAAGGATGCGCTCGCCGATGCAGGCCATCATGTAGCCGCCGCTGGCGGCGACCTTGTCGACGCACACGGTCAGCGGCACGCCCGCCTGGCGAATGCGCGCCAGCTGGGAAGCGGCCAGGCCGTAGCCGTGGACCATGCCGCCGCCGCTCTCCAGGCGCAGCACCACCTCGTCGCGCGGGGTGGCGAGGGTCAGCAGCGCGGTCACTTCATGGCGCAGCTGCTCGGTGGCCGAGGCCTTGATGTCGCCATCGAAGTCGAGCACGTACACGCGATTCTTCTCGCCGCCCTTCTTCTTTTTCGCGTCCTTCAGGTTTTTCGCCTCGGACTTGCGCAGGGCCTTGAGCTTGGCCTTTTCCAATACGCTATGTTGCAGGCGCTCACGCAGCTCCTTGTAGAAGTCGTTGAGCTTGTGCACCTCCAGGTGTCCGCTGCCGCCGCGACGGCCGCGGCCGCGCAGTGCGGCGATCACCACCAGGACGATGACGATGGCCACCACGACGGTGAAGGTCTTGGCCAGGAAACCCGCGTAATCCGCTAGAAACTCCACTCACTTCCCCTTTTGCAATTCTGGTCGAGCCCGCCAGGCGAGCGCAGCGAATCCCGCAAGCATACCCACGCCGCAGGCCCGCCACCAGCGCTGGCAAACCGCTGCATCAGTCCAGCGAATGCCATTCAAACAAGCGTATGTTTTTTCGTTGACAGCCCCAGGTGATCCTCATAACCTCGCCGGAACTTTCAGCCCTGCCGGGATACTGCGCGTGGGAAGCATCTACCTGATTCGACATGGCCAGGCTTCGTTCGGCGCCGACGACTACGATGTGCTCTCGGCCACCGGCGTACGCCAGGCGGAAATACTCGGCGAGCACCTGGCCAGCCTCGGCCTGCGCTTCGACCGCTGCGTCGCCGGCGACCTGCGCCGCCAGCGCCACACCGCCGAAGCGGTGATGGGCCGGCTGAACGAAGCGGGGATCGAAACGCCAGCCCTGGAAATCGATTCCGCCTTCAACGAATTCGAAGCCGACGCGGTGATCCGCGCGCACCTGCCGGACCTGCTGGAAATCGAACCGCAGGCGTTGCACATCATGCGCAGCGCGGCCGACCACCGCGCCGAGTTCCAGCGCCTGTTCTCCACCGTGATCGCCCGCTGGGTTTCCGGCGACCATGACAAGGACGGCCTGGTGAGCTGGGCCGAGTTCCTCGACACCGTGCACGGCGGCCTCAAGCGCCTGCTGGAATCGGCCAGCGGCAAGGACAACATCGGCGTCTTCACCTCCGGCGGCACCATCACCGCGGTGCTCCAGCAGGTGACGGGCATCCCTGCCCTCAACGCCTTCGAACTCAACTGGCAGATCGTCAACACCTCGCTCAACCGCCTGAAGTTCCGCGGCAGCGAAGTGGCCCTGGCTTCCTTCAACAGTCACGTGCATCTGGAACTGTTGAGGGCGCCGGAACTCATCACCTACCGTTGAGTGCCGGCCCATTGCGACGCATGCGTCGCGCGAGAAAACCTAGAAAAGGAATAGAACCATGAGTGTTGCTGACATCGTTTCCACCATGAAGAGCAAGTTCAACGCCAGCGCGGCCGCCGGCCTGGATCTGGTGTTCCAGTTCAACATCGAAGACGGCGACAACCACTACCTGGTCGTCAAGGACGGCACCTGCGAAGTCGTACAGGGCGACGCCGAGTCCCCCAACGTCACCCTGATCATGGACAGCGAGACCCTCAAGGGCATCACCAGCGGCGAAACCGACGGCATGCAGGCCTTCATGGCCGGCAAGCTGCGCGCCGAAGGCGACATGATGCTGGCGATGAAGCTGGGCGAACTGTTCCCGGTCTGATCCGAGGAAAACCTGCCCGCGCCGCACGAAAAACCGGAGTCCATGGCTCCGGTTTTTTTATGCCCGCACGCCTTGGCCGGGCCCGGATCAGGCAGCCTGATCGGGGTGCAACACGAACGCCAATAACGGCGGCGTGCGCTTGTGACGGGCCGAGGCGGACATTAGATTAGCCAATGATCACCCGGCGCCATCATTGCTTTGCCTGATCCTGCCACGCTTCACCCGGCATGAGACCGACGCCGGCCTGCGCGCACCTCGCCAGGAGCCTTGGGCCCTTGCGGGACGATTCGTACAAGCCAGTACAAGACGAGCTCCTAGATAAAAAGGGACCAGCATGTCGTTGACCGACCAGACCATCCGCTCCCGCGAAGGCGAAGAACTCGATGCCGCCGTGATCGACGGCTACCTCAAGGACCACGTTCCCGGCCTGCAGGGCCAGCCGCGCATCAGCCAGTTCCCCGGCGGCGCCTCGAACCTGACCTACCTGATCCAGTACGACAACCAGGAACTGGTCCTGCGCCGTCCGCCGTTCGGCAAGAAGGCCAAGTCGGCCCACGACATGGGCCGCGAATACCGCATCCTGAACCAGCTCAACGACGGCTTCCCCTACTGCCCCAAGGCGTACGTCTACTGCACCGACGAATCGGTGATCGGCGCCGAGTTCTACGTCATGGAGCGCGTCAACGGCATCATCCTGCGCAGCGAGCTGCCCAAGGAACTGAACCTCGACGCCGACAAGACCACCGCGCTGTGCAAGAGCTTCATCGACAAGTTCGTCGAACTGCACAACGTCGACTACAACGCCTGCGGCCTGGGTGATCTGGGCAAGCCCGAGGGCTACGTGCAGCGCCAGATCGGCGGCTGGATCGATCGCTACGAGAAGTCGCTGACGCCCGACGCGCCGGCCTGGGAGCAGGTCAAGGTGTGGCTGCGCGACAAGATGCCGGCCGACCATCACAAGCCGGGCATCGTCCATAACGACTACCGCTTCGACAACGTCATCCTCGACCCGAACAACCCGATGCAGATCATCGGCGTGCTCGACTGGGAGATGACCACCATCGGCGACCCGCTGATGGACCTGGGCAACACCCTCGCCTACTGGATCCAGGCGGACGACCCACAGCCGATGCAGATGCTGCGCCGCCAGCCCAGCCACGAGCCGGGCATGCTGACCCGCCAGCAGTTCGCCGACTACTACGCCGAGCGCGCCGGCATCCAGATCGACAACCTCGATTACTACTACACCTACGGCATGTTCCGCCTGGCGGGCATCATGCAGCAGATCTACTACCGCTTCTTCCATGGCCAGACCCAGGACAAGCGCTTCGCCACCTTCATCCACGCCAACAAGCTGCTGGAACAGGTGAGCCTGCAGGTCATCGGCAAGTCCCGCCTGTAAGGCGTGTCACATAACAAGGAAACTCCCATGTCCAAGACCCAACTGTTCGACCTCGACGGCAAGATCGCCTTCGTCTCCGGCGCCAGCCGCGGCATCGGCGAGGCCATCGCCAAGTTGCTGGCCCAACAGGGCGCCCACGTCATCGTTTCCAGCCGCAAGATCGATGGCTGCCAGGCCGTGGCTGACGACATCGTCGCCGCCGGCGGCAAGGCCACCGCGATTGCCTGCCACATCGGCGAGATGGAGCAGATCCAGGCCGTCTTCGCGCAGATCCGCGAGCAGTTCGGCCGCCTGGACATCCTGGTCAACAACGCCGCCACCAACCCGCAGTTCTGCAACGTGCTGGACACCGACCTGTCGGCCTTCCAGAAGACCGTCGACGTGAACATCCGCGGCTACTACTTCATGTCCATCGAAGGCGGCAAGCTGATGAAGGCCAACGGTGGCGGCAGCATCATCAACGTGGCCTCGGTGAATGGCGTCACCCCGGGCGAATTCCAGGGCATCTACTCGGTGACCAAGGCCGCGGTGATCAGCATGACCAAGGTCTTCGCCAAGGAATGCGCGCAGTTCAACATCCGCTGCAACGCCCTGCTGCCGGGCCTGACCGACACCAAGTTCGCCTCGGCGCTGGTGAGCAACGATGCCATCCGCAACGTCGCCCTGCAGCGCATCCCGCTCAAGCGCGTGGCCGACCCGAGCGAAATGGCCGGCGCCGTGCTGTACCTCGCCAGCGACGCCTCCAGCTACACCACCGGCGTGACGCTGAACGTGGACGGCGGCTTCCTCGCCTAAGCGCTGGCGTGGCGACGAAAAAGGGAGCCGATGGGCTCCCTTTTTCTTTGGCAAGGATTGGGCTCTTCGTAGGAGCGAGCTTGCTCGCGAACCCGCTTCACGCTGGAGTTTCAGGGTGCCGTGCGGTTCGCGAGCAAGCTCGCTCCTACAAGGTCACTGCCACTCCTTGAGGGCCTGGTTCGCCGCCGCATTCATCGGTTCGGCGATCAACCCGCCCGCTCCGTAGCGCACGGCGAATACCGCCTGGTCGGCCATCGGCAGGTAATTCACCCGCCCGGCCTTGGGCACGAAGGTCAGCAGGTCGTGCTGCCCGTCACGCAGCCAGCGCCACAGGTCGACTCCCGGCACCTCGTCCGCCAGTGCCACCTTGCGCCCCAGGCTCTGCTGCTCCACTGCCAGGAAGCGCCCGCTGAGGTCCTGCAGGCGGTAGCCCGGCGCCAGGCCGATCAGCCGCGCCAGGCCCTTCCACTCCAGCACGCGTGCGTCCAGTTGCCAGAGGTCGCCGGCCAACTCGACGCGCCGCTCGTCATTACCCTGCAACAGGGTGACCTCGAAGCGTTGCTCGGCGACCTTGTGGAAGCTCAGGGTCGCCAGCGGGCGCTCGGCCGGCAGCGGGTCATAGCTGCGCAGATCCCACGCCACCAAGGCCACCAACGCGGCGATGGCAACGAACAGCAGCCCCACCGTGCCGCGCAGCCAGCCGAGGAACCAGTGACGGTCGAACAGAATGCGGGCGGCTACCACCAGGGCCAACAGCGCCACGAAGGCAACGACCCAGGCCAGACCGTCGTACTGCATCGAATGATTTCCTTCCTCGTAGAAATGCCGGCATTATGCGCACCGCGTACCTGCGCGGCCAGCCAGACCGTCGCAGCTTTCGGGCCCGTTAACGTTTCCCATGCCACCGGATCTTTACCCAGGAGCGGCGGTGCGGGCCCCCGATCAAGGCCAACCCAATGCCCTTCGAACTCGTCGTAGACCCGACCACCCTCGTCATTCTCGCCGGCGTCGCCTTCCTCGCCGGTTTCATCGATGCCATCGCCGGCGGCGGCGGCCTGCTGACCATCCCGGCCCTGCTCACCGCGGGCGTCCCGCCGCACCTGGCGCTGGGCACCAACAAGCTCAGCTCGACCTTCGGCGCCGCCGTGGCCAGCTACACCTTCTACCGGCGCAAACTGTTCCAGCCGCGTCAGTGGCGCAACGGCCTGATCGCCACCGCCATCGGCGCCGCGCTGGGCGCCTGGGCCGCGCATTTGATGCCGGCAGAGTGGCTCAACCGCATGCTGCCGGTGGTGGTGTTCGGCTGCGGCCTGTATCTGCTGTTCGGCAAGACGCCGGAAGCCCCGCTGGACGCCACCCCGCGCATCGCCCAGCGCCGCCAGTGGCCGCAGGGCCTCGGCCTGGGCTTCTACGACGGCGTGGCCGGCCCCGGCACCGGCGCCTTCTGGACCGTCAGCAGCCTGCTGATGTACCCGCTGGACCTGGTCCGCGCCAGCGGCGTGGCGCGCAGCATGAACTTCGTCAGCAACATCGTCGCACTGGCGGTGTTCATCGCCTCGGGTCAGGTGGTCTGGCTGATGGGCCTGTGCATGGGCAGCTCACTGATGATCGGCGCCTACTTCGGCGCGCGCACGGCCATTGGCGGCGGCGCCAAGTTCATCCGTCCGGTGTTCATCCTGGTGGTGCTGGCGCTGACCGTGCGCCTGGCCTGGCAGCACTGGTTTACCGCCGCAGCCTGAGACCCCGGCTACGATCTGCTGCGCGTCGGCAGAACGGCGCGGCGCCTGGGTCAGGCGCCGCCGGGCAGGACAGGATCGGGGCGACCGGCGCGGCGCGCCAGGTAGACCTCGATCAGGTAACGCGCAATGGAGCGCTCGGCCGGCAGGCGCGGCAGTTCATCGACGTGGAACCAGCGGGCATCCTCGATCTCGTCCGGCTGCATGACGATCTCGCCGCTGACGTACTCGGCGTGGTAGCCGAACATCAGCGAATGCGGGAACGGCCAGGGCTGGCTGCCCATGTAGCGGATATTGCCGATCTCCACGCCCACTTCTTCGCGCACCTCACGGGCGACACAGTGCTCCACCGACTCGCCGGGCTCGACGAAGCCGGCCAGGGTGCTGTACATCCCCGGCACGAAGCGCGGCGAACGCGCCAGCAGCACTTCATCGCCGCGGGTCACCAGCACGATCATGCTCGGCGACAGCAGCGGGTAGCGCTGGATGCCGCAGCTCTCGCAGTGCATGGCGCGGTCACGGGGCATGCGCAGGTTGGGCTGGCCGCAGCTGCCGCAGAAGCGGTTCTGCCGCCACCAGATGCCGATCTGGCTGGCGAAGCCGAGCATGGCGAAGATGTCTTCCTCGGCCTGCATCATGAACTGGCGCAGGCCGATCCAACTGGCGCCTTCCAGCGGATCGGTGCGGTCGATCTCCAGCAAGTACACCGGCTCGCCGTCGAACTGGCCGACGGCGTGCTCGGAAAGCACCGACAGGTCCTGGCGCTTGAGCCAATCCCGGGGGAACAGCACGCCGTTGCTGTCGGCGAGGAACTGCTGCTGGCAGTGGGCAAGCGCCCAGCCACCGTTGGCCGCCACCTCGAACATGGCGGATTCCCAGCGTCCGGTGCGCATCAGGCTGCCACCGTCAGGCCCAGGGCCTTGACGCTCTCGCTGGCGACGTCCAGGACGTCGGGTTGGCCTTCAGGCCGCATCATCGCTCCACCCTCCAGGTAGTACTCCAGGCCGGTCAGCGCATCCGCCAGGGTCTCCAGCATCTGCTCGGACGGCATCTGGGTCGTCTCGATCATCTGCCCCTGAATGTAATCGGCACAGGCGCCCACGAGCAATGCCGCACGCTCCTGGCCGAGGAACCACAGGCCGCCACGCACCGCCTGCAGGCTGACCGGAACGTTGGCCAGGTGTAGCTTGTCGCCGTTGGATTCCAGGTACGCGGTGATCGCGCGCTTGGCCAGCGCCAGCCCCGCCTGGGCTTCGTCGATTACCACGATGCGCGCTTCGGCGAGTTGGTGCACCGCGAAGGAATCGTCCTCGCCCACCGGCGTCGGGCGCGCGCTCAAGCGCTCGCCCCGCTCCAGGTTGCCGACCATGCTCTCGACGTAGAGCAGCGCGTCAGCCAGCGCGTTGAGCGAGGCAGGGTCGTCCACCGCTCCCTTGGCGACCCAGCCGGCGACCACGCCGTGCTGGTGCTGCAGCGAGGTGGCGGCGGAGTTCAGGCCGACCATGCCCAGGGTCTTGGCCAGCTTGCCCAGCTGGGTGTGCAGCAGGCCCAGCGCGTCGGCCTGGGACACGCCGCGCTCGATCAGGTCGAGCTGGTCCTTGACCGCGGTGAGCTCCTCGCGGATCGCCACCGACAGCGAGCGCATCACCGACTGGCCGGGGCCGGACAGGCGTTGCGATTCGTCTTCGAGCAGGTGGTCGGTGAAAGGCAGCGGCGTCAGGCCGAACACCTGGCGCAATTCGCTGGCGCGCACGCCGCTGGTATCGGCCAGGGTGATGAGATAGAGCAGTTCCTTGAGCAACTGGCGCGGCGCTTCGTACTGAGGATTGGCGATCAGTTGCTTGAGCTCACGGTCCAGGCGCGCGAACACCTGCTTGCGCGTCTTGCGCGGCAGCATCTGGGCGTCCACCAGCGCTTCCAGCGCGCCGGCGCCGACCCAGCACAGGCGGGTGCGCGCGGCGCTGCCCAGCAGCACGTCGAGCTTGCCTAACGCACGCCCCATGAGCTTGAGGCTGGGGTAGAGATTCTGTTCGCGGATCAGCCCCACCAGGCCCACCTGGTACATCTGCCGCAGGCGGCGGACTTCGCGGGCCGGGTCTTCGACCTGCGGCACGGTGACCGCACGCAGCGGGCGCGGCAGGTCCAGGCGCGCGCTGAAGAAGAAGCTCTCCGGCAGCGCGGGCTGGCCGGCGGCCTGGCGCACGTCGTTGATCGCCGGCAGCAGCAGCTCGGGGATTTCCTGGCGGTGCGCCTCGAGGTTTTCCAGGTAGCGGCGCAGCACGTAGAGCGCGTTGCCCAGCGCGGCCAGCTGGCCGTCACGGTCTTCGCTGACGCCGGCCGGGATGTCGGTGGCCAGGTCCAGCGCTTCCTGCGCCAGCAGCTCGGCGCCCGCCAGTTCGATCAGATTCAGCGTGCCGCGAATCTGGCTCAGGCAATCGACGGAATGTTGCAGCAGGCTGCCGTTCTGACGCTCGGCGATGAAGTGCTCGAGATTCTGCTCGGCCTCTTCCATCGTCGCGAACAGCTCGTCGCGGACCAGACTGAGGGACGTGGCTCCAGTAACCATCGGCCTAGTGCGCCTCCTGCGCGCAAGAAGAGTGGACGGACATCAATCGGCGAACTCGGGGGTCTTCTTGCTCATGTGCGCCATCATCGCGGCCTGCAGGTCGGCGGACTGCAGCATGGCGGCGTTCCAGGTGGCGATGTATTCCAGGCCGTCCTCGACGCGGTGGTCGCGGGCGTAGCCGATCATTTCCTTGGTGCCGCGGATGGCGATCGGCGACTTGGCAGCGATCTGCCGGGCCAGGCCCATCACACCGTCCAGCAGCGCGGCGTGGTCGGCGTAGACGCTGTTGACCAGGCCGATGCGCCGGGCTTCCTCGGCATCGACGTTGCGCCCGGTATAGGCCAGCTCGCGCATGATGCCGTCACCGATCAGGCGCGGCAGGCGTTGCAGGGTACCGACGTCGGCGGCCATGCCCATGTCGATTTCCTTGATGGAGAACTGCGCATCGGCGCTGCAGTAGCGCATGTCGCAGGCGGAAATCAGGTCGATGCCGCCGCCGATGCAGTAGCCCTGGATGGCCGCGAGCACGGGCTTGCTGCACTTGTCCACGGCGTTGAAGGAGCCCTGCAGCTGCAGGATGGTCTTGCGCAGGGCGCGGGCGTTGCGGCCGACGTCCTTGCCCAAGTGGCTGGCGGCCTGGGCCAGCAGGGCGAGGTCGATGCCGGCGGAGAAGTGTTTGCCGGCGCCGCTCAGGACGACGACGCGGACTTCATCCGTTTCATCGGCCCATTGGAAGATTTCGATGATTTCCTTCCAGAAATCGGCGTTCATCGCGTTGAGCTTTTCCGGGCGGTTGATCTGCACATGGGCGATCTTGTCCGCCAGTTCAACGCGGAAGGCTTTGTATTCGGTCACGGGAAAGGTCCTCGGGATTGCCCTGCTTCTCATCTGGGTGCGGCGCGCTGCCGCTGGAGCCCGGGCCAACAGTTCTTATGTGTCGTTTATTCGCGTGGAGCACAGAAATTTGGCATCGCGCCACTATAACAAGGCAAGACCAAAAGTCGATGCCGCGGTCTGTGACACAGGCCACGGCATCGGCGGCGAATCCGCTCGCCATTCGCCCATCAAGTGCTTGATCTGACTGGAACGCGGCGTTCGCAGCTCTCAGTCACCCGCCGTCAGCGACAGCCCCTGGGCGCGGTTGCGGTATTGCCGCCAGGTGTACATCGGGATACCCGCCATCAGCACCAGGAAGCCCCAGAAGATCGCCTGCTGCCCGGTGCCATAGAGCGCCCACAGGGAATAGAGGAAGCCCAGGCAACCGATGGCCAGCACCTGCGGCCGCGAGCGCGGCGAGAAGGACTCCGGCTTCACCGCCAGCAGTTGCAGCAGCGCGGCGGTGCAGAAGGCATAGGGAACGACGCCGGTCATGGTGCCGAGCAGGATGATGACGTTGAACACCTCCACCAGTTCGCCGTGGCCATCGACCATCACCAGGGCGGTGACCAGCAGCCCGGACGACAGCAGGCCGTTGGCCGGCGCACCGTTCTTGTTGAGCTTGCCCAGGGACTCGGGGAACAGCCCGTCGCGGGCCGGCGCCACCGGGATCTGCCCCTGCAGCAATACCCAGCCGTTGAGCGCGCCCAGGCAGGCGATCACCGCGCCGCCGGCCACCAGGTAGTAGCCCCAGTCGCCCAGCAGGATGCGCGCGGCGTCGGCGAACGGCGAGGTGGACTTGGCCAGTACTTCCGGCGGCATCAGGCCTTGCACGGCGGTGATCGACAGGATGTACACGGCGGCAGCGGCCAGAGTGCCGAACAAGGTGGCGCGGGGAATGGTCCTCTTCGGATCGCGCACATCGTCCGCCGGCACGGTCGCCGACTCCAGGCCGATGAACGACCAGAGCGTCAGCGCCGCCGTGGTGGCGATGGCCTGGGCATAGCCCATGCCCGGCAGTTCGCTGGGTGCGGGAATGGTCAGGTAGTCGGGGTTGAAATGGAACCAGCCGAGGATGCCCACCAGCAGCAGCGGGATCAGCTTGAGGGCGGTCAGGCTGTTCTGCACCACGGCGAAGGCGGTGATGCCGCGCAGGTTGATCAGGGTGCACAGCCAGATCGCGCCGATCGCGGTGGCGACCATCAGCAGCGGGTCGGCGAGCGCCGGGATGAACACCCGCAGGTACCCCACGAGCGTGACGGCGATGGCGGCGTTGCCGATCCACGCGGCCTTCCAGTAGGTCCAGGCGCAGAGGTAGCCGGCGAAGCTGCCGAAGCCATCGCGCGTATAGGCGTAGGGTCCGCCGGCGCCGGGGTTGAGCCGTGCCAGTCGGGCGAAGGTGAAGGCCAGGATCACCGCCCCGGTGCTCGACACCAGCCAGCCGAACAGGCTGAGCCCGCCGAACGCCGCCAGGCTCGATGGCAGCAGGAACACCCCCGAGCCCACCATGTTGCCAATCACCAGCGCGGTGCAGCTCCAGAACCCCATGCTGCCCTTTTTCCCTTCCGCCATCTGCGCTCCTTAGAAGCCCGCGATCTCTATTGTCGTGTTATCGCTCTGCCGTCGGACGATTTGCCCAGCTCTTCTTACAGGCTCTCTTCTTACAGAGAAGTCGCAGAGCGGCGATATGTCCTACAGGGTAGACAGCGCTGGGCCAAGGAGGAAAGCGTTTTGCAGGTCGATATCGCCCGTTTCGAGCGATTTCGCCCTGCGCGGTCAATGCCGCTGCGGAAAATCCGCCCCTCAGGCGGAGCCGACCTTGCGCGTACCGATTTCGTAGAGCTGCTCGAACTGCAGTGACGGCATCGGTTTGGCGAACAGGTAGCCCTGCCCTTCGGTACAGCGTTCGACACGCAGGCGGTCACGCTGGGCAGAGGTCTCGATGCCCTCGGCAATGGTCTCCAGGTCGAAACTGCGGGCCATGTCGAGGATCGCGCGAATCACCGACAGGTCCTGCTGGGTCTCCAGCATGCCGATGACGAACGTGCGGTCGATCTTGATGCGCGAGAGCGGGTAGGTCTTGAGCAGGCTGAGCGAGGCGTAGCCGGTACCGAAGTCGTCGAAGGCGATGCCGACGCCGTAGGAGCGCAGGCTCTGTAAGGTGCTGAGCACCGTGTCGTCGTGGTTGAGCACGATGTTCTCGGTGATCTCCAGCTCCAGCGCCTCCGCCGGCAAGCCGTGCCGCTCCAGCGCCTCGAGGACCTGGGTGACCAGGTTGCCCATGCGGAACTGCGCGCCGAACAGGTTCACGCCCATGCGCAGGTCCGGCGCGCCATTGCGCCGCCAATAGGCCGCCTGGGCGCAGGCTTCATCGAGAATCCAGGCGCCGACGATGGCCGCCAGCGGCCCGCCCTCCAGCGAGGGCAGGAACGCGGCCGGCGACAGCAGGCCGCGTTGCGGGTGCTGCCAGCGGATCAGCGCCTCGGCGCCACGCAGGGAGCCATCGCGCAGGCTGATCTGGGGTTGGTAGAACAGCAGGAACTCGCCGTTGGCCACGGCGCGGTGCAACTCCATGCCGTAGAGATGCCGCGCCGCCGCTTCCATCTTCAGCGCCGGGACGAACACGAACGCATGGCTGCGCCCGCTGCTCTTGGCCTTGAACAGCGCAAGATCCGCGTCGCCCACCAGCTCCAGGGCCTCCTGGGCGTGCAGCGGAGCCAGCGCCACGCCGCAGCTGGCGGCGACCCGCACTTCGTGGGCGTCGATGATGATCGGCTCGGCAATGCTGGCGATCACCGCCTGAGCGAAACGCATGGCGTGCTCGGGTGAGAGCAGGTTCGGCTCGAGGATGGCGAACTCGTCGCCGCCGATGCGCGCCACGGTGGCGCCGGCGGTGGCCAGCCGGTCCAGGCGCTGCGCGACCTGGCGCAGGATGCCGTCGCCCACGGCGTGGCCAAGCGAATCATTGACGTCCTTGAAGCCGTCCAGGTCGATCATCAGCACCGCCGCCGGGCGCGACTGCACCAGGATGTCCTCGGTGCGCCGGTAGAACTGGCCGCGGTTGGCCAGCCCGGTGAGCACGTCGACACTGGCCAGTTGGCGCAGCGCTTCCTCTTCCTGGTGCTGGGCGGTGAGGTCCTTGAGCACGGCTTCGAACTTGAGCTTGCCCCGCTCCGACCAACTGAACAGCGTCAGGCCCAGGGACAGCTCGGAGCCGTCCTTGCGCAGGCCGGCGATCTCCCCCGGCACCGCCATGCCGTCCAGGGACGTGGCATCGCTGGCGCCGTTGATCAGGGCGCGAAACGCCGCGCGCTGGGACTCGGGCAGCAGCAGCTCGAAGGCCTGGCCGCTGCCTTCGGCCAGGTCATAGCCGAACAGGTTGGCCGCCGCTTCGTTCCAGGCGGCGATCTCGCCCCAGCAGTCGAACCACACCACTGGCGTCGGCGAAGTGCCGGCGTACTCCTCGAACAGGGGCCGGGTGCGCGACGAGGCCACTTCGATGCGGCGCAACTCGAGCCGGTCCGACGCCATGCGCGCCAGTTCGACCAGGCGTTCACGGTCCTGGGGGGAAAAGTCCTCGTGGGGCTGGCTGTCGATCACGCACAGCGCCCCCAGGGGCTGCCCCTGCACCGACAACAGCGGCACGCCGGCGTAGAAGCGCACGCCATTGGGCGCCGTCACCAGGGGGTTGTCGTGGAAACGCTCGTCGCGGCTGGCGTCTCCCACCACCATCACGCCATCCTGGGCGATGGCATGGGCGCAGAAGGACACATCGCGGCCCATGTCCACCTCGCCAATGCCGGTGGCGGCGGCGAAGAAAACATGGTCGCTACCGATCATGTTCACTGCCGCGACCGGCATGCCGAACATGCGTATGGCAATCTGCACCACCGGGTCCAGGCTGGGCAGCAGGCTCTCGTCATCGAAACCGTATTCGGAGAGCGCACTCAGGCGTTCGCTCTCGTTCGGCAACGTCACGGGACAGCGCATGGGGGGAAACCTCCCTTTTTCCTCAATTTCTCCCTTTACCGATGCGCTCAAGGATAGTTCCACTTTTCATACAGTGATGTATGTCGCCCCCGCCAGGAGCCGGACGGTCATTTGCAGCATTCCACGGTGTAGCGCTTCTGCCCGTCTACCTCGCGTATCTGCAGGCCGTGGACGTCGGAATCGAAGCCGGGGAAGGTGCGCTCGAAACTCTGCGCAAACGCCAGATAATCGAGGATGGAACGGGTGGATTCGGTAAACCGCTCGCCCGGCATGATCAGCGGAATGCCCGGCGGATAGGGCACCAGCATCACCGCGGCGATGCGTCCCTCCAGTTGATCGATGGGCACTGCCTCCACTTCGCCGCGCACCAGTTGGGCGTAGGCATCCGCCGGGCGCATGGCGATTTCCGGGAGCACCGTGTACATGCGTTTCATCGCCTTGGCGGTGGCGTGGTCGCGGTAGCAGCGGTGCAGCTCGTCGCAGAGGTCGCGCAGGCCCATGCCGGCATAGCGTGCGCCGCCGGCCTGGGCGACGCTGGGCAGCGCATCGGCCAGCGGCTGGTTGGCATCGTAGCTGCGCTTGAATTCCAGCAGTTCGGTGACCAGGGTGCTCCACTTGCCCTTGGTCACGCCCATGGAGAACAGCACGAGGAAGGAATACAGGCCGGTTTTCTCCACCACCAGCCCGCGCTCCCAGAGGAAGCGGCTGACCACCGCCGCGGGAATGCCCCGCGAGTCGAGGCGCCCGCCGGCGGTCAGGCCCGGGGTGGCCAGGGTGACCTTGATCGGGTCGAGCAGCACGTAGTCTTCCACGGCGTCGCCGAAGCCGTGCCAGTCGGCATTGGGTTCCAGCACCCAGTCGCGGGTCTTGACCTCGTCGGTCCCCTCCACGCCCGGCGGTTGCCAGACGCAGAACCACCAGTCGTCCTCGGCAAGGTTCTGCCGCACGTTGGCCAGGGCGCGACGGAAGCTCAGGGCTTCGTCGAAGGTTTCCTGGATCAGCGAACGCCCCGCCGGGCCTTCCATCATCGCCGAGGCCACGTCCAGCGAGGCGATGATGCCGTACTGCGGCGAGGTGGAGATGTGCATCATGAAGGCTTCGTTGAAGCGCGCCTGCTCGAAGCGCCGCGCGCCGGCGTCCTGCACGTGGATCATCGACGCCTGGCTGAAGGCGGCGAGCATCTTGTGCGTGGAGTGGGTGGTGAACACCAGCGGGCCGCTGTCGTCGCGGCTGGTGCCCATGCCGTAGCGCCCCTGGTAGAACTCGTGGAATGCCGCGTAGGCGTACCAGGCCTCGTCGAAATGCAGCACCTCGACGCTGTCACCCAGGGCCTGCTTGATCATCTGCGCGTTGTAGCAGAGCCCGTCGTAGGTGGAGTTGGTCACCACCGCCAGCCTCACCTTGGGCTCGCGCCCGCGCGCCAGCGGGCTGGCCGCGATCTTCGCAGCGATGGATTCGCGGCTGAACTCCGCCAGCGGGATCGGCCCGATGATGCCCAGCTCATTGCGCTCGGGCGTCAGGTACAGCGGGATGGCGCCGGTCATGATGATCGCATGGAGGATCGACTTGTGGCAGTTGCGGTCCACCAGTACCAGGTCGTCGCGGCAGACCATGGAATGCCAGACGATCTTGTTCGCCGTGGACGTGCCATTGATCACGAAGAAGGTGTGGTCCGCGCCGAAATTGCGCGCGGCGCGGGCTTCGGCCTCGGCCAGCGGGCCGGTGTGATCGAGCAGCGAGCCCAGCTCGGGCACCGAGACGGAGAGGTCCGAGCGCAGGGTGTTTTCCCCGAAGAACTGGTGGAACGCCTGCCCCACCGGGCTCTTGCGATAGGCCACGCCGCCGCCATGGCCGGGCGTGTGCCAGGAGTAGTTGGATTGCGCGGTGTGTTCCACCAGTGCGCGGAAAAACGGCGGCAGCAGCCCCTCCAGGTACTTGCGTGCGGCACGGCTGACCTGCCGGGCGAGGAAGGGCACAGTGTCTTCGAACAGGTAGAGGATGCCGCGCAGCTGGTGCAGGTCGGCCATGGACTCGGCCGGGGCATTCTCGATGGTCATCTGCTCGCCCAGGGCGAAGATCGGCAATTGCGGCGCGCGCACCCGCGCCATGCGGATCAGCTCGACCACGTCCTGCAGCAGCCGCTGATTCTCCCCTGCCCCCTCCGCGGCGACCAGGATGCAGGCCAGGCCGTGGTGGGTCGAGGCGACGATACGTCCCTCGGCGGAGCTGGCGGTGGACAGGATGCTGAACCCATCCTGCTCCAGCTCCCGCGCGATATCCCTCACCCGATCGCCGGCCACGGTATCGGCCTTGATGTCGCGATGAACGATGAGGATGGGGAATTTCAAGTCTTTGTACATTGTGAGCCCCTGAATGGACGTACGACTGGCGTCGATTCCTCTCAGAGTATGGACTCACGGAATGTAGGGGAATGTGCCCGGCTGACCGCTGTAATAAAACGTCGCGTGGGTGACAGGCGAAGCCCGGCAAACCCGAGCGTCTCGCTAGGGCTCTGGCTCTGGCTCTGGCTCTGGCTCTGGCTCTGGCTCTGGCTTTAAAAGACTTCCAGAGAAACGCCAGCGCACTCCAGACCGCCCCGTTCAGAAGGCCGAGTGAAAGCGGAGTTTCAGGGGTTGAGCGGCATGGATGCCGCGAGAGCCGCGATGGGCCAGGGATGGCCCGTCGCGGCGGGCCCCTGAAACTTCGCTGGAGCGAGGGAATTTTTCGCCTAGGCGAAAAACCGGATGTCCGGGGCAAGACCTTTGCCTACTTTGGGGCGTTTGCCAAAGTAGGTCGCCCGAGGGGGCGAAACACAGAGCCTGGGCGCACATCGAAGCGGCGCGGAAACACCCAGGTCAACGCAGCGAAACAGGATCAGCATCCGAGCAGAGGACGGCGCCGGCCCTGCCGGCGGTTCGCGGGCATGGCCCGCTCCTACAATGGTGCGCCGGGCTGCGGCATTTCGTGATGGGATCGAGCCGCGGGGATTTCGCGGACAAGGTCCGCTCCTACGAAAGAATCGAGGATCAGCCGGCGGCACCGGAGCTGGGCGGTTCGCGAGCGAGCTCGCTCCTACGAAAAACAAAAGACCCCTGTTCAGGGGCCTTCTTCATGCAGCACGAAGGATCATTCCTTCGGCGCCTCCATCTGCGCCCACAACGACGGGCCGCCAGCGGACTTCTCGATCACCGCCAGGCGCGCGATGTGCGCCTCGATCTCTTCATCAGTAGCCCGGATCACCCGAGTCAGCGCCCGCTCGGCCGCCAGGCGACGAATCGCCGTCGCCGTGGCGCGCCCACTGCCATCGCCCTCGGTGCCATTGCCGGCCAGCGAGAGGCTGGTCTGGCCACCGGTCATCGCCAGGTAGACGTCGGCGAGAATCTCGGCGTCGAGCAGTGCGCCGTGCAGGTCACGGCCGGAGTTGTCGACGCCATAGCGCTTGCACAGGGCGTCGAGGTTGTTGCGCTGGCCCGGATGGCGTTCGCGGGCCATCAGCAGGGTATCGAGGATCGAGCAGTAGTCGCTGACTTCCGCGCGCTCGGTCTGGCCGATCAGGGCGAATTCGTTGTTGATGAAGCCAACGTCGAACGCCGCGTTGTGGATGATCAGCTGCGCGCCGTTGATGAACTCGAAGAAGTCGTTGGCCACCTCGCGAAAGCGCGGCATGTCCTTGACGTATTCGTTGGTGATGCCGTGCACCGCGATCGCGCCTTCGTCGATCTCGCGATCGGGTTGCAGGTAGACGTGGAAGTGCCGGCCGGTGAGACGGCGGCCTTCGAGCTCGACGCAACCGATCTCGATGATCCGGTGGCCGTCGGTGACCGGCATACCGGTCGTTTCAGTATCGAGTACGACGCTGCGCATTCTGTGTGAAACCTTCTTGCGGTTGATCAGCCCGGGCTACGCCGGGCTGCTTTGATTCCCAAGGCCGGCCGCTCAGCGCGGCAGTTCGCTCACGCCACGGTTGGCGAGCATGTCGGCGCGTTCGTTGCCGGGGTGGCCGGTGTGGCCGCGCACCCAGCGCCATTCGACATTATGCCGGTTCACCTGCTCGTCCAGCGCCTGCCACAGGTCGGCGTTCTTCACCGGCTGCTTGGCGGCGGTCTTCCAGCCGCGCTTCTTCCAGTTGACCATCCACTCGGTGATGCCCTGCATGACGTACTGCGAGTCGGTGACGATGCGCACGTCGCAACGCCGCTTGAGCGCGGCCAGGGCCATGATGGCGGCCATCAGTTCCATGCGGTTGTTGGTGGTTTCGGCCTCGCCGCCCCACAGTTCACGCTCCGCGCCCTTGTAGAACAGCACGGCGCCCCAGCCACCCGGCCCGGGGTTGCCCTTGCAGGCGCCGTCGGTGTAGATCTCGACTTTCTCTTCGCTCATTTGGCTCGCTTTCAGGACTCGGAATCGCGACGACTGACCTTGGCCACCGGCAGCGGCACCAATTGGCCGCGCGGCTCGCGACGGGGCTGACGCAGGGGCCGCAGACCGACCACCAGCTTACGTGCCACCAATAGATAGAAGCCGGCGCCGGAGCCCTGCAGGACCGGTCCCCAGGTCTCCATGCGGGCCAGACGGCCCTGCCATTTCGCCGATGCAAGCGGCGGACGATAACACCCGAAGCGGCGTTTCTCCAGCGCGAAGCCCAGCAGGTTGAGCCAGTCGCAGACCCGGTTAGGCGAGATGCAGCGGGCGCGGCGCAAGGCATCGCGGGCGAAGTAATGGCGAATGCCCCAGGCGCTCCAGGGGTTCACCCCGACCACCAGCAGGTGGCCACCCGGGCGCACGCTGCGCGCGGCTTCGCGCAGCAGGCGGTGCGGGGACAGGCAGAAATCCAGGCCATGGTGCAGCAGCACCACGTCGGCGGCATGCTCGCCCAGCGGCCACGCGGCCTCGTCACAGGCAATCTCCACGCCCGGCAGCGGCGGGCCCAGGCGCACGCCGCGCTGGATGTTACCGACGCTGGCCGGCAACTGGGCATGGGGCCCGTAGTGCACCAGGTAACCGCCGAAATAGCGCTCCAGCTCATCGATCAGCAATTGCTGCTCTTCGGCGAGCATCATTCCGCCGATCGGCCCGGACAGCCAGTGCCGGGCCTGGTCGATCAGCTCCAGCCAATCGGCGTCGGCCTGGGCGAAAGGTTCTTCGATCATCACTACCCCCTGTGGGACAGCGCGACACAAATGTGCGTATCCGCACTACTATGCGCCAATGCCCACCACTTGGCGACTTTCCACCCATGATACAGATAGACGCTCTGCCCGCCTTTTCCGACAACTACCTCTGGCTGTTGCAGGATGTGACCCGCCGCGAATGCGCGGTGGTCGACCCGGGTGATGCGGCGCCGGTCGAGCAATGGCTGCAGGCCCATCCCGGCTGGACGCTGACCGACATCATCATCACCCACCACCATGCCGACCACGTCGGCGGCGTCGCCCGCCTCAAGGCGGAAACCGGTGCCCGCGTGCTGGGCCCGGCCGGGGAGAAGATCCCGCAGCGCGACGTGGCGCTGGAAGACGGCGACCGCGTCACCGTGCTCGGCCTGGCGTTCGAGGTCATCCACGTGCCGGGCCACACCCTGGGGCACATCGCCTACTTCCATGCCGATGCAGAGCATCCCCTGCTGTTCTGTGGCGACACACTGTTCGCCGCCGGCTGCGGCCGCCTGTTCGAAGGCACGCCGGCGCAGATGCATGCCTCGCTGAGCCGCCTGGCCGCCCTGCCCGACCGCACCGCGGTGTACTGCGCCCACGAGTACACCCTGAGCAACCTGCGCTTCGCCTGCGCGGTGGAACCGGAGAACCCGCAGGTGCGGGCACGCTTCGAGGAAGTCACGCGCTGGCGCGAACAGGGCAGGATCAGCCTTCCTTCTTCCATTGCCCTAGAAAGGGCGACGAATCCGTTCCTTCGCGTATCGGAAACATCCGTTAAGAAAATGGCCGACGAGCGGAACGGCCAGCAAATCCGCACGCCGGAGGAGGTCTTTGCGACCATTCGCCGCTGGAAGGACCAGTTTTGAGACCTGGCGAAATCTTGACCAGCGCCGGCGCGATTTCTAGAATCCCCGAAATTTTTGCCCCGGACCAAGTCATCAGCCAATGCCGCCAAAGACTAGCAAGACCTCCGATCTAGACGCATTGGCACGTGCCATCCGAGTCTCTATTGTACTGCTCGCCGCGGGCCTGGCCGGCTGCCAGTCGACCGGCCAGGTGTCCAGCAAGCCCAGCCCCGTGCGCATCGCGCCACGTGCCGTGGACATGCAGTTCAACCCCGCCTGGAACCAAGCCCAGAACGATATCTGGGGACGCATGCGCGGCGGCTTCCAACTGCAGGACCAGCTCAACACCAACCCGCGCATCGAGCGCCAGCGCCTGTGGTTCATGAGCAACCAGTCGTTCCTGGAAAACGCCAGCGAACGCGGCGCGCCGTACATGCATTACATCGTCGAGCGCCTGGAAGAGCGCGACATGCCGCTGGAACTGGCACTGTTGCCGATGATCGAGAGCTCGTACAACCCGATGGCCGTGTCGCGTGCCCAGGCCGTGGGCCTGTGGCAGTTCATCCCGAGCACCGGGACGCACTTCAACCTGCGCCAGACCAACTTCTATGACGGTCGCCGCGATATCACCGCGTCGACCAACGCCGCGCTGACCTACCTGGGTCGCCTGCACGACATGTTCAACGGCGACTGGCTGCTCGCCCTGGCCGCCTACAACGCCGGTGAAGGCACCGTCAGCCGCGCGATCGAGCGCAACGAGCGCCTCGGTCTGCCCACCGACTACTGGAACCTGCCGCTGCCGCAGGAAACCCAGGACTACGTGCCCAAGCTGCTGGCCCTGTCGCAGCTGGTGAACGCCCCGACCATCTACGGCATCAACCTCAGCCCGATCGCCAACCAGCCCTACTTCACCTCGATCCGCGTCAAGCCGGGCCTGGACCTGTCCCAGGTCGCCGCCGCCGCGGACCTCGACCAGGACGAGCTGCAGCAGCTCAACCCCGCCTTCAAGCGCGGCGTGACCCTGGACGGCCCGCATCACCTGCTGGTGCCGCTGGCCAAGGCCGATTCGCTCAAGGCCGGCGTGGCCAACCTGGAGCCGGTGCAGCTCAAGCCCCTGGTGACCACCGTCGCCAGCTCCGGCAGTCACTACCGCGTGCGCAAGGGCGACAGCCTGCACAGCATCGCGCAGCGCTACCGCCTCAGCGTGGCCGAGCTCAAGGCGGCCAACCGCCTGAGCGCCAACCGTCTGCGCAACGGCCAGACCCTGGTCATCCCCGGCCAGCCGGGCCGCCCCACCATCGAGCCGGAGAGCCCGCGCCAACTGGCCCAGGTGGAAAGCTCGAAGACCATCGCCAGCGCCCGCGTCGCCACGCGCAGCTACACCGTGAAGAACGGCGACACCCTGTGGAACATCGCCAAGAAGAACGGCGTCGACGTTGCCGATCTCAAGCGCTGGAACGGCCTGGACAGCCACGGCGTCAAGCCCGGCCAGACCCTCAAGCTGCAGAGCGCCGCCGCCACCCAACTGGCCGCCGCCAGCAGCAAAGGCAAGGCGAAGCAGGAAACCGCGACCTATTACAAGGTCAAGCAAGGCGACTCGATTTCCATGATCGCCAAGCGCTTCAACGTCGAGACGCAGCACATCCAGCGCTGGAACCCGCGTACCGGCAAGGCGCTGAAGCCCGGCCAGACACTGACGCTGTACCTGGGCACCGCCAGCCGCTGAGTGTCACCTTGCGCCGGGGCGCACAGCCCCGGCCGCCTCTCTTCTGGCAGCCAGGACAAGCTGCTACTGTACGACGCTAACCCCTTCAGCCAGCCAGGATCGGATCCTACGCCTGATGCGTCGCTTGTCTCTGCTCTTCCTGGGACTCTTCCTAGGCCTCCCCGCCTCCGCCCAGATTACCGAGAGCCACGGCTACGCGCAGTTCGGCGACCTCAAGTACCCGGCCAATTTCGATCACTTCGCCTGGGTCAACCCCGATGCGCCCAAGGGCGGCGTGCTGCGGCTGATGGGCCTGGGCTCCTTCGATACACTCAACCCCTACACCTTCAAGGGCAGCCCGCCGGTGAGCACTGCGGACTTCCTGCAGTACGGCGTCAGCGAGCTGAACGAGCCGCTGATGGTCGGGACGGGCCTGTACGATCCTTCCGGCGACGAGCCCGCCTCCAGCTATGGCCTCATCGCGCGCAGCGTGGAGTATGCCGAGGACCGCAGCTGGGTGGTGTTCAACCTGCGCCCGGAAGCCCGCTTCCACGATGGCAAGCCGATCACCGCCTATGACGTGGCGTTCTCCTACCGCACGCTGCTCAAGCACGGGCACCCGATGTACCGCACCAACCTGCAGGAAGTGCAGCGGGTCGACATTCTTTCGGCCCAAAGCATCCGGTTCGTCTTCAAGCGGCACGACAACCCGCTGCTGATCCTGCGCCTGGGGGAAATGCCGGTGCTGCCGCAGCACTACTGGAAAGGCCGCGACTTCCAGGCCACCACCTTCGAGCCACCGCTGGGCAGCGGCCCGTACCGCATCAGCGAGGTGGTGCCGGGGCGACGCCTGGTGTTCGAGCGGGTCAAGGACTGGTGGGGCAAGGACCTGCCGGTGAACCGCGGCAAATACAACTTCGACCGCGTCGAGGTGGACTTCTACCGCGATGCCGGCATCGCCTTCGAAGCCTTCAAGGCCGGCGAGTTCGACATCTACATCGAGCACCAGGCGAAGAACTGGCGCAGCAACTATCGCTTCCCGGCGGTGCGCCGCGGCGACGTGGTGAAGGCGGAAATACCCCACCAGATTCCGACGCAGACCCAGGCGCTGTTCATGAATACGCGCCGCGCCACCTTCGCCGATCGCCGCCTGCGCGAGGCGCTGGGCATGATGTTCGACTTCGAATGGACCAACCGCGCGCTGTTCAATGACGCCTACGTGCGCGCCAGCAGCTACTACCCCAACAGCACCTTTGCCGCCAGCGGCGTGCCCCAGGGCCAGGAATGGCTGCTGCTCTCGCCCTACCGCCAGCAATTGCCCGAAGCGCTGTTCAAGCGCCCGTTCACCGTACCGGTGACCAAGGGCGCCGGCATCCCGCGGGAAACCCTGCGCCACGCGCTGGGTCTATTGGCCGAGGCTGGCTGGACGCTCTCCGGCGACCGCCTGCTGGACGCCAACGGCAAGCAGCTGCGCTTCGAGATGCTGCTGGTCAACCCCAGCCTGGAACGCATCCTCCAGCCCTATCGCGAGAATCTCGCCAGCATCGGTATCGATGCGAGCTTGCGCACCGTGGACCGCGCCCAGTACAAACAGCGTCTGGACCAGTTCGACTACGACATGATTCTGATGACCCTGCCCCAGACATTGAGCCCCGGCCTCGAACAATGGCAGTACTTCCATTCCAGCCAGGTGGCGGTGAAGGGCAGCAAGAACTATGCGGGCATCGCCAACCCCGTGGTGGATGCGATGCTCGAAAAACTCCTCGGCGCCACCGACCGCGACCAGCAGGAAGCCGCGGCCCGCGCCCTGGACCGGGTGCTGCTGTGGCAGCACTACAGTATTCCCAACTGGTACCTGAACAAGCACCGACTGGCGTACCGCAACCGCTTCGCCTTCGTCACCACGCCGCCCTATACCCTGGGCCTGCGCGCCTGGTGGCAAAAAGACCAGGAGAACACTCTATGAAAAGCCCCCGCCGCGCCGCGCTCTGCGCCGGCCTGTTGCTGGGACTGCTGGGCAGTGCGCAGGCCGCGCCGCAGCACGCCATCACCCTGTATGACGAAGCGCCCAAGTACCCGGCGAACTTCAAGCACTTCGATTTCGTCAATCCGGATGCGCCCAAGGGCGGCACGCTGCGCCTCTCCGACTTCGGCGGTTTCGACAGCCTCAACCCCTTCATCGCCAAGGGCAACTCCGCGCCGCAGATCAACCTGATCTACGACACCCTGACCTTCCACTCCCTCGACGAACCCTTCACCGAATACGGCCTGCTCGCCGAGAAGATCGAGAAGGACCCGGAGCACCGGTTCGTCCGCTACTACCTGCGCCCCGAGGCGAAGTTCCAGGACGGCACGCCGGTCACCGCCGAGGACGTGGTGTTCACCTTCGAGACGTTGATGAAAGACGGCGACCCGATGTACCGCAACTACTACGCGGACGTCGACAAGGTGGTGGCCGAGGACAAGCTGCGCGTGCGCTTCGACTTCAAGCACGGCGACAACCGCGAGCTGCCGCTGATCCTCGGGCAGCTGTCGATCCTGCCCAAGCACTGGTGGGCCAACCGCGACTTCAACAAGACCAACATGGAGCCGCCGCTGGGCAGCGGCCCCTACCGCGTCGCCAAGGTCGAGGCCGGCCGCTCGATCCGCTACGAGAGGGTCAAGGACTGGTGGGGCGAGAAGCTGCCGGTGAACCGCGGCTTCAACAACTTCGATGCCGTGGTGGTGGAGTCCTACCGCGACCTCACCGTCGCCCTGGAAGCCTTCAAGGCCGGGCAGTTCGACTTCAACGACGAGCGCATCGCGAAGAACTGGGCGACCGCCTACGACTCGCCCGCCGTGCGCGACGGCCGCATCGTCCGCGAGGAGCCGGTCAACGGCAACCCGTGGGGCATGCAGGCCTACGCCTTCAACATCCGCCGCCCGGTGTTCCAGGACCCGCGCGTGCGCGAAGCGATCACCAACCTGTTCGACTTCGAATGGACCAACAAGCAGCTGTTCTTCGGCTCCTACCTGCGCGATGGCAGCTATTTCGAGAACTCCGAGATGGCTGCCAAGCAGCTGCCGGACGCCGAAGAACTGAAGATCCTCGAGCCCCTGCGCGACAAACTGCCGCCGCAGGTCTTCACCCAGGTCTACGTGCCGCCCACCAGCGACGGCAGCGGCATCATCCGCGAGCAGAAGCGCAAGGCCTACCAGTTGCTGCTGGAGGCGGGCTACAAGATCGAGAACGACAAGATGGTCGGCCCCGACGGCAAACAGCTGAGCTTCGAATTCATGCTCGCCCAGGCGGATTTCGAGCGCGTGCTGCTGCCCTTCAAGCGCAACCTCGCCGAACTGGGCATCGACATGCAGCTGCGCCGCGTCGACGTCTCGCAGTACATCAACCGCCTGCGCTCGCGGGACTACGACATGATCGTCAGCAGTTGGCCGCAGTCCAGCTCGCCGGGCAACGAGCAGCGTGAGTTCTGGCACTCCAGCAGCGCCGACAAACCTGGCAGCCGCAATTTCATCGGCCTGCGCGACCCGGGCATCGACGCCCTGGTGGAAGGCCTGATCAACGCCGGCTCCCGCGAAAGCCTGGTGCGCCATGCCCGCGCCCTCGATCGCGCCCTGCTCTGGGGCCACTACGTGGTGCCCAACTGGTACCTGGGCAACTGGCGCATCGCCTACTGGAACCGCATTGCCCACCCGGAAAAACTGCCACCCTACAGCTACGCGCTGCAGACCTGGTGGCAGGCCCGCGACAAAGCCGTGCCGACCAGGACCGACGCCAAGGCCACCAACGAAACACCGGCTGACGGCGCACTCGCCCAAGGGGCCAACTGATGCTGGCCTACATCCTGCGGCGCCTGCTGCTGATCATCCCCACCCTGTTCGGCATCCTGCTGATCAACTTCATCATCATCCAGGCTGCCCCCGGCGGCCCGGTGGAGCAGATGATCGCCAAACTGGAAGGCTTCGACGCCGCCAGCGGCGGCGCCACCGGGCGCATTTCCGGCGGCGGCGGTGAAGTGGCCGCTGCCGGCACGCACTACCGCGGCGCCCAGGGCCTGGACCCGGAACTGGTGAAGGAAATCGAGCGCATGTACGGCTTCGACAAGCCGGCGCCCGAGCGCTTCTGGATCATGCTCAAGAACTACGTGCACCTGGACTTCGGCCAGAGCTTCTTCCGCGATGCCAAGGTCACCGACCTGATCGTCGAGAAGCTGCCCGTCTCCATCTCGCTGGGGCTGTGGAGCACGCTGATCATGTACCTGGTGTCGATTCCGCTGGGCATCGCCAAGGCGGTACGCCACGGCAGCCACTTCGACGTCTGGACCAGCTCGGCGATCATCGTCGGCTACGCCATCCCCGCCTTCCTCTTTGCCATCCTGCTGGTGGTGCTGTTCGCCGGCGGCAGCTACTGGGACTGGTTCCCGCTACGCGGGCTGACCTCCAACAACTTCGACGAGCTGACCTGGGGTGGCAAGGTCCGCGACTACTTCTGGCACCTCGCGCTACCGATCACCGCGCTGGTGATCGGCAACTTCGCCACCATCACCCTGCTGACCAAGAACAGTTTCCTCGACGAGATCGGCAAGCAGTACGTGGTCACCGCCCGCGCCAAGGGCCTGACCGAGCGCCGCGTGCTCTATGGCCACGTGTTCCGCAACGCCATGCTGCTGATCATCGCCGGCCTCCCGTCGGCCCTGCTGGGCATCTTCTTCACCGGCTCGCTGCTGATCGAGGTGATCTTCTCCCTCGACGGCCTTGGCCTGCTCAGCTTCGAGGCGGCGCTGAACCGCGACTACCCGGTGGTGTTCGGCACGCTGTTCATCTTCACCCTGTTCGGCCTGATCATGAAGCTGGTCAGCGACGTCCTCTACACGCTGGTCGATCCGCGCATCGACTTCGAGAACCGGGAGTAATCCGATGCGCCTGTCTCCCATCAATCAGCGCCGCTGGGCGCGCTTCAAGGCCAACAAACGCGGCTGGTGGTCGCTCTGGCTGTTCCTTGCACTGTTCATCCTCAGCCTGGGCGCCGAGCTGATCGCCAACGACAAGCCACTGGCCATCCACTATGACGGCCAGTGGTACTTCCCGGTGCTCAAGCGCTACCCGGAAACCGCCTTCGGCGGCGAGTTCCCCATGGAGGCGAACTACAAGAGCCCGTACATGCGCGAGCAGATCGCCCAGAAGGACGGCTGGATCCTCTGGCCGCCGATCGCTTACAGCTACGACACCATCAACTACGACCTGCGCGTGCCGGCCCCCTCGGCCCCGACCGCGGAGAACTGGCTGGGCACCGACGACCAGGCGCGCGACGTCATGGCACGGGTGATCTACGGCTTCCGCGTGTCGGTGCTGTTCGCCCTGATCCTCACCGTGCTCAGCTCCCTCATCGGTGTCATCGTCGGCGCCCTGCAGGGCTTCTACGGCGGCTGGGTCGACCTGCTCGGCCAGCGCTTCCTGGAAATCTGGTCGGGCCTGCCGGTGCTCTACCTGCTGATCATCCTCGCCAGCTTCGTCCAGCCGAGCTTCTGGTGGCTGCTGGGGATCATGCTGCTGTTCTCCTGGATGAGCCTGGTGGACGTGGTGCGCGCCGAATTCCTCCGCGGCCGAAACCTGGAATACGTGCGCGCCGCGCGCGCCCTGGGCATGCGCAACGGCGCGATCATGTTCCGCCACATCCTCCCCAACGCGATGATTTCCACGCTGACCTTCATGCCCTTCATCCTCACCGGCGCGATCGGCACCCTGACCTCCCTGGACTTCCTCGGCTTCGGCCTGCCCGCCGGCGCGCCCTCGCTGGGCGAACTGGTCGCCCAGGGCAAGTCCAACCTGCAGGCGCCCTGGCTGGGCATCACCGCCTTCGTGGTGCTGGCCGTGATGCTGAGCCTGCTCGTGTTCATCGGCGAAGCCGCCCGTGACGCCTTCGACCCGAGGAAGTGACATGAGCCAGAACGAGAACCTCATCGAAGTCCGCGACCTGTCCGTCGATTTCCTCTGCGGCAACGAGCAGGTGCGCGCGGTGGAACACATCAGCTTCGACATCCGCAAGGGCGAGACCCTGGCCCTGGTGGGCGAAAGCGGCTCGGGCAAGTCGGTCACCGCGCACTCCATCCTGCGCCTGCTGCCCTACCCCACTGCCAGCCATCCCTCCGGCAGCATCCAGTACGCCGGCAAGGATCTGCTCAAGCTGCCCGAGCGCAAGCTGCGCGGCATTCGCGGCAACCGCATCGCCATGGTGTTCCAGGAACCCATGACCTCGCTGAACCCGCTGCACACCATCGAGAAGCAGATCGGCGAAGTACTCGCCCTGCACAAGGGCATGAGCGGCAACCAGGCCCGCGCCCGCACGCTGGAGCTGCTCGACCTGGTCGGCATCCCCAACCCCGCCTCGCGCCTCAAGGCCTACCCGCACGAGCTTTCCGGCGGCCAGCGGCAGCGGGTGATGATTGCCATGGCCCTGGCCTGCGAACCGGAATTGCTGATCGCCGACGAACCGACCACCGCGCTGGACGTCACCGTGCAGTTGAAGATCCTCGACCTGCTGCGCGACCTGCAGCAGCGCCTGGGCATGGCGATGCTGCTGATCACCCATGATCTCAACCTGGTGCGTCGCATCGCCCATCGCGTCTGCGTGATGAAGCGCGGTTGCATCGTCGAGCAGGCCGATTGCGAGACCCTCTTCGAGGCCCCGCAGCACCCCTACACGCGCGAACTGCTCGGCGCCGAGCCCAGCGGTACCCCCGCGCAGAACACGCCCGGTGCGCCCCTGCTGGAGGTCGACGACCTGCGCGTGTGGTTCCCGATCAAGAAAGGCGTGTTCCGCAAGACCGTCGACCACGTCAAGGCGGTGGACGGCATCGATTTCAGCCTGCCGCGTGGCCAGACCCTGGGCATCGTCGGCGAAAGCGGTTCGGGCAAGTCGACCCTGGGCCTGGCCATCCTGCGCCTGATCAACAGCCAGGGCGGCATCCGCTTCGAGGGCCAGGCCATCGAGGGCATGAACCAGGCGCAAGTCAGGCCTCTGCGGCGTGAAATGCAGGTGGTCTTCCAGGATCCGTTCGGCAGCCTCAGCCCGCGCATGTCGGTGGGCCAGATCGTCGGCGAGGGCCTGGAAATCCATGGCATGGGTACGGCCGAGGAACGCGAGCAGGCAATCATCGAGGCGCTCAAGGAAGTCGGGCTCGACCCCGACACCCGTCACCGTTACCCCCATGAGTTTTCCGGCGGCCAGCGGCAGCGCATCGCCATCGCCCGTGCCCTGGTATTGAAGCCGGCGCTGATCCTGCTGGACGAGCCGACCTCGGCGCTCGACCGCACCGTACAGCGCCAGGTCGTCGAATTGCTGCGCGGCCTGCAGGCCAAGTACAACCTGACGTACCTGTTCATCAGCCATGACCTGGCGGTGGTCAAGGCCCTCAGCCACCAGTTGATGGTGATCCGCCACGGCAAGGTGGTCGAACAGGGGCTGGCCGAGGACGTCTTCGCCGCGCCGCAGCATGCCTACACGCAACAGTTGCTGGAAGCGGCGTTCCTGGCTCCGACGAATGCCTGAACCTGCAGCAGCCTGATCAAGGGAGTGACCATGGGATTTCTCGCCGGTAAACGCGTCCTCATCGTCGGGGTCGCCAGCAAGTTGTCCATCGCCTCCGGCATTGCCGCGGCGATGCACCGGGAAGGCGCCGAGCTCGCCTTCACCTACCAGAACGACAAGCTCAAGGGCCGTGTCGAGGAATTCGCGACCAGTTGGGGCTCCCGCGCCGAGTTGTGCTTCCCCTGCGATGTGGCCAGCGATGCGGACATCGAAGCCGTGTTCGCCGCGCTGGCGAAGCAGTGGGATGGCCTCGACTGCATCGTCCACTCGGTGGGCTTCGCGCCGGGCGACCAACTCGACGGCGACTTCACCGAGGTCACCACCCGCGATGGCTTCCGCATTGCCCACGATATCAGCGCCTACAGCTTTATCGCCCTGGCCAAGGCCGGGCGCGAGCTGATGCGCGGCCGTCATGGCAGCCTGCTGACGCTTTCCTACCTGGGCGCCGAACGCACGCTGCCCAACTACAACGTCATGGGCATGACCAAGGCCAGCCTCGAAGCCGGCGTGCGCTACCTGGCCGGCAGCCTCGGCCCGGAAGGCACCCGGGTCAATGCCATTTCCGCCGGCCCGATCCGCACCCTGGCGGCGTCCGGCATCAAGAGCTTCCGCAAGATGCTCGCCGCCAGCGAACGCCAGACACCGCTGCGGCGCAACGTGACCATCGAGGAGGTCGGCAACGCCGGCGCCTTCCTCTGCTCGGACCTGGCCAGCGGCATCAGCGGTGAAATCCTCTATGTCGACGGCGGTTTCAACACCACCGCGATGGGCCCGCTGGACGACGACTGAAACCGCCCATGGCGATGGTGTAGGAGCGAGCTTGCTCGCGAACCCACCCGCGGCACTTATGGGGATCGATTCGCGAGCAAGCTCGCTCCTACAGCTCCATAAAAAGAAAAAAGGCCGCTGATGCGGCCTTTTCTTTTGCCTGAAAGAACAAGGGCCGCTTGCGCGGCCCCTGTCGATTACTTCTTGGCGTCGTCGAATTTCTCGATCTTCGCCTGGTCCTGCAGGTAGCGACGGAACGCAGCGAAGTCGTCCGCGCCACTGCGCGACGCGAGGAAGCGCTGGTACATCGCTTTCTCCTGCTCGGTGGGCTTGCCTTCCGGCTCACTCACACCGCGGAGCTTGATCACCACGAAGTCACCGTTCTGCAGCGCGACCCCACCCAGGCTGGGCTTGTCGGCGCCTTGCGGGCGCGCCATGCGGAACACGCTCTGCAGCACAACCGGGTCGACACCTTCCTGACCACGGGCGGCGGCTTCCACGACTTTCCAGTCCTGGCCTTCCTGAGCCTGGGTCAGCGGGATCTTGCCGTCGCGCAGGCCAGCCAGCAGCGCTTCACCGCGCGCCTTGGCATCGGTGGCGGCGTGCTCGATCTGCAGGCGCTTGAGGATGTCGGCACGGACCTGCTCCAGGGTTTCCTGCGCAGGCTTGTGGTGCTCCTTCACGCGCAGCACGACCACGGTGTCCGGGTCCAGCTCGATGGCGCCGCTGTTGGCGCCCTCTTCCAGCACTTCCGGGCTGAAAGCGGCCTGGATGACCTGGCGGTTGGCCGTTACGCCGTCGCCGCCTTCCTTGCCGAACGGCTTGCTGGTCTGGACCTTCAGGCCCATGTCCTGCGCCGGCTGGGCCAGGTCGGACGCCTCGTAGGCGGAGCTTTCCAGCTGCTTGGTCGCATCGACGAAGCGCTGCTCGACCAGTTGGGTCTTGGCTTCGTGCTCCAGCTTGGCCTTCAGGCTGTCGAAGGTCGGAACCTGTGGCGCTTCCACGCCCAGCAGCTTGATCAGGTGCCAGCCGTAGGAGGTCTTCACCGGTGCGGAGACGTCGCCCTTCTTCAGCGCATACAGCGCTTCTTCGAAGGCCGGGTCATACACGCCACGACCGGCGTAGCCCAGGTCGCCCCCGTTGGCGGCGGAGCCGGTGTCGTTGGACAGCTCCTTGGCCAGCTTGGCGAAGTCTTCGCCCTTGTCCAGGCGTGCCTTGATCTCGTCGATCTTGGCCTTGGCCTGCTGGTCGTTCTGCTTGTCGTTCACCTCGATCAGGATGTGCGCGGCGTCGCGCTGCTCGGCCAGGCCGGCGATTTCCTTCTGATAGAGGGCATCGAGGTCCTCCTGCTTCACTTCGACCTGGTCGAAGAAGCCGGACTTCTTCAGCTCGATATAATCGATGGTGACCTGCTCGGGCGTCATGAACTCGGCGCTGTGGGCGTCGTAGTACGCCTTGATCTCGCTGTCCTCGACCTTGCTCTTGGCCGGGTCGGCCTTGAGGGTCAGGGTGGCGAAGTCACGGGTCTGCTTCTCCAGGCGAGCGAAGGCATTGAGCTCGTCGTCAGTGACGAAGCCGGTACCGGCGATGCCGGCGCGCAGCTGACCGATCAGCATTTCCTCACCGAACATGCGGCGGAACTGCATGCGGTCATAGCCCATCTGGCGGATGACCTGGTCAAAGCGCTCGGCACTGAACTTGCCATCCACCTGGAATTCAGGGGTCGACAGGATCAGTTGGTCCAGCGCCTGCTGGGAAAAGGCGAATTTGTCATTCTGGGCGGCCTGCAGGACCAGCTTGCGCTCGATGAGCGACTTCAGCGCGGAGTCCTTGAGCAGCTTGTCGTCGAGCATCGACGAGTCGAAGTCCTTGCCCAGACGCTGCATCAGCTGGCGGCGCTGCATGTCCGCAGCCTGCTGCAGTTCCGGCAGACCGATGTCTTCACCGTTGACCTGAGCAGCGACGTTCTCGTGGTGGGTTGCGCGAATGATCTGATCGAACCCGGTCAAAGCCATGAGGACAACGATCACGCCCAGGATGGTCTTGGTGATCCAGCCTTGGGAATTGTCCCTGATGTTTTGCAGCATGCGGCCCCCGACGCGGCCACGGCCCACCGTCAATGGCGGCGCGGCGTGGAAAAAAAAGCGGATATAAGAAAGGCGCATCCGAGGATGCGCCTTCTCGTAACTGGTGGAGCTTGCGGGCTTTGAGCCCGTGACCCCTGATGATTCCAACCGACCTACGCCAGCCGGGTCACCGCTCCGTGACCGGCCCAACCGAGGTTGAACCGGCCCAGGTCAAGTCCAAAAAGACGCTTAGTTGACAGCGTCCTTGAGGGCTTTACCGGCCTTGAAGCCCGGGATCTTAGCAGCAGCGATTTTGATCGGCTTGCCGGTTTGCGGGTTGCGACCGGTGCGAGCAGCACGCTCTTTGACAGCGAAGGTGCCGAAGCCGACCAGTACGACGGAGTCACCAGCCTTCAGGGCGCCAGTTACGGACTCGATCACCGCGTCCAGAGCGCGACCGGCAACAGCTTTCGGGATATCAGCAGATGCGGCGATAGCATCGATCAGTTCCGACTTGTTCACTCTAAGTCCCCTTATTTCTGTTGAGTATGTTTCTATGTGTTAGGTGTAAGCAAAAGCAGGTGCTGGTTTGCCAACTGACAAAGCAAGTGCCGCTTTATAACAAGGGCTCAAAAACAGTGTCAAGAAAGCCCCCCAACTAATGCGTGCTGATTCGCTCCTTGGAATCAGACTCGCGCTTCTCATCCTTTGCAACCATCTCGGGAGCCGCATCGGGCAAGGGCTCCGGGGCGTATTGCAGCGCAATTTGCAGGACCTCGTCAATCCATTTAACCGGTTTAATAACGAGATCGGCCTTAATATTATCCGGAATTTCCCTAAGGTCCCGTACGTTTTCCTCGGGAATGATCACAGTCTTGATTCCACCCCGGTGCGCCGCGAGAAGTTTTTCCTTCAGACCGCCAATGGCCAGCACCTGACCCCGCAGGGTGATTTCACCGGTCATGGCCACGTCGGCGCGGACCGGAATCTGCGTGATCGCCGAGACCAGGGCGGTGCACATGCCGATGCCCGCGCTGGGGCCGTCCTTGGGCGTCGCACCCTCCGGCACATGGATGTGAATGTCGTGCTTCTCGTGGAAGTCCGGGGCGATGCCTAGGCTTTTCGAACGACTACGAACCACGGTCAGCGCAGCGGTGATGGATTCCGCCATGACGTCGCCCAGGGAGCCGGTCTTGGTCAGCGCGCCCTTGCCCGGAACCATGGCCGATTCGATGGTCAGCAGCTCGCCGCCCACCTGAGTCCAGGCAAGGCCGGTCACCTGGCCGATCTGGTCCTGCTGCTCGGCCAGGCCATAGCGGAACTTGCGCACGCCCAGGTAGTTTTCCAGCGAATCCGGGGTCACCACGGCGTCGATGCGCTTGGCCTTGCCGCCGTCCTTGACCGCCTTGCGGCAGACCTTGGCGATCTGGCGTTCGAGGCTGCGCACACCGGCTTCGCGGGTGTAGTAGCGAATGATGTCGCGGGTCGCCGCTTCCTCGAAGACCAGCTCGCCCTTCTTGAGACCATTGGCCGCGGTTTGTTTCGGTACAAGATATTTCGAAGCGATGTTGATCTTCTCGTCTTCGGTGTAACCCGGCAGGCGGATGACTTCCATGCGGTCCAGCAGCGGCGCCGGAATGTTCATGGAGTTGGCCGTGCAAAGGAACATCACGTCGGAGAGGTCGTAGTCGACTTCGAGGTAGTGGTCGTTGAAGTTGTGGTTCTGCTCCGGATCGAGCACTTCCAGCAGCGCCGAGGCGGGATCGCCCCGCATGTCGCTGCCCATCTTGTCGATCTCGTCCAGGAGGAACAGCGGGTTGCGCACGCCGACCTTGGTCATTTTCTGAATCAGACGACCGGGCATGGAACCGATGTAGGTCCGGCGGTGGCCGCGAATCTCGGCTTCGTCACGCACGCCACCCAGGGCCATGCGCACGAACTTGCGGTTGGTCGCGCGGGCGATGGACTCGGCCAGCGAGGTCTTGCCCACACCGGGCGGGCCAACCAGGCAGAGCACCGGGCCTTTCAGCTTCTTCACGCGCTTCTGCACGGCGAGGTACTCGAGAATGCGCTCCTTGACCTCCTCCAGGCCGTAGTGGTCGGCATCGAGAATGTCCTCGGCCTTGTCCAGGTCGTGGCGCACCTTGCTCTCGGCCTTCCACGGCACGTTCACCAGCCAGTCGATGTACGAACGCACGACGGTCGCCTCGGCGGACATCGGCGACATCTGCTTGAGCTTGTTCAGCTCCGCAGTGGCCTTGGCCAGGGCTTCCTTGGTCAGGCCGGCGGCGTCGATGCGCTTCTTCAGCTCCTCGACTTCGTTATGGCCCTCGTCGATGTCACCCAGTTCTTTCTGGATGGCCTTCATCTGTTCGTTGAGGTAGTACTCGCGCTGGCTGCGCTCCATCTGCTTCTTCACGCGGCCGCGGATGCGCTTCTCGACCTGCAGCAGGTCGATCTCGGCATCCAGCATGGCCAGCACGTGCTCGACGCGGGCCGACAGCTCGGTGATTTCGAGGATTTCCTGCTTCTGCTCGATCTTCAGCGCCATGTGGGCGGCCATGGTGTCCACCAGGCGGCCCGGCTCATCGATGCTGTTGAGCGAGGACAGGACTTCGGCGGGAACCTTCTTGCCCAATTGCACGTATTGCTCGAACTGGCTGAGCAGGCTGCGGGTGAAGACTTCGGATTCGCGCTCGCCGACCGAGGCCTCGTCGATGATCGACACCTCGGCGCGGCAGTAGGCTTCCTCGTCGATGAAGCGCTCGACCTGGCCGCGCTGCTCGCCCTCCACCAGCACCTTGACGGTGCCATCGGGCAGCTTCAGCAATTGCAGGACGGTGGCCACGGTACCCATGCGGTACAGGCCGTCCGCACCCGGGTCGTCGTCGGCCGGGTTCTTCTGCGCCAGCAACAGGATCTGCTTGTCGCTGGTCATGGCAGCCTCGAGGGCCTCGATGGATTTCTCACGGCCCACGAAAAGCGGGATGACCATGTGCGGATACACCACTACGTCACGCAGGGGGAGCAGGGGCAACTCGACGAGTGTTTTCATGATATTCGGCTCTACAGCGGCACTTGGCCAAAACGATGGGATTGGACCCTTCGGCCTAAGATGGGGTTAGGGCTGGGAAAAAACAAGCGCGGTAGATGGGAAGGAAAAAGGGGCCCTAGGGCCCCTTCTGGTTTCAGGCGTCAGGTGCAGCCTTGGCCGGCTGCTCGCTGTTCTCGTAGATCAGCAGCGGCTGGGAGGAGCCCTCGATGACGCTTTCGTCGATCACCACCTTGCTGACGTCGTTCTGCGAGGGGATCTCGTACATGGTATCGAGCAGGATGCCTTCGAGGATGGAACGCAGGCCACGGGCGCCGGTCTTGCGCTCCAGCGCGCGACGAGCGACGGCCTTGAGCGCGTCGGGGCGGAACTCGAGGTCCACGCCTTCCATTTCGAAGAGCTTGGCGTACTGCTTGGTCAGCGCGTTCTTCGGCTCGGTCAGAATCTGCATCAGCGCAGCTTCGTCCAGCTCGTCGAGGGTCGCGATGATCGGCAGACGGCCGACAAACTCGGGGATCAGGCCGAATTTCACCAGGTCTTCCGGCTCGACCTCACGCAGCGCCTCGCCCACCTTCTTGCCTGCTTCCTGGCTGCGAACTTCGGCGTTGAAGCCGATGCCGCCCTTGGTGGAACGGTTCTGGATGACCTTTTCCAGGCCGGCGAACGCGCCACCGCAGATGAACAGGATGTTGCGGGTGTCGACCTGCAGGAACTCCTGCTGCGGGTGCTTGCGGCCGCCTTGGGGCGGTACGGAAGCCACGGTACCTTCGATCAGCTTCAGCAGCGCCTGCTGAACGCCTTCGCCGGACACGTCGCGGGTGATCGACGGGTTGTCGGATTTACGCGAGATCTTGTCGATTTCGTCGATGTAGACGATGCCCATCTGGGCCTTTTCGACATCGTAGTCGCACTTCTGCAGCAGCTTCTGGATGATGTTCTCGACGTCTTCGCCTACGTAGCCCGCCTCGGTGAGGGTGGTGGCATCGGCGATGGTGAAGGGAACATTGAGCAGGCGCGCCAGGGTCTCGGCCAGCAGGGTCTTGCCCGAGCCGGTCGGGCCAATGAGCAGGATGTTACTCTTGCCCAGTTCGACGTCGTCCTTGCGCTCACGCTGGTTCAGGCGCTTGTAGTGGTTGTACACCGCTACTGCCAGGGTTTTCTTGGCACGTTCCTGGCCGATCACGTACTGATCGAGGATGGTGCGGATCTCTTTCGGCGCCGGTAGCTTGTGCGCACTGCTCTCCGCCTGTGCTTCCTGCACCTCCTCACGGATGATGTCATTGCAC
The DNA here is from genome assembly GCF_025133575.1 of Pseudomonas sp. GCEP-101. Lineage (NCBI taxonomy): Bacteria > Pseudomonadati > Pseudomonadota > Gammaproteobacteria > Pseudomonadales > Pseudomonadaceae > Pseudomonas > Pseudomonas sp. GCEP-101. Next base: position 4,063,737 of record NZ_CP104011.1, on the reverse strand, counting down.
AGGTCGACGCACTCGTCGCAGATAAAGACCGAGGGGCCGGCAATCAACTTGCGCACTTCGTGCTGGCTCTTGCCGCAGAAGGAGCAATACAGCAGCTTGCCGTTGTCCTCGCCGTTGCGGGTGTCAGTCATTCGATCGTTCCAATCGGGGATATACGTGAAGGACAAGATGAAGGCATTCGCAGGCATTTTCAAGCCCGCGAGCGGCCGGATTACCGGCCGCGGTACAGCGGAGAGACTCAGGCGGCAGAAGGACGCTGAGTGAAGACCTGATCGATCAGACCGTATTTGACGGCTTCGTCACCGCTCATGAAGCGGTCACGGTCGGTATCGCGGGCGATGACGTCCAGCGGCTGGCCGGTGTGGTGCGCCAGCACCTGGTTCAGGCGCTCCTTGATGAACAAGATTTCCTTGGCATGGATCTCGATGTCCGAGGCCTGGCCCTGGAAACCGCCCAGCGGCTGGTGGATCATCATGCGCGAGTGCGGCAGGCAGTAGCGCTTGCCAGCGGCACCGCCAGCCAGCAGCAGGGCGCCCATGCTGCACGCCTGGCCCACGCAGATGGTGGAAACGTCCGGCTTGATGAACTGCATGGTGTCGTAGATCGACATGCCGGCAGTCACGGAACCACCCGGGGAGTTGATGTAGAGGTGGATGTCCTTGTCCGGGTTCTCGGCTTCGAGGAACAGCAGTTGGGCCACCACGAGGTTGGCCATGTAGTCCTCGACCTGGCCGACCAGGAAGATGATCCGCTCCTTCAGCAGGCGCGAATAGATGTCGTAGGAACGCTCACCGCGGGCGGATTGCTCCACCACCATCGGCACCAGACCACCAGCGGCCTGAATGTTCGGAACTTGCGGCATATAAGGATTATGCATGTCCGACGATCACTCCCTAATAAAAAATCATGTCTGTATAGACGCACAAGCCAGCCCGAAGGCTGGCTTGTGACAATCGAACGAAGCGTTGGATCAGGCCGCTTGCGGAGCTTCTGCAGGCTTGACCGCGTCTTCGTAGGATACCTGCTTGTCGGTCACATTGGCCTTCTGCAGGACAGTATCTACAACTTGTTCTTCCAGTACAACCGAACGAACTTCGTTCAGCTGCTGGTCGTTCTTGTAGTACCAGGCAACAACTTGTTCCGGCTCCTGATAAGCGGAAGCCATTTCCTCGATCATTTCGCGAACGCGGGCTTCGTCAGCCTTCAGTTCGTGCTGCTTGACCAGCTCGGCGACGATCAGACCCAGCACCACGCGGCGCTTGGCCTGCTCTTCGAACAGCTCGGCCGGCAGTTGGTCGGGCTTGATGTTGCCACCGAACTGCTGGACAGCCTGGACGCGCAGACGATCGACTTCGTTGCTGATCAGCGCTTTCGGCACTTCGATCGGGTTGGTCTCGACCAGACCTTCCATCACCTGGTTCTTCACCTTGGACTTGATGGCCTGACGCAGTTCACGCTCCATGTTCTTGCGAACTTCGGCGCGGAAGCCTTCCAGGGTGCTTTCCTTCACGCCGAACAGAGCGAAGAACTCTTCGTTCAGTTCCGGCAGCTTCGGCTCGGCAACGCTGTTGACGGTAGCGGTGAACTCGGCGGCTTTGCCAGCCAGGTCCAGGTTCTGGTAGTCCTCGGGGAAGGTCACGTTCAGAACGCGCTCCTCACCGGCCTTGGCGCCGACCAGGCCTTCTTCGAAGCCCGGGATCATGCGGCCGGAGCCCAGCACCAGCAGGGTGCCCTTGGCGGAACCGCCAGCAAAGGCTTCGCCGTCGATCTTGCCGACGAAGTCGATGTTCACCTGGTCGTCGTTCTGCGCGGCGCGGTCGACGATTTCGAAGCGGGTGTTCTGCTTGCGCAGGATTTCCAGCATGTTGTCGAGGTCGGCATCGGCCACGTCGGCCTGCAGACGCTCAACCTTGATGCCGTCGAAATCGGCAACCTTGAACTCGGGGAAGACTTCGAAGGTTGCGATGTACTCGAGGCCCTTCTCCTTTTCGAACACTTTCGGCTCGACGGAGGGAGCGCCGGCCGGGTTCAGCTTCTGCTCGACCACGGCTTCGTAGAAGGTTTCCTGGATCAGGTCACCGAGGGCTTCCTGACGAGCGGCGGCTTCGTAGCGCTGACGGATCACGCTCATCGGCACCTTGCCGGGACGGAAGCCAGGAACCTTGGCGCGACGAGCGGTCTGCTGCAGACGCTTGTTGACTTCGGTCTCGATGCGCTCGGCCGGCACGCCAACGGTCATGCGGCGCTCAAGAGCGGAGGTGCTTTCAACGGAAACTTGCATGGATATTCCTCGTGGCACAGACGTAAGCCGGTCCTTCCGGCTCCCAGAATCAAGGGCAAGCATTCTAGTAGCTAGAAATGCAGAAGTCACCCTGGCTGGAAGCTGCGAAAATTCACGGATGCGAGAGCTTATGGAAAGAAGATGGTGCGGACGGAGAGACTCGAACTCTCACAGCTTGCGCCACTGGAACCTAAATCCAGCGTGTCTACCAATTTCACCACGTCCGCAGGGTACCGCAGAAACGAAAACGCCAGGCTCTGGGCCTGGCGCTTCGGAATATGGGGTGGACGATGGGAATCGAACCCACGACACCAGGAGCCACAATCCTGTGCTCTACCAACTGAGCTACGCCCACCATATTACACTTGCTTGTACCGAACGCCACTTGGCGCACCCGGCAGGACTCGAACCTGCGACCATCCGCTTAGAAGGCGGATGCTCTATCCAGCTGAGCTACGGGCGCTTTAGTGGCGGCAACCCTTGCTAAGCAGACCCAGTGGAACCACCGGATCGGTTGGCACCGCCTCTTTCGTGTTTCAGGCTGTGCTCGGCAAGCGGGGCGCATGTTATCGATGAGCCCCTACCCCGTCAACAACTTTTTTAAAAAAAATTCAAAGAGATAAAGGAGTTACGGCAAATCAGGGGTGCCCGCCTTTGCCTAATGGAGGCAGCGTGCGAAAATGCGCGCCTTCTTTTCACCCGCCTTAATGGTTATCCCCCCGACATGACTGCAAAACTGATCGACGGCAAAGCGATCGCCGCCAGCCTCCGCCAGCAGATTGCCCAACGCGTCAATGAACGCCGCCAGCAAGGACTGCGCATTCCCGGCCTGGCAGTGATCCTGGTCGGTAGCGACCCCGCCTCTCAGGTCTATGTCGCGCACAAGCGCAAGGACTGTGAAGAGGTCGGCTTCCTCTCGCAGGCGTACGACCTCCCCGCCAGCACCACCCAGGATGAATTGCTGGCACTGATCGACCGCCTGAACGCCGATCCGGCCATCGACGGCATCCTCGTGCAGTTGCCCCTGCCCGCCCACCTGGACGCCTCCCAGTTGCTGGAGCGCATCAGCCCGGACAAGGACGTGGACGGTTTCCACCCCTTCAATATCGGTCGCCTGGCCCAGCGCATTCCGCTGCTGCGCCCATGCACCCCGAAAGGCATCATGACCCTGCTGCAAAGCACCGGTGTCGATCTGTACGGCATGGACGCGGTCGTCGTCGGCGCCTCGAACATCGTCGGCCGCCCCATGGCCCTGGAACTGCTGCTGGGCGGCTGCACCGTCACCGTGACCCACCGCTTCACCCGCGACCTGGCCGATCACGTCCGCCGCGCCGACCTGGTGGTCGTGGCCGCCGGCAAGCCGGGCCTGGTCAAGGGCGAGTGGATCAAAGAAGGCGCCATCGTCATCGACGTGGGCATCAACCGCCAGGCCGACGGCAAGCTGGTGGGCGACGTGGAGTACGACGTGGCCGCCGAACGCGCCAGCTGGATCACCCCGGTGCCGGGCGGCGTCGGCCCGATGACCCGCGCCTGCCTGCTGGAAAACACCCTGTACGCCGCCGAGCACCTGCATCCCTGACGCTGGCGACGGACAAGAAAAAGGCCGCTGATCAGCGGCCTTTTTCATTTCCGGGGGCGATTACTCGGCAAGACGCCAGGTCGTACCGCCCTTGCCGTCTTCCAGCACCACGCCCAGAGCGGTCAGCTCGTCGCGGATACGGTCGGACTCGGCCCAGTTCTTCGCCGCACGGGCATCCAGGCGCGCCTGGATCAGCGCCTCGACCTGCGCCGCATCGACCTTGCCGGCCGCCCCCGCCTGAAGGAACGCATCGGCGTCCAACTGCAGCACGCCCAGCAGAGCCCCCAGCTCACGCACGCGGGCCGCCAGTGCGGCAGCCGCGGCCGTATCGCTCTCGCGCAGGCGGTTGACCTCGCGGACCATCTCGAACAGCACGGCCACTGCTTCCGGCGTACCGAAGTCATCGTCCATCGCGGCGCCGAAGCGCTCGACGAACGCCTCGCCACCCGCGCCAGCCACCTGCGGCAGGCCGCGCAGCGCGGTGTAGAAACGCTCCAGCGCGCCCTTGGCTTCCTTCAGGTTGTCTTCGGAATAGTTGATCGGGCTGCGGTAATGGCTCGACACCAGCAGGAAGCGCACGACCTCCGGGTGGTATTTCTCCAGCACTTCGCGGATGGTGAAGAAGTTGCCCAGGGACTTGGACATCTTCTCGCCATCCACGCGAACCGCGCCGGCGTGCATCCAGCTGGCGGCGTAGAGCTTGCCAGTGGCCGCCTCGCTCTGGGCGATCTCGTTCTCGTGGTGCGGGAACACCAGGTCCGGACCGCCGCCGTGGATGTCGAAGGTCTCGCCCAGGCAGCAGGTGGACATCACCGAGCATTCGATGTGCCAGCCCGGACGCCCGGCGCCCCAGGGCGACTCCCAGCTCGGCTCGCCCGGCTTGGCGCCCTTCCAGAGCACGAAGTCCAGCGGGTCTTCCTTGGATTCGTCGACCTCGATCCGCGCACCGATGCGCAGGTCTTCGATCTTCTTGCGCGACAGCTTGCCGTAGCCGGCGAATTTGCCGACCCGGTAGTAGACGTCGCCATTGCCCGGTGCGTAGGCGTAGCCCTTGTCGATCAGGGTCTGGATCATCTCGTGCATGCCGGCGATGTGGCCGGTGGCACGCGGCTCGATGTCCGGACGCAGGACCGACAGGCGCGCCTCGTCCTCGTGCATCGCGGCGATCATGCGGGCGGTCAGGTCTTCGAACGACTCGCCGTTCTCCTGGGCGCGACGGATGATCTTGTCGTCGATGTCGGTGATGTTGCGCACGTAGGTCAGGTCGTAGCCGCGATGGCGCAGCCAGCGGGCGATGACGTCGAACGCCACCATCACGCGGGCGTGGCCGATGTGGCAGAAGTCGTACACGGTCATGCCGCACACGTACATGCGCACTTGGTTGCCGACCAGCGGTTTGAAGGCGTCCTTGGTCTTGGACAGCGTGCTGTAGATCTGCAAGTCAGCCATCCCTTACTGCCCCCAGGAATCGCGCAGGGTCACGGTGCGATTGAAGACCAGCGCATCAGCGGTGGAATCCTTGGAATCCACGCAGAAGTAGCCTTCGCGCTCGAACTGGAAGCGATCCTCGGCCGTGGCACTGGCCAGCGACGGCTCGGCGCGGCAGCCCTTGAGCACCACCAGGGAGTCGGGGTTGATGTTGTCGAGGAAGCTGCCGCCCTCTTCCGATTTCTCCGGGTTGGCGGAGCGGAACAGGCGGTCGTACAGGCGCACTTCGCACTCGACGCTCTCGGCGGCCGGCACCCAGTGGATCACGCCCTTGACCTTGCGGCCCTCGGGGTTCTTGCCCAGGGTGTTCTCGTCGTAGCTGCAACGCAGTTCGACGATGTTGCCGGCGGCATCCTTGATCGCCTCGTCGGCGCGGATCACGTAGCTGCCGCGCAGGCGGACTTCGCCGCCCGGGATCAGGCGCTTGTAGCCGGCCGGCGGGACTTCTTCGAAGTCGCTGGCGTCGATATAGATCTCGCGGCTGAACGGCAGTACGCGCACGCCCATGTCCTGCTTCGGATGGCGCGGCAGTTCGAGGTTCTCGACCTGGCCTTCCGGGTAGTTGGTGATCACCACTTTCAGCGGCTTCAGCACGCACATGGCGCGGCCGGCGTTGGCATCGAGGTCGTCACGGATGGCGAATTCCAGCATGCCGATGTCCACCACGCCGCCGGCGCGGTTCACGCCGATCATGTCGCAGAAGGCACGGATCGAGGCCGGGGTGTAGCCACGGCGGCGATAGCCGGACAGGGTCGACATGCGCGGGTCGTCCCAGCCATTCACGTGGTTTTCATCGACCAGTTGCTTGAGCTTGCGCTTGCTGGTGATGGTGTAGTTCAGGTTCAGGCGCGCGAATTCGTACTGGCGCGGCTGGGCCGGTACCGGCAGGTTGGCCAGGAACCACTCGTACAGCGGACGGTGATCCTCGAACTCCAGGGTGCAGATGGAGTGGGTGATGCCCTCGATGGCGTCCGACTGACCGTGGGTGAAGTCGTAGCTGGGGTAGATGCACCACTTGTCGCCGGTCTGGTGGTGATGGGCGTGACGGATGCGATAGAGGATCGGGTCGCGCAGGTTGATGTTCGGCGAGGCCATGTCGATCTTCGCGCGCAGCGAACGGGCGCCGTCGGGGAATTCGCCGGCCTTCATGCGGGCGAACAGGTCCAGGTTCTCTTCCACCGAGCGGTCGCGGAAGGGGCTGTTCTTACCCGGTTCGGTCAGCGAACCGCGATAGGCACGCATTTCCTCGGCGTTCAGGTCGCAGACAAACGCTTTGCCGGCCTTGATCAGGTCCACGGCCCAGTCGTGCAACTGGTCGAAGTAGTTGGAGGCATAGCGCACCTGGCCGGCCCACTCGAAGCCCAGCCACTTCACATCGGCCTCGATGGCGTCGATGTATTCCTGATCTTCCTTCGCCGGGTTGGTGTCGTCGAAGCGCAGGTGGCAGTCACCGCCGAACTCCTTGGCCAGACCGAAGTTCAGACAGATGGACTTGGCATGGCCGATGTGCAGGTAGCCGTTGGGCTCCGGCGGGAAGCGGGTGACGATTTTCTGGTGCTTGCCACTTTCCAGGTCGGCCGCCACGATCGGGCGCAGGAAGTTGGCGGCAACAGTGGCTTCTTTCGTATCGGCGGTAGGCTTGCTCATGGTGTCCTTGATCATGCTGGTGTTCGGCCAGGGTAGGCCAGCCAAACCAAAGCGCTTATCATAGCCGAAGCTGTCAACCCCCTGACAGGCCTTCGATTTTTCCAACGAGCGGAATTCCCTGATGACTACCACCGTCAAACTGCAGACCAACTTCGGCGATATCACCCTTGAACTGCTCGACGACAAGGCGCCGGAAACCGTGGCCAACTTCAAGGAGTACGTGAAGGCCGGCCATTACGACAACACCGTGTTCCACCGCGTGATCAACAACTTCATGATCCAGGGCGGCGGTTTCGAGCCGGGCATGAAGCAGAAGAGCACCCGCAAGTCGATCAAGAACGAAGCCAACAATGGCGTCGCCAACAAGATCGGCACCGTCGCCATGGCCCGTACCATGGAGCCGCATTCGGCCAGCGCGCAGTTCTTCATCAACGTCGCCGACAACGACTTCCTCAACCACAGCGCACCGACCGTGCAGGGCTGGGGCTACTGCGTGTTCGGTGAAGTGAAGGACGGCATGGACGTGGTCAACAAGATCAAGACCGTCGCCACCACCATGCGCTCCGGCCACCAAGACGTACCGGCCGACGACGTGATCATCGAGAAAGCAGAAGTCATCGGCGAGTGAGTCGATGAGCGTCCTGTTCATCTCGGACCTGCATCTTGAAGCGGAACGCCCGGATATCACCCGGGCGTTCTTGCATTTCCTCTCCACCCGCGCCCGCACGGCGCAGGCGCTGTACATCCTCGGCGACTTCTTCGAAGCCTGGATCGGCGACGACGGCATGGATGAGTTCCAGCACGCCATCGCCCGCGCCCTGCGTGAGCTGTCCGACAGCGGTACGCGCATCTACCTGATGCACGGCAATCGCGACTTCCTGATCGGCCAGGCCTTCTGCCGCGAGGCCGGTTGCACCCTGCTGCGCGACCCGAGCCTGATCGAGGTGGGCGGCGAGAAGATCCTGCTGATGCACGGCGACAGCCTGTGCACCCTCGACGCGGCCTACATGAAGCTGCGCCGCTGGCTGCGCAACCCGGTGAGCCTGTTCATCCTGCGCAACCTGCCGCTGGCCACCCGCCGCAAGCTGGCGCGCAAGCTGCGCAAGGAAAGCCGCGCGCAGACGCGCATGAAGGCCAGCGAGATCGTCGACGTCACCCCGGCGGAAGTGGAGCGCATCATGCGCGACAAGGGTGTGCGCATCCTGATCCACGGACACACGCACCGCCCCGCCGTCCATGAACTGCAGGTCGACGGCCGCCCCGCGCGGCGCATCGTCCTCGGCGACTGGGACAGCCAGGGCTGGGCCCTGGAAGCGGACGACCAGGGCATGCAGCAGGCCCCCTTCCCGCTCTGAACGGCCGGCCACCGCAAGGTGGCCTTCTGCCGTTAACCCACCCGCACTGTCAGACATCGCCTCTTGACCAACCCCGGCGGCCTTGCGCAGCATTCGCGGTTTGCTCACTCAAGGAAGAGACATGTTCAGCAAGGAAAACCTCATCAAGTTCGGCGCCCTGCCCCTCGCCCTGGTCGCCGCGGCCTTCATCCTCTTCAACGGCATCTTCTTCTATAACGAAGCCGGCTACATGACCCACGTGCGGACCATCTTCGGCGACGAGAAGGTCGTCGACGACGTCGGCTACGCCACCAAGTGGTTCGGCCGCGCCACCACCTGGAAGAAAGCCATCAGCGTGCAGTCCGTGCTGGTCATGGACGAGAACGACAACAACCCCGACAACGACGCACTGGGCGCCACCATCGAAGCCTTCCCCATCGTCTTCCTCGGCAACGTGGACGCCAAGGTGGAATCCTCGGCGCGATTCCGCCTGCCCGGCGGCGACCAGTTCCTGAAGATGGCCCAGGAATATCGCAACCCGGACAACTTCATCCGTACCGCACTGGTCCCGGCGATCAAGGAAACCCTGCAGGCCACCGCCTCGCTGATGACCGCCGACGACTATTACGCCGGCGCCCGCAGCGAATTCGCCGCGGAGTTCGAAAACCAGCTCAACGACGGCCTGTACCTGATCAAGCGCAAGGAAGTCCGCGGCCCGCGCGGCGCCGTACCGCACCAGACCGCCATCCTCCAGGCCGGCACCGAACAGGGCAGCTTCGGCGACAACAACGCCAGCCAGTTCGTCACCGAGAAGGTCACCGACGCCAAGGGCATCCCGGTGCGCAAGCAGCAGCAGTTCCGCAAGTTCGGTGTGGAAGTGGTGGAGGCACGCATCACCAACGTCGACCCGAACCCGCAGTACAAGCAGCGCATGGTCAAGGTGCAGCAGGCGCTGGCCGAACTGGCCGTGGCCCGCCAGAACCGCCTGAAGGAAGAGGAAGAGAAGCTGCTGGTCACCGCCCGCGGCGAGAAGGAAGTGGAAGCCAAGCGCCAGGAAACCCTGCGCGACCAGATCGAGCGCACGACCCAGGCGGAAACCGAGAAGCAACTGGCCGTGATCAACGCCGAGCGCGAGAAGCAGCGCGCCGAGATCGAGAAGCAGACCGCCGAATTGCTGCGCGATAAAGCCACCGTGACCGCCCAGGCCACCAAGATCACCGCGGACGCCGATGCCTATGCCCGTGAAGCGGTGATCAAGGCCGACGGCGCGCTGCAACCCAAGCTGGACGCGCTGATCGCCATCAACAAGGTGTGGGCCGAAGCCGCCGCCCAGGCCCCGGTGCCCAGCGTGATGATGGCCGGCGGCTCGACCAGCGCCAGCAGCCGCCAGGACGAAATCGGCCAACTGATGGGCGTCCTGGCCACCAAGGCCGCGCGTGACCTGGCGCTGGACCTGAAGGTGAAGGACTGAGCCCGGCTCTTTTTGTAGGAGCGAGCTTGCTCGCGAACAGATTTCCCGGCGGCTCCGCTGACTGGGCGGGTTCGCGAGCAAGAACCGGGCACCCCCTCGGTCCTACAAAAGCGGCAAAGAAAAGCGCCCGATTGGGCGCTTTTTTCATTCCAGCGAGGGCCTCAGGCCGCCTGCTCCACCGGCACACCGCTGTGGAAGCGGAACTCGCTGTCCGGCGACTGGATCAGGCCAGCCTCCACCTCGCGAATCTCCGCCACGCGGCGCTCGATATCGGCATCGTCACCGTAACGGCGCGCCAGGCTCAGGTAGCCCTGGAAGTGCCGCGCCTCGGATTTCAGCAGCGAGCCGTAGAATTTCGCCAGATCCGCATCCAGGTGATCCACCAGCGCGGCGAAACGCTCGCAGCTGCGGCACTCGATGAAGGCGCCGACGATCAGGGTGTCCACCAGCTTCTGCGGCTCATGGTTACGCACCACGGCGCGCAGGCCGGAGGCGTAGCGGCCGGCGGAAATCGGCCGCAGCGGGATACCGCGCTTCTTCAGGATCGCCAGCACCTGCTCGTGGTGGCGCAGCTCCTCGCGGGCCAGGCGCGACATGAAGTTCACCAGTTCCTCGTGGGCGCTGTACTTGGCGATCAGGGCCAGGGCCGTGCTGGCGGCCTTGAACTCGTTGTTCTTGTGGTCGATCAGCATCACCGCCTGATCCCGCAACGCGGCTTCCACCCACGCATCGGGCGTGGCACAACCGAGGAATTCCCTGATTTCAGACAACATGTTCAAGCTCCGAGGACGCGACCCACCGGCTGGCCGGTGTCATAAAGGCGGAGCATTATACGAATGCCACCGCGCGGAACCAGCGTCGGCCGTTGATATGCCTCAACGTCATGAACGAGATATCCCGACTACAGTTGTCCCACATAAACAACGCGCACGAAGGGAGACGATCATGCAAGCCATCCGTAGCATCCTCGTAGTCGTGGACCCGGACCAGCCGGAAGGTCTCGCACTGAAACGGGCGCGCCTGATCGCCAGCGTGACCCAGTCGCACCTGCACCTGCTGGCCTGCGAGCGGCGCGCCGACTACAGCGCCAAGCTCGAGGAAGTGGCCGACGTGCTGCGCCAGGAAGGTTTCAGCGCCTCCAGCCGCCAGGCCTGGAAGGACAATCTGCACCAGACCATCATCGCCGAGCAGCAGGCCGAAGGCTGCGGCCTGGTGGTCAAGCAGCACAGCCCCGACAACCCGCTGAAGAAGGCCCTCCTCACCCCGGACGACTGGAAGCTGCTGCGCTTCTGCCCGGCGCCCGTGCTGCTGGTGAAGACCAGCCTACCCTGGGCCGGACGCAACATCCTCGCCGCGGTGGACGTCGGCAATAACGACATCGAGCACCGCACCCTGCATGCCGGCATCGTCAGCCACGCCTATGACATCGCTGGCCTCGCCCACGGGCAGTTGCATGTCATCAGTGCCCATCCCTCGCCCATGCTTTCGGCGGCCGACCCGACCTTCCAGCTCAGCGAGACCATCGAAGCCAAGTACCGCGAAGCCTGCAAGGCGTTCCAGGCCGAATACGGCGTGGACGACCAGCACCTGCACATCGAGGAAGGCCCGGCGGACGTACTGATCCCCCGCGCGGCGCATAACCTTGACGTCGCCGTGACGGTGATCGGCAGCGTGGCGCGCACCGGCCTGTCCGGCGCACTGATCGGCAACACCGCCGAAGTGGTGCTGGACTCGCTGGCCAGCGACGTCCTGGTGCTCAAGCCGGAGGACATCATCGCCCACCTCGAGGAGCTCGCCGCCAAACCGTGATGCGCCTGCAGCTATAGGAGCAAGCTTGCTCGCGAACCAGCCCGGCGCCGCAGTTACCGGGAATCCCGTTCGTGAGCATGCTCGCTCCTACAAAAGCAGAAAGCCGCCCATCGGGCGGCTTTCTTATTGCACGGCGGCGATCAGACCCGCGACTCCAGCCCGTTGGCCAGGAAGCTTGGCGCGATGTAACGCTCGTAATGCGCCTCGGAAAGGATGAAGAACTCCTTGTCGATGGCGTCACGCAGGTCCGGCAGCGGCCAGCCGCGGAATTCGGGCAGCAGCGCCAGCCCGTAGGCCTCGATCTGGTTGATCATCCGCGAGCCGCGGGCGATCAACTGGTAGGCCCAGCAATAGGGCGACTGCTCGGGCACGAAGCGAATCTGCCGCTGCTCCAGCTGGCTGCGCAGCAAGGCCTGATCGAAGACTTCCAGCTTGGCCATCATCACCTGCGCCAGCAGGACCTCCAGACGGCTCAGGACCGCCCGCTTCTCCTCGTCGCCGTAGCGGTTCCAGTTCACCACCTCGTGGTGGAAACGCTTGCAGCCACGGCAGACCAGGTCGCCATAGACCGTCGAGCAGAGCCCGACACAGGGGGTTTTGATGCGCTGAGAAGACATGGGGAAACAGGTAGCTGGCAAAGCGGGCATGTTAGCCCTTTGTCTAGGCAAGATCACCCTCAGGTGCCAAGCGAACCCGCTTACCAAGGCCCATTAATTCCATTAGAATGGCTGCGCCTTTTTGGCGTCATTGTCCGAAAGAAGCTGTTTTCAAAGCGTCACGAAGCACAGATTCCGGCAGCCGCGCGGTCTGGGCGCTCCCCTCAAGCGTCCAGCCCCATCAGTCCCAGGCCACCCCGGCGTAAAACTTTGAAAACAGCTTCTGCCCGGAGATCGCCGGTGCCGTCGTAGGTCAGTGGATTACCGTCCACCATGCCTGACGAATGGATCGGAGGGGTCTCCTGGATACGCGTCCTCCGGGACCACTGATGAGGGAAATACTGTGCTTGAAGCCTATCGCAAACACGTAGAAGAGCGTGCCGCCCAGGGCGTCGTGCCCCAGCCGCTGAACGCCGAACAGACCGCTGGTCTGGTCGAACTCCTGAAGAACCCGCCGGCCGGCGAAGAAGAATTTCTCCTCGACCTGATCACCAACCGCGTACCGCCGGGCGTGGACGAAGCCGCCTACGTCAAGGCCGGCTTCCTCTCTGCCGTCGCCAAGGGTGAAGCCACTTCCCCGCTGCTGACCAAGACCCGCGCCGTCGAGCTGCTGGGCACCATGCAGGGCGGCTACAACATCGCCACCATGGTCGAGCTGCTGGACAGCGCCGAGCTGGCCGATGTCGCCGCCGAGCAACTCAAGCACACCCTGCTGATGTTCGACGCCTTCCACGACGTCGCCGAACGCGCCAAGAAGGGCAACGCCGCCGCCAAGGCCGTGCTGCAGTCCTGGGCCGATGGCGAGTGGTTCAAGGCCCGTCCGGCCGTCGCCGAGAAGCTGACCCTGACCGTGTTCAAGGTCCCCGGCGAAACCAACACCGACGACCTGTCCCCCGCTCCGGACGCCTGGTCGCGCCCTGACATCCCGCTGCACGCCCTGGCCATGCTGAAAATGGCTCGCGACGGCATCGAGCCGGTTCAGCCGGGCTCCGTCGGCCCGCTGAAGCAGATCGAAGCCGTCAAGGCCAAGGGCTTCCCGGTTGCCTACGTCGGCGACGTGGTCGGCACCGGTTCGTCCCGTAAATCCGCCACCAACTCGGTGCTGTGGTTCTTCGGCGACGACATCCCCTACGTACCGAACAAGCGCGCTGGCGGCTTCTGCTTCGGCACCAAGATCGCCCCGATCTTCTACAACACCATGGAAGACGCCGGCGCCCTGCCGATCGAATTCGACTGCACCAACCTGGCCATGGGCGACGTCATCGACGTGTACCCGTACGAAGGCAAGGTCGTGCGTCATGACAGCGGCGAAGTGGTCACCACCTTCGAGCTGAAGACTCCGGTCCTGCTGGACGAAGTCCGCGCCGGCGGCCGTATCCCGCTGATCGTTGGCCGTGGCCTGACCGAGAAAGCCCGCGCCGAGCTGGGCCTGCCTGCATCCGACCTGTTCAAGAAGCCGGAAGCACCGGCCGACAGCGGCAAGGGCTTCACCCTCGCACAGAAGATGGTTGGCCGCGCCTGCGGTCTGCCGGAAGGCCAGGGCGTACGTCCGGGCACCTACTGCGAACCGAAGATGACCACCGTCGGTTCCCAGGACACCACCGGCCCGATGACCCGCGACGAGCTGAAAGACCTGGCTTGCCTGGGCTTCTCCGCCGACCTGGTGATGCAGTCCTTCTGCCACACCGCTGCCTATCCGAAGCCGATCGACGTCAAGACCCACCACACCCTGCCGGACTTCATCATGACCCGCGGCGGTGTCTCCCTGCGTCCGGGCGACGGCATCATCCACAGCTGGCTGAACCGCATGCTACTGCCTGACACCGTCGGCACCGGCGGCGACTCGCACACCCGCTTCCCGATCGGCATCAGCTTCCCGGCCGGTTCCGGCCTGGTGGCCTTCGCCGCTGCCACCGGCGTGATGCCGCTGGACATGCCCGAATCGGTTCTGGTGCGCTTCAAGGGCAAGCTGCAGCCGGGCATCACCCTGCGTGACCTGGTCCATGCGATCCCCTACTACGCCATCCAGGCTGGCCTGCTGACCGTCGAGAAGAAAGGCAAGAAGAACATCTTCTCCGGCCGCATCCTCGAGATCGAAGGTCTGAACGACCTGACCGTCGAGCAAGCCTTCGAGCTGTCCGACGCCTCCGCCGAGCGTTCGGCTGCCGGCTGCACCATCAAGCTGCCGGAAGAGGCCATCGCCGAGTACCTGAAGTCCAACATCACCCTGCTGCGCTGGATGATCGGCGAAGGCTACGGCGACGCCCGCACCCTGGAGCGCCGCGCGCAAGCGATGGAAGCCTGGCTGGCCAACCCGCAACTGCTGGAAGCCGACAAGGACGCCGAGTACGCCGCGGTCATCGAGATCGACCTGGCCGACGTCAAGGAGCCGGTACTCTGCGCTCCGAACGACCCGGACGACGCTCGTCTGCTGTCCAGCGTCGAAGGCCGCAAGATCGATGAAGTCTTCATCGGTTCCTGCATGACCAACATCGGTCACTTCCGCGCTGCCGGCAAACTGCTGGACAAGGTCAAGGGTGGCATTCCGACCCGTCTGTGGCTGGCTCCGCCGACCAAGATGGACGCCCACCAGCTGACTGAAGAAGGCTACTACGGCATCTACGGCAAGGCTGGCGCGCGCATGGAAATGCCGGGCTGCTCGCTGTGCATGGGCAACCAGGCTCGCGTGCAGACCGGTTCCACCGTGGTCTCCACCTCGACCCGTAACTTCCCGAACCGTCTGGGCGACGCCACCGACGTGTTCCTGGCATCCGCCGAGCTGGCCGCTGTCGCTTCGATCATCGGCAAGCTGCCGACCGTCGAGGAGTACATGGCCTACGCGAAGGACATCGACAGCATGTCTGCCGATATCTACCGCTACCTGAGCTTCGACCAGATCGCCGAGTTCCGTGAAGCGGCAGCCAACGCGAAGATCCCGGCCGTCCAGGTCTGAGTGATCCCCGCGTGATGAAAAGCCCCGCCTGAGTGCGGGGCTTTTTCTTTTCCAGGGCCCGACCTAGAGCGCCTGCGCCCGCCCCTCACGATGGGCCTAATACTTATTGACCGGTTGCGTCCCGGCCCTCGAGGTCTAAGGTGGACGACAGGCTCCTGCCGATATCCGTGCTCAGGTGCCCTTGTGGAACCCTCCAGAGGTGCGCTCCCTTCCTCTGCGCCCCGCCCTCCATGGCGGGGCTTCTTTTTTCCGCGCTCCTGCTGGCACAGCCCTTGCTGCGCTTCTGATACCTGCGATCCAACGGCGGATCGCCCCCGACAACGGCGTCGCGACTACCTCCCTTCAGCGGCAGGTGGTGCGGCGCCATTTTTTTTTGCATTGAAGGTGCGTTGGGAGTGCGTTCAGAGGTGGACATGATCGACAACAGCAACGGTCGTTCGGACAACCTGGCCTGGGTGGCTGGCTCCGATGCGCCGGAGAAGACCGCGCTCAACCTGGGCTTCATGGCCCTCACCGATTCGGCATCGCTGGTGGTGGCTGCCACCCAAGGCTTTGGCCAGCCTTACGGGCTGACCCTCAACCTGCAGCGGCAGAGTTCCTGGGCCGGGCTGCGGGACCGCCTGCTCAGTGGCGAACTGGACGCCGCACAAGGCCTCTACGGGCTCATCTATGGCATGCAGCTGGGCCTGGGCGGCGCCCCGGCGACCGACATGGCCGTGCTCATGGGCCTGTGCCAGAACGGCCAGTCGATCAACCTCTCGGCCCCGCTGATGCGCGACGGCGTGACCACTGCCGGGGCATTGCAACGCCACGTGCGCCAGCACGGTGCACCGCTGACCCTCGCTCACACCTTCCCCACCGGCACCCATGCCATGTGGCTGTACTACTGGCTGGCCAGCCACGGCATTCACCCGCTGCAGGACGTGCGTAGCCTGGTGGTGCCACCGGCGCAGATGGTCGCGCACCTGAAGGCCGGGCGCATCGACGGCTTCTGCGCGGGCGGTCCCTGGGGCGCGCTGGCCGTGGATGAAGGCATGGGCTTCACCCTCGCCACCAGCCAGCAGATCTGGCCGGACCACCCGGAAAAAGTCCTGGGCACCACCCGCGCCTTCGTCGAGCAGTACCCCAACACCGCCCGCGCCCTGGTAATGAGCCTCCTTGACGCCAGCCGCTTCATCGAGGCCAGCGACGACAACCGACGCAGCGCTGCCCAACTGATCAGCAGCGAAGACTATGTCGACGCCCCGCTCGCCAGCATCGAGCCGCGCCTGCTCGGCCGTTACCAGGACGGCCTGGGCAATGCCTGGCAGGACGCCCACCCGTTGCGCTTCTTCAACGACGGCCAGGCCAACCACCCCTGGCTCTCCGACGGGCTGTGGTTCATGACCCAGTTCCGCCGCTGGGGTCTGCTGCGCGAGGACGTCGACTACCTCGCCATCGCCCGCCAGGTCCAGCAACTCGACCTGTATCGCGAAGCCGCCAGCGCCGTGGACGTCAGCGTGCCGACTACCGAGATGCGCGCTTCGACCCTGATCGACGGCCGCCGCTGGGATGGCAGCGACCCGGCAGGCTATGCCCGCAGCTTCGCGCTGCATGCCCTGGCGGAGCGAGATTGAACATGCTGCGCGTCCTGCTGATCAACGACACCGCGAAAAAGGTCGGGCGCCTCAAGGCCGCCCTGGTGGAATGCGGCTTCGAGGTGATCGACGAATCCGGCCTCTCGGTCGATCTGGCGCAACGGGTCCAGGCCCTGCACCCGGATGTGATCCTCATCGACACCGAATCCCCCGGCCGCGACGTGATGGAACAGGTGGTACTGGTCAGCCGCGACCAGCCTCGCCCCATCGTCATGTTCACCGACGAGCACGACCCGCAGGTGATGCGCCAGGCTATCCGCTCCGGCGTCAGCGCCTACATCGTCGAGGGCATCCAGGCCGAACGCCTGCAACCGATACTCGACGTCGCCATGGCCCGCTTCGAGAGCGACCAGGCCTTGCGTGCCCAATTGCAGGCCCGCGAGCAGCAACTGGCGGAGCGCAAGCGCATCGAATTGGCCAAGGGTCTGCTGATGAAGATGAAGGGCTGCGCCGAGGAAGAGGCCTACACCCTGATGCGCCGCCAGGCCATGGGCCGCCAGCAGAAGCTGGTGCAGGTGGCCGAGCAGATCATCGCCATGCACGAAATGCTCGGTCACTGACCCGGCGCCTGCAGGGCCGGCCATCTGCCAGCGACGGCAAGGCGCGATCATTTCGCCAGTCGTACAGGTGGCCCCCGCTTCGCTGGCAAGGCCCTATGCTGCGGCCGCCCGGCCGTCTGGCCGGGCCCCGTAGCGCCATCGACTGGCTTCGATGACGCATCGCAGTGGCCGCCGCCGGCTAGGCACCTCGGCGCCACCCGACCTCGCCGCCTTCGCGGCCCAGCAAGGGCAAGCCCATGATCGACCTCACCACCTGGAACCTCAGCGTTCCCACCGACCCCCGCCCCACCGAAGTCACCACCGAGCAGATCGCCCGGGGCTACCAGAGCCACTATTTCCAGCCCAGCGGCAGCCAGGTGGTGTTCTGGGTCCCCGTCACCGGTTCGCATACCTCCGACAGCGTCTACCCGCGCAGCGAGCTGCGCGAAACCACACCCGCCGGCGACGTCTCCAACTGGTACTACAACCAGGGCGACAACGAACTGCGCGTGACCATGAGCGTCCAGCAGGTACCGTCGAAGAACAAGATCATCATCGGCCAGATCCACAGCCGCTCGCCCTACACCGGCGACGGCGAACCCCTGGTCAAGCTGCAATACCACTACCTGCCGACCCTGGAGAGCGGGCGCCTGGAAGCGCTGGTGCGCAACCACCCCGACGACCGCGCCAGCGTCAATGTCCCGTTGATCGACAACATCGCGCTGGACCAGACCTTCAACTACAGCCTGCGCGTCACCTCGGTGGGCAACCTGGCGATCCGCGTGGAAACCTCCGACGGCCGCGCCAACTACTACCGCAAGATCCTCAGCAGCGCCTGGTCCAAGCAACTGCTCTACTTCAAGGCCGGCGCCTACATCAACGACAACTACGGCGATAGCAGCGAGGGCGCGCGGGTGACCATCTTCCACCTGAACTCGGCGCACCGCTGATTCGCCATTCACTGGCCTGATGAGGCGCGGGGCGAGCGCTCTGCGCGTAGAATGCCGGGCACACCCGCACGCCCCGTCGCCTTGCCACCGAGACCGCCATGGCCCGCCTGAAACTGGAATTCCCCGAAGAACTGTTCATTTACCAAACCAAGCTCACCGTCCGCGTCACCGACATCAACGGGGCCAACCACCTGGGCAACGACTCGATGATCTCGATGATCTCCGAGGCCCGCGCACGCTTCCTGTTCGACTACGGCATCCGCGAGACCGGCATCATCGTCACCGACCTGGCCACCACCTACCGCGCCGAAGCCCACGCCCGCGACCAGTTGCTATTCGAGGTCGGCGTGATGGACTTCAACAAGTACGGCGGCGACATCATCTTCCGTATCACCCGTCCCGCCGACGGCACCCTCGTGGCCATGGCCAAGTCGGGCTTCGTGTTCTTCGATTACAAGGCCGGCAAGGTGGTGCCGATCCCCGAGGCCTTCCGCGACACCTTCCCCAACGTCAACTGGGTCGCCTGACGCTCCAGCACGGGGCACGCCGCCACACGGCGCGCCCTTCGATGGATCACCCCTGATCCTCGCCTTCCCCTCATCCTCTTGATCCGACTGGGATTTTTCATCCTGGCCCGCGCCTTGCTGTGCACAAGGCGATGGTAATCAACGGCGATTACCCGACTTCGACAAAGGCGTCGCATCCACACCCGCGCAGTGCGGTGGGTGGAGCGACGCCTTTTTCGTTTGCCCCGGCGCAGGGGCTCAGGACTTCCCGGCGGCACCCTGTGGCCACGACCGGGGCTCTCAACCGTTGCTGATGAGGTGTTCGATGAACACGAGTTTCTGGAAAGCCGGCCATGCGCCGACCCTGTTCGCCGCCTTCCTGTACTTCGACCTGAGCTTCATGGTCTGGTACGTCCTCGGCCCCCTGGCAGTGCAGATCGCCACCGACCTGCAGCTGACCACCCAACAGCGCGCGCTGATGGTCGCAACGCCGATCCTCTCCGGCGCCATCCTGCGCTTCCTCATGGGCCTGCTGGCCGATCGCTGGTCACCCAAGGCCGCCGGCATTCTCGGCCAGGTGATCGTCATCGGCGCACTGTTCGGCGCCTGGCAACTGGGCATCCATAGCCTGGAACAGGCGATCATCCTCGGCGTGTTGCTGGGCATGGCAGGCGCCTCCTTCGCCGTGGCGCTGCCGCTGGCGTCGCAGTGGTACCCGCCGCAGCACCAGGGCAAGGCCATGGGCATCGCCGGCGCCGGCAACTCCGGCACCGTGCTCACCGCGCTGTTCGCTCCGGCCATCGCCGCTGCCTTCGGCTGGCAGAACGTCTTCGGCTTCGCACTGATCCCGCTGCTGGCCACCTTGATAGTCTTCGCCCTGCTCGCCCGCAATGCCCCTGGGCGGCCGCCGGCCAAGTCCCTGGCCGACTACCTGAAGGCCCTGGGCGACCGCGACAGCTGGTGGTTCATGTTCTTCTACAGTGTGACCTTCGGCGGCTTCCTCGGCCTGGCCAGCACCCTGCCCGGCTATTTCCACGACCAGTACGGCCTCGACCCGGTGCAAGCCGGCTACTACACCGCTGCCTGCGTCTTCGCCGGCAGCCTGATGCGTCCGCTGGGCGGTGCCCTGGCCGACCGCATCGGCGGCATCCGCAGCCTGTTGGTGATGTACACGGTCGCTGCGATCTGCATCGCCGCCGTAGGCTTCCATTTGCCCAACGCGGTGGCGGCGCTGAGCCTCTTCGTGGTCGCCATGCTCAGCCTTGGCGCGGGGAACGGTGCGGTGTTCCAGCTTGTGCCGCAGCGCTTCCGCCAGACCATCGGCGTGATGACCGGCCTGATCGGCATGGCCGGCGGCATCGGTGGATTCTGCCTGACGGCGGGCCTAGGCGCGATCAAGCAGGCCACCGGCGACTACCAGCTCGGCCTCTGGCTGTTCGCCAGCCTCGGCGTGCTCGCCTGGTTCGGCCTGCACGCGGTCAAAGCCCGCTGGCGTACCACCTGGGGCAGCACGGCTGTTACCGCCGCGCGGGTCTGACCATGCGCTTTTGTAGGAGCGAGCTTGCTCGCGAACCGCATCCAGTCGTAGCTGTCGGGAAATCCGTTCGCGAGCGAGCTCGCTCCTACAGGTGGTGGCGATGACCTTGCAGTTATCCTTCGCCCAAGCCAGCGCCACCGGCCCGCGCGAGGAGAACCAGGATGCCTTGCGGGTGGTCACCCCGCCCGCCGGGCTGGCCGCCAGCAAGGGGCACCTGTTCGCCATCGCCGACGGCGTCAGCCATTGCGCCGACGGCGGCCTGGCGGCGCGCTTGAGTCTCCAGGCGCTGGCCGCGGATTATTACGCCACCCCCGAGACCTGGGCTGTCGCCCAGGCCCTCGACCGCCTGCTGATCTCGCAGAACCGCTGGCTGCAGGCCAACGGCGGCGGCCAGCCGCTGCTCACCACCCTCACCGCGCTGGTCCTGCGCGGGCGGCGCTTCACCCTCGCCCACGTCGGCGACTGCCGCCTGTACCGCTGGCACGCCGGGCAACTGGACTGCCTGACCCAGGACCATGTATGGGAGCAGCCCGGCATGCAGCACGTGCTCAAGCGCGCACTGGGCCTCGACCAGCACCTGGTAGTGGACTACCGCGATGGCGAGCTGGAAGCCGGGCAGCACTTCCTGCTGGTCAGCGACGGCATCTGGGCGACCCTGGGTGACAATGCCATCCAGCGCCTGCTGGAGGATGCACAATCCCTGCAGGCCTGCGTCGACGCACTGGTCGGCGCCGCCCACCTGGCCGGCAGTCAGGACAACGCCAGCGCCCTGCTGCTGCGCGTGGACGAACTGCCGCCGGCCAGCCTGGGCGACGCCCTTGCCCAGCTCGACCACTGGCCCGCCCCACCCGACCTGCGCAGCGACCAGGACTTCGAAGGGTGGCAGGTCGAAGGCAAGCTCGCGCAGTCACGCCAATCGCTGATCTACCGCGTGCGCGACCGGCAGAACCGCCCGTGGTTGCTCAAGACCCTGCCGCCCGCGCTGCGCGACTCGCCCGAAGCCGCCCAGGCATTGCTCCTGGAAGAGTGGTTCCTGCGTCGCGTGCAGGGGCGTTACTTCCCCGAACTGCACAGCCTGCCGCAGCGCCAGCACCTCTACTACGTCATGCGCGAATATGCAGGGAAGACGCTGGGCGAGCATCTGAAACTCAGCGGCCCGCCGAACCTGACCGACTGGCTGAACCTTGCCCAGCGCCTGCTTCGCGGCCTGGGCCAGTTGCACCGGCGCAACATCCTGCACCGCGACATCAAGCCGGAGAACCTGCACTGGGCCGACGACGGCGAACTGCGCCTGCTGGACTTCGGCCTGGCCTATTGTCCTGGACTTTCGCAGGATAATCCGCACGACCTGCCCGGCACGCCGAGCTACCTCGCCCCGGAGTGCTTCCAGGGCGCGGCGCCGGACGCCCGCCAGGATCTCTACGCCGCCGGCGTCGCGCTCTACCGCGTGCTCTGTAGCCATTACCCCTATGGCGAGATCGAAGCCTTCCAGCATCCGCGTTTCGGCACACCCACCCCGGCCAGCCGCTACCGTCCGGACGTGCCGGCCTGGCTCGACGACTGGCTGGCGAAGCTCATCGCCGTCCAGCCGCAGGAGCGCTTCGAAACCGCGGAGCAGTGCCTGCTCGCCCTGGAGCAAGGCGAACGACAGGCGCCGGCTCGCCCACGGCCACTGCTGGAGCGCGAGCCGCTGCGGGTCTGGCGCGGCGTCGCGCTGACCTCGCTGGCGATCAACCTCGGGCTGCTGCTCTGGCTGCTGCACCACGGCTGACGGTGCACCAGTTCGGTTCGGCACGCCTCAGCGCAGTGCAGCAAAAGCGCCGATACGCCGCGCGGGACGGCTGAAGGCCCCGAAAACCAGGCCCCGAACAAGTTGGCACAGCCCCTGCAATATCTGATTCAACAATCTACAAAAGCGCGTCCCTCAACGAAGAGGCTCGCACTTCCCGATCGAACGGGACTTGGACAAAGGCGTCCTCGCTGGGTAACCGGCGGGACGCCTTTTTTGTTTTCCGTGATTTTTCCGTGACGCGGAGCCCTGACATGAAAAAGCTCAAGCTCGTCCTGATCGGCAACGGCATGGCCGGTGTGCGCACCCTGGAAGAACTGCTGAAGATCGCGCCCGACCTCTACGACATCACCGTCTTCGGCGCCGAACCGCACCCCAACTACAACCGCATCCTGCTCTCCCCGGTCCTGGCCGGCGAGCAGGCCTTCGAGGACATCGTTCTCAACGACCTCAACTGGTACAGCGAGAACGGCATCCGCCTGCTGCTCAACCGCAAGGTCACCCGTATCGACCGCCATCGCCGCAAGGTCTACGCCGAAGACGGCAGCGAAGCCGAGTACGACCGCCTGCTGATCGCCACCGGCTCCAATCCCTTCATCCTGCCGGTGCCCGGCAGCCGCCTGCAGGGCGTGATCGGCTACCGCGACATCGCCGACACCCAGACCATGATCGACACCGCCGGCACCCACAGCCATGCGGTGGTCATCGGCGGCGGCCTGCTCGGCCTGGAAGCCGCCAACGGCCTGAAGCAGCGCGGCATGGACGTTACTGTGGTGCACCTCTCCGACTGGCTGCTGGAGCGTCAGCTCGACCGCACCGCCGGCAAGCTGCTGCAGGGCGCGCTGGAGTCGCGCGGCATCCACTTCCGCCTGAACACCCACACCGAGGAACTGATCGACGACGGCAGCGGTCGTGTCTGCGCTGTGCGCTTCAAGGACGGCGAGGTGATTGCTGCCGACCTGGTGGTAATGGCCGCCGGCATCCGTCCCAACACGGAGCTCGCGGAGAAAACCGGCCTGCCCTGCAACCGCGGCATCCTGGTCAACGACACCCTGCAGACCTATGACCCGCGCATCTACGCCCTGGGCGAATGCGCCAGCCACCGCGGCATCGCCTACGGCCTGGTGGCGCCGCTGTTCGAGCAGGCCAAGGTCTGCGCCAACCACCTGGCGATGCTCGGCTTCGCCCGCTACCAGGGCTCGGTCACCTCCACCAAGCTCAAGGTCACCGGCATCGACCTGTTCTCCGCCGGCGAATTCATGGGCGGCGAAGGCACCGAGACCATCACCCTCTCCGACCCCATCGGCGGCGTGTACAAGAAGCTGGTGATCAAGGATGACGTACTGGTCGGCGCCTGCCTCTACGGCGACACCGCCGACGGCGGCTGGTACTTCCGGCAGATCCGCGAGAACCACAACGTCGCCCAGATCCGCGATCACCTGATGTTCGGCGAGAGCAGCCTTGGCGACGTCGGCCACCAGGGCCAGAGCAGCGCGGCCGGCATGCCCGACGGCGCGGAAGTCTGCGGCTGCAACGGCGTGTGCAAGGGCACCATCGTCAAGGCGATCCAGGAGAACGGCCTGTTCAGCGTGGACGAGGTGAAGAAGCACACCAAGGCCGCCAGTTCCTGCGGCTCCTGCGCAGGCCTGGTCGAGCAGATCCTCATCAGCACCGTCGGCGGCGCGGCGGACGTTAAGCCCAAGAGCGAGAAGGCCATCTGCGGCTGCAGCGACCTCAACCACGGCCAGGTGCGCCAGGCGATTCGCGAACATCACCTGATTTCGCTGAGCTCCGCGATGCGCTTCATGGACTGGCGCACCCCGGACGGCTGCGCCACCTGCCGCCCGGCGCTGAACTACTACCTGATCTCCACCTGGCCGGGCGAGGCCAAGGACGACCCGCAGTCGCGCCTGATCAACGAACGCGCCCACGCCAACATTCAGAAGGACGGCACCTACTCCGTGGTGCCGCGCATGTGGGGCGGCGTCACCAACGCCGCCGAACTGCGGCGCATCGCCGACGTGGCGGACAAGTACCAGGTGCCCATGGTGAAAGTCACCGGCGGCCAGCGCATCGACCTGCTGGGGATCAGGAAGGACGACCTTCCGGCGATCTGGAAGGAACTGGACATGCCCTCCGGCCACGCCTACGGCAAGTCCATCCGTACCGTGAAGACCTGCGTGGGCAGCGAGTTCTGCCGCTTCGGCACGCAGAATTCGACGCAGCTGGGCATCGACCTGGAGCACGACCTGTTCAACATGTGGTCGCCGCACAAGGTCAAGCTGGCGGTCTCCGGCTGCCCACGCAACTGCGCCGAGGCCGGCATCAAGGACATCGGCATCATCGGCGTGGACTCGGGCTGGGAGCTGTACATCGGCGGCAACGGCGGGATCAAGACCGAGGTCGCGGAGTTCTTCGTCAAGCTCAAGACCGCTGACGAGGTACGCGAGTACAGCGGCGCCTTCCTCCAGCTCTACCGCGAAGAAGCCTTCTACCTCGAGCGCACCGTGCACTACCTGCAACGGGTCGGCATGGAGCACATCAAAAAGGCCGTGCTGGAAGATGCGGACAACCGCCAGGCACTGAACACGCGCCTGCAGTTCTCGCTGTCGCTGGAACAGGACCCGTGGCAGGAGCGCATCGCCCAGCAGCCGCTGAAGAAGGAGTTCGAACGGATACCGCTCAAGCAGCTGGAAACCGCCTGACTGTCCGCCGGGCCCCGCCTTCGGGGCCTTCCCACCCGATTGCCGGAGACACTCCATGAACTGGTTCGACATCTGCGCCCTGGACGACATCAACCCACTGGGCTCGCGCGTCATCGCCGGGCCCCAGGGCGACATCGCGATCTTCCGCACTTCCGATGACCAGGTCTTCGCCCTCGACGACCGCTGCCCGCACAAGGGCGGCCCGCTGTCCCAGGGCCTGATCTACGGCAAGCGCGTGGCCTGCCCGCTGCACAACTGGCAGATCGAACTGGAGAGCGGCGAAGCCGTCGCGCCCGACCACGGCTGCGCCCACCGCCACGAGACGAAGATCGAGGCCGGCCGCGTGCTGCTGGCACTGCGCACCCCGGTCGCCCATTGCGCCTGAGTCAGCCAGCGAGGCCTGCGCCATGAACCCGAACCGTCGCACCACCGCATCCACCTGCTGCTACTGCGGCGTCGGCTGCGGCGTCCTGATCGAACACGACGACGAGCGCATCCTCGGCGTACAGGGCGACCCGCAGCACCCCGCCAACTTCGGCCGCCTGTGCAGCAAGGGTGCGACCCTGCACCTCACCGGCGATGCGGCCGCCCGCGCGCAGTTCCCGGAGCTGCGCCTGGGCAAGGGCCTGCCGCGCACCCGCACCGGCTGGGACACCGCGCTGGAGCACGCCGCCGGCGTCTTCGCCGAGACCCTCCGCGAGCACGGACCGGATAGCGTGGCCTTCTACGTCTCCGGCCAACTGCTGACCGAGGACTACTACGCCTTCAACAAGCTGGCCCGCGCCCTGGTCGGCACCCACAACATCGACAGCAACTCGCGCCTGTGCATGTCTTCGGCGGTGGTCGGCTACAAGCGCAGCCTGGGCGCCGACGCCCCGCCCTGCAGCTACGAGGACATCGAGCTGGCCGATTGCGTGATGATCGCCGGCAGCAACATGGCCTACGCCCATCCCGTTCTGTTCCGCCGCCTGGAAGACGCCCGCGCGCGGCGCCCGGAGATGAAACTGATCGTCATCGACCCGCGCGTCACCGACACCGCCGAGGCGGCCGACCTGCACCTGGCGATCCTGCCCGGCACCGACGTCGCGCTGTTCCACGGCATCCTGCATATCCTGCTCTGGGAAGGCTGGATCGACCGTGCCTTCATCGATGCTCACACCGAGGGCCTGGATGAACTCAAAGCCCTGGTGCGCGACTACGGCCCGCTGGCCGTGGCGGACATCTGCGGCATCGCCGTGGATGATCTGCAGCGCGCGGCCCAGTGGATCGGCCAGGCGCCTGCCTTCCTCTCGCTCTGGTGCATGGGCCTGAACCAGTCCAGCGCCGGCAGTGCGAAGAACAGCGCGCTGATCAACCTGCACCTGGCTACCGGGCAGATCGGCCGCCCCGGCGCCGGCCCCTTCTCCCTTACCGGCCAGCCCAACGCCATGGGCGGCCGCGAGACCGGCAGCTTGTCCAACCTGCTGCCCGGCCACCGCGAGGCCGGCAACGCCGAGCATCGTGCGGAGGTCGCCACCTACTGGGGCGTCGAACGGCTGCCGGAGAATCCCGGCCTGAGCGCCATCGAACTGTTCGATGCGGTACGCGACGGGCGCATCAAGGCCCTGTGGATCGCCTGCACCAACCCGGCCCAATCCCTGCCGGATCAGACCCGCGTGCGCGAAGCCCTGGCTGCGTGCCCCTTCGTCATCGTCCAGGAGGCCTTCACCACCAGCGAGACCTGCCAGTACGCCGACCTGCTGCTGCCAGCCGCCAGCTGGGGCGAGAAGGAAGGCACGGTGACCAACTCCGAGCGCCGCATCAGCCACGTCCGTCCGGCCATCCCGGCGATCGGCGAGGCGCGGGCGGACTGGGACATCGTCTGCGATTTCGCCCGCCGCCTGGAACGGCGTCTGCGTCCCAGACTACCCAGCCTGTTCGATTTCCACTCGCCGGCCGCCCTGTTCGACGAGTACAAGCGACTGACCCGCGAGCGTGACCTCGACCTCTCCGGCATCGACTATGCGCTGCTGGACGCGCGCGGCCCGCAGCAATGGCCCTTCGCCGCCGGCGCGGCGCGCAGCACCGCGCGCCTGTACGGCGACGGACACTTCCCCACCGCGACGGGGCGGGCCCGGCTGATTGCCGAGCCCTACCGCGCCCCCAAGGAAAAGCGCGACGCGCGCTACCCGCTGATCCTCAACACCGGCCGCCTGCGCGATCAATGGCACGGCATGACCCGTACCGGCACCGCGCCGCAACTGTTTGGCCACGTGGCAGAAGCCATACTCGGCCTGCACCCGGACGAACTGCGCCGCCGGCGCATCAGCGACGGCCAGTTGGTGCGCCTGCGCAGCCGCCGCGGCGAACTGGTGCTGCCGGTGCAGGCCGACGACCGCCTGCGTCCCGGCCAGGCCTTCCTGCCAATGCACTGGGGTGATCGCTTCCTCAAGGGGCTGGGCGTCAATGTCCTCACCCTGCCGGCCGTGGACCCGCTGTCGCATCAACCCGAACTGAAACACGCCACCGTGGAGGTCAGCCGCGTGGAGCTGCCCTGGCAGTTCTTCGCCCTGGTGGAAGGCGAGGTGCAGCAGCGCTTCGACGCCCTGCGCCCATTGTTCGAGGAACTGCGCTACGCCAGCTTCAGCCCCACCGGCCGCGAACGCCCGGCGCTGGTGATCCGCGCCGCGCACGCAGAAGCGCCAAGTGCCGAGTGGCTGGCCCGCATCGACGCCCTGCTCGGCCTCGAAGAGGGCCCGGTCATGGCCTATGACGACCCGCGCCGCACGGTCGGCAAGCGCGTCCGCATCGAACACTCGCGCATCGTCTCGCTGCGCCTGGCCGGCGAAACCGCCGCCCGCGCCTGGCTGCGCGAACTGTGGCAGAAAGGCCGCGCCGATCAGGACCTGCGCCGCTGGCTACTGGCCCCGCTCAGCGCCGCCCCAGGCCAGGCCGGGGCAGCAGCCGACAAGACATTGTGCAACTGTCTGAACGTCAGCCAGAGCCGCATCCAGGCGGGCATCGTCAAGGGCCTCGACCTCGACGGCCTCAAGGATCAACTCCAGTGCGGGACCGCCTGCGGCTCCTGCGTACCGGAGATCAAGCGCCTGCTGGCCCGGCAATCGTTGGCCGTCACGGCCTGAGCAACGCCGCGTAGACGGCAGCCTGAGGAGAACGACATGAGTGGAAAAGTCTGGCTGATCGGCGCCGGCCCCGGCGATCCGGAATTGCTGACCCTGAAGGCCGTGCGAGCGATGGCGCAGGCAGACGTTGTGCTGATCGATGATCTGGTCAATCCCGCCGTGCTGGAGCACTGCCCATCTGCCCGGGTCATTGCCGTCGGCAAGCGCGGCGGCTGCCGCTCCACACCGCAGGAGTTCATTCACCGCCTGATGCTGCGCTACGCCCGCCAGGGCCGCCGCGTGGCGCGCCTGAAAGGCGGCGACCCGTGCATTTTCGGGCGTGGCGGCGAGGAAGCCGAATGGCTGATGGCCCGCGGTGTCGACTGCGAACTGGTCAACGGCATCACCGCAGGCCTTGCGGCCGCCACCCAGTGCGGCATCTCCGTGACCCTGCGCAGCGTCAGCCGGGGCGTCACCCTGGTGACCGCCCATACCCAGGACGACAGCCCTCTGAACTGGCGTGGCCTGACCGAAGGCGGCACCACCCTGGTGGTGTACATGGGCGTGGCGAAGCTTTCGGAAATCCGCGATGGACTGCTCGCTGGCGGCATGGCCGCGGACATGCCGGTGGCGATGATCGAGAACGCCTCCCTGCCCGCCCAGCGCGAATACCGCAGTCGATTGGTCGACCTGCTGGAGGACGCCCAGCGTTTTGCGCTGAAAAGCCCGGCGATTCTGATAATCGGCGACGTGGCCGCCGCAGCGCAGCAGGCGCTGCTGGCCCACTCCGCCTGAGCCGCACTTTTTCGCAGGCAAAGAAAAACCCGGCCTAGGCCGGGTTTTTCGTCAGCTCAGACCAATTACTTGGCTTGGGCTTCTACTTCGGCTTCAACGCGACGGTTGATGGCGCGGCCTTCGGCAGTTGCGTTGTCAGCAACCGGACGGGACTCACCGTAACCAACAGCGTTTACGCGACCGCCTTCAACACCGTACTGGTTGACCAGCACGTCACGAACGGCGTTGGCACGACGCTCGGACAGTTTCTGGTTGTAGGCGTCGGTGCCGACGGAGTCGGTGTGGCCTTCAACGGTGGTGGAGGTGGACGGGTACTGCTTCATGAAGTCAGCCAGGTTTTTGATGTCAGCGTAGCTGTTCTCTTTAACCTTGGACTTGTCGAAGTCGAACTTCACGTCCAGCTGAACGCGAACGACTTCGGCAACAGCCGGGCAGCCGTTGGCGTCAACGGTGACGTTGGCCGGGGTGTTCGGGCACTTGTCGACGTTGTCGCAGACGCCGTCGTTGTCGGAGTCGGAGCAGACTTCAGCAACCGGCTCCGGAGCCGGGGCCGGCTTGGCGCCGCCGCCGAAGTTCATACCAACGCCCAGGCCAGCCATCCACTCGCCCTGGTGACCGTTCACGCGCTGCTCCAGACCGTACTGACCGTCCAGGCTGGCTTTGGCGTAGAAGTTGTCGGTGAAGTAGTACTTCAGACCGGTACCGATCATGGCCATGGTCAGGTTCTGACGGCCGCCATTGTCGGAGTTGATGTTGGTCAGGCTCTGGTGGCCGATACCTGCCGAAACGTACGGACGCAGGTTGCCAGCACCCGGAGTGCCGAAGTGGTAGATGGCGTCCAGAGTGCTCAGGTTGCCGTGGACCTTCTTGTTGCCGGTCTCGTAGGTACCACGAACGTCGTGGTACTCACCGTAGGACAGAGCCAGCTCGACGTCGTCGGTCAGGAAGTAACCAACGGAACCGCCGTACAGGTCCGCATTCTTCATGTTACGAACGCTGTCGGTGAAGTAGCGCTTGCCGAAAGCTTCGACTTCGACGGCGCCTTCGCCTTGGGCGAACGCGTTGATAGCGGAGGTGGCGATCAGCGAGCCAACTACGACGCCTAAGGTGTTCTTCAGTTTCATCCGTTAAATCCCCATCTTGGTGGTCAATAAGTTGTCCTAACCATAGGCCGTACAACTTGGGTGGCAAGTTTATCAGAACTCGCCAAACAGAGAGACAATATTTCCCGGACTAAGATTCCGTCACATTCGAAAACTTTTCTCTCATTCGATCGAGTGCACGTTTGTAGCGCATTTTCGTGGCGCTGAGTCCCATGTGCATGATATCGGCGATCTCCTGGAATTCCAGTTCCGCGACAAATCGAAGGACCAGGATCTCCCGGTCGATGGGATTGACATGAACTAGCCAGCGGTCCAGCCCACCCCGTTCTTCGATCTTCGGAGCCTTCTCCTCGGAAGCCTCCTCGACGGGATCCAGACTCAGCGCATCGAGCAATCTGCGTTTGCGCCGTTCCTTCCGATACTGGGTAATGCACTCGTTGTAAGTGATGCTGTACAGCCAGGTCTTGAACTTCGATTTCCCCTCGAAGTTCTTCAGACCATACAGCACCTTGAGCATGACCTCTTGACACACATCATCGGCGTCCCGGTCGTTGCCCAGGTAGCGCGCGCAGACGTTGAAGAGGGTGCGCTGGTAGCGGCGCATCAGCTCTTCGTAGGCCCGCGTCACGTGGTATAGCTCCTCGTGAGAACGCTCCACCAGCTCCTCGTCGGTGAGCTGGCGCGGGTCATAGCGCAAGGACAGTGATTGCGGCTTGTTCAAGTCGGGTCGGGCCAGGTCAAGTCAGCGTCCGGCGCGGCTTCGGGCAAGCCGTACCGGCAATCGGTCATCATCTTCAGCGACTGGTTACACGCTGATCGAGCAGGATGCGGTTGGCGATCGACACCAGCTCACCCTCGTCTGTCAGCAGGATAGTCTTGATGGTACCAATTTCCTCGATGATGCCTTCGACATCCGCCACTTTCACCTGTTGTCCGACCTGATACAGCTCCCGCACGTAGATTCCCGCAATGATCTGCCCCGCCACCTCGCGGCTGCCCAGGCCCAGCGCCAGCGCGGCAGCCAGACCGATGGTGATCAGCACGATGGCGATGATGTAGTTGAGCAGGTCGGTCTTCACCTCGAGCTGGCCGATGGCGACCGAGATACTGATGATGATGACCAGCCACTGGGCGACGCGGCCCAGGCCGTTGGAGTACTCCAGGCCGACGCCATCGGCGGCGCCGCGCACCAGGCTGTTGGCCAGCTGGGCCAGCAGGATGCCGACGATCAGCACCAGCGCCGCACCGAACACCTTGGGCAGGTACAGCGCGAGCATGTCCAGGGTCGCCGAGACACGCTGCAGACCTAAGGACTCCGCGGCGGAGACGAGGAACACCAGCAGCACGAACCAGTAGACGATCTTGCCGACCAGGGTCGAGACGGGCACCTGGATGCCGGCGCGCGACAGCAGCTTGGTCAGGCCGGTGCCGGCCATCAGGCGGTCGAGGCCGACCTTGGCGAGCAGCTTGGAGAGCAGCGCGTCGAGCAGTTTGGCCACGACGAAGCCGAGCAGCACGATCACCAGCGCGGCGAGCAGGTTCGGAATGAACCCGGCCAGCTTGCCCCACAGGGTGTTCATGGCGGTGAGCAGGCTTTGCGTCCAGATGTCGAATTGCATGTTCAGTCGGCCTTGTCAGCGGAAGGGGCGGAATTCTGCGCGTGACGCGAGACGGGTGCAAGGTGTGCGGCGCCACGGCTCACGCCAATGGACAGAGCCTGGAACCAATGGCCCATCAGGCTGAACAGATCGCCCGCGCCCACCTGGCGGTTGGCGGTCTTGAGGACGCGGTCCAGCCGCGAATCGTCGCCGGGCTGTTCCGGGGGCATTCGCAGCAGATCGCGCAGGGATTCTTCAAATGGGTCGTGCATGCGCACCTCGCCTGTGTGAGGTGCTTGACGCCCCCACCACCTCAAAAGTCACACCTAGAGCCAACGCAGGCGGCGGAAGATCCACCACTGAAACCCCACCACACCAAGGATTACCGCGCACGCCACGGCGAATCCGTAAGGCGCGCTGGCGCCGGGAATGCCGCCCACGTTGATGCCCAGCAGCCCGGTCACGAAGCTGATGGGCAGGAAAAAGCCGGTGATGATACCAAGCAGATACATGGTGCGGTTCATCCGCTCGGTAATTCGACGATGTTCGGCCTCCTGGATCAGGCTGATGCGCTCGCGCACCAGCTCCAGCTCCTCCAGGTTGCGGGTCAGGCGGTTGTACAGTTCGTTCCAGTAATCGGCGTCGTCGACCACTGTCCAGGACGCCTTGTACTTGACCATCTGCGAGTAGATGTCCCGCTGCGGCGCCAGGTAGCGACGCAGACCTGCGGCACGTCGTCGCAGGGTGCGCAACTGGTGCTGGTCGGGGATGCTGCGCTCATCTTCCTCGATGGACTCTTCCATGCTGTCGAGCTGGTCGGCCAGCCCGCCGATCAGCGTGTCGACGCGGTCGGTGAGGTAATGGGCGAGGTACAGCACCACCTCCGACGCGGTTTTCGGGCCGGTGCCGGCATCCAGGTCGGCGCGCAGGTCAGCCACGGCCTTGAGCGGGCGCAGGCGCAGGGAGATGACCCGCTGCGCCTCGGCGTAGACGCGCAGCGAGACCATGTCTTCCGGCACCGCGCCGGGGTTGAGGTTGACCCCGCGCAGGAACAGCAGCAGACGTTCGCCACCCAGGTCCACCAGGCGCGGACGGGTCGCCTCTTCCAGCAGCAGGTCGCAGGCGAACTGGTTGAGGCCGCTGGACTCGCGCAGCCAGCTTTGCGCCTCGGGCACACCGCGGTCCCAGTGCACCCAAAGGCTTTCCTCGGGCTTGAGGTCCAGCAGCGGCAGTTCGCTGCGGGTGATTCGCCGGCCGCCACCGTGACCGTCCAGCACGAAGCCGTCGATCAAACCCCGTTCGGTGCCGCTCTCGTACTGCTGCATGCCCTGTTCCTTCATTGGAGGTCGCGTATCGCGAGACCCATGAAAAATGCCGGAAGCTTTCGCTTCCGGCATTGACCGAACTACGCTGTGAAGGTTCGGATTATTCCGGCATTTTCAATGCCTTAGGCGACACGATGATGCCGTTGTTGTCGGCATAGACGAACTCGCCCGGGCGGAAGGTGATGCCGCCGAAGGTCACTGCCACGTTCAGGTCGCCAATGCCGCGCTTGTCGGTCTTCATCGGGTGGCTGGCCAGCGCCTGCACGCCCAGGTCGGTCTGCGCGATGACGTCGACGTCACGGATGCAGCCGTACACCACGATGCCTTCCCAACCGTTCTTGGCGGCCTTCTCGGCGAGCATATCGCCCAGCAGCGCGCGGCGCAGCGAGCCACCGCCATCCACCACCAGCACCTTGCCCTTGCCGTCCTTCTCGACCTGCTCCTTGACCACGGAGTTGTCTTCGAAGCACTTGATGGTGACGATTTCGCCACCGAAGGAGTCCCGCCCGCCGAAGTTGCTGAACATCGGCTCGACGACCTGGACCAGCTCCGGGTAGGCATCGCACAGATCGGGGGTGACGTAATGCATGGAGACGCTCCTCTTGATGAAATCCGCCGGGGTTTCGGGCCTGGATGTGACCGGAAGCCGCAATGGCGTCACAGTCTACTCCCTGCCACGCCAAGCTCAAGCCTGCGCCAGAGCGCCCTGCCCCTCCGGCAATTCCCCGTGTTCGAGCCAGTAGTGCAGCAGCGGCCAGACTTCCCGCTGGGCGTTTTTGCTGATGAGCATCTCGACGTGGCCGAAATCCTCGGAGAAACCGTGGCGCCGTCCCAGGCGCAGGAATTGCCGCACCTGCGAACCGAATTGTTCCAGGAGCTTGCGGCACGCCCAGGCCGGGTCCTGGAGGTCGCCATCGGAGCCGATGGCCAGCACCGGCAGGGTTGCCTTCTGCAGCCCGCCCCACCAGTCGTTGTCCTTTTCGCCGAAGCGGCCGAACAGGCTGTACCAGTGCAGCGCCTCGAGGGCCAGCCCCAGGGGTTCGTCCTCCGGGCCGCGCTTGAGCCGGGTGCCCGACAATCCGCCCATGCGCTTGAGCAGGAAGCGCCCGCTCCAGGCCACCGGCGGCAGCTTCAGCGGCCAGTAGGTGCGGCTCACCTGGCTACCGCACAGCACCGCGCTGGCCGCCTGCCGCTCGTCCAGGTAGCCACCGCCCAGTGCCGCCGCCAGGGTGACGCCCCCCAGGGAATGGCCGATCCAGTGGGGCGCCTGGCCGTTCTGCTCGACCACAAAGCTGCCGATGGCGGGCAGGTCGAAGCGCGCGTAGTCCGCCACGCGGTTGCGATCGTAACCTTCGTTGCGCGGCGACAAGCCATGGCCGCGCATCTCGGCAATCCATACGTCGTAGCCTGCGCGCGCCAGATAAGCCCCCAACCCGATTCCCTTGGGTGAGAACCAGAAACGGCGATTGGAGAAGCTGCCGTGCAACAGGATCACCGGCACGCCACGGCGCTCGTCCGCACGACCAAGACGAGTGACCGCCAGCTCGACGCTGGAGTCCGGGCTGTTATTGGGCTTGAGCAGGTAGACGTCCTCGGTGAGGTCGCCCCGCAGTTCGGCGCTCATCAGCGCGACAGGGAAAAGTTGACTGCTGCTTTGCATGGAATCGCTTGCATAAAAAAGGGCGGGTGAAATCACCCGCCCTTTTCAGGATGGTAAAGGAGACGTCAGGACTGGCCTTCCGCGAGGAAGAACCAGGTGTCGAGGACCGAGTCGGGGTTCAGCGACACGCTCTCGATGCCCTGCTCCATCAGCCACTTGGCGAGGTCCGGGTGGTCCGACGGGCCCTGGCCGCAGATGCCGATGTACTTGCCGGCACGGTTGCACGCCTGGATGGCATTGGACAGCAGCTTCTTCACCGCCGGGTTACGCTCGTCGAACAGGTGCGCGACGATGCCCGAGTCGCGGTCCAGGCCCAGGGTCAGCTGGGTCAGGTCGTTGGAGCCGATGGAGAAGCCGTCGAAGAACTCGAGGAACTCGTCGGCCAGCAGGGCGTTGGACGGCAGCTCGCACATCATGATGACGCGCAGGCCGTTCTCGCCGCGCTTGAGGCCATTGGTGGCCAGCAGGTCGACGACCTGGGAGGCTTCGCCCAGGGTACGCACGAACGGCACCATCAGCTCGACGTTGGTCAGGCCCATCTCGTTGCGGACTTTCTTCATCGCGCGGCATTCGAGCTCGAAGCAGTCGCGGAAGGATTCACTGATGTAGCGCGAGGCGCCACGGAAGCCGAGCATCGGGTTCTCTTCTTCCGGCTCGTAGAGCTTGCCGCCGATCAGGTTGGCGTATTCGTTGGACTTGAAGTCCGACAGACGCACGATGACCTTCTTCGGCCAGAACGCCGCGGCCAGGGTGCTGACGCCCTCGACCAGCTTCTCGACGTAGAAGCCCACCGGATCGTCGTAGCCGGCGATGCGCTTCTCGACGCTTTCCTTGATGTCCGCCGGCAGGCCGGCGAAATTCAGCAATGCCTTGGGGTGCACGCCGATCATGCGGTTGATGATGAATTCCAGGCGGGCCAGGCCCACACCTTCGTTCGGCAGTTGCGCGAAGTCGAAGGCGCGGTCGGGGTTGCCGACGTTCATCATGATCTTGAACGGCAGCTCGGGCATGGCGTCGACCGAGTTCTGGCGCACGTCGAAGCCCAGTTCGCCTTCGTAGATCAGGCCGGTGTCGCCCTCGGCGCAGGACACGGTCACGCGCTGGCCGTCCTTCAGTGCCGCAGTGGCATTGCCACAGCCGACGACCGCCGGGATGCCCAGTTCACGGGCGATGATCGCCGCGTGGCAGGTACGCCCGCCGCGGTTGGTGACGATGGCGCTGGCGCGCTTCATCACCGGCTCCCAGTCCGGGTCGGTCATGTCGGAGACCAGCACGTCGCCCGGCTGGACCTTGTCCATCTCGGAAACGTCGTGGATCACCTTCACCGGGCCGGCACCGATGCGCTGGCCGATGGCGCGGCCTTCGACCAGCACCTTGCCTTTTTCCTTGAGCAGGTAGCGTTCCATCACGTTGGCGCTGGAACGGCTCTTCACGGTTTCCGGGCGCGCCTGCACGATGTACAGCTTGCCGTCGTCACCGTCCTTGGCCCACTCGATGTCCATCGGACGCTGGTAGTGCTTCTCGATGATCAGGGCCTGCTTGGCCAGCTCGGTCACTTCGGCGTCGGTCAGGGCGAAGCGGGCGCGATCGGCCTTGTCCACGTCGACCACCTTGACCGATTTGCCGGCCTTGGCTTCGTCGCCGTAGATCATCTTGATGGCCTTGCTGCCCAGGTTGCGACGCAGGATCGCCGGGCGGCCGGCTTCCAGGGTCGGCTTGTGGACGTAGAACTCGTCGGGGTTCACCGCGCCCTGCACCACGGTCTCGCCGAGGCCGTAGGCGCCGGTGATGAATACCACGTCACGGAAACCGGATTCGGTGTCCAGGGTGAACATCACGCCGGCGGTGCCGGTTTCCGAGCGGACCATGCGCTGCACGCCGGCGGACAGGGCGACCAGCTTGTGGTCGAAGCCCTGGTGCACGCGGTAGGCGATGGCACGGTCGTTGAAGAGGGAGGCGAAGACTTCCTTGGCCGCGCGGATCACGTTGTCCACGCCGCGGATGTTCAGGAAGGTTTCCTGCTGGCCGGCGAATGACGCGTCCGGCAGGTCTTCGGCGGTGGCGGAGGAACGCACGGCGACGGCCATGTTGTCGTTGCCGCCGGCCATATCGGCGAAGGCTTTGCGAATCTCGGCATCCAGGCGCTCGGGGAATTCGGCTTCCATCACCCATTGGCGGATCTGCGCGCCGGTCTTGGCCAGGGCGTTGACGTCGTCCACGTCCAGGGCGTCGAGGGCCGCGTGGATGCGATCGTTCAGGCCGCTCTGCTCGAGGAAGTCACGGTAGGCCTGGGCGGTAGTGGCGAAGCCACCCGGTACGGAAACGCCGGCACCGGCGAGGTTGCTGATCATTTCGCCCAGGGATGCGTTCTTGCCCCCCACATGTTCGACATCGTGGACGCCGAGCTTATCGAGGGAAACTACGTACTCTACCAAGGTGATCTCTCCACTAAGTGTTGGAAAAGGTCATACAAGTCGGAGCGGCCCCACCCTTCTGGCCGGGGCCGGAAAAATGGGTGAGAATGCCCCGGCAAAGGGCCTTGCAAATGTGGGGCCTATCATAACCAGGATTCGATCCTACCTATAAGGCCCGCAGCGCACATGAAACGAACTGCATTCTTCATTTCCGACGGCACCGGCATCACTGCCGAAACCCTCGGCCAGAGCCTGCTGGCGCAGTTCGAGAACATCAACTTCACCAAACTGACGCGACCTTACATCGATACCGAGGAAAAGGCGCGCGTCATGGTACAGCAAATCAACCGGGCTGCGGAGGCGGACGGGGCGAGACCGATCATCTTCGACACCATCGTCAATCGCGAGATCCGCTCCGTCCTGGCGCAATCCAACGGTTTCATGATTGACATCTTCTCGACGTTTTTGTCCCCACTGGAACAAGAATTATCCTCAGACTCATCGTATTCCGTCGGAAAATCCCACAGCATCGGCCATAACCCGCACTACATGGAGCGGATCGATGCGGTGAACTTCGCCCTCGACAACGACGACGGCGCCCGCACCCACTACTACGACAAGGCCGACCTGATTCTGGTCGGCGTCTCGCGCTGCGGCAAAACGCCCACCTGCCTTTATATGGCCCTGCAATACGGCATCCGCGCGGCGAACTACCCGCTGACCGAAGAGGACATGGAGCGCCTGCAGCTGCCCAACGCGCTCAAGCCCTACAAGCACAAGCTGTTCGGCCTGACCATCGACCCGGACCGGCTCACCGCCATCCGCCACGAGCGCAAGCCCAACAGCCGCTACGCCAGCTTCGCCCAGTGCGAATTCGAAGTCCGCGAGGTGGAAAACCTGTTCCGCCGCGAGAACATCGCCTACATCAACTCCACGCATTTCTCGGTGGAAGAGATCTCCGCCAAGATCCTCGTCGAGAAGGGCGTCGAGCGCCGGCTGAAATAACGGCTCTCGCCGCACGAACCCTCCCAAGCGACGGCCGGTATCACCGGCCGTTCGACTTTCTGCAGCCTTTCAATCGGGCGCCTATCATTCCCTGAACCCGCGTTTTACCCGTGGCAGTTTTCACGGATCGGGCATTCCCCGGCACAGGAGAGCGCCATGCGAGAATGTCAGTACCTGATTCTGATTGCCCTGTTGGCGCTGGCCGGCTGCGACGCGGGCGACAAGCCCGCCGCCAAGACCGCCGCTGCCGCCACCCCGCCAGCCAGCCCGCCTGCCGCGGCTGCTCCCGCGCCACCTGCGCCGCCTGCTCCCCCGCCCGCCGCCCCTGCCGCCCCGGCTACGCCAGCAGCGGCGCCGGCCGCGCCGTCCCAGGCGGTCTTCAGCGTCGAGGAGCTGGACCAGATGCTCGCGCCGCTGGCGCTCTATCCGGATTCGCTGCTGGCGCAGGTGCTGATGGCGACCACCTACCCCGGCAACGTCGCCGATGCGGCGGCCTGGTCGAAGGCCCATCCCAAGGCGGAGGGTGACGACGCGGTGAAACAGGTCGCCAACCAGCCGTGGGACCCGAGCGTGCAATCGCTGGTGGCGTTCCCGCTGGTGCTGGCCACGCTGGGGCAGGACCCGGCGTGGGTGCAGCGCGTCGGCGATGCCTTCCTCGCCCAGCCCGAGGCGGTGATGGATTCCATCCAGCGCTTGCGCCGCCAGGCACAGGCCGCCGGCAACCTGAAATCCAACGAACAGCAGACCGTCACCATCAAACCGGCTGCGCCGCCGGCACCACCGGCGCCCGGCGGCGACACCGTGGTGGTGCAGCAACCGGCGCCCGCGCAGACCATCATCATCGAGCCCACCGATCCGCAGGTGGTCTACGTGCCCAGCTACAACCCGACGCAGGTCTACGGCTCCTGGCCGTACCCGGCCAGCCCGCCGGTGTACTACCCGCCGCCACCGGAATACCCCGTGGCCACCGCGCTGGCCACCGGCCTGGCGTTTGGCGCCGGCATCGCCATCGTCGGCTCGCTGTGGGGCGACTGCGACTGGGACGACCACGAGATCGACGTCGACGTGGAGCACCACAACAGCTTCAACAGCAATCGCAACGTCAACACCAACCGCGAGTTCAACAGCAACCGCAACGTCAACCGGACCAAGTGGCAGCACGATCCGACCTATCGCAACGGCGTGCCCTACCGCGACGCCGCCAGCCGCGAGCAGTACAACCGCCGACTGGCCGGCAGCGAACAGCGCGAAGCGATGCGCGGCTTCGACTCGACGCGCGCGCAGGAGCGCGCGAAAGCCCGGGAAAGCCTGACCCAACGCGGCATCGCCCCGCCCGCGGCCAACAACGCCCAGGCCCGCGAGCGCGCCCAGGCCGCCACCCGTGACCTGCGCGACAACCCGCAAGCCCAGCAGCGCCTGCAGCAAGGCAATCGCGAGGCGCGCGACACCGCCCAGGCCCGTGAACGCGCCCAGGCCGCCACCCGCGAACTGAACCGCACGCCGGAAAACCGCCAGCGCGCCCAGAACCAGCTGCAGAACCGCAACCAGTCGCAGCAACGGCCCCGCGCGCAGAACAACCAGCAGATCCGCGAGCAGGCCCGCCAGCAGCACGCGCGCTCCCAGGCGCCGCGCAACAACGCCTTCGCCGGTGCGAACAACCCGCGGCAGTCCCGCGAAGTCGCCAACCGGGGCCAAGTCAGCCGCGCCGCCGCCAGCCGTCCGCAGGCAGCGCGCGCCGGCCATACCGTACAACGTCCTGCCCGCGCGCCCTCCGGCGGCGGCCGGCGCCGCTAGGAGACGACCCATGCCTACCGCATCGCGCCTGCTGGCGCTCGCCCTCCTGGCCGCCCTGCCCGGCAGCCTGCTGGCACAGGACAGCTTCCCTACCCCCGACGCAGCCGCCGAGGCCTTCGTTGCCGCGCTGGGTAATCAAAAGGCCGACCCCGAGCGCCTCGCCGCGCTGCTGGGCAAGGACTGGCAAAGCTACATTCCCACCGCCGGGATCGACCGCGACGAGGTGGACGCCTTCCTCGCGCACTACAAGGCCAAGCACCAGATCCAGCAGGACAACCCGCACCTCGCCCACCTGGTCGTGGGCGACGATCCCTGGGTGCTGCCGCTGCCCATCGTCCATGCGAAGAACGGTTGGGCCTTCAATGCCAAGGCCGGCGGCGAGGAAATCCGCGTCCGCCGCATCGGCCGCAACGAGGAATCGGCCCTGGAAGCCGTGCAGGCCTACCACGACGCGCAGATGGACTTCGCCGAGGTCGACCGCAACGGCGACGGCGTCCTGGAATACGCGCAGAAGTTCGTCAGCAGCGACGGCCAGCATGACGGCCTGTACTGGCCGGAGGAAGACGGCGGCGAGGAAAGCCCCCTGGGCCCGCTGTTCGGCGACGAACTGCCCGGCGACGGCTGGCATGGCTACCACTACCGCATCCTCACGGCCCAGGGCCCATCGGCCCCCGGCGGCGCCTACGACTACCTGATCGGCGGTCGGATGACCCGCGGCTTCGCCCTGATCGCCTGGCCGGTGAAATACGGCGACAGTGGCGTGATGAGCTTCATGATCAGCCACGACGGCGAGATCTTCTCCAAGAACCTCGGCCCCCAAGGCGGCGCAATCGCCCTGAAGATGACCCGCTTCGACCCGGACAGCAGCTGGACGGAGGTCA
This sequence comes from Pseudomonas sp. GCEP-101, assembly GCF_025133575.1. Lineage (NCBI taxonomy): Bacteria > Pseudomonadati > Pseudomonadota > Gammaproteobacteria > Pseudomonadales > Pseudomonadaceae > Pseudomonas > Pseudomonas sp. GCEP-101. Next base: position 4,023,180 of record NZ_CP104011.1, on the reverse strand, counting down.
CCCCGCCAGACGCCAAGCCCTGAGCCGCGCACCGTCCGGCCGCCTTGCGGCTGGACGGTTCAGGAAAAGTCCGCCGCGCCGATGGGCATGTGCCGGGTTGTCATGAGCCTGAAACAAATACCCTGCCAACGCGCCAACCGACTGTCGCCAGTGAAAAACCACATGGTAGAATTCGCCGCGCTATTGCCTGGCGTCACCGGGCCACCGGCCAGCAAGCCGGGCGCAGCCACCTGGGGTGACGACCGCGGCGTTTCTTTTCAAGGCTTTGCGGCCACTCACTCATCAAGGCCCATGCGAATCAAGCCCACAGCCCTGCTCCTGTTGCTGAGCATCGTCCTGCTTCCCGGCCTCGGCGCCGCTGCCGGCAAGACGGTCTATGGGCTGAACGAATACGCGCGGATCAACGACCTGAACATCGAACTGGCCGCCAAGCTCGACACCGGCGCCAAGACCGCCTCCCTCAGTGCCCGCGACATCAAGCGCTTCAAGCGCGATGGCGAGACCTGGGTGCGCTTCTACCTGGCCACCGACACCGCCGACAGCCAGCCGATCGAGAAGCCCCTGGCGCGCATCAGCAAGATCAAGCGCCGCCACGGCGACTACGACCCCGACGAAGGCAAGGCCTACACCGCGCGGCCGGTGATCGAGCTGCAGCTGTGCATGGGCAAGGCCCTGCGCACCATCGAAGTGAACCTTACCGACCGTAGCGCCTTCCAATACCCACTTCTGATCGGCTCCGACGCGCTCAAGCGCTTCGGCGCGCTGGTCGACCCGAGCCTGAAATACGCTGCCGGCAAGCCCGGCTGCCAACCCGTAGCGAAACCTGCCGAGTAATCCCATGCGCTCTCTTACCCTGCATCTGAAGGTCCTGATCGCCATCCTGCTGACGCTGGGCGTCGCGATCACCGCCTACCAGATCTTCGTCCTCGGCATTCCCATGACCGAGGCCGAGACCGACGACCTGTGGAACATCGACGCCAAGGTCGAGTTCCTCGCCACGCCGAAGACCCCGGTGAAGGTGCAGATGTTCGTGCCGCCGCTGACCCAGGATTACGTCAGCCTCAACGAGAGCTTCGTCTCCAACAACTACGGCGTGGGCATCAACCGCTCCGAGGGCAACCGCAAGGTCACCTGGTCCTCGCGCCGCGCCACCGGCCAGCAGACCCTCTACTACCGCCTGGTGCTGACCAAGCGCTACGCCGGCGCCAGCGAAAAGGCCAAGGAAAAGGGCCCGATCTTCCGCGACAGCCTGCCCCTGGAAGGCCCGGACAAGATCGCCGCCGAAGCCCTGATCGCGCCGATCCGCCAGCACTCGGCGGACGTCGAGACCTTCGTCAGCGAAGCCATCAAGCGCGCCAACAACCTCAACGACGACAACGTGAAACTGCTGCTGGCCGGCGACACCAGCCTGGACAAGCGCTCCCACGTGGTCGAAACCCTGCTCGCGGTGGCCCACGTGCCGCTGGAGCGCGTGCACACCATCCGCCTGATCGCCAACCAGCCGCAGCAGCCCGAACTCTGGCTGCGCAGCTACAACGGCAAGGAATGGCTGTACTTCAACCCGGAGACCGGCGAGCGCGGCCTGCCCGCCGACCGCCTGATCTGGTGGCTGGGTGACGAAAGCCTGCTGACCATCGAAGGCGGCAAGAAGGCCCAGGTCAGCTTCAGCCTCAACAGCAGCGAGATGAACGCCATCCGCCTGGCCAAGCTGTCGGACGAGAACACCGATGCGGCCTTCCTCGAGTACTCGCTGTACGGCCTGCCGCTGTCCACCCAGCAGACCTTCCAGATCATGATCATGATCCCGTTCGGCGTGCTGGTGATCCTGGTGCTGCGCAACCTGATCGGCCTGCAGACCCTGGGCACCTTCACCCCCGTGCTGATCGCCCTCGCCTTCCGCGAGACCGGCCTGCAATGGGGCATCGGCCTGTTCACCGTGATCACCGCCCTGGGCCTGTCGCTACGCTCGTACCTGGAACACCTGAAGTTGCAGATGCTGCCGCGCCTGTCGGTGGTGCTGACCTTCGTGGTGGTGATGATCGCCGCCATCAGCCTGCTCAGCCACAAGCTCGGTTTCGAGAGCGGCCTGTCCGTCGCCCTGTTCCCGATGGTGATCCTCACCATGAGCATCGAACGCCTGTCGATCACCTGGGAAGAGCGCGGCGCCACCCACGCCATGAAGGCCGCCATCGGCACCCTGTTCGCCGCCGCCCTGGCGCACATCCTGATGCGTGTACCGGAGCTGGTGTACTTCGTGTTCACCTTCCCGGCCGTGCTGCTGATCCTGGTGGCGTTCATGCTGGCGATGGGTCGCTACCGCGGTTACCGCCTGACCGAACTGTTCCGCTTCAAAGCCTTCCTCAAGGACTAAGCCATGTTCGGCCTGATCAAGCGATGGAAAGCCCTGAGTGCCCTCGGCATCATGGGTATCAACCGACGCAACGCGGACTACGTGCTCAAGTACAACCAGCGGCACCTGTACCCGATCGTCGACGACAAGATCATCACCAAGCAGCGCGCCATCGAGGCGGGCATCCACGTACCGGAAATGTACGGGATCATCTCCACCGAGAAGGAGATCGAGCGCCTGCCCGAGATCATCGGCGAGCGCAGCGACTTCGTGATCAAGCCGGCGCAGGGCGCCGGCGGCGACGGCATCCTGGTGATCGCCGACCGCTTCGAGGGCCGCTACAAGACGGTCTCCGGGCGCATCATCAGCCATGAGGAAATCGAGCACCAACTCTCGAGCATCCTCACCGGCCTGTACTCCCTGGGCGGCCACCGCGACCGCGCGCTGATCGAGTACCGGGTGACTCCGGACCAGATCTTCAAGAGCATCAGCTACGAAGGCGTGCCGGACATCCGCATCATCGTGCTGATGGGTTACCCGGTGATGGCGATGCTGCGCCTGCCGACCCGCCAGTCCAACGGCAAGGCCAACCTGCACCAGGGCGCCATCGGCGTGGGTGTGGACCTCGCCACCGGCCTCACCCTGCGCGGCACCTGGCTGAACAACAAGATCAGCAAGCACCCGGACACCACCAACGCGGTGGACGGGGTGCAACTGCCCAACTGGGACGGCTTCATGAAGCTCGCCGCCGGCTGCTACGAGCTGTGCGGCCTGGGCTACATCGGCGTGGACATGGTGCTGGACCAGGACAAGGGCCCGCTGATCCTCGAACTCAACGCCCGCCCCGGCCTGAACATCCAGATCGCCAACGACTGCGGCCTGACCCTGCGCACCCATGCCGTCGAGGCGCATATCGCCGAGCTGGAAGCCAAGGGCGTGAAGGAAACCGTGGAAGAGCGCGTGCGCTTCTCCCAGCAGTTGTTCGGACACGTGCATCCGAAGGAAGTCTGAGACGCCCTGCCCCACGAAAAAGCCCGGCCAATGCCGGGCTTTTTCATGCCCATCGACTTTCACGCACATGAACATGTAGGAGCGGGCCACGCCCGCGACCCGTCGGCAGGGCCGACGCCGGCAGCAGGCACCGTCGTCACCGGCCCCTGTCGCTTCCGCCGCGAGGACATCGCGGACAAGGTCCGCTCCTACGAAAGCCGAGCCCTGGCGCAGACCTGTAGGAGCGGGCCATGCCCGCGATCCGTCGGCAGGGCCGACGCCGGCAGCAGGCAACGTCGTCACCGGACTTTCTCGATTCCGTCGCGGGGATATCGCGGACAAGGTCCGCTCCTACGAAGAGCCGTTCAACGCGGGCGGGGTCAGCGCACCACCGCCAGCTCGAATCCGCCCTGGTCGCCGTGCTCGCGCACCTTCATGCCCGCCTCGTTCACCGCCAGCTCTTCCAGCGGGCGCTTGTAGGGTTTGTTGTCGAGGGTCTGCAGGCTGCGGTCCTCGTCGGTGGTGAGCAGCAGCACGTAGCGCTCGCCCTGGTTGGCGCGCACCGGCACCGTGCCCTCGATGAAAGCGTAGCGGTACCAGGTTTCCGGATTGAGCTTGTACACCGCATCGCTCACCAGGCGGGTCGGGCGCTTCTGCTCGTCGAGGAACAGCAGCGACGGATAGACCACCTGGTGGTTGGCGAAGCTGCGCACGCGCAGGCCGTAGACGCGCTGGGAACTGGGCAGCTTCATGGCCACGAAGTAGCTCTTGCCCATGGGGAAGTCGAAGCTCGGCGAGAACTTGTTCAGTTCCTCGTAGCGCGGTTCCTCGGCGGACAGTTCGGTGAAATCGCCATCGCCCATCTGCTCGCAGCAGCGGCGCTGCAGGTCGACGTAGAGGTCATCCAGGGTCTTGCCACTGCCCTTGAGCAGCGCCTTCATGGCGTCGGTCTGTTCACTCGTGCCGTCGAGCCCGGGCAAGTTGCTCGGGCGCGTCTTCAGGTCGATCTGCCGACCTTCGGTAAAGGCGATCTGGCTGCCGCCCTGCTCGCCCCGGCGGAACATCTCGCCGCGTTGCTCGGCGGTGATCGGCGAGTTGCGCACCTGGCCCTTGTCGTCGACCCAGGTGAAGTACGGGTTGCCGTTTTCGCTGCGGACGAAGCCGCGATCCTCGTAGGACTCGGCGTCGATGTACTCGGAGGAATGATCCCCGTTGGGCAGCACGTAGTCGGCACGGCCCGGCGCCACCTGGCCGGCGGCATAGAAGCTGTTCTGCAGGTTGCCCTGGGCGTCCACCCAGGTGAAGTAGCGGCGCTTGCTCTCCCCTGCCGGCCGGCTGCCGGGCCACTGGGTGGCGCTGAGGTCGATCAGCCGCGCGCGGTCGCTCTGGTCGATGCGCTTGTCGGCCTGACGCTGCTGCTGGGCGTAGTTGGCGTCGACGAAGGTGTTGTGCACCTGTCCGCTGTCGTCGATCCACGACAGGTAACGGCCGCTGGCGGCCTGAGCCGACGCGCCCATGCCGGCGGCGGCACACAAGGAGATCAGGAGGGTCAGCCTGTTCATGTCGATGCCCTCAGAAGGTGGTGCGGTAAGTCATGGCGAACACGTAGGCCTTCACCGTGGTGCTGACGTCGAGGCCGGCATACGGGTTGTACACCAGGTTGTCGATGCCGGTGCAGTTCAGGTTGCAACTGGTGCCGGCCTTGATGTTCTGCTTGGAGACGAAGTAGTTGAAGCCCAGGTCGATCACCGTGTCCTTGTCCCACTGGTAGCCCAGGCCCAGGCCGTAGAGGTCGGCATCACCGATGGGCACCAGGGCGTCGGCCTTGTCCTTGGGAATCGCCGAGGGGCGGTATTCGTAGCCGGCGCGCAGCTGCAGGCGGTCGTTGACGTCGTACTGCACGCCCATGGCGTAGCTCCAGGTGTCCTGGTAGCCGCGGTCGAGGATGATGCTGTGGTCGGTGGCGCCATTGGGCGCGAAGTTCTTGGCGATGCGCAGCAGGTCGAGCTCCTTGTCGAACTCGATTTCCAGCTTGTTCCAGTCGCTGTAGTCGGTCCACTTCAGGTCGAAGTTGAACTGCCAGCGGTCGAACGGGCGCACCTTGATGCCGGTGGAGAAGCTGTCCGGATTGACCATGTTCAGGGTCGCCACGCCGTGCTCTTCCTCGGCGTTGCCGTAGGGGAACAGCGGGCTGAGGAAGGCGCCGAAGATCGAGCTCTGCATGCCGGACCAGAAGCCCTGCCAGTCCTTGGTGTAGTCGACGCGGTACTTGCCCTTGAGGTGCATGCGCGACTCGCTCTGGTAGGTCGCACCCCAGGCGAACCAGTCGTAGGGCTCCCACAGCACGCCCAGGTTGAAGCTCGGCGAGAGGGTCTGCTGCATGTCCAGCTTCAGGTTGGCGAGGGAGTCATAGGGGCCGATGCGGCCGCCGCAGACGTTGAACACCAGCTCGACGATCTCCTGCGCGCCGGGCACGCAGGTGGTGTCGTGCAGGGTCTGCAGCAGGCCGGTGAGCAGGCCGGGGTTGCGGAAGTCGGTGTCCAGCGCCATGGCCTGGTGGGAGAAGCCGATGGACAGGCCGGCCGACAGCGTGTCGTTGATCTCGTAGCCCACCGAGGGCGAGAAGTAGGTGATGCGCTGCAGAGAGACGCGGCGGCCTTCGTAGCGCGCCGGGTCACTGTCGGAGTCGCGCGAATAACCCAGCGCCTGCGGCGCGTAGACGTTGGTGGCGAAGGTGAACTTGGAGCCTGGCGGGTTGATCGACAGCCCGGCCAGGGGCGCCACCAGTAGCGGCATGTCGGTCATGCCGCCCAGGCCCGGCAGGTACATGGTCGGGGTCAGCGTGCGGCTGTTCTGGCCGGCCACCGGGTCGTCGTCCAGGCCGAACGACGAGGAGCCGTAGTCCGGCGGCGCCTTGAAGCCGGCGCGGATGTCCATCACCCCGGTGATCAGCTTGACCGCGGTCTGGCGGCCCTTGAGCTTGGTCAGGGCGGCGGGGTTGTAGTGCACCGCGTCGATGCCGGTGGAGTCAGCCGTGACCGCGTTGGCCATGGCCATGGCCTTGGGGTTGCCGATGGTCAGGTCGTTGGCCAGTTGGGCGTTGGCCAGCGTCGCCCAGCCAAGCCCTACCCCTGCCATCGCCACCGCGAGGGGCGAAATGCGCATAGTCATGTGGTGGTCGCTCGTCGGTTACTGGGCTTTGAGGCCTTGGATATCCAGGGGCAGCGAAACCCCCAGCAGTACATCCGGCGAGTCTTCGGTCAGACCGAAACCGGCGTTCACGTTGACGATGTAGTCCGGCGATGTTCGCAGGCCGAGCGAGAAGTTCATGATCGCGCTGGTCTGCTCGGGTGCCTCGACCGTGCGGTCGTTGAAGTAGTACTTGTTCTTGAACGAGTAGGCCATCTGGTAGGAGGTGGCCAGGGAGACGTCGTAGGACAGCGCGTAGGCCATGCCCATGGCGAAGTTGACGGTATCGCCCGGCACGACCTTCTCCAGCTCCTCGCCATACTGGTTCTGGTGAATGTCGTCGACCTGCATGTTGTAGGTGTAACCCAGCGAGCCGTAGAGCACGACCGGGTCGATCACGTAGGACATGTTCGCCCCGGCGCCCAGGCTGTAGAAGCCGTTGCCGGTGGACACGTCGTCCTGCACGTTGCCCTTGTACGGGCTGTCGCCGGTGGGCAGGCCGAGGGTGGCGTAGAGCGTGGTGACCGGCCGACCGCGCCGCGCGGCCCACGGCTGCCAGCGCAGGGTCGCGGAGATGTCGCCCAGGCTGTAGGCGTGAATGTCGCGCTCGGTGTCGTACTTGGCCACGAACGGCAGGCGCATGCTGAAGGTCAGGTTGTCCCAGATGCCGTAGTCGAAGGTGAAGGAGTTGGTGAAGGTGTGCTGCGCCTCGCTCTGGGCCAGCACGCTGTAGACGTTCTCGCCACTGCGCACGGCCTGCAGGCGCGTGTCGCGCATCAGGGTGTAGTCGAAGCCGTAGGTCAGCTGGCGCTCGCCCTTCTTGAGCAGGGTGTAGCTCTTCTCGGCGGCCTGGAACACCTGCTCCAGCGCCTTGGCGCTGTCGGCATCGGTGTCCTTCTTGGCCAGCGCATCACGCGCGTCTTCGGTTGTCGCTTGTTCGGCGAAGGTGCTGGTACTTGCCAGCAAGGCCAGAGCGGCAACGCACGCAAACCCCTTGAAATCCATGTTGCTATCCCCTGGTCTTGTTCTTATTCGTATGGGCCGATCGGGCGGTCACTTGCGCCGGATGTACTGCACATCTCCATGGGTGGCGGCTTCGCCGATCTGGTTCTGGGTGATCTTGCTCATCTCCGGGAACTCGCGGAATGCCAGCAGGCTGACGGTCCGGTCGTCCACCAGGCGCAGGTCGGCCTCGCGCAGCTCCAGGGCATTCCTGGGCTCCTGGCCGCTGGGGTAGATGACGAAGAGCACGTTCTGGTCCCAGATCTCCTCGAAACGGGCGCGGGTGAAACTGATGTTGCCCAAGGCAGGATCGGCAACGAAAACGTGGTCGTTGTAGACATCGCGGACCACGACGAAATGCTTGAAACCGGCATAGTGGATCGGCACCAGCGCCGGGTGTTCGAGCGAGTCCAGGTCGGAGAACTCGGCACGGAAGCCGCCACTCTTGTAGCCGAGTGCGGCGGCGTAGCGCTTCATGTCCAGAAGCGAGAAGCCACGGCGCTGGACGATCTTGTCGGCCTCGCCGTACTTGATCAGGCCTTCCATGACCTGACGCTCCTCCAGGTTGCGGCCCAGGTAGTAGTCCAGCAGCGTGGTCAGCGCCGCCGAGCCGCAGCTGTAGTCGTAGGCCTGGCGGATGACGTTGCGGAACTGCACCTGGCTCATCGGTTCGAGCTGCACCGACTCGCGGAAGGGACCGTTGGGCGTGAGCGGCTGCGAGATGTTCACTGTGCCCTGCTGTTGCGGCTTGGTGTCCACGGCCTGGGTAAAACCGAACAGGCCCAGCAGGCTTCCCAGCAGAATCTCGAACATCCGACCCCTCTCTTCAAATACTGGAAGTCAATCCTGGAAAAGCCTTGCCGGCAGGCGCCGGCAAGGGGTACTGCGCGTCAACCTCGGGGATCAGTGGCCCCAGACCTTCACGGTCGAACCGGCGAGGTTCAGGTTGGAAACGGTCAGCGAGCCGATGCTGGCGCCGTTGGTGCCGACCTTGACCGCGTCGATGGTGACGTCGCCGGTCACGGTGGGCAGGCCGATGGCCAGTTGCTCGGTGGCAACGGCGGTGCCGCCGCCAACCGGAGTGATGTTGGTTTTCACCACGTCGACGGTCATCGGGGCGTTGTCGGCGATGGTCACGCTCGGCAGGTGGATACCCTGCAGGACCAGGGAACCGCCGTTGGTGTCGGCGTCCTTGTAGGTGACAGCGCCAATGGAGGCGTTGAAGGTACCGGAAATGCTGATGCCATCCTGGCCGGTGATACCGGACAGTGCAGCGTCATCCATGGATTTCATGTCGGCATGTGCCAGGAACGGAGCGGCCAGAACTGCGCTTGCGAGAACCAGTTGCTTGATTTTCATTGTTATAACTCTCCAGTGTTCAGGTGGGGTTGCCCCAGGCACTGCAAGGGGCGTCCTACCCCGCTGCAGGTTGACCGGCAGTTGCCGATCTTCCAGACCCCCGACTTCTTCCTTAGGCGCCGCGGGCATGGATTCGTGAAGCACGAAGCTTCGCGTCCTGATCTCCAAGCTACTGACCCGCCGTGAACCTGCCAGCCCATCCAAGGGATGGCGCAAAACCAACCGTCTGCCTCAGGCTTCGCTGAGCAGACCCAGACTCTTGCCCTTGAGGACCGCCTGGGTCCGACTGCGCACGCCGAGCTTGGCGAACAGGTTGTGCAGATGCCACTTGATGGTGGCCTCCGACAGATGCACCGCCTGGGCGATGTCCCGGTTCGACAGGCCTGCCGCCACGAGCCGCAGGATCTCCCGCTCGCGATGGCTAACATCTTGATTTTCATCGAAACTTTCTGGGTCGACAGAGAGCCTGCGGCACTGCTCGCGGAGCATTTCCGCCACCCCTTGCCAGGCCGACGCGCGCTTGGGTTCGGCGCCCTTCCAGGCTTCCCAGAGCGGCAGCAGCCACAGCGCGTCGTCCTGGAACAGGCGGCGATAGCCCAGATTCCAGGCTTCCTCGAGCGTGGGGGCGAACAGGGCGAAGGCTTTTTCGCTGTTACCTTTCTGCCAATACGCCACAGAAAGTAACAGCGAAAGACGCAGCCGCCGGTCGCGTTGATAGGGCGAGGTAAAGCCCGCCAGGCACGATTCCAGACGCTGCTGCGCGCGCTCGGCGTGGCGCTCGGAAAGCGCCAGGCGCGCCTCCGCCATGACCAGCGCCGCATGGGCATCGGCATAGCGCTCGGCGTTCAATCCATCCAGGTGCCGCGCCAGCTGCAGGCACACGCGCTCGGCCTCGTTGGGACGACGCATCCACAGCAGCAACTGCACCTTGCAGCTCATGGCCAGCGCATGGACCCGCTCGTAGCCGGGCGACTGCAGACCCACCAGCCATTCGTCGAGCTGGGCCAACCCTTGTTCGGCCTCGCCGGCGAAGAAGCGCGCCTTGGCCATCACCAACTGGCCGCGGCTGATCAGTTCCACGGGCGTTGCGACATCGCGCCAGGTGGTCGCCAGCGGCAGCTCGGCGAGGATCGCCGCGTGGCGATCCTGCTCGTACAGCAGGTCCGCGTAGGCCAGCGACAACGGCCCGCCGACCCGGCTGCGCCGGCCGAACACCCGCTCGACGCGGCTGCGCGCGCTCTCGGCGATGGTGCGGCCACGCTCCAGTTCGCCGCGCTCCTTGCAGATCAGCGCCTCGATCATGCTGACCACCACCTGCAGGTATTCGCTGTCCGCCATGCGCAGGCAATCGCGGGCGACGCCGATGGCATTGGCCGCCTCGGCGTAATCCCCCAGCAGTGCATAGGCCGCGGCCTGGATGCACGACAGGCTGGCGCGGAACACCGGCTGGTTGCCCGGCACCAGCGCCAGCCACTGGCGCGCCACCTTCAGGCAGGCTTCCAGCTTGTCCTGGTAGAGCAGCACCAGCGCCTTGAGTACCTGGGCGACGGCGAGCAACTCGGCCATGCCGAAGTGACGCACCTTGCCCTGCCCCTGCAGCAGGCGGACGCTGAGCTCTTCGATCAGCGCCTCGGCCTCGGCGAACTTCTGTTCGAAGGCCAGCTGCCAGGCATAGAAGATCTGGAACACCGGGTGCTCGCGGATCACCTCGGCGGGGATGCTGCTGAGCATGCCGAGGATGCCGTAGACGCGGTTCCCGGCGATCAGCTTGGCACCCTGGCGCTCCAGCAGGTCGGCGGCGAAGGCGTAGTCGCGGGCGCGCAGGGCGTACTTGATCGCCCGGTCCGCCATGTCGCGGCTCTCGCACCAGCGCGCGGCGGCGTGCAGCAGCGGCGTCGGGTCGGCGTTGCGTGCCAGGCGGCCCTGGAGAAATTCGGCGAACAGGTGGTGGTAGCGGAACCACTCGCGCTGGTCGTCCAAGGGAATGATGAACAACTGCTCGTTCTGCAGCCGCATCAGCATGTCCAGGCCATCGCGGCGCCCGGTCAGGGCGTTGCACAGTTCGGCGCAGAACTCGTCGAGCACCGAGGTCTGGTCGAGGAACTGCTGCAGCGGCTCGGGCAGGCTGCGCAGCACGTCTTCTGCGAGGTAATCGGCGAGGTCGCGCTCGGTGCCGGAAAGCCCCTTGAGCAGCGCCGCGCGGTCCGGGTTGCGCGCCAGCGCCAGCGCAGCCAGATGCAGCGCGGTGATCCAGCCCTCGGTGCGCTTGTGCAGCAGCTTGAGTTCGCTGTCGCTCAGGGCCAGGCCCTTGAGTTCGGTGAGGAAGGTGTCGGTTTCCTCGCGGGTCAGGCGCAGGTCGTCGCCGCTCAGGCAGAAGGCCCAGGGCGCCAGGCCCGGCTCGTCCACCAGGAAGCGCGGGCGGTAGCGGGTGCTGGTGACCAGGCGGATGTTGTCCGGCAGATGCTCGATCAGGTAGCGCGCGCCGTGGGCCAGCGCCGGGTGGCGGATCTGGTGGAAGTCGTCGAGCAGCAGGTAGAGCGGCCCGTCGAGGCGGCGCAGGTCGGAGAGGAAGGCGTCGATGATGCCTTCCAGCGGCAGGGTCATGTCCGATTGCAGCAGGTTCGAGGTGTTGGTGCCGAAGCCCTCCTCGACGCTGCGGATGCTCGCCACCAGGTACTGCACCAGGCGCTGCGGCTCGCTGTCGCCCTCGTCGCAGGACATCCACGCGACCCGCGCGCCGCTATCCAGCAAGCGCTGGCGGAACAGGCTGAGGATGGTGCTCTTGCCGAAGCCGGCCGGCGCGCTGAGGATCAGCACGCGCTGCTGGCGGTTGGCGTACAGCCGGTCGATCAGGGCGCGCCGTGGCAGCAGCGAATCGCTGTCGGTGCGCGGCGGGAACAGCTTGGTGCGCAGCAGCGGCATGGGCTGCTGCGGCAGTGTGGTCAGGGTCGTCATGTCAGAGCAGACTCAGCTCGCGGGCACGGCGTATCGCTTGGGTCCGATTGCGCACCTTGAGCTTCTCGTAGATGTTGTGCAGGTGCCATTTGACGGTGCCCAGGGCCAGCGACAATCGCTGGCCGATCTCCTCGTTGGAGAGTCCCTGGGCCGCCAGGCATACCACCTCGCGCTCGCGGTCGGTCAGACCTTCCTCGAGCACCTCGGGCGACCTGCGTGCTTCCTGCCCCGGCCAGACGGTCAACATTCCGCGAATGAAGACCTGCAGCGCGGGTTGTCGCTCGGTGGACTCCAGTTGCTGCAGCAACTGGCGAATCCCCTCGCCTTCCTCGATGAAAATGCTCCGCACCCCTTCCCGCTCGGCGCCCACCAGGCATTGGCCGAGCAGGCTGTGGGAACGCTCCTGGTAACCCAGGCGCTGGTAGCTCAGGGCTGCCAGCAGGTCCAGGCGCAGCCGCTGCAGGCCATGCCAGCCCGGCTGCAGCATGCCGCGCAGCTGGGTGATTTCATGCAGCGCCTCGCTGAAGTGCCCGCGCGCCTGGAGCAGGCGCACGCGGCTGATGCCCTGCACCCAGAGCACCGGGTTGAACGGCATCTGCTTGTAGTGACTGGCGAGCTTCGCCCAGTCGATCGCCTTGAGCCGCTGCTCGGCGCGCTTGCAGCGGTCGGTGGCGGTCTCCTGGAGGATCAGGTTGATCTCCTCGCCCACCGCCATGGCGAAGAAGCGCCAGGACTGGTTGCGCGAGGCCAGCGTCTGCATCAGCCCGAGGGTCGCCAGCGCTTCCTTGCCGCGCCCCTGCAGGCGCTGGATGCGCGCCAGGCATTGCATGCCCTGGGCATACAGGTCGATGGGATTGACCACGTCGACCCGGCTCAACGCCCAGCGCAGGCGTTCTTCCAGGCCGTCCAGGTCGGTGCGGTAATACGCCGTCAGCGCTTCGGCGATGGCCGGCAGCGCCAGGGCCTGGGAGCGCTTGTCGAACAACGGCATGGCCTGCTCGCGCACCCGCTCGATGAGCATCTGCGCCTGCTTGACCTGGCCCTGCTCCAGCGCCAGCACCACCTCGATGGTGCACTGCTGCATGTGCAGGTAGCGGCCATCGAGGAAATGGTTGCGCTGCTGCGCCAATCCCATGAGGCGGCGCGCCTGTTCCGCCTGGCCACGGATGACCTGGGCGAAGGCGCCGATCAGCAGGATGGCGCCTTCGAGGAACGCCGAGTTCTGCCCCAGCTGGCTTTCCACCTTGCGCGCCAAGGTGATGCACTGTTCGAGGTCGTCCTTCTGCAGCGCCAGCACGGCTTTCACCGCCAGGGCCGAGAGGTACTGGTTGCCCATCGGGCCGCTGCCGCGCGAATCGCCCCAGCGCGCCAGCAGCTCGTCGATCATGCGGTTGGCTTCGGGCAGGCTGAGCTCGGTGGCGCGGGTCCAGACGTCGCTGAGCACGAGGATCGGGTAGCGCTCGGCGATCTCGTCCGGCACGTGCTTGCGCCAGCGCGAGATCAGGTACAACTGGCCGCGGTTGATCAGTTCCAGGCCACAGCCATCCACCAGCGCGGCGAGCATTTCCGGGTCTTCGGCGAGGCAGGCGTGCTCGATGGCCAGGGTCGGCATGTGGTGATTGGTGAACCACAGGCTGGCGTTGAAATGCAGCTGCTTGAAGCGCTCCAGGTCACGCTCGCGCAGGCGCGCCCGGAGGAAGTCGGCGAACAGTTGGTGGAAGCGGTACCACTGGCGGTCGCGGTCCAGCGGCAGGAGGAACAGCTGCATGCTGTCCAGGTGCTCCAGCAGCGCCTGGCCATCCTGGCGACCGGTCAGGGTGTTGGCCAGGTCTCCGTTCAGGCGATTGGCGATGCCCAGGGACAGCAGCGCGTCCTGCACGTCGGCCGGCAGGTGTTCGAACACCGCGCGCAGCAGGTAATCACCCACGGCGGCCTTGTCGCTGCTGAGCAGCTTGAGGTCCTCCGGCGTGCCGGGCTGCTGGCGCAACCACAGGCTGACCAGGTGAACCCCCGCCATCCAACCTTCGGTCTGGTTGTGCAGCGACTGCAGGCAGCTATCTTCGAGTTGCAGGCCATCGCGGGCCAGGTATTCGCGGGTTTCGTCGCGGGACAGGCGCAGCTCGTCCTGGCCGACCTCCAGCAGCAGCCCCTTGGCGCGCCAGGTGGCGAGGTTCAGCGGCGGCTGGGAACGACTGCCGATGGCCAGGGTGAGGCCCGGCGGCGCGTACTGCACCAGGCGGTTGAGGCCGGCGAAGACGTCGGAATGGGTGATCTCATGCAGGTCGTCGAGCACCAGCAGGACCTTGCGCTCGTCGCGGGACAGGTCCATCAGGAGGCTTTCCATGACCGCGACCACGGGCACGCGCATGGTGTTGCGCACATAGCCCAGCGCATCCTCGCCGGTGCCCGGCACGGCAGTGGCCAGCGCCTGGATGAGCTTCAGGCAGAAGCGGCCGGGGTCATCGTCGTCGCTTTCCAGGGAGAGCCAGGCGACCTTGTGGCCTTCGCTCGCCCGCTTTCCGGCCAGCGCTGCCAGCGCGGTGGTCTTGCCGAAGCCGGCGGGCGCCGAGAACGACAGGACCGAGGCATACGGATGTCGGTCCAGGGCATTCTGAACGTCGGGACGTATCAAATAATCAGCAGGCACCCGAGGGGGTGTTAATCTGGAGCGCAGAAGGCTGCCGGCTGCGGGTTCGAGCACTACATCCACGGCCTGTATCCCTATGTCATTATCGTTGTTGGTACGGAGCACTGTCCGCGTGGGATTCGTCACTTCTTATCAGAATGCTTTTCCTACGTAAACTGAAGAAATAGCTCTAGGATCGACCCTTCAGCCGACCTGATCACCTCATTTGCCTGCACGCTGTTACCCATGCCTGACTGTTTCCTGCACCCGCTTCCCTATCAGGAAGACCCGGGTGAACGCTTCGCCCTGATCCACCGGGCGCCCGGCGCCGTACTTCTGGACGCCGGTCGACCCATTGCCACACGTGGACGCTATGACCTTCTGAGCGCCTGGCCATTGGCAGAACTGGCACCGACCGCCGACGAATCGGCCAAGGGCTTTTTCGCCCGCGCAAGAGCCGCCCTGCAGAGCCTGGGCGAGGCGAACGTCCCGGACAATCGCCGACTGCCATTCGTCGGCGGAATGATCGGTTATCTGGGTTACGACTTCGGCCGCCGCATCGAGCGCCTGCCCGAGCCGAACCTCGACGACCTCGCCCTGCCCGACGCGCGCCTGGGCCTGTACGCCTGGGCGCTGATCACCGACCACGAGGAACGCAGCAGCCAGCTGGTGTTCCACCCGGCGTTGGCGGCAGACGAGCGGCAACGCCTGATCGCGCTGTTCGACAGCCCGCCGGAGGACGACACCCTGCCGCCCTTCCGGCTGGCCGCGCCGTTCCGCCCGGACCTCAGCCGCGAGCAGTACCGCGCGGCGCTGGAGCGAGTGCACGGCTATATCCTCGCGGGCGATTGCTACCAGGTGAATTACACCCAGCGCTTCCGCGCGCCCTGCAGCGGCTCGCCCTGGCTGGCCTACCGCGCGCTGCGCGAAGCCTGCCCTACGCCATTTTCCGGCTACCTGGCGTTGCCTGAAGGGGCCGTCCTCAGCCTGTCGCCGGAGCGCTTCATCCAACTCCACGGCAGGCAGGTGGAAACCCGCCCGATCAAGGGCACCCGCCCGCGCGGCGGCACGCCCGAGGCAGACCGGCAGCACGCCGACGCTCTGCTGGCCAGCGAGAAGGACCGCGCCGAGAACCTGATGATCGTCGACCTGCTGCGCAACGACCTCGGCCGCAGCTGCCGCCCCGGCAGCGTGCGCGTGCCGGAGCTGTTCGCGGTGGAGACCTACCCCAACGTCCATCACCTGGTCAGCAGCGTGCGCGGCGAGCTGGC
The DNA here is from genome assembly GCF_025133575.1 of Pseudomonas sp. GCEP-101. Lineage (NCBI taxonomy): Bacteria > Pseudomonadati > Pseudomonadota > Gammaproteobacteria > Pseudomonadales > Pseudomonadaceae > Pseudomonas > Pseudomonas sp. GCEP-101. The sequence goes on along the minus strand of NZ_CP104011.1, from coordinate 4,007,438 downwards.
GGACGGCAAGGACGCGCTGGACCTGCTCGAAGGCAGCTTCCCCGGCGGCTCCATCACCGGCGCACCGAAGGTCCGCGCCATGCAGATCATCGACGAGCTGGAACCGACCCAGCGCAGCATCTACTGCGGCAGCCTGCTCTACCTCGACGTACGCGGCGAGATGGACAGCTCCATCGCCATCCGCACCGTGCTGGTGAAGGATGGCCAGGCCAGTTGCTGGGCTGGCGGCGGCATCGTCGCCGACTCCAACTGGGAGGAGGAATACGAGGAATCGCTGACCAAGGTGGGCGTGCTGCTGCGGACACTGGAAGGCCTCTGAGTCCTGCCGCATCCCTGTAGGAGCGGACCATGTCCGCGAAGTCTGTCAGGCCGGCCTGTCGGCCGGTTCGCGGATAAGATCCGCTCCTACAAAAAGCGCCCAAAAGAAAAAGCCCCGCTGATGCGGGGCTTTTTCGTCACAGCCGGTCTTACAGGCTGAGCGGGCGGTTGGACGCCTTGAGGAATTCCTTCTTCAGGTCCTCATAGGTGTGCACGGCCGGGAACTGCGGGAACTCGCGAATCACGTTGTCCGGCGCATGGAAGAGAATACCGGCGTGGGCTTCGGAGAGCATGGTGGTGTCGTTGTAGGAATCGCCTGCGGCGATCACACGGTAGTACAGGCTCTTGAAGGCAATGACCGACTGACGCTTCGGATCTTTCTGGCGCAGTTGGTAGCCGACGACGCGATCGGTCTCGTCGGTGATCAGCTTGTGGCACAGCAGGGTCGGGAAACCGAGCTGGCGCATCAGCGGCTGGGAGAACTCGTAGAAGGTGTCGGAAAGGATCACCACCTGGAAGCGCTCGCGCAGCCAGTCGACGAACTCCACCGCGCCTTCCAGCGGCTTCAGCGTGGCGATGACTTCCTGGATGTCGGACAGCTTCAGGCCGTGCTCGTCGAGGATGCGCAGACGCTGCTTCATCAGCACGTCGTAATCCGGGATATCGCGGGTCGTCGCCTTCAGCGCTTCGATACCGGTTTTTTCAGCGAAGGCGATCCAGATTTCCGGAACCAGAACCCCTTCCAGGTCGAGACAGGCGATTTCCACGAACGATTTCCCCGCAGGATTGACTTGAGAGGCGGCACTCTAGCCGCTCGCTCCCAGCGGTGCAACGCGGCACTTATACTCAAACACAGCAGTCCACCTTTCCGATGGTTATTTAGGGGCATATCCACCACTTTGCTACCATCGCGCCCACGCACCGCACTGCGCCATTAAAACTAGGACTACCGCCTGATGAGCCTCCCGTTCGATATCGCGGAAATCGCCGCGAGCTATGCCAGCAAATCCCCACAGGACATCCTGAAGCTTGCCTTCGAGCACTTCGGCGACGAGCTGTGGATTTCCTTCAGCGGCGCCGAGGACGTGGTGCTGGTGGACATGGCCTGGAAGCTCAACAAGAACGTCAAGGTGTTCAGCCTGGACACCGGCCGCCTGCACCCGGAGACCTACCGCTTCATCGAGCAGGTTCGCGAGCACTACGGCATCGTCATCGACGTGATGACCCCGGACCCGCGCCTGCTGGAACCGCTGGTGAAGGAAAAGGGCCTGTTCAGCTTCTACAAGGACGGCCACGGCGAGTGCTGCGGCATCCGCAAGATCGAGCCGCTCAAGCGCAAACTGTCCACCGTCACCGCCTGGGCCACCGGCCAGCGCAAGGACCAGAGCCCCGGCACCCGCAGCCAGGTGGCAGTGGTCGAGGTGGACAGCGCCTTCTCCACGCCGGAGAAGTCCCTGGTCAAGTTCAACCCGCTGGCCAACATGAGCAGCGAAGAGGTCTGGGCCTACATCCGTATGCTGGAAATCCCCTACAACAGCCTGCACGAGCGCGGCTTCATCAGCATCGGCTGCGAGCCCTGCACCCGCCCCGTGCTGCCGAACCAGCACGAGCGCGAAGGCCGCTGGTGGTGGGAAGAGGCCACGCAGAAAGAGTGTGGCCTGCACGCCGGCAATTTGATCAGCAAGGCCTGACGCCCTACCCTTGGGCTGACAGAAATTTCCTTGTCAGCCCGCAGTCCAGGATCGCACGCCTGCCTGCGGCGGAGCCGATCCCATGCGCATCACCCTGGTGAAAAAGGTCCTGGCCGATGGCCAGGACTGCCGCAAGTGCCGCGAAGTCCACGAACGCCTGGAAAAAGGCGGCTACCTGAACCGTATCGACCGCACCCTGGTGGCCGACGAGCGCAATCCCGCCAGCACCGGCTGGCTCGTTGCCGCACAGTACGGCGTGGACACCGCGCCGTTCTTCGTCGTTCGCCACGATGACGGCCGCGAAGTCGTCTACACGGTGTTCATGAGTTTCCTTCATGAAGTGCTCGAAGGCCGTGGCGAACTTCCGCTGGATTCCCGCGAAGCCCTGGCCGAACTGGCCCGGCGCGACGACCTGGACCGTCTGTAAGCCCCACCCTTGACGCTTTCTTGATGGCAGCTCAGCCAGGCTGCTGTCCTCTCCCCCGCCGCACAAGGAAGCTCCCCCATGGCCGACGGTTCGGACCGCACGCGCCCGCGCATTCCCGGCACCGTCTGGGCGCTGGGCTTCGTCAGCCTGTTCATGGACGTGTCCTCCGAACTGCTGCACAGCCTGCTGCCGCTATTCCTGGTTGGCAGCCTCGGGCTGAGCATGGTCGCGGTCGGGCTGATCGAGGGCATCGCCGAAGCCACCGCGCTGATCGTCAAGGTGTTTTCCGGCGCCATCAGCGACTACCTCGGCCGGCGCAAGGGCCTGGTGCTGTTCGGCTACGGCCTGGCAGCACTGTCCAAACCGCTGTTCCCGCTGGCCACCACGGGCGAGACCATCTTCGCCGCGCGCCTGCTCGATCGCATCGGCAAGGGTATCCGCGGTGCGCCACGAGACGCACTGATCGCCGACGTCTCGCCAGCCGAGATCCGCGGCGCCTGCTTTGGCCTGCGCCAGTCGATGGATACCGTTGGCGCCTTCGCCGGCCCGTTGCTGGCCATCGCGCTGATGCTCTGGCTGGGCAACGACCTGCCCCTGGTGTTCTGGTTCGCCTGCATCCCCGCCGCCATCGCGGTGCTGGCCATCGTCTTCTTCGTCAAAGAGCCGGAACAGGCCGAAGGCAGCCACCGCTTCCGTTCGCCGATCCACCGCGAGGCGCTGCGCAGCTTCCCGGCGCGCTACTGGTGGGTGGTCGGCATCGGCGCGGTGTTCACCCTGGCGCGCTTCAGCGAGGCGTTCCTGGTGCTGCGCGCCCAGGCCATCGGCTTGCCCATGGCGTGGACGCCGCTGGTGATGGTGGTGATGGCCCTGTTGTTCATGCTCTCCGCTTATCCGGTGGGCTGGTGGTCGGACCGCACCGACCGCACCGGGCTGCTGGCCATCGGCATGCTCCTGCTGGTGGCGGCCGACCTGCTGCTGGCCTGGGCCGACTCCACCGCACTGATGCTGGTGGGCGTGGCGCTGTGGGGCCTGCACATGGGCTTTACCCAGGGGCTGCTGGCGACGTTGATCGCCGACACCACGCCGGCCGACCTCAAGGGCACCGCGTTTGGCGTGTTCAATCTCGCCAGCGGCCTCGCCATGCTGCTGGCCAGCGTGCTGGCCGGCTGGCTGTGGCAACGCTTCGGCGCCAGCTGGACCTTTCTCGTCGGCGCAGGGCTGGCGTTCGCCGCCCTGCTCTTGCTGCACTGGCGTATCCGCTGAGGCGCGGCGCCGTTGTAGGAGCGAGCTTGCTCGCGAACCGCCCAACACTGATGTAGCCGGTGAATCCGTTCGCGAGCAAGCTCGCTCCTACAGGGTGCATTTGCGCCCCACCCTGGAAGCCAAACGAGAACGCCGCGTCCCCTTTGGGGATCGCGGCGTTTCCTGTGAGCCCAGCGCCGAGAGAGCGGCGCCGCGCGATCAATAGATCGGCAGCTCGATGCCTTCGAACAGTTCGTCCAGCTCGGTCTTGTTGTGGCACTGCACCGCCTTCGACAGCAGGTCGCGGGTCAGGTGCGGGGCGAACTTCTCGATGAAGTCGCACATGAAGCCACGCAGGAAGGTGCCGCGGCGGAAGCCGATCTTGGTCACGCTGGATTCGAACAGGTGGCTGGCGTCCAGCATCACCAGGTCGCTGTCCAGCTTCGGATCGACCGCCATGTGGGCCACGATGCCCACGCCCAGGCCCAGGCGTACGTAGGTCTTGATCACGTCGGCGTCGGCGGCGGTGAACACCACCTTGGGCACCAGGCCACGCTGGTTGAACGCCTCGTCGAGCTTGGAACGGCCGGTGAAGCCGAACACGTAGGTGACGATGGGCTGCTCGGCGAGCAGTTCCAGGGTCAGCTTCGGCACCTTGGTCAGCGGGTGGCCCTGGGGCACGATCACGCAACGGTTCCAGCGGTAGCACGGCATCATGATCAGGTCGCCGAACAGCTCCAGCGCCTCGGTGGCGATGGCGAAGTCGACGGTGCCGTCGGCGGCCATTTCGGCGATCTGCATCGGCGTGCCCTGATGCATGTGCAGGGAAACGTCCGGGTACTGCTTGATGAAACCGCTGATGACGCCGGGCAGCGCATAGCGCGCCTGGGTGTGGGTGGTGGCGATGGACAGCGTGCCCTTCTTCTCGTTGGAGAATTCCTGGGCGATCTGCTTGATGCTCTCGACCTTGCGCAGGATCTCGCCGGCGGTGGTGATGATGCGCTCGCCGGCCGGGGTAACGCGGGTCAGGTGCTTGCCACTGCGGGCAAAGACTTCGACGCCCAGTTCGTCCTCCAGCAGGCGGATCTGCTTGCTGATGCCGGGCTGGGAGGTATAGAGGCTTTGCGCGGTGGCCGAAACGTTCAGATCGTGGTGCGCGACTTCCCAGATATAGCGCAGTTGTTGAAGCTTCATGGACTTTCCTCGAAATGATGTCGCGACCCGCGATCAGGGGCTTGTCGTTTTATAACCATATTAATGGTTTAAGGAATAAAACTAGACGTTTTTTTTTGCCGTGCATGCCATTCGTCTAAAGCCCCACGGAAATTCCGGGCTTCATCGACGTATCGTCACAAAGCGTTCAACGATGCTGCAGCATCGGCACCAGGTACACCGGCACCTCGGCCAGTTGCACCAGGCGCGCGGCGGTACGCCCCAAAGGCGTGTTCAGCCCATCCCCATGGCTGTGGCTGCCGGCGACGATCAGGTCGACGCCCAGGCGCTTGGCCTCGTCGAGAATTACCATCGGCGCATCCCCCTGCACCACGCGCACCGAGCGGATCAGCTCGGCGTCCGGGCGCGCTTCCCCCAGCTCGTCGCGGAACCCTTCCATCACCCGCTGCTCGATGCTGCCCATGACATTGGTCAGGCCATTGGTGCGCATCTCGTTCAGCGTGCCTTCGTCCAGGTAGGTCTGCAGCACGGACTCGGCGAACAGCCCCAGCGGCTCCACCGCATGCACCACGTACACCTCGGCGGAATACGCACGGGCCAGCGAAAGCGCGTGCTGAAGGACATAGGGGGCGTAAAGACCGAGGTCAGTGGCGTAGAGAATCGTTCGGATCATGCGGCCTCCTCGACTGCCTGCGCGGCGGGGCCTATCCAGCAGCGTAGCAGGAGAACGCGAATCGCTCCGCGAAGCCGGCTGCGGGGCCAGCCGGCTAGCCGGTGACCTTTTTCTCGTTGCTGACGCCGTGGGGAACATGGCCGGTCGCCACCACGTCCCGCGCCTTCTCGCAGTGCAGCGGCTGGTCGTCGAAGAACACGTCGGCGGCGAAGGCTTCGAGGAACGCTGCTTTGTCCAGTCCGCCCAGGAACAGCGACTCGTCCAGGCGGATGTCCCACTCGCGCAGGGTGCGGATCACCCGCTCGTGGGCCGGCGCGGAGCGCGCGGTGACCAGCGCGGTGCGGATCGGGCAGGACTCCTGCGGGAAGGCCTGCTGCACACGGTTCAGCGCCGCCAGGAACGGCTTGAACGGGCCGCCGCCCAACGGCTCGCGGGCGGACTCCCGCTCGTGGGTCTGGAAGGCCTCCAGCCCGCCCTGCTGGTAGACCCGCTCGGAGTCATCGGAAAACAGCACCGCATCGCCGTCGAAGGCGAAGCGCAGTTCGCCGCTGGCCTCCCGGCGGGTGCCGCCGGAGAGGATGGTCGCCGCGGCAAAGCCGGCGTCCAGGGCGTTGCGCACGTCCTCGATATGGGTGGAGAGGAACAGGTGGCAGTTGAACGCCTTGAGGTAGGGATAAGGGCTGCGGCCGCCGACGAAGGCGGCGCGGGAAATGCCCAGGCCATAGTGCTGGATGGAGTTGAACACGCGCAGGCCGGTGTCGGCACTGTTGCGCGAGACGAGGATGACCTCCACCGGCGCACTGTCGGTGCCGCCGTTGAGGGCGAGCAGCTTCTGCACCAGGGCGAAGGCGTCTCCCGGTGGCAGGACGTCGTCCTCGCGGGCGATCTGGTACTGGCGATAGGCTTCGACGCCTTCACGTTCATAGACCTGATGGCTTTCGCGCAGGTCGAACAACGCCCGCGAGGAAATCGCCACCACCAGCTTGTCGCCCAGCCCTTTCGCCATGCTTCCCCCGGTGCTCGTCAGCGTGCCTGGTTGCGTGCGTCGATGAAACGCAGCGCGCGATACAGCGCTTCGATCTTCGGCAATTCGCGCCCTGCCCGGCGTGCGGCCTCCAGCGGCGCGGTGTAGATCGCGCCCAGCTCCAGCGGCCGGCGCTGGGCGAAGTCATGGTACATGCTGGGCAGGTAGTCCGGCATGGCGTCAGTGGAGCTGAGCATGGCGCCGACGATGCCCTGGGGCAGCGAGTAGCCGCAGGCGGCGGCGCCGGCGACGACCTCCTCCATCAGCTCCGCCGCCAGGGCGCGGCTGTCGGGGTTGTCCATGATCGCCCGCGTGCCGCTGTTCAGCAGCACCGAAAGACCGTTGTAGGGAATGTTCCAGACCAGCTTCTGCCAGCGCGCCTGGACCAGGTCGGGCATGGCCTTGGAGTCCAGGCCGGCGCTGCGGAACAGCGCAGCGCCCTCTTCCACGATGGCCTGGCGGACCTCGGCCTCGAGCGCCGGACCGCTGTGGTAGCCGAGGTTCACCCCACCCAGGGCCTGGTGTTCGATGACACCCGGCTCGGCGCGGTGCACGCAGATGTAGCACAAGCCGCCGAGCACATGCAGATGCTCGGGCAGCAGCGCACGCAGCTGGTCCTCCACGGCAAGACCGTTCTGCAGCAGCACGACCTTGGCGCCCGGCGCGGCGGCGCGCGCGATCAGCGGCGCGAGGTCGGCATTGCTGGTGGCCTTGGCGCCCACCAGTAGCCAATCGCAGGCCGGCATCTTCGCCACGTCGTCGTAGGCGTTCACCGGCGCCAGGCTCAGCGCGCCGTGCACCTGGCTGTTCAGGCGCAGGCCGTTCTGCACCACGGCGGGATATTCGCTGCGCAGCAGGAAGTGAACGTCATGGCCGGCGCGGGCCAGCATCAGACCATAGAAACCGCCAATGGCACCGGTTCCGATGATGCCGATTCGCAGACTCATCAAGGCAACTCCTCAGCAGGGCGCGCCAGGGCAGCGCGCAGGGCATGAATCAGGGGTTCGGGGCGCAGCGGCGCGTGGACGGCGCCATGAAAATGTCCGTCGCGCACCAGGAACAGGGACGGCAGATGGAAGACTTCGTAGCGCTCGACCAGCCCGCCACTGTGCCCGGCGTCGATCCAGCACAGACGATCCACCGGCAGGTCGAACTGCGGCAGCGCATCCTTCGCCCAGCGACAGGTGGAGCAGCCCTCGCCGGTGAAAATCAGCAGCGACACCCCCGGCAACTCCAGCAGCCGGCGGTCGGCATCCAGGTCGGTCAGCTCCAGGGCCGGCACTATACTCACAGTGCCACCACGATAAAGATTGCAGTCGGAGCGTTCCGTCATGCGTCAGTTCCTGCGCCACCCGTGCGATTTTCCGGTCGAGCTGGTCATCCGCAAGCAAACGTTCCTGCCGCGCCAGCGGTTGCACAATATCAGCCTCGGCGGCGTTGCGTGCAATTCGCCGCGGGGCTTTCGCCGTGGCACCTCCATCGAACTGCGCATTCCCCTGCTGGGCGATGCCGCGCGTTACGCCGGCGTGATCGCCTGGAGCCGCAAGCAGGTGAACGACTACTGGGTGGGCATCGCCTTCATCGACGAAGACACGCTGTTTCGCGCGCGCATGGTCGAGCAGGTCTGCCGGATCGAGCAGTACCGGCGGCAGCGCGAACAGGCCAGCGGCGGCAGCCTGCCGTTCGAGGAGCTGGCGCTGGAATGGATCGCGCAGAACGCCGCCGACTTCCCGATGTTTTGCGCGGTCTGATCGGCGGCGGGCAGAAAGTCGCGCAAATCCCCGTGTTGCGGGCATTTTCCTCAAGCGAGCCATTGTCGAGGCGACGCCTGAACGGTTAAGGTTCGGGTTCCCCTTAGCGACACCAATGCCTGCGCCCCATCGCACGGGGATTTCTGGCGGCCGGCACCCGTGACCTGATTGAGTACCACGATGGCTGATTTACAGATCGACGACCTTAACGTTGCCTCCAACGAGACCCTGATCACGCCGGAGCAGCTCAAGCGCGAAATCCCCCTGACCGACGCCGCCCTGCGCACCGTCGCCCACGGCCGCCAGGTCGTACGCGACATCCTCGACGGCAAGGACCACCGCCTGTTCGTGGTGATCGGCCCCTGCTCGATCCACGACATCAAGGCCGCCCACGAATACGCCGAGCGCCTGAAAGTACTGGCCGCGGAAGTCTCCGACACCCTGTTCCTGGTGATGCGCGTGTACTTCGAGAAGCCGCGCACCACCGTTGGCTGGAAGGGCCTGATCAACGACCCGTACCTGGATGACTCCTTCAAGATCCAGGACGGCCTGCACATCGGCCGCCAGTTGCTGCGCGACCTCGCCGAGATGGGCCTGCCCACCGCCACCGAGGCGCTCGACCCGATCTCCCCGCAGTACCTGCAGGACCTGATCAGCTGGTCGGCCATCGGCGCTCGCACCACCGAATCCCAGACCCACCGCGAGATGGCGTCCGGCCTGTCGTCGGCGGTCGGCTTCAAGAACGGCACCGACGGCAGCCTGACCGTGGCGATCAACGCGCTGCAGTCGGTTTCCAGCCCGCACCGCTTCCTGGGCATCAACCAGGAAGGCGGCGTCTCCATCGTCACCACCAAGGGCAACGCCTACGGCCACGTAGTGCTGCGCGGTGGCAACGGCAAGCCGAACTATGACTCGGTCAGCGTCGCCCTGTGCGAGCAGGAACTGACCAAGGCGAAGATCCCGCTGAACGTGATGGTCGACTGCAGCCACGCCAACTCCAACAAGGACCCGGCCCTGCAGCCGCTGGTGATGGACAACGTCGCCAACCAGATCGCCGAAGGCAACAACTCCATCGTCGGCCTGATGGTGGAAAGCCACCTGGGCTGGGGCAGCCAGCCGATTCCGAAGGACCTGTGCCAGCTGCAATACGGCGTGTCGATCACCGACGCCTGCATCGATTGGGACACCACCGAGAAGGCCGTGCGCAGCATGCGCGCCAAGCTCAAGGACGTGCTGCCCAAGCGTCAGCGCGGCTGAGGCTTCAGGCACGAACGAAAGCCGGGCAAATGCCCGGCTTTTTCTTTGGCTCTTCGTAGGACCGAGGGGGACGCCTAGTCCTTGCTGGCGAATGGAGTCTCCCACAGCACCGGCCTCAGCGCTTCGCGAGCCAGCTCGCTCCTACCAAAGAGCCGCCCATGAAAAAGCCCCGCATCAGCGGGGCTTTTTCATGTCGCGCCTGTCAGAGCGCAGTGTCGGTGTGGCGCTGGCGGCGTTCCAGGTAGCGCTCGACGTAGGAGCACGACGGAATGACGCTGTAGCCCTCGCGCTCGGCGTACTGCAGCGCATGCTCGGTGAGGGCGGCGGCGATGCCGCGGCCGCGCAGGCTGTCCGGAACGAAGGTGCGGTAAATGTCGAGCGTCTGCTTGCCCAGATCCATGTAGGCCAGATAGGCGCGATGACCATCCACCGTCGTGACGAACTGGTGGCTGGTTTCATCATGCTGGATGGACAACGACTCACTCACTTGCTCTCTCCTTCCGGGGGCTTACAACATGACCCGCACCTGATTGATCTTGTTCAGGCGGAGGAACATTTCTGCCGAACCCGTTCCCATCAGGACGGTGATATAGACTCGACCGTTCTCCACCTTGTGCAGCACACCCTGGTAATAGGCACCATCGTACGTGATGAACTGCAGGCGCTTGCCGGTGTACTGGGCAAGGCTTTCAACGTTAACGAACTCATATTGCTGCGTTTTGGCCTGCGACTCAACCGTTTCCGGGGCCGAAACCATTTGATATTGGCTTTCCGGCGTGATTTTTTTCTTCAGCGGGTCGACCCAGGCGAACCCCAGCGGTGTCACCGATTCCTGGTTGACCAGCACGACCGGACGCAGCATCTGGATCACATCCTTGGGCTCGAAAAATTCCAGGCCGCCCCAGGCCATGCCCTCGGTAGGTGTCAGCTCCACGCGCAGCGAGCGCGGGTCGGCCAGGTAGCGCCCATAGGCATCGAGCAGCGGCTTGTCGAGGGCGATGCGCTGCAGGCGCAGGGCCTTGTCGAACTGCTCCAGCGCCATGGCGGTGTAGGCCTTCTGGTCCACGCCGAGCTTGCTCCGGCAGAACTCGCTGACGCGGCGCTGATACTGGTTGTCGTTCATCTCGACCACGACCTGGGACACGCGCGGGGGGTTCACGCGCATGTCGCCGGGGCGCTCGGACACGTTCATCAGCGTCATGCTGGTGTGCATGTCGAGCATGTCACGGGTATCGCTGCGCAGGTCGAAGGTCAGGGTCTGCGCGCCCGGCTGCAGACGGTAGGAGAACTCGATGTCCGACTCGAGCGTGCGGTAGCCCATCTGCAGGAGCTCGTCGACGCCGATATTGCGCACGCTGCCACAGGCCACTTCGCTCAACGCGGTGAAGGCGCTCTTCTCGGCAGGCTGCGCATACAGCGATTGCATGAACGGGCCGTGAATCTGCAATTCCACGCCCTTGAGGTCCACGGCCATCTGTTCCGGCAGCTTGCCCTCGCCCAGGCGCTCCTTGAAGCTGAGCAGCTCGCGCAGGCCATTGAACTTCAGCTGTGCATGGGCGACCTTCAGGCTGTCGTTGGCCGCCGGCACGCGGATCACCACGTTCTGCAGACCCACCCGGCCGTCGAATGACGAGGAGATGCCGCCATAGGTGATTTCCATGAACGGCGAGACGCGGGCGATGGCGTCATTCACCACGCTGCGAACGGAGAGCCAGAGCGACGCCTTGATGATCAGGGCGATCGCAACGACGGCAAACAGGGACCACTTGAGAAGCTTCGACATGGCAGGCACATCCTGGATTGTGCAAGAGCGGGACGCAGGGATACTGGCAGCTTAACAGTACGCCTCAGACCTCTCCATTGGAGTCGTCGGAATTTGCGTGCACAGCGCACAGAAATTGCCCGATTTCTATGGCATGCGGCTGACTTACCAGTCAGTCAAATCGCTTTACGCCCCCGGCCTGCGCCAGTATGTTCTGGCCCACTTTCAACCCACGGCTTCCAACCCAGGACTCTCTGCCATGAGTGAGCTGATCAGCTACCAATTCGAAGACGGCATCGCCACCCTGACCCTGAACAACGGCAAGGTGAACGCCATCTCCCCGGCGGTCATCGAAGCCTTCAACCAGGCCCTGGACCAGGCGGAGAAAGACCGCGCCATCGTCATCGTCACCGGCCAGCCGGGCATTCTCTCCGGCGGCTACGACCTCAAGGTGATGACCTCCGGCCCGGAAAACGCCGTGAACCTGGTGGCCGCAGGTTCCACCCTCGCCCGCCGCATGCTTTCCCACCCCTTCCCGATCATCGTGGCCTGCACCGGCCATGCGGTGGCCAAGGGCGCCTTCATCCTGCTCTCGGCCGACTACCGCATCGGCGTTGATGGCCCGTTCCAGATCGGCCTCAACGAAGTGGCCATCGGCATGACCATGCACCACGTCGGCATCGAGCTGGCCCGTGACCGCCTGCGCCGTTCCGCCTTCACCCGCTCGGTGGTGAACGCCGAGATGTTCAACCCGCGCGACGCCGTGGACGCCGGCTTCCTCGACAAGGTCGTCCCGGCCGAACAGCTGCAAGCAGCCGCCCTGGAAGCGGCGCAGCACCTGAAGAAGCTGAACATGACCGCGCACCGCAACACCAAGCTGAAAGTGCGCAAGCACCTGCTGGAAACCCTCGACAAGTCCATCGAGCTGGACAAGCAACACCTGGCCTGACCATCCGAACACGAAAGCCCGGCCATGTGCCGGGCTTTTCTTTGTACGACTGTTACCTAAAGGGCAACACTGATTAAGCATATTTGCTATTTTTCGAAAATTATTACGCATTAACCTATGGATGAACCCAAAGCAAACCAACCGGAGGTGTTCATCATGAAACTCAACATCATTGCCGCCAGCGTACTGGCCGCCGCTACCGCTTTCGCCGCCCAGGCCAGCTTCGCCGAGGAATCCTCGCTGATGCAGGACCGTATGGTTCACATGACCCAGGCCGCTATCGGGCAACAGCAGGCCGAGCAGTCCGCCAGCCAGGTGAACGTCGAAGCGGCTGCCAAGCAGGGCTGAAACCTTCCCATACCAGCCGCCGCCCACCGCAGGTGACGTCATGCAGTCCCGCCCGACGCGAAAAGCCCGGCGTGATGCCGGGCCTTCCAGGGACGATGACGCAGGCTCAGAGTTTTTCGGCGGCCGCTATCCCACGGCGATAGGTCTCATAGACCACCACGTTGATGTCCAACTCGCCCAGGTAGCGCTCCACCAGCGGCTTGACCTCTTTCCAGTCCAGCCCGCCGACACCCGTCGCCAGGCAGGGCAGCGCCACGCTGCCGACACGCTCGCCCTTGAGGTATTTGACCAGCTCCTTCAGGCAGTGGCCGACGTTCTCCAGCGTCGCCCCGGCCGGTTTGGCCGCGCGCCCGTCGCCCTGCATGCCCTGGGTGAGCAGGTTGGCGATGCAGCGGGTCGAGCCATCGGCGTCCACGCCCGACCAGATCCAGATCGAGCCCGGCTTCGGCGCGTTGGAATGCGAGGCGTGGCGGTAGTCGCGCACCATCGACGGCCAGCGTTCGCGCAGCTCCAGCGCCAGGCCGCTGTCGAAATGGTCCTGCGGCGCAATGCCGTGCGCGATGACCTGGGCCTTGCTCAGCAGAATGTCGCCTTCAACGTATCGAATCATGGGAAGTTCCTTGCGTTCGGGAAATCCGTGGCAGCCTCGCGCCACCACCTGATTTCCACGCTACGCCGGGCAGTTTCCCCCTCCTTGACGAGGGTCAAGCAGCCATGAAGCCCGCCAGAGTCCCGGAAACATCCGACAGCCTCCCGCTACCGCCCCTGCGCCTGGTCACGGCGAAGCCATCTATCAATTTGCCTGATACCCGGAAGCAACCGGCATCGTTATTCAATCGAAATGACCAAAGCGACACTGGGCCATCACTTCCCCGGACCCGAGTTGCCAGCATGAACCGTCAAGCCCACCGCTACGCCCGCAATGGCGCCCTCGCCGCCCTGGGGCTCTACACCATCGTCATCCTGGTGGTCACCGCCCTCAGCGCCGGCTTCGACGGCGCGCGCCATGCCCCGGTGGACAACGTCGACCGCAGCGACCTGTTCCAGCGCTTCAACCAGGTGGTCCCCGTCGCGCTGCAAGGCCTGCAGGACGCCCTCACCCCGCACTCCTGATTCGAGCCCCGCTGGCGCGTTGCGCCAGGCTGTCCAACACTGAACCCTGCACCAGGACCCCAGACTCCATCGCCGCAGGGTGGGCTTCGCCATGGGCCGAGTCATCGCTTCCGCCGTCTACAGCAAGGGCCGCAAGGTCTCCGACATCGCGCTGGAGGACGGCTATCGCTGGGCCTGCCAGCCCGACCACTTCGTCTGGACCGGCCTGCAGGAGCCGACGCCAGAGGAAATGTTCAACCTGCAACGGCAGTTCAACCTCCATGAACTGGCCGTCTCCGATGCGCTGGAAAAGCACAGCCGGCCGAAACTGGAGACCTTTGGCGATGCGCTGTTCATCGTCATCTATTCGCCGATCCGCGCCGATAACCGACTAATGTTCGTCGAAACCCACCTGTTTGCCGGGATCGGCTACATCATCAGCGCGCGTCACGGTTTCTCCCAGTCCTACGCCCAGGTCCGACAACGCTGCGAAGCGCGCCCGCTACTGCTGGCCCACGGCACCGACTTCGTGCTCTATGCCCTGCTCGACTTCGTGATGAGCAACTACGAACCGGTGGTGGAGGCCATCCGCGGGGAAATCGAGGAGGTGGAGCAGCAGGTGTTGCGCAAATCGCTGACCCAGGAGCAGATCGAGAAGATCTACGGCCTGCGCCGCGAGGTACTGCGGCTCAAGCACTACGCCGCCCCGATGGTGGAGATCTGCCAGGAGCTGCAAAGGCTGGACTTCCCCTTCATCGACAAGCAGATGCGCCCGTACTTCCGCGACGTGGCGATCCACGTGAACCGCCTGCTGGAAGACCTCACTACCCTGCGCGACGTGGCCAGCCAGACCATCGAGGTCGGCCTGGCGCTGGAGTCGTCCCGGCAGAGCGTGGTGCAGCGCAAGTTTGCCGCGTGGGCAGCGATCCTCGCCTTCCCCACCGCCGTGGCGGGCATCTACGGGATGAACTTCGAATACATCCCGGAGCTGCACTGGCACTACGGCTACTTCCTGATCATGGGGCTGCTGGCGCTGGGCTGCGTGGGGTTGTACATCAGCTTCAAGCAGGCGGATTGGCTGTAAGCCACGTAGGGGCCTGAGGGCTATCGCGGACGGAGTCCGCTCCTACATGAGATATCGTGCCGGCCCGCCCTCTCCCTGAAGGGAGAGGGCGCCGCGCGTGCCGGCTGACAAGATGGTCTCAACCTGCACCAAGCGGTCTTCTCCTCCTGCAGGAAGAGGGAAACACCGGCATGGACATTCAGAAGAAGACCTTTGCTCCTACGCTAGCGGGTTGCGCAGGAGCGGACTCCGTCCGCGATCGGTCCGAATCCGCACCCACCTCACCCGTAACCACATCCTCTGGCACAAACGAAAACGCCGCTCCTATGAGCGGCGCTTTCCGTCAGCACGGCAGGAATCAGGCCGCGCTTTTCTTCTTCTGGTCACGCCCCTGCTGGACGAAACGCATCATCCATTCACCCACCGCGGTGCCCTGGTGCGGGCGCGCGAGGCTGTCGATGCCGGACTGGAACACCGGCTCGCTGAAGATGTGCTTGCGCAGCTCGAGGATCGCCTGGGAATAGTCGCTCTGGAACTCTGGGTGGCCCTGGAAGCACAGCACCTGGTCGCCAATGGCGTAGGCGGCGTTGGGGCAGAAGTCGCTGGAGGCGATGCGGCGCGCGCCGTGGGGCAGTTCGGTGACCTGGTCCTGGTGGCTGACCAGCAGGGTCAGACCATCACCCAGCGACGGGCTCATCCATTCCGGCTGCTCTTCGATGCGGTAGTCGTGGATGCCCACGCCCCACCCCTGGCTGGCGCGCTCGGTCTTGCCGCCCAGCACCAGCGCCAGCAGCTGGTGGCCGAAGCACACGCCCAGCAGCTTGTCGCCGCGCTGGTAGAGCTTGAGCACGTAGTCCTTGAGGGTCTGGATCCAGGGATCAGTGCCGAAGGAGTCCGCCTTGCTGCCGGTCACCAGGTACGCATCGAACCTTTCATCGTCGGGCGGGTAATGCCCTTCCACCACGTTGTAGACCTTGAACTCGGCCGGAACGGGTTGCTTGGCGAACAGTTGCTGGAACATCCAGCCATAGCCCTTGTACTGGTCGATGAGTTCGGGGCGGAGGATGTCGGTTTCCAGAATGCAGATGTGCAACGACATGCAGGGGTGATTCCTGGGGGGTTAGCGGCTGATAAGAATGGTTATCCTGACACTGATGAAACGCGCGTGAAAATTACGCCCTATTTTTTCACCACACAAGATGCCAAGGCGAATCTTGCGTAGGAATTTCAGGGGAAATACCGGAAAAATCGACTTCCTTCAATTGCACGGATGCACAGGGGTGACGGCCGGTTGGCAAGGACTCAGCCCAAAGGCAGCCGTTGCCGCAGCGCGTCCGCGGTGAGTACCTGCGCATATTCGCCCTGCAGGTTGGCCAGGGACATGGCGTGGACCTCCTCGGCGCTGCGTTGCACGCCGTTGAAATCGCGCTTGGCGAACGCGAAACAGGCGTCTGCCACCACCTGGGTAGCGAAGCCCAGGTTGCCCGATGTGCGCGCCGTGGCCTCCACCGAGTTGCTGGTGCTGACGCCGCAGATCACCACGGCCTCGATGCCTCGCACGCGCAGCCAGCGCTCCAGGCTGCTGTTGATGAAGGCGTCAGGAACGTTCTTCTCCACCACGTGCTCGTGCTCCAGCGGCGCCAGGGCGTCCTGGAACTCCGCGCCCGGCTGCCCGGGCCAGAACGGCGAGCCTGGCGTGCGCGAGATGTGCCGGATGTGCACCAGCGGCCAACCTTCGCGACGCCACAGGGCCAGCAATTCGCCGATGCGCTGCTCGGCCTGCGGGTTGTTGCGCGGCTCCGGGCTTTCGCGCATGCCTTTCTGCTGGTCGATGGTCAACAGGGCGGGAGGCGTCATCGGGCATTCCTTGCGGGACAGAAAGCGCCATCCTACGGCCTGCAACGGCAAGAAAAAACCGGCCACGTGAGCCGGTTCTCCAGAGCGACGATTCTTCTGTAGGAGCGAGCTTGCTCGCGAACAGCCCCGCTGCGAAGCCGGCTTCGCGAGCAAGAACTAGACGCCCCCTCGCTCCTACAGAAGGGCCCTTCAGAACGTCTCGTTGCGCGCGGCCTTCTCCAGCAGCAGCGCCGGCGGCAGGAAGCGCTCGCCGTACTGTTCTGCCAGGTATTGGGCGCGGGCGACGAAGTCCTTCAGGCCGTACTGGTTGATGAACTGCAGCGCGCCGCCGCTCCAGGCGGCGAAGCCGATGCCGAAGATCGAGCCGATGTTGGCGTCGGCGGTGGAGGTCAGCACGCCCTCCTCCACACAGCGCACCGTCTCGATGGCCTGCACGAAGAGGATGCGGTCACGCACGTCCTCGGCGGAGATCTGCGCGTCAGCCTTCTCGAAACGCTGCTTCAGCTCCGGCCACAGGTGCTTCCTGCCGTTGGCGGGATAGTCGTAGAAGCCGGCGCCGGCGGCTTTGCCCGGGCGCTTGTACTCGTTGACCATCAGGTCCACCACGGCGAAGGCCGGGTGCGCGGGCAACGGCTTGCCCTCGGCCTCCAGGTCCTTGCGGGTCTGCTCGCGGATGTGGCTCATCAGGCTCATCGACACTTCGTCGCTGATCGCCAGCGGGCCCACCGGCATGCCGGCCTGACGCGCCTGGTTCTCGATCATCGCTGCCGATACGCCTTCGCCGAGCATGGCCAGACCTTCATTGGTGAAGGTGCCGAACACGCGGGAGGTGAAGAAACCGCGGCTGTCATGGACGACGATCGGCGTCTTCTTGATCTGCAGGACGTAGTCGAAGGCGCGGGCCAGGGTGGCGTCGTCGGTCTTCGCGCCACGGATGATCTCGACCAGCGGCATCTTGTCCACGGGGCTGAAGAAGTGCAGGCCGATGAATTTCTGCGGCTGCGCCACGGCTTCGGCCAGGCCGGTGATCGGCAGGGTCGAGGTGTTGGACGCGATCACCGCCTCGGGCAGCGCGGCGGACTCGGCGGCGGCGCTGACCTTGGCCTTCAGGCCACGGTCCTCGAACACGGCTTCGATGATGAGGTCGCAGCCCTCGAAATCGGCGTCGCTGGCGGTCGGCTTGATCCGCGCGAGGAAGGCGTCGCGCTTCTCGACACTCATCTGGCCCTTGCTGACCTTCTTGTCCAGCAGGCCAGCGGAGTACGCCTTGCCCTTTTCCGCCGCCTCGAGGGAGACGTCCTTGAGCACCACGTCGATGCCGGCGGCGGCCGAGACGTAGGCGATGCCCGCGCCCATCATGCCGGCGCCGATCACCCCGACCTTCTTCGTCTGCTGCGGGGCGATGCCCTGCGGACGGGACTTGCCGGCGTTGATCTCGTTGAGCTGGAACCAGAAGGTGCCAATCATGTTCTTCGCCACCTGGCCGGTGGTCAGCTCGGTGAAGTAGCGCGCCTCGATCAGCTGCGCGGTGTCGAAGTCCACCTGCGCGCCCTCGACGGCGGCGCACATGATCTTCTCCGGCGCGGGGAAGCAGCCCTTGGTCTTGTCGCGCAGCACGGACGGAGCGATGGCCAGCATCTGTGCCACGGCCGGGCTGGAGGGGGTGCCGCCGGGAATCTTGTAGCCGGCGCTGTCCCACGGCTGCTTGGCGGCCGGGTTGGCGGCGATCCATTCGCGGGCCTTGCTCAGCAGTTCTTCGCGGCTGGAGGCCAGTTGATGGATAAGGCCCGCCTTGAGCGCCTGGTCCGGGCGCACCTTCTTGCCTTCGGCCAGGTACGGCAGGGCTTTCTCCAGACCGAGCAGGCGCACCATGCGCACCACGCCCCCTCCGCCGGGCAGCAGGCCGAGGGTGACTTCCGGCAGGCCAAGCTGGACGTGGCTTTCGTCCAGAGCGATGCGGTGATGGCAGGCCAGGCAGATTTCCCAGCCGCCGCCCAGCGCCGCGCCGTTGATGGCGGCGACCACCGGCTTGCCGAGGGTTTCCAGGCGGCGCAGCTGGCCCTTGAGCACCAGGATGCCTTCGTAGAAGGCCTGGGCGTCTGCCTTGGTCACCTTGATCAGTTCGTTCAGGTCGCCGCCGGCGAAGAAGGTCTTCTTCGCGGAGGTGATCACCACGCCGGCGATCGAGTCCTTCTCGGCTTCCAGGCGCGCCACGGTGGCGGCCATGGCCTCGCGGTACACACCGTTCATGGTGTTGGCGCTCTGGCCGGGCATGTCCATGGTCAGGACGACGATGTTGTCCTGGCCTTTCTCATAACGGATGGCGTCAGTCATGTTGTTCTCTTCCCAGGGTGGGAGACCTGTAGGAGCGAGCTTGCTCGCGAAGCTCTGGGCGGTTCGCGAGCAAGCTCGCTCCTACGAAAGTCAGATTCGTTCGATGATGGTGGCGATGCCCATGCCGCCGCCCACGCAGAGGGTGGCCAGGCCATAGCGCAAATTGCGCCGCTCCAGTTCGTCCAGCAGGGTGCCGAGGATCATGCAGCCGGTGGCGCCCAGCGGGTGGCCCATGGCGATGGAGCCGCCGTTGACGTTGACCTTGCTCTCCGGCACGCCCATGTCCTTCATGAACTTCATCACCACCGAGGCGAAGGCTTCGTTGACCTCGAAGAGGTCGATGTCCTCGGCCTTGAGCCCCGCCTTGGCCAGTGCCTTGCGGGTCGCCGGCGCGGGGCCGGTGAGCATGATGGTCGGGTCGGTACTGGTCACCGCGGTGGCGACAATGCGCCCGCGGGCCTTCAGGCCCAACTCGCGGCCCTTGGCCTCGGAGCCGATGAGCATGGCGGCGGCGCCGTCGACGATCCCGGAGCTGTTGCCCGGCGTGTGCACGTGCTCGATGCGCTCCACCTGGCTGTATTTGCGCAGCGCCGTGGCATCGAAACCCATCTGCCCCATCATCTCGAAGCTGGGCTTGAGCGCGCCGAGGCCCTCGAGGGTGGAGTCGGCGCGGATGAACTCGTCATGGTCGAGCAGGACGATGCCGTTCTGGTCGGTCACCGGTACCAGCGACTTGGCGAACAGCCGCTCGGCGCGGGCCTTGGCGGCTTTCTGCTGGGAACGCAGGGCGAAGGCATCGACGTCGGCGCGGCTGAAGCCTTCGAGGGTGGCGATCAGGTCGGCACCGATGCCCTGGGGCACGAAACTGGTATGCAGGTTGGTTTCCGGGTCCAGCGCCCAGGCACCGCCGTCGGAGCCCATGGGCACGCGGGACATGGACTCCACGCCGCCGACCACCACCAGGTCCTCGAAGCCCGAACGCACCTTCATGGCGCCCAGGTTGACCGCTTCCAGGCCCGAAGCGCAGAAGCGGTTGATCTGCACGCCGGCCACCTGCTCGTCCCAGTCGGCCACCAGCGCGGCGGTCTTGGCGATGTCCGAGCCCTGGTCGCCCACCGGGGTCACGCAGCCCAGGACGATGTCGTCGACCTGGGCGGTATCGAGCTGGTTGCGCTGCTGCAACGCACGCAGGACACCGGCCATCAGGTTGACCGGCTTGACGCTGTGCAGCGCGCCGTCCTTCTTGCCCTTGCCGCGGGGAGTACGCACCGCGTCGTAAATGAATGCTTCGGTCATGGCGTTCTCTCTTAGAGTTGTCGTCACGCAGGCGTGGCGTGTCGGCCTACCTTAACGGCGTATCGGCCGGGAGCAATGACCGCAGCGCTCAGCGCAATTGACCGCCACGCTCAGCCACCGACCGGCGGCGAACCGCCCGAAGGCTCTGGAAAGGGCCTGTCGGCGCGGCCGGACGAACGGTCGAAATGCTGAACAGAGCTGTCACGGCCCGGTCATATAGAGGGAATATGCCTGGAGCTGCGGGACTTGCTGCCAGATGGTCTAAGCCCGCGCGGCACTAGGCTTAGACTCAATCAGGCAGAGACTGCGAAGAGTGCCGTTGCCGGGTTTTGCCGGCTCGGCTCGAATCACCAGAAGCCAAGGCATGCGCGACACTATCAACAGGCCGTGAGTGAGCCATGCCAAGAACAAGAAAGGCGGAAGGACATCATGGACAAACAATCGAGAAAATGGCGTCAGGCTAGCCTGATCGTCTTCGCAACCACCGTCGTGCTGATCATCCCCAATCTGAGTCGTCTGGTCGGCTAGGGCCAACCCTCGGTCATCCCGCCGCTGCGTACCGCGTGCCGCCATCCGCGAGCCACGGTCAACGCAGCGCGGGAGCCACCCACCTCCTGCAACGCCCCCGGCTCTGCTAATGTTCCGCGGCCCTTTCCCGCCACGGATGCGACCATGCGCCCACTGCTGCTGACGCTGCTTCTGCTCTGCCCCACCACCTTCGCCGCCACGCTCACCCTGGAGCTGCCCGACGGCAAGCACGACTTCACCACCGAGCAACTGCTGGCCAACCCCAAGGTGCAGGACATTGAGATTCCCGCCGACGTCTCCTACAACCGCAGCATGCACTACCGCGCGGTGCCGCTGGCGGCGCTGCTGCAGGGCGTGAAGCCGGCCGATCACCTGCAGGCCGTGGCGCTGGACGGCTTCGCCGCCGAACTGCCGGCCGCGCCGTTGCTGGCCGGGAAAGGCTCGCGCGCCTGGCTGGCCATCGAGGAGCCGAACAAGCCCTGGCCGCCGCTGGCCGAGGGCAAGCCGTCCGCCGGGCCGTTCTACCTGGTGTGGACCGACCCCAAGGCCGCCGGCATCGGCCCGGAGCAATGGCCCTTCCAGGTCGCCAGCATCCGCTACCTGAAGCCGCTGGCCGAACGATTCCCGGCCCTGCTGCCGGCGAAGAATGCGCCCAACGCCGTGCAGCAGGGCTTCGCCCAGTTCCAGAAGAACTGCCTGGCCTGCCACCGCCTGAACGGCGCCGGCGACTCGCAGTTCGGCCCGGACCTGAACCTGCCGCACAACCCCACCGAGTACTTCGCGCCGGGGTACCTCAAGCAGTACATCCGCGACCCGCAGAGCCTGCGGCACTGGCCGGAGGCGCGGATGAAGGGCTTCGCCGTCGATGTGGTCAGCGACGCGGAGCTGGACCAGATCGTCGCCTACCTGAAACACATGGCGGGGCGGAAGGTGAAGGCCGGAAGCTGACCGCCCGCCGGAGTGAACCTGTAGGAGCGGGCCATGCCCGCGACCGCGCGCAGGGCGCGCTCCTACAGGGTGCGGCGAACTTTCGATCCGTGGGAACCGGCAAGACCGGCATGGCGACGGTCGCGAGCAAGCTCGCTCCTACGAAAAGCACGCCCCGAGCACCGAATTCAACCTGTAGGAGCGGGCCACGCCCGCGACCGCGCGCATGGCGCGCTCCTACAGGGTGCGGCGACCTTTCGGTGCGAGGGGATCGGCAAGACCGGCATGGCGACGGTCGCGAGCAAGCTCGCTCCTACGAAAAGCACGCCCGAGCACCGGATTCAACCTGTAGGAGCGGAGCTTCTCCGCGAAATCCCGGCGCAGCCGGGACATAAGGCGCAGGCTTGAGCACCGAGCTGGCGCTCGGCATCGCGGATAAGATCCGCTCCTACGAAGAGCACACGCCCTGCCGAACCCGCCCAAGCGCTCCAGCGAGTGCACTGCGCTCCGGGAACCTGCCGTCAGTGCCAATAATCCCCCGGCGGCGCCGGCAGCTCGCCCAGCAACTGGCGCAGCCCGGCGCCCCACTGGTTGCGGATGCCTTCGAAGTACGGGTCGCCCTCCTGGATGCGGTAGCCCGCCGGCACTTCCAGGCTGCCCTCGCGGTACACCAGCAGGTCCAGCGGCATGCCTACCGAGAGGTTGCTGCGGATGGTCGAGTCGAAGCTGATCAGCGCGCAGCGCAGGGCCTGCTCCAGCGGGGTGGAGTAGCTCATGGCGCGGTCGATGATCGGCTTGCCGTACTTGCTCTCGCCGATCTGGAAATAAGGCGTGTCGCGGGTCGATTCGATGAAGTTGCCCTGCGGGTAGACATTGAACAGGCGCGGCACTTCCGTGCCGACCTGCCCCCCGACGAGGAACGAGCTGCCCAGGTCGACGCCCTGGTTCTGGCCGATGTTCTCGTCGTGGTCGACCACCTCGCGCAGCGTCGAGCCCACCAGCCGGGCAGCTTCGAAGAGGTTCTCCACTGTGCCCAGGTTGGGCCCGTCGCTCCCCATGCGCTGGCGCAGCGTGCTGATCACCGACTGCGAGGTGGCCAGGTTGCCGGCGCTCTGCACCACGATCAGGCGTTCCCCCGGCGTACCGAAGATATGCAGCTTGCGGAACACGGCGATGTTGTCGACGCCGGCATTGGTGCGCGAATCGGAAACGAAGACCAGGCCCTGGGCGAGGTTCATGGCGACGCAATAGGTCATGGCAATCTCATGCTGGCAGGAACTGGCACCGATCTTAAGCCGGTGCCAGGGCTTGTGCCACGCCTCCTCACTGCTGCGCCTGCTGCATCTGCTGCAGGTGCCCCGGCGCCACGGTGACGCGGGCGTGCATCTGCTCGCCACCGCCGCCCCGGCGCATGCCGCGCACCGGGCAGGCGTCGAGGTAGTCCAGGCCCACCGCCAGCTTCAGGTGGCGCTCGGGGCGGTCCAGCACGTTGGTCACGTCGAAGCTGTACCAGGCGTCGTCCAGCCAGGCCTCGGCCCAGGCGTGGCTGGCCAGGTGTTCCTCGACGTCGGTGTACAGGTAGCCCGAGACATAGCGTGCCGGCACGCCCAGGTAGCGCAGGCAGGCGAGGAAGGCGTGGGCGTGGTCCTGGCAGACGCCCTGCCCGGCCGCGAAGGCTTCGGCGGCGGTGCTGTCCACCTGGGTCGAGCCGGGCACATAGGCGATGCGCTCGTTCAGAGCCTGCATCAGCTTGATCATCGCCTTGCGGTCGCGGCGCTCGGCGCACTGGGCCCGGGCGAACTCCTGCAAAGCGCCGTCGGCCTGGGTCAGGCGGGTGCCGCGCAGGAACGGCAGCGGCGACAGGTGATCGTGCTCACGCTCGTTCTCCTCGTCGATTTCCACGTGGCCGTGGGCGGCGATGACGATGGCCTCGTGGGGCTCGTCCAGGGTCAGCACGTGGAGGATGTTGCCGTAGGCGTCGCGCTGCGGGTGCGCCGGGCGCGGCAGGTGCAGTTGCCAGTCGAGCACGTGCTGGCGCTCGCTTTCCTGCGGGGTCAGGCGCAGGTACTGGATGCTCGCGCGCACCTGGTCTTCGTAGCGGTAGGTGGTGTCGTGGCGGATGGAGAGTTTCATGCGGCCTCCAGGTACGAGCTGTGAATGGCGTTGGCGAGCTGGCGCACCAGCCCGATGTGGTCGGTGATCCAGGGGTGCAGGCCGCTGCCCAGCACTTCGTCGATGCCGGTGTAGCGCACCCGCGCTTCCAGTTCGGCGGCCAGGCGCTGGGCCGGGCGGCCGTTGATGCCGGGCAGGCTGGCGAGGATCTGGCGCAGCTCCTCGGCGCAGGCCAGCAGCGAACGCGGCACGTCCTCGCGCAGCAGCAGGAGTTCGGCGATGTTCCGCGCATTGAGGGCGTCGCGGTACAGCTCGGTGTACCCCTCGAACGCCGACAGCGCGCGCAGCAGCGCGGTCCACTGGTAGTAGCCGCGCGCCGAGCCTTCGGCGGGGCCGGCGCTGTGCTCGCCCAGCACTTGATGCCGCGCATCGAGCAGGCGCAGGGTGTTGTCGGCGCGCTCGATGTAGGTGCCCAGGCGGATGAAGTGGAAGGCGTCGTTGCGCATGCTGGTGCCGAAGGTGGCGCCGCGGAACAGGTGCGAGCGGTCCTTGACCCATTCGCAGAAGTGGCTGATGCCGTAGCGCAGCAGGCCCTGGTGGGCAATGTCGCGCATCTCCAGCCAGGTGGCGTTGATGTTCTCCCACATGTCGGTGGTGATCCGCCCGCGCACCGCATGGGCGCCGGCGCGGGCGGCGCCGAAGCAGGAGTAGATGCTCGCCGGGTTCTGCGCATCCAGGGCGAAGAAGTTCAGCAGGCGCTCGGCGTGCAGTTCCCCGTGGCGGGCGAGGTAGGCGTCGAGGTTGCCGGTGATCAGCAGCGGCATGGCCAGTTCTTCCAGGCCGTCGCCACGGCCGTCCTGGGGCATCAGCGACAGCGAGTAGGACACGTCGAGCATGCGCGCGAGGTTCTCGGCGCGCTCCAGGTAACGCGACATCCAGTACAGGTCGGAAGCGGTTCTACTGAGCATGCTTAGTCCTCTACTACCCAGGTGTCCTTGGTACCGCCACCCTGTGACGAGTTGACGACCAGCGAGCCTTCGCGCAGCGCCACGCGGGTCAGCCCGCCGGGCACCAGGCGCACGTTGTCCGGCGCGGAGAGCACGAAGGGGCGCAGGTCGATGTGGCGCGGGGCGATGCCGTTCTCGACGAAGGTCGGGCAGGTCGACAGGCTCAGGGTCGGCTGGGCGATATAGGCCTCCGGGCGCGCCATCAGGCGGGCGCGGAAGGCTTCGATCTCGGCGCTGCTGGCGGCCGGGCCGACCAGCATGCCGTAGCCGCCGGAGCCCTGGGCTTCCTTCACCACCAGCTCGGGCAGGTGCGCCAGCACGTGGGACAGGTCCTGCGGCCGGCGGCATTGCCAGGTCGGCACGTTGTGCAGGATCGGCTCCTGGTCGAGGTAGAAGCGGATCATCTCCGGCACGTAGGGGTACACCGACTTGTCGTCGGCCACGCCGGTGCCGATCGCGTTCGCCAGTACCACGTTGCCGGCGCGGTACGCGGCCAGCAGGCCGGGCACGCCGAGCATGGAGTCGGGGTTGAAGGCCAGCGGGTCGAGGAAGTCGTCGTCCACCCGGCGGTAGATCACGTCCACGGGCATCGGGCCGGCGGTGGTGCGCATGTAAACGCGCTCGTCGCGGACGAACAGGTCGGCGCCTTCCACCAGCTCCACGCCCATCTCCCGCGCCAGGAAGGCGTGCTCGAAGTAGGCACTGTTGAAGCGTCCGGGCGTCAGCACCACCACGCAGGGCTGCTCCACCTGGCTGGCCTGGCGCAGGGTGTCGAGCAGCAGGTTCGGGTAGTGGTCGATGGGCGCGATGCGCTGGGCGCCGAACAGCTCGGGGAACAGGCGCATCATCATCTTGCGGTTCTCCAGCATGTAGGAGACGCCGCTGGGGGTGCGCAGGTTGTCCTCGAGGACGTAGTAGGCGCCGTTGCCGTCGCGCACCAGGTCGATGCCGGCGATGTGCGCGTAGACGTTGCCGGGCACGTCCAGGCCCTGCATGGCCAGCTGGTACTGGTCGTTGGCCAGGACCTGCTCGGGCGGGATCAGGCCTTCCTTGAGGATGCGCTGGTCGTGGTAGAGGTCGGCGAGGAACAGGTTGAGCGCCTGCACCCGCTGGATGCAGCCGGCCTCGATGATCTTCCATTCGCTGGCGGGAATGCTGCGCGGGATGGTGTCGAAGGGGATCAGGCGCTCGGTGCCCTGGTCGTCGCCATAGAGGGTGAAGGTGATCCCGGCGCGGTAGAACAGCAGGTCGGCCTCGCGGCGGCGCTGCTGCAACTGTTCGCCGGGCATGTCCGCCAGCCAGCGGGCGAACTCCGTGTAGTGCGGTCGGCAGGCGCCAGCGGCGTCATGCATTTCGTCATAGAACACCCGAGCCATCTTCCACTCCTTGTTGCCGCTCTCACTCGGCTACAGGTGCCGTCGCAAGGCCCGTGCCAGAGGTCGATTTCCTGTCCATTCAATGACTTGCAAAGGCTGTTGGCGCCGGTCGCACTGCCATGGTGCGAAACCGCAGCACACCTCGCGCGGCGCGCCCCGTTTGGGGCCACAGGCCGCGCCAGTGCTGGCTTGTCAGCCTCCGGGGGCAGAACTACGCTGCAAGAGCGTGGCCATTTGCTATGGACCCGCAGCGGTCAACGGAGGTGCCATTTATCTGCGCGCTGGTTCCGCAGTGGCTCCCACAACGAAGAACAACAGGAGTCCGTCCATGTCATCCGTGCATTTGTCTTCAGTGAACGTCGCGGCGCTGACGTTCGCCGCCATCAGCCTGCTCGGCAGCGGCTCGGTGCAGGCCGCCGAGGCACTCAAGCAACTCGGCAACCCCGAAGGGGCGCTGGATATCATTGCCTGGCCGGGCTACATCGAACGTGGCGAGAGCGACAAGAACTACGACTGGGTCACCCAGTTCGAGAAGGACAGCGGCTGCAAGGTGAACGTCAAGACCGCGGCCACCTCCGACGAGATGGTCAGCCTGATGGCCAAGGGCGGCTACGACCTGGTCACCGCCTCCGGCGACGCCTCCCTGCGGCTGGTCTATGGCAAGCGCGTGCAACCGATCAACCTCGCCCTGGTGCCCAACTGGAAGAACGTCGACAAGCGCCTGCAGGACGCGCCCTGGCACACCGTGGACGGCAAGCACTACGGCACGCCCTACCAGTGGGGGCCGAACGTGCTGATGTACAACACCAAGGTCTTCCCCCAGGCGCCGAACAGCTGGAGCGTGGTGTTCAGCGAGCAGAAGCTGCCCGACGGCAAGAGCAACAAGGGCCGCGTGCAGGCCTACGACGGGCCGATCTACATCGCCGACGCGGCGCTGTACCTGAAGACCGCCAATCCCAAGCTGGGTATCCAGGACCCGTACGAGCTCAACGAGGAACAGTACGCCGCCGCCCTCAAGCTGCTGCGCGAGCAGCAGAAGCTGATCCACCGCTACTGGCACGACGCGACGGTGCAGATGAGCGACTTCAAGAACGAAGGTGTGGCTGCCTCCGGCTCCTGGCCCTACCAGGTGAACGCGCTGGTGGGCGAGAAGCAGCCGATCGCCTCGACCATCCCCGGCGAAGGCGTCACCGGTTGGGCCGACACCACCATGATGCACGTGGACGCCAAGCACCCGGTGTGCGCCTACAAATGGCTGAACTGGTCGCTGGAGCCCAAGGTGCAGGGCGACGTCGCCGCCTGGTTCGGCTCCGTGCCGGCCGTGCCCGACGGCTGCACCGGCAGCCAACTGCTGGGCGAGAAAGGTTGCGCCGCCAACGGCTACGACCAGTTCGACCGCATCGCCTTCTGGAAGACCCCGCAGGCCAAGTGCGACCAGGGGCAGTGCGTTCCGTACAGCCGGTGGACGCAGGATTACATTGCGATCATGGGCGGGAGGTGACCAAGCCCCGCTTCACTGCTGACCTGTAGGAGCGAGCTTGCTCGCGAACCCGCCTCCGCTGCGGGGCCATTCGCGAGCAAGCTCGCTCCTACCAAGAGCATGTCCTTCCCGAGCGCCCTTCCCCCCATGCGCTACCTTTTCTGATGCAGCCCCGCCCTTCAGGTAGCCAGCAGCATGACCACAGCCGTCCAGTTCACCGACGTCAGCCGTCACTACGGCGAGGTGCGCGCCGTCGACGCGGTGTCCATCGAGATCCGCGACGGCGAATTCTTCTCCATGCTCGGCCCTTCCGGCTCGGGCAAGACCACCTGCCTGCGGCTGATCGCCGGTTTCGAGCAGCCCACGTCCGGCTCCATCCGCATCCACGGTGCGGAAGCGGCGGGCCTGCCGCCCTACGAGCGCGACGTGAACACGGTGTTCCAGGATTACGCGCTGTTCCCCCACATGAACGTGCTGGACAATGTCGCCTACGGCCTGAAGGTGAAAGGCGTGGCCAAGGCCGAGCGCTATCACCGCGCCGAAGAGGCCCTGGGCATGGTCGCCCTGGCCGGCTACGGCACGCGCAAGCCGGCGCAGCTCTCCGGCGGCCAGCGCCAGCGCGTGGCCCTCGCCCGCGCGCTGGTCAATCGCCCGCGCGTGCTGCTGCTGGACGAACCCCTCGGCGCGCTGGACCTGAAGCTGCGCGAGCAGATGCAGGTGGAGCTGAAGAAGCTGCAGCGCCAGCTCGGCATCACCTTCATCTTCGTCACCCATGACCAGGGCGAAGCGCTGTCCATGTCCGACCGCGTGGCGGTGTTCAACAAGGGACGCATCGAACAGGTCGACACGCCTGGCAACCTCTATCGCCGCCCGGCCACGCGCTTCGTCGCCGAATTCGTCGGCACTGCCAACGTGCTGCGCGACGACCTCGCGCAACGCCTGCTGGGCGAATCGCGCCCGCACTCGCTGCGCCCCGAGCACGTGCGCTTCGGCCGCGCCGGGGAAGGCGAACTGGAAGTCAGCGGCACCCTGTTCGACGTGCAGTACATGGGCGCCAGCAGCCGCTACGAGATCGAGCTGGAAAACGGCGCGCGCCTGGTCGCCGCCCTGCCCAACGGCGAGCGCGAGGAGCAACGGCCGAAACCGGGCGATGCGGTGACTGCCTGCTGGGCCCGCAGCGCGCTGGTGCCGCTGCGCGAGGAGTCGGCGCCGTGAGGGCGATCTCCAGCTTCCTCTACCGGCGCAGCACGCTCTACCTGCTGATGCTGCTGATCCCGCCGCTGCTGTGGTTCGGGGTGATCTACATCGGCTCGCTGTTCGCCCTGCTCTGGCAGAGCTTCTACACCTTCGACGACTTCACCATGGCGGTGACGCCGGACCTGACCCTGGCCAACTACCGGGCGCTGTTCAACCCGGCCAACTACGACATCGTCCTGCGCACCTTCAGCATGGCGATTGCCGTGTCGGTGGCCAGCGCCATCCTCGCCTTCCCCATCGCCTACTACATGGCGCGCTATGCCGGGCCGAAGGAGAAGGCCTTCTTCTACATCGCGGTGATGCTGCCCATGTGGGCCAGCTACATCGTCAAGGCCTACGCCTGGACGGTGATCCTGGCCAAGGGCGGCATCCTCTACTGGGTGATCGAGCGCCTGCACCTGCTGGGCCTGCTGGACTTGTTGCTGGGCGTCCCGGGCGTGGGCGGCAACACCCTGTCCACCTCGCACCTCGGGCGTTTCTGGGTGTTTACCTACATCTGGCTGCCGTTCATGATCCTGCCGATCCAGGCCGCCCTGGAACGCCTGCCGCCGTCGCTGCTGCAAGCCTCGGCGGACCTCGGCGCGCACCCGCGGCAGACCTTCTTCCAGGTCATCCTGCCGCTGGCCTTCCCCGGCGTGGTGGCCGGCTCGATCTTCACCTTCAGCCTGACCCTGGGCGACTTCATCATCCCCCAGCTAGTCGGCCCCAGCGGTCTGTTCATCGGCACCATGGTCTACGTGCAGCAGGGCGCGGTGGGCAACATGCCGCTGGCGGCGGCCTTCACCCTGGTGCCCATCGTGCTGATCGCCGTCTACCTGTCCATCGCCAAGCGGCTGGGGGCCTTCGATGCGCTCTGACGCCCATTCCACCGATCGGCCCTCCTGGTTCCTGCGCCTGGCGGCCTGGGGCGGGCTGGTGTTCCTGCACTTCCCGATCCTGGTGATCCTGCTCTATGCCTTCAACACCGAGGAGTCGGCCTACAGCTTCCCGTTGCAGGGCTTCACCCTGAAGTGGTTCAGCATCGCCTTCGCCCGCGGCGACGTGCTCGATTCCATCTGGCTGTCGGTGAAGATCGCCTGCGTCGCCACGCTGATCGCCATGGTCCTCGGCACCCTGGCCGCTGGCGCGCTGTACCGCCGCGACTTCTTCGGCAAGGAGAGCATCTCGCTGATGCTGATCCTGCCCATCGCCCTGCCCGGGATCATCACCGGCATCGCCCTGCTCTCGGCATTCAAGACCCTCGGCATCGAGCCGGGCTTCCTGACCATCGTCATCGGCCACGCCACCTTCTGCGTGGTGATCGTCTACAACAACGTGATCGCCCGCTTCCGCCGCACGTCCTTCAGCCTGATCGAGGCGAGCATGGACCTGGGCGCCGACGGCTGGCAGACCTTCCGCTACATCATCCTGCCGAACATCGCCACGGCGTTGCTGGCCGGCGGCATGCTGGCCTTCGCCCTGTCGTTCGACGAAATCATCGTCACCACCTTCACCGCCGGCCACGAACGCACCCTGCCGCTGTGGCTGCTCAACCAGCTGACCCGCCCGCGCGACGTGCCGGTGACCAACGTCGTCGCCATGCTGGTGATGCTCGCCACCATGCTGCCGATCCTCGGTGCGTACTACCTGACGCGCGGGACCAGCGATGTGGCGGGGAGTGGCAAGTGACTCCGTGCCAAACGCCCCCTCCCTAGCCCTGGCTGCGCGCCCCGCCCCGAAGGGAGAGGGAACCGGATCGGCGCCGGCTGAAACCGTGGTGTCAGCCGGCACGAACAGCCCCCTCTCCCTCTGGGAGACGACTGCAGGGATGCAGGAGTCAGAGCGACGCAGGATGCCAAAGCCGAGGGTTGGGGTGAGGGAAAACCCATTGAAGGAGGAGCCCCCATGCAAACCAAACTCTTGATCAACGGCCAGTTCGTCGCCGGCGAAGGCGCCGCGCTGGACATCCTCAACCCCGCCACCGGCACGGTGATCGGCCAGGTTGCCGAGGCCAGCGAAGCCCAGGTGGACACCGCCGTGCGCGCGGCCGATGCGGCCTTCGACGGCTGGTCGCAGACCGCTCCCAAAGACCGCGCCCTGCTCCTGCTGCGCCTGGCCGACCGCATCGAGGAACACGCCGAGGAGCTGGCCCGGCTGGAGTCGGACAACTGCGGCAAGCCCTACGCCGCCGCGCTGAATGACGAAATCCCGGCCATCGCCGACGTGTTCCGCTTCTTCGCCGGCGCCTGCCGCGTGCTGCCCGGCTCCGCCGCCGGCGAATACCTGTCCGGCTTCACCTCGATGATCCGCCGCGACCCGGTGGGCGTGGTCGCCTCCATCGCGCCCTGGAACTACCCGCTGATGATGGCCGCGTGGAAGCTCGGCCCGGCGCTGGCCGCCGGCAACTGCGTGGTGCTCAAGCCTTCCGAGCAGACACCGCTCACCGCCCTGCGAGTCGCCGAGTTCATCGCCGAGCTGTTCCCCGCCGGCGTCGTCAACCTGGTGTTCGGCCGCGGCCCGAGCGTGGGCGCGCCGCTGGTCAGCCATGACCTGGTGCGCATGGTCTCGCTGACCGGCTCGGTGGGCACCGGCAAGGCCATCATCAAGAGCGCCGCCGACAGCGTGAAGCGCCTGCACATGGAACTGGGCGGCAAGGCCCCGGTGATCGTCTTCGACGACGCCGACCTGGACGACGTGATCGCCGGCATCCGCACCTTCGGTTTCTACAACGCCGGCCAGGACTGCACCGCGGCCTGCCGCATCTATGCGGGCAAGAAGGTCTACGACAACTTCGTCGCCGACCTCGCCAGCGCCGTATCGAGCCTCAAGACAGGTTTGCAGAACGACCCGAACACCGAACTCGGCCCGCTGATCACCGCCGCCCAGCGCGACCGCGTCTCCGGCTTCGTCGAGCGCGCCAAGGCCAGCCCGCACATCCAGATCGCCACGGGTGGCAAGGTGGTCAGCGGCAGCGGCTTCTTCTACGAGCCCACCGTGGTGGCCAACGCCCAGCAGGACGACGAAATCGTCCGCCGCGAAGTGTTTGGCCCGGTAGTATCGGTGACCCCGTTCAGCGACGCGGACGAAGCGGTGCGCTGGGCGAACGACTCGGACTACGGCCTCGCCTCGTCGGTGTGGACGAAGGATGTCGGCCGCGCCTCACGGGTGGCGGCGCGCCTGCAGTACGGCTGCACCTGGGTGAACACCCACTTCATGCTGTGCAGCGAGATGCCCCATGGCGGCTTCAAGCAATCCGGCTACGGCAAGGACCTGTCCATGTATGGCCTGGAGGACTACACCGTGGCGCGGCACATCATGTTCAAGCACTAACCCCAGCCTGTAGGAGCGAGCTTGCTCGCGAACGACCCCCGCTGCGAGGCCGGATTCGCGAGCAAGCTCGCTCCTACCAAGAGCACCCCCCGCGGGATCGATACGTAGGATGGGTGGAACGTGGCGCCGTTCAGACCAGCCCCGCCAACTTCAGCCAATGCTGGTAGAACCCCTCCGCCACCCGGTTCATCGCCGCCACCTTCTGCGGCAGGTCGGCCAGCATCGCCTGGGCGCTTTCCTGGCTGGGCTGGGTCGGATCCTGGTATTCCGGGAAGCCATTGACCCAGCCGCTCACCAGCTCCTCGGTCATCTCCGGATGACCCTGCAGGCCGAGGATGCGCTCGCCGAAGCTGAAGGCCTGGTTCTCGCACCAGGGGCTGGACAGCAGGCGGGTGGCGCCCGGGGGAATATCGAAGGTATCGCCGTGCCACTGGTAGATCGGAAACTCCTCGGGCAGGTGCGCCAGCCAGGGGCTCTGCCCTTCCAGGCGGCGCATCGGCTGCCAGCCCATTTCGGTATACGGCAGGCGATGGATGTCCGCGCCCAGCGCCTTGGCCAGCAACTGTCCGCCCAGGCAGTGACCGATCATCGGCACGTCGCGCGCGATGAAGCGGCGGATCGCAGCGATCTCATCGCGCAGCCATGGCAGGTCGTCGTTCACGCTCATCGGCCCGCCCATGATGGCGACGGCTTTCGGCCGTTCCAGGTCGTAGCCTTGCAGCTCGCCGAGGTCGGCGCGGCGCACGTCGAATGGCAGTTGCAGTCGGTCGAGCAGCGCGCCCAGGTGGCCGGGCGGGCAGAAATCGACGTGGGTCAGGATCAGGATATCGGTCATGGTCACCTCCGCGCGGCAGTCTGCCGCATCGGGGGCGCTGAAGAAACCTGGCGTGTCCGCAAGCGCGTGCTTGCACGGCTGCCGCCCAGGGCACGCTGCCCAGCGAAGAAAGGCAACGAAGAAAGGCGCGCCGTCACCGCTGGCGACGGCACGCTTTTTCGTGGCTTGCGGGTAAAAGACGCGGGTAGAAGATGGGCCGTCCTGCGACAGCTCAACGCTGCGTTGCGCTCAACGCAGGGAGGTGACCTCCTGGGTCACTCCCCAGCCATCGAGAATACCGCCCAGTGGCACCACGACTTCCTCAAGGTCGTGCTCGAAATCGCCGATGGCGGCGTGGGTGGCGAACATCACCTTGCTGATCTGCAGGTTCCAGCCGCCATCATCGCGGGCTTCGACCTGGGTTCTCAGCGACTCTCCGCGAAACTGCCGGGCAGCTTTGCGGGCGTTCTGTTCATCGGAAAAGATGGCGAAAAAATCGATGGGATGAATGCGAGCGAAATCGAAGCCACCTTCCTTCATCCGGCGCAACACGTTGACGCTGATATCCTCCGAGAGGGGCTTTTCCATGGTACGCACCTCCTGTCGAGACGTTCAGAGTGTATTCCCCGCCAACGAACACGCCCTGGGCGGGCATGTTCCGGGCACTTCAGTGTGCCGCCGGGAAACGTCAAATGACGCAACGTCCCCCGAAATGGTGGCCAACTCCGCCGAACGCGCCGAGCGGCGCAACGGAAATTTCCCGGCCACTTCCTCAGAGTAGCGCCTGGCGGCAGCCCGCGCCGCTCCTTCCATGCTTCCAACCGTTTGGCGGCGACAGGCGGCAGTCGGGGGAAAGCCTGCGCCACTAGCCGCCCAGCGCGATGCACAGGCCGGTCATGGCGACGCCCAGCGCCGTAAAACCCAGCGCACCCGGCCAGGGCGAGTCACCGGACCAGCGGCTGAGCAGCCAGCCCAGGCCGAACAGCATGGCGACGCCGATGCCCTGGGCCAGGCGCAGCGCCAGCAGCTCGTCCGGCACCAGCCACAGCGGCAGGATCAGCGGCAGGGTGATGCCGGTCACCAGCAACACGATCAGCAGCGCCGCCAGCCAGACCTCGGCTCCGCCATGGCGCAGCGGCCCGGTGCCCAGTTCGGAGCGCATCAGGCGCTGGCGCAGCCGCCAGACCTCGTCCGGCTGCAGCGCGGCCACCAGTCGTGGAGGCAGGAACTCGCCGAGTCCGTCACGGAAATCGCGGTCATCGGACGTGCCGCGCAAGGCGCGCAGGCGACCGTGCTGGTGCACCCGCTCGACCCTCAGACGCACCAGCAGCATCAGCGCATCCACCAGGCCCCAGGCGAGGTTGCAGCCCAGCGCAGCGACGATCAGGTCCTGCCGGCTCGCCCCGCCGCTGGCGGCGGAAATCACCGAGATGATGGTCAGGGTCATGATCACCCCGTAGGTCATCTCGCTGATGCGGTCGAAAGGTGAGGTGATGTCCTGCAGCACACGCTGCCAGGCCGATGGCTGAGGTTCCAGGATCTGCTGCATGGGACGGCCTCCTTCGCCGCCCCTGCAGTTTACTCAGGCGCGGCTGAGCCAGGCCATCACCCAACGGTTGAGCGCCGGCGGCGACAGCTGGCCGGACCAGTACATGGCGCGGAACATGGCGCCGATCGGCCGGTGCACCCCGCTGCTCTGGGCCTGGCGCCAGGCGGCGCGGGCGATGTCCTCCGCCACCAGGGTCACGCCCAGGCGGCGCAACACGGGCGGCTCGAAGGTCTGGCTGGCGACCATCGGCGTGCGCACGAAGGGCGGCATCAGGTCGGCGACGCGAATGCCCAACTCGCGCCACTCCAGCTCCAGCGCTTCGGTCAATCCGCGAATGGCGAACTTCGACGCCGAGTAGCTGGCCATCTGCGGCACCCCGTACAGCCCCGAGGCGGAGCCCATGTTCAGCACCTGCGCGCCCGGGGTGCGCTTGAGGAACGGCAGCGCGGCATAGCAGCAGTTGAGCACACCCTGCACGTTGATGGCGATGATGCGGTTGTGCTCGGCGAGGCTGATGTCCTCGAAACGGCCGAAGCGCAGGATGCCCGCGCAGTTGAACAGCAAGCGCAGCTGTCCGGCGTTGGCCTCGGCGAACTCGCGCACCGCCGCCGTTACCGCGTCGGCGTCGGTGACGTCCAGCGCCCGCTGCCAGGCGCCGTCCAGCTCGGCTGCCAGCGCCGCCAGCGGCTCGGGGTTGAGGTCGAGCAGGCCGACACGCCAGCCGCGCTGGTGGAACAGCTTCGCGGTGGCGGCGCCGATGCCCGAGGCCGCCCCGCTGATCAGGATGGTGTTCATCGCGGCGCTCCTTGCGCAGTGGCAGATTGCACATGGCTGGCAACAAAGCGGGCGACGTCCTGCAGGGCGCGGTCGGCCACGTCCAGCAGGCCGGCGTGGGCCTGGAACACATGCCAGCAACCGGGGAAGCGCTGCAGGTGCACGGTGTTGCCATGGCGCCGCGCGGCGTCGGCGAAGCGCAGGCTGTCGTTGCGCAACACCTCGTCCTCGCCGACCTGGATCAACAGCGGCGGCAGCCCGCTGAGGTCGGCATACAGCGGTGACAGCTGCGCATCCGCGCGCGGTACGCCCGGCGGGCAGAACATCGCCATGGCGCTGTCCATCCAGGCGCGGGTGATCAAGGGGTCGCCCGCCGCCGGCGCGTGCAGGTGTTCGTTGGAAAGATCGGTCACCGGCGAGAAGGTCACCAGCGCGCCCGGCGCCGGCAGGCCCTGCGCTCTGGCCTCCAGGGCCAGTTGCAGGGTCAGGTGGCCGCCGGCGGAATCCCCCGCCACCGTAATGGCGCGGGCCGGGACGCCTTTATCCAGCAATGCCCGGTAGGCCGCCACGGCGTCCTCGCGCTGGGCGGGGAAACGATGTTCCGGCGCCAGGCGGTAATCGATCACCCAGACCTCGGCCTGGCACAGCCGCGCCAGGTTGGCGGTGATCGCCCGATGGGTGGCCGGCGAGCCGATCAGGTAGGCGCCGCCGTGCAGGTAGAGGATCACCCGGCCCTCGCCCGCGCCCTGCGGCCGCCAGACTTCGGCGGGCACGCCGCCCAGGGTCGTCTGCTCGCGATGCACGCCTCGCGGCGTCAGCGTGGCGGCCGTCAGCCCACGCAGCAGCGCACGCTGCGCCTTCACCGGCAACGGCGGGCCCATCAGCCCGCGGAACAGCAGGTTCAGCGTGCCGCGCAGGGTGGCCGTCAGCAGCTTCTGGCGAGTCGACAGCGGCAGTTGCGGTTCAACGGATGCAGTCATAGTCGGCGAACTCCGGCTGACGGGTCTGTTGGCGATACCGGAAGGTGAAGCCCGGCCAGTTCACGGTGTTGCGTCCACTGGCGGTCTTGTACCAGCTGCTGCAGCCGCGCTCCCAGATGGTGTGTTGCAGGTCGTGCTGCAACTGGCGGTTGAAGCCCTGTTGCACCTGCGGCTTGAGGTCCAGGTATTTCAGGCCGTCGCGCTGGACGCGTTGCAGGCAGCCGAGCACGTAGGGGAACTGGCTTTCCAGCATGTAGATGATGGAGTTGTGCCCCAGGTTGGTGTTGGGCCCGTAGAGGATGAAGAAGTTGGGGAAGCCGCTGACGCTGATGCCCTTGTACGCCTCCGCGCCATCGCTCCACGCCTGGTTCAGCTCGCGGCCGGCAAGGCCGGTGACGCGCATTGGGGCGAGGAATTCGGTGGCGGCGAAACCGGTGCCGTAGATGATGGTGTCCACCGGGTGGCGCACGCCGTCACGGGTGACGATGGCGTCCTCGGTGACCTCGTGAATGCCGCTGTCCACCAGCTTCACGTTGCGGCGCGCCAGCGCCGGGTAGTAGTCGTTGCTGATCAGGATGCGCTTGCAGCCCATGGGGTAGTCCGGCTCCAGCCGGGCGCGCAGCTGTGGGTCGGCGATGCTCTTGCGCATGTGCCGATGGAAGCTGATCCGCATGACGTTCATCAGCGGCGGAAACACCGTGAAGGCCAGCGCGCGGGCCTCGTGCTGGATGTACTTCAGGCCTCGGTCCAGGCGTTGCAGCCAGGGCAACCGCGCCTTGAGACGGCGTTCCCAGTCGGCGTAGGGGCGATCCGGCTTGGGGATGACATAGGCGGCGCTGCGCTGGAACAGCAGCAGCTCGGCCACCTTCGGGGCGATCTGCGGAACGAACTGGATGGCGCTGGCGCCGGTGCCGACTACCGCGACGCACTTGCCCTCCAGCGGTGTGTCGTGGTCCCACTGCGCGGAGTGGAAGGCCTTGCCCTGGAAGCGCTCGATCCCCGGCAGTTTCGGGATCAGCGGGCGGCTCAGCTGGCCGAGCGCGCAGACCAGCGATTGGGCGCGCAACTCCTCGCCATCGGCGCAGGTCACCCGCCACTCGCCGGCCGCTTCATCGAAGCTGGCCTCGCGCACTTCGCGGTTGAAGCGGATGCGCTCGCGCAGGCGGTACTTGTCCGCGCAGTGCCGCGCATAGTTGAGGATTTCCGCCTGGGGCGCGAACTTGCGCGACCAGTCGGCCTTGGGTTCGAAGGAAAAGGAATACAGGTGCGAAGGCACGTCGCAGGCGGCGCCCGGATAGACGTTCTCGCGCCAGCAGCCACCGACGTCGGCGGCCTTCTCGAGGATCAGGAAGTCCTGGATGCCGGCCTTCTGCAAGCGGATTGCCAGGCCCAGGCCGGCGAAGCCGGCACCGATGATCAGCACGCGCGGGGCGGCCGGTCGACGGGAAGGTGTTGTCATTGTTGTGCTCCCGGTTCTGAAGTCCGCACGGCGGCGGATGACGACATCCTAGTGCGACTTCCCACCCAGGGTTATGGCATAGTCGGACATAAAATTGTGACTTTCGGTCACCCCTGATTTTCGGTCACCCTGCCATCCGAGGTCTCGATGCCTGCCACCCCGCCCTGGTCGCCCCGGCGCAGCGCCATCAGCGTGCAGCTCATGACCCAGTTCGGCCTCGACCACGGCATGACCCTGGAACAGTGCCTGGACGGCACCGGGCTGGACATCGGCGTGCTCGCCGACCCCGGCGCCGAGGTGGAAGCCAGCCAGGAGCTGGCGCTGCTGCGCAACATCCAGCGGCAGATCGGCCAGCGCCCCGGCATCGGCCTCAAGGCCGGCCTGCGCTATCACCTCAATACCTACGGCATCTGGGGCTTCGCCCTGCTCAGCAGCTCGACCTTCCTCAGTGCCGCGCACCTGGGCCTGCGCTACCTCGACCTGACCTACGCCTTCCACCGCATGACGCTGGAGGAACACGACGGCGAGGCGCACCTGGTGCTGGACGACTCGGCGGTGCCGGAAGACCTGCGCGACTTCCTCATCGACCGCGACGGCGGAGGCGTGCTGCGCATCCAGCGCGACCTGACCAACCAGCCGCCACCGATCCGCCAGGCGCTGTTCCGCCGCGAGGCGCCAGCCGACCTTTCGCCCTACATCGAGCACCTGGGGGTGACGCCGCTCTACGGCCAGGCGGAAAACCGCATCGTCTTCGACAGCCGCATCCTCGATATGCCGCTGCCTGGTGCCAACCCGGAAGTGGCGCGACGCTGCGAGGAACAATGCCGCGCCCTGCTCGCCCGCCGTCAGGTGCGCACCGGGCTGTCCGGGCAGATCCGCGATCGCCTGCTGGGCACGCCGGGACGCCTGCCGGACATGGAGCAACTGGCGAACGAGCTGCACATGACCTCACGCACGCTGCGCCGCCGGCTGGAAGCCGAGGGCAGCAGTTATCGCGCCCTGCTCGATGAGGTGCGCCAGGCGCTGGCCGAGGAGTTGCTGGCCACCGGGGCGATTCGTCTGGAGGAGATTGCCGAGCGGCTCGGCTACGGCGAGGTGTCGAACTTCATCCACGCCTTCCGCCGCTGGAAAGGCGTGACGCCGGGGCGTTTCCGCCGCGGCTGAGCGCTCTGGGAAACCGGCGCTTAGAAGACCAGCTTGTAGCCGATCATGGCCAGCATCACCGCCAGGCACGGGCGCAGCACGCCGTCGGGGATGCGGCCGGCCAGATGGCTGCCGATGTAGATGCCCGGCAGCGAGCCCATCAGCAGGTAGCCCAGCAGGCCCCAGTCCATATTGCCCATGCTGGCGTGGCCGAGGCCGGCGACCAGGGTGAGCGGTACGGCGTGGGCGATCTCGGTGCCGACCAGGCGCCGGGTGGCGAGGAACGGATAGAGGATGAACAGCGCCACGGTGCCCAGCGCGCCGGCGCCGATGGAGGTCAACGCGACCATCGCGCCGAGGATGGCGCCGGTGACGACCGTCAGCGCGTTCAGCTTCGGGCCGCTGAAGTGGAAGCTGTCGCCCGCATGGCGCTGGGCGAAGGCCAGCACCTGCTTCTTGAACAGCACGGCCAGCGCGGTGAGCAGCAGCACGACGCCCAGGGCGTTCTTGATCACCGCGTTCATCGTTGCGGTATCGGCGTGCAGGCTGTGCAGGAACAGCAGCGTCAGCGCCGCCGCCGGAACGCTGCCCAGGGCCAGCCAGCCGGTGATGCGCCAGTCGATGTTGTCGTTCTTGCGGTGAACCAGGACGCCGCCGGACTTGGTGATGGCGGCATAGAGCAGGTCGGTGCCCACCGCGGCAGCGGGGTTGATACCGAACCAGAGCAGGATCGGGGTCATCAGCGAGCCGCCACCGACACCGGTCATTCCAACGATAAAGCCAACGACAAGACCCGCGACTACGAAACCGATATTGCCAACATCCATCTACGCGTCCTGACTGGCGAAACTGATCACCTCGTGGTGTGGGCGGCAGGATAACGAGTTTTCTTATAATTCATTAGATCGATATCGTCTTAATTTATAACTTGTTTTAATCATTTTTCCCGCCGCTCCGCAGCGTCTGGCATGCACCCTGTAGGAGCGGGCCATGCCCGCGAACCGCCGGTAGGACCGGCGTGTGCGCCGATATCAACGGACAGATTTCCTGCTTCGGCGTGGGTGTGCCAGCGCCGCTTTGGCGTACGAGCGGACTCCATGTTTCGCCCCCTCGGGCGAAATCCTGAGAGCCAGACTTGGAGTAGTGTACAGCGCTGGGGCAGCAGCCCATCGTAGCGAGCTCGCTCAACAACCGTGCGGCGCCAATGTGTCGTTGCAAGAACGATACATCAATCAATCCTCGGGAATGAAAAAAGGGCCCGTAGGCCCCTTTTCACTTACCGCTCGATCACTTCACGTCGGGCTTGCCGTCGACCACGCCGGTCTTGTTGTCCAGCAGGGCCTGGGTGGCGGTCTGGATGAAGGATTCCAGGCGGCCCTTCATTTCCGACTGCTCCGGGGTGTCCTGGACGCGAGTCGCGCCGAAGTCCTTGCCGAGCTTGTAGTCATAGACACGGATGTCGCCTTCCTTGGGCTTGATCAGGATGCGATTGCCATAAACCAGCGCCACGTCCTGGCCACTGCCCGACGGCTTGATCATGCCGAAGCCCTTGTCGCCTTCAGGCAGGTTCAGCAGATCGCGGCCCCAGCACTGGTGGCGGGCCTCGCCGCCCAGGCGGCCCATGATGGTCGGCACGATGTCGATCTGGGTGCCGACGGTGTCGCGGGTAGCGCCGAATTTCTCCTGGATGCCGGGAGCGATGATCAGCAGCGGCACGTTGAAGCGGAACAGGTCCATCTCGGTCAGTTGCTCGGGGGTACCGAAGCCGTGGTCGCCGACGACGACGAAGATGGTGTCCTTGTAGTACGGCGACTTCTTGGCCTTCTCGAAGAACTGGCCAAGCGACCAATCGGAGTAGCGCATCGCCGTCAGGTGCTCGTCCAGGCTGCCGTAGCCGGTCACCGGCTGTACCGGCAGATCCTTGGGCAGCGCGTAGGGCACGTGGTTGGACAGGGTCTGCAGCAGCGCATAGAACGGTTTGCCGGTGGCGTGCAGCTTGTCCAGTTCTTCGTTGCCGCGAGCGAACATGTCTTGGTCGGACACACCCCAGGTCGGGTCGGAGAACACCGGATTGACGAAGTCGTTGCGGCCGATAAAGGAGGTCATGCCCTGGTTGGCGAAGAAGCCGGACTGGTTGTCCCAGGCGAAGTCGCCGTTATAGACGTAGACGTCCTCGAACTTGCGTGCCGACAGCAACTGCGGCAGGCCGGAGAACTTGTGACCGCCCTCGGGCGTCTGCATCAGGTACTCGAAGCCCGGCAGGTTGGGGAAGCACGCCATGGTGGCGAACATGCCCTGGTGAGTGTGGGTGCCGTTGGAGAAGTACTGGGTGAACAGCAGCCCCTCCTTCGCCAGCTTGTCGAAGGACGGGGTGATGTTGCCCGGAGCGCCCAGCGCGCCGACGTAGTGGCCGGCGAAGCTTTCCATCAGGATCACCACGACGTTCTTCACCGGCAGAGTGCCATCGGCCGGCGGCGTATAGTCGCGGCGAACCGGTGCGTCATCGGCGTCGACCAGCTTGTCGTCCGGCATCACCAGCATCTTGCGCACGGTGGCCAGGGCCTGGTCCTGCGGCAGGGTGGATTTCCAGATGTTGTCGCGGTCTTCGGAGAAGCGGCTCTCGGCGGCCTTGATCAGGCTCAGGGTACCGTTCAGGCCGAGCTGGTTGGCGAACTGCGAGTCGGTGGTGAAGGCATCGCCCCAGCGCAGCGGCGGGCCCTGGCGCAGGGTGCCGCGGGCGGCGACCACGCACAGTGCGATCAGCACCAGCAGCGCCACCACGCGCAAGTACCAGGCAGCGGCCGACGGACCGCTGGCGGCCGGGCGGGTGGCGCGGTCGATGCCACGGAACAGCAGGTACAGCAGCCAGGTGGCGATGGCCCAGGCCAGCAGGTAGCGGACCACCGGATAGCCGTACCAGATCATGCTCATGACCGTCTTCGGGTCTTCGGACATGTACTGGAACACCAGGCTGTTCAGGCGCTGGTGGAACTCGCGGTAGAAGTCCATCTCCAGCACGCCCAGGAACAGCGTGATGCTCGCGGCGATGGTCAGCCAGGTTTTCCACAGCCAGCGCCAGCCCATGGCGCGCACGCTGACGACCGCGAAGACCAGCGGAGCGACGATGTAGACCACGGCGCGGATGTCGAAGCGCATGCCGGTGAGGAACGCCTCGACGAAGGTGGAAGCCGGGGTGTTGCCGATCAGCTCGCGGTTGTAGATGAACAGCGCAAGGCGCAGCAGGGAGAACATCGCCATCAGCGCGACGACGCTGAGCGCGGTGAACGCCAGGTGGCTGGACACGGTGGGCCGCGTGAGGCTTGCACCGGTCTGGCGGTTGGTCAGGACTTCTGATTGGCCCATGTCTTGGTTCCGTTGTGAACGTTTCGGGTTCGAAGGCGCATCGCCATGGCCGGGCAGCAGGGGCTGCCCGCGCGAGCGCGAAAAGGCTGCGGCATTACACCGCAAAAGCAGCGGCGGCGCATTCTATTGTGTGCCGCTTAAGCAGACCTTAAGCCTGGCCGGGGAATCGTTTCGAGATGATGCGAACGAGAACCAGCGCGGCACTGCACCGCCTGAGGGCGGCCATGGTGCAGGGCGGGGCGTGAAGAAAATGTCGCGGAGCGCCCGAGGGCGCGTGGTGGGCCGCGCCGCCAGGCGACGGCGCGGCACCCTCCCCCGATCAGTCGTTGGCCGGCTTGCCGATGGCTTGCAGCACGTACTGCGGCAGGGCGAAGGCACCCTGGTGGATGGCGGGGTTGTAGTAGCGGGTCTGGATGCCGCTGGCGGCAAAACGCTGGGCCAGGGTGCCCGCGTCGACCTGGCGCAGCGCCGGGTTGGTCGAGCCCCAGGCGAAGGTCATCGAGCCGCCGATGTAGGTCGGCACGGCCGCCTGGTAGAAGTGCCAGTCGGCGAACAGGCCGTTCATGCGGCCGGCGGTGTTGCGCACGGTGTCCAGCTGCATGAAGGGCGTGCCGTTCTGGGTCACCAGCACGCCGCCCTCGTTCAGGCAGCGATGGCAGGCCTGGTAGAAGTTCTCCGAGAACAGCACCTCGCCCGGGCCGATCGGGTCGGTGGAGTCGGAGATGAT
The DNA here is from genome assembly GCF_025133575.1 of Pseudomonas sp. GCEP-101. NCBI lineage: Bacteria > Pseudomonadati > Pseudomonadota > Gammaproteobacteria > Pseudomonadales > Pseudomonadaceae > Pseudomonas > Pseudomonas sp. GCEP-101. Next base: position 3,964,376 of record NZ_CP104011.1, on the reverse strand, counting down.
CACGTCGAACTTCTCTGTGGTGGTGGCGACGAAGCGCATGCCGTCGTCGATCACCAGGTTCAACCGGGCATCGTCGAAGGCGCCCTGGGAGTGGTTGGGCAGGAACTCCTTGCACATGTCGACCACGGTGCCATCGATCTCCACCATGGTGATGTGCTCGACGCTGGCATGCTTGGCCACTTCACGCAGCATGCCGCCGTCGCCGCCGCCGATGATCAGCACGCGCCTGGCAGCGCCATGGGCGAGGATCGGCACGTGGGTGAGCATCTCGTGGTAGATGAATTCGTCGGCTTCGGTGGTCTGGATGACGCCGTCCAGCGCCATCACCCGGCCCATGCGCGCATTCTCGAAGATCACCAGGTGCTGGTGCTCGGTGCGCACCTCGTGGAGCATCCTGTCGACGCTGAATCGCTGGCCATAGCCGTCGTAGAGGGTTTCCTGGTAATCGTGCATGCAATGGGCTCCCGTCGGGACAAGACACTAGGAGGGGACGGCCGCGCCGCCCCGAAAGAGGCGCGCATTCTACGTGCCGGACGATGACAGGTCGAACCCTGCCGTCGGTGCTTTCCGATAAAGCAGGGTTCCCGTTGCGGTTTGAAAGCCAGACGCGGGACGACAGCCCAGCGCGCAACAGGTAAGGTCGCTGCATGACGAATACTGCCCCCCACTCCCGTCTCATTCGCCTGCCCTACCACGCCCCGTGGGACTGGCAGCAGTTCCACGACCACTTCGCCCTGCGCAGCCTGGCCGGCGTCGAGTGCCTGTCGCCCCGGCGCTACGCCCGCAGCGTGCGGCTGGGCGCGGCGTGCGGCTGGTTCAGCGTTGCGCCGCTGGAGGGCAGCGCCGAACTGGAACTCGAACTGCACCTGCCGGTCGCCCATGTCGAGGCGCTGACGGCGCGGGTGCGCAAGATGTTCGACCTGGACAGCAACCCCGCAGTGATTGCCGACCACCTGGGCGACGACGCGGTACTCGGCCCCCTTCTGCAGCAAGCCCCCGGCCTGCGCCTGCCCACCGCCTTCGATCCGTTCGAACAGGCCGTGCGCGCCATCGTCGGCCAGCAGGTCACGGTAAAAGCCGCGGTGACCATCGTCGGGCGGCTGGTGCAGCGCCTGGGCGAAGCGCTGCCGGGCGCGGTGGACGGCCAGCCCACCCGCCTCTTCCCCACACCGGCGGCGCTGGCCGACGCCGACCTCGCCGGCATCGGCATGCCCGGCAAGCGCGTGGAAACCCTGCAGCGCTTCGCCGCCGCCTGCGCCAGCGGCGCGCTGGCGCTGCACGTGGACGACGGCGCCGACGACCTGGTGAAGCGCCTCTGCGCCCTCCCCGGCATCGGCCCGTGGACCGCCGAGTACGTTGCCCTGCGCGCCTTCGGCGATCCGGACGCCTTCCCTGCCGCCGACCTGGGCCTGCTCAAATCGCCGGTCTGGGGCAGCGACGGCATCACCGCCCGCGAGCTGCAACGCCGCGCCGAAGCCTGGCGGCCCTGGCGGGCCTACGCCGCCGTCTATCTCTGGCACGCCTACTCCCAGGCGGGCCGCACCGGAGGATGAGCATGCACTACCGCTACCACGACAGCCCCACCGGGCGCCTGCTGCTGGCCGGCGACGAAGGCGGCCTGCGCATGCTCTACATGGACCTGGAGACCCGCCACTACCCTGAGCCGGACTGGCGCGAGGGCAGCCCGCTGCTGGACGAGGTGGCGCGGCAACTGGACGAGTATTTCGCCGGCAAGCGGCGGCGCTTCGACGTGCGCCTGAACACCGGCGGCACCGCGTTCCAGCGCCAGGTCTGGCAGGCGCTGGTGGATATCCCCTATGGCTACACCACCGTCTACGCGGAACTCGCCCGGCGCATCGGCCGGCCCACGGCGATCCGCGCGGTGGGGGCGGCCAACGGCGCCAACCCGGTCAGCATCATCGTGCCCTGCCATCGGGTGATCGGCAGCAACGGCAGCCTCACCGGCTATGCTGGCGGGTTGCCGCGCAAGGAACTGCTGCTGCGCCTGGAAGGCGCGCTGGAGCCAGCCTAGAAGTCGAAGGTGGCCTGCGCTGCCTGCGGGTCCTCGTAGCCTTCCAGCGCCAGCATGCGCATTTTCGAGGTACCGCCGCCGGGCGCAGAGAAGCCGCCGGTCTTGCCGCCGCTGGCGAGCACACGGTGACAGGGAATGATCAACGGGATCGGATTACTGCCCATCGCCTGCCCGACCGCGCGGGACAAGCCAACGTCGCCCAGGCGCCGGGCGATCTCGCCATAGGTCGTGGTTTCGCCGCCCCCCAGTGGCAGGATGTCGGCGTAGACGCGACGGTGGAAATCACTGACGGCGGACAGGTCCAGCGGCAGCGTGTCGAAGCACACCGCCTCGCCCCGCGCGTACCCCAGGATCAACTGCCGCGCCTCGTCGATGAACGCCGGCCAGTGCGCGGTTTCGCTGGCGAACCTGTCGAAGCGCTCGCGCAGGCTGTGTACTGGATCGCCCGGCAGGTAGGCGCGCGTGATTCCCTGCGGGCTCCAGGCGAGCCCGAACCAGCCGAGGTCTGTTTCGATCAGGCAGTAATGCATCGGGCAAGTGTCCTTCGCGACGACTTATCCCGCAACCCTTTCGTCCTTTAGCACCAGTTCGCACCAACGAAGCTCGGCGCGGATAATGCTGGAGGAGTATTACACCAGGGAGACACCCCATGGCGCGGATTCTCGGCTACATCGCCAGCAGCCTCGACGGCTTCATCGCCACCCCGGAGCACGGTCTGGACTGGCTGTTCAAGCACGACCCGCTGCAATTGGGCGAACACGACTACAACCTGTTCCTTGAGCGCATCCGCACCGTGGTCATGGGCCGCGCGACTTACGACTTCCTCGCTGGCGATCCCACCCCCTGGCCCTACGGCAAGCAGCGGGTGCTGGTGGTGACATCTCACCCTATCGACGAACCGAAAGGCCCGCTGGAAACCCGCAGCAATATCGACGCGCTGATCGCCGAACTGCGTGCGCTGGACGATGGCGATGTGTGGATGCTAGGCGGCGGCCAACTGCAGATGGCCTTCCTGGAGCGCGGGGCGCTCGATGAGCTGGAGATCTACGTGATGCCGGAGATCATCGGCGGCGGTTATCCGCTGTTCCCCGCCACCGGGCTGCGAGCGTCGCCGACATTGCTGTCGGCCAAGGTCATCGAGCCGGGGTGCGTACGGATGCATTATCGGTTCGATTGAGCGGCAGCCGGGCGTTGAGGTGCGGTCGGCGGGATTTCGCGGACAAGGTCCGCTCCTACGGGCATGACCGTGCCGTGCGGTTCGCGAGCAAGCTCGCTCCTACAAGAAGCCCATGCCTGCGGTTTGGCTTTGGCTTCGTAAGACTTCCAGAGAAATACCCGCACGCTCCGAACGCCCCGCTCAGCAGGCCGAGTGGAAGCGGAGTTTCAGGGGTTGAGCGGCATGGATGCCGCGAGAGCTGCGATGGGCCAGGGATGGCCCTTCGCAGCGTGCCCCTGAAACGCCCCTTCAACGAGGGAATTTTTCGCCTAAGCGAAAAACCGGATGTCCGGGGCAAGACCTTTGGTTACTTTGCGTCGTTTGGCAAAGTGACTCGCCCGAGGGGGCGAAACCAGAGATCCCAGCGTACGCCGAAGCAGCGCTGAAATACCCAAGCTGAAGCTGAAAGAACCTCCACCTTTGGAGCCAGGACAAACGCCGCTCTGCCGGGGGATCGCGGGCATGGCCCGCTCCTACAAGGCGTTAGACCCTCACATTCCCCCGCGGCCCGGCGACGGCCCAGATGATCAGGCCCAGCACCGGCAGGATGACGATCACCAGAATCCAGACGATCTTCAGCCCCATCTCGGCGTTGCTTTTCACCACGTTGATGATCGCCCAGATATCCAGGGCGAAGATGATCAGACTGATCAGGCCACTCAGGGTCGAACCCATGTAGAAAATCCCTTTGGATGATTGAGGTCTGATCAGCATAGTCGCCCGCGCCGCATTGGCACGGGCATGGGTTCAGACCCGCGCCGGGTCGATCACCGCGAAGCTGGCCACGGTGTCGTGACCTTCCAGCACGCCGCCCTCGCGAGCCAGGCCGATGGTCTGCAGGCCGGCCTGCTGCGCGGCGTCCAGCTCCTGCACCACATCGGACAGGAAGAGAATCTGCTCGCCCGGCAGACCGATGGCGGCGGCGATGCGCTGGTAGGACGCCGCCTCGCGCTTGGGCCCGCTGGTGGTGTCGAAGTAGCCGGAGAACAGCAGCGACAGGTCGCCTGCCTCGGAACAGCCGAAGATCAGCTTCTGCGCCTGGATCGAGCCGGACGAATAGACGTACAGCTGGTAGCCCTCGGCGTGCCAGTGGCGCAGCGCATCGACGGCATCGGGGTAGACGTGGCCCTTGAGCTGGCCGGCGCGGTAGCCCTGCTCCCAGACCATGCCCTGCAACGCCTTGAGCGGCGTGGCCTTGCGGTCCTCGGCGATCCAGCCCAGGAGGATCTCGATGCAGCGCTCGGTATCGGCATTCGCCTCGCCGCTGTCGGCGCGCACGGCGGCCAGTTGCTCGGCCACGGCGGGCTCGGAGGCATGCTCACGCACGTAGTCCGGCAGGTGCGCGGCGGCATAGGGAAAGAGCACGTCGAAGACGAAGCTGACCGCGCTGGTGGTGCCTTCGATGTCGGTGAGAATGGCTTTGATGGGCATGGGTACTCCAGGAAAGCGGAACGGCTCGGGCAAGAACCCCTCTCTCCCCCCGCCCTCGCCCTGAAGGGAGAGGGCGCTTATCGGCGTATCCGGTAAGACAGGTGCTTCCCGATAACTCCGGACAATCCCCTCTCCCGTCAGGGAGAGGGTCAGGGAGAGGGTGGTTCAGGTAACGACCGTGGGTGGGTGCACACACGGCCATCGTTCTTTATCAGGCTCCGCCGCGGGACTCGTTCGCGAGCAAGGACTCGGCGTCCCCCTCGCTCCTGCGAAGAGCAGGAAACGCCCGGCAACGCCGGGGCGGAAAATCAGTCGTCCAGCAACGGAAACCGCTTGGCGATCTCGTCGCCGGTGAACTTCGCGACCCAGCCCTCGGCATTGTTGAACAGGCGGATGGCGACGAAATGCGGGCGCTCGCCCATGTCGAACCAGTGGCGGGTGCCGGCGGGCACCGAGATCAGGTCGTTCTTCTCGCACAGCACGGCATAAACGTGATCCTCGATGTGCAGGGTGAACAGGCCACGGCCGGCGACGAAGAAGCGTACCTCGTCCTCGCCGTGGCGGTGCTCGTCGAGGAATTTCGCGCGCAACTCGTCCTTCTGCGGGTGATCGGCGGTCAGGCTGACCACGTCGACGGTGACGTAGCCCTCCTCTTCCTGCAGGCGGCGGATTTCGTGCTGGTAGGCGGCGATCACTTCTTCCTGGCTGGCGCCGGGGGCGATGGGCGCGTTGGCTGCCCAGCGCTGGAAGCGCACGCCCAGCTCGCCCAGGGTGGAGGCGATGTCCTCGGCGTGGGTCAGCAGCTTCAGCGGCTGCTCGGGGTTGGATTCGTGGTAGACGGTCAGGCTGCTCATGGTCGGTATCCTTCTGGGCTTTATCCGCAAAAGCGGGCCGGATTCGCTCAGCGTGTGCCGCCGCGAAGGCTCAGTACTTTCAGTTCGCATTCGAAGAGGAATTCGAAGGCTTCGATCTGGCGCAGGGCATCGGCCATGCGTGGCCCCCAAGTGTACAGGCCGTGACCACGGATCAGGTACCCGGGGCAATCCGGATGCGCTTCCAGCCAGGGCTGCACCTGGGCGGCCAGGCGGGCGATGTCCTGGTCGTTGTCGAAGATCGGCACGGTGACGCGGCCTTCGTGGGTGGTGACACCGGCGAAGGCCTTCTGCAATTCGTAGTCCTCCAGCTCCAGGCGGTCGCCGGGTGTCAGGCGCGACAGCACGGTGGCGTTGACCGAATGGGTGTGCAGCACAGCGCCGATCTCCGGGCGCCAGGCGTAGAGCTGGGTGTGCAGCAGGGTTTCCGCGGACGGCTTCTTGCCCGGTTCCAGGCTGTTGCCGGCCAGGTCGGTCTCCAGCACGTCGTCCTCGCCGAGCTGGCCCTTGTGCTTGCCGGAGACGGTGAGCAGTGCGCGATCCGCGGCCAGGCGCGCCGAATAGTTGCTGCTGGTGGCCGGCGACCAGCCGCGGCCATAGAGGAAGCGCCCGGCCTCGATGATCTGCTGGGTCAGTTGTTCACGGTTGGCGTGCATGCGGGTCCTCGTTCAGACGGGTCCAGATGATGAGTGCGGCCGCCAGCGCGGCAACGCTGGCGATGGCGAAGGTCCAGGCCGGGCCAAGGCTACCCCAGCTGTAGCCGGAGTAAAGCGCGCCGAGTGCGCCGCCGGTGCCGGCCAGCGCGGCGTAGAGCGCCTGCCCCTGGCCCTGCTGGCGCGCCTGGAAGCTGCGCTGGACGAAGTGAATGGCGCCCGCGTGGAAGCTGCCGAAGGTCGCCGCGTGCAGCAGTTGGGCGAACAACAGCACGCCCAGGTGCCCGGCCAGCGTGCCCAGCAGCAGCCAGCGCAAGGCCGCCAGGAGGAAGCTTGCCACCAGCACCTGGCGCAGGGAGAAGCGCGTGAGCAGGCGCGGCATGACCAGGAACAGCAGCACCTCGGCCACCACGCCCAATGCCCAGAGCTGGCCGATCAGCCCGCGGGCGTAGCCGAGCGATTCCAGGTGCAGGGTCAGGAAGGTGTAGTACGGGCCGTGGGACAGCTGCATCAGGCACACGCACAGGTAGAAGGCGAGGACGCCGGGCTTGAGCAGTTGCTGGCGCAAGCCGCCGGCGGTGGCTTCGTCCTGCCGCGCCGGCGGCTGGGCGTTGGGCACCCACCAGCTGGCACCGACGATGCCGAGCATGATCGCCAGCAGCGCCAGCGGGTAGGCATCCAGGCTGGCGAACTCGAACAAGCTGCCCAGGCCGACCACGGTGCAGATAAAGCCGATGGAACCCCACAGGCGAATGCGGCTGTAGCGCTCGGTGCCCCCGCGCAGGTGCGCCAGGGTGATGACTTCGAACTGCGGCAGCACCGCGTGCCAGAAGAACGCATGCCCGGCCATGACCAGCGCCAGCCACGCATAGCTATGGCCGAGGAAGATACCGGCGAAGCACAGCGCCGTGCACACCGCGCCAAAGCGCACGATGGCCAGCCGCTGGCCGCTGCGGTCGCCCAGCCAGCCCCACAGGTTCGGCGCCACACAGCGCATCAGCATGGGAATGGCGACCAGCTCGCCGATGCGCGCGCTGGAAAAGCCCAGGTGATGGAAATACAGCGCAAGGAACGGCGCCGTCCCGCCCAGCAGGCAGAAGTAGAAGAAGTAGAAGCTGGACAGGCGCCAATAAGGAACAGCCATAAGCGGCAAGCGTGAGGCGGCCGGCGAAGAGCCGGGTGTCGCACCGGCTCAGCGCTTGCCGCTTCTGGCTCAGAGCTGGCCGAGAATCGGCGTAGTGACCTTCACATCGGCGTTCTGTGCGCGGTGGCGCAGCAGGTGGTCGAGCAGCACGATGGCCATCATCGCCTCGGCGATGGGGGTCGCGCGGATACCCACGCACGGGTCGTGGCGGCCCTTGGTGATCACGTCCACCGGGTTGCCGTCGACGTCGATGGAGCGGCCGGGGGTGGTGATGCTGGAGGTCGGCTTGAGCGCCAGGTGGGCGACGATCGGCTGGCCGGAGGAAATGCCGCCGAGGATGCCGCCAGCGTTGTTCGACAGGAAACCTGCCGGGGTCAGCTCGTCGCGGTGCTCGGTGCCGCGCTGGGCGACGCTGGCGAAACCGGCGCCGATTTCCACGCCCTTCACCGCATTGATGCTCATCAGCGCGTGGGCCAGTTCGGCGTCCAGGCGGTCGAAGATCGGCTCGCCCAGGCCCGGCGGCACGCCTTCGGCGACGACGGTGATCTTCGCGCCCACCGAATCCTGGTCGCGGCGCAGCTGGTCCATGTAGGTCTCCAGCTCAGGCACCTTGTCCGGGTCGGGGCTGAAGAAGGCGTTTTCTTCCACGCTGTCCCAGGTCTTGAACGGAATCTCGATCGGGCCGAGCTGGCTCATGTAGCCGCGCACCGTGATGCCCATGCCTGCCAGCACCTTCTTGGCGATGGCGCCGGCGGCCACGCGCATGGCGGTCTCCCGCGCCGAGGAACGGCCGCCGCCACGGTAGTCGCGGATACCGTACTTGTGGTGGTAGGTGTAGTCGGCGTGGGCCGGGCGGAACAGGTCCTTGATCGCCGAGTAGTCCTTGGACTTCTGGTCGGTGTTGCGGATCAGCAGGCCGATCGGGGTGCCGGTGGTCTTGCCTTCGAACACGCCGGAGAGGATTTCCACCTCGTCGGCTTCCTGGCGCTGGGTGGTGTGGCGGCTGGTGCCGGGCTTGCGGCGGTCCAGGTCGCGCTGCAGGTCTTCCAGGGAAATCTCCAGGCCGGGCGGGCAGCCGTCGACGATGGCGACCAGCGCCGGGCCGTGGCTTTCGCCAGCGGTGGTGACGGTGAACAGCTTGCCGTAGGTGTTGCCGGACATGCGAGGCTCCGCGAAAAGACTGGGATTCGAAAAGGCCGAGCAGTATACCTGCGTCAATCCGCCCTGCGAACCTTCGCGCCCCGTTAGGATCAAAGCGCCATCAGCCCTTGCCTGAAGTCCTCGATGCGTCGTCTCGCCCTGCTCTGCCTGTCGTTCATCGCCGCCCTCGCCCAGGCCGCGCCCACCAGCATCCTGCAACGCCCCTATGACCTGGATACCGGCCATGGCGTCCTGCGCGGCACCCTGCTGCTGCCGCAGACCGCCACGCCGCCGCCCGTGGCCCTGCTGATCGCCGGTTCCGGCCCCACCGACCGCGACGGCAACAACCCCGAGGGCGGGCAGAACGCCTACCTGCGCAAGCTGGCCGAAGCGCTGGCGGAAAACGGCATCGCCAGCGTGCGCTACGACAAGCGCGGCGTGGCCCGCAGCCTGCCGGCGGCGCCGCGGGAGGAAGAGCTCAGCGTCGAGGCCTACGTCAGCGACGTGGTGGCCTGGAGCGACAGGCTGGCCCACGACCCGCGCTTCGGCCGGCAGGTCCTCATCGGCCACAGCGAAGGCGCGCTGATCGCCAGCCTGGCTGCGCCGGACACCCACGCCGAGGCGTTGGTGTCCCTGGCCGGCAGCGCCCGCCCCATCGGCGACGTGCTGCGCGAGCAATTGCAGGGCCGCCTGCCGCCTCCCCTGCTGGCCCAGGCCGACCAACTGATCGACGGCCTGCAGGCCGGGCGCCTGCAACCGCGGGTGCCGGAGCCGCTGAAGGTGCTGTTCCGCCCCAGCGTGCAGCCCTACCTGATCTCGCTGTTCCGCCAGGACCCGGCCCGCGCCTTTGCCGCGCTCAAGCTGCCCACGCAGATCCTGCAGGGCACCAACGACATCCAGGTCGGCGTCGAGGATGCCCAGGCGCTGCAGCGCGCCAAGCCCGACAGCGACTTCCACCTGATCGCCGGGATGAACCACATCCTGCGCATCGTTCCGACCAGCGGTCCGCAGCAACTGGCGTCCTACAACAACCCCAACCTGCCGCTGGCCCGCGAGCTGGTGGAGCGACTCACGGCGTTCATCCGGCACGCGCAGACCCTGCCCGGTGGCACGCTGGCGGAATCTGGAGCGAGCGTCTCAAGAAATTCGCCGCTGCGTCGATAAACCACGGAAGAAGCCTGGTCACGCCCGCCAGGCCCGAGGTGGATCCCCATGACCGAAGCCGAACAGACCGCCGTCGCCGCCGACGAGAGCGCCGCCCGCCCGCATCCCTGGGCGGAGCTGGCGCCGGAACACTATCGCCTGCTGCGCCTGGCGCCGCTGCCCACCGATCGCACCACCGGCGCGCGGCCCTTGCGCTTCGTGCAACTGGGCCGGGTGGAGCGGCACAACGCCGAGCAGAGCCTACTGCGCCTGAGCGTTCAGGTGCCGGGCCAGGTGTTGCGCAAGGAGGTGAACCTCCTGGAGGTCTGGGCGGACCACCGCAACAAGGAAGTGCGCTTCGGTGCCGACTCGGGCTTCGCCACCGAGCCGCTCAACCGCGGCCTGGGCCGCTTCCTGCTGGCCCAGGGGGTGGCCTGGGCGAAGAAGAAATGGTCGCACTACCGCGTCGAGGGCGGCGCGCTGGCAATGAAGGACGCGCCCAACGAAGAGGCCCGGCAACGCCGCGACCACTTCCTGCGCGCCCAGGGCTTCGATGTGATCTATGAGGACTCGCGGCTATTGAAGGCGCGCTATAGCGTCGGCCGGGTCAGCGAGCTGTACGACGACTGGCACAAGGACAAGGTGCAGATACTGCCGCTGCTGGAAGCCGGCTCGATGCTGGAACAGGCCGACCAGAACCTTGCCAGCCAAGCCAACGAAATCCGCCGGCTGGAGCAACGCATCGAGACCTTCCGCCGCGACGACACCAGCCTGCGCTTCACCATCGCCTGCCTGACGGTGTTCGCCGTGTTCCAGGCGGGATTGCTGATCTGGATCGCCACGCACTGAGCCATTGCGCCCCGCCGACACATCGGCGGGGCCGCCCGCTTCTACACGAACCACGCGCCACCTGTAGGAGCGTGCCATGCACGCGATCGCGGACGAAGTCCGCTCCTACCCAAAACTCGCCCTCGCGTAAGAGCAACTGTCTTTCTCAGAATTTGTACCTGAGATTTCCCTCTCCCCAACCCTGGCTACGCGCCCCGCTCCGAAGGGAGAGGGGACTGGATCGGTGCCGGCTGAAACCACAGTGTCAGCCGGCATGGATAGCGCCCCCTCCCTTCAGGGAGAGGCTGCCCCGCACAGAAATTCGCGTAGGAGCGGACTTCGTCCGCGATTGGCCGAGCCCCGCGCTGAACCCACCCGAAGCCGCTTTTCGTAGGAGCGAGCTTGCTCGCGAACCGCCCAGCCTGGTCGCGGCCGGTGAGCCCTGTTCGCGAGCAAGCTCGCTCCTACAGGTTCGGATTCAGGCCTTTATGCGGGACTTGAACAGCGCCTGGTGCTCGCGGCACTGCTGCGCCGAGAGCAGGAACACCCCGTGGCCGCCGTATTCGAAGTCGAGCCAGGTGAAGTCCACTTCCGGATAGAGCGCCGCCACATGCACCTGGCTGTTGCCCACTTCCACGACCAGCGTGCCGCGCTCGCTGAGGTGGTCCGCGGCCTCGGCCAGCATGCGCCGCACCAGGTCCAGCCCATCGTTGCCACAGGCCAGGCCTAGCGCCGGCTCGTGGTGGTACTCGGCGGGCATGTCGGCGAAGTCTTCGGCGTCGACATAGGGCGGGTTCGACACGATCAGGTCGAACCGCTGGCCCGGCAGGCCGGCGAAGCCATCGCCCTGCACGGTGTAGACGCGCTCGCCCAGTTCATGGCGCTCGATATTGATGTTGGCCACTTCCAGCGCATCGAACGACAGGTCGCCCAGCACCACCTCGGCCTCCGGGAAGGCGCTGGCGCAGGCGATGCCGATGCAGCCCGAGCCGGTGCACAGGTCGAGGATGCGTGCCGGGTCCGCCGCGAGCCAGGGCTCGAAGCGGCGTTCGATCAGTTCGGCGATGGGCGAGCGCGGCACCAGTACGCGCTCGTCCACCACGAAGGGCATGCCGCAGAACCAGGCCTCGCCCAGCAGGTAGGCGGTGGGCACGCGCTCCTCGATGCGCCGGCGCAGCAGGTGCATCAGGTACTCGCGCTCCTCGTCCTCGAGGCGGCAGTCCAGGTAGGCATCGGCCATTTCCCAGGGCAGGTGCAGCGCGCCCAGCACCAGTTGGCGGGCTTCGTCCCAGGCGTTGTCGGTACCGTGGCCAAAGAACAGTTCCTCGGCGTGGAAGCGGCTCACGGCCCAGCGGATATGGTCACGCAGGGTCAGCAAACGGGATTCGGTCACGGCAGTGTGTCCTCGCAGCTCGCAAAAAGGGGCGCATTCTAGCTCAGCGGGGAGGCTCTGGGGCGCCTCCAGCCAGTTCCGGGAAAGAATGCCAATACCACTTTGGCGCGAGTTCGCAAAGATTCACAGCAGACGCGTTACGGCCCACAATGAATGAACATGCATTTACAGGAGTCCAGACATGTCCCATCCGCTCAGCATGCTGCAGATCAGTGGGCGCGGATATCCGCCGGCCACCCTGCGCCAGAGCACTCTGTTGATCATCGACGCCCAGGAGGAGTACCGCAGCGGCGTACTCGCGCTGCCTGACCTGGACGCGGCGGTGGCGCAGATTCGCCTGCTGCTGGAGACGGCCCGGGCCATGGGCACTCCCATCGTCCACGTTCACCACCTGGGCGTGGTCGGCGGCCTGCTCGACCCGCAGGGCCCGCGTGGCCGCTTCCTGCCCGAACTGGCCCCGCTGCCGGGCGAGGTGGTGGTGGACAAGCGCCTGCCAAACGCCTTCGCCGGCACCGACCTGCATGATCGCCTGCAGGCCAGCGGCCGCCTGGACCTGATCGTCTGCGGCTTCATGACCCACTCCAGCATCAGCACCACCGTGCGCGCCGCCAAGGACTACGGCTATCGCTGCACCCTGGTGGATGCCGCCTGCGCCACCCGCGACATCCCCACCCCCGAAGGTGGCGTGCTCGCCGCCCGCGACCTGCACCGCGCCGAAATCGCCGCCCTGGGCGACAACTTCGCCGCCGTGGTGGCCCAGGCCCAGGCGCTGGTCTGAGGCCATTCGTCCCGACGGACGGCGGCGACAAGCGCCCGGGGTTAGGCTCAGCTTAGGCGCGAAAGTGTGCGAACCCGCTCACACTGCGGGTTCGCAGTACTTCCCGACCCTGGGGTTGGAACCCCACCCATCCCCACCGGTCATAGCCTCGTTCAATAGATGAGGAAGTCGGGATGAAGATGACGGACAATTTCGATCCACGCAGCCTGCGCCCCAAACGCCCGGGCCGCTGGCGCTGGCGCTTCGCCGCCGCACTCGCCGCGGTGATCGCCACCTTCGGCATCCTCTCCGCCATGGCCGGTGTTGCCGCCCTGCTGCGCCGCCAGCCGGCGGTGGGCGTGATGCACATCGAGCCGGGCGCCGGCGCGGTGCTGCTGGTGATCGGCCTGCTCTGCCTGTGGCTGGGCATCATCTTCTGGCGCGCTGCGCGCCGCCGCGCCCGTGGCCGCGACGGCCTGAGCCTGTCTCCGCGGTTGATGAAGCGCCGCGACTAATCTCCTACAGGCCAGGTGGCGACTTTCCGTAGGACCAGTTCGATCCGTTAAACTGCGCGGCTCTTTCAGGAGGTGCGCATGCAAGACGACGACTTTTCTCAATTCGCCCGCGAGATGCGCGGCGTCAAGCGCATCACCGTGGACCAGGCCGATACCGGCAAGCCCAAGGCCGACCGCAAGCAGCTCAAGGAGCTGCGGCAGAACGCAACCGTGCGCACCGAGAACATTCGCGTCGATGGCCTCTCCGATCAGTTCGTCATCGACGTCGGTCCCGAGGACGAACTCTACTGGGCCCGCGACGGCGTCCAGGAAGGCCAGATGCGCAAGCTCAAGGCTGGCCAGATCGCGTTCGAAGGCAGCCTCGACCTGCACGGCATGAAGATCGAAACCGCCCGTGAAACCCTCTGGGACTTCATCGCCGAGGCCACCCGCTTCGAAATCCGCTGTGTCCGCGTCACGCACGGCAAGGCCGCGCGCATCGACGGCCGCAGCCCCATGGTGAAAAGCCACGTCAACACCTGGCTGCGCCAGCACCCGCAGGTGCTCGGCTTCGCCTCCTGCCTGCCGCGCCACGGCGGCACCGGCGCCATCTACGTGATGCTGCGTCGCACCATGCTCGAAGGCCGCGACGAGTAAATCCGCCGCGGCAGCCCCGGCCCGGCGCCTGGCGCCAGAGCGCCCGGCATAACGCGCCAGCCGGCAGCAGGCGCTTGCCAGAGGGGACCGCGCGCCCTACCCTGCGCCACGGTTCTTATTTTTGTCATTGCCACAGGTAGATCATGTCCCTGGAACAAAACTACTCCGCGATCCTCAGCCAGCTCGGTGAGGACGTCACCCGCGAAGGTCTGCTGGATACGCCCAAGCGTGCCGCCAAAGCCATGCAGTACCTCTGCCGCGGCTACCAGCAGACGCTGGAGGAGATCGTCAACGGCGCCCTGTTCAGCTCCGACAACAGCGAAATGGTGCTGGTCAAGGACATCGAGCTCTACTCGCTGTGCGAACACCACCTGCTGCCCTTCATCGGCAAGGCCCACGTCGCCTACATCCCCAACGGCAAGGTGCTGGGCCTGTCCAAGGTCGCGCGCATCGTCGACATGTACGCCCGCCGCCTGCAAATCCAGGAAAACATGTCGCGGCAGATCGCCGAGGCCGTGCAGCAGGTCACCGGCGCGCTGGGCGTGGCCGTGGTGATCGAGGCCAAGCACATGTGCATGATGATGCGCGGCGTGGAGAAGCAGAACTCCTCCATGGTCACCTCGGTCATGCTCGGCGAGTTCCGCGAGAACGCCGCCACCCGCAGCGAGTTCCTCAGCCTGATCCACTGAAGCGAACCGCCGCCATGAAAAAACCGGCCCCAAGGGCCGGTTTTTTTCTGCCTGCGGCACAGGGCTCAGCGGGTGTAGTAGCCCACCGCGACCAGATAGTGGCCGGCCTTGCGCAGGAAGGCGTGCTTGTTTTCCACCTTGCTGGTCACCGGGTTGCGCCACTGGTAGTCGAACTCGGCCTCCCCCTTGGACTTGGCCAGCTCCAGCATGGCGTGGCCCACCGGGTTGCCACCCGGGTCCTTCAGCGATTCGAAATCGGTGCCGACCATCCGCGTGTTGAAGCCGTGGGCGACGAACCTGGACGTGTCCAGGTCCACCACGAAGACGTAGAGATCGTCCTCGATGAAGGTCTTGTCCAGCGCATTGATCTTCTTGAAGGTGCCTTGCGGATCGGCCTCGACGGCTTTCACCGCCTTGTCCAGCATCGCCGCCGCCTGCTGCGCCGAGGCGCGCGGGATGTAGTAGCCCACCGCGAGGAAGCGCTCGCCAACGCGCTGGTAGTACACGTGCTTGCGCTCGACCTTGCCGTCCGCCCAGTTCTTCCAGCGGTAGTCGGCCTGTTGCACCTTGCCGGTTTCCGGCGACTTCAGCGCCTTGGCGAACTGTTCCTTGAGCGAGGGATCGAGGGTGGACGAGACATCGCGGTCGATCAGCACCACCGACGGCCCACCGCTGGCAAGCATGGTGCCCTTGCTGTCCACCACGAAGACGTACAGGTCGCCATCGACGAACTCGCCCTGCCGGCTGAACGCGGCGAACGCCTTGTCACCGTCCTGCTTGTAGGCGGCCACCGCCTTGGCCAGCAGCGCCTTGGCGCGCTGGTCATCCGTCGGGGCAGTGGTGCTCGACTGGGCGGCGAACAACGGGAAGGACGAAAGGAATGAAAGCAGCAGCAGTGACTTCAACAGCGTCTTCATGCGCGAATACCCCCTGGCATTGCTTGTCGTTGTGCACAGAGCATAGTCAGCCAAGGCGGATTCGCGCCGGCATTCACCGCCGAAGTGGCTGAAGATTCAGCCGAAGAATCGCTTCATCGAGCGCGACAGCCAGCCGCCATGGCTCTGGTCGCGGGTCAGCTCGTGCATGGTCGCCTTCACCGCGTCGACGTAGTTGGCGTCGTCGTTGCGGATATGGTTGAACAGCCAGCGGCCGAGCAGGCCCTTGAGCTCCTCGGCAACGTCCTCGCCAGCGTCGAAGCGCAGGTGGTAGTCGGAAACGCGCTTGATGAAGAGTTCGTGGACCTTCTTGTGCGCACGGGTGAACTGGTAGCCGGAGTCCTCCAGCAGGGTTTCCTCGAAGGCGAAATGGGAGATCGTGTAGTCCACCAGTTCCTCGATCACCCCGCCGAGCATGGCTCGGTCGTGCTGGGCCTGGGCCTCGTGCAGTTGGTTGATCATTTCGACGATGCGCTTGTGCTGTGCGTCGATCACTCCGATCCCGGTATCGAGATCCGCCTGCCAGACCAGATAGGCCATCTTTCCCTCCCCATACCGGACGACGACACTGCCTGCCGCTCGCGTCCGGCCACATCGGTACATCCCGCATGGCAGCGCGATCAAGGGTAGGGAGGGCGGCAAAACGCCGCCATGATGCCGGTCAACCCCATAGAGCCGAAATCCGCAATTTAGAGCGGTTTTTCGGATCTATCTGATGGCAATTTGCCGGTTTTCGCCACTCACCTGGAGAAACCGTGCGTAGGAGCGGACTTCGTCCGCGATCGCTTGCCGACGGCTCCGAGCTGGCCGGCCACACAGCGGACAACGTCCGCTCCTACCGGGATAGCCCTGCGCCGGGCCCGCCCTCTCCCTGAAGAGAGAGGGAGCCGTTCGGCGTGCGCGGTCATCACCGAGCTCATCGGCAGACACGGAAGATCGCTCGGCACGGATATCCCCTCTCCCTTCAGGGAGAGGGTTAGGGAGAGGGGAAGATCGCCAGCACAAGGCTTCAGATAAAGACAGTTGCTCCTACGCCCCCGGCAGCCCAATAAAAAACGCCGCTTCCGGGGAAGCGGCGTTTTCAGGGGCGGGGTTTGAGGATCAGTCCTGCATTCCCACATGCCGCGGGTGGTCCGCCACCCGCGCCAGCCAGTCATTGATCGCCGGGAAGTTCGACAGGTCGAAGCCGCCCTGGTGCGCCACGTGGGTGTAGGCGTACAGGGTGATGTCGGCGATGGAGTAGGTATCCCCCACCAGATAAGGCGTCTGCTCCAGCTGTTTCTCCATCACCTTCAGCGCCTTGTAGCCGCCCTTGTGGCAGCGCGCGTACTCCTCGCGGCGCTCCTCCGGCAGGCCCAGGTAGAACTCGATGAAGCGCGCCACCGCCACGTAGGGCTCATGGCTGTACTGCTCGAAGAACTGCCACTGCAGCACCTGGGTGCGCAGACGCGGCTCGCGGGGCAGCAGCTCGCTGCCATCGGCGAGGAAGTTGAGGATGGCGTTGGACTCCCACAGACAGGTGCCGTCTTCCAGTTGCAGCACCGGCACCTTGCCGTTGGGGTTCATCGCCAGGAACTCGGCGGTCTGCGTCTCGCCCTTGAGGATGTCGACGTCGCGCCACTGGTACGGCAAGCCGAGCAGGTGCAGGGCCAGCTTGACCTTGTAGCAGTTGCCGGACTGCCGATCGCCATAAACGGTGTACATGCTCATCTCCTCATTGAGCCTGGGCGTCGCGGATCACCGCGGCCAGGCGACGCAAGCCTTCGCCGGCGCGCTCGGGCGCCACGTGGCTGAAGTTAAGCCGCAAATAGCCGGGGTTGGCATCCGGCTCGACGAAGAACGGCTCGCCGGGCATGAACGCCACGTTCTGCGCCAGCGCGGCGTCCAGCAGCGTGCGGGTATCCAGCGGCTGCTTGAGCTTGAGCCAGAAGAACAGCCCGCCCTGGGGCACGTTCCACTCCGCCAGGTCGGCGAAATGCTCCTGCAACTGCGCCTGCATGGCGTCACGGCGCAGGCGATAGAAGTCGCGCAGCTCGGCCAGGTGGCCACGGTAGGCTTCGGTGCCGAACCACTGCAGCGCCTGCCACTGGCCGACGCGGTTGGTGTGCAGGTCGGCGGACTGCTTCAGGCGCAGCAGGTGCGGGAACAGGTCCGGCGTGGCGATCAGGAAGCCCACGCGCAGGCCTGGCAACAGCGTCTTGGACACGGTGCCGGTGTAGATCCAGCTGGACTGTTTCAGGCGGCTGACCAGCGGCGTCGCGGCGCCCGCGTCGAACACCAGCTCGCGGTAGGGTTCGTCCTCGATCAGGGTCACGCCGAACTCGTCGAGCACCGCGGCCACTTCATCGCGGCGCTGTTCGCTGTAGCGCACGCCGGACGGGTTCTGGAAAGTCGGGATCAGATAGGCGAAGGCCGGCTTGCTGGTCTCCAGGCGCTGGCGCAACGCGGCAACGTCCGGCCCCTCGGCGCCCAGCGGCACGGTCAGGCAGTTCGCCCCGAACAACTGGAAGGCCTGCAGCGCGGCGAGATAGGTCGGCGCTTCGAGCAGTACCTCGGTGCCCGGGTCGATGAACAGCTTGCTGGCCAGGTCCAGCGTCTGCTGCGAGCCACTGACGATCAGCACCTGGCTCGCCTCGCACGGTACGCCCAACGCGCGTGCCTCGGCGGCGATGGCCTCGCGCAGCGCCGGCTCCCCTTCGCTCATGCCGTACTGGCCCATGCTCGCCGGCATGGCGTCCCAGTTCACCTTCGGCAGCATCGGCTCGGCCGGCAGGCCGCCGGCGAAGGACATCACCTCCGGGCGCTGCGCCGCGGCGAGGATTTCACGAATCAGAGAGCTTTTCAGTCGGGCGATGCGTTCGGAGAAGGCCATGGGGTCACCGGTAGCGGGAGCACGGAAGAATGAGTCAAACTGCTTGACCGAAGCTACGACGCCCGAGACGGATACGTCAATATGCCTGACCTAACAAAAACAACCCTGCAACTCCAGGCCATGGAAGCCTTCTTCTACAGCTACCGGGCCTTTACCGCGAAACCCGACGAAATGCTGGCACGCCGCGGCCTGAGCCGCGTGCACCACCGCATCCTGTTCTTCATCGCGCGCAATCCGGGGCTCTCCGTCAGCCAGCTGCTGGCCGCGCTGGGCGTGACCAAGCAGGCGCTGAACGTGCCGCTGCGCCAGTTGCTCGAGCGCGACCTGATCCGCAGCGAAGCCTGCGACAACGACAAGCGCCGGCGCCTGCTGGAGCTGACTGCCGAAGGCGGCAAGCTGGAAAAGGCCCTGCGCCAGGAGCAGGGCCGCCTGCTGCAACGCGCCTTCGACGAGGCCGGGGAAGACGCGGTGCGCGGCTGGCTGGCCGTCAATCAGGCCATCGCCCGCTCGCAGGACGAGGGCTAGCGGGCGGAGTCGTCCAGCTCGCGCGCCGCGCGCAGGAACATCAACGCCAGCGGCAGCAGGCTGGCCATCGCCAGGGCGGTGCCGGGCAGGAACAGCACGACGCTGATCAGGCACACGCCGGAGGCCACTTCCAGCCAGCCCATGACCTTTACCGACGGGTACGGCAACTCGATCTTCAGCAGACGGATGCCGTACCACAGGGTGACAACGCCAGTGGGCACGAACAGCCCCATGAAGCCCATCAGCGCGCCGTTGAATTCGCCGCTCAGCTGCTCGTCGAAGATCAGGCTGTACACCTGCATCACCAGCGCGACGGCAATCGACAGGCCAACCGGCCAGGCCAGCCCACGGGCATTGAAGCGGTCTTCGAGAAAGCGCCGGGTGCGCCAGAGCAGGAAGCAGCCGAGCACCGTGCTGAGCACCCCGACCCAGAGTTCGTAGCGTTGCCACGTGCCGGACGCCTGCAGGGCGGTCGCGAAGGACAGGGCGAACAGCACCAGGTTGCACAGCAGCAGCGCCAGGCTAAGGCAGGCGAGCAGGCGCAGCTGGCCCGCACGCCAACGCCCGCCGAGGAACGCGCCGGGAACGCTCTGATCCACCAGCTCGACCTTGGGGGCGGCATAGGGGTTCTGGTCCATGGTGGCGATCTTCCATCAGTTGTACGGCTTCCCCGCACCATACCGGCGCACTCCCGCGCATGCCACTGCCGCTCGCACTGTACGGGCCGTTCGGCGACTGGCTGTTATGGGACAGGCCGGAAGCTGGGGGATTAGGCTGGTCCTACTTAAGACTCTGCCTGGGGCGCCCCTCTCCCCCCGCCCTCTCCCTGAAGGGAGAGGGAGTTCCATGCCGACTGACGCTTTGGCTTCAGCCTGCACCGCACGGTCCCCTCTCCCTTCAGGGAGAGGGTTAGGGAGAGGGAAAACCCTGGCACAAGGCTCCAGAAAAAGTAGTCCCCCAAAACAAGACCGGTACCCCGCCATGCCCCTCGAACTCCTCGGCGCCTTCGTGCTGTTCGCCTTCGTCACCTCCATCACCCCCGGCCCCAACAACATGATGTTGCTGGCCTCGGGCGTGAACTTCGGCGTGCGCCGCACCCTCCCGCACATGCTAGGCATCAGCATCGGTTTCCTGCTGCTGGTGGTCGCCGTGGGCCTGGGCCTGCATCAGCTGTTCGAGCGCTTCCCAGCGACCTATACCGCACTGCGCTATGCCGGCGGCGCGTATCTGCTGTACCTGGCCTGGAAGATCGCCCGCTCCGGCGCCCCCGAGGCGAAAGGCGAAAACAGCGCCAGGCCCATGACCTTCCTCCAGGCCGCGGCCTTCCAATGGGTCAACCCCAAGGCCTGGGTGATGGCCGTGGGCGCCATCGCCACCTACCTGCCGGCCAACAGCTGGATCGGCAACGTGGTGTTGATCGCTACCCTGTTCGCCGTGGTCAACCTGCCCAGCGTGGGCGTCTGGACGGTGCTCGGCAGCCTGCTGCGGCGCTGGCTGGAAGACCCGCTGCGGTTGCGCCTGTTCAACGTCGGCATGGCGGCGCTGCTGGTCGCTTCGCTCTACCCTCTGTTCACCCGCACCTGATGGAAATACGTGCATGACTGACACCACTCCCGCCACCGCGCCGCTGCGCCCGCTGGCCGACTCCTCCCCCGCCGCCATCGTCGCCGGGTTCGTCGCCATGCTCACCGGCTACACCAGCTCGCTGGTGCTGATGTTCCAGGCCGGCCAGGCAGCCGGGCTTTCCACCGCGCAGATTTCCTCGTGGATCTGGGCGCTGTCCATCGGCATGGCCCTGACCACCATCGGCCTGACCCTGCGCTACCGCACGCCCATCGTGATCGCCTGGTCCACCCCCGGCGCGGCGCTGCTGATCAGCAGCCTGCCCGGCGTGCCCTACGGCGAAGCCATCGGCGCGTTCATCGTCTGCGCGGGCCTGATCACCCTCTGCGGCCTCACCGGCAGCTTCGACCGCCTGATGCGCCAGGTGCCCGGCGCGCTGGCCTCGGCGCTGCTGGCCGGCGTGCTGTTCCGCATCTGCATCGAGATCTGCAACGCCGCGCAGCAGCAGACGGAGCTGGTGGTGGCCATGTTCGTCAGCTACCTCGTCGCCAAGCGCCTGTCGCCGCGCTACGCGGTATTCGCCGCGCTGCTGGTGGGCGTCGCCCTGGCGGGCGTCCTCGGCCTGCTCAACTTCAGCCACTTCCAGCTGGAAATCGCCCGCCCGGTGTGGACCACGCCGAGCTTCTCCCTGGCCGCCACCATCAGCATCGCCATCCCGCTGTTCATCGTCGCCATGGCTTCGCAGAACATGCCCGGCCTCGCCGTGCTGCGCGCCGACGGCTACCAGGTGCCCGCCTCGCCGCTGATCTCCACCACCGGTATCGCCTCGCTGCTGCTGGCGCCGTTCGGCTCCCACGGCATCAACCTGGCGGCCATCAGCGCGGCCATCTGCACCGGCCCGGAAGCCCACGAAAACCCGCACAAGCGCTACACCGCCGCGCTCTGGTGCGGGCTGTTCTACGGCATCGCCGGCATCTTCGGCGCCACGCTCGCGGCGCTGTTCGCCGCGTTGCCCAAGGCGCTGGTGCTGTCCATCGCCGCGCTGGCGCTGCTCGGCTCGATCACCAACGGCCTCACCAACGCCATGGCCGACGCGCGCCAGCGCGAAGCGGCAATGGTCACCTTCCTCGTCACCGCCTCGGGCTTCACCTTGTTCTCCGTGGGCTCGGCCTTCTGGGGCCTGGTGGCAGGCCTGCTGACCCAGCTGGTGCTCAACTGGCGCCGCGCTGGTTGAGCGTGCCCCGCTGAACGCCGCCCCGGCCGGCGGATCGCGGGCGTGGGCCCGCTCCTACAGGCGGAACACCGCGCGGTGTAGGAGCGGACCTTGTCCGCGAAGTCCCCGCCGGCGAATTCCATGCTCAGCGAAAGCAGCGCCCCTGAGCGCGATCAAGCGCGGTGCCGGTGCCTGCCGGTTGGCCTGAAGGTCAGGCCGTCGCCTGCTCCGGCGCGGTCTTGGCCACGCCGCGGCTGACCCACCAGCCGAAGAGGCCGGCGGTGAAGAACATCAGCACGCCATAGATGGCCGCGGGGATCGCCATGGTCTGGTTGTTCAGCAACATCGGGCTGAGCGCCAGGGCGATGGCGAGGGTGCCGTTGTGGATACCGATCTCCATGCCGATGGCGATCGATTGCGGCTTGGAAAGTCTCAGCAGACGCGGGACCCAGTAGCCCACGGCCAGGCTCAGCAGGTTGAAGCACAGCGCCGCCGCGCCGACGATGGGCGCATAGGTGAGGAAGGTCTGCCAGTCCTTGGTCACGGCCACGCCGATGATCACCGCCAGCAGCAGCGCGGAAAGAATCTTCACCGGCTTCTGCAACACCGCGGCCACGGCGGGCAGCAGGCGCCGCACGAGCATGCCGATGGCCACGGGGCCGAGGACGATGATGAACACCTGCACCACCTTGCCGAACTGCAGCGGGATGGTCTGGCCGTCGTTCATGAAGTACAGCAGCGACAGGTTGACGATCAGCGGCATGGTGAGGATGGCGATCACCGAGTTCACCGCGGTGAGCGTGATGTTCAGCGCCACGTCGCCGTGGGCCAGGTGGCTGTAGAGGTTGGCGGTGGTACCGCCGGGGGATGCGGCCAGCAGCATCATGCCCACCGCCAGCGCCGCTTCCAGGGCAAAGCCCAGGGTGATGAGGAAGCATGCCAGGGGCAGCAGGATGATCTGGCAGACCAGGCCGATCAGCACAGGCTTGGGATAGCGCACCACGCGGGCGAAGTCGGCGAGGGTCAGGGACAGGCCGAGGCCCAGCATGATGATGCCCAGGGCAATGGGCATGAAGAGCGTCAGCAAGGGATCGTTGGTCATTGTCATTATTCTCCAACCGGGGTGGGCCGATTGTTTCGGCCTCTTGGGCGCTTGTAACTGGCCTTGCGGGCCAAAACCACGTCATCCTGTAACAAAATGCGAAAGTCTGTAGCGAACCGGGCGGGATCGTGAGGCGAGCGGGCCACCTTTTGTAGGACCGAGGGGGACGCCTAGTCCTTGCTCGCGAACCGCCCAGCGCGGAAGCAGCCGGAAACTCCGTTCGCGAGCGAGCTCGCTCCTACAGGTTTCCTGAAAAAATGCTGCGGAGGTTACCCTCTCCCCCGCCCTCTCCCTGAAGGGCGAGGGAGCCGTTTGGCATGCCCGGGAACTTCTGAGCTCGCCGGCCAGCCCATCGAATCCTGTAAAGCCGCAGCACTACCCACCGCAGAGCACGGTCCCCTGCTTCCTTCGGAGCGGGGCACAGCCAGGGTTGAGGAGAGGGAACGCCCCAGCACAGTCGGCTGGAGACGATCAGATCGCCGTGGCGCCGCCATCCACCGGCAGGGCGATGCCGGTGGTGAAGCCGGCGTTGTCGCTGCACAGGTAGAGCACGGCGGAGGCGATCTCCTCGACGCGACCGACGCGGCCCACCGGGTGCATGGCGGCGGCGAACTCGGCCTTCTTCGGGTCGGCCTCGTAGGCACGGCGGAACATGTCGGTGTCGATGACCGCCGGGCACACGGCGTTGATGCGGATTTTCTTCTTCGCGTACTCGATGGCGGCGGACTTGGTCAGGCCGATCACCGCGTGCTTGGAGGCGGCGTAGATGCTCATCTTCGGCGCGGCGCCCAGGCCGGCAACCGAGGCGGTGTTGACGATGGCGCCACCGCCTTGCGCCAGCATCACCGGAATCTGGTGCTTCATGCACAGCCAGACGCCCTTCACGTTCACGCCGATGATGGCGTCGAACTCGCTTTCCTCGCCGTCGGCCAGCTTGCCCTTCTCGATCTCGATGCCGGCGTTGTTGAAGGCGTAGTCCAGGCGACCGTAGGCGGCCACGGTGCCCTCCACCAGCGCCTTGACCTCGGCGTCGCGGGTCACGTCGCAGCGGATGAAGGTGGCCTCGCCGCCCGCCGCGCGGATCAGCTCGACGGTGGCTTCGCCGCCCTTGGCATCGACGTCGGAAACCACGACCTTGACGCCCTGCTGGGCGAAGGCCTGGGCGGTGGCGCGGCCGATGCCGTTGGCGGCGCCGGTGACCAGGGCAACCTGGCCGGAAAGCAGCTGACTCATGTGTGTTCCTCGAAGGCGTGGGCAAGGGAAAAGGGATAACCGTGGCAGTCTAGCCAGCGCGCTGCGGGCGCGAAGCACTATCAGGCGGCGCGACGTCGCTGCATCCATCCCAATGATGATTGCCGCGAAGGAGGATCACTGACGCCGATGGGCGGACATTCCTCCGGCAGACGGAGCTTGCCGCGACGCCCGGCGCGGACTATCACCTAGGCTTTCCCACTGACAGAGTTCACTGCCATGTCCGCCCAGATCAACCGCCAGTTCCAGCTCGCCCAGCGCCCGGTCGGCGCCGCCACCCGCGACACCTTCGCCTACGTGGAAACCCCGGTCGGCGAGCCCGGCCCAGGGCAGATCCTGGTGAAGAACCTTTACCTGTCGCTGGACCCGGCCATGCGCGGCTGGATGAACGACGCCAAGTCCTACATCGCCCCAGTGGCCATCGGCGACGTGATGCGCGCGCTGGGCGTCGGCAAGGTGATCGCCTCGCAACACCCGGACTTCAAGGTCGGCGACGAAGTGAACGGCGCCCTGGGCGTGCAGGATTACTTCCTCGGCGAGCCCAAGGGCTTCTACAAGGTCGACAGCCAGCGCGCGCCGCTGCCGCTGTACCTCTCCGCGCTGGGCATGACCGGCATGACCGCCTACTTCGGCTTCCTCGACGTCGGCCTGCCCCAGGCCGGTGACACCGTGGTGGTCTCCGGCGCCGCCGGCGCGGTGGGCAGCGTGGTCGGGCAGATCGCCAAGATCAAGGGCTGCCGCGTGGTCGGCATCGCCGGCGGCGCCGACAAGTGCCGCTACCTGGTGGAGGAGCTGGGCTTCGACGGCGCCATCGACTACAAGGCCGAGGACGTGCCCGCCGGCCTCAAGCGCGAGTGCCCCAAGGGCGTCAATGTGTTCTTCGACAACGTCGGCGGCGACATCCTCGACGCGGTACTGGGCCGCCTGGCGCCCAAGGCGCGGGTGGTGATCTGCGGTGCGATCAGCCAGTACAACAACAAGGAGGCCGTGCGCGGTCCGGCCAACTACCTGTCGCTGCTGGTCAACCGCGCGCGCATGGAAGGCATGGTGGTGATGGATTACGCCCACCGCTTCCAGGAAGGCTTCAAGGACATGGCGACCTGGATCGCCGAAGGCAAGCTGAAGTCGAAGGAAGACATCGTCGAAGGCCTGGAAACCTTCCCCGAAACCCTGGCCAAGCTGTTCAGCGGCGAGAACTTCGGCAAGCTGGTGCTGAAGGTCTGACCGCCGCTGGCGTTGCCGGCATCTTCCGTAGGAGCGGACTCCGTCCGCGATGGATTCCGGCGCGATGCGACGGATCGCGGACGAAGTCCGCTCCTACGCTTGGCCCAGCCTGTAGGAGCGAGCTTGCTCGCGAACCGGCCCAGTTCCCCCCCCCCGCCGGGAAGCACATTCGCGAGCACGCTCGCTCCTACAGGGCACCTTCCCCACTTCCGCGCTCTAACTCGATGATTTCCGACAAGCCCTGTTGAGCCTTTCCGGCTAGGATTTCCCTTGGTCGATTCCAAGGAAGATCACTCGATGTTGCTCGCCCGTTGGCTGCCCGGCCTGGACAGCCTGCTGCATTACCGTTCCGACTGGCTGCCGCGCGATATCCAGGCCGGTCTGTCGGTGGCCGCGGTGCAGATTCCCACTGCCATCGCCTATTCGCAGATCATCGGCTTCCCGCCCCAGGTCGGGCTCTACGCCTGCATCCTGCCGATGCTGATCTACGCCATCGTCGGCAGCTCCCGGCAACTGATGGTCGGCCCGGACGCCGCCACCGCCGCCATGGTCGCGGCGGCCATCACGCCCTTGGCCGCCGGCAACCCGGAGCGCCTGCTGCAATTGTCGATGATCGTCGCGGTGATGGTCGGCGCGTTGTCCATCGCCGCCGGTTTCGCCCGGGCCGGCTTCGTTGCCAGCTTCCTCTCGCGGCCGACGCTGGTGGGGTATCTCAACGGCATCGGCCTGAGCCTGATCGCCGGCCAGCTGGGCAAGATCCTCGGCTACCACAGCGAGACCAGCGGCTTCGTCCGAGGCCTGATCGCCCTGGTGCGCAACCTGGCCGACACGCACCTGCCAACCCTGGCGCTGGGCATCGGCACGCTGGCGCTGATGATCCTGCTGCCGCGGCGCTACCCGAAGATCCCCGGCGCGCTGGTGGGCGTGCTGTTCGCCTCGCTGGTCGCCGCGCTGTTCGGCCTCGACCAGTACGGCATCAAGCTGCTCGGCGAAGTGCCGCAGGGCCTGCCCCACCTGAGCTGGCCGAAGACCAGCGTCGAGGAGCTGGGCAGCCTGTTCCGCGATGCCATGGGCATCACCATCGTCAGCTTCTGCAGTGCCATGCTCACCGCGCGCAGCTTCGCCGCCCGCCATGGCTATAGCGTGGACGCCAACCACGAGTTCATGGCGCTGGGCATGGCCAATATCGGCGCGGGGATTTCCCAGGGCTTCGTCATCAGCGGCGCCGACTCGCGCACGGCGGTGAACGACATGGTCGGCGGCAAGAGCCAGATGGTCGGAGTGGTGGCCGCACTGGTGATCGGCCTGGTCCTGCTGCTGTTCAGCAAGCCGCTGGGCTGGGTGCCGATGCCGGCGCTGGGCGCGGTGCTGCTGATGGCCGGCTGGGGCCTGATCGACTTCCGCGCGCTGCGCGGCTTCTGGGCCCTGAGCCGGTTCGAGTTCGGCCTGTGCGTGCTGACCACGGTCGGCGTGCTCAGCGTCGGCGTGCTGCCAGGCATCTTCGTCGCCATCATGCTCGCCCTGCTGCGCCTGCTCTACCTCACCTATCGCCCGCACGACGCGGTCATGGGCTGGGTGCACGGCATCGACGGCCAGGTGGAAGTCGAGCAATACCCCACCGCACGCACCCTGCCGGGGCTGGTGATCTACCGCTTCGACGCGCCGATCCTGTTCTTCAATGCCGATTACTTCAAGCAGCGTCTGCTCGACGTGGTGGCGCAGGCGCCGAACGCGCGGGCGGTGCTGCTCAATGCCGAGGGCATCCTCAACCTGGACATCAGCGGCCTGACCACGCTGCGCGAAGTGCAGCAGACGCTCGACGCCCAGGGTGTGCACCTGTCCCTGGCGCGGGTCACCGGCGAAACCCTGGCAATGCTCAAGCGCTCCGGCGCGCTGGGCGAGGTGAAACCGCCGCTGGTGTTCAGCTCGGTGCGCGCCGGTGTCAACGCCTACCGGCGCTGGCACAGACAGGGCAAGCGCAAGCTGGCCGTCAACGCTCCGCCATCAGAGGCGGAACTGCCCGACCAGCCCCTGTAGTTCGCGGCTGAGCTGCGCCAGCTCGACGCTGGACGACGCGGTGGACTCCATGGCCTGTGCCGACTCGTCGGCGATGCCACGGATACTGCTGACGCTGCGGCTGATCTCTTCGGCCACGGCGCTCTGCTGCTCGGACGCGGCGGCGATCTGCTGGTTCATCTGATGGATCACCGCCACCGCCGAGGCAATGGTGCCCAGCGCAGCCTCGGTCTGCACCGCATCGCCCACGGTCATCTCCACCAGCGCGTGACTGCGCTGCATGCGCTGCACCGAGGTGCTGGCGCCGTTCTGCAGGGCGGCGATCAGCGTCTCGATCTCGGCGGTGGACTGCTGGGTACGGCGCGCCAGCGCGCGCACCTCGTCCGCCACCACGGCGAAGCCCCTGCCCTGCTCGCCGGCCCGCGCGGCCTCGATGGCGGCGTTGAGCGCCAGCAGGTTGGTCTGCTCGGCGACGTTCTTGATCACGTCCAGCACGCTGCCGATGCTCTGGCTCTCGCGGCCGAGCTGCTCGATGCTGTCGGTGGCCGCGCGCACCGCGTCGGCCAGTTGCTCGATCCGGCCGAGGGTCTGGCGCACCACGTCCTGGCCGCTGGCGACCTTGCCGTCGGCCTGCTCGGCAGAGCTGGCGGCCTCCTCGGCGTTGCGCGCCACGTCGTGGACGGTGGCGGCCATCTGGTTCATCGCCGTGGCGACCTGGTCGGTCTCGGCCTTCTGGCTGTTCACCCCGTGCTGGGTGCGCTCGGTGACGCTGGACAGCGCCTGCGCCGAGGCGGTGATCTGCCCCACCCCGTCGCGCAGGCGGCTGACGATGCCGCGCAGGCTGTCGGCCATGCTGCCCACCGCGCCCATCAACTGGCCCACTTCGTCCTTGCGCTGCACCTCGATGCTCACGCTCAGGTCGCCTTCGGCGATGCGGCTGGCCATGCCGATCACCTGGCGCAGCGGGCGCACGATCATCCAGGTGATCAGCAGCGACGCCAATGCGCCCACCAGCAGCGCCAGCGCGGCCGAACCGATGATCGACAGGGTGTTGGTGCGCAGATGGCCCTGCATCGCCGCACGCTGGGCGGCATAGGCATCGTCGACCTGCTGCATGACCTGGGCGGCGCGCTCGTTCATCTGCGCGTGGACCTGTTTTTCCTGCTGCAGGCTGGCGGTGTATTCGTCGAGTTTCTCGACGAAGGCGTTGATGTTGGTGATGACGTCCTTGAGCACCGAGACGTAGGTCGGGTCGGTGATGGTTTCCTGCAGCTTGGCGGATAGCTCCAGCGCTTCGGCGGCAGACTTGATGCGGCCGCCCTCGGCCTTCTCCTCGCTGCCGGCCTCCAGGCGCGAGCGCGCCTCGTTCAGGCCCTGCAGCACCAGGCGGTAGAGCTGGCTGACCTGGGCGGCCTGCTGCAGCAGTTCCTCACCCTTCTGACCCTGGGAGTCCTTGAGTTCATAGGCGCCGTCATCGGCCAGGCTGGATTGCAGGATGTCCAGGCTGTTCGAGGCGCCGTTCACCGACCAGGTGGCAGCGTCCAGCGACAGGCGACGGCTCTTGCTGGATTGCTCGAAGCGGGCGAAGGCGGCGAGGTAGTCGGCCACGCCCTGCTCCACCCGCGCCATGGCAGCGGCCTGGTCGGGCTCGGCCTTGAGCCGCGTCACGGCGTCGTTGAGCGCGCCGGCGTGCTCGCGCAGGCGCTTGGCGGAAGCGTCGCTGGCGTCGATCACGAAGTCCTTCTCGCTCTGGCGCATCTCCAGCAACTCGCGGTTGATGGTCGACATGTCGCCGAGCAGGTCGAAGCGCTGGGAAATCGCCCTCAGCGAGGTGACACCGATCACCGCCACCAGGGCGGTCAGCAACAGCACCAGGCCGAACCCGATGGCCAGTTTCTTCGCCGTTCCCATATCGGCCAGACGACGCTGCACGAAGGCAACCATGGCATCTCCCCCCATCCGCAATGGCGTTGCAGGAAATCCTCGAAGGTCTCCTGATCGTTATCGCTGCTTTTGCGCGGAACATTAGGAGCGCCGATCGCCGGTTGGATAGAGGGCAAGGCGGTGATGGCACGGTGATGCTGCGCAGAGATACGCCGAGGTCGTATCCAGAACACTGATCAGAAGTTTCCAGCGCAACCAAGGACGCTGCCGACAGAATCATCACGTTCTCAACGGGCAGATTCCTGCACCTCTTCTCTCGCCGGAGGTGCACGGATGGGTGCGCGCTATCGACTGATCCTGCAGCGCCCGCTCAATGGCCTGGCGCCGAGCCTGGCGCTGCCGGAGCTGTACCGCGAGCAGCGGCGCATCGACCCGCTGCTGAGCTGGCGCGAGCTGCCGCCGATCCGCCATTTCGTCTGTGCGCTGGACTGCGACGAGCCCACCGGCGAGCGGCTCGATTGCTGGCACGACGCGGAAACCGGGCGGCGGCTGGTGCATGCCATTCTCGGCCTGATCCACAGCGACGCCCTGGCGTTCGGCAACCGCCAGGCGCTGCTGCTGGAACTCTACGACTTCAGCGAACGCATGGAGCGCGCCCGCTTCGGCGACAACCGCTGGCACCTGGGCCTGGAGCTGGCGTTCGACTGACGGAGTTACTTCGGGCGGATCATGCTGAAGGTGTCGCGGGTGTAGCTGTACTGGGTGCCGCCCAGGCGACCGACCAGGTCCAGCTTTGCCGGGTCGACGTGGCGAGCGTCCTGCATCACCGCGTCGTCGATATGCGCCAGCAGCACGCGGGCGAAGATCAGCATGCTGGCGGGGTTGTCCGCCGGGTACGGCATGATTTCCGCCAACTGGCATTCGAAGGCCACCGGTGCGCCGGCCACGCGCGGCGGCGCCACGCGCTCGCTGGGCAGGGTGGCGATGCCGGCGTGCTCGATCTCGCTGACGCCGCGGGGCAGCCAGGCGGCGGTGGCGTTCATCTGCTCGGCCTGGGCAGCGCTGACCAGCTGGATCACCAGCTCGCCGGTCTCGCGCACGTTGTGCAGGGTGTCCTTGAGGCTGCCGTCCTCGCGCACGCTGGTGTTGACCAGCAGGGTCGGCGGCGAGTCGCTGACGACCTGGAAGAAGCTGAACGGCGCGAGGTTGCTGGTGCCGTCCGCCGACAGCGTGGTGACCCAGGCGATCGGGCGCGGCGTGACGGTGGATGCCAGCCAGCGGTAGGCCTCGGCCTTGGGCAGTTGGGTGAAGTCGAGTTGCATGGGCTGATCCGGACAGAACGGTGGGAAGACCCGGGCCGCCTGCGCGGCCCGGCGATGCGCGGCTCAGCGGCCGGCGCGGGATTCCTTGATGTAGAAGCGCGCGCGGCTGGCCTTGTCGGCGCAGCCATCGTACGCCTCGACCTGCTGTTGGGTCTTGGCCGTGGTGAGCAGGCCGAGGGCCTTGGAATAGCTGACGGTTCCGGCGAAGCCTTCGGCCTTGGCCAGGTCCAGCTCGTGCCAGGCGGCGTTCAGCTCGTTGGCGCAGCTGTCGCGGTTCACGGTCTTGCCCGAGCAACCGGCAACGGCCAGCAGCATGGCGATGATCAGGGGAATACGCGGCATGACGAAACTCCTGCAGGTGATAAGGGCAAATCCAGCTTAGAACGCGGCGCAGAGGCCTGCGCGACGGCGCGGCAGTATGCCACCGGACGAATGGCATTTCAGCGACTACTACACTGTTTGCCCACGGGACACCCCGAGAAGGAGAAGGTCATGGAGCACCAGGGCAGCTGCCATTGCGGGCAGATCGCGTTCGAAGTGGAAGGGGACGTCGGCGACGTCGTGTCATGCAACTGCTCGATCTGCCGGCGCAAGGGCTCGCTGCTGTGGTTCGTGCCGCGCGGCAAGCTGAAGCTGACCACTCCTGAGAGTGCGATGAGCACCTATACGTTCAACACCCACCGCATCGAACACCGCTTCTGCCCCACCTGCGGCTGCGCGCCGCTGGCCTACGCCGACGCACCGGACGGCACGCCGATGGCGGCGATCAACGTGCGCTGCCTGCCGGGAGTGGACCTGGCCGGGCTGACGGTGAAGGAGTACGACGGCAAGAGCGTGTGAGCACCCGCCAGCGCGCTGCCGGCTGGAAGACATCGCGGACGGAGTCCGCTCCTACGTGAATAGAGTGCGGGGCCTGCCCTCTCCCCCGCCCTGGCTACGCGCCCCGCTCCGAAGGGAGAGGGAGTTGTCCGTGCCGGCTGACGCTGTGGATGCCTCCTGCACCGATCAGTCCCCTCTCCCTTCAGGGAGAGGGTTAGGGAGAGGGAAATACACGCACGGATTTTCAGACACGTGCGTAGGAGCGGACTCCGTCCGCGATTGGCCCGCCGCCACGGCGGATTCGATCACCGCTCCGCGCGGAACCGCAGGTACTCCACCACCTCGTCCTGGGTACCGCGGAACTCCACGCGCTCGCCCTTGCTTTCGCGCTGGAAGGCGTACATCGGGTCGTAGTACTCGCCCAGCAGGCCCTCGATCCAGCCGCGGTGCAGATCCACCGCGCCGCTGCGCTTCTGCTCGTCCAGGGCCGCATCCATGATCGCCGCCAGGCGCTGGTAGCGCTCCCCGCCCAGGCGCTTGACGATGCCGGACAGGCTCTTGCGCAGGTACGTGGCAAAGGCGTCGAAGCCGCCCTCTTCGCCCACCACCTGCACGTGGTCGGCGCACAGGTTCACCACGTAGTCCTTGAGGATGCGCTCCACGCGCTGCTCGAAGCTGTCTTCCAGCCACACCAGCGGGTAGTGCTGCATGCCCTGGTACAGCTCCAGCGGCACCGAGCAACTGCCGACGATGCGGCCCTCGTCCTCCAGCACGAACTGCTCCATGCCGGCATGGCGCTTCTTCAGGATGTCGATGGCCAGGCGGTTCTCGAAATCGATCTGCGCCGGCTGCGGCGTGGCGCGACGGCCGAAGGCGGAGCCGCGATGATTGGCGTGGCCTTCCAGGTCCAGGCTGTTGGAAAGCTGGGCGATGACCTCGGTCTTGCCGGTGCCGGTCAGGCCCCCCACCAGCACGAACTGGCACTCCTCGACGGCGGCGCGGGTGGTGTCGAAGAGGAAGCCACGCATCGCCTTGTAACCGCCGACCACGCGAGGGTACTCGATGCCGGCCTCGCTCTTGAGCCACTGCTGGGTGATCTGCGAACGCAGCCCGCCGCGGAAGCAGTACAGGTAGCCCTCCGGATTGGCCCTGGCGAAGTTCGCCCAGGCCTCGATGCGGGCGGCCTTGAGCTTGCCCATGACCAGCTCGTGGCCCAGGGCGATGGCCGCCTGCTGGCCGTTCTGCTTGTAGCAGGTGCCGACCTTCTGCCGCTCGATGTCGTTCATCAGCGGCAGGTTGGTCACATGGGGGAACGCGCCCTTGTGGAATTCGACCGGGGCGCGCACGTCCATCATCTTCACGTCGCCGAGGAACAGCTCGCGGTAGTGGCGGGTGTTGTCGCGCATCACATCACCTCGACCGCGCGACTCTGTCGCTCGACCAGTTCGCCGATGGGCGCCAGGTCCATCCCCAGTTCCTTGGCCGTGGCGAGGAACTGCGCCTCGCCCGCGGGTTCCACCGCCACCAGCAGGCCGCCGCTGGTCTCCGGGTCGCACAGCAGCAGCTTGTGCAATTCGGGCAGCGGCGCGATGCGCTCGCCGTAGCTGTCGAAGTTGCGCAGGGTGCCGCCCGGCACGCAGCCGGCTTCCAGGTAGTACTCGACGCTGCCCAGGCGCGGCACGGCGTCGTAGCGGATGCGCGCGGTCAGCCCGCTGCCATCGGCCATTTCCACCAGGTGGCCGAGCAGGCCGAAGCCGGTGACATCGGTCATCGCCTTCACCGCGTCGAGCTTGCCGAAGCGCGCGCCGGGCTTGTTCAGGGTGCACATCCAGTCGCGGGCGACGCCCACGTCTTCGGCGCGCAGCTTGGCCTTCTTCTCGGCCGTGGTGAGGATGCCGATGCCCAGCGGCTTGGTCAGGTACAGCTTGCAGCCGACGGTGGCGGTGTCGTTGCGCTTCATGAAGCGCTTCTCCACCAACCCGGTGACCGCCAGGCCGAAGATCGGCTCGGGGGCGTCGATGGAGTGCCCGCCGGCAAGCGGAATGCCGGCTTCGTCGCAGACCTTGCGGCCGCCAGCGATCACCTCGCGGGCGATTTCCGGCGCCAGCACGTTCACCGGCCAGCCGAGGATGGCGATGGCCATCAGCGGGTCGCCGCCCATGGCGTAGATATCGCTGATGGCGTTGGTGGCGGCAATACGGCCGAAGTCGAAGGGATCGTCGACGATCGGCATGAAGAAATCGGTGGTGGACACCACGCCACGCTCGGCGTCGATTTCATAGACCGCCGCGTCATCGCGCGAGGCGTTGCCGACCCACAGCCTGGGGTCGAGATTCTGCGCACCGCTGCCGGCGAGGATCACCTCCAGGACCTTGGGGGAAATCTTGCAACCACAGCCGGCACCATGGCTGTACTGGGTCAGGCGGATCGGTTCGCTCATCGGGAGGCTCCGGGCAGGGAAATCAAACGGCGATTCTAGCAAAGCCCGGCTTGGCGCGACCGCTGCCCCCGGCGTATCGTCGCAGGGTTCGTCACGCGGAGTTGCCCCATGTCAAAACAGATCGCGCTGGTACTCGGTTCCGGCGGCGCGCGCGGTTATGCGCATATCGGAGTGATCGAGGAGATCGAACGGCGCGGCTATGAAGTGGTGTGCATCGCCGGCTGCTCCATGGGCGCGGTGATCGGCGGCATCTACGCCGCCGGCAAGCTGGGCGAATACCGCGACTGGGTGGAGAGCCTGGACTACCTCGACGTGCTGCGCCTGCTCGACGTCAGCTTCCGCCTCGGCGCCATCCGTGGTGAGCGGGTATTCGGCAAGATCCACGAAATTCTCGGCGAGATCGACATCGAGCAGCTGCCGATTCCCTACACCGCCGTGGCCACCGACCTGACCAACCAGCAGGAGATCTGGTTCCAGGAAGGCTGCCTGCACCAGGCCATGCGCGCCTCGGCGGCGATCCCCAGCCTGTTCACCCCGGTCATGCAGGGCACCCGCATGCTGGTGGACGGCGGCCTGCTCAACCCGCTGCCGATTGTCCCGGTGGTCTCGACCCACGCCGACCTGATCGTCGCGGTCAACCTCAACGCCACCAACCAGCGCCAGTATTCCCTGCCGGTGATCGAGCGCCCGGCGGCGCTCAAGGGCCGTTTCGATTCGGTGATCTCGGGGTTGTCGAACAAGCTGAGCTTCTTCCGCCGCGGCGAAGTCGAGCCGCCACCCGAGTTGATCGCCGACGCCCTGCTCCACCCGATGCCGGCTGCCTCGGAGGAACCCGCCGAACCGGAAATGCAGCAACCCGCCGCCGCCCCGCTGGCCAAGGGCTCGCCGCGCTCGGCCACCGGCAGCCAGGTGATCGACAGCAGCAGCCCGGCTTCGCTGCTGGAGCTGGTGAACCAGAGCTTCGAGGTGATGCAGACGTCGCTGGCGCAGTACAAGATCGCCGGCTACCCGCCCGACATCCTGATCAACGTGCCCAAGCGGGTGTGTCGCTTCTTCGAGTTCTACAAGGCCCCAGAGCTCATCGCCCTCGGCCGGCAGATCGCCAGCGATACGCTGGATCGGTATGAGGCGGAAAATCCGTACTGAATAAGCTGGCCCCGGGTGCGCGCGGTGCGCGCAATCGCGGGCATGGCCCGCTCCTACAGGGGAACAGCAGTGCCATGCGGTTCGCGAGCAAGCTCGCTCCTACGAAGAGGCTGCAGCGCCCATCTGTAGGAGCGGACCTTGTCCGCGAAATCCATCGCGGCGGACATAGCAGTTGCTGGGATATTCCGTCGAACATCGCCTGCAGGCGATTCGCGGACAAGGTCCGCTCCTACAAAAGCGTGCGCATCGATCTGGCTTGGGCTCTTGAGGATTCCAGAGAAACATCCGCGCACTCCGAACGGCCCCGTTCAGGAGGCCGAGTGGAAGCGGAGTTTCAGGGGTTGAGCGACATGGATGTCGCGAGAGCGCTGTCGGGCCAGGGATGGCCCGTCGAGGGGGACGCCTAGTTCGTGCCCCTGAAACTGCGCTTCAAGGAGGGTATTTTTCGCCCAAGCGAAAAACCGGATGTCCGGGGCAAGACCTTTGCCTACTTTGGGTGGGGCGGCCATCCGTCGTTTGCCAAAGTAGGTCGCCCGAGGGGGCGAAACAGGGAATCCGCGCGCACGCCGGTGTGGCGCAGAAACACCCAAAGCACAAGCAAGGCCATCGCGTAGAAGCTCCGCTCCTACGAGATCAAAAGCCCCTTACCCTAACCCTCTCCCGCAAGCGGGAAAGGGAACCGTCCAGCACAAAGCGGAACCATGCAGCCAACCTGCACGACCATCCCGCTAAACAGGGCCTGTCGCCAGTTTCGTAGGACGCATAACGCGCCAGCGTTATCCGCCACGGCGGCATCGAAGGATAACCCGTTCCGGGTTATGGGCCCTACGCGCGCCGAAGTGGCCCCGTGCGCTCAGCCTTCGCGCAGGCGGTACCCGACGCCAGCCTCGGTGACGATGAACCGCGGCGTCGCCGGATCGTCCGCGAGCTTCTGCCGCAGGTGCCCGACCACCACCCGCAGGTAGTGGGTGTCCTCGGTATGCGTCGGCCCCCAGATGTCCTTGAGCAACTGCTGCTGGGTGACCACCCGGCCGACATGCCGCGCGAGGGTCGAGAGCACCGCGTATTCCTTGCGCGTCAGCGAGACTTCCTCGCCGTCGAGCAGCACGCGGCGGTAGGAGAAATCCACGCTGAGCGGCCCCACCGCGACCACCGCCTCCTGCGTCTCGCCACTGGCGCCCTGGCGCAGCAACACACGGATGCGCGCGAGGAACTCCTGGATGCCGAAAGGCTTGGTCACGTAGTCGTTGGCGCCGCTGTCCAGCGCCAGCACCTTCTCGCTCTCGCTGGCGCGCACCGAGAGCACCAGCACCGGCACCTGCGACCACTCGCGCAGTTCGCGCAGCACGTCCTGGCCGTCCTTGTCCGGCAGGCCGAGGTCGAGCACCACCAGGTCCGGGCGGCCCAGCGCCGCCTGGGCCAGGCCTTCTTCGCCGGTGCCCGCTTCGAGCACCTTGTAGCCGCCGGCGCTGAGGCTGATGCGGAGGAACTTGCGGATCTGCGGTTCGTCGTCGACGACCAGAATGGTGGCGGCGCTGGCGTTCATCGGCAGTACGGGCTGGCTGGGGGCGTCCAGCTTGAGCCTTTCAGACAGCGGCATCAAGCTGCTCCAGGTCCGGCTGCTGCTGGAGCGGCAAGTGCAGCACGAGGGTCGTGCCGCGGCCGTCGATGCCGTCCTCCACGGTGATCCGCCCGCCGTGGGCGCCGACCATGCCCTGGCAGATCGCCAGGCCCAGGCCGGTGCCCTGCCCGCCCCGGTCGCCGCGGGCGGCGGTGTAGAACATGTCGAAGATCTTCTCGCGCTCAGCCGGCGGAATGCCGGGGCCTTCATCGCTGACCGAGAAACGCAGCTCGCCCTCGCCCGACTCCACCGCTACCCGCAGGCGACCTTGCGGCGGAGAGAAGCGCGCGGCGTTTTCCAGCACATTGACCAGCGCCTGTTCGATCAGCGCGGCATGCACGTAGAGCAGCGGCAGATCCGGCAGCACGCGGGTTTCCACGCGATACGGGGCGACCACCGCGCGCAGGCGGTTGAGCGCGCTACCGACGATGTCGCCCGGCGCTACCCAGTCGCGGGACAGCTTCAGGCCGCCGTGGCCGAGGCGGGTCATGTCCAGCAGGTTCTGGATGTAGCGATCCAGGCGCTCGGCTTCGTCGCGGGTGCTTTCCAGCAACTCGCGGCGATCCGGCGGCGGAATCGCGTCGCCCAGGGCCAGCAGGCTGTCGATGGCGCCGCGCATGGAGGTCAGCGGCGTGCGCAGGTCGTGGCTGACCGACGCCAGCAGCGCGCTGCGCAGCTGTTCGGTTTCGCCGTGCAGGCGCGCGGCCTCCAGGTCCTCGGCCAGGCGCGCACGGGCCAGGGCTTGCGCCAGCGGCTGGCCGAGGGCGGCGAGCAGGCGACGCCGCGAACCCGGCAGCGGCTGGCCGTCGCGGGGGCTGACGCCGAGCAAGGCCAGCGGGCCGTCCTCGCCGGACAGCGGCCACCACCACCAGCGGCCGCCGGGCAGGGTACCGGTGCCCAGGCCGGCGGGCTGGTCGTGCTGCCAGGCCCAGTCGGCGGCGGCGCGCTCCTGGTCCTCCAGCGCGCGATCCAGGCCGCCCTCCACCTTCCACTCGCCATGCACGCGGCCGAGCAGGCAGATATCCAGCCCGTCCCAACCGCCCAGTTGCTGCGCCGCGGCGGCCATCACCGCCTGGCGATCGGTGGCGGCGGTGAGCTTGCGCGAGAGGTCGAGCATCTGGCTGGTTTCTTCCTGCGTCTCGCGCAGCGCCTGCAACTGCCGGCGCTGGCGGGCCGCCAGGTTACCGGTGAGGCCGGCCATGAGCAGGAAGAACAGCAGGGTCAGCACGTCCTCTTCGCGCTGGATGGAGAAGGAGAAGTGCGGCGGGATGAACAGGAAGTCGTAGGCCAGGAACGACACCACCGCGCAGGCCAGCGCCGGGCCGAGGCTGCTGCGCACCGCCACCAGCAGCACGGCGGCGAGGAACACCAGGGAGATGTTCGGCAGCTCCAGCACGCTGGCCACGGCCCAGGCCAGGGCACTGGCGCCGGCGGCGGCCAGCACGGCGAGCAGGTAGTTGCCCCAGGGCCAGGGCGTTGGCGGTCGCGAGGTCGGCGGCGCAAGGTCGGCGTCGCTGTCGAGCACGCTGATTTCCAGCCCGTCGCCCAGGCGCAGCAGGCGCGCCGCGAGGCCGCCGCCGAACAGCCGGCGATGCCAGCGTTGCCGCGAGCGGCCCACCAGCAGCAGCGTGGCGCGGCGCTCCTTGGCGTGTTCGACCAGGGTACGCGCGACTTCGCCGCCGCGCAGCTCCACCACGTCGCCGCCCAGGCGCTCGGCCAGTTGCTGGGCGTTCTGCAACTGCATGCGCGACTCCTCGCTGCGCGCATCGCCGGTGTCCACATGCACCAGCGACCAGGGCAGGTGCCGGCGCTCGGCCACACGGCTGGCGTGGCGCACCAGACGCTCGGCGTTGGGTTCGCCGTCCACGCCGACCAGCAGCCGCCCGCGCACGGCGGGGGCCTCGCCGCCCTGCTGGCGGTAGCGGTGGGCAAGGTCGGCGTCCACCCGCGCGGCGGCGGTCTGCATGGCCAGCTCGCGCAGCGCGGTCAGGTTGGTCTGGCTGAAGAAGGCGTCGATGGCGGCGCGGGCCTGCTCGGGCACGTAGACCTTGCCCTCGCGCAGGCGCTCCAGCAGCTCGCGCGGCGGCAGGTCCACCAGCAGCAGCTCG
This sequence comes from Pseudomonas sp. GCEP-101, assembly GCF_025133575.1. Lineage (NCBI taxonomy): Bacteria > Pseudomonadati > Pseudomonadota > Gammaproteobacteria > Pseudomonadales > Pseudomonadaceae > Pseudomonas > Pseudomonas sp. GCEP-101. The sequence goes on along the minus strand of NZ_CP104011.1, from coordinate 3,925,886 downwards.
TAGGCCTCCTGCAGCACCCAGTCGGGCACGGTTTCGCGCACCTGCACGCCGGTGATGTCGCGCACCTGGTCGTTGAGGCTTTCCAGATGCTGCACATTGACCGTGGTGTAGACGTCGATGCCGGCCGAGAGCAGTTCCTGGATGTCCTGCCAGCGCTTGGCGTGGCGGCTGCCGGGGGCGTTGCTGTGGGCGAGCTCGTCCACCAGCGCGAGCGTCGGCGGGTCGCCCAGCAGGCCGTCGAGGTCCATTTCCTCCAGGGTGATGCCGCGGTAGACCGAGCGCTTGAGCGCCTGCTGCGGCAGGCCGGCGAGCAGCGCTTCGGTCTCGGCGCGGCCGTGGGTCTCGACGATGCCGACACGCAACTTCACGCCCTGGCGCAGCTGGCTCTGGGCGGCCAGCAGCATGGCGTAGGTCTTGCCGACCCCCGGGGCGGCGCCGAGGAAGACCTTGAGACGGCCACGGCCCATGGGGGGCAGGTCGGCCAGCAGGGCGTCGGCGCGGTTGGGGTCGGTCATGGGGTTATCCTCGGGGCGCGTTGGGCGCTCGTTTCAATGAGGGAGCGAGTTCACGAACCCCCTCTCCCAACCCTCTCCCTGAAGGGAGAGGGAGCCGTCCTCTGCCCCTGGACGGCCCGGCGTTTTTCCTCATACCGCGGCAGCTTCGGTATTGGCGCTGGAGTCTAGCGAGGCAAGCTGGCCAGGGCCATGTTCAGCGCCAGCACGTTGACCACGGCGGGACCGATCAGCGGGCGCTCGGTGTTGGCTTCCACCAGTTTCTCCAGGCTTGCCGCCGGCACGCCGCGTTCCAGGGCGATGCGCGGCACCTGGTACAGCGCGGCAGCGGGCGGCAACTGCGGGTCGAGGCCACTGCCGGAGGTGGTGACCAGCGCCAGCGGCACCGGTTGCCCACCGACCTGTTGTGCGGCGGCGTCCTTGGCGATGCGTTCGGCCAGCGCCGGGTTGCCGGGCGCGAGGTTGCTCGCGCTGCTGGAGACGGTGGCGAAATCGCCGGCCGAGGGGCGCGGATGGAACCACTGGGCGCCGTCGAACTTCTGCGCGATCAATGCCGAGCCACGCACGACACCCTGATCGTCGCGCACCAGGCTGCCGTTGGCCTGGTCATGGAAGGCCACCTGGGCGATACCGGTGACGGCCAGCGGATAGAGCACGCCGGTGATGGCGCTGAGCAGGACCAGCGAGGCGATGGCGGGGCGGAGTTGGTTGAGCATGTTTCGTGTTCCTCTGTTGGGTTCGGAGCGGGGCTGTTTACCCTCTCCCCCGCCCTCTCCCTGAAGGGAGAGGGAGTTGTTCGGAGTGTCCGGCGAGCTCCACATTTCCCGATATCACCGGACGGTCCCCTCTCCCTTCAGGGAGAGGGTTAGGGAGAGGGCGCACGGCACCAACGCCTCCCGTCAGTCGATCAAAGAAGCCCGTCAAGCCAGCCCCACGGCCACCAGGATCATGTCGATCACCTTGATCCCCACGAACGGCGCCAGCAGTCCGCCCACGCCGTAGATCAGCAGGTTGCGCCGCAGCAGCTGCGAGGCGTCGCTGGCCTGCACGCGCACGCCGCGCAGGGCCAGGGGGATCAGCGCGACGATGATCAGCGCGTTGAACACGATGGCCGAGAGGATGGCGCTCTGCGGGCTGGCCAGCTTCATCACGTTGAGCACGCCCAGCTGCGGGTAGATGCCGGCGAACAGCGCGGGGAGGATGGCGAAGTACTTGGCCACGTCGTTGGCCACCGAGAAGGTGGTGAGCGCGCCACGGGTCACCAGCAGTTCCTTGCCCACCTGCACCACGTCCAGCAGCTTGGTCGGGTCGCTGTCCAGGTCCACCAGGTTGGCGGCCTCGCGGGCGGCCTGGGTGCCGTCGTTCATGGCCATGCCGACGTCCGCCTGGGCCAGCGCCGGCGCGTCGTTGGCGCCGTCGCCGCACATGGCGACCATGCGCCCCTCGCCCTGCTCCTGGCGGATGCGCGCCAGCTTCTTCTCCGGCGTGGCTTCGGCGATCACGTCGTCCACCCCCGCTTCGGCGGCGATGGCCGCGGCGGTCAGCGGGTTGTCGCCGGTCACCATCACGGTGCGGATGCCCATGCGGCGCAGCTCGGCGAAGCGCTCGCGGATGCCCGGCTTGACCACGTCCTTCAGGTGAATGGCGCCCAGCAGCTTGCCGTCGGCCACCACCAGCAGCGGCGTACCGCCGCTCTGGGCGATGCGCTCGATCTCCTTGGACAGGCTCTCGGGCATCTGCGCGCGGGGCAGGCCGACGAAGGCCAGCGCGGCGTCCACCGCGCCCTTGCGGTAGACGTGGCCGTCGACGTCGATCCCCGACAGGCGCGTCTCGGCGCTGAAGGCAATCGGTGTCACGCGGCTGCGGTCAGGCTCGGGCAGGATGACCTGCGCGCGGAGGAACTCCACAATGGACTTGCCCTCGGGCGTGTCGTCGGCCAGCGAGGCGAGGAAGGCGCCCTCCGCCAGCTCCAGCGGCTGCACGCCGGGGGCGGTGTGCAGGGCGCTGCAGCGGCGGTTGCCGAAGGTGATGGTGCCGGTCTTGTCGAGCATCAGCACGTGCACGTCCCCTGCCGCTTCCACGGCGCGGCCGGACTTGGCGATGACGTTCAGGCGCACCAGGCGGTCCATGCCGGCGATGCCGATGGCCGAGAGCAGGCCGCCGATGGTGGTGGGAATCAGGGTGACCAGCAGCGCCACCAGGAACACCAGCGGCAGGTTGCCGCCGACGAACAGGGCGAAGGGTTTCAGGGTGACGACCACCAGCAGGAAAATCAGCGTCAGGCCGATCAGCAGGATATCCAGCGCCACTTCGTTGGGGGTCTTCTGGCGCTTGGCGCCTTCCACCAGGGCGATCATGCGGTCGAGGGTGGACTCGCCGGGGTTGGCGGTGATCTTCACCAACAGCCAGTCGGACACCAGCCGGGTGTTGCCGGTCACCGCCGAGCGGTCGCCGCCGGACTCGCGGATCACCGGCGCGGATTCACCGGTGATGGCGGCCTCGTTGACCGCCGCCACGCCTTCGATCACCTCGCCGTCGCCGGGGATCAGCTCGCCGGCTTCGACGCGCACCACATCGCCCTTGCGCAGGCTGCTGGCGGCGACCTTCTCGAAGTTCCCGCCGGCGGTGCGGCGCAGGGCCTGCAGACCCTGGGTGCCAGCCTTGAGACTGTCGGCGCGGGCCTTGCCGCGGCCCTCGGCGAGGGCTTCGGCGAAGTTGGCGAAGAGCACGGTGAACCACAGCCACACGGCGATCTGCACGGCAACGAAGGTGGGCACCGAGTCGCCGCCCACGGCGCAGAGCACGGTGGTCAGCACGGCGGTCAGCGCCACCACCAGCATCACCGGCGAGCGTTGCAGCTGGCGCGGGTCGAGCTTGAGGAAGGCCTGCACCAGCGCCGGCTTCCACAGGGCGGACAGCGCGGTGGTCGGGCGTTTCTCGGCGGCCTTGTTCAGGGCCAGTTCCTGGGTATGTGCGTTCATGTCGTGGTCCTTCAGAAACCGAGCGTCAGGTGATCGGCCACCGGGCCCAGCACCAGCGTCGGCAGGAAGTTCAGGCCGCCCACCAGCAGGATGGTGGCGGTCAGCAGGCTGACGAACAGCAGGCCATGGGTCGGGAAGCTGTTGGGGCCGACCGGCGTGGCCTTCTTCGCCGCCAGGCTGCCGGCGATCGCCAGCACCGGCAGGATGTAGCCGAAGCGGCCGATCAGCATGGCCAGGGCAATCATCAGATTGTGGAACGGGGTGTTGGCGCCGAAGCCGCCGAAGGCCGACCCGTTGTTCGCGGTGCCCGAGGTGTAGGCGTAGAGCAGCTGGCTGAATCCGTGGGCGCCGGGGTTGCTCACCGACGCGGCCGGGCCCGGCAGGCTGGCGGCGATGGCGCCGAGCACCAGCACGCCGACCGGCATTACCAGCAGGGTCGCCACCAGCAGGCGCACTTCGCGGGCTTCGAGCTTCTTGCCGAGGTATTCCGGGGTGCGCCCGACCATCAGCCCGGCGAGGAACACGGCGACCAGCACGAACAGCAGCATGCCGTAGAGGCCCGCGCCGACGCCGCCGAAGATCACCTCGCCGACCATCATGTTGAGCATCGCGACCATCCCCGACAGCGGGTTGAGGCTGTCATGCATGGCGTTCACCGAGCCGTTGGAAGCCGCCGTGGTGGTTACCGCCCAGAGCACGCTGGCGGTGGTGCCGAAGCGGCTCTCCTTGCCTTCCAGCGGGGCAACCTGTTCCACCGGCAGCGCGCCGAGCGCCGGGTTGGGCTGGTACTCGGCCCACAGCGAGGCGCCCAGGCCGAGGGCGAACAGCACCAGCATGCAGCCGAGGATGGCGCGGCTCTGGCGCAGGTCCTTGACGTAGTAGCCGAAGGTGAACACCAGCGCGGCCGGGATCAGGATGATCGACACGACCTCGAACAGGTTGCTCCAGATGGTCGGGTTCTCGAACGGGTGCGCCGAGTTCACGCCGAAGAAGCCGCCGCCGTTGGTGCCCAGTTGCTTGATGGCGATCTGGCTGGCCGCCGGGCCCAGCGGGATGGATTGGTCGGCGCCCTGCACGGTGAGCGCGTGGGCATAGTCGAGGAAGGTCTGCGGCACGCCCTGCCAGACCAGCAGCAGCGCCAGCAGCAGGCACAGCGGGAGCAGCCCGTAGAGGGTGGCGCGGGTCAGGTCGACCCAGAAATTGCCCAGGTTGTTCGTCGACTTGCGCGCGATGCCGCGCGCCAGCGCCACCAGCACGGCCAGGCCGACAGCGGCGCTGACGAAGTTCTGCACGGTCAGGCCGAGCATCTGGCTCAGGTAGCTCAGCGAGGCTTCGCCGCTGTAGGCCTGCCAGTTGGTGTTGGTGACGAAGCTCACGGCGGTATTGAACGCCAGCGTCCACTCCAGGCCCGGCAGCTTCTGCGGGTTGAGCGGCAGCAGCCCCTGCAGCATGAGGATGGCGAACAGCAGCACCAGGCCCGCCAGGTTGAACGCCAGCAGCGCCAGGGTGTAGCGCTTCCAGTCCTGCTCGTCCTCGGCATGGATGCCGCAGGCGCGGTAGATGGCCCGCTCCACCGGCAGGAACAGCGGGCTGAGGAAGGTGCGCTGGCCCTCCATCACCTTGTAGTAGATGCGTCCGAGGAACGGCGCCGGCATCAGCACCAGCGCCAGGAAGGCAACGATCAGCAGTACGTCATGGCTGTTCATGGCCACTCCTAGGAACGGTCGGCGCGCAGCAGCGCCACCAGCAGGTAGATGAACAGCCCCGTGGCCAGGACCAGGGATACACCGTCGAGCACGCTCATGCTTACTTTCTCCTCACGCGGGCGATTCCATCGCTTGATGCGGCGCTTGCCGCCTGATGAAAAGTTTCCGCAAGCACAGCGTAAAGGAGCGATTCCCGACCCCGCCGGCCGGCGTAAAGAAGGCGTAAAGACTGCTCTGCGACGACGATCACGCTTTGTATCGGCTCTGGTACACAACGGACACGCTGGCGACACCCGTCGGCCCCAGCCTCGCCGACCATGGCCCGCGCACGCGGTGACGGGTTAGCATGCGTCCGTCGCATGTTCCTCGCGGCCCTTGGCCACCCTGCCCTACGTTTTCCTGCGACAGGTCCCCTCATGCACCAGACCCCTTCCGACGACACACGCCGCTGGACGACACGCGCCCTGCTGGTGGACGACGACGAGCCGATCCGCGAGCTGCTCTGTGGCTATCTGGCGCGCTTCAATATCGAGGCACGCGGCGTCGCCGACGGCGTCGAGATGCGCCGCGCGCTGGAGAACGAGAGCTTCGACGTGGTGGTGCTGGACCTGATGCTGCCCGGCGAGGACGGCCTCTCGCTGTGCCGCCACCTGCGCGCCGAGTCCGATATCCCCATCCTCATGCTCACCGCGCGCTGCGAGCCGGCGGACCGCATCATCGGCCTGGAGCTGGGCGCCGACGACTACATGGCCAAGCCCTTCGAGCCGCGCGAGCTGGTGGCACGCATCCAGACCATCCTGCGCCGGGTGCGCGGCGCAACGCCGCCCAGCGAGGACGGCGCGCGCGGCGAACCGCGCGCCCAGGTGCGCTTCGACCACTGGCGCCTGGACAGTGTGCTGCGCCAGCTGCATGCCCCGGACGGCCTGGTGGTGCCGCTGTCCAACGCCGAATTCCGCCTGCTCTGGGTGTTCCTCGAACGCCCGCGGCGGGTGCTCAACCGCGAACTGCTGCTGGACGCCGCCCGTGGCCGCGCCATCGAGGCGTTCGACCGCAGCATCGACCTGCTGGTCTCGCGCCTGCGGCAGAAGCTGGGCGACGATCCGCGCTCGCCCCGGCTGATCAAGACCGTGCGTGGCGAGGGGTACCTGTTCGATGTCCGCGATATCGCCTGACGCCGCGCCCGAGCGCGCCCGGGAAAAACCGCTGGAGCGCGCCGACAGCCTGTTCGCCCGGCTGTTCGGCGTGTTCCTGCTGGCCATCGTGGTCGCCCATCTGCTGGCCTTCGCCTGGTTCCACCACTACGGCCCGCACCGGCCCGACATGCCGCCGCCTCCGCCGCCACCGGAGCGAGGTGTCGAGCGCGGCCCGTCGGCGGAAGGTTTCGCGCCCGGCCCCGAGGGCTTTCGTCCCCCGCCGCCGCCACGCCTGCCGTTCTGGAGCGCGCCGTTTGCCTTCCAGCTGCTGGCGCTGATCCTCGCCGCCGGCATCGGCGCCCGCCTGCTGGCCCGCCCGGTGCAGCGCATGGGCGACGCCGCGCTGCGCCTCTCCGAGGACCTGGACAGCCCGCCGCTGCCGGAAACCGGTCCGCGTGAAGCGCGCCAGGCCGCCCACGCCTTCAACCGCATGCGCGAGCGCATCCGCGAGCAGGTGCAACAACGCAGCCGCATGCTGGTGGCGGTCTCCCATGACCTGCGCACCCCGCTGTCACGCCTGCGCCTGCGCGTCGAGGAAATCGACAACCCGCAGCTGCGCACCCGCATCGGCCAGGACATCGCCGAGATGATCGGCATGCTCGACTCCACCCTGCACTACCTCCAGCAGGAGCGCGCCAGCGAGCCGCTGCAATGGTTCGATGTGAAGGCCCTGGCCGACTCGCTGGCCGAGGACGCCTGCGAGCGCGGCGCCGACGTCGGCGTGGAAGGCTACTGCGCGCCCTTGAAAGTCCAGCCCATGGCGCTACGCTCGTGCCTGAACAACCTGCTGGACAACGCCCTGCGCTATGCCGGCGATGTCAGCATCGAGCTGCGCGACGGCAGCCGCGAGGTGGAAATCCGCGTGCGCGACCACGGCCCGGGCATTCCCGCCGAGCTGCGCGAGCAGGTGTTCGAGCCCTTCTTCCGCCTCGAAGGCTCGCGCAACCGCAACTCCGGCGGCGTCGGCCTTGGCCTTGCCATCGCCCGCGATGCCGCGCGGCGCCAGGGCGGCGACCTGCACTTCGAGGAAACCCCGGGCGGCGGCGCCACCGCCGTGCTGCGCCTGCCCAGAAGCGCCGCCACGTAGCGCCGTTGTAGCCACCGGCAAACAAAGCGCACACACCCGTGACACAGGCGAGCCCGAGGCTGTCACTCGCGGAGAACCCTCCGCGATGGCAACCACGGAGACGCTCTATGATCAGCGGCGTGAGCAGCAGCTATGCGAGCTACTACACCAGCTCGCTCCCCCGAACCCAGACCGCCAGCAGCACCACCGCCACGCCAGGCGGCAGCAGCGGTGGCGCCCAGGGTGCGGCGAAATTCCAGGAAGACCTGTTCAAATCCATCGACAGCGATGGCGACGGCAGCATCAGCAAGGATGAGCTGACCAGCGCGCTGTCCTCCACCGATGACGCGGACAGCAGCGATATCGACATCGATGCCCTGCTCAGCGAGCTGGACAGCGACGGCAGCGGCGGCGTTTCCCAGGACGAACTGTCCGCGGCCATGCCGCCTCCCCCGCCCCCCGGCAACCTGGGCGGATCCGCCGACGACCTGATCAGCGCGCTGGACAGCGACGGCGACGGCAGCATCAGCAGCGACGAACTCGCCGCCCTGGGCAGCAGCGACGACGACGGCCAGCGCCTGAGCGACCTGTTCAGCCAGCTCGATGCCGATGGCAGCGGCGCCATCAGCAGCGACGAGCTATCCAGCGCGTTGCAGGCACAGCGTCCCGACGGCCCGCCGCCCCCGCCGCCTTCGGCATCCAGCGGATCGTCCGACGATGCGGCCGGCAGTTCCTCGGTCAGTGCCGCCAGCGCCAGCAGCGTGGCCACCGAGGCCAACACCGGCGCCGCCTACCAGAAGCTGGTGGCCAACCTGCTCAAGCAGTACCAGAGCAGCGACGTCACCGCGCTCCAGGCCACCAGCGGCAGCCTGGTGAACATCGCCGCCTGATTCGCAGGCGTCGACGCCGCCGGAGCGCCCCCCGCTCCGGCGATTTTGTTCCCATTGCCAGCCCCTGGCCGCTACCCTACTCTTGGCTCACCCAAATTCATCCGATGATTGGATGTTTCCATGCCAAGCCCCCTTCAGAAACGCTCGCTGGTGGACATCGCCCTCGAGCAGATCCGCCTGCGCATCGACGACGGCACCTGGCCGCTGGGCCAGCGCCTGCCGCCGGAACCCGAACTGGCCGACATTCTCGGCATCAGCCGCAACACCGTGCGCGAAGCAGTGCGCGTGCTGACTTTCTCCGGCGTGCTGGAAGTGCGCCAGGGCGACGGCACCTACGTGCGCGCCTGTGCCAACCCGCTGGACGCCATGCTGGTGCTCGCCCGCAGTTCGGTGGAACAGGCGCTGGAGGCCCGCGGCATCATCGAGGTGGAAGCCAGCCGGCTCGCCGCCGAGCGCCGCAGCGACGCCGACCTCGCCGCGCTGCGCGAGGCCCTGGAAGCCTCGGCCGCCCACCACGGCGGCGCGCTGGACACCTACATCGCCCATGACCTGGCCTTCCACCAGCGCGTGGTGGACAGCGCCCACAACCCGGTGCTCAGCGAGCTGTACCGCTACTTCTCCCAGGTGATCCGCGCCGGCCTGGAGCGCACCATCGGCGACCCGAGCCGGCCACAACCCAGCTTCGAGCTGCACCGCGAGCTGCTCGACGCCATCGCCCGCGGCGACGCCGAGGCGGCAGCCCGAGCGAACCGCGCGCTGCTGATCTGACTCTGAACGTTCTCTGCCTTGCTGCCCTGGAATGCCCACCATGTCCCTGCCCCATGACCCGAAAGACACCGAGCACAAGGTGTCCTGCCCACCCGCCGAACTGCTGATCGACGCCGAGGACGACAGCTCAGCCGAGGCGGCCCCGCGCCCGCCCCGCACCTGGCTGTTGCTGCTGGGCCTGGTGCTGGTGGCGATGAACCTGCGCCCGGCGCTGTCCAGCCTCGCCCCGCTGCTCAACAGCGTGCGCGAAGGCACGGGCCTGTCCGCGGCGGCCGCGGGCCTGCTCACCACCCTGCCGGTGCTCTGCCTGGGCCTGTTCGCGCCGCTGGCGCCGATGCTCGCGCGGCGCGTCGGCGCCGAGCGTACCGTGCTGCTGATCCTCTTCACCCTGGCCGGCGGGATCGTCCTGCGCAGCCTGTTCCCGGTAGCCGGGCTGTTCATCGGCAGCCTGGTGGCCGGCGCCAGCATCGGCATCATCGGCGTGCTGCTGCCGGGCATCGTCAAGCGCGACTATCCGCACATCGCCGGCACCATGACCGGCGTCTACACCATGGCCCTGTGCCTGGGCGCCGCCCTCGCCGCGGGTGCCACCGTGCCGCTGGCCGGGTTGATGGGCGACAGCTGGCAGCCGGCGCTGGCCTTCTGGGCGATACCGGCAGTGGTCGCCGCGCTGATCTGGCTGCCGCAGACGCGCCAGAACCACCACGCGCACCGCGCGGCGCGCAAGGTCAGCGGTTTGTGGCGCGACCCGCTGGCCTGGCAGGTGACGCTGTACATGGGCCTGCAATCGTCGCTGGCCTACATCGTCTTCGGCTGGGTGCCGTCGATCCTCATCGACCGGGGCCTGAGCGCGGTGGAAGCGGGCCTGGTGCTCTCCGGGTCGGTGATGGTGCAGTTGATCAGCGCCCTGGTCGCGCCCTGGCTGGCGACGCGCGGCAAGGACCAGCGCCTGGCGGTGGTGACCGTCATGGGGCTGACCCTCGCCGGCCTGCTGGGCCTGCTGCTGGCTCCGCTGTCGGGCATCTGGGGCTGGGCGGTGGTGCTCGGCCTGGGCCAGGGCGGCGCCTTCAGCACCGCGCTGGCGCTGATCGTCCTGCGCGCGCCGGACTCCCACGTCGCCTCCAGCCTGTCCGGCATGGCCCAGGGCGTGGGCTACACCCTGGCGGCCTGCGGGCCGTTCCTGGTCGGCGTGGTGCACGACGCCACCGGCGGCTGGGCGGCGACCGGGGTGATCTTCGTGGTGGTGTCGCTGGCGGCCATCGCCTTCGGCCTGGGCGCCGGGCGGGACAAGCTGGTGCAGGTGAGGAGCGAGCACGTCTGAGCTCGCCGGATCGCAGAGCGGACACCCCGTTCCGGGTTACTCGCCCTACGCCGGAGTACTACTGTAGGAGCGAGCTTGCTCGCGAACAGCGCTTGCGATGGACTCCGGAGTGGCCGATTGCACCCTCTCCCCAGCCCTCTCCTTGAAGGGAGAGGGAGCCGTCCTCTGCATTGAAAAATTCGAGAGTCAGCCGGCAAGCGCTGGGCTTTCCTCACACGCCGGACAGTCCCCTCTCCCCCAGGAGAGGGTCAGGGTGAGGGGCAGCCCCCGCTCCCACCCATCAAGCCACCGGCGGCGGCGGAGGCCGGTGCGAGCTGGCGACCCAGGCGCTGACCAGGTTGTACACCACCGCCAGCAGCACCGGCCCGAGGAACAGGCCGATGAAGCCGAAGCTCAACAAGCCGCCGAGCACGCCCAGCAGCACCACCACCAGCGGCAGATTGCCGCCGCGGCTGATCAGGTAGGGCTTGAGGATGTTGTCCACGCCGCTGATCACGAAGAAGCCCCAGATCGCCATGAACACCGCATAGCCGTAGCTCTCCTGGTAGAACAGCCAGATCACTGCCGGCCCCCACACCAGCGGCGGCACCATCAGCAGGCTGCAGACGAAGGTCAGCAGGCCGAGCAGGAAGGCCCCCGGAACCCCCGCAATGAAGAACCCCAGGGTGGCCAGCACGGCCTGGGCGGCGGCGGTGCCGATCACGCCGTTGACCACGCGCTGCACGGTACCGGCGATGATGTCCATGTACTGCTGCGCGGCGGGGCCGATCAGGCGTTCCAGCACGCCATGGGCGAACGCCTGCAGGCGCAGGCCGTCGCGGTAGAAGAAGAAGATCAGCACCAGGCTCAGCACCAGCTCGAAGATGCCCGCGCCCAGCTTGGCGCTGCGCGCCAGGGCCCAGTTGCCCACCTCGCCCATGTACGGCTTGAGCGCGGAGAACATCGCCACGCCCTGCTGGTCGGCCTGGTACCACCAGCCGATCAGCCGGTCGCCGATCAGCGGCACCCGCGCCATCCACGCCGGCGGCGGCGGCAAGCCGGCAACCTGCAGGTTCTTCACCAGTTCGACACCTTCGCGCACCCGGTCCACCAGGCCGAAGCCCAGCCACACCAGCGGCAGCGCCACCAGCACGATCCAGCCGACGGTCAGCACACCCGCCGCCGCAGCCTGGCGACCGCCCAGCAGGTGGGTCAGCAGGCGCATCAGCGGCCAGCTGGCAAAAGCCAGCACGGCGGCCCAGAACAGTGCCGACCAGAACGGCAGCAGCACCCAGATACTCGCGCCCAGCAGGCCGAGCAACAGCAGGCGCAGCAACAGGCGATCGTTGTCGAACATTGGAAACCCCAGTCGGCTCGAAAGCCCCAGTGTAGGGCGTTTCGCCTTCGTGCGTAGGGGAATCAGCGCAGCCAGGTCAGATGAAGCCCTTCGCCATCATCCTTGCCCTGCTCCAGGCGCGCGTCGCGCACGCCCTGGGCGGTGAGCGCGGCACGCCAGTCGCCGGCGTGCTGGCCGGCCAGTTCCACACGCACGCCGGTGTCCAGGCGCAGCGTGCGCACCAGCAGGTCCAGCCAGGCGCCGCCCGGCTCCTGCGGCACGTGGCTCAGGGTCAACTCGCCGTTGGCCTTGAGCAGGCGCATCAGGGTGGCTGGGCTGGGCAGCAGTTCGCCAAGGGCGGCGGCGCTGTCCAGCTGCTCGGCGTGCAGGTAGGCGCGGCGGTTGCCCCGGGTGATGGTGTAGACCGCCAGCAGGCTGTTTTCGTGGGGCGCAGCCAGGCGCACCAGCAGGTAGGCCTGCTGCTCGTCCGGGCCGAACAATTTGGAATTGCCGAACACCGCGTTGGCCAGCAGGTTGCTGGAGCCGCAATCGCGACTCTCGCACCAGAACAGCGGCGTGGCATCGGCGGCGAGGAGGTCCTTGCGCGCGGCGGCGAAGGCGCTCTGGCTGGAGTCCTCGTCGGGCAGGCGGTAGGTCACGGCGGTGAGGTCGCCGAGGGCGCGCACTTCGCCTTCCATGCGCAGGCGCCCGCTGATGCGGCTGATCGAGCCTTGCGGGTAGATGCGTTCCTGGCTGGCGGCCTGGTTGAAGTCGACGATCTCCGAACGCGGGAAGCGCGGGAGGACCTCCAGGTCATGGCTGTCGGGCAGGTCGGCGGCGCCGGCGAGGCTGGCGAAGCCGAGCAGGCCGCCGGCGAGCAGCGTGCGGAGCAGCCGTGACATCCGGTGCGCGTCGGTCCTGACGAGGTGAGGGTGTTCCGGCCCCTGGCGCGCGGCGGTCTGGATGTCGAGCATGCACAATCTCCCTGAAGCGATCCGTGCAGCGTCGCGGCCGGCCCCGCTTTAGTCAAGCCGCAGGGCGCTACGGGGTGTTTCCCTCAGCCCTTGAGGAAGGGCCGGAAGATCGCCGCGACGGCGTCGGCGCCCGCCTCGTCGTCCAGGTGCAGGTGGTGCCGGCCGGGCAGCTCATGGACCTCGAAGGGCCGGTCCTTGAGCAGTTCGCGGGTCGCCGGCTCGACCATCATCAACCCTTGCTGCGCCAGCACCAGACTGGCCGGGCATTGCACGGACTGGACGAATTGTCGCGCATGGGCGCGGGTCAGGCGCAGCGGTGACGGCAGGGTCAGGCGCGCGTCGGTGCGCCAGGTGTAGCCGCCCGGCACCGGCACCAGCCCACGGGAGGCGAGCAGCTCCGCGGCCTCGCGGCTCACGGCGCCCACACCCTTCATGCGCGCTTCCACGGCGCGGTCGATGGCGTCGTACACCGGCTTGCGCTTGTTCGGCAGCGCCAGTTGCGCGCGCAGGGCTTCACCCAATTTCTGCGGCGCGGTATCCGCCTCGCCGGTGTACGGCACCAGGCCGTCGATCAGCGCCAGTCGCTCGATGCGCTCGGGCATCGCGCCGGCCAGCAGCACCGAGACGATGGCGCCCATGGAGTGCCCGAGCAGGGAGAAACGCTCCCAGCCCATCTGGTCGGCCACCATCAGCACGTCCAGCGCGTAGTCCCACAGCAGGTAGCTGGCCCCCGGCGCGCGGTGGCCGGAGTGGCCGTGGCCGGCGAAGTCCAGCGCGAGGATACGCACGCCGTCGAGCCGGGGCGCCAGGCGGGCGAAGCTCATGGCGTTGTCCAGCCAGCCGTGCAGGGCGATCACCGGGCGCCCATCCTCAGGGCCGAACAGGTGCGCGGCCAGCTCGATGTGCGGCAGGTTCAGGCGGATTTCCTGGACGTGGGCGGTCATGGCGATTCCTTAGCGATGGGCACGCTGTTGCCAGCGGGCGAAGACGGTCTTGAGCAGCGCGGCGGTGTCCTGCGGGCGCTCCAGCGGGAACATGTGGCCGCCCGGCAGCGACAGGCTCTCGCCCATGGGGATGCGGCAGATCAGGCGGGCATGGTGCGGCAGCACCACGCGGCTATGGCGGCCGCGCACCATGGTCAGCGGCACGGCCAGTTGCGTTGCGCGGCCCGGCGCGGTGTGCGGCACGTTGCGGTAGATGGAGATTTCGGTGGCCGGGTCGAACTTCAGCCGCAGCCCGCGCGCTGGCGACGGTGCCAGCCCGTGGCGGACATAGGCCTCCAGGCAGTCGCGGTCGAAGCGCTTGAACAGCGGTTTGCCGGCGAAGTAGTCCAGCGCCTCCTCGAAGTCGCCAAAATCCTCGCGGCGGCCAAGGGTGCGGCCGGCGGGCGTCAGCCGGTCGATGAAACCGAAGCGCTTGGCGACGCGGATCACCAGTTGGTCGGCCAGGGTCAGCAGGGGCGAGTCGAGCATCACCACCCCCCGGTACAGCTCCGGTTTGCGCAGCGCCGCGTGGTAATGCAGCACACCACCCAGGGAATGGCCGACGCCCCACACCGGTTCGTCCAGCGCCTGCAGGTGATGCAGCAGCTCTTCCACCAGGTTTTCCCAGTTGTCGTTCACCGGGAAGCGTGGGTCGTGGCCGTGCATGTCCAGCCGATGGACCCGGTAATCCGGCTCCAGGGCATCGAACAACTTGCCGTAGGTCCCCGAGGGGAAGCCATTGGCGTGGGCGAAGAAGACCGCTTGCGACATGCTGCGTGAACTCAGGGAAATGACAGCCTGAATTTTCCGACAGCACCGGGGGCGCGGCAATGACCCGCACTCCCGCGAATGACGGCACTACGGCCAAAGTCCATGGCGCTCCGGCGGGTTTGCCCTGATCGCTCCGTTTTTGCGGCGGATAACGTGGAACAAGTTATCGACGCAAGCCTCACCCCCAATGCGCCGCGTGGTTCACCACGCTGAACAGGATGCCGCCCGCCACCAGCAGGAACACCACGCCGCACGCGCCGTCGATGGCGGGAACGGCACGCAGCAACCGCCGCTGCCACAACGGCCGGGTGAGGAGGATGCTGAGCAGGCTGAACCAGGCGAAGCCGATCACGAAGAGCATCACGGCCACCGAAACCTTGCCCGGCGCGGACATGTCCACCGGGATCAGGCTCGTCAGCAGCGCGAGGAAGAACACCAGCGCCTTGGGGTTGAACAGATTGGTCGCCAGCCCGCGCAGCCAGGGGCCGAGCCGCGACTCGGCCAACTCCCCATCGATGCGCCCTGCCCCGCCCGGCTTGCGCAAGGCGCGCAGCGCGCCGATGCCGAGCCAGCCCAAATAAACCGCCCCCACCAGTTGCAGCGCACTGAACAGCAGCGGCGAACGCGCCAGCAGCAGCGACACGCCGGTCAGCACCAGGGTGCCGTGGACCAGGATGCCGCAGGCGAGGCCCAGGGCGCTGAGCACGCCAGCGCGGCGGCCCTGGTGCAACGAGGTGCGCACCACCAGCGCGACGTCCGGGCCGGGGCTGACCAGGGCGACGGCGAACACGGCGGTGAGCATGAGCAAGACGTGAACCTCCTGCATCGCGGGATTCTCCAGAGGGAAAGGAAACGGGGGGTGGATCAGCGCTGGCGTAGTCGCGCGGGCGGCAATCCGTAGGTACGGCGGAACAGGCGGCTGAAATGCGCCTGGTCATAGAAGCCCAGGCTCAGGGCGATTTCCGACAACGGCTGGCCCTTGATCACCCGCGGCAGCGCGCGCTCCAGACGCAACTGGGTCAGCCACTGGTGTGGCGGCAATCCACACTGGTGACGGAAGCGGCGCAGCACCTGCCAGGGACTGAGGTCGCAGAACTGGGCAATTTCTTCCAGGGTCGGCGGGGTTTCCAGGCGCGACTCCAGCCACTCGCGAATACGCGCCCAGGTCGGTGCGTCGAAGCCCTGCCCCGGTTCGCGAATGCGCAGGCTGGAGGCGCGCTCCAGCAGCGCGGCCAGGGCCTGCCAGAGCTGGCCTTCCTGCGCCAGCCGTTCGCCGCCCAGCATCAGCCCGTGGGCACGCTGCAACTCGGCCTGCAGCAGTGGATCGCGCAACTGCGCAGCGGTCAGCCGCGGCGCACCCTGGCGGCCATCGCTGAAGGCGCGGCAGGCGTCGTCCAGCCACTGCGGGTCGATGGACAGCACGCGGATGCGATAGCCGCCCTCGCCCTCGCTGGCGCCGTCGTGGATGCTCTCGGGGCTCATCAGCAGAATGTCGCCGTTCCCGGCCAGCGAACGCTCACCGCGATGGGTGTAGCGCTGGCAGCCGTCGAGCATCAGCCCGACGTGGTAGTCGAGGTGAAAATGCCGGGGAAAGGCGAAACGGCGGTACTCGGCGTCGATGAAACGGACGCCGGGCAGGCCGCTGCTGTGGTGTTCGATGCGTTCCATGGCCCCACTGTACCGACACGGCAACGGCGGGTCTTGGACAAAATTGCGAGGGTGCCGAGCGGCATGGGACCTGTAGGAGCGAGCACGTTCACGCGCACAGATGAGCAGGAATCGGTTTATCCGCGAAATTCATCGCGGATGAATCCGCTCCTGCAAGGAAATGCGGAACCATGGCGCCTGCGTAGGAGCGGACTCCGTCCGCGATTGGCCCGGCGCCGCTCTGTCGCGGGCATGGCCCGCTCCTGCAGGGAAATACCGCGCAGGGTCAACGCTCCAGCGGCACCACTGCCATGGTCAGCCGCGAGATGCAGCTCGGCTTGCCGTCGTCCCCGTGCAGGCGGATTTCCCAGACGTGGGTCGAGCGGCCAATGTGCACCGCCCTGGCCACCGCCGTCACCCGCCCGCTGCGCAAGCCGCGCAGGTGGTTGGCGTTCACCTCCAGGCCCACGCAGTAGTACTGGCTGGTGTCCAGGCACAGGTAGCTGGCGGTGGAGCCGACGGTTTCCGCCAGCACCACCGAGGCACCGCCGTGCAGCAGGCCGTAGGGCTGGTGGGTGCGCGAATCCACCACCATGCTGGCGGTCAGCGAGTCGTCGTCGAACGCCTCGAAGCGGATGTCGAGCACTTCACCGATGGTGTTCTTCAGGTTCGCGTTGAGCTTTTCCAGGTCGGGCGTGGTGCGCCAGGTCATTCCGCATTCCTTCTGTCATTCATGCCATTGCACCGCCTCGCGGCGCTCCGCCCATTCATTGAAGCGCTTGCCGTAGGTCCCTTCCACCACGTTGCGCTTGATCTTCAGGGTCGGCGTGAGGAAGCCGTTGTCCACCGTCCAGACGTCCTTGACCAGCACCAGCCCGGCCAGGCGTTCGTGCTTGTCCAGCGCATCGTTCACTTCAGTCAGCAGCGCCTGCAGGCTCTGTTCCAGCTGGCTGCGCGAGCCGTTGGCGGCTTCCTGGCGGCCGACTTCGGAGAGCACGCACAGGCCCAGCGGGGCGATCAGGCCGTCGCCGACCACGCAGATCTGCTCGATGCGCGAATGCACGGCCAGGCGGTTCTCGATGGGCGCGGGGGCCACGTACTTGCCCTTGGCGGTCTTGAATATCTCCTTGATGCGGCCGGTCAGGCGCAGGTTGCCGTGCGCATCCTGCTCGCCCTTGTCGCCGGTGCGCAGGAAGCCGTCCTCGGTGAGGGTCTCGGCGGTGCGTTCCGGGTCCTTGAAGTAGCCGACCATGGTCGCGCCACTGCGCACCTGCACCTCACCTTCGTCGCTGATGCGCACTTCCACACCGGGGCTGTTGCGGCCGATCCAGCCGGCCCGCTGTTCGCCGGGGCGGCAGACGTGGGAGTAGCCGCAGTTCTCGGTCATGCCATAGACCTCCAGCACGTTCAGGCCCAGCCGCTGGTACCAGTCCAGCAGCGCCTCAGGCACTGGCGCGGCGCCGCACAGGGCGTAGCGCACGGCGTCCAGGCCGAGGCCGGCGAGCACCTTGCGGCCAACCAGTCGGCCGACGATCGGCAGGCGCAGCAGGCGGTCGACCTTCTGCGCTGGCATCTGCGCGTAGACGCCCATCTGGAACTTGGTCCAGATGCGCGGCACGCCGAAGAACACCGTGGGCCGCGCGCGGCGCATGTCGGCGACGAAGGTGTCCAGGCTCTCGGCGAAGAAGATCGTCTGCCCGGCGTAGATCGACGCCATCTGCACGAACATGCGCTCGGCCACATGGCACAGCGGCAGATAGGACAGCAGCCGGTCCTCCTCGCCGACGCCGAACAGGTCGATGGCATGGCTGGCGGCGAAGGCGAAGTTGCCGAAGGTGTGCATCACGCCCTTGGGCGTGCCGGTGGTGCCGGAGGTGTAGATGAGGGTCGCCAGGGTCGCGGCGTCCGGGCGCGGGTCGTCGGCGATGGGCGCCCATTGCTGCAGGTCGCTCCACTGCTGGTCGAAGCGGCCCTGCGGGTGCAGCGGCAGCGCGACGGTGGGCACGCCGTCGGGAATGCCGCCCTCCATCGCCGGCCAGTCGTCCAGCTTGCCGATGAAGGCCACCCGCGCTTCGGAGTGGGTCATCACCTGGCGCACCGAATCGGCGGTGAGGTTGGGATACAGCGGCACGGAGACGTGGCCGGCCATCCAGATGGCGATATCGGCGACGATCCAGTGCGCGCAGTTCTTCGAAATGATCGCCACCCGGCTGCCGTCGGGCAGGTCCAGGCTGCGCAGCCAGGCGGCGGCGCGGCGGGCCTGCTCGCCCACTTCGCCCCAGCTCAGGGTCTGCACGTCGCCGCCGGTGAGCGGCTGCACCAGGTAGCGTTTGTTCGGATGGCTCTTCTCGCGCTGATAGAACAGGTCGAGTGGTAATCGGACTGCTTTAACCACGTGCCCCTCCTTTGTTCTTGTTGTCAGAGGTGTAGCTCAGGGATATCGCGATGGATCAACCAAGCACTTGCTTGGTCGAATATTCCACGCGATGCCGTGGCAAACAAGGCTGGTCGTGTGAACTTTTGTAGGATTTAACCGAAGGATGGGCGCCAGCCGCTCTGCGACGGGCTTCGTATAGAAACATCCGGGCACGATTTGCCTTGTCGGGTGGAAGAGCCCCCTCTCCCTAACCCTCTCCCTTAAGGGAGAGGGCTGGGGAGAGGGATTGCCCCAGGCACAGAACACCCAGGGGCTTTGCGCGACGTCAGGAATGCCGCGGATGATACAGCGACACCAGCTCCATCAAGCCGGCCAGCGGGACTTCGCCTTCCAGTTCGGCCAGGGTGGCGGTGCCGAACGGCACGGCGTCGCTGCGGCTGCCGTGTACCAGCAGGCCGGCCAGCGCGCCCACCAATGGCTGGTGGGTGACCAGCAGCAGGTTCTTTTCGCCGCGGCCGTCGAGGAAGCGCAACACGTCCTTGGGGTCATCGTCAGGGGTCAGCCAGGGCGCAGTGCCCACCGAACCCTCGAAGCCCAGCGCCTCGCGCACCAGCTCGGCGGTTTCCTGGGCACGCACGTAGGGGCTGGCGAGGATGCCATCCAGCGGCTGGCCGGCGAGCTGGGCGGCGCTTTTCAGTACTTCCTTGGTGCCGTGGGCTGTCAACCGGCGCTCGGCGTCGCGGCGCGCCTGGGGTTCGGCTTCGCCGTGACGGAGCAGCCAGAGCTTCACAGCTTGGGCTCCTCGTCGCGCACCGGGTGCGCTGCCGGCGGCACGTCGTGCGGCGTTTCGCCTTCCGGGGCGCGAGCGCTCGGCCAGTCGGCGAACGGCCAGGGCTTCGCGTCAGTCTGGAAGGCGCCGAAGCGGCCGATCTGCGCGAAATACTGGCTCAGGCTGTCGCCGAAGCCCATCAGGCTGGCGCTGGGCGCACCGTAGATGATGCGGTAGATCAGTTGGATGACGACCACGGCGCCGAGGATCATCTCGGCGACGAACCAGACCAGCGCGAAAACCAGCATCCAGACGACGCGCAGGACCAGGGATTCCTTCTCCTCACGTTCAACAGACATGGCGAAACCTCCTCAGAAACCGGTGGTGGGAATGAAGTCGACGTCGGTCTTCGGCTCGCCGCTCATCAGCGCCTCGATGACCTGTGCCAGGGTGCGGCCGCCGAACAGGATGGCGTTGAGGCCGGCCACCAGCGGCATGTAGACCTGCAGCTCGTCGGCCTTGGCCTTGAGCACCTTGAGGGTGTTCACGCCCTCGGCGGTCTCGCCCATGCGCGCCACGGCGTCTTCCAGGGTCAGGCCTTCGCCCAGGGCGAAACCCACCTGATAATTGCGGCTCTTGGGTGATGAACAGGTGACGATCAGGTCGCCCACGCCGGCCAGGCCGAGGAAGGTCATGGGGTTGGCGCCAAGCTTGACGGCGAAGCGGGTCATCTCCGCCAGGGCGCGGGTGATCAGCATGCCCTTGGTGTTTTCGCCCATGCCCAGCGCGGCGGCCATGCCGGCGATGATGGCGTAGACGTTCTTCAGCGCGCCGCCCAGCTCGACGCCGAAGCGGTCACCACTGGCGTAGACGCGGAAGGTGCGGCCATGCAGGGCCTGCTGCACCTGGGCGCAAAGGTCTTCGTCCTCGCTGGCGACCACGGTAGCGGTCAGCTCGTGCTCGGCGATCTCGCGCGCCAGGTTCGGGCCGGAGATCACCGCAATGCGGGACTTCGGCGCGATCTCTTCGAGCACCTGGCTCATCAGCTTGAAGCTCTGTGCCTCGATGCCCTTGGTCAGGCTGACCAGCATCTTGCCGGCCAGCGCTTCGCTGCGGCCGTCGAGCACCTTGCGCAGCGCGCTGGACGGCACCGCGACGAAAATCATCTCGCATTCGGCCAGGGTCGCCGCCAGGTCCGTGGTCGGCTCCACGCCGGCATGGATGCGCACGCCCTTGAGGTAATTGGGATTCTCGCGGCGGGTGCGGATCGCCTCGGCCTGTTCCTCGTCGCGCATCCACTGGCGAACGCGCTGTCCGTTTTCCGCCAGCAGGTTGGCGAAGGCGGTGCCGAAACTGCCACCACCGAGGACGGCGATCGGTTGCTGCTGTGTCATGTCTGTTCCATTGGTGGCCGCCCGGGAGCGGCGATTGGGGCATTATAAGGCCGCATCGGCGACCGACCAGCCCGGATCGCCGGACTGGTAATCAGCGCAGCCTCGTTTAACATCCCTGTTGTGGAAAACGTCTGGCTGCAGGCGCTGACCGCCCCCAGAAAAAACCGAGAACAAGGCCGTTCCGTGTATCGTCCCGTCCGCGCTCCCCTGCCGCTCTCCCTGCTCGCCGCGCTGCTGGCGGGCAAGGCCGTGGCCGGCGATCTGTTCGTGGACAGCCTCGACGTTCCCGAGGTTCTGACCGCGACGCGGCTGAAACAGTCCCCGGCCGAAGTCCCCGGCAGCATGACGGTGCTCGACCGCGACCTGATCAAGGCCTCCGGCGCCCGCGACATTCCCGAGCTGATGCGCCTGGTGCCGGGCATGATGGTCGGCTACCTGTCGGGCAATCAGGCGACGGTGAACTACCACGGCACCAACGTCACCGAGGCACGGCGCCTGCAGGTGCTGGTGGACGGCCGCTCGGTGTACCGCCCGGGCCTGGCGACGGTGGACTGGAGCGATATCCCGGTGGCCATCGAGGACATCGACCGCATCGAGGTCTTCCGCGGGCCCAACGCCGTGAGCTACGGCGCCAACGCGCTGATGGGCGTGATCAACATCCTCACCCGCCATCCCGCTGATAGCCAGGGCACACGGCTGAAGTACACCGCCGGGCAGAATGGCGTCCGCGACTGGTACGCCAGCCAGGGCCTCCATGACCGCTCCGGCGACTATCGACTGTCGCTCTCCGGCCAGGAAGACGACGGCTTCGACCACGACCAGTTCGACCGCAACTACCGCGACGGCCGCCGCCTGAGCCGCTTCAACCTGGTCGCCAGCCACAGCCTCGACCTGCGCAACAGCCTGGACTGGCAGCTCGCCGCGAAGGAAGGCAGCAACCAGCGGCCCTACGCCTACCAGCCGATCTTCGGCAACATCGCCGCCGGCGACGACAATTCCGACCTGACCGCCCGTGATTACGCCGGCTCCCTGCGCTGGACCCTCGATGTGAACCCCGAGCACAGTCTCTACGTGCAGGGCTACGCCGAGCACTGGGAGCGCCTGCAGGATTTCGGCGCGTGCGAGGCGCAGATCGCCTTCAGCCCGCAGCTTGCGCAGCTGTGGGAGCTGAACCCGAAATACGTACAGAACTTCGCCGACTCGCTACCGCGCATTCCCCGCGGAACGGCACAGGAGCGGGCGCTGGCCCAACAAGTGGTCCGGCAACTGGCGGCCGGCGCCTACCTGCCGGTGTGCGGGCAGGTGAACCAGAACATCCGCGAGACCCGCTACGACCTCGAAGTCCAGGACACCCTCAGCCTCGCCGATGGCGTGCGGCTGGTCAGCGGCATGAGCTACCGCCACGACCAGGCCTCCTCGGAAACCTACTTCGACGGCACGGTGAACAACGATATCTGGCGCCTGTTCAGCCAGCTGGAATGGCACCTGACGCCGCACTGGCTGCTGCAGGGCGGCGCGATGGTGGAGGACGACCAGCTCTCCGGCAGCTCGGTCAGCCCGCGCGTGGCCCTCAACTACCTCATCACCCCGCGCCACAGCCTGCGCGCGGTGTATTCCGAGGCAGTGCGCTCGCCGGACATGTACGAGAACGACGTGAACTGGAGCTACCGGGTGCGCAACCTCTCGACGCCCGTGTACGGCCAGTCCAGCGCCTACTACTTCGCCCGCGCCCACGGGCCGGGCGACCTCGACCAGGAGCGCATGCGCTCGCGGGAAATCGGCTACAACGGCCAGTTCGACGAACTCGGCCTGGCGCTGGACATCAAAGCCTACTACGACGAAATCCACGGGCTGATCAGCGATCCCTTGAAGGTCTCCGATTTCGAACCGACCAACGACAACGACATCCGCTTCAGCGGCGCGGAAACCCAGCTGGACTGGCGCCTGACGCGGCAGGACCGCGTGCGCCTGACCTACGCCTACGTCGACTATGACGCCAGCAGCCGTTACGACCAGCGCCTGACCGCGCGCAACAGCGGCTCGGCCGGCTGGATGCGCGACTGGGGCCGCGGCTGGTCCAGCGCCCTCTTCTACTACGGCGACGATGCGCTGAACGAGCACCGCTTCGAGCGCGTGGACCTGCGCGTAGCCAAGCGCATTCCCCTGGGCCGCGCGGCGCTGGAACTGGCCGGCGTTCTGCAGCAGCGTCTGGACGACGAACCGCTGACCTGGCCGGAAAACCGCTACGACAATCGCCACTTGCTCTATTTCAGCGCCGAGGTGGACTTCTAGCATGTCTGCCCGCCGCTCATGGACGAGCCCCGGCCCCCTTCTCACCGCCCTGCTGTTCTGGCTGGCCTGCCTGTTCGCGTTGCCGGCGCAGGCCCGCGAGCTCCTCCTGGTCAGCACCGAGCAGAGCGCTGCCCTGCAGGACTTCGCCGACGCGTTGGCAAAACGCCGTCCCCACGACCAGGTGCGGCTGGAGTCCCCCGAGAACCTGCCCCCGCCTGACAAGCTGGATGGTGAGACACGTCTGTTGCTGCTGGGCAGCGGCGCACTGAACTGGCGCCTGGCCAGCCACGACGCGCCGCCGGCACTGACGTTACTGGTCAGCCGCGTCGAAGCCCGGCAGGTTCTGGGCGGGCGCGACGTGCCGCACCTCACCCTGCTGTGGAGCGATCCGCCACCGGCACGCCAGTTGGCCCTGGCCCTGCAGATGAGCCCGCGTCCGCAGCGTATCGGCGTGCTGTTGGGGCCCAGCAGCGAATTCCTCCTGGAGGAGCTGCAGCACTCGGCCGAAAAGCTGGGGGTGGAGCTGGTCAGCGAACGGCAGACCCGCGCCGACGACAGCCGGCCGCTGCGCGAATTGCTCGCACGCAGTGACCTGCTGCTCGGGCTGGACGACAAACAGCTTTATAACGCGCAAACCATCAAGGGCATCCTCCTCAGCGCTTACGCTGAGAACCGCGCACTGATCGGCCCCACCGCCGCCTTCGTGAGGGCCGGAAGCCTGGCCAGTACCTACAGCGACCAGAGCGACTGGCTGGAAACCCTCGACAGCCTGCTGGAGCAACCTGCGCAGCAATGGCCCCGCAGCCTCTACCCCAAACGCTTCAAGGTGCAAAGCAACCGCCAGGTGGCGCGTTCGCTCGGCATCGACCTGCCAGTTGACGCGGATCTCGCGCAGCGCCTGGCCGAAGGAGAGAAACCATGAGTTCCCGCAAGAGCTGGAACATCCAGACGCGCATGCTGGCCATCAGCCTCGGCCCGGCGCTGCTGCTGACCGTGCTGCTGACCAGCTACTTCACCTACTCGCGCCTGCAGGACCTGCGCCTGGAGTCCAACCATACCGGCCAACTGATCGCCAACCAGCTCGCCCCCGCCGCGGAGTACGGGGTGATCTCCGGCAACCTGCCGGTGCTGCAGAGCCTGTTGCGGGCGACGCTGAGCACTGCCCACGTGCGCTTCATCGAGGTGCGCGATCGGGGTGACAATATCCTCGTGTACGTCGAGCATGCCGCCGATCCCGCCCAGGCGAGCACCAAGGTGGAAATCTTCCACGCCTCGATCCAGCGCGAGAACATCGCCCTCAACGGCAGCGACCTGGCGGGCTCCAGCGACCTGCTGCCGGCCGCCGCGCCGCCCAGTGGCGACTACCTCGGCCGCGTGGTGGTGGGCATGGCCAGCGACGCCTTCAGCGAGCGGCAGCAGGAAATCCTCCTCAAGGCCAGCCTGCTGGCGTTGTTCGCGCTGATCCTCACCTACCTGCTGGCGCGCCGCCTCGCCCGCCGCCTGGCGGCGCCGATCCGCACCATGGGCCGGGCCGTCCAGGCGATCCAGAGCGGGGACTACCACACCACCCTGCCGGTGCCGGATGACGGAGAGGTCGGCGACCTGGCCCGGCACATCAACAACCTCGCCCGCGGCCTGCAGCAGGCCAGCCTGGAGCAGGAGCGCAGCATCGCCCAACTGGTGGCGGCACGGGAGGAAGCCGAAGAGGCGAACCGCGCCAAGTCCGACTTCCTGGCGATGATGAGCCATGAGCTGCGCACGCCGATGAACGGTGTGCTGGGCATGCTGCAGTTGCTGGAAACCACCGACCTGAACCAGGAACAGGCGGAATACAGCGCGCTGGCCACCGAATCCACCGAGCACCTGCTCAAGGTGATCAACGACATCCTCGACTTCTCCCGCGTCGAGCGCGGCGCGCTGGAACTCGAGCGCATCCCGTTCAACCTGCTGGAACTGATCCAGAGTTCCATCCAGGTCTTCCAGCACAGCGCCCAGCAGCGCGGCCTGGCGCTGGAAATGAACGTGCAGGACGGCCTGGACGACCTTGAGGTACAAGGCGACCCCACACGCATCCGGCAGATCCTGGTCAACCTGCTGGGCAACGCCCTGAAGTTCACCGAAGAGGGCGGCGTGCGCCTGGAAGCGACCTGGCAGGCGCTGGACGACGAAGTGCTGTGGCTCGTCTGCTCGGTGCAGGACAGCGGCATCGGCATCTCCCGCGAGCGCCTGGAGCATATGTTCGAAGCCTTCCAGCAGGCCGACTCGTCCACCTCCAGACGTTACGGCGGCACCGGGCTGGGGTTGTCCATCGCACGCACGTTGGCCGAACGGATGGGCGGCACCCTGAGCGCGGTGAGCGAGGAAGGCTGCGGCTCGACCTTCACCCTGGAAATCCCCCTGCCCTTCCGCGCGCGCCAACGTGCCGCAGAGGATGGGCTGAGCAGCGTCGATGCCCTTGCCACTGGTCAGTCCGTCTTGCTGGTGGAGGACAACCCGGTGAATCAAACGGTCATAGAAGCTATGTTGCGCAGCCTGGGCTATCGCGTCACGCTGGTGGGTGATGGCGCCCAGGCAGTGCGCACCTCCGAGCGTGGCGATTTCGCGGCGATTCTGATGGACTGCCGCCTGCCGGTTCTCAACGGCTATGAAGCCACCCGGCAGATCCGTGCAAAACCCGGTGGTGAAGAGGTGCCGATCATCGCCCTGACCGCCAACGCACTCCAGGGCGACCGCGAGGCGTGCCTGGAGGCGGGAATGAACGACTACCTCGCAAAGCCATTCAAACGTGCGGAGTTGCAGCGGATTCTGCAGCGCTGGGTTGCTCCAGGTCGTTGATCCTACGAGCACTTGCCCGCAAACTGCGGACCGGCCCTAGGCCTGCGTCCCGACAGGGAAACCTGGCGTCGGTGAAAAGTGAACAAGCGTTCGCCGATTGCTGTGACTTTCACTCAAAGGCAATAGTCTATGACTAGGCTGCCGCATGACACCGTGACAAGAACAACGGAAGCGGCGCCGCAGGCAGAAGCCAGACAACGCCTGCTATCCAGGATTTTTGAGGAGCTCGCATGACCAAACAAAACGCCTTCACCCGAGAAGACCTGTTGCGCTGCAGCCGCGGCGAGCTCTTCGGCCCGGGTAATGCGCAACTGCCCGCCCCGAACATGCTGATGATCGACCGCATCACCCACATCAGTGATGTCGGCGGCAAGTACGGCAAGGGCGAACTGGTCGCCGAGCTGGATATCAACCCGGACCTGTGGTTCTTCGCCTGCCACTTCGAAGGCGACCCCGTCATGCCGGGCTGCCTGGGCCTTGACGCCATGTGGCAGCTGGTGGGCTTCTACCTCGGCTGGCAGGGCAACCCCGGCCGCGGCCGCGCCCTGGGTTCGGGCGAAGTGAAGTTCTTCGGCCAGGTCCTGCCGACCGCCAAGAAAGTCACCTACAACATTCACATCAAGCGTACGATCAATCGATCGCTCGTTCTGGCCATCGCCGACGGCAGCGTCAGCGTCGATGGCCGCGAAATCTACAGCGCCGAAGGCCTCCGCGTCGGCCTGTTCACCTCCACTGACAGCTTCTAAGGGTATCCCGCATGCGTCGCGTCGTGATCACCGGTCTGGGCATCGTTTCCTGCCTGGGCAATGACAAAGACACCGTCTCCGCCAACCTGCGTGCAGGCCGTGCTGGCATCCGCCACAACCCCAGCTACGCCGAGATGGGCCTGCGCAGCCACGTTTCCGGTTCGGTCAACCTGAACCTGGAAGAGCTGATCGACCGCAAGGTCTTCCGCTTCATGGGCGACGCCGCCGCTTATGCCTACCTGGCAATGGAACAGGCGATCAAGGACTCCGGCCTCACCCCCGAGCAGATCTCCAACCCGCGCACCGGCCTGATCGCCGGCTCTGGCGGCGCTTCCACCCTGAACCAGATGGAAGCCATCGACACCCTGCGCGAGAAGGGCGTCAAGCGCATCGGCCCATACCGCGTCACGCGCACCATGGGCAGCACCGTTTCCGCGTGCCTGGCCACCCCGTTCCAGATCAAGGGCGTGAACTACTCCATCTCCTCGGCCTGCGCCACCAGCGCGCATTGCATCGGCCAGGCCATGGAGCAGATCCAGCTGGGCAAGCAGGACGTCGTCTTCGCTGGCGGCGGTGAGGAAGAACACTGGAGCCAGAGCTGCCTGTTCGACGCCATGGGCGC
Organism: Pseudomonas sp. GCEP-101; assembly: GCF_025133575.1. Classification (NCBI taxonomy): domain Bacteria; kingdom Pseudomonadati; phylum Pseudomonadota; class Gammaproteobacteria; order Pseudomonadales; family Pseudomonadaceae; genus Pseudomonas; species Pseudomonas sp. GCEP-101. The sequence goes on along the minus strand of NZ_CP104011.1, from coordinate 3,898,724 downwards.
CCTCTCCACCCAGTACAACGACACCCCCGAGAAAGCCTCCCGCGCCTACGACGCCAAGCGTGACGGTTTCGTCATCGCCGGCGGCGGCGGCATGGTCGTCGTCGAGGAGCTGGAACACGCCCTCAAGCGTGGCGCCAAGATCTACGCCGAAATCGTCGGCTACGGCGCGACCTCCGATGGCTACGACATGGTTGCCCCGAGCGGCGAAGGCGCCATCCGCTGCATGCAGCAGGCCCTGGCGACCGTCGACACCCCGATCGACTACCTGAACACCCACGGCACCTCCACCCCGGTCGGCGACGTCGCTGAAATTCGTGGCGTGCGCGCCGTGTTCGGCGACAAGGCACCGGCCATCAGCTCCACCAAGAGCCTGTCCGGCCACTCGCTGGGCGCCGCCGGCGTTCACGAAGCGATCTACTGCCTGCTGATGATGGAAGGCAACTTCATTGCCGGTTCCGCGAACATCGACGAGCTAGACCCGGAAGTCGCCGACCTGCCGATCCTGCGCGAGACCCGCGAAAACGCGAAGATCGACACCGTCATGAGCAACAGCTTCGGCTTCGGCGGCACCAACGCCACCCTGGTCCTGAAACGCCACAACGGCTGATCGGTGATCCCAACAAAAAAGGCGCCCCAGGGCGCCTTTTTTGTTGCCTGCGATTCCGCTCTACCTTCCCGCCGCTATTGCCGTCAGGATGGGCAGACGCGATAGCAGGGAGCGTACATCGATGGATTTGCTGATAAGACAGGCCCACAGCGACGACGCCAAGGCCATTAGCCGCATCATCGTAGCGGCCGTGAGGGAGAGTAATGGACAAGACTACCCGCTGAGCGTCATCGAATCGGTGGTGGCGAACTTCACGCCTGAACGGGTGCTCGAACTGCTGAAGCAACGCCTGGTATTCGTCGCACTACTGGGCGAAGAGATCGCGGGCACTGGCGCCCTGGATGGCAATGCCGTGCGCAGTCTCTTCATAGCGCCACAGCAGCAGCGCAAAGGCATCGGCCAGGCGCTGATGGCCAGAATCGAGAAAGCCGCCCTGGAACGCGGCATAGAGGCCCTGCTGGCCCCCTCTTCCCTCACCGCCGAAAGCTTCTACGCCCGCCTGGGCTATCACGTGGTACGAGAGCAACTCCACGGCGAAGAGCGCACCCTCATCATGACCAAGCCCCTCACTCCCCTGTAGGAGCGGGCCATGCCCGCGAACCGCATCTGTCATGGCTCCCCGGCAGGCGCCGGACGCAGGACGCATAACACCTCAAGCGCTATCCGCCATCGCGGCGGATAACCCGTCCCGGATTACTCGCCCTACGTAGGGTGCCCGCATTTCCCTGCCCCGAAAAAACAAAACCCCCGACCAGCTTTCGCTGATCAGGGGCTTTGGAATTAGGAGCTTGACGATGACCTACTCTCACATGGAGAAACTCCACACTACCATCGGCGATGCATCGTTTCACTACTGAGTTCGGGATGGGATCAGGTGGTTCCAATGCTCTATGGTCGTCAAGCAATTCGGTTGGATGCTCGCCGTGGCGCTCATCCAAAATCGGGTTGCTTACACTAATAAGCAAAACCCCCGGCCAGCGATGCTGACCAGGGGTCTTGGGATAGGAGCTTGACGATGACCTACTCTCACATGGAGAAACTCCACACTACCATCGGCGATGCGTCGTTTCACTACTGAGTTCGGGATGGGATCAGGTGGTTCCAACGCTCTATGGTCGTCAAGCAATTCTTTAGGACGCTTGTGGCAATTGCGCACGCTCATCCGAATTCGGGTATGTGACAGGTATTTGCGGTTCACACGAACTTTCGGTTCGTTACGTCTTCACCGTACAACACGCAAATTGTTTGGGTGTTATATGGTCAAGCCTCACGGGCAATTAGTATCGGTTAGCTCAACGCCTCACAGCGCTTACACACCCGACCTATCAACGTCGTAGTCTTCGACGGCCCTTCAGGGGAATCAAGTTCCCAGTGAGATCTCATCTTGAGGCTAGTTTCCCGCTTAGATGCTTTCAGCGGTTATCTATTCCGAACATAGCTACCCGGCAATGCCACTGGCGTGACAACCGGAACACCAGAGGTTCGTCCACTCCGGTCCTCTCGTACTAGGAGCAGCCCCTCTCAAATCTCAAACGTCCACGGCAGATAGGGACCGAACTGTCTCACGACGTTCTAAACCCAGCTCGCGTACCACTTTAAATGGCGAACAGCCATACCCTTGGGACCGGCTTCAGCCCCAGGATGTGATGAGCCGACATCGAGGTGCCAAACACCGCCGTCGATATGAACTCTTGGGCGGTATCAGCCTGTTATCCCCGGAGTACCTTTTATCCGTTGAGCGATGGCCCTTCCATACAGAACCACCGGATCACTAAGACCTACTTTCGTACCTGCTCGACGTGTCTGTCTCGCAGTCAAGCGCGCTTTTGCCTTTATACTCTACGACCGATTTCCGACCGGTCTGAGCGCACCTTCGTACTCCTCCGTTACTCTTTAGGAGGAGACCGCCCCAGTCAAACTGCCCACCATACACTGTCCTCGATCCGGATAACGGACCAGAGTTAGAACCTCAAGCATGCCAGGGTGGTATTTCAAGGATGGCTCCACGCAGACTGGCGTCCACGCTTCAAAGCCTCCCACCTATCCTACACAAGCAGGCTCAAAGTCCAGTGCAAAGCTACAGTAAAGGTTCACGGGGTCTTTCCGTCTAGCCGCGGATACACTGCATCTTCACAGCGATTTCAATTTCACTGAGTCTCGGGTGGAGACAGCGCCGCCATCGTTACGCCATTCGTGCAGGTCGGAACTTACCCGACAAGGAATTTCGCTACCTTAGGACCGTTATAGTTACGGCCGCCGTTTACCGGGGCTTCGATCAAGAGCTTCGCTTTCGCTAACCCCATCAATTAACCTTCCGGCACCGGGCAGGCGTCACACCCTATACGTCCACTTTCGTGTTTGCAGAGTGCTGTGTTTTTAATAAACAGTCGCAGCGGCCTGGTATCTTCGACCGGCATGGGCTTACGTAGTAAATACTTCACCCTCGCCGGCGCACCTTCTCCCGAAGTTACGGTGCCATTTTGCCTAGTTCCTTCACCCGAGTTCTCTCAAGCGCCTTGGTATTCTCTACCCAACCACCTGTGTCGGTTTGGGGTACGGTTCCTAGTTACCTGAAGCTTAGAAGCTTTTCCTGGAAGCATGGCATCAACCACTTCATCATCTAAAAGACGACTCGTCATCAGCTCTCGGCATTAAGACCCCGGATTTACCTAAGATCTCTGCCTACCACCTTAAACTTGGACAACCAACGCCAAGCTGGCCTAGCCTTCTCCGTCCCTCCATCGCAGTAACTAGAAGTACAGGAATATTAACCTGTTTCCCATCGACTACGCTCTTCAGCCTCGCCTTAGGGACCGACTAACCCTGCGTCGATTAACGTTGCGCAGGAACCCTTGGTCTTTCGGCGTGGGAGTTTTTCACTCCCATTGTCGTTACTCATGTCAGCATTCGCACTTCTGATACCTCCAGCAAGCTTCTCAACTCACCTTCACAGGCTTACAGAACGCTCCTCTACCGCGCATCTTGCGATGCACCCGTAGCTTCGGTGTGTGGTTTGAGCCCCGTTACATCTTCCGCGCAGGCCGACTCGACTAGTGAGCTATTACGCTTTCTTTAAAGGGTGGCTGCTTCTAAGCCAACCTCCTAGCTGTCTAAGCCTTCCCACATCGTTTACCACTTAACCACAACTTTGGGACCTTAGCTGACGGTCTGGGTTGTTTCCCTTTTCACGACGGACGTTAGCACCCGCCGTGTGTCTCCCACGCTGACACTTCCAGGTATTCGGAGTTTGCATCGGTTTGGTAAGTCGGGATGACCCCCTAGCCGAAACAGTGCTCTACCCCCTGGAGTGATACGTGAGGCGCTACCTAAATAGCTTTCGAGGAGAACCAGCTATCTCCGAGCTTGATTAGCCTTTCACTCCGATCCACAAGTCATCCCCTACCTTTTCAACGGGAGTGGGTTCGGTCCTCCAGTCAGTGTTACCTAACCTTCAACCTGCTCATGGATAGATCGCCCGGTTTCGGGTCTATACCCAGCGACTAAATCGCCCTATTAAGACTCGCTTTCGCTACGCCTTCCCTATACGGTTAAGCTCGCCACTGAATATAAGTCGCTGACCCATTATACAAAAGGTACGCAGTCACCTAACAAAGTAGGCTCCCACTGCTTGTACGCATACGGTTTCAGGTTCTATTTCACTCCCCTCTCCGGGGTTCTTTTCGCCTTTCCCTCACGGTACTGGTTCACTATCGGTCAGTCAGTAGTATTTAGCCTTGGAGGATGGTCCCCCCATATTCAGACAAAGTTTCTCGTGCTCCGTCCTACTCGATTTCACTTCAAAGAACCTTTCACATACGGGGCTATCACCCACTATGGCCGCACTTTCCAGAGCGTTCTGTTAGATTCAAAGAAGCTTAAGGGCTAGTCCCCGTTCGCTCGCCACTACTAAGGGAATCTCGGTTGATTTCTTTTCCTCAGGGTACTTAGATGTTTCAGTTCCCCTGGTTCGCCTCTTACACCTATGTATTCAGTGCAAGATACCCGAGTTATCTCGGGTGGGTTTCCCCATTCAGAGATCTCCGGATCAAAGTCTGTTTGCCGACTCCCCGAAGCTTATCGCAGGCTACCACGTCTTTCATCGCCTCTGACTGCCAAGGCATCCACCGTATGCGCTTCTTCACTTGACCATATAACCCCAAGCAATCTGGTTATTGTCTCGAACGTGAAGACGACATTCGCCGAAAATTCGCGCTTGAACTCGCAAATTTTACCTTGACTTGAATAATCACCAGTGAAAGAGATTATTCAGTCTACTTCTATCACATACCCAAATTTTTAAAGAACGGTTCTGGCACAAAGACCAGACATCAATGTTCGTTCAACCTGAACATTCATGTCTGAGCTTTCGACGATTAATGGTGGAGCCAAGGAGGATCGAACTCCTGACCTCCTGCGTGCAAAGCAGGCGCTCTCCCAGCTGAGCTATGGCCCCTTATCGGATCAGCAGCACACCACAACAATTGGTGGGTCTGGGCAGATTCGAACTGCCGACCTCACCCTTATCAGGGGTGCGCTCTAACCAACTGAGCTACAGACCCAATCGTCTAACCAGTGAATCAAGCAATTCGTGTGGGAGCTTATGAAGAAGCTGAGATCTTCGATTAAGGAGGTGATCCAGCCGCAGGTTCCCCTACGGCTACCTTGTTACGACTTCACCCCAGTCATGAATCACTCCGTGGTAACCGTCCCCCTTGCGGTTAGACTAGCTACTTCTGGAGCAACCCACTCCCATGGTGTGACGGGCGGTGTGTACAAGGCCCGGGAACGTATTCACCGTGACATTCTGATTCACGATTACTAGCGATTCCGACTTCACGCAGTCGAGTTGCAGACTGCGATCCGGACTACGATCGGTTTTATGGGATTAGCTCCACCTCGCGGCTTGGCAACCCTCTGTACCGACCATTGTAGCACGTGTGTAGCCCTGGCCGTAAGGGCCATGATGACTTGACGTCATCCCCACCTTCCTCCGGTTTGTCACCGGCAGTCTCCTTAGAGTGCCCACCCGAGGTGCTGGTAACTAAGGACAAGGGTTGCGCTCGTTACGGGACTTAACCCAACATCTCACGACACGAGCTGACGACAGCCATGCAGCACCTGTGTTCCGATTCCCGAAGGCACCCTCGCATCTCTGCAAGGTTCCGGACATGTCAAGGCCAGGTAAGGTTCTTCGCGTTGCTTCGAATTAAACCACATGCTCCACCGCTTGTGCGGGCCCCCGTCAATTCATTTGAGTTTTAACCTTGCGGCCGTACTCCCCAGGCGGTCGACTTATCGCGTTAGCTGCGCCACTAAGATCTCAAGGATCCCAACGGCTAGTCGACATCGTTTACGGCGTGGACTACCAGGGTATCTAATCCTGTTTGCTCCCCACGCTTTCGCACCTCAGTGTCAGTATCAGTCCAGGTGGTCGCCTTCGCCACTGGTGTTCCTTCCTATATCTACGCATTTCACCGCTACACAGGAAATTCCACCACCCTCTACCGTACTCTAGTCAGGCAGTTATGGATGCAGTTCCCAGGTTGAGCCCGGGGATTTCACATCCATCTTACCAAACCACCTACGCGCGCTTTACGCCCAGTAATTCCGATTAACGCTTGCACCCTTCGTATTACCGCGGCTGCTGGCACGAAGTTAGCCGGTGCTTATTCTGTTGGTAACGTCAAAACAGCAAGGTATTAACTTACTGCCCTTCCTCCCAACTTAAAGTGCTTTACAATCCGAAGACCTTCTTCACACACGCGGCATGGCTGGATCAGGCTTTCGCCCATTGTCCAATATTCCCCACTGCTGCCTCCCGTAGGAGTCTGGACCGTGTCTCAGTTCCAGTGTGACTGATCATCCTCTCAGACCAGTTACGGATCGTCGCCTTGGTAGGCCTTTACCCCACCAACTAGCTAATCCGACCTAGGCTCATCTGATAGCGCAAGGCCCGAAGGTCCCCTGCTTTCTCCCGTAGGACGTATGCGGTATTAGCGTTCCTTTCGAAACGTTGTCCCCCACTACCAGGCAGATTCCTAGGCATTACTCACCCGTCCGCCGCTGAATCCAGGAGCAAGCTCCCATCATCCGCTCGACTTGCATGTGTTAGGCCTGCCGCCAGCGTTCAATCTGAGCCATGATCAAACTCTTCAGTTCAATACTGCTTGGGTTTTGAGAAAAACCTAAACTTGGCTCAGCAATCGCATGCTCAACTTAATGAGCTAAAACTCTCGAATTCACGAGTGTTACTTGCGTTGCTGATAATCAGTCGATCATCAGTCTTACATCACAAGCACCCACACGAATTGCTTGATTCAACTTGTTAAAGAGCGTTTGGCCGAGGCTTTCGTCTCAACCGAGGCGCGTATTCTACGCTAACCTCATCTTTCGTCAAGCTTTATTTTTCGAAAATTTCTTTTCTACTCAATCGCTTGTGCTTCAGCGAAGGAAACCTTCTCATCAGCGGGAGGCGCATTCTACAGCGATCAATGTCGCTGTCAACCACCTCGGTGACCTTCTTTTCAGCTCGCTGCCGGAGCAGCCAGTGAAGAGCGACAAGTGAATCACCTGCCTGATCACCACTCTCAACTTCTAACCTCTGTAAGTACTTGATTTTCAAGTCCTTTCAGCGCTTCGTCGCTGGGAGTGGTGCGAATTATAGGGAGTTTAAAAGGCCCGTCAACGACTTTTTGCAGAAAGATGACAAAACTCACCGCCCCTCCCCTCCTCTATAGAGAAGCTCGCCCTCCCGGCTCGATAATCTTGCGCCCCCCCCTTCGAATAGCGACCGCACCGCACGAGTGGCAAAGCGAAATCCGGACCGCGCGACGAGAGCTGCCAACATTCCTGACAGCGCAGGGTGATAGGCCACTGAGGGAAGCACCGAGTTGGCGATCGATCTAGGTAATTTGCACAAATGCAAAAAGGCCAGTTCATTGCTGAACCGGCCTTTTCAAATTTGGTCGGGACGGAGTGATTCGAACACTCTACCCCTTGCACCCCATGCAGGGCATGAGATCAATTCAAGCTATTGATACATATGGAAAAACCGAACTTGCAACTCTAGACAATATCGCAAATTCTAGACCACTCGCTAATGTGATACCGGGGCTTGTAGAGCGCGTTTTGCGCGCCCTGGAAACTTGTGAGGCAGCGCTCTCTAGGCTCCCCCCTCCCTTGAGAGGTCGGCCATCATAAGAATTCGCAGGAGATCATCTGCTACATTTCGGTACCAACCACTGGGCATATTCCTCCAGATCTCATGCGCCTTCCTGACCTGACTCATAGATGAGGATTCGGCAAAGGCCTCATATCCCTGCCAGCCATTGAAAAACGCCAGCATTTCGTCACTAATGAAGTAGAACTCATCCTGATCCAGACCGCTTTTATTCGCATCATTGACGAGAAGCCCGTACAGAAATGCAATTTCGTCCTGATCATCCCCCCCTTGAGCATTGAGCGGCTCTCCCTCCGCCGGCTTGCCATTGGATTTTTCATGGAGATACCAGTGGCACTTTCTGCAAAGTGCCACCCCATTTCCGAGCTCAAACCTGCCAGCCGGGTATATAGTTTTGCGAAAAACATGATGCGCCTCGACTTGCTGGTAACTTCCACAATTCAGACAGACTCCGCGGTCCCGCATGCGAATGAACCGACTCCAAAGCGTGAAGCACCAGCGTTCAGAACGCCCCATAGCGATCGCATGAAGCAGCCGCGACTTCGCCCGTCTAAGCGATGCCTCGCATGCAGATGATGAGCTCATCTCCCCTCCCCAATAAGGCATTCACCAAGTCCAACCTTCTTGCATCCATTTCGTACCTCGCCGATCCATATCCGACGAGTGCAAACTGCTACTATCGGAGCAGTCAATCTTCCTGTGTGCAGACCCCATGCCCCAAGATGCTCATAGCGACCAATCTCGCTCAAGCAGCTCTCAAGCCAATCCATCTTGGTCTCGTGATGAGCTCATTCTCGCTTTAGACCTATACCTACGTCATCGCAAATCACTGCCATCCAAGCACCATGCGGAAGTGAAAGATCTGTCGCAGTTCCTCGGCAAGATGGGGTTAGCTTTTGGCGTCGGCTCCTCGGCTAGCTTTCGAAACCCGAATGGTGTCGCCATGAAGCTAGGCAACTTCCGCCGCTGGGATCCAGCCTTTACCAAGGACGGAAAGACTGGGCTTTGGAAAGGAAACCAAGACGAGGGAGTGGTCTGGAACGAATTCGCATCGTCGCCAGAGAAGTTAGCTGCTGTGGTCAGGGGAATTCGCAGCGTGGTCGATATGGACGACCAGCTCGATCATCCTTTACAAGGCGCAGACGAGCCCGAGATTCATGAAGCAGTAGAGGGAAAAGTTCTCACACGCCTGCATCGTGTCCGCGAACGCAGCCGGAAGCTCGTTGAGCGCAAGAAGAAGCAAGCCCTAGCCAAGCACGGGAAGCTTGCCTGCGAAGCCTGTGAGTTCGATTTCCAGAAACAGTACGGAAAAGCGGGCACTGGCATAATTGACGTTCACCATGTCAGACCACTCCACTCCTTGCAGCCAGGTGAGAAGACCCACCTTGACGACCTCGCTCTGCTATGTGCGAACTGCCACCGCATCGTGCACGCCACTAGACATTGGCTAAGCCTTGAGGAGCTCAAGGCCACCCTAGAGGCAGCCAAAAAGCATGTATAAATTTTCAGTACTCGTGCTCGATCTTTTGTCCGGAACCGGATAGAATGGCCTCCGCTAGGAGGCTATACCCATGCATGACATTGACGCCGTTGACCTTTTCTGTGGTGCTGGCGGGCTCACCGCAGGCCTGCTCAAGACCGGTATCAGCGTTCGCGCCGGCTACGACATTGATCTCAACTGTGAGTACGCTTACCGTGAAAACAACGGAGCTAAATTCGTAGCAGAGAGCGTCGCACTAGTTGAATCCCAGAACGTTGCTGCTTGGTACCGCCCCGAGAGAATCAAGCTGCTCGCCGGCTGCGCGCCATGCCAGCCGTTCTCGACATACAATCATGGCCGTGACACCAGCACAGACGTCAAATGGCCACTCTTATACTCGTTTGAAAGACTCATAAAAGACATCAAGCCTGAGCTCGTCACTATGGAGAACGTGCCAGACGTGACCAAGCACAAGGTCTATCTTGATTTCGTGGAAGGCTTGAAGCGCGAGAATTACCACATTTGGGCTGATACCATTCGTTGCATTGATTACGGACTTCCTCAACATCGCCGACGTCACGTACTCCTTGCATCGAAGTTTGGCCCTATTTCGATGATTCCCAAAACTCACGCTGGCAAACCGGTTACTGTCCAAGAAGCAATTGGTCATCTTCCAAAAATTGCAGCGGGCGAGTGCCATCCCCAGGACCCGCTTCATCGCGCAGCGACTCTCAGCTCAACGAATCTGAAACGCATCATGATCTCGAAGCCAGGCGGGACTTGGCATGACTGGCCGGAGTCATTAAGGGCCGCTTGCCATCGCAAAGCCAGTGGGCAAACCTTCTCAAGTGTGTACGGTCGGATGCGTGGCGACGAGCCTAGCCCGACCATGACAACTCTCTGTTTTGGTTTTGGCAATGGTCGTTTTGGACATTACGACAAAACTCAGAACCGAGCCATTTCACTACGCGAAGCCGCTACACTTCAATCCTTCCCAGACAATTATAAGTTTATGCCGCCCGAGCAGATAACGTTTAAAGCTGTCGGTCGCATGATTGGAAACGCTGTTCCTGTTCGCCTTGGTGAAATTATTGGCCTCAGCCTTCAACGCCATCTTGAAGAGATAAAACACTCCAAGAGTGCTAGCTGATCTCCCTCCTCAGCCGCTCCTCCAGAGCGGCTAAATTCCTTGTTTCGCATTCCCACACCACCAGCACCTTCCATCCGAGCTCCTCAAGTTCGACCTTTTTCCTAGCGTCCCTCTCAACGTTCGCAGCAAATTTAGGCAGCCAATATTCTTGCCGCGTCTTAGGTATTGAGGCGTAGCGACATTCTGGGTGTCGATGCCAAAAACATCCGTGAACAAATATGGCTACCCCATGCTTACGGAGCACTATATCTGGGCTTCCTGGCAAGGAACGCTTATGGAGGCGAAACCTCCATCCTGCCGCATGGAGGACTCTCCTCACGACTAACTCAGGTGTCGTATGCTCTCGCCGCACAGCCCGCATCCTGCGGCTAACTCTCAAATCTTCTTGCATGATGGCATTTTGGTGCTGCATTCTTTAAGCGACCATGCAACCATGCAATAGGTTCAAACAGCAACTGAATAGGCGTCAGAGCAATGGATGCTATAGCAAAAAATACTGAGAAAAGTAAATATAAGATCGAAATCGACTTAAACGTTCTTAATCACCTTGGAATCGGGCTTTACAGCAGTACCCCCGCTGTCGTCACAGAAATCGTAGCCAACGCCTGGGATGCTGACGCCACCGAAGTCAGCGTTGAAATCTTGGATGACCGTATCATCGTTCAAGATAATGGCCACGGGATGGGTGATGATGAGTTACAAGCTCGATTTTTACGAGTTGGTTATGCTCGTCGGGACCAGGGAAAAGGCAACCGGAGCGATACCAAGGGCCGTCCGGTAATGGGGCGAAAAGGGATTGGAAAGCTTGCAATGTTCTCCCTAGCCAATCAGATCGACATCTGGTCAAAAAAGGATGGAAATGATCCGGTTTCCGCTCGTATAAATGTCGAGCAACTTAAGGAAGACATCAAGGATGACAAGGAATATCAATTAGAGAAGCTAAGCACAAATTATAACTGGAACACTTCAACTGGCACTCGAATTGTTCTGTCAAAGTTGACAGCGGGGACAGATAAGACTGAAGCTTTTCTCCGCCCTCGGATTGCGAGACGTTTTAGTGTTCTAGGCGGAATCCACGATTTTAAAGTCGTGATTGGCGAAACTGAAATTACCACGCAAGATCGAGGCTATCATTCGGACATTCAGTTCTGGTGGGATCTTGACGACGACACCCGCGAAGCACAGAAACCCTTACTCAAAAATATAGCGACCGACGAAGACGGTCATGAATGCATTAAAAGAGTAAATAACACCGTAATTGTAGGCACTCGTGCCTACACGCTTCGTGGCTTTATCGCAACAGTAGCAAAACCTAAAAGCCTTAAAAAAACCGAAGACAACATTAACCAAATTTCCTTATTTGCTAACGGTCGAGTATTTCAAGAAGACATGCTAAAAGACATTGGCAATGCCAAGGTTTTTAATAGTTATATAGTTGGGGAGGTGCATGCAGACTTTCTTGATGCTGACGGAACTGACCGTGCGACAGCAAACCGTGAGGCAGTAAAAACGGGGGATCCGCTAGTAACAGCTGTTCGTAATTGGCTGAAAAATACTCTTGATGAAATTGCGGACCAGTGGGACGAGTGGCGCCGCCAACAGAATCCAGAAAGTGACGACGAGAGAACCAGATTAGCACTGGAAGCCTGGTATGCTTCTCTTGCGGATTCTCGCGATAAGAAACTAGCGCAGAGGCTCATTGGTCCGATCCTCTCAACAGAGCACTCAAATGACGAAAACAAAAATAAAGAAATTAAGCGTGATCTTGTAAAGAGCGCAATCGTTGGGTTCGAAAAACTACGCATCCGCAAGCAACTAGATAAGCTGGAGCGTGTAACCGATGTGCTTTCTGTTGAATTCCAAAGACTTTTTAATAGCTTGGATGATGTAGAAGCTACTCACTACCATGAAATCACTCGATCCAGGCTACAGGTAATCGAGAAATTTGAGAAAGAGATTGTTGACCCTGGGTCTCTAGAGAAGGTTGCCCAAAAATATCTTTTTGACCATCTATGGCTGCTTGACCCTACCTGGGGCCCCGTTGGTGAGAGCAAGGTCATGGAGCAGACCCTAACGAAGGAACTTCTCGAAGTAGCCCCTGCTGCCGAAACAGGCGCGCGAATTGATATCGCTTACCGGACTTCATCGGGACGACACATTATTGTTGAGCTTAAGCGCCCCGGATTAAAAGCAGTAGATGTTGACGACTTAATCAAGCAAGGTAAGAAATATAAAGCAGCGGTAACTCAATATTTAGAAAAACATCCAGACGTTTGCTCTTTCTATGGCCGCTTACCTCCGATAGATGTTTTCTTTGTTACTGAAGAAATGCCTAAGACAACATATGGTGACCCGCTCCAGGATCTTAGAAACAATGACATGCAGTCATTTACATATCGAGGCATGATTACCAATGCTCGGCGCGCATATCAAGAGTACCTGGATGCGAGCCCCAAAAGATCTGGCATTGAGGATATAATTTCGAACATTACCTAATCTAATGAAATCAGCCTGCCGAGAATCTCTCGGCAGGCCAAAATACACACAGCTATAACCACTCCAACCACTTACAGGATTACTCATACTCAAGTTGTATCAGGGATAGAAAATGGATCATGACTTTGATGTGGTAGAGCAAAAAGTAGCCGAGACTGAATTCTTTCTCGGAAAGATGGCCAGAGCAGGTAGCAATATGTTCGAGTTTCAATGCTATCTAAGCGCATTTTTGGCTTCGTCAAGAACGTCAACGCTTGCTCTACAGCAGTTCAAACATGTCGAAGGATTCGAAGAGTGGTACTCGAAACACCGTGAGTCGCTTAAACAAAGCTCTATGGCCAAGTTCTTCCTGGACCTACGTAACGCACACCTCCATGGAGGTCAATATCCAGTCAAGAGCGGTATATTTTATCGTGACACAGCCAGATATGAATTCCGATCGACTGAGTCACGGCAACCTGTTCCAAGTTCAGACATTCTTGCATCATGCCGCAAATTTTTTATCCTCATACTCGAAATCGTGCATGACTGCTATGTAGAACTTGGTCCAAATCTTGACTCGCAGCAGTACTTTACCAAGGAGCATTTCTCCTTAACTGATAGATCTATTGATGATGCTGAGATCGAAGTTTTTGGCTGGATTTGCGAGCATTTGATTGAAGAGGAATACGATGATGACGCACGATGGAGTGAGCTTCGCGGTAACGTGTACGAATGCTCAATCAATCACCTCTTCTATAGCTATCTGGGGAAGGTTACGCCCCAACCCGTAGAGCCGGATCATTACGTTGACTTTGCTTACACACCCGAAGAGCGCGGATGGATTCATCCACCCGCAGGTTATTCTTCAGTAGAAGAATACTGGGCAGAATCAGGAATACAAAAACCGGATTACCACGAACCATAATTACTCTGTGAGTTACCAGACGCATGATGGAGATAGTACATCTATAAGTATCTTGCACGTTCCAAGCTCTAGCGTAGTCAAGCCGGATTACTGAGATTATTTATAATCATATTGACAACCTTTAAGCCACATGCTTGCGCGCATTTACGCTAGAATTTACGAAAAATGGCCGTAGAAATTTAAACCAAACCTGCAAAACCATGTTCTGACGAGAATTGGCATCTATAAGAAAATACTGAAAATTAGGAATATCGATTTTAATTTTTAGCCAATCCCTACCCTCATCTGCCTCAGAAATGCTATCTCCCTGTGCCTCAGGTCTCCCTGGCGGATTTTTCTCGGGCAAACCAACGCCTAGCAACCGCTTGAGTTATCTCTATCCCGCGTTTTGTCCGACCAAGTTTCGATCTGCCTCATCGTATTCAGGGCTAATTTCCCCATTGGCTGGGTCGACCCTGCCCGTGCGCAACCATAGAGAGTACTGAGGGTAATGCTCTGCAATGAGGTCGAGCTCATTGGTACGGAGGTTTGCCCTCTTGTCGTACCGAATGGTTTTGCACCGTTCCTCCTTTATGCCGGTGGCAAGGCCTACCTCACGGTGGCCTAGCTTAGACATAAAAACACGAACTCTTTCCTGTGTTGATTCCATATTAGTCTAAAAAAGCCATGTTGAATTATTCCACCCTTCGCGGGGAGTGGTAATATTCCACACATCTTGTGGAAATATTCCACCTGCTCGATATGTGCAGGTAGCAGCGATTATAGGGGGTTCACATGGAAGAATCTGGAATAGTGGGGTTCACCGTCATAGGTGCGATGGAAAAGGTCACGGACTTCCGTACCGCTCCGTTCTGCTCCCAGGCGGTATTCGCTCAGATGCTGGGCCTGGAGGACATCACGGAAGACGTGGTGCGTGGCTGGGTCGAGACAAAGACCGTGCCGACCGCGAAGATTGGCCGCCGCCGCGTCATCAACCTCCACAAAATCCGCCGCGATCTCGACCGGGGTAAGTCGATCTTCTGCCAAGGGGATTACGACGATGAGTAACCGGGGAGGACTGCGCCGTGATTCCGCTCAACCGCTATCTGCATCAGCCGCACGCCTCGGACTGCGACTGCTCTGTCTGCTGGTCCCGTCGCGAACTGGCGAAACCCGATCCCTCCCAGTCCACACCCTGCACCGAGTGCCGCCCTACGCGAGTCTTCACGGTCGTTACCACGATGGCGCTGGTCGCGGGAGTGTGGCGCTCGATCCACTCGACGTATCGGGTGGAACCGGGTTTTACCTGCGCGAAACACATGCCCGCGCTCCGTCCGCCGAAGTACTGGCACGTTGTGTACGACAGCGGCAAACCGACTCCCTTCGTGCCGATCCGCGAACCCTTCGAGTTGGAGGCCTGAGCCATGCTCACTGACGCCGCCTTCAGCCTTACCTTGCTGTTCGCTCTCCTCACCTGCGTTGGCTTTCCGCTGATGTGCGTGGCCCACGAAATTTCGAAGTGGGCCGACCGCAACAACCGCACCCACGCCAATCAGGTCCAGGGCCGCCGCACCGGCTTGTCCGAACGCGCTTTCCCGTTCGGACAAACGGAGCGCCGGGCGAAGCGCACCCTTGACCGTCCCCCGCCCTGAATAGCCTTCGCTCGGGAGGGAGGGGCAGCTTCACCGCCCCGCGCTCCTGAGCCCTCGGCGGCGAGAGCGGGATGACAAGGGCAGAGCCCTTTGTGTTGACCCACTCACCGCCAGCACTACCGCAAAACCCAGGCACCACCACACCCGCTGAATTAACGGCAAACAAGCCGAATTGCAGCAGCGGGCCAACTCATGCCCGAAAAAGGCAAAAGGAGCTTCAGATGAACATGTTTGCAACCACTGGCGGCGTAGTCGAACTCTGGGTCACCAAGACCGACACCTACACCTCCACCAAGTCTGGCGAGATCTTCGCCAGTGTTCAGGCCATTTCCCCAATCCCGGAAACCGCTCGCGGCAACGCCAAGGGCTTCGAGATCAGCGAATACAACGTTGAGCCGACTCTGCTGGACTCCATCGTCTTCGAAGGCGCTCCGGTGCTCTGCAAGTTCGCCAGCGTGGTCCGCCCCACCCAGGACCGTTTCGGTCGCACCACGAATACCCAGGTCCTGACCGAACTGTTGGCTGTCGGCAAAGAAGCCAGCGCACCGGCTCCAGCCGCTCGCCCGGCGCAACCCCAGGCACAGGCCCAGCGCCCAACTCAGCCCGCCGCTGAGAAGCCTTCCGACAGCAGCAAGTCCTGACGGGGAGGGTAGGTAGATGAAAGCGCCGCTCCGTTTCGCCTTCGGCTGGGTTCTGTACGTGGCAATCCTCTGCGCCGTATCGCCTGCCGTGCGTGCGGTGCGCGAATTCCTCGAACCCTACCCGCTGGACTCCGTGATCGCTGTGGTCGCGGCTGCGTTCGCCTTCTTCGCCCTGTGGTGGTTCGTCCTGCGCTCGTTCTGGAGCTGGTGCGACCGCCCCCGCAAGGAGGCCCGCTGACATGCCAGGCGTGGTTGCCGTTCAAGTCTGCACCAGCTGGGCGTCCACGGCGGACGGCCTCATGCGCTGCCAGCAGATCGAGTGGCAACAGGCCTATCTGATTCCGCCCGAGGCCGCTGGAGCAATTGAAATCCTGGTCAACGGCGGGTTCTCCCTGGAGGCCTTCAGCATCGGTGCTGCGGGCGTTCTCGGGGCATTCGTGACGGGGCTTTTGACTGGCTGGGTCGCGTCACTTCTTCGTAAAGCCAGATGACAGAGGAAACACCATGAAAGCCATGAAACAACAGATCGCCAAGTTCAACCCGGTCCGCTCGTTCCGCAACCTGTGCATCGCCGGCACTGTTACCGCCGTGACTTCGGTCCCGGCCTTCGCCGCCAGCGTCATCGACACCAGCGCGGTGGAACAGGCCATCACCGACGGCAAGTCCGACATGTCCAACATCGGCGGCTACATCGTCGGTGCCTTGGTCATCCTCGCGGTCGCCGGCCTGATCTACAGCATGTTGCGCAAGGCGTAAGTGCTCTGGTCGGTGTGGTTGGGGGCGTTCTTCGCCGGCGCCTTCATCACTGGGTACCGCTGCGGCGAATTCTTCTAACTCCACTCACGTGGCCGAACCTGGACCCCGCTTCGGCGGGGTTCTTTTTTCCCGGACGAATTCACATGCGAATCCCCGTCTTCCTCGTTTTGCTTTGTGCCTGCTGCTCAGCTGCCGCTCAGGACTATTACTGGATGACTGGTGGACAGGCTTCGACACGGGCTGACTCCCCGGATGCATCTTGCCGACTACTGGTCGCTCAGCAGGGGAGCACCTTGGTCCGTATCTACAAGCTGCAGGACACCTGGTGGCGCTGTAGCCTGAAGTCTGCCGGAAGTTCGCAAGCGAATGATCTGGACATCAGCCGCTATGGCGATAGCTGCCCGGCCAACCATGAGTTCGATCCCACTACCGGCAGTTGCGTCGCGACAAAGCCTACCGACGCTGAGTGCAAAACTCGCGACGCCTACACCCAGATCGTTCAGTTCTCCTTCGTTGATGGCCAGGCCGTTATCTCGGTAGATCCCGAGGTAAAGGACCAGTGCATCTACGAACCCGGCGAGCCGAAAAACTGCACCAGCACTCAGTGTGAATTCGACATGTCGCCGTCCGGCAACGACGACATGAGCGATAACCCGGAGAACCCGGACCAGCAACTGCAGGACTACTTGGACGAGCTCGCCAAGAAGTTCGATTGCGTGAAGACCGTCAACGGCACGGTCGGCTGCACCAACGCTCAGCAGACCCCGCCCGACGTCGACCCCGAAGACAAATGTTTCCCCGGCTATTCATGGTCCGGCACCACGTGCGTCGCCACGCCCGGTGGCCCCGCTGAAAACAACAACAGCGGCAGCGGCTCCGGTGGTGGCAACAACGGCGGTAACACGGGGGGCGGCAGCGAGGGTGGAACCAACCCCGGCACGGGCGGCGGCGACGGCGGCAGCGACGGCGGTGGCAATTCCGGTGGCGGCAGTGATAACGGCACCGATGGCGGCGACGGCCCGAGCGAATCCCTGGAGCAGCCCAAGCAAGGCAGTTGGGATGAAGCGCTCGAAGAGTGGGACGCCAAGGTCGAAGAGGCCAAGGAGCAGTTCCGCGACAAGATCAAAGAGAACGCCGATCAGCTCAAAGGCGTGTTCGATGTGAACCTCGGCGAGGGCGGCGGCAAGCTCCCTTGCGACACTTTCACCGTGTGGAAGAAGCCCGTCAGCCTCTGCTTCACCGCCTATGAAGAAAAACTTTCCTACCTGCGCTACGCGCTGATGTTCATGGCATCGGTGCTGGCTGCGTTCGCCATCTTGAAGGAGTGATCTTATGGAATGGCTCTCCAGCTTCTTTGACCAGATCATCCTGTTCTTCCAGTGGATCTGGGACTTCATGACCCAAGGGATCTACGACTTCATCAAGGATGGCTTCGTCGTGGCCACCAAGTGGGCGATGTACAGCGCGCTCCAGGGATTCCTGTTCCTGCTCGATGTCAGCTACACCGTGGCGCGCGAGCTGATCGACAGCCTGGGCGTCTCCAACATGGTCCGCTCCATGTACGCCACGCTCCCGGGCCCGCTGGCGGCCGCGCTGCAATTCCTCGGCGTACCGCAAGCCCTGAACATTCTGTTCTCCGCCCTGGCCACGCGCTTCTGCATGCGCTTCGTGCCGTTCATAGGGAGGTGAGTGAATTATGTCGATCAAGATTCACCACGGCCCCAACGGCTCGTACAAAACCTCCGGCGCGATTCAGGACGATGCCGTCCCCGCGCTCAAGGAAGGCCGCGTCATTATCACCAACGTCCGGGGCTTCACCTTGGAACGGGCCTACACCGTCTTCCCTGATCTCCCCAACACCGCGCAGATCATCAACCTCGATCTCGAATCGCTGGCCGACCTCGAAAAGATGCGCACGTGGTTTCAGTGGGCGCCGCGGGGCGCGTTCCTGATCTTCGACGAAACCCAGTTGCTGTTCCCCAAGTCCTGGCGCGAACGTGATCTGGAAAAGTTCGACTTCCCTGGCGGTCCCGAGGCGGCGCACGAAGCGGATCGGCCTATGGGCTGGCTGGATGCCTGGACTCGGCACCGGCACTTCAACTGGGACATCGTCCTCACCACCCCGAACATCAGCTACATCCGCGACGACATCCGCATGACCTGCGAGATGGCCTACAAGCATTCCAACCTCGCAGTGATCGGCATCCCCGGCCGGTACAAGGAGGCCCAGCATGACGCCCAGCTCAACCGACCACCCGCTGACGGCACCATCGTCGAATACAAGCGAATCCGAAAGCAGACCTTCCGCCTCTACCAATCCACTGCCACCGGCAAAACCCAGGACACCAAGGCAGGGAAAAGCCTGCTCCGGTCGCCTAAGTTGGTTCTTCTACTGGCACTGCTGGCCGGCACTATTGGCTTTGTTAGCTATATGGGGCCTCTCAAGGTCGTGGGTGGTGGGGCTCAGCAAAGCCCTGATCCTGCCCATCCTCAGCAAAGCGCTCCACCTCATCCTCAAGGGACTGCTGTACCTGCTCCAGCGCCTGCTGCTGCGCGTAGCACTCTTCCTGCTGGTGCTGTTTTTGGCCAACCAAGTGTTTCGACTCTTCCACTAGCTGAGCACCCCTTCGCCGGGCGGCAGATCGTCGTGGCCGGCGTGGTGAAGGGCGACAAACAGGGCGAGCAGTTCGGCAAGAAAGGCGCGCTCTACATGTTCGCCATCACCGACAGCGAAGGGCGCCGGCTGATGCTCAATTCGCAACAGCTGAGCGAGTCCGGCTACCGCGTGCGGCCCCGCTCAGAGTGCGTCGCCGAGCTGTTCTATCAGAGCTACCACGAAACCATCGTGTGTGCGGGAGCCCTCCCCAGGCTGGCGCAAACGCCCCCTACACAGCCCGTCGTAGTCACTGCCGCCCCGGCAGAACCCAGCACACCGAATCTCACCATCGTCCCCGACTCCGAATATCCCGCACGCCCCTGGAGAACCCAATGACCCTGCACGGCCTCATCAACGCCCTTGGGCTGCTCGCATTCGCGTATGCGCTCGGTTTCCTCACCGCCCTGCAGGTGATGCAGCCGGTCGGGGCGTTTCCGTTTTGAGTCGGCGAGCCGCGCCGCCGGCCGGGAGCGCCAGGCACGAGCGGTAGGCCGAAGGCGCGGCCGACGACCCTGTAACACGTCGGATAGCTAACGAGTAAGCACCTCAATAAACCTCATTGAAGGTACGAAAGAATGAAAAAGGCAGTTCACCCCCTCCGCCTGATCCTCAAGGAGACCGGAGATTTTTATGAGTCGTCCGAAGGACGGATTTTCATGGACCCGAGCAACGGCAGATTCGCCGACCTGTCGGGTGTGCGCCTGCTGCGCTGTGGCGTCGATACCGTGCGGCAGCTGTACAACGGGATGATCCGCCCGGAAGTGATGGCGTTGTTCGATGAGCCGGAAGATCTCGTCAATTTCGCCGGCTACAAGTGGGCCAAGGGCCGCATCGGCCGGGATTCGGGCTACCAGTACCGCCTGCAGAACGCCGACATGGGCCTGATCCTGCTGATCAAAAATCACAACGTGAAGCTGGAGAACATCGGCCCGCACCTCAAGATTGAAGTGTCGCCGCACGCCCTGGATGGTGCCGATCCGAAGATCCTGCAGGGCGTAATGGATGACCTGGCCGCTGGCGTTCTCTCGGCCTGCGAGGTGAACCAGTGCGCCGTCCACATCGCCCTCGATGTCCAGGGCTGGACCCCACCAGCAGACTTCGTGGATCGCATGCACTGCCGGTCCCGGCGTGTACGCCAAATCAGCGGCATCGACCGCATCGAGTACGACGGCAACGCCTCGGTCTATGGGCGTGGTGAGACCTTTATGTTCGGCTCGGCCAACGGCCTGCAGATGTGCCTGTACAACAAGACGCTGCAGGCGAGAGCGACAGACAAACTCGACTATTGGGAATCCGTGTGGGCCTCCCTGAACGGCGATCCCTTCGGCGATGGTGAACCTGCCTTCAACCCGCTGGAAACCGTGTGGCGCATCGAATTCCGCTTCCACCATTCCATCGTCCAGCAGTTCTCCGAAGGCTCCACGATGACCTCTGGCGAGGTGATTGGCTGCCGCACCTACGAAGGCCTTTGCCCGCACCTGCAAGGCCTCTGGCAGTACGCCTGTGACAACTACAAGCTGATTTCCCGGGAAGGGATCTTCGACGCCTTCTGGTCGCTGATCAGCCTCGACACGAAGGTCCAGGTGGAAGCCGATCCGCTCATCGAACGCACCGAGTACCGCCGCTACTACAAGACCGCTCAGGGATTCTCCGGTAAGAACTGCGAGATGTTTCTGGGCCAGTTCGCCAGCCTGATCGCACGGGAGCGCATCCCGCCAAAAAAAGCGCTTGAGGTCGGGAGAACGCTCCCCTTCTGGCATGTGATCGAAGACCACTACACCGCCAAGGGCTACAGCACTCGCGACCTCGAAAAACACGTCATCGGATTGATCAACGATCGCTACATCAGGCGGGGCTACGCCATTTGATGACATCAGCGGATCAAGTAGTAGCGATGGAGTAAGAGAAATGGAATCGAAGGCATGCACTCGCAGAATACTGCGCTTACCCGAAGTGATTCATCTTTGCGGAATCAAGCGCTCGACCATCTATCTCTGGATGAGCGCGGGAGCGTTTCCCAAGGCCAAACAGATTGGCCCATCGATAGTGGGGTGGGACTCCCTGGAAATCGATCAGTGGATCTCCGCTCGACTCAATGGAGAGGACTGGAAGCCTGAGGGGGAAGCATGAGCAGAGAACTGATCAAGATTGCCGAATTCCAGCGTCGTTACTGGGGAGCAAACGGCACACCGCTCTGCAGTCAGACAATACGTAACCAGATCCGCAACGGCGATATTCCGGGCGTCAGGATCGGCAAGCTCTGGTATGTGGATTGGCGAGCTTTCAATAAGGGGACAAGCAACGAACTGGTCGCCATGGTGCTCAAGGACCACTGCTGATGTCACCGCGTCCTCGTAACAAAGCAAATAGATCCCTTCCGCAGAATCTCTACTTCGACGGTCGACGCAGGACTTTCAGGTACAGGCGCCCTACTGATGGCGTCTGGTTTCAATTCGGAAAGGATCGGCTCAAGGCAATTGATGCCGCCAAACAACTGAATCTCACCTTCATGGAAGGTGCCGACCTGGTTGCCAAGGTTAGAGGCCTGGCTACAACCTTATTCGTCGACTTCCTGGATTATTACCAGCGCGAAGTATTGCCGCCTCGCGAGTTGGCAAAAGCCACCCTGGAACTCTACGCAGTGAGATTCAGGCAGTTCCGAGCAGCCTGGCCGTCTCAGGCCGTGGATGAAATCACGCTTCGAATGGCCGCAGCACTGCTCGATGGACTGACCCCGAGAGCGTCCAACCAAGCAAGAGCGCTTCTTATCGACATCTTCAACCACGCCGCCGCAAAGGGACTGTGCCCGGATAATCCTGCCGCAGGGACTATCCCCAAGATCGAAAAGAAGCAGCGCAAGCGTCATACCGGGGAAGGACTCAAAGCGATCAGAGAACAATCTCCGACCTGGCTGCAGAATGCGATTGATCTTGCGCTGATCACTGGCCAGAGGCGATCAGACATATTGTCGATGAAATTCGACGATATCCGGGACGGGTTTCTGTACGTCATCCAGCAGAAGACAGCGAAAGTATCGGATACGGCATGGATCCGTTTCCAAGTTACCCCTGAGCTGCAGGATGTATTGGATCGGTGTAACGATGGCATCCCCTCCCCCTTCCTGATCCATCGGCGACCGGACCGGAAGCTGGGGCTTGCTGACCGCAAGGAGCATTGGACGAAGATCGATGAGCGCTATCTGTCCAGGGCATTCAAGGAAGCGCGGGACGCTGCAGCCTGCTATTCAGGATGGAAAGACGAAGAAATGCCGGGCTTCCATGAGATTAGGGCCCTGTCGCTGCATTTGTATAAGAAGGCCGGGAAAGATGGCCAGAAGATCGCTGGGCATGCCAGCGCGGAGATGACGAAGAACTATCAGCGGGACCATGCCGAAGTGATTTGGTCTGATGCAACTCCGGACCTCGACATAAGCCTTATTTTCTCTGGCTCTTAGTCCGGAAGAGTCAGGAAAAATGCTATACCTGCGGAGAAGCCAACGACCGCCGCTCCTGCAGCTGCCCAAATATTGAACTGTAAGGACATTGCCGTGAGCTGGGAAATTGCATTGGCAACATGCTCTGTCTGCGCAGGATCAACACACAGTGGCCTGACGGTCAGGTTGTATGCTGTTTGTTGCTGTTCAGCCGACAGGTACCAGAACCAGCCGGACAGAATGCTCGCCATTGCCGCGACCAGATTGCAGCCCCAGCGAAGGGGTTTTATCAAGAATGCCAACATAGTTTTGCGCGCATTTTGCGCTAGTTTTGCGCAGTCCAGAAATGAAAACGGCCCAAGCACCGTAAGTACTTGAGCCGCTTATCAAATTTGGTCGGGACGGAGTGATTCGAACACTCGACCCCTTGCACCCCATGCAAGTGCGCTACCAGGCTGCGCTACGCCCCGACGTTGCTTCCGAGTTCCCTCAGAAGCGGATCGCACTATACCCCAAGCAATTGCATTGGAGAAGTACTTTTTTCATTTTTTTCAGTTACTTGCGCAGCACGTGCAGCACGTCTTCCAATTCGGCGATCATTTGCCGGATCAGTTGCTTGTACTGGGTGGCGTCTTCGCGGGCTTCGTCTCCGGTGAGGCGCTGACGAGCGCCTCCGATGGTGAAGCCCTGGTCGTAGAGCAGCGCGCGGATCTGGCGAATCATAAGGACATCCTGGCGCTGGTAGTAGCGCCGGTTGCCTCGTCGCTTGACCGGGTTGAGTTGCGGGAACTCCTGTTCCCAGTACCGCAGCACGTGCGGCTTCACCGCGCACAGATCGCTCACTTCACCGATGGTGAAGTAGCGCTTGCCCGGAATGGGGGGCAGCTCGTCGTTATGACTTGGTTCCAGCATAAGCCTCAACCCTGGCCTTCAGTTTCTGCCCTGGACGAAAGGTGACGACGCGCCGGGCGGTGATCGGGATTTCCTCTCCCGTCTTCGGGTTGCGTCCAGGACGCTGGCGCTTGTCGCGCAGATCGAAGTTGCCGAAACCCGACAACTTCACCTGTTCGTTATGCTCCAGCGCCTGGCGGATCTCTTCGAAGAAGAGCTCCACCAGTTCCTTGGCTTCCCGCTTATTCAGGCCCAGCTCTTCGTACAGACGTTCAGCAATTTCAGCTTTCGTCAGAGCCCCCATACGCTACTTCCTTAACGTGGCGTTGAACCTTTGTTCCAGCGAGGCGACGATATTCTGCGTAGTCGCGTTCACCTCGTCATCATTAAGAGTGCGTGATGGATGCTGCCAGGTCAAGCCAACCGCCAAGCTTTTTCTAAGCGGATCAATGCCTTTACCGTGGTAGACGTCAAAGAGCCTGAGGTCTGTCAGCCATTCGCCTGCCGTTTCTCGGATATTTGCCAGGACGAATTCGGCCGGGGTATCCAGATCGACGATCAGCGCGAGGTCACGGCGCACTTCGGGGAAGCGCGACAGTTCGCTGAATTTCGGCAGGCGGCCCTTGGCGACTTCGGCCAGCACCAGCTCGAAGACATAGACCGGGCGATCCAGGTCCAGCGCCTTGGCCAGCTCCGGGTGCAGGGCGCCCAGGTAGCCGACCAGCACGCCGTCGCGCTCGATCTTGGCGGTCTGGCCCGGGTGCAGCGCCGGGTGCTCTGCCGGGGAGAAGGTGAAGGCATCGATGGCGCCGGCATTACCCAGCAGCGCTTCCACGTCGGCTTTCACGTCGAAGAAGTCGACGTTCTCGCGGCCGTTGGCCCAGCCTTCCGGCTGGCGAGCACCGCAGATGACACCCGCCAGCATGTTTTCTTGCACCAGCCCTTCCAGCTGACCGACGAAGCGCAAGCCGCTTTCGAACAGGCGAACGCGGGTCTGCTGGCGGTTGAGGTTGTGCTGCAGAGACCTCACCAGCCCCGGCCAGAGCGAGGCGCGCATGGCGGCCATGTCGGCGGAGATCGGGTTGGCCAGCATCAGCGGCTCGACGCCAGGGTGGAACAGCTGGAACAGCTTGGGATCGATGAAGCTGTAGGTGATGGCTTCCTGGTAGTCACGGGCGACCAGCAGGCGGCGCAGCGCCGGCAGTTCGGCCTGGGACTCGGACTTGGTGTTCGGCGCCAGGCGAGCCTGCGGGTAGCGGACCGGCAGGCGGTTGTAGCCGTACAGGCGGCCCAGCTCTTCGATCAGGTCGACTTCGATGGAGACGTCGAAA
Organism: Pseudomonas sp. GCEP-101; assembly: GCF_025133575.1. Taxonomy (NCBI): domain Bacteria; kingdom Pseudomonadati; phylum Pseudomonadota; class Gammaproteobacteria; order Pseudomonadales; family Pseudomonadaceae; genus Pseudomonas; species Pseudomonas sp. GCEP-101. The sequence continues at coordinate 3,873,565 of NZ_CP104011.1, read as the reverse complement.
CGATGGCTCGGCACGCCCACGGTCCAGGTGTCCGCACCCGCTTTCTGAACGTCGAATTCCAGGGCAGTGAGCAGACGCTCGATCTCGGCGTTTTCCAGGGTCATGCCTAGCATCTGGGTGACGCGCTCGGCACGCAGGGTGACCGGCGCGACCTTCGGCAGGTCGGCTTCGCTGACTTGCTCGACGATCGGGCCAGCTTCGCCGCCAACGATCTGCAGCAGCAATTCGGTGGCGCGCTCCATGGCGCGGCGGGCCAGTTGCGAGTCCACGCCACGCTCGAAGCGGTGCGAGGCATCGGTGTGCAGGCCATAGGAACGGGCCTTGCCGGCAACGGCGATATTGTCGAAGAAGGCGCTTTCGAGGAACAGATCGCGGGTCTTGGCGCTGACGCCGCTGTGCTCGCCACCCATCACGCCGGCGATAGCCAGGGCGCGCTCATGGTCGGCGATCACCAGCGTATCGGCACGCAGGGTGACTTCCTGGCCGTCGAGTAGGACGAGCTTCTCACCCTCCTCCGCCATGCGCACGCGCACACCGCCCTTGATCTCGTCGAGGTCGAAGGCGTGCATCGGCTGGCCCAGTTCGATCATCACGTAGTTGGTGATGTCGACGGCGGCGTCGATGCTGCGAATGTCGGAACGGCGCAGGCGCTCGACCATCCACAGGGGGGTCGGCTTGCTGAGGTCGACGTTGCGAATGACGCGCCCCAGGTAACGCGGGCAGGCCTTAGGCGCCAGCAGTTCGATGCTGCGCACTTCGTCGATATGCGGGGCAACGGCGTTGACCACCACCGGCTTGACCTCGGCGCTATAGAGCGCGCCGACTTCGCGAGCGAGGCCGGTCAGGGACAGGCAGTCGCCACGGTTCGGGGTCAGGCCGATCTCGATGGAGGCGTCGTCCAGTTCGAGGTAGTCGCGGATGTTGGCGCCCACCGGCGCATCCGCGGCGAGCTCCATCAGGCCGGCGTTCTCTTCGCTGATTTCCAGTTCTTTGGCCGAGCAAAGCATGCCGTTGGATTCAACGCCGCGCAGCTTGGCCTTCTTGATCTTGAAGTCGCCCGGCAGTTCGGCGCCGATCATGGCGAAGGGAATCTTCAGGCCTGGGCGCACGTTGGGCGCGCCGCAGACGACCTGGAAGGTCTCCGAACCGTTGCTGACCTGGCAGACGCGCAGCTTGTCGGCGTCCGGGTGCTGCTCGGTCGACAGCACTTCGCCCACGACGACGCCGCTGAACTGGCCGGCGACCGGAATCACGGCATCGACCTCGAGGCCCGCCATGGACAGACGAGCCACCAGCTCGTCACGGGATACCTGCGGATTTACCCAGCTCCGCAGCCACTGTTCACTGAATTTCATCCTGCTCTCCTGAATGCGTTGACGGTCGTGCGGGCTAGCGGAACTGGCCGAGGAACCGCAGATCGTTGTCGAAGAACAGGCGCAAGTCGTTCACACCATAGCGCAGCATGGCGAGACGCTCGATACCCATGCCGAAGGCGAAGCCCTGGTACTTCTCCGGGTCGATGCCGGACATGCGCAGCACGTCGGGGTGGACCATGCCGCAACCCATGACTTCCAGCCAGCCGGTTTGCTTGCAGACGCGGCAACCCTTGCCGCTGCAGAGCACGCACTGGATGTCGACTTCCGCCGAAGGCTCGGTGAAGGGGAAGAAGGACGGACGGAAGCGGACGGAGAATTCCTTCTCGAAGAAGGCGCGGAGGAATTCTTCGATGGTGCCTTTGAGGTCGGCGAAGCTGACGTCTTCATCGACCAGCAGACCTTCGACCTGGTGGAACATCGGCGAGTGGGTCAGGTCGGAGTCGCAGCGGTAGACGCGGCCCGGGCAGACAATGCGAATCGGCGGCTTCTGGCTTTCCATGGTGCGGACCTGTACCGGCGAGGTATGGGTGCGCAGCAGCATGTTCGCATTGAAGTAGAAGGTGTCGTGCATGGCACGAGCCGGGTGGTGACCCGGAATGTTGAGAGCTTCGAAGTTGTGGTAGTCGTCTTCGACTTCCGGCCCCTCAGCCACTTCATAGCCGATGCGGGTGAAGCACTGCTCGATGCGTTCCTTGGTGCGGGTGACCGGATGCAGGCCGCCGGAGGACTGGCCACGGCCCGGCAAGGTCACGTCGATACGCTCGGCTGCCAGCTTGGCGGCGAGGGCAGCGCCCTCCAGCTCGGCCTTGCGGGCGTTCAGCACATCCTGAACCTGTTCCTTGGCGACGTTGATCAGCGCGCCGACTTTCGGGCGCTCTTCGGCCGGCAGGTCGCCCAGGGTCTTCATGACCTGGGTCAGCTCGCCTTTCTTGCCGAGGTAGTGAACCCGGATCTGCTCCAGGGCGTTGACGTCTTCGGTGTTTCGCACGGCGTCCAGGGCCTGCGAAACCAGCGCGTCCAGGTTTTCCATGTACCAACTCCAGATACAAAATAGGGGAAGAGCGGTAAGGCTCTTCCCCTATCGGTGACGTTACGTCCGGACCGAGATCCGGTAACTGTCGTGGGGCTTAAGCCAGGCTGGCCTTCGCTTTCTCGACAATCGCGGTAAACGCCGCTTTTTCGTTCACAGCCAGATCGGCCAGGACCTTACGGTCGATCTCGATGGCCGCCTTTTTCAGGCCAGCGATCAGACGGCTATAGGACAGACCGTTCTGACGAGCACCAGCGTTGATACGGGCGATCCACAGGGCGCGGAACTGACGCTTGCGCTGACGACGGTCACGGTAGGCGTATTGGCCAGCCTTGATTACCGCCTGCTTGGCAACGCGGAACACGCGCGAACGCGCGCCGTAGTAGCCTTTTGCGAGCTTCAGAATCTTTTTGTGACGACGACGGGCAATCACGCCACGCTTAACACGAGCCATTTATTTATCCTCTACCAGAAATCAACGCAGACGCAGGGAGCGTGCTACACGGCGAACGTCGGAAGCAGCGAGCATCGAAGTGCCGCGCAGCTGACGCTTACGCTTGGTGGTCATTTTGGTCAGGATGTGGCTCTTGAAAGCGTGCTTGTGCTTGATGCCACCAGCAGTCACTTTGAAGCGCTTTTTGGCGCCACTCTTGGTTTTCATCTTTGGCATGTTTAGTACTCCGCATTCGTTAACAACTGATAACCATCAGGCCTGCCAGTGCCCGGGAGGTTATTTACGCTTCTTGGGAGCGATGACCATCATCAGCTGGCGTCCTTCCAGCTTAGGATGCTGTTCCACGGTGCCGATTTCAGCGAGGTCGTTTTCGACTCGCTTGAGCAGCTCCATGCCCAGCTCCTGGTGGGCCATCTCACGACCACGGAATCGAAGCGATACCTTGGCCTTGTCCCCTTCATTAAGGAAACGTACCAGGTTGCGTAGTTTTACCTGGTAATCCCCTTCTTCCGTCCCTGGACGAAACTTGATTTCTTTGATCTGTTGCTGGTGCTGGTTTTTCTTCGCAGCAGCGGCTTGCTTCTTCTTCTCGAAGAGGTGCTTGCCGTAGTCCATGATGCGGCAGACAGGGGGCACCGCATCAGCAGAAATTTCCACCAGGTCCAGCTTGGCCTCGTCGGCTTGACGGAGGGCCTCGTCGAGGGAGACCACGCCAATCTGCTGACCGTCAGCACCAATCAGACGAACCTCACGGGCGGTGATGTTCTCGTTGATCGGCGGTTTCGGGAGAGCCCGCTTATCCTGTCTCATTTCACGCTTAATAATGATTACTCCGAGTCTTGGCGACCACGCCGGGAAACCGCCTGAGCGAGCAGCTCAGCGAACTGGGCGACCGGCATCGAGCCGAGGTCTGCCCCTTCGCGCGTACGTACGGCGACGGCCTGCGATTCAACTTCCCTATCACCGATAACCAACAGATAGGGAACCTTGAGCAAAGTATGCTCGCGGATTTTAAAGCCAATTTTCTCGTTTCTCAAGTCAGACTTGGCACGGAATCCGCTTTGCTCGAGCTGACGCACCACTTCTTCGGCCCATTCGCCCTGCTTGTCAGTGATATTCATCACCACGGCCTGGGTCGGCGCGAGCCAGGCCGGGAATTGGCCGGCGTAGTGCTCGATCAGCATACCGATGAAGCGCTCGAAGGAGCCGAGGATCGCGCGGTGCAGCATCACCGGACGGGTACGGCTGTTATCTTCGGCGATATAGCTGGCATCCAGACGCTCCGGCAGGTTCGGGTCGTACTGCAGGGTGCCGCACTGCCAATTACGGCCCAGGCAATCCTTCAGGGTGAACTCGATCTTCGGACCGTAGAAGGCGCCCTCGCCCGGCTGGTATTCCCACTCCAGGCCGGATTCGTTCAGCGCGTCGGCCAGCGCACTTTCGGCGCGGTCCCACAGCTCCTCGGAACCGACGCGCTTGGCCGGACGCGTGGACAGCTTCATCGAGACATCGGTGAAGCCGAAGTCCGAATAGACCTGCAGGGTCAGCTTGATGAAGTCCGCCGCTTCCTTCTTCACCTGTTCTTCGGTGCAGAAGATATGGGCGTCATCCTGAGTGAAGCCACGCACGCGCATGATGCCGTGCAGCGCGCCGGACGGCTCGTTGCGGTGGCAGGCGCCGAACTCGGCGAGGCGCAGCGGCAGGTCGCGGTAGGACTTCAGGCCCTGGTTGAAGATTTGCACGTGGCACGGGCAGTTCATCGGCTTGACCGCGAAGTCACGGCTCTCCGACGAGGTGGTGAACATGTTCTCGGCGTAGTTGGTCCAGTGGCCGGAACGCTCCCAGAGGATGCGATCGACAACCTGCGGGGTGCGCACTTCCACGTAGCCGTGCTCGCGCTGCACCTTGCGCATGTACTGCTCGAGCACCTGGTAAACGGTCCAGCCGTTCGGGTGCCAGAAGACCATGCCCGGCGCTTCTTCCTGAAGGTGGAAGAGGTCGAGCTGCTTGCCGATGCGGCGGTGATCGCGCTTCTCGGCCTCCTCGATGCGCTGGATGTACGCGGCCAGCTGCTTCTTGTCCGCCCAGGCGGTGCCGTAGACGCGCTGCAGCTGCTCGTTCTTCGAGTCGCCGCGCCAGTAGGCGCCGGAGATCTTGGTGAGCTTGAAGGCCTTCAGGAAGCGGGTGTTCGGCACGTGCGGGCCGCGGCACATGTCCACGTACTCCTCGTGGAAGTACAGGCCCATGGCCTTCTCGTCCGGCATGTCGTCGATAAGGCGCAGCTTGTACTCCTCACCACGGGCCTTGAAGGTCTCGATGACTTCGGCGCGCGGCGTCATCTTCTTGATGACGTCGTAGTCCTTGTCGATCAGCTCGGCCATGCGTTTTTCGATGGCCGCCATGTCCTCGGGCGTGAAGGGGCGCTCGAAGGCGATGTCGTAATAGAAGCCTTCATCGATCACCGGGCCGATGACCATCTTGGCGGTCGGGTACAACTGCTTGACCGCGTGGCCCACCAGGTGAGCGCAGGAGTGGCGGATGATCTCCAGCCCGTCCTCGTCCTTCGGGGTAATGATCTGCAGGGTCGCGTCGCTGTCGATGATGTCGCAGGCATCGACCAGGCGGCCGTTGACCTTGCCGGCCAGGGTGGCTTTTGCCAGGCCTGCGCCAATGGATTGCGCCACCTCGGTCACGCTGACCGGATGATCGAAGGAACGCTGACTACCGTCGGGAAGAGTAATGATGGGCATGGCGCCTCCTCTCCTAGTGGTGACCCCTACGAAAGGCCACATGGGTTGGGATGTGCCAGTAAGCGTCGTCCGCCGGGCAGGCCTGCCTCACAGTGGCAGGCGCCTTGTCGGCACCCTGCGCAGTCGCGCGCGGACGTAGATCACTGGAAGAAATCGAAACGTGCCCGCAAACGATAGCGGGCAAGGCGCACGATGTTACTGCAAGTTGGGGAAGCTGACGAGCGGCAAGCCTGACTTCACTCAGTACTGCTCGACAAATTCCAGAACCGCACGATTGAAGGACGCGGGACGGATCACATTCATGCCGTGCGACGCACCAGGAATGATGATCGACCGCGCATCGGCGAGCGTCGACTGCAAGGCCTGCAGAATACGCGGAAACGGTTCCGGACTTCTGGCTCCGCCAATCAGCAACACAGGCAATTGCAACTGCGCAATCTGCTGATGGTTGATCGGGACTGGATGATCAACCACCTGCCCGATCAAGGTCATGGCATTGGCGGCCGCCATCTCGCGAAACTGCCGCGAAGAACGCGACCAGACTCCCGCGCCACTGACGGTATCGACAAAGAGTCGCAAGCCCTCCTCCACCGATCCCGCGCGAATCATTTCCAATGCCTGCTGACGAAACTGATTGCGCTCCATCGAAGATGCTGGCTTTTCGATATTTACCGCGGCGAATACATCATCGGCAAAGTCGCCCCCAGGATCCGCCAGTGTCAACGAAAGTAATTTCCGAGGCGCCTCCACCGCCACGCGCAAACAAATATTACCGCCTCGTGAATGCCCCACGAGATGAGCCGGGCCAGGCAACTGATCGAGCAGTGCCAACACATCATTCACATGCTGCTGCGTGGTAAACCCCGCACCGTCTCCATTCCAGACTTCCGGAAAGTAGTGGCGCAAGCTGGGCGCTATTACCCGGTAATGGGCGGATAACGCGTCGAACTGTCCCTGCCAGTAGCGATAGTCGCAGAGCGACCCGTGCACCAGCAGCAACGCCGCGCCTTGGCCGGCGACCTGGCACGTCAGTTCATAATTATTGACCCGGTATTGCACTATTTCGTTATTCATCTACAACCCGCACGCAACGCACCACAATAAAGCACACCGATTGCACAAGGGCGACGAGTCCACGAAAACCCGAACCATGCCCTTTAGCTCGCGCATTATGGTCCACTGTTTTCTTAATCCCCTACCCCTTTGTGCACGACCCACCTCGCAAGTGCGTATTTCCCAATCGCAACAATTCATATATTCAGTTGACGCGAACAATCACAAGCACACAGAATCGCACCGAACTAATCACCCTGTATACGGGAGCACCCAGATGTCCAAACTTGCGGAATTCCGCGAAGCCGAGCGCAAACTCCAGGAACAACTCGCTCTGCTTGAAAAACTCAAGAGCGATGGCGGCCTGAAAAAGGAACTGGAGTTCAAGGATCAACTGCAAGCCTTGATGGACCAGTACGGCATGAACCTGCGCAATGTCGTCGAGATTCTCGACCCGCAGACTTCCGCCGAGCCAGTTGCCGCGCAACAACCGCGTCGCACTCGCCAACTGAAGGTCTATAAGAATCCGCATAATGGCGAAACCATCGAGACCAAAGGCGGCAATCACAAGACCCTGAAAGCCTGGAAACAACAATACGGCGGCGACACCGTAGAATCCTGGCTGCAGTAATATCGAGGTACCGCGGAGCGCTCCCGCTCCGCGGTATACCTGCTCCGCCCGGCAAGATCTGACCGACGGCTGTATAAAAACTAGCCATCGTTAGCATAAATCCTTATAATCCACCCAGCGAACACCAAACCCAAGGTCGCCCCTCCCAGCACTCCCTACCTGATCCAGGGCAGAAGCTGGGCTCTACAGGGCCACGGCCAGCGCATCCTCCGCATCGATTCCAGAGCACGCCAACCGCGCCAGGAACATTTGCCCGAGCGATCACGCCTACGTCAGATCATCTGCCCGACCCAACGCCGCAGCCTGACGCGAACCGAACCTCAAGTTTTCAATCGCTGCCATATTCCGGTCATACGCTTTCTGCATCCTCAGATCGCACCCGGAGCTTTTGACGATTTCGACGGTCATAGGACCGTTACCTATTTGGAAAGACAAGACAATGAAAACCTCCCTGCAAATCCAGGAGGCGATTCGCACCCTCTCGGCGGCCTTCGCCCCTCTGAACTGCGTCATCCAGGCCAAGCGCAAGCATGGTTTCAGCTTCACCCTGGTGAACGAGCATGGCATCGCCAAGCACACCGAGCGCCTCTACCCCCAGCAGTACCAGGGCGAGGCGCCGCTGAACGCGGTGATCCAGCGAGTGCAAGCCACCATCGCTGCATGAGCCTGAAAACGAAAAAGCCCCGCCTGAGCGGGGCTTTTGCTTTTCTGCCTTCTATATAAAGGCAGCGCCTCAGTTGAGGCTGATGCCTGCCTTCACCGACTCGATTTCTGCCATCAGCGCCGCGTAGCGCTGCGCCGGCGCCGCATAGGTCAGCGAATACGCCGCGCCATCACCCAGGGCCACCTGCAGCGTCTGCTTGAGCACCTCGGTGCCGTTCTGGCTGATACCGCAATGCACCTCCAGACCGTCCAGCCCTCCCAGCCGGGTGTTCAGCGGCCTGCTGCATGCCGCTTGAAACCCCTGGCGCATGAAGTCCTTCTGCAATGCCTTGCGCATTTCGACGATGACATTCTCGACACTGACCGCGACGCCGGAAGCCAGTCGACTGCGCGTCACTTCCATCACCAGGTCCTGGGAGCCGTCTTGCGCCATGCGCACACCGCGCTGACGCACTACCGGGGCATCGACTGACGAATCTGCCGGCGACCGCGAGACTTCCCACCCCTGCGGCCAGATCACCTGCATTTCCGCCAACGCCGACAGCGGCGCCAGCAATACGCCAAGGAACAGCCAGGAACGCAGACCACCCATCATCACCTCCGAGCACAGACAACGACCAACATAGCAGGCGCACCCGAATCACCCCACGAGAATCGACAACTCGGCAGCGCATCGCCGCCCCACACGATTTAGCGAGGCGATTTTTCGCTTTCACCACCTGAGCCCCACCGAGAAAACCGGAGCCGGAGAAAACCCTCCCAGCGCCCACACCCGGCAGGCAGAAGACAAGCGCAAGCGCCATACTGAGAAGGACAGAGCACCCGATCGCAGGCTCAGTGAGGTCACATGAAGAAGCTCACAGCGTTGTTCCTGCTCATGACGCTTGCCAGCGGCGCCCAGGCTTCCGACTTCTGCACCGGCATCGGCCTGTTCGCACGCGCCGGCGCCCTGTATCGAAACGAGGGCAAAACCGAACAGCAGGCAATTGCCGCCGTCCACGAAGGAAGCGCCAAGCTCGATGCGGATACCCAGGTCGTCGTCAGGTATTTCGTGCGCTTCGGCTACCACGGCGATCAGACGCCCGATGAGGCGTATGCCAACGCCGAACAGAAATGCCGACAGTACGAAGCCTACAGCGAACGCAGGAATGCGATGAACTAGCAGCGCCCGGACAGCCCACCCGCCCTGCGAGCAACGCAACGACCGAATCGTTACCGGAACGAGGAATAAAGGAACAACGGGGGGAGCAGGAAGAAGGCAACGGCGCGATACGCGAACTACCTACACCGAGGGCGCCCGCAGAAAATACGCCAAAACAAAAAGGGCGATCCTTTCGGATCGCCCTCTAAGTACCGCCAGAAGCGGATTTGTTTGGTAGGCACAATTGGACTCGAACCAACGACCCCCACCATGTCAAGGTGGTGCTCTAACCAACTGAGCTATGTGCCTGTCGTGTGGGGCGCATTCTACGCGATGGTTTTGGAGCGTCAAGCACTTTTTTCGCTAACTTACTGAAAAAGTGAATTTTTTTATGTTCGACCGTCCGTAAATTATTTTGCACGGGCACTAGCCGGCCAGATGCGACTCAGGTAGCATCCGCACATCTCGTAAAAAATAACAAACACAGGTGCATTATGCCGCACACCTCCTACCCCTCTTCCTATTACGCAGCGTCGGCCAACCCGGTTCCGGCCCGTCCTGAACTGCAGGGCGAGGTGGAAACCGATGTCTGCGTGATCGGTGCAGGCTATACCGGCCTGTCGACCGCCCTGTTCCTGCTGGAAAACGGTTTCAAGGTCACCGTGCTGGAAGCCGCCAAGGTCGGTTTCGGCGCGTCGGGCCGTAACGGCGGTCAGATCGTCAACAGCTACAGCCGCGACATCGACGTCATCGAACGCAGCGTCGGCGCCAAGCAGGCGAAGCTGCTGGGCGACATGGCCTTCGAAGGCGGCCGCATCATTCGCGAGCGCATCGCCAAGTACAACATCCAGTGCGACCTGAAGGACGGCGGCGTGTTCGCGGCCCTCAGCGCCAAGCAGATGGGCCACCTGGAATCGCAGAAGAAGCTCTGGGAGCGCTTCGGCCACACCCAGCTGGAACTGATGGACGCCAAGCGCATCCGCGAAGTCGTCGGCACCGACAGCTATGTCGGCGGCATGCTCGACATGAGCGGCGGCCACATCCACCCGCTGAACCTCGCCCTGGGCGAAGCCGCAGCCGTGGAATCCCTGGGCGGCGTGATCCACGAGCAGTCCCCGGCGGTGAAGATCGACCGTGGCGCCAACCCGGTGGTCCATACCCCGAAGGGCCGTGTGAAAGCCAAGTTCATCGTGGTGGCCGGCAACGCCTACCTCGGCGGCCTGGTGCCGGAGCTGGCCTCCAAGTCCATGCCGTGCGGCACCCAGGTGATCACCACCGAGCCGCTGAGCGCCGACCTGGCCAAATCGCTGCTGCCGACCGACTACTGCGTCGAGGATTGCAACTATCTGCTCGACTACTACCGCCTGACCAGCGACAACCGCCTGATCTTCGGTGGTGGCGTGGTCTACGGTGCGCGCGACCCGTCGAACATCGAGGCGATCATTCGTCCGAAGATGCTCAAGGTCTTCCCGCAGCTGAAGAACGTGAAGATCGACTTCGCCTGGACCGGCAACTTCCTGCTGACCCTGTCGCGCCTGCCGCAGGTTGGCCGCATCGGCGACAACATCTATTACTCCCAGGGCTGCTCCGGCCACGGCGTCACCTACACGCACCTGGCGGGCAAGCTGCTGGCCGAAGTGCTGCGCGGCCAGGCCGAGCGTTTCGATGCCTTCGCCACCCTGCCGCACTACCCCTTCCCGGGTGGCCGTATGTTCCAGGTACCGTTCTCCGCGATCGGCGCCTGGTACTACACCATGCGTGACAAGCTGGGCATCTGACGCCTCGCGTCGTACCGCCCGAAAAAACGGCGCCTCAGGGCGCCGTTTTCTTTTCCGGGAGCTTTTCCGGCGGCGACGACGTATCGCTGCGCACCTGGGCATGGCTCATCAACGCGAAGATCAGGCTGCCGCCGACGATATTGCCCGCCAGCGTGGGCAGCGCGAAGTCGATGACGAACGCACCGGGGCCAACCTCGCCGGCGAACATCAGGTAACCCACCTCGCAGGTCCCGACCACGATATGGCTGAAGCTGCCCAGCGCCATGAGGTAGGTGACCAGGAAGATGATCCACACTTTGGCGTGCTCCGCCGCCGGCACCAGCCAGACCATGGTGGCGATCATCCAGCCGGAGACGATGCCCTTGGAAAACATCTGCCAGTGGTCGTTCTCCATCACCTCGCGGCCGATATCGAGAAAGGCCTGGTCCGCCTTGGTGTCGAAGATCGGCAAATGCAGCATGCCGTAGGCGAACAGCAGCGCGCCGACCACGTTGCCCGCCAGCACCACCGACCACAGCCGCAGCAGCTGACCGAACTTCTCCAGTGTCGGCTCGCTCATCACGGGCAGCACCGCCGTCAGGGTGTTTTCGGTGAACAGTTGCTGGCGCGCGAGGATGATCGCCAGAAAGCCCACCGGGTAGCCGAGGCTGGTGGTGATCACCGCCATGTCGTGCTCCGGCAGTCGTGCGCGGAATAGCCCCATGGCCATCAGCGACAGGCCGATGGTCAGCCCGGCGGCCAGTGCCGACCACCAGAGCGCCGCCAGGGTGCGGTCCAGTTCGTGATTGCCCTGCAGGCGAATAACCTCATGCAGAACCAACGGCCGCGGCGGCTGGCTCTTCTCGACCTTGCGCCGCTCCTCGGCGGAGAGGTCGTCCGCGGTGTCGCTCTCCGCCTTCGCGTCCTGCGCCTCACCACGGGGCGCGGGCTCAGGGCGCTCCTTCGCCTCATCGGAACTGGCTCGCGACTGGGCGCCGCCGCGTACCGGTGGATTTTCGCTCGCCATGCAAGACACCTCGCTGAGGGGGTATTGCTGGGTTAGGCTGCGTTCGCCCCGCTTCGGTTCAGGAAACCTGCGCTGCTCAGTTCGCCGGGCATGCCGGCACCGCCTGGCAACGGGCTCCCGCAACCGCCGTGGTACCGACCGACTGCGAGAAGCGCGCATCGTCCGGCGCCAGCTGCCGCGCGCAACTCGCCGCCGCGCCGGCCTGCTGCGGGCAACCGCGCTCACCCAGCACGTTGGCGAGGTTGAACCAGCCCGCTGCAAAGGTCGGCTTGGCATCGACACTGCGGCGCAGCGCGTCCTCGGCGTCGCCCAGCTTGCCGTCCGTGTAGCGCGCATTGGCCAGGGCGAACCAGCCGAGCGACTCCTGTGGCCAGGCGTTCGTGGCCGTACGGTAGGCCTGCTCGGCCAAGGCTGGCTGGCCGGTTTCCTCCAGATCGTGGGCCGCCTTCAGCCAGGTGGTCGGCTCCGCCGTGGCCGGCAGGCGATCGGCGGGCACGGTCAGCACCGCCCAGCGTTGGCTGCGCTTCCAGGTCACGTCGAAGGCGGTGAAGTCGATCACCAGGCGCTCGGTGATGCCCGAACGCAGGATCAGTTCATGGCGGGTGCGGTCAAAGCCGACCACCACCGCGAAGTGCCAGACCGGCAGCCAGTCGAGCCCCTGGTTCTGCAGGATCAGCACCGGATTGCCCGCGGCCACCTCGCTGAGGATGTTCTCCAGGCGCGGCTTGAGCGGATAGACCAGCATGCCCCTCTCCCGCGCCGCCGCCACCAGCTCCACCTGCAGGCTGCCCTCGCGCCCGGGGATGAATACCCGATCCTTCAGCGCCCGCGGGGTCACCCGCACGCCACGCTGGTTGAGCATGGTCGCCAGTGCGGCGGGGCCGCATTGGAACTCCTGCTGGGGGAAGAACTGCACGTCGCGAAGCTCGACCCGCTCCGGCAACGCATCGACACTGGATGGCAACGTCGGCGACTGCGCGCAGCCGCCGAGTGCCACGGCCGCCGCGAACGCGACGGCCATGGCCCAGCGCCTCAACGCTGGCACCGGACGAAGGTGAAGATGTGCGTGATACAGAGCATGTCGGTGATCACGAAGATCAGCAGGAACAACAGGATGATGCCGATGATGCCACCGGCGGGCGCCTCGTCCAGTTGCTGGTTGAACTGCGCCAGCTCTTCATTGGACAGGCTCTTGATGCGCTGCTCGACCTTGCTGCGTTCCACGCCCATGGACTGCAGCTTCTTCTGCACGCCCTGGTCATCGAGCATCTTCAACAGCTGTTCACGGTCGACCTGTTGCTGCCGAGCCTGCAACACTTCGCCTGTGCCCACCATGGCGGCCTGGGCCAACGGGACTTGCGCCACCACACCCAGCTGCGCGAACACCAGGACTGCTGCAAGGCTTTTCACCCGTTTTGTTATGGTCATTCTGGGTCACCTCATCATGGACTGCATGCACTAAGCAGGAGGTGCAGGCCGCTCGCACGCGAGGCAACCAACCGCCACGCTCCCGCCACGTTGGCGGCAACCGCAGGGGCCGCTCTCTAGTGAGATTGCAGTTCAGGAAAAGAGTTCGAAGCGCAGGTGACGCCACTCGGTGTCCAGGTGGCCCAGGTAGATGCAGGCACAGCCGCGGGGAAAGAGCATGTGCTCCGGCCCGATGCCTGGGCCCTCCAGGCGCAGCAGGCGCCCCCAGGGATGGTGGCTGACGCGCCCGCGCACATCCTCGACCGTACCGCCGCGCCACCAGTGGATGGCCGCTTCGGCATCCTCGACGCCGTCGGGCTGTTCGATGCGCACCGGCTCATCGCGCCAGCCAATCACCCGTTGCGGGTCGAACCCGGTCTGCTGCGCCAGCGGCAGCGGCGTAATCCACACCGCGCCGTCACGCTCTTCCAGCGACACCGCCAACGGGCGCCATTGCGCCTGCTCCAGCGCCCAGAGCAGGTCGCCGTCGATGGCCAGCGAAGGTTCGGGCTGAGCCTGGATGCGGAAGCCGGGGCAGACCAGCACACCCTCGCGCAGGGGAATGCGCAGGTCGCTCATGTCGGCTCCGGCAGGTCAGGGCAGTGAAGGAACAACACAGCGCGGCGCACTTCATCCTCCCTACGGCTGGCGCGCGAACGGCAGCGGCGATTCTAGGGAATCGGGCGGCTCAGGGCGACTTCTGTTTCGCTTTCTGGCGCTCGAGGAAGTCCACCTTCCACTGCTCCACGCCCAGGTGCTCGGAGTCCAGGCTCGCCTCGACGCCATACCTGGCCTTGAGTGCCGCCACCGCCTGGGCATGCTCGACCAGGAAGCGGTCGAAACGCTCCACCAGTTCACCCTGCTTCAGGGTGGAGAGGTGAAAGGCACTGCGGGTGTGCGGCAGGGAGGGGTCGAACACCAGCGCACCGGGTTTCGCGCGGATGTTGTCCAGGTAGTAGGTGGCGACCACCACGTTGAAGTAGGCGCCGCCGGCCTGCTTCTTCAGCGCGGTGTGGATCATCTGCCGGAGGTCGGCGCCGGGCGCCACGGCGATCTGCCCCGCCTGCACCTGCAGCTCGTACCCGCGCGGGGTCCAGCCGTCCACCAGCGCCAGCGTCTTCAGCGTGCCGACGCCCTGCCCCAGGCGCTCCGGCGCCACCAGCACGCCATCGACGTACTCGGTCACCGGCTGGCTGTAGCGCAGGGCCTTCCCGGCCTTCTGCTCAGGCGCCCAGTTGGGGTTGTCCGGGTACTTCAGATCGACCTGGCCGGACAGCAATGCCGGCAGCAACGCGTCCACCGGCAGCGGGCGATATTCCAGGGTGATGCCGCTGGTGCTGGCGAACAGGTCCAGCAATTCGCGGGCGAAGCCCTGGTAATGGCCCTGGGCATCAGTGGTGTAGTGCGGGGCGAAGGCGAGATTCTCGACGCCGACCACGTAGGTCTGCGCCATCGCGCTGCTGGAAAGGATGCTGGCGAGCGCGCAGCAGACTGCCTTGAGCTTCAAACGACTCTCCTTGTTACCTGTTGTTTTTGTTTTGTGCGGCGGGCCGGGCGCCCGCCGTGGCGGGCTCAGCCGCCGGTCATGCTCATGAAGCGCAGCACCTGCACCTGCTGGTCGGCTTCGAAATGGTGGCGTTCGGGCTTGAGCTGCAGCGCCTGTATCAGCGCCTGGCGCAGGCGCGCACTGTCGCCGGGGTGTTCGCGCAGCAACTGGCGCAGGTCCAGCGCGCCTTCGTGGCCAAGGCAAAGCACCAGCTTGCCTTCGGCGGTCACCCGCACCCGGTTGCAGTCGCCGCAGAAGTTATGGCTGTGCGGCGAGATGAAGCCAATGCGGCTGGCATGACCGTCGATGCGGTAGTAACGCGACGGCCCGCCACTGCGCTCCGGCGTTGGCAGCAGTTGCCAACGCTCGGCCAGTTGCGCACGGACTTCGTCGCTGCTGCACAGGGTTTCCTTGCGCGCGTGGCTGCTGACGCTGCCCAGCGGCATCTCTTCGATGAAACTGATGTCGATGCCCTTCTCCAGGGCGAAGGCCACCAGGTCGCAGACCTCGTCGTCGTTGCGCCCCTTCTGCACCACGGCGTTGAGCTTGATGCGCTCGAAGCCGGCCTCGCGGGCAGCGTCGATGCCGTCGAGCACCTGCTCCAGCTTGTCGGAGCGGGTGAAGGCGGCGAAGCGTTCGCGGCGCAGCGAATCCAGGCTGATATTCAGGCGGCGCACGCCGGCCGCCCGCAGCTCGACCGCGCGCTCTCGCAACTGCGAGCCGTTGGTGGTGATGGAGAGATCGTCCAGCTCCGCGCGCGACCCCAGCTTCGCCAGCAGCCCGCTCAGGCCCTTGCGCACCAGCGGCTCGCCGCCGGTGATGCGGATGCGCTTCACGCCCAGGCCGATGAAGGCGTCGGCGACGGCTTCGAGCTCTTCCAGGCTCAATACCTGGTCGCGCGGCAGGAACTGCATGTCTTCGCTCATGCAGTAGGTGCAGCGGAAGTCGCAACGGTCGGTGACCGAGAGGCGCAGGTAGGTGATGCGTCGACCGAAAGGATCGACCAACTGGGAATCGGACATGGGCAGTGGGGAGTTCCGGATGGCAGGTGCCGAACGAAAGTGCGCTAGAAATACCCTAGAACGTCGTCGCTGTACACCTAAAACCGACTCGCGAGTCAGGAATTTGCACACCAGTACCGCGACAGGCCCCGAGTTGAGGGGCTCCAGAGCCCGGTGCTACCATGCCCGGCCCTGTTCGGTGACAACAGCAATAAAAGAAAGAAGACCAGCCAATGACCAGCATTCGCGAGCGTAACCGGCGCCTCATCCTGCGCGCAGCCAGCGAGGAATTCGCCGAGAAGGGTTTCGCGGCGACCAAGACCAGCGACATCGCCGCTCGCGCCGGGCTGCCCAAGCCCAACGTCTACTACTACTTCCAGTCCAAGGAAAACCTCTACCGCTGCGTACTGGAAAGCGTGGTGGAGCCGCTGCTGCAGGCCTCCGCGCCGTTCCGTGAGGACGACGAGCCGAGCGAGGCGCTGCGCGCCTACATCCGTTCCAAGGTGAGGATTTCCCAGGAGCTGCCGCACGCCTCGAAGGTGTTCGCCAGCGAGCTGATGCACGGTGCGCCGCACCTGCCCAAGGAATACCTGGACGAGCTGAACGCCCAGGCCCAGCGCAACATCGCCTGCCTGCAGAGCTGGATCGACCGCGGGCTGCTGGCGCCGGTGGACCCGCACCACCTGCTGTTCACCATCTGGGCGGCGACCCAGACCTATGCCGACTTCGACTGGCAGATCTCCATGGTCACCGGCAAGACCAGCCTCAGCGATGCGGATTTCGAAGCGGCCACCGAGACCATCACCCGCCTGGTGCTGCGCGGCACCGCGCCGGACAACGGCGCCGAGCCCAAGCCGCAGGGGCGGTTGCGGCCATTGTCGATCTGATCGCCCATCAATGCCGAGGACACTCGGCGCGAGACTTGCCCTCTCCCCCCGCCCTCTCCCTGAAGGGAGAGGGAGCTTTCCGCGACGGCTGACACCAAGGCCTCATCCTGCTCCGTACGGTCCCCTCTCCCTTCAGGGAGAGGGTTAGGGAGAGGGAAATCGCCGTCACGGGATATCCAGTCCCCGTATTGCGCGCGAACCCGCCGCACACCTGAAGCTTTCGGCGTAAAGGGTGGTTCGCGAGCAAGCTCGCTCCTACAAAAAAGCGCACGCGCGATTAACGCGCGCCCTTCCCTTCTTCGATCAGCCCGCGTCCGCCACCAGGCCCAGCGCCTGCACGCCGCGGATCGCGCATTGCTCGTCGATGTCCGAGGCGTCGCCGCTGATGCCGATGGCGCCGATCACTTCGTTGGCCGAATTGCGGATCAGCACGCCGCCCGGTGCGGGCACCACGTTGCCTTGTGCCAGGGTGTTCACCGCGGCGATGAACGACGGGCGCTGCTGCGCATCCGCCGCCAGCACGCGCGACGATTTGCCCAGCGCCACCGCGCCCCACGCCTTGCCGATGGCGATCTGCGGGCGAAGCATGCTCGCGCCGTCCTCGCGCTGCAGGCTCAGCAGATGACCGCCGGCATCCAGTACGGCGATGGTCAGCGGCGCGGTGGACAGCTCGCGGCTGGCGACCAGGGCATGACGAGTAATGTCCAGTGCGGTTTCCAGACTCAGGGTGCTCATGAGGTTTTCCTCTTCAAGGTGACAAGACAGGTCAAGGTGGATAAGCCGGGGCCACGCCATGGGCAGATGAATGCTGCGCACACGCGTATCAGAAATCTGTACGCAATCTAGTAGCCGAAGGGCTTACCCAAAGCAACAGAAAAGGACAATTACGATCTATTTTTGTATACATTTTTTCAAACAACAGTTTGACCTGGCGTTCATATTTTCAGCGAAACCCTTGTAATAGATAGGCTCCAGCAAAAAATGACCGTCCAGTCCCTCGTATACAACCCATCTTGACCTTCAGCGAATCGCCTGCTTAGAATCGCCTCAACTTTTGTACACAATCAGTATAAGAACCGAGGAACAAAATATGGCCAGAATGAGAGCAATCGAGGCTGCTGTACTCGTCATGCGTCGCGAGGGCGTCGATACCGCCTTCGGCGTACCGGGCGCCGCCATCAACCCCATGTATGCGGCCATGAAGAAACTCGGTGGCATCGATCACGTCCTGGCCCGCCACGTGGAAGGCGCCTCGCACATGGCCGAGGGCTACACCCGTACCACCGCCGGCAACATCGGCGTGTGCATCGGCACCTCCGGCCCTGCCGGCACCGACATGGTCACCGGCCTGTACTCGGCTTCCGCCGACTCCATCCCGATCCTCTGCATCACCGGCCAGGCTCCCCGTGCGCGCATGCACAAGGAAGACTTCCAGGCCGTGGACATCACCAGCATCGTCAAGCCGGTCACCAAGTGGGCGACCACCGTGCTGGAGCCGGGCCAGGTGCCCTATGCCTTCCAGAAAGCCTTCTTCGAAATGCGCAGCGGCCGCCCCGGCCCGGTGCTGATCGACCTGCCGTTCGACGTGCAGATGGCCGAGATCGAGTTCGACATCGACGCCTACGAGCCGCTGCCGGTGAACAAGCCCAAGGCCACCCGCGCCCAGGCCGAAAAGGCCCTGGCCCTGCTCAATGACGCCGAGCGTCCGCTGATCTGCGCCGGCGGCGGCATCATCAACGCCGATGCCTCCGACAAGCTGGTCGAATTCGCCGAGCTGACCGGCGTGCCGGTGGTGCCGACCCTGATGGGCTGGGGCACCATCCCTGACGATCACCCGCTGATGGCCGGCATGTGCGGCCTGCAGACCTCGCACCGCTACGGCAACGCCACCGTGCTGGAATCAGACCTGGTATTGGGCATCGGCAACCGCTGGGCCAACCGTCACACCGGTTCGGTCGACGTCTACACCGCAGGCCGCAAGTTCGTCCACGTGGACATCGAACCGACCCAGATCGGCCGCGTATTCACCCCGGACTTGGGCATCGTCTCCGACGCCGGTTCCGCCCTGGAGGTGTTCCTGGAAGTGGCCCGCGAGTGGAAAGCCGCCGGCAAGCTGAAGGACCGCAGCGCCTGGGTAGAAGCCTGCCGCGAGCGCAAGCGCACCCTGCAGCGCAAGACCCACTTCGACAACGTGCCGGTCAAGCCGCAGCGCGTCTACGAAGAGATGAACGAATTCTTCGGCAAGGACACCTGCTACGTCAGCACCATCGGTCTGTCGCAGATCGCCGGCGCCCAGTTCCTGCACGTGTACAAGCCGCGCCACTGGATCAACTGCGGCCAGGCCGGCCCGCTGGGCTGGACCATTCCGGCAGCCCTGGGCGTGGTCAAGGCCGACCCGAGCCGCCAGGTCGTCGCGCTGTCGGGCGACTATGACTTCCAGTTCATGATCGAAGAGCTGGCCGCCGGTGCGCAGTTCAACCTGCCGTACATCCACGTGCTGGTGAACAACTCCTACCTGGGCCTGATCCGCCAGGCGCAGCGCGGCTTCGAGATCGACTACTGCGTGCAGCTGGCGTTCGACAACGTCAACGCACCGGAGCTCAACGGCTATGGCGTGGACCACGTCGCCGTGGTGGAAGGCCTGGGTTGCAAGGCGATCCGCGTATTCGACCCGAACCAGATCGGCGCCGCCTTCGCCCAGGCTCGCGAACTGATGCAGCAGCACCGGGTACCGGTGGTGGTCGAGGTCATCCTGGAGCGCGTCACCAACATCTCCATGGGTACCGAGATCAACGCGGTCAACGAGTTCGAAGAGCTGGCGCTCAAAGGCGTCGATGCGCCGACCGCCATCTCTCTACTGGACTGATCAGCCGGACCGAACGACTCCTCCCTCCGGGGAGGAGCTGGGGGTGGATATTTCCTGGCGGAGAGTCCCCCACCCCCTGCTCTCTTTCATCAGGAAACCGAGCGCCACGCACCACCCGTTCAACAGGAGTGACCCCATGCCCCGTTTCTGCGCCAACCTGTCCATGCTGTTCACCGAGGTGGACTTCCTCGACCGTTTCGAAGCCGCCGCGCGCGCCGGTTTCAGCGGTGTCGAGTACCTCTTCCCGTATGACGTCGAGGCCGAGGTGATCAAGGCCCGCCTGGACGCCAACCAGCTCGAACAAGTGCTGTTCAACCTGCCTGCCGGCGACTGGGCCAAGGGCGAGCGCGGCATCGCCTGCCACCCGGACCGCGTCGAGGAATTCCGCGCCGGCGTCGACAAGGCCATCGCCTACGCCAAGGTGCTGGGCAACACCCAGGTCAACTGCCTGGCCGGCATCCGTCCTCAGGGCCATGACTGCGCGACTATCGAAAACACCTTCCTGAACAACCTGGAGTACGCGGCGGGCAAGCTCGAAGCCGCGGGCATCAAGCTGGTCATGGAAATGATCAACACGATCGACATTCCCGGCTTCTACCTGCAGACCACCCAGCAGGCGCAGGACATCCGCGAGAAGGTCGGCAGCGCCAACCTGTTCCTGCAGTACGACATCTACCACATGCAGATCATGGAAGGTGACCTGGCGCGGACCCTCGAGAAGAACCTCGCCGCGATCAACCACGTGCAGCTGGCCGACAACCCCGGCCGCCACGAGCCGGGTACCGGCGAGATCAACTACCGTTTCCTCTTCGACCACCTGGACCGCATCGGTTACCGCGGCTGGGTCGGCTGCGAATACAAGCCCAAGACCACCACCGAAGCCGGCCTCGGCTGGCTGAAGAGCCACAACGTCGTGTGATTCGCCGGCCGGCGCGTTGGGTACGCAACGCGCCGGCCAGCCCAACAAGAACAACCAGGAGAACTCCTCATGGCCAAAATCGGATTCATCGGCACCGGCATCATGGGCCTGCCCATGGCGCAGAACCTGCAGAAAGCCGGTCACCACATCTTCGTTTCCACCCACCACGACGCCGCCCCGGCGGCCCTGGTCGAAGGCGGCGCCGTCGCCCTGGCCAACCCCAAGGAAGTCGCCCAGGAAGCCGAGTTCATCATCGTCATGGTGCCCGACACCCCGCAGGTCGAGGACGTGCTGTTCCGCAAGGACGGCATCGCCGAAGGCGTGGGCCCGAACAAGGTGGTGATCGACATGAGCTCGATCTCCCCCACCGCCACCAAGACCTTCGCCGAAAAGATCAAGGCCACCGGCGCCCAGTACCTGGACGCCCCGGTCTCCGGCGGTGAAGTCGGTGCCAAGGCCGCTTCCCTGAGCATCATGGTCGGCGGCTGCCCGAACACCTTCGAACGCGCCCTGCCGCTGTTCCAGGCCATGGGCAAGAACATCACCCGCGTCGGCGGCAATGGCGATGGCCAGACTGCCAAGGTGGCCAACCAGATCATCGTCGCCCTGAACATCCAGGCCGTCGCCGAAGCCCTGCTGTTCGCCGCCAAGAACGGCGCCGACCCGGCCAAGGTGCGTGAAGCGCTGATGGGCGGCTTCGCCTCCTCGCGCATCCTCGAAGTCCACGGCGACCGCATGGTCAAGGGCACCTTCGATCCGGGCTTCCGCATCAGCCTGCACCAGAAGGACCTCAACCTGGCCCTGGCCGGCGCGCGCGAACTGGGCCTGAACCTGCCCAACACCGCCAACGCCCAGCAGGTGTTCAGCACCTGCGCGGCCATCGGCGGCAGCAACTGGGACCACTCCGGCCTGATCAAGGGGCTGGAGCACATGGCCAACTTCTCCATCCGCAAGGACTGAAGAAGCAGCCTCGCAGGATGGCGTTGAGCGCAGCGATACCCGTCAATCCCTGCACCACCGGGTGATGGGTATCGCAAGCTCCACCCATCCTACGAAGAGCAGGACGTAGGGCGCATAACGCCAGCGGCGTTATCCGCCAGAGAGCAAGGTGACGGGCCAGGTTATGGGAGTGGCCTCGCCCGCCACCCTGCAAAGCGCTTCGAACACCCGGCCGTTGGGAATCACGGCCTCGCCGGCTGGGGTGTTCGATTCCATCGCTGAGCCTTCTGCACGCAGAAGCCTGAGCCATGGAACACCACAACAAGAATCATCGGAGCCTGTCATGAGCCTCGACCCACGCGCCTTCCTGCGCGAGCTGTTCGACACCGCCATCGCCGCCGCGCACCCGGCCCAGGTACTGGCGCAGCACCTGCCCAGCGACACGGGCGGCCGCACCATCGTCATCGGCGCCGGCAAGGCCGCCGGCGCCATGGCCGAAGTCGCCGAGAAGCACTGGCAGGGTGACGTCCAGGGCCTGGTGGTCGCGCCCTACGGCTACGGCGCGCAGTGCCGCAGCATCGAAGTGGTGGAAGCCTCGCACCCGGTGCCGGACGACGCCGGGGAACGCGTCGCCCGTCGCGTGCTGGAGCTGATCAGCGGGCTGACCGAGAACGACCGGGTGATCTTCCTGCTCTCCGGCGGCGGCTCCGCCCTGCTCGCCCTGCCGGCCGAAGGCATCAGCCTCGACGACAAGCGCAGCGTGAACAAGGCCCTGCTCAAGTCCGGCGCCGCCATCAGCGAAATGAACTGCGTGCGCAAGCACCTCTCGGCCATCAAGGGCGGCCGCCTGGCCCGCGCCTGCTGGCCGGCCAGCGTGTATACCTACGCCATTTCCGATGTGCCCGGCGACGAGGCCACGGTGATCGCCTCCGGCCCCACGGTGGGCGACCCGACCACGTCGGCCGATGCGCTGGCGATCCTCAAGCGCTATGCCATCGACGTGCCGGCCAACGTGCGCGCCTGGCTGGAAGACCCGCGCTCGGAGACGGTCAAGCCCGGCGACGAATGCCTCTCGCGCAGCCACTTCACGCTGATCGCCACGCCCCAGCATGCCCTCGACGCCGTGGCGGCCAAGGCCGAAGCCGCGGGCATCCCGACACTGATCCTGGGTGACCTGGAAGGCGAATCCCGCGAGGTGGCCAAGGTCCACGCCGGTATCGCCCGGCAGATTCGCAAGCACGGCCAGCCGCTGAAGGCGCCGTGCCTGATCCTCTCCGGTGGCGAGACCACCGTGACCGTGCGCGGCAACGGCCGTGGCGGACGCAACGCCGAGTTTCTCCTCAGCCTCACCGCCGACCTCAAGGGTGAACCGAACATCTGGGCCCTGGCGGGGGACACCGACGGCATCGACGGCATGGAAAGCAACGCCGGTGCCCTGATGAGCCCATGCAGCTACAGCCGCGCCCTCAAGGCCGGCCTGAACCCGCTGCACGAGCTCGACAACAACAACGGCTACGGCTTCTTCGCCGAACTGGGCGACCTGGTGATCACCAAACCGACCCGCACCAACGTCAACGACTTCCGCGCCATCCTGGTCCTCGAGAATGCAGGCTCGAGAAGGGAACGCCATTAGCTGCATTCCGCGCCTAGCCTGGCGACCGCGGACCCAGCAACGCTGGCCACGAAATCACCTGACTCGAGCCTGATCATGACTCCTGATAAGAAAGTAAAAATTCTCGCCACCCTGGGCCCGGCGATCAAAAGCCGCGAGGACATCCGCGCCCTGGTGGAAGCCGGCGCCAACCTGTTCCGCCTGAACTTCAGCCACGGCGAATACAGCGACCACGCCCAGCGTTTCGCCTGGGTGCGCGAAGTGGAAGCCGAGCTGAACTACCCCATCGGCATCCTCATGGACCTGCAGGGGCCGAAGCTGCGCGTCGGTCGTTTCGCCGAGGGCGCGGTGCAGCTGCAGAAGGGCCAGACCTTCACCCTCGACCTGAACGATGCACCGGGCGACGACAAGCGCGTCACCCTGCCCCACCCGGAAATCATCCAGGCGCTGGAGCCGGGCATGAGCCTGCTGCTGGACGACGGCAAGATCCGCCTGCAGGTACTCAACGCCCACAGCGATGCCATCGAGACCCGCGTGATGAACAGCGGCGAGCTGTCCGACCGCAAGGGCGTCAACGTCCCCGAGGCCGTGCTCAAGCTCAGCCCGTTGACCGCCAAGGACCGCCGCGACCTGGCCTTCGGCCTGGAGCTGGGCGTGGACTGGGTGGCCCTGTCCTTCGTGCAGCGCCCCGAAGACATCGAGGAAGCCCGCGGGCTGATCGGCGACAAGGCCTTCCTCATGGCCAAGATCGAGAAGCCCTCGGCGGTGCAGTCCATCGAAGCCATCGCCAGGCTGTCCGACGCGATCATGGTGGCCCGTGGCGACTTGGGCGTGGAGATGCCCGCCGAGAGCGTGCCGGGCATCCAGAAGCGCATCATCCAGGTCTGCCGCCAGCTCGGCCGCCCGGTGGTGGTGGCGACCCAGATGCTCGAATCCATGCGTTTCTCCCCGGCGCCGACCCGCGCCGAGGTGACCGACGTCGCCAACGCCGTCAGCGAAGGCGCCGACTGCGTGATGCTCAGCGCCGAGAGCGCCTCGGGCCAGTACCCGCGCGAAGCGGTGGAGATGATGGCGAAGATCATCCGCCAGGTCGAAGCCGAGCCGGACTACCAGGCCACGCTGGAAATCAACCGCCCGGAACCGGACGCCACCGTCTCCGACGCCATCAGCTGCGCGATCCGCCGGATCAGCCGCATCCTGCCGGTGGCGGTGCTGGTGAACTACACCGAGTCCGGCGCCTCGACCCTGCGCGCTTCCCGCGAACGGCCCAAGGCCCCGATCCTCAGCCTGACGCCGCAACTGAAATCCGCCCGCCGCCTGACCGTGGCCTGGGGCGTCCATTCGGTGGTCAACGCACAGCTCGCCCACGTCGACGAGATCTGCTCCACCGCCCTGGACATCGCCCTGGCCCAGCGCATGGCGCGCCGTGGCGACACCGTGGTGATCACCGCCGGCGTGCCGTTCGGCCAGCCGGGCAGCACCAACATGCTGCGCATCGAGACGGTGGCGCCGGCGTTGGAGGTTTGAGAAAAGCCAGAGCCCCTCACCCCAACCCTGGCTACGCGCCCCGCTCCTCAAGCGGGAGAGGGAGCTGATCGGAGTCGCCAGCAAGTGTGGCGCTCATTGAAGCAAGGGTGCAGCGAGGAGTCAGCCGTATAGCGCGGGACTGATGGCCACGCCGACCTGCCCCCTCTCCCTCTGAGCGGGGCGCGCAGCCAGGGCTGGGGTGAGGGAAGGCAGGGCAAACAGGAGAAACACCGAGTTCAGGAGCCACGCCCAAGCGCGTGCCTCCGCACCGAGTCACTCCCGGACGGACGGGGCCGGGAATACGGGGCCGCGTCCCCGTCCGTCCGGGTTTGACCTTGTTGATGAATGCATGAGCACCGAATGCTTGTCGGTCCATGGCCCCCACGCAGCAACTCCCAATGCTGGCCATGGATTTTCGGGGCTGCTCGCGGTGATCCCGCAGGCAGCCTCTTTTCTTTTTCCCAACCCGTGGCGCGGCCCCGTATGGCGGCGTCACACGGTTCTCACGCAGCGCCCGCCGATGGGGCCTCGATGCCCCACACCCAACGAGGCGCTGCGGAGTCACTTTCAACTGCCCAGACCCCAAATGCCCCTGACCCTCTTCTCGCAGAAACGGCTCCTCCCCAACCGCCTGATCGGCTTCGGCCAGATCTACCTGCAAGCCGACGCCCGCTTCGGCCTGATCCTGCTGCTGACCATCGCCTGGTCCGCGCCGCAGCTGCTCCCCGGCGCGCTGCTGGGTGCGCTGCTCGGCCCGCTCACCGCCCGCTTCGTGCGCGAGCCACAGGCAGACATCGACGCCGGCCTGCACGACTACAACCCGATCCTCATCGGCCTGCTGCTGCCCTTCCAGTTCCAGTGGTCGCTGGGGCTGGTGATGCTCACCGTTGCCGCCATCCTCACCGGCGTCGCCGTGCAGGCCGTGCTGCTGCGCCAGTCGCGGCGACGCTTCGGCCTGCCGGCCTATACCTCGGCCTTCGTGCTGCTGGGCTGGGTGTCGGTGGCGCTGGGCAAGGCGCTGGGCTTCGCGCCGGCGGGCGGCGTCGCCTGCCTCTCCTGCGGTGCGGTCAGTCCGCTGCTGGATGCCACGGCGCGGGGCTTCGGCGAAGTGATCTTCCTCGGCGAACCGCTCGCCGGCCTGACCATCGCCCTTGGCCTGCTGCTGGTGGAGCGCCGCGCCGCCTTCTGGGCCCTGGTCGGCGCCGCGGGTGCGCTGGCCCTCGCCCCGCTGTTCGACCTGCCGGCCGCCTCGGCCCAGGCCGGCCTGCTCGGGCTCAACGGCGCGCTGGCCGGTATCGCCCTGTCGCTGCGTTACCGCCACCCGCTGGCACCGCTGTGCGGCATCGCCCTGGCGGTGCTGCTGCAACCCTGCTTCGCCCTCCTCGGCCTGCCCGCGTTCACCGCCCCCTTCATCCTCGCCTGCTGGCTGGTGATCCTCGGCCAGCGCGCGCTGCAAGCGCTGCTGCTCGATCCGCGAAGGGAAAGCAGCGGCCCCCGTGTATAGTCGAGGGCCCTTTTGCGGCGACGGATCGCATCCATGAACTTCGTGAAATACCAGGCCCTGGGCAACGACTATCTGGTGTACGCCGGCGACGCGCCGTTCGCCCTTACGGCCGCGCAGATCGGCCGGGTCTGCGACCGCCACCACGGCATCGGCTCCGATGGCATCCTTCTCGCCCATCACACCGACGCCGCCTTCGGCCTGCGCATCCTCAACCCCGACGGCTCGGAAGCGGAAAAGAGCGGCAACGGCCTGCGCATCTTCTCCCGCTACCTGTGGGACTGCGGACTGGTCGCCGGGCAGCCGTTCGACATCGTCACCGCCGGCGGCACCGTCACCAGCCAGGTGTCCGACGAGGGCCGCACCGTGGAGGTGTCCATGGGCCGCGCCGAGTTCGCCTGCGCGAAGATCCCGGTGCTGATCGACGCCCCCGAGGCGCTGGACTATCCCCTGGAAATCGACGGCGTGGCGCTGAAGATCAACGCCGTGTCCATGGGCAACCCGCACTGCGTGGTGTTCGTCGAGCAGACCAGCCGTGAGCTGGCCTGCCGCCTCGGACCGCTGCTGGAACGCCACCCGCTGTTCCCCCGGCGCACCAACGTGCAGTTCGTCCAGTGGCTGTCGCGCAGCGCCTTGCGCGTGGAAATCTGGGAGCGCGGCGCCGGCTATACGCTCTCCTCGGGCACCAGCAGCTGCGCCGCGGCGTCGGTGGCGCGCAAGCTCGGCCTGTGCGATGAACGCATCGACCTGCAACTGGCCGGCGGCCGCCTGGCGATCCGCGTCGAGGACGACTTCCAGGTGACCATGCGCGGCGCCGTGCAGCGGGTCGCCGGCATCGACCTGGACCCGGAAGCCTTCGCCGACCTCGGCTGATTTTCGCCTGATGCCCAGGGCGACCGGCATGGATCAATGCCGGTTCGCCTGCACGCGGCCAGACTGCAATCCGACACCTGCCGAAGCACAACCTGACGGATCAATCGACGGGTAACCGCGCATTTCCCGGTCTCAGACGGCATAATCCGCGCCCTTTCGCACCCGGCTCGCCGGGGCGATCCCACTTCCAGCAGCGAAAGACGTCATGACGCTACCCACTCCCACTCTTGTGCAGCGACTCAAGGGCACCAGCCTGGTCCTGCGAATCTTCATCGGCATGCTCTGCGGCATCGCCCTCGCCCTGCTCTGGCCGCAAGGCGCAGCAGCGGTCGGCCTGCTCGGCAAGCTGTTCATTTCCGCCCTGAAAGCCGTGGCGCCGGTGCTCGTGCTGGTGCTGGTGATGGCCTCCATCGCCAACCACAAGCAGGGCCAGCGCACGCACATCCGGCCGATCCTCGTGCTCTACCTGATCGGCACCTTCTCGGCGGCGGTGATCGCGGTGATGGCCAGCTTCGCCTTCCCCTCGACCCTGGTGCTGAGCGCGCCGACCAGCGAACTGGCGCCGCCCGGCGGCATCGGCGAAGTGCTGCGCTCGCTGCTGTTCAGCGTCACCACCAACCCGGTGAAGGCGCTGCTGGAGGCCGATTTCATCGCCATCCTGGCCTGGGCCATCGGCTTGGGCGTCGCCCTGCGCCACGCGCGCCAGAGCACCCGCGACCTGCTCGACGACCTGGCCGGTGGCGTCACCCTGATCGTCCGCGTGGTAATCGCCTTCGCCCCGCTGGGCATCTTCGGCCTGGTGGCCGGCACCATCGCCGAATCCGGCTTCGATGCGCTGATCGGCTACCTGCACCTGCTGGCCGTGCTGCTGGGCTGCATGCTCTTCGTGGCGCTGGTGGTCAACCCGTTGATCGTCTTCGCCAAGATTCGCCGCAACCCGTACCCGCTGGTGCTGATGTGCCTGCGCGAAAGCGGCATCACCGCCTTCTTCACCCGCAGCTCGGCGGCCAACATCCCGGTCAACCTGCAGCTGTGCGAACGCCTGGGCCTGCACGAGGACACCTACTCGGTGTCGATCCCGCTGGGCGCCACCATCAACATGGCCGGCGCCGCGATCACCATCAGCGTGCTGACCCTGGCGGCGGTGCACACCCTCGGCATCGCCGTGGACCTGCCCACCGCCATCCTGCTCAGCGTGGTGGCCTCGATCTGCGCCTGCGGCGCCTCCGGCTTGGCCGGCGGCTCGCTGCTGCTGATCCCGCTGGCCTGCGGCCTGTTCGGTATCTCCAGCGAAGTGGCGATGCAGGTGGTAGCGGTCGGCTTCATCATCGGCATCCTCCAGGACTCCGCCGAGACCGCGCTGAACTCCTCCACCGACGTGCTCTTCACCGCCGCGGCATGCCTCGCCGAAGGCGACGTGGACGCCCCGCCGGCAGGCGAACGCGCCTGATGCTCCTGCCGGGGCGAATGACGCCCCGGCATCCCTCCCTCGGCCCGCCGCTCGTCGGCCGCCGCCGATCCGCGCCTCCCCCGCTCAACCCGTTTCGCCCACCGCCTTCGTCACACGCAGCATGGACGGACGCCATGGTGGCGTTCCGCAGTGCCGGCCGCCTTCCAGGGAACGGCCTTGCCGAGGTGAGCACATGCCCTTTCGATTCCACCCTCTGATCCTGGCCATGGCCGCTGCATCGTTCAGTACGGCGCTGCTGGCCGCTCCGCAGGTAGCCGACAGCCGCATCAGCGCCGTCACCGTCTATACCGACCGCGCCATCGTCACCCGCACCGCCACCCTGCAATTGCCCGCTGGCCAGCACGAAATTGCCCTCGAGCAGTTGCCCCAGCGCATCGATGACAACAGCCTGCAGGCCTCGCTCGCCGCCAGCGCCGCCGCCACCCTGCTCGACGTCAGCAGCGCGCCCCAGGTGTCGCCACCGTCGGAGGACAACCGCCTGCAACAGCTCGACGCGCAGTTGCGGGAGATCGAGCGGCAGGAACGCGAGATCAGCGACCGCGGCAGCGTGCTGGCGAACCAGAAGCAGTTCCTCGCCGACATCCAGGCCAGCAGCACCAAGCCAGGGAAGAACCAGGCGCTGCCGAGCATCGAGGAGCTGAAGAACCTGCTGCAGATGAGCGAAAGCAACCTGGGCCGCCTCCTCGACGAACAGCGCCAGCTCGACCAGCAAAGCGAAGCACTGCAGCAACGCAGGCAGGAGCTGGAAAACCAGCGCAGCCACCTCGCCGGCGACGGCACCCACTACAAGCGCGCGATCCTTCGCGTGGCGCTGGAGAAGCCCGCGCAAGTGCGCGTGCAACTGAGCTACACGCTCTACGACGCCTCCTGGCGGCCGGCCTACGATGCGCGCCTGCGCGATGGCGAAGAGCAGATCGAGATGACCTATCAGGGCATCGTCCGGCAGAGCAGCGGCGAGGACTGGACCGACGTCGACCTCACCCTGTCCACCGCCCGCCCGAACCTGGGCAGCAGCGTGCCGGCGCTCTCGCCATGGTTCGTCGACACCTTCGACCCGCGCACGGTCATGGTCCCGCGCCCCGCGCCGGCCCCCGCCGCGCCGATGATGGCGCTGGAGGCGAAGAAGGCGCAGCGCTTCGCCGCCGACGAACAGGCCGCCGCCGGCGCCCTGGCGGAAATGTCGGACATGCCCGTCGCCGTGGCTGACGTCAGCGGCGCCACCACCAGCGCTTCCTTCCACATCCCGACCCGCGCCACGCTCAACAGCGACGGCAGCTCGCAGAAGGTCGCCATTGCCCAGTTCAAGCTGCCGGCGACCTTCCGCTACCTGGCCACGCCATCGCTGCGCGAAGCCGCCTACCTGCAGGCCGACACCCGCAACGCCAGCGACTATCCGCTGCTGCCCGGCACCCTCAACACCTACCTGGGCAACACCTTCGTCGCCAGCGGCCAGCTGCGCGCGGTGATGCCGGGCGAGACCTTCGAGCTGGCCCTGGGCGGCGACGAAGCCATGGCCATCAAGCGCAAGCTGGTCAACCGCTACACCGACTACACCGGCCTCACCGGCGGGCGCAAGCGCATCACCTACGAGTTCCGCATCGAGGCGCAGAACAACCACAAGACCGAGCAGCGCCTGCAGTTCAAGGACCAGTTGCCGGTGTCGCGCAACGAACAGATCAAGGTCGCCCTGCTGGAGCCCGAAGACCAGGCAGCCACCCGCGAGGACGACGGCAAGCTGCGGTGGGACTGGCAGCTGAAACCGGGCGAGAAACGCAGCACCACCTTCAAGTTCAGCGTCGAGTATCCCAAGGAACTGGACGTCACCGGGCTGGACTGACGGCCAGGGCAGTCAACGCCCGGCAGGCCTGCTAGGCTGCCGGGCAACCCTTTCCCCTGTTGGAGCACCGATGAGCGCACTTGACCCGTTGCGCTGGGCATCGCTCTGGCGCCAGCTCGGCGGCACGGCGCCTCCGGGCAGCTTTGCCGAGCTGGAGCGTCACTACGGCGGCAGCGACCGGCATTACCACGGCGCGCCGCACATCCTCGCCTGCCTGGCGCACTTCGACCGCCTGCGCGAGCTGGCCGACCAGCCGGCACAGGTGGAACTGGCGTTGTGGCTGCACGACGTGATCTACGACACCCGGCGCCACGACAACGAGGCCGCCAGTGCGGCGCTGGCCTGTGGCTGGCTCGCCGAGCGGGGTCTGGCCCGGCATGGCGAGGTGCTGCACGCGCTGATCATGGCGACCTGTCACCAGGCCGGCGACCTTGCCGGCGATGCCGCGCTGGTGGCGGATATCGACCTGTCGATCCTGGCCAGCGCCCCACCGGTGTATGCGCAGTACCAGGCCGCCGTGCGCCGCGAATATGCCTGGGTTCCGGACGCGTTGTTCAACGCGGGACGGGCGAAGGTGCTGCGCCAGCTGCTCGACCAGGCGCCGCTCTACCAGACGCCAACGCTGCGGCGCGACTGGGAGGCCCCTGCGCGGGCCAACCTCGAAGGGGAACTGCAGACCCTGGCCCCCGCATAAGCAAATAGCCTTTAAGTATTTAAGTGCTATATAACCTGTCGGCATAATCGACACCCAACAACACTGCCAAAAGGAACTGCTCGTGAAACGTCTGTTCAGCGCCTCGCTGCTGGCCGCCGGCCTTGCCCTGGCCTCCGCCGCCCAGGCCGCCCAGCCCCTGCTCAACGTCTCCTACGACGTGATGCGCGACTTCTACAAGGACTACAACGCCGCCTTCCAGAAGCACTGGGAGGCCGAGAAAGGCGAGAAGATCACCATCCAGATGTCCCACGGCGGTTCCAGCAAACAGGCTCGCGCGGTCATCGACGGCCTGCCGGCCGACGTCATCACCATGAACCAGGCCACCGACATCGACGCCCTAGCCGACAACGGCGCCCTGGTGCCCAAGGACTGGGCGACCCGTCTGCCGAACAACAGCGCGCCCTTCACCTCGGCCACCGTATTCATCGTGCGCAAGGGCAACCCCAAGGGCCTGAAGGACTGGGACGACCTGGTGAAACCGGGCGTGCAGGTGGTGGTGCCGAACCCGAAGACCTCGGGCAACGGCCGCTACACCTACCTCTCCGCCTGGGGCTACGCGCAGAAGCATGGCGCGGATGAAGCCAAGGCCAAGACCTTCGTCGGCCAGCTGTTCAAGAACGTCCCGGTGCTGGATACCGGCGGCCGCGCGGCGACCACCACCTTCATGCAGAACCAGATCGGCGACGTGCTGGTGACCTTCGAGAACGAAGCCGAGATGATCGCCCGCGAGTTCGGCCGTGGCGGTTTCGAGGTGGTCTACCCGAGCGTTTCCGCCGAAGCCGAGCCGCCAGTGGCGGTGGTCGACAAGGTGGTCGACAAGAAAGGCACCCGCGCCGAAGCCGAGGCCTACCTGAAGTACCTGTGGTCCGACGAAGGCCAGACCATCGCCGCCAACAACTACCTGCGCCCGCGCAACCCGGAGGTGCTGGCCAAGTTCTCCGACCGTTTCCCGAAGGTGGACTTCTTCTCCGTGGTGAAGACCTTCGGTGACTGGCGCACCGTGCAGAAGACCCACTTCGCCGACGGCGGCGTGTTCGACCAGATCTACACGCCGAACTGACTCCAGGTTGGGCGTAGGAGCGGACTCCGTCCGCGATGGTTTCCGGCGCGATGCAGACCAATCGCGGACGAAGTCCGCTCCTACACCAACGATGAAGCCGGAGCTGCCCAGCAGCTCCGGCTTTTTTCATGGCACAGAGTCAACTTGTAGGAGCGAGCTTGCTCGCGAACCCGCCCAGCTCCTGAGCCGCCGGAAAAGCCGTTCGCGAGCAAGCTCGCTCCTACAACCCGCCCAAGCCCCGCGTCATCCCCTCCAGCCGGCTTCACGCAATGCCGCCAGCAGGCGCTCTTCGGTCAACGCCGGCACCAGCACGCCGTCGTCGGTGCGCATGTCCTTGCCGGCCAGCAGCACGTTGACGATGGCCTCCTCCACCGCCTCGGCGGCGGCGGCGAACAGCGGCGAGATGTGGTCGTTGTTGACCATCTGCAGCGCCGTGGCGAGCGGCAGATCCTTGCGCCCGTAGTCCGCCGGCGGCAGGTCGTGGTTGCCGGTGGCGAAGGCGAGGAAGATGTCGCCGCTGGAATCGTCGGTCCCGCCGCCTGTGCGAGCGATCCCCAGCGACGCACGCTGGGCCAGGCGCTGGCACTGGTGCGGCAACAGCGGCGCGTCGGTGGCGAGGATCACCACGATGGAGCCCATGCCCGGCGTGCCCTGCTCGGCAAAAGGTGACGGCAGATCACCGAGGTGACGGCCGACCGGATAACCGTCCACCCGCAGCTCGCGACGCTGGCCGTGGTTGGCCTGCACCAGCGCCCCCACGGTCCAGCCGCCCTGCTGCGCCGGCAGCTTGCGCGACGCGGTGCCGATGCCGCCCTTGAACTCGTGGCAGATCATCCCCGTGCCGCCGCCCACCGGGCCTTCGCGCACCGGGCCGGACTCGACCTGCGCCAGCGCCTCGCGCACCTGCTCGGCGCCGACGTGCTGGCCCCAGATGTCGTTGAGCAGGCCGTCATAGGTTTCCATCACCACCGGCATGCACCAGTAGATGGACGGGTCCGCCAGCTCGGCATGCTCGGCTGCGATCAGCGCATCGCGCACCGTGCCCACGCTGTGGGTGTTGGTGATGGCGATGGGCGTGGTCAGCAACCCCGCCTCGCGTATCCATTCCAGCCCGGTGGCGTCGCCGTTGCCGTTGAGCACGTGGCAGCCGGCGAAGCAGGGTTGCCGCCGCGCCGCGCCAGCCCGAGGCTGGACTACCGTGACCCCGGTGCGCACGGCGCGGCCGTCGCGCTCGCCGATCAGCGTGCTGTGGCCGACGCGGACGCCGGGAACGTCGGTAATGGCGTTGAACTCGCCGGGAGTACCCAGGCCGAGGGTGATGCCGAGTTGACGAGCGCGCATGCTGTCTCCTTCTTACAATTTCTGGAAGGCCGGGCTGAGCTTGCCGTAGGTGCTGTAGAGAATCACCGACACGGCCAGTATCCCGACAATGATCATGACGTCCCGCGAGGAGGCGTCCAGTAGCAGGTTGAGCAACAGGTAGCCGGCGCCGAGCACCGCCAGCATCGCCGGCAGCGGCCACAGCGGCATGCGGTACGGGTGCTCGCGGTCGCGGCGCAGCACGCGGCTGAACAGCGCGCAGAGCGCCACCACCAGGTAGACCATCACCAGCAGCAGCACGGTGAAGGAGGTCAGCTCCGCCAGGTTCGAACTGAAGCTCAGCGCCGCCGAGGGCACGCCGAGGAACAGCGTGGCAATCCACGGCGACTCCCAACGCGGATGGATGCGGGTGAAGGCACGGTTCATCAGCGGCGTCCACAGCTCGTCGCGGCCGCTGCTGAAGATCACCCGGCCGACCTGGATGACGATGGCGACGATGGCGTTGAACACCGAGAGGAAGATGCCCGCGCTGACCAGCCGCGACAGCGTTTCGTTGCCATGGGCGGTGAGCAGGTAGCCGACCGGGTCGGGGCTGGCGATCATGTCCTTGAGCGACGGCGCGCCCAGCAGCAACGCCGTCAGCGGAACGATCTCGATGGCCACCACCAGCAGCAGCGACCAGATCACCGCGCGGTGCACGTTGCGCCCGCCGCACTTCATGTCCTCGGCCAGCAGCACCGCGCCGCCGAAGCCGTTGTAGGAGAACAGCGCAGTGCCCACGGCGCCGATCACCAGCGCCCAGGGCGCAGCGGCCAGTATCCCGCCGTCGATGTGCTGCGGCTGCAGCAGGACGTTCAGCGGCTGGCTGACGTGGCCGAAGCCGAGCACCACGATGACCAGCAGCGCGGCTACTTCGCAGAGCAGGAACACCCCGGTGATCCAGGCGTTCACCCGGATGTTGAGGATGCCCAGCACGTAGCTGGCGGCGACGATCACCAGGGCGACGGTCTGGGTATCGAAGCGGGTGCCCAGGGCGTTGTTCAGGTAGGTCGCCGCGCCGGTCGCCAGCACCGGCGGGATGAACAGCAGCGAAACCAGCACGGTGAGGAAGGTGGCGTAGCCGGCGAGGCCGCCGAACACGCGCTTGGCGTAGACGTACTCGCCGCCGGCGGAGCTGTGGGCGCGGCCCAGTTCGGCGTAGCACCAGGCGAACATCAGGGCCAGGAAGCCGGCGAAGACGAAGGCCAGGAAAGCGCCGCTGCCGGCCTGCTGGACGGCGAAGGGTGCGATGACGAAAACGGAGCTGGCGGGGGTGACCGCCGAGACGGTGATGGCGACTACATCGAGCACGCCCAGGCTGGGCTTGAGCGCGCTCGCTGGCGCAGGGGAAGCGCTCATATCGTTGTTTCCTCGTGTTGTTATTGGGGGCTGAGGCAGGAACGAAGACCTTGGCGCGCCCTCTGCTCGGAGCGCTCTGTGGAGGCAGTCTGGGCACGGCGCCGGCGGCGGCCAATCACCATTTGGGGTTACGCCCCCTTGACGGCGAAACGGTAAAAGGAGGAAACCGTACGCCGAACCCACGGGAGCCAACGGATGCACAACCTGTTCCGCGAGGTCGGCATGCACGCCAACCTCGGCCGCGCCATCGAGCAGATCGGCCAGCCACGTTTCTGGAAGCAACTGGTCCTGCTGCTGCATCAATGGCTGCCGTTCGATAACGCCCTGGCGATGTTCTACCCGGCCAGCGGCACGCCGGTGGCGCTGGAGGAATACGACGCCGAACCCACCGCCGGCCCGGCAGCCATGGCGATCTACCTCGACGGCCTGTACCAGCTCGACCCGTTCTACCAGGCCTGCCGCGAGGGCGTGCCCAGCGGGCTGTACCGGCTGGAGGAGATCTCCCCGGACCAGTTCCGCCAGAGCGAATACTTCCTCAGCTACTTCCACGACAACGTGCTGGAGGACGAGGTGCAGTTCATCCTGCAACTGCCCGGCCAGGGCGCGCTGTCGCTGTCACTGGGCATGCGCCGGCCGTTCGATGGCGAGCAGACGGGCCTGCTGGCGATGCTCTGCCCCTGGGTGCTGGCGCTGATGCGGCAGCACTGGCAGCAGCACAGCCAGCGCCTGCTGCCGGGTGTGAGCGATGGCGTGGCGGTGCAGGTGCGCGATGCCTTGAGCCACTTCGGCGCCGGCGTGCTCTCCGAACGCGAACTGGAGATCGCCCGGCTGATCCTGCGGGGTTACTCCTCCAAGGCCATGGCCGAGCGCCTGGCGATTTCGCCGGAAACCATCAAGGTCCACCGCCGCCACCTGTACAACAAGCTCGACATTTCCTCGCAGCCGGAGCTGTTCTCGCTGTTCCTGCAGTCGCTGGGGCACGATCCGGAGAACCCCTGAGCGGCCATCTGCGCGGCTGATGCCACGCCATTCGCGCCCGCCGGGACAGCCCGCTGGCGCTGCACGGACACTACCGCCGGCGCCGTGCGCTTCTAGACTGGAGCCGTCCCCCTCCAACAATCACAAGAGGACAGCCCGATGAACGCACGCGCCCACTTCACCCACATGGAAGACGGCACCGCCGAGGACTGGGCGATCATCGCCAAGGACTTCG
Organism: Pseudomonas sp. GCEP-101; assembly: GCF_025133575.1. Lineage (NCBI taxonomy): Bacteria > Pseudomonadati > Pseudomonadota > Gammaproteobacteria > Pseudomonadales > Pseudomonadaceae > Pseudomonas > Pseudomonas sp. GCEP-101. Next base: position 3,837,531 of record NZ_CP104011.1, on the reverse strand, counting down.
GCCAGTACGCCGCGCTGCTGCCCGACCGCATCATGACCCACCTGCGCCTGCTCGACGGCGACTTCGGCGGCTTCCCGGTGGACCGCCTGACCCACTCCCTGCAGACCGCCACCCTGGCCCACCGCGACGGTCGCGACGAGGAGTACGTGGTCTGCGCGCTGCTCCACGACATCGGCGACACCCTGGGCTCGTTCAACCACGCCGACATCGCGGCGGCCATCCTCAAGCCCTTCGTCAGCGAAGCGAACCTGTGGATGATCGAGAAGCACGCGATCTTCCAGGGGTACTACTTCTTCCACCACCTGGGCCTGGACCGGCACCTGCGCGAGCAGTTCAAGGACCATCCGCAGTTCGAACAGACCATCGAATTCTGCGCGCGCTACGACGCCGCAGCCTTCGATCCGGACGGCGAAGTGCTGCCCCTGGAGTTCTTCGAACCCATGCTGCGCCGGGTCTTCGCCCAGCCCCGCCGTTCGATCTACCAGAGGCCCGACGGCACGATGGCCTGAGGGTTCCGAGGCGACCGGCGGTTCGCGACGAAGAGTGGCGAACCGCCGCTGGCCCGGGGGCTGCGCATGGAATAAGATTCCCCACAAAATCAGACGCGCAATTGGCCACGAGCCTACGCGCACCAGGGAAGTTTCTTGCGCATGAAGCCTAACGTTCTCGAGCGATCCAGCAGCCCGCTCACCCCCGCCCCCCTGCGCGAGTACCATTCCCGCGTGCTGGCGTATATCGCCGTCGCCGCGACCATCACTGCCGGCATCTTCGCCAAGTACTTCGGCTACGAGATCCTCTGGATGATCCCGTACGCCCTGCTCTACCCGCACCTGGCCCAGCAGGTCAGCCGCCGCTTCAAGCGCGACAACCCGCAGCGCACCCGCCTGGTGCTGCTGTTCATCGACGCCCTGCATGCCGGCATCGCCATTACCCTGCTGGGCTTCTCGGAAGTGCCGAGCCTGATGCTGGTGCTGATCCTCGCCTTTTCCGCGCTGATCATCGGCGGCCTGCGCTCCCTGGGCCTGGCGCTGCTGGTGGCGCTGAGCGCCGCGGTGCTCAGCGCCGCACTGATCGCCCCGGCCTACAAGGGCCAGACGCCGAGCATCGTCGCCCTGGTCAGCGTGCTGTTCTCCACCCTGTACATCTGCATCACCGCCTTCTTCGTGCACCAGCAGGGCCTGCGCCTGGCCCAGGCCCGCGCGGACATCACCCTGGAGCAGGAAAAGGCCGCACGGCTGGCCAGCAACCTGGCCAAGTACCTGTCGCCGCAGGTGTGGGAATCGATCTTCAGCGGCAAGCGCACGGTGCGCCTGGAAACCCAGCGCAAGAAGCTCACGGTGTTCTTCTCCGACATCAAGGGCTTCACCGAGCTGTCCGAGGAGCTGGAAGCCGAAGCGCTCACCGACATGCTCAACAATTACCTCAACGAGATGTCGAAGATCGCCCTGAAGTACGGCGGCACCATCGACAAGTTCGTCGGCGACTGCGTGATGGTGTTCTTCGGCGACCCATCCACCCAGGGCGCGAAGAAGGATGCCGTGGCCGCCGTGTCCATGGCCGTGGCCATGCGCAAGCACATGAAGGTGATGCGCCAGCAATGGCGCGCCCAGGGCATCACCAAGCCACTGGAAGTGCGCATGGGCCTGAACACCGGCTACTGCACCGTGGGCAACTTCGGCGCCGACACGCGCATGGACTACACCATCATCGGCCGTGAAGTGAACCTCGCCAGCCGCCTGGAAAGTGCCGCCGAAGCCGGCGAGATCCTCATCAGCCACGAGACCTATTCGCTGGTGAAGGACGTGCTGATGTGCCGCGACAAGGGCCAGATCGCCGTGAAGGGCTTCAGCAAGCCGGTGCAGATCTACCAGGTGGTCGACTTCCGCCGCGACCTAGGCTCCAACCCCAGCTTCGTCGAGCACGAGGTGCCGGGCTTCTCCATGTACCTGGACACCAACAACGTGCAGAACTACGACAAGGAGCGGGTCATCCAGGCGCTGCAGCAGGCGGCGGAAAAGCTCAAGGACAAGATCATCCTCTGATCGGCTCCCTCCCGCGCGCTCGCCCTGCCCGCGCCTGACCGGCTGACGCCTCTCCTCTTCTTTAACGCCCGCCCGATCGCGGATGCACGCACGCCGGGAGCCCAGCAAGGCTGACGCCTTGCGTCGCGGGCATGGCCCGCTCCTACAACGCGGCGCCGCAACCTTGCCCTCCCCTGTAGGAGCGGGCCACGCCCGCGACAGCTCGCCCCCTCCCTGTAGGAGCGAGCTTGCTCGCGAACCCGCCCCACTGCGGAGCCGCCGGGAAGCTGTTCGCGAGCAAGCTCGCTCCTACCAAAAGCCTTCGCCCTTTACACCCGCCCATAAAAAAGCCCGCTCAATCGAGCGGGCTGGAAAGGCTCCGGCGCTTCACGTTCACCGGGCCGAATTGCTCAGGGGAACCCCGTCAGGACGGCTGCAGCTCGGTGGAGCTGCCCGGGCCGGCGGCCAGTTCGGCGGACAGGGTCTTCTCGTCCAGCTGCTTGCACCACTTGGCGACCACGATGGTGGCCACGCCGTTGCCGACCAGGTTGGTCAGCGCGCGGGCTTCGGACATGAAGCGGTCGATACCCAGGATCAGCGCCAGGCCCGCCACCGGCAGGTGGCCCACGGCGGACAGGGTGGCAGCCAGCACGATGAAGCCCGAACCGGTGACGCCGGCGGCGCCCTTGGAGGCGATCAGCAGCACGACCAGCAGGGTCAGCTGGTGGGTGATGTCCATCGGGGTGTCGGTGGCCTGGGCGATGAACACCGCGGCCATGGTCAGGTAGATCGAGGTGCCGTCCAGGTTGAACGAGTAGCCGGTCGGGATCACCAGGCCGACGACGCTCTTGTCGGCGCCCAGCTTCTCCATCTTGGCGATCATGCGCGGCAGGGCCGACTCGGAGGACGAGGTGCCCAGCACGATCAGCAGTTCTTCGCGGATGTAGGAGATGAAGCGCAGGATGCTGAAGCCGTGGGCACGGGCGATGCCGCCCAGGATGATCAGCACGAACAACAGGCAGGTGATGTAGAAGCACAGCATCAGCTGACCCAGCTGCACCAGCGAGCCGAGGCCGTAGGCGCCGATGGTGAAGGCCATGGCACCGAAGGCACCGATGGGCGCGACCTTCATGATCACGTTGATGATGTTGAACATCACGTGGGTGATGCGATCGATGAATTCGAATACCGGCTTGCCGTAGTCACCCATGCGGTGCAGCGCGTAGCCGAACAGCACGGAGAAGAACAGCACCTGCAGGATGTCACCGTTGGCGAAGGCGCCGACCACGGTGCTCGGGATGACGTTCATGAAGAAGTCGATGGTGCTCTGCTTCTCGCCCGATGCGATGAAGCCGGTGAGCGCCGCGTTCTTGTTCATTTCAGCGGTCAGCGTGGCGACGTCGGCGTGCATGCCGGCGCCCGGCTGGACGACGTTGACCACGACCAGGCCGATGATCAGCGCCACGGTGGAGACGATTTCGAAGTACAGCAGCGCCGTGCCGCCCGTCTTGCCCACGGCCTTCATGCTCTGCATGCCGGCGATACCGGTGACCACGGTGCAGAAGATGATCGGCGCGATGGCCATCTTGATCAGTTTGACGAAGCCATCGCCCAGCGGCTTCATCAGTTTGGCGGTGTCGGGGTAGAAGTGGCCGAGTGCGATACCGATGGCGATGGCGATCAGTACCTGCACATACAGGCTTTTGTAGAAGGGTTGCTTGGTCATGGCAGCTCTGTCCTCACGGGCATGCGCTCCCCGGGGAGCACAAGACCGAACGCGTTATCTCCCTGCAATGGGAGAATTTGTTTTCAGGGCATGCCAAACGGCACGCCTTGATCGCATATGGCAAGTGCTGTGCCAGACCTTTAAAAAATGTGTAAACCCTTTATTTTCAAGGGCCTGCGTAAAAAGTCGCGGCACGGAAGGCTGCGAATCTGGCGGAAAACCGCCTTCTCGCTGGCGGCTTTCCCGCCCTCTGGCGGGTATCCGCCACGGCCTTCGTACCGTAGATTGTAGAACCCCGGTCAGGTTCGACCGGGTTTCCCGCGCGGCTCCTGGACGTGCGGCCATAACAACAAGGACCGCCCATGCGAGAACGCACCATCGCCAGCCACTTCGTCCGCGCCGCCGTCCACGGCGCACGGCGCCAGGGCCTGGACATCCAGTCGCTGCTGCGCAACGCCGGCATCGCCCCGGCCATTCTCGACGAGCCACGCGCGCGCATCGATCCCGAGCAGTTCAGCCGGCTGATGCAGATTCTCTGGGAAGCACTGGACGACGAGTACATGGGCTTCGGCATCCTGCCGAGCAAGCGCGGCACCTTCGCCATGATGTGCAATGCGATCATCCACTGCCGCACACTGGAAAAGGCCCTGGGGCGTGGCTCGCTGTTCTACGGTCTGTTTCCCGAGGCGCCGCGGATCGAACTGGTGCGCGATGGCGAGCAGGCGCGCCTGACCCTGGACGAAACCCACCTGCGCGACCCGGACCACTTCCTCGCCGAGAGCCTGCTGCTGATCTGGCACCGCCTGGCCAGTTGGCTGATCGGCCAGCGCATCCGCCTGGAGGAAGCCACCTTCAGCTACCCGGCACCCGAGCACCAGGCCGAGTACGACCTGCTGTTCCCCTGCCCTCGCCGCTTCGCTGCCGGCAGCACCAGCCTGCTGCTGCAGGCGCGCTACCTGGACATGCCGCTGCTGCAGGACGAGCGCACGCTCAAGCACTTCCTCAAGGACTCCCCCGCCGACCTTCTCGCCCGCCCCGATGGCGGCGACAGCCTGACCAGCCAGATCCGCCGCCTACTGGGGCGCGACTGCCGCAGCTGGCCGGACCTGGAGCAGGTCGCCGCGCAGCTGCACATGAGCCCGCAAACCCTGCGCCGCCACCTGCGCGAAGAGGGGCCGAACTTCCAGGAGCTCAAGGACCAGCTGCGCCGAGACCTGGCGATCTACTACCTGGGCCGCGACGAGCTGTCGATCCAGGACATTGCCGACCAGCTCGGCTTCTCCGAGCCTTCTGCCTTCCACCGGGCATTCAAGAAATGGACGGGGCTGACGCCGGGGGCGTATCGGGCGCAGCAGGGGGAGTGAGGTGCTTCCGGCGCGCGTTGGCAGAAATATCGAGGCAGCGCATCGTCGGCCCTGCCGACGGGTCGCGGGCATGGCCCGCTCCTACAATGAGCGCCGGTGCTGGCCAGGAACGTAGGGCGGATAACGCAACAAGGCTCCGGCGCGACGGCGTTCGCGAGCAAGCTCGCTCCTACCGATGAACGCCACCGGCAACCTGTGCGTAGGAGCGGACTTCGTCCGCGATAGGTCCGATGCGCGCCGGAAGCCATCGCGGACAGAGTCCGCTCCTACGCCGCAATCCTGCCCTGGCGTGCGCTCAGCCCGGCAACCGAATCCGGAAGCACGCCCCGCCGAGCTCGGAATCCTCCAGCGCCAGCTCGCCGTCGTAGCTGTCGATGATGTCCTTCACCACCGCCGTGCCGATGCCCTGGCCGGGGTGCTGGGTGTCCAGGCGCTCGCCGCGCTTGAGGATGCGTTCGCGCTGGCTGGCCGGCACGCCGGGGCCGTCGTCCTCAATGATCAGTTCGTATACCCGGCCATGCTTGTGCGCGCTGACCTTCACCGTGGTCAGGCACAGGCGGTAGGCGTTTTCCAGCAGGTTGCCGAGCATCTCCAGCAGCGCGCCCTTCTCCAGGGGCAGGGCCAGGCCCGGTGGGATGTCGCGTGCCAGCGTCACGCGCTTGTCGTGGTAGACCTTGTCCAGCGCGCCGGCGATGGTATCGAGCAACGGGTCCAGGGCCGCGCGGTGGCGGATCAGCCCGCTCTTGCGCATCGACGCCCGTTGCAGCTGGTAGCCGATCTGCTGGCTCATGCGCTCGATCTGGGTCTGCAGCACCTGCACCTGCTCTCGGTTCTTCGGCTCGTCGGCCAGGGTTTCGCTGACGCCCTGCAACACCGCCAGCGGGGTCTTCAGGCTGTGGGCGAGGTCGCCCAGGGAATTGCGGTAGCGCTCGCGCTGGGCGCGCTCGCTGTCCAGCAGGCGGTTCACCGAGTCGGTCAGGCGCAGCATCTCGTCGGGGTGGTTGTCGCTCAGGCGTTCGCGGTCGCCGGCCTCGATCTGGTCCAGCTCCGAGCGCAGGCCGCGCATGGAGCGGAAGCCCCAGCCCAGGCCGAGCCAGAGCAGCCCCAGCAACAGCAGCAACGCGCCACCCAGCCACAGGTAGAGCTGGTCGCGGAAGCCACTGACCAGTTCGCGGAACTCGCTTTCGGGCTGCATGGTGACGATGCTATAGGCCGCCCGCTTGCCACCGAGCAGGTCGATCTCCACGTCATAGACGAAGAACTCCTGGCCGGAGGCGTCGCGGATGCGGGTGAATTCATCGATCAGGCCGTCGTACTTGGGCGTGTAGTTGACGCTCTCGTCCATGGCCGAGGTGGAGCGCCACACCAGTTGGCCGGACTGGTCGTAGATGAAGCCCAGCAGCTTGGATTCGGGGAGGTTGAAGTCCTCCACCGGCAGGTGCTCGGGCATGCTCAGGGTGTTGCCCTCGATGCGCGCCGAGGACACCAGGGTCGCCACGTCCGCCGCCAGGCGCTGCTGGATGGCGTTCTCCAGGGCGATGCTGAAGGCACGCTGGAGCGCCGGCAGCAGCGCCGCCATGAACAGGACGGCGAGAATCGCCGCGCCGATCATCAGCCGCAGCCGCAGCGAGCGGATCATTTACACAGCTCGTTGAAGATGTAGCCCTGGCCGCGCACGGTATCGATCGGCTTGAAGCCGCAGGCCCCCTCCAGCTTGCGGCGCAGGCGGCCGACCAGCACCTCGATGACGTTCGGGTCGCGCTCGTCGTCGTCCGGGTAGAGCTGCTCGATCAGGCGCTCCTTGGGCACCACCTGCTGGTGATGGCGCATGAGGTATTCGAGGATGCGGTATTCGAAGGCGGTCAGTTGCAGCGACTCGCCGTTGACCAGCGCCTGCTTGCGATTGATGTCCAGCACCAGCGGGCCGGCCTCGATACTCGACTGGGCGAAGCCGCTGGAACGGCGCAGCAGCGCGTTCAGGCGAGCCTCCAGTTCTTCGAACTGGAAGGGTTTGACCACATAGTCGTCGGCACCGGCGGCCAGGCCTTCGACCTTGTCCTGCCAGTTGCCGCGTGCGGTGAGGATGAGGATGGGAAAGGTCTTGCCCTGGCTGCGGAATTCGCGGATCAGGTCCAGGCCGCTCATGCCGGGCAGGCCCAGGTCGATCATCGCCAGGTCGTGATGGTATTCGCTGGCGCGGTAGAGCGCCTCTTCGGCATTGGCCACGGCGTCGACCACATGGCCTTGCTCGCCGAGCCGGGTATACAGGTGATGGCGCAGCAGCGCCTCGTCTTCCACCACCAGCAGTTTCATGCGCGTGCTCCCTGAGTCAGGCAACCGGGCCGCGCGGGCCCGGTTGCGTTACCGGTCAGAACTTGTAGTTGGCGCCCAGGTAGAACTGGGAGCTGCTGTGCAGATCAAGGGATCCCACCTTGCTGCCGCCGTGCGGGCTCATCTCGGTACTCGCGTTGGTACGCAGGTAACGGTAGCCGCCTTCTACGGATGCGTTCTTGCCGAGTTCCTGGAGGATACCGGCTTGCGCACCGATGGCGTAACCCACATCGCTGTCGCGGCTGTAGCCCTTGGAGTCCTGCTCCAGCTTGACCAGGCCGGCGGTGCCGCCGCCGAACAGCTTGGTGCCCTGGTCGCCCAGCGGCAGGAAGGCGTCGTAGCTGCCGAGCAGGTTCTGCTGGCGCAGCTTCAGGCCGCGCTCGGTGTCGGAGACGTTTTCGTAGGTGACGTAGTAGCGACCCTGTTCCATCTGCTGGCCGGCGCGCACGCCCCAGGTGCCGCTGTTGTTGATCACGCTGTCGAATTTCGGGTTGCCCAGGTTGCGGTTCAGCGCGTCGGATTTCTGGATGTTGTTGCTGGTTTCGCCCCAGGTCATACCGACGAAGGTGTCGGCGGCGCTCGCGGCGGTAGCGGCAAGGCTGGCACCGAGGATGGCGCTGGCGAGGGCGATTTTCTTCATGGCGTTCATGGGATTCTCCCGTCAGAGGTCAGTAATGTGTTGACGGGGAGCAGGTTACGAGGGGGGCACTGAACCGAACCTGTCGGACTGCTGAACCAATACTGAACGACTTAGCTGTAGGAAATTTCACGCACCCTGGGAATTGCGGGGCCCTGCTACGTGCATTGGGTTCGCGAGCAAGCTCGCTCCTACGAAGAGCGTCCCAGGCACCTGTAGGAGCGAGCTTGCTCGTGAACCCCGATTTCCCCGCACCAACGAAAAACCCCGGCAGGCGCCGGGGCTTCGATTGATCCGGGCGTAACGCTCAGCCGCCCTGCAATGCCTTGAGGATTTTCTGCCCCGCGCGCCCATCCGCCGGGGTCAGGCCGCGCTTGTTCTGCTCCTGCTGGATCGCCTTGCGCGTCACGTCGCCGATCATGCCGTCGGGTTGGCCGATGTCGTAGCCACGCTGGATCAGCAGCTCCTGCAACTCCTTGCGCTGCGCCCGGCTCAGGCCCGGGTCGTCGGTCGGCCAGGGGGTGCGCAGGCCCGGCTCGCCGCGCAGGCGGTCGGACAGCAGGGCGATGGCCAGTGCGTAGCTTTCCGCCGCGTTGTAGGAGTAGATCGCGTCGTAGTTGCGCAGCACCAGGAAGGCCGGGCCGTTGGCGCCGGCCGGCAGCAGGATGGCTGCCTTGGAATCGAGGCTGGGGATCGGCTTGCCATCGACGCGCGTCACGCCGCGGCTGGTCCACTCCGACAATGCGCGGCGTTTGGTCCGCCCGGCCTGCGCGGCATCGAAGCCTGCCGGCAACTTCACCTCGTAGCCCCACGGCTGCCCTTCGCGCCAGCCCGCCTTGCGCAGGTAGTTGGCGGTGGACGCCAGGGCATCGGCGGTGCTGCCCACCAGGTCGCGATGGCCATCGCCGTCGAAGTCCTCGGCGATACGGGCGTAGGTCGAGGGCATGAACTGCGTCTGGCCGAACGCGCCGGCCCAGGAGCCGGTGATGCCGCTGTCGCGGATATCGCCCTGCTGCAGCAGCTTGAGGGTGGCGAAGAACTCGCCCTGGAAGAACGACTGGCGACGCCCGTAGCAGGACAGCGTCGATAGCGACACCAGCAGCGGCCGCTTGCCGGTGATGCGCCCGTAGTCGCTCTCCACGCCCCACACCGCGACCACCGTGGCCGGGTCGACCTGATAGCGCGCGGCGACCTTGCGCAGCAGCTCGGCATGCTCGGCCATGCGCGCCTTGCCATCGGCGACGCGCTGATCGTCCACCAGCCCGGCCAGGTAGTCCCAGATCGGCGTGGTGAATTCGGGCTGGGCGTCGAGCAGCGGCAGCACGCTCATGTCCGGCTGCAGGCCGCGGGTGAACTGCGCGAAGCTGGCGGCGCTGACGCCCTTGGCCTGGGCGGCGCCCTGCAGGCGGTTCAGACAGGCGCCGAAATCGTCGCCGGCGGCGGCCTGCGCCAGTGCCGCCGGCAGCAGCAAGGACAAGGCCAGGGAGGCGCGACGCGCGATGGTGGAAGTCTTCATTGGTGTCGAATGCTCAGATCGGTGAAGGTGGCGCGCCCGCCCTCGCTGGCAGGCCCGCGATTGTCCTGCAGGTACAGGCCTGCCTTGAAGTACAGGCCCTTGTAGGCCCATTGGGTGTCCAGTTGCTGGCTGACGTGGCCGTTCTCCACCTGCACGCTCAGCACCCCGCTGCTGGACACACCCAGCCGGTAGGTAAAGGTATCGCCCAGGGGGATGCCGTCATAGACGGTGTAGGTGCGCGTGGTGATGTCGTCCGGCCGATCGCGAACCAGCGCCTGAACCCGCGCCTTGTCCAGGCGCTGCTGGTAGACCAGCTTGACCAGCGGCAAGGCCTCGGCGCTGCCACTGCCGTTGCTGTGGATCTGCCCGATCACCATGCGCCGGCTGGAGGGCACGGATTCCACGCGCAGCGTGGCGACCATCAGGTTGTCTGCCAGCGGGTAGCGCCAGGTCACCAGGCGGCCGTCCGGCCGGGTCTCGCGCAATTCGGTGCGGGGATATTCGCTGCCGCTGGTATGCGCGCCGTTCACCGGCACCCAGAACTCCACGCCCTCGGCGCTGCGGCGAAAATACGGGCTCTGGTAGTCACGGCCGAGTTTCGCCGTGGAAATGGTCGCGGCCGGGCCGCGTTGGGGAATGGTCAGATTCCAGGTGCTCAGGTCCAACATCGGCCTATCGCTTCGCGGGTCAGGACATGGGCGCAAGGGTAGACGAGGCTGGCGGACTTTTCACCCGCCGGCTATGCCGAGTGCATCGCGGACAACCGCGCCCTTGAGCGGCTGCGCGGCCTCTGCGTGGGCGTTTTGCCCATCAGCGGCTATCTTCTTTGATTCCGCGCCCATCCCCTTGTCACCCGGCCATCGCCACGGAGAGTCACCATGCGCCTGCTCACCGCCCTCTTGCTGTTCGCCCTCGCGGCCAACGCTTCAGCAGCCATCAAGACCCAGGAAATTCCCTACGAATCCGCTGACGGCACGAAACTGATCGGCTACTTCGCCTACGACGACGCCAAGTCCGGCATCCGCCCCGGCGTGCTGGTGGTCCACGAATGGTGGGGCCTGAACGACTACGCCAAGGGCCGCGCCCGGCAACTCGCCGAACTGGGCTATAGCGCCCTAGCAATCGACATGTACGGTGACGGCAAGCACACCGACCACCCCAACGACGCCAAGGCCTTCATGGCCGAGGCGCTGAAGAATGCCGACGCCGCCAAGGCGCGCTTCCAGGCCGGCCTCGACCTGTTGAAGAAACAACCGCAGACCGACCCGAGCAAGATCGCCGCCATCGGCTACTGCTTCGGCGGCAAGGTAGTGCTGGACATGGCCCGCGCCGGCCTGCCGCTGGCCGGCGTGGCGAGCTTCCACGGCGTGCTGGCGACCCAGACACCGGCGCAACCGGGGCAGATCAAGACCAGGATCCTCGTCGAGCACGGCGGCGCCGACACCCTGGTGCCGCCCGACAGCGTGGCCGCCTTCAAGGCGGAAATGGACAACGCCAAGGCCGACTACAAGCTGGTGATCCAGCCCGGCGCCAAGCACAGCTTCACCAGCCCCGACGCCGACAAGCACAAGGGCCACGGCCTGGACGTGGGCTACGACAAGACCGCCGACCAGAAGTCCTGGGCGGACCTGCAGGCGTTCTTCAAGGAAATCTTCGACGTCAAACCGGACGCGTCATAAAAACGCAGGCAATAAAAAACGGGAGCCCATCCGGGCTCCCGCACTCAATCAAGTGTCTAAGGTCAGAGCCCGCCTTGGCGGCACTCCGACAACAACCTCACCTGCGTCCCCGTGGGAACGCGTCGCGCAGTGTGACAAAGCTTGTCAGACGAATCCGTACGCCTTTGGTGAAGGTTTGCAAACGAATGTAAGCGCCGCGTGACTGGCGAGCCACATTCTGGCGCGGCAGAATGCTCCCATGACCGCTCTCCCCGACTTCTGTACTCCGCTCGACGCCGACTGGCCCCTGCCCACTCCCCTGTCCGGCGTGCAGTTGCGCAGCACCCGTTTCGACCGCCAACGCCTGCAGCCCGGAGACTTTGCCCTGAGCCGCATCGAGGCGCCGGCGAACATCCAGCGCGCCGTCGCCAAGCGCCAGGCCGAGTACCTGGCCGGGCGCCTGTGCGCCCGCGCGGCGCTGCTGGCGGCCGGCTCGGCGGCCTGGGTGCCGGGCACCGACGAGGAGCGCGCGCCAGTCTGGCCGGCGGGCTTCTGCGGTTCGATCACCCATGGCGACGGCTGGGCGGCCGCCATCGTCGGCCGTGACGACCAATGGCGCGGCCTCGGGCTGGACGTGGAGAACCGCCTGGACATCGCGCGCGCACAGCGGCTGGCGGCGGAGATTCTCACCCCGGGCGAACTGACCCGCCTCGACTCACGGCTGGCGGCGTTGCAGGTCACCCTGACCTTCTCCCTCAAGGAAAGCCTGTTCAAGGCGCTCTTCCCGCTGGTGCGCAAACGCTTCTACTTCGAGCACGCCGAGCTGCTGAGCTGGTCCGCCGGAGGGCACGCGCGGCTGCGCCTGCTCACCGACCTGTCGGCGGAATGGCACCACGGCAAGGAGATCGCCGGGCAGTTCAGCCTGTTCGATGAGCGCTTGCTGAGCCTGGTGGCCATTCCGGCGATCGACGCCCGCTGAGTCGGCTGACAGCCGTAGAACGCGCCGCCCTGTGCTCTCGTGGGGCACATGACGCGCCGGCGTTATCCGCCGCTAAGCGACGGCGGATAAACCTGTTCCAGGGCATGCGCGCTACGGACTAACTGCTGCGCTGGGGCCCCCTCTCCCCTGCCCTCTCCCTGAAGGGAGAGGGAGCCATCCGAGCCAGCTGACGCCATGGATTCCTCCTGCACCGATCAGTCCCCTCTCCCTTCAGGGAGAGGAGCCGGAGCCATCCGAGCCGGCTGACACCATGGATTCCTCCTGCGCCGATCAGTCCCCTCTCCCTTCAGGGAGAGGGCGCTGCTGACCGACAGATTGGCTTCTTTCTGCACCCAAAGCGCCAACCTGTAGGAGCGCGCCATGCGCGCGATCGCGGGCATGGCCCGCTCCTACACGGTGCTCCGCATCAGCTCGTAGGGCGCATAACGCGCCAGCGTTATCCGCCGCCACCCGATCCATCGACACCGGCGGTGTATTCATTCGCGAGCATGGACCGGGCGTCCCCTCGGTCCGACCCAGCGCCAATTAGGCCAGCAGCGCCACCGACTTGATCTGTGCCCACACCGCCTGGCCGGTGTGCAGGCCAAGCTGGTCGTGGGAGTAGCGGGTGATCCGCGCCAGCAGCGGCGTGCCGGTTACGTCGAGCTTCACCAGCAGGTGCGCGGGGTTCTCCGTCGGCACCATCTCGACGACGCGGGCCGGCAGGACGTTGAGGATGCTGCTGTGCGCCGCCGGCTCCAGGCTCAGGCTGACGTCCCGCGCCTGCACCTGGATGCGCAGCGCCCTGCCCTTGTCCATCGGCGCGTGGGCCACGCGGATGCGCTGCTCGCTGTGCGGCAGCGCCAGGGTCAGCAGGCCATAGTCGGCGTTGTGCCCCAGCACCTGGCCGTCGATGACCACGCCGGCATCCTCCAGGTGGGAGATCGGCAGGTCGGTGCGCGCCAGGGTTTCCACCACCGGGCCGCTGGCAATCGCGCGGCCCTGGTCGAGCAGCACCAGGTGATCGGCCAGCCGCGCGACCTCATCGGGCGAGTGGCTGACGTAGAGCATCGGGATATCCAGCTCGTCGTGCAGGCGTTCCAGGTACGGCAGGATTTCCGCCTTGCGCTTGAGGTCCAGCGCCGCCAGGGGCTCGTCCATCAGCAGCAGGCGCGGGCTGGTCAGCAGCGCGCGGGCCATGCCGACGCGCTGGCGTTCGCCGCCGGACAGGTGCGCCGGCATGCGCTCCAGCAGATGGCCGATGCCCAGTAGCTCAGTGGCGTGTTCGAGCGCCACACGGTGCTGGGAGCGCGGCACGCGCTGCATGCCGTAGGTGAGGTTGCGCTTCACCGACAGGTGCTCGAACAGGTTGGCATCCTGGAACACATAGCCCAGGGCTCGCTGGTGCGGTGGCAGGAACACCCCGGCGGCGCTGTCCTGCCAGACCTCGCCGTTCACCACCAGCCGGCCGAGCGGTGCGCGCTCCAGCCCCGCCACGCAGCGCAGGCAGGTGGTCTTGCCGGAGCCGGAGTGGCCGAACAGTGCGGTCACGCCCTTGCCCGGCAACTGCAGGTCGACATCCAGGCTGAAGCCCGAATAGGCGATGTTGAAGCGGGCCTCGATCGTGCGCGGGGTAAGCTCTGGCGACATACCCACCTCAGGTCCAGGCCGATCGGCTGCGACGGCTCGCGTAGAGCGCCAGCAGCACGATGAAGGAGAAGATCACCATGCCGCCGGCCAGCCAGTGCGCCTGGGCGTACTCCATGGACTCGACGTGGTCGAAGATCTGCACCGACACCACGCGGGTCTTGCCCGGAATGTTGCCGCCGATCATCAGCACCACGCCGAACTCCCCCACGGTATGGGCAAAGCCGAGGATGCTGGCGGTGATGAAGCCAGGGCGCGCCAGCGGCAGGACCACGGTGAAGAAGCTCTCCAGGGGGCTCGCACGCAGCGTGGCGGCGGCCTCCAGCGGCTTGTTGCCGATGGCCTCGAAGGCGTTCTGCAGCGGCTGCACCACGAAGGGCAGCGAATAGAACACCGAGCCCACCACCAGCCCGGCAAAGGTGAACGGCAAACGCCCGAGCCCCAGGCTCTCGGTGGCCTGCCCGATGAATCCGTTGGGCCCCAGGGTAATGAGCAGGTAGAAGCCGATCACCGTGGGCGGGAGCACCAGCGGCAGCGCCACCACCGCCCCCAGCGGGCCCTTCAGCCAGGAGCGGGTGCGCGCCAGCCACCAGGCGATGGGCGTGCCGATCAGCAGGAGAATCGCCGTACTCAGGGCAGCCAGCTCGAGAGTGAGCCGGATGGCCAGGAAATCCTCCTGCGTGAGGGGCATCGCTGTTCCTGTCTGTCAGTTGAGCGTCAGAGTTCGTAACCGTAGGACTTGATCACCGCGGCGGCCTTCGGCCCTTTCAGGTATTCGACCAGCGCCTTGGCGGCCGCGCTGTCCTTGCCCTTGTTGAGGATCACCGCGTCCTGGCGGATCGGGTCATGCAGCTCGGCCGGGACGATCCAGGCGGAACCGCTGGTCACCTTGCCATCCTTGTAGATCTGCGACAACGCCACGAAGCCCAGTTCCGCATTGCCGGTGGAGACGAACTGGAAGGCCTGGGTGATGTTCTGGCCTTCGACGATCTTGCCAGCGACCTTGTCCTGGAGGCCGAGCTTGGCCAGCACCTGGGTGGCGGCCAGGCCGTAGGGCGCGGCTTTCGGGTTGGCGATGGCCAGGTGCTGGAACGCGTTCTTCTTCAGCACCTCGCCCTTGGCATCGACATAGCCGTCCTTCGCCGACCACAGCGCCAGGGTGCCCACGGCATAGGTGAAGCGCGAGCCGGGGACAATTTCCTTTTCCTCTTCCAGCTTCTTCGGCGTGCTGTCGTCGGCGGCGAGGAAGACCTCGAACGGCGCACCGTTCTTGATCTGGGTATAGAACTGGCCGGTGGCGCCGTAGGCGGCGACCAGCGTGTGACCGGTGTCCTGCTCGAAGTCCTTGGCAATGGCCTTGATCGGCGCGGTGAAGTTGGCGGCAACGGCGACCTGGACTTCGTCGGCCCAGGCCGCGTGCAGCGGGAGGCAGGAGGCGACCAGCAGGGACAGACTGGCGAAGCGGTGTTTCATCGTGAGGCTCCAGTGGGTTGTTGTTCTCAAGCGTCGGTCCGGCCGATGGAAACAGCGCCTGCAGGCGATCGCTATAACAAAAATTACATAACGATAGCGGCCATTACGCAATACCGCCACGGGATACCGGTTCAGTCAGGGCAACAGGTGGAACGGAAAGTGGCGCAGCGCAGCAGTGAAAGCCGTCGGCCGGCGATGGCACCGAGACATTCTGCACTTTTTGACCCAGCGGTCAAATATCGTCGTTTACCGTCGGTGCCTGGCGGCGCGGCCACATCAGGGTGAAGCAGGCGCCCCCCAGCACTTCGCTCTTGGCGATCTGCGCGCGGCCGCCGTGCCAGTGGATGATCCGCCGCACGATGGACAGCCCCAGCCCGTGCCCGCCGGTGACCCGCGCACGGCTGTCGTCGGCGCGGAAGAACGGTTGGAACAGCCGGTGCCACTGCGCTTGCGGCACGCCGGGGCCGTCGTCCTCCACGTCCACCTGGCAGCGGTCCACGCTCACCCGGTAGCTGATCCGCACCCGCCCTTCGGCGTAGCGCAGCGCGTTGGTCATGAGGTTCTGCAGGGCGCGGTGCAGGTAACGCGGCTCGGCCTCGATCCAGCTGCCCTGGTCGAACGGCACCAGCGAACCGGCCTCGCAGGTGACGGTGATTTCCCGTCGCAGCGGGGCGATTTCCGCCACCACCTGCTCCACCAGCGCGCCGAGCTCGATGCGCTGGTAGCTCAGCGCCGGCGAGCCCTGCTCCAGCCGCGCG
This sequence comes from Pseudomonas sp. GCEP-101, assembly GCF_025133575.1. Taxonomy (NCBI): domain Bacteria; kingdom Pseudomonadati; phylum Pseudomonadota; class Gammaproteobacteria; order Pseudomonadales; family Pseudomonadaceae; genus Pseudomonas; species Pseudomonas sp. GCEP-101. The sequence goes on along the minus strand of NZ_CP104011.1, from coordinate 3,821,421 downwards.
TAGGTGAGCATCTCATCCACCAGTTGGTCGAGGTCCTGGATATCGCCGTCCATGCCCTCCATGTACTTGCGCCGCGCCGTGTCGGTCTCGGCGGACTCGATCATCTCCAGCCCGAAGCGCAGCCGCGCCACCGGCGTGCGCAGCTCGTGGGACACCGCGCGGACCAGCTCGCGCTGCACCGTCAGCAGTAGGTGCAATTGCTCGGCCATGTGGTTGAAGGCGCCGGCGAGACGCCCCACCGAGTCGGCGCCGCGCACTTCCACGCGGGTGTCCAGGCTGCCGCGGGCGATGCGCGTGGCGGCGGATTCGAGGCCGCGCAGGCGCTGCTCCAGGCCGCTGATGAGCAGGTACAGGGTCAGGCCGATCAGCGTCAGCGCCACCACCACGATGATGGTCAGCAACTGCGGCGGGTACGGATTCATCTGGTAGATCGGCCCCAGCTCCAGCACCCAGGGGGTGTCGAGGATGCCCGAGAGCACGCGGATCGAGTCGCCGCCCTTGCCCAGCGCCATTACCGTGTCGCCCTCTTCCACCCGACGGCTCTGGTCGTCGTCCAGGTCGACTTCCTTCAGACGCGCCAGGTGCACCTCGTAGCCGAAGCGCTTGTCGCGGACGATGCGCGCCAGGTGGTAGGGCTGCTCGCTGGCCGGGTAGCGCTTGAGCTCGTCCATCAGCAGGTAGATGGTGGCGCGCGCCAGTTGCTCGCTGACCTGCTCCACCTCGCCGGTGAGGATCAGCCCTTCCGCCGCGCTCACCTGGGTCATCACCTTCACTTCATGGGGCGCGCCGGCCTGCACCAGTACCTGGTCGTTCATCAGCCGCGCCCGGCTGCGCCCTTCCATGCCCAGCGCATCCAGGCTGGTGAGCTTCAGCGGGATGCCCAGCAGGCGGCTCCACTGGCTCAGCGCGCGCTTGCGGTCCACCTCGCTCATGGGCAACAGCTCGTCCGCCATCAGGCGGAAGGTGCCGCGCGCCAGGTCCTCGCGGTAGCGCTCGCCGCGCACCTCGTTGACCAGGTGCAGGGTGAGCACCGCCAGCGCGGCGACCGCCACCAGCGTCAGCAGCATGCCGCCGTAGATGCGCAGGAAGATGGATTTCATGGGTGGTTGATCCGGGCGGGCATGGTGCAGGTGAAGAGCACCCTCACCCTAGCCCTCTCCCAGAGGGAGAGGGGACTGTGGGGAGTACGCGTGAAGCTTGCTGCTTCAGCCGGACAACTCAGTTGGCACCGATCACGACAGGACAACACCGAATCGGCAGCTCGCACGGACGGCCCCCTCTCCCTCTGGGAGAGGGCTGGGGTGAGGGCAAGCCCGAGCACCCGCCTCACCTGGCCGCCGCCGAGTTGAGCAACCCGTAGTTATCCAGGCTAACGAATGCGCCATCCTTCACCTCGCACTCGCGGCGCCGACCTTCCAGAGTGAACCCCTGGCGCAGCAGCAAGCGGCCGCTGGCGAGGTTCTCCGGTTCCACCTCGGCCTCGATGCGGTGCACGTTCATCTCGTGGAAGGCGTGACGGAAGATCAGCGGCAGGCATTCGCTCATCACACCCTGCCGCCAGTGCTCGGGCAGCAGCCAGTAGCCCAGTTCCAGGCGGCGATGTTCGTGTTGCCAGTTGTTGAAGCCGCAGCCGCCGATGACGTCCTCGGGGGCTTCCGGCCGGCAGATCGCCCACCAGATGCCGCTGCGCTCCTGATGGATGCGCTCGAACCATTCCATCTGCTCGCGAGTGGCTTCCAGGGTCGCATAGGAGACGCCGTAGTGGCGGATCACCTCGGGATGCGAGAGCGCGCGAAACACCGTCGGCTGGTCGGCATCGGTGAAGGCGCGCAGGCGGAATCGCTCGCCGTGCAGCTCGGGAAAGGGTGGCACGGCGCTCACGGCCTACAGTTCCCCGACGAACAGGTAGCCCTTGCTACGCACCGTCTTGATCAGGCGCGGGTGCATCGGGTCGTCGCCGATCTTCGGGCGGATGCGCGAGATGCGCACGTCGATGGAGCGGTCCTGGCCGTCGTACTCGATGCCGCGCAGGGAGTTGAAGATCTCCTCGCGGGAGAGGATGCGCCCGGCGTTGGCCGCCAGCAGCCAGAGCAGGTCGAACTCGGCGCTGGTCAGCTCGATGGTCTGCTCGTCCAGCCAGGCTTCGCGCATGGCGTTGTCGATCACCAGCTTGCCGAAGGTCAGGCGCTTGCCGCCCGCCGCCGGTGCGGCCTCGGCCGGCTCGCTGCGGCGCAGCAGGGCGCGGATGCGCGCCAGCAGCACACGCGGGCGCACCGGCTTGCACACATAGTCGTCGGCGCCCATCTCCAGGCCCTGCACCTGGTCCATGTCGTCGGTGCGCGCGGTGAGCATCAGGATCGGCCCGTCGTAGTCCGGGCGCAGGCGCTTGCAGATGGACAGCCCATCCTCTCCCGGCAGCATCAGGTCGAGCACCACCAGGTCCGGCCGCTCGGCCAGTACCCGCTCCACCGCCTTGCCGCCATGGGACTCGATGGACACCGCCAGGCCGTTGCTCTCCAGGTAGTCCTGGGTCAGCTCGGCCAGTCGCTGGTCGTCCTCGACGATGAGAATGCGCGCTTCTTGTTCCACCTTGCCTCCTGATGCGCCATGAGCGTGCGCGGGCACACCTCACTATAGAGCGCCCGCAAAAGCGGCCGGCATTGTAGCCAGATTGCCAGCACCGCCGCACGCCACTGGCGTAAGCAGGCGTTGCACGAAAAGGTCAAGGGCTGCTCGGTGAGAAACACTACATATTGTGGTAGTGTTCTCCCCCGCGCAGTGCCTCCCTGGCGTGTGAAAAATCTGTCACCAACCACGACGAACGGTGAAAGGCAGACAGCATCAGGGATAGCGCGAGTTACCCCGCTTCACCCACATTCCATGCACATTTTATCCACAGCTTTTCCCCCATCGCCCGCCTTGCAAACACCCCCTTAGCGCATTATCTTGTATCCCCGTTGCGGCATACCCCTACATCTTGGGGTTGCCACCACGAACCGGACACAAGAAGAAAGTCGAAATTCCGAGCCTGTTCCACGGCTCCTCCGGTTCCACCACAGCGTATTCCAGACGGTCTGATGTGCCAGGCGGCCCCGCCCGCAAGGAGCGATTCATGTCGATGGAAATGCGGTACGGGTGTTGCAACGTAACGTTCAACACCACTAGGTATTGTGGTCCCGGCCCGTAAAGCCGGCACCCGAGTTGGGCCAGGGAGGCGCTTCGGGTCACTCCCCCTGTTCCAGACGAATTCCAGCCCGCGGCTGCACCCGCGGGCGACTGCTCTTTTTGCTCTTTATTCGCTCCTTGCTTTTGAGATGGCGCCCCTGGCGTCGGCAACAAACCCATTACGAGAACGTGGAGACAACCACCCATGCAAATCGACACCACTCGCGAGAACCCGCAGGCCGCAGCGCCGCAGGCCGCCGAATCCGCCCAGGATCTGGCCGCCACCGCGCCCGGCCAGCTGCGCGTGATCAAGCGCAACGGCACCGTAGTTCCCTACACCGATGACAAGATCACCGTAGCCATCACCAAGGCGTTTCTCGCCGTGGAAGGCGGCACCGCCGCCGCCTCGTCGCGCATCCATGAGACCGTGCGCCGCCTGACCGAACAGGTCACCGCGACCTTCAAGCGCCGCATGCCCTCCGGTGGCACCATCCACATCGAAGAGATCCAGGACCAGGTCGAACTGTCCCTGATGCGCGCCGGCGAGCAGAAAGTCGCCCGCGACTACGTGATCTACCGCGAAGCCCGTGCCAACGAGCGCAAGAACGCCGGCACCGCCAGCGACATCGCCCAGCCGCACCCGAGCATCCGCATCACCAAGGCCGACGGCAGCACCCAGCCGCTGGACATGGGCCGCCTGCAGACCATTATCCGCGAAGCCTGCGAAGGCCTGGCCGAAGTCGATGGCGAGCTGATCGAACGCGAGACCCTGAAGAACCTGTACGACGGCGTCGCTGAGAAGGACGTCAACACCGCCCTGGTGATGACCGCCCGTACCCTGGTCGAGCGCGAGCCGAACTACTCCTACGTCACCGCCCGCCTGCTGATGGACACCCTGCGCGCCGAAGCCCTGGGCTTCCTGGGCGTCGCCGAAAGCGCCACTCACCACGAGATGGCCGACCTGTACGCCAAGGCCCTGGCCGCCTACGTCGAGAAAGGCTCCGAGTTCGAGCTGATCGACAGCAAGCTCAAGGAATTCGACCTGGCCAAGCTGGGCGCCGCGATCAACCACGAGCGCGACCAGCAGTTCACCTACCTCGGCCTGCAGACCCTGTACGACCGCTACTTCATCCACAAGGACGGCATCCGTTTCGAACTGCCGCAGGTCTTCTTCATGCGCGTGGCCATGGGCCTGGCCATCGAAGAGAAGGACCGTGAAGCTCGCGCCATCGAGTTCTACAACCTGCTCTCCTCGTTCGACTACATGTCGTCGACCCCCACCCTGTTCAACGCCGGCACCCTGCGTCCGCAGCTCTCCAGCTGCTACCTGACCACCGTGCCGGACGACCTGTCGGGCATCTACAACGCCATCCACGACAACGCCATGCTGTCCAAATTCGCAGGCGGCCTGGGCAACGACTGGACTCCGGTGCGTGCGCTGGGCTCCTACATCAAGGGCACCAACGGCAAATCCCAGGGCGTGGTTCCGTTCCTCAAAGTGGTGAACGACACCGCGGTGGCCGTGAACCAGGGCGGCAAGCGCAAGGGCGCCGTCTGCGCCTACCTGGAAACCTGGCACCTGGACATCGAGGAATTCCTCGAGCTGCGCAAGAACACCGGTGACGACCGTCGCCGTACCCACGACATGAACACCGCGAACTGGATTCCGGACCTGTTCATGAAGCGCGTCTTCGACGATGGCAAGTGGACCCTGTTCTCCCCGTCCGAAGTACCGGACCTGCACGATCTGACCGGCAAGGCCTTCGAAGAGCGCTACGAGTATTACGAAGCCCTGACCGAGTACAACAAGATCAAGGTGTTCAAGGTCGTCCAGGCCAAAGACCTGTGGCGCAAGATGCTCTCCATGCTCTTCGAGACCGGCCACCCGTGGCTGACCTTCAAGGACCCGTGCAACCTGCGCAGCCCGCAGCAGCACGTGGGCGTGGTCCACAGCTCGAACCTGTGCACCGAGATCACCCTGAACACCAACAAGGACGAGATCGCGGTCTGCAACCTGGGCTCGATCAACCTGGTCAACCACATCGTCGACGGCAAGCTGGACACCGCCAAGCTCGAGAAGACCGTGAAGACCGCCGTACGCATGCTCGATAACGTTATCGACATCAACTACTACTCGGTCCCGCAGGCGCGCAACTCGAACCTCAAGCACCGCCCGGTGGGCCTGGGCATCATGGGCTTCCAGGACGCGCTGTACCTGCAGCACATCCCGTACGGCTCCGACGCTGCCATCGAGTTCGCCGACAAGTCCATGGAAGCGGTGAGCTACTTCGCCATCCAGGCCTCCTGTGACCTGGCCGACGAGCGTGGCGCCTACGAGACCTTCGACGGCTCCCTGTGGTCCAAGGGCATCCTGCCGCTGGACTCCCAGCAGATCCTCATCGAAGCCCGTGGCCAGAAGTACATCGACGTCGACCTGACCGAATCCCTCGACTGGGCTCCGGTACGTGCTCGCGTACAGAAAGGCATCCGCAACTCGAACATCATGGCCATCGCGCCGACCGCGACCATCGCCAACATCACCGGCGTATCGCAGTCCATCGAGCCGACCTACCAGAACCTGTACGTGAAATCGAACCTCTCCGGCGAGTTCACCGTGATCAACCCCTACCTGGTTCGCGACCTCAAGGTGCGCGGCCTGTGGGACCCGGTCATGGTCAACGACCTGAAGTACTACGACGGCTCCGTGCAGCAGATCGAGCGCATCCCGCAAGACCTGAAGGACCTGTACGCCACCGCCTTCGAAGTCGAGACCAAGTGGATCGTCGACGCCGCCAGCCGCCGCCAGAAGTGGATCGATCAGGCCCAGTCCCTGAACCTCTACATCGCCGGCGCCTCGGGCAAGAAGCTGGACGTGACCTACCGCATGGCCTGGTACCGTGGCCTGAAGACCACCTACTACCTCCGTGCCCTGGCCGCCACCAGCACCGAGAAGTCCACCATCAACACCGGCAAGCTCAACGCCGTGTCGGCCGGTGGCAACGAAGGCCTGCAAGCCGCCCCGGCCGCAGAGCCGAAGCCGGCTCCGGTTCCTCAGGCTTGCTCCATCGACAATCCTGATTGCGAAGCTTGCCAATAAGGTGAGCGCGCCGCGAAAGCGGCGCTGACACCGAAACGGCAGACCGCACGTCCCCTCTCCCTCTGGGAGAGGGCTAGGGTGAGGGGCTCTATCGGGCCCCTTTTCCCCACCGAACAACAGCCTCCTCCGCCGCGCACGCGCAGGACGGAAGAAGCACAAGCTCTTAGCGTGCACCCCACGCCACCAGACATCAGGCCGCCCTAGAACGGCCATCCAGAACAGGAGAGGACCCATGCTGAGCTGGGACGAATTCGACAAAGAAGACGCCACCGAAGCCAAGGCCGCCCCGGCAGTCGCCCAGGCCGCCGCGCAGAACGCTGACAAACTCGACGCCGACGCCGCCGGCTCCGTCGAAGAAGCGCGCGCCGTTTCCGCCAACGACTCCGACGCCGTCGCCCGCGCCAAGCAGGCCCTCGACGCCCTGGACATCCAGGAAGGCCTGGACGATCTCGAAGGCTCCGCCGCCCGCGTACAAGTCGGCGACAAGCAGATGATCAACGCCCGCGCCGACCTCAACCAGCTCGTACCCTTCAAGTACGACTGGGCCTGGCAGAAGTATCTGGATGGTTGCGCCAACCACTGGATGCCCCAGGAAGTGAACATGAACGCCGACATTGCCCTGTGGAAGAGCAAGGACGGCCTCTCCGAAGACGAGCGCCGCATCGTCATGCGCAACCTCGGCTTCTTCTCCACCGCCGACTCCCTGGTCGCCAACAACCTGGTGCTGGCCGTCTACCGCCTGATCACCAACCCCGAGTGCCGCCAGTACATCCTGCGCCAGGCCTTCGAGGAAGCGATCCACACCCACGCCTACCAGTACTGCATCGAATCGCTGGGCATGGACGAGGGTGAAATCTTCAACATGTACCACGAGATCCCGAGCGTCGCGAAGAAAGCGTCCTGGGGCCTGAAGTACACCCGCTCGATCTCCGACCCGCAGTTCCAGACCGGCACCCCGGAGACCGACCGCCAGTTCCTGCGCAACCTGATCGCCTACTACTGCGTCCTGGAAGGCATCTTCTTCTACTGCGGCTTCACCCAGATCCTCTCCATGGGCCGCCGCAACAAGATGACCGGCACCGCCGAGCAGTTCCAGTACATCCTGCGCGACGAATCCATGCACCTGAACTTCGGCATCGACGTGATCAACCAGATCAAGATCGAAAACCCGCACCTGTGGGATGCCCAGATGAAGGACGAGGCCACCCAGATGATCCTCCAGGGCACCCAGCTGGAGATCGAATACGCTCGCGACACCATGCCGCGTGGCGTACTGGGCATGAACGCCGCGATGATGGAGGACTACCTCAAGTTCATCGCCAACCGCCGCCTGACCCAGATCGGCCTCAAAGAGGAATACCCGGGCACCAGCAACCCGTTCCCGTGGATGAGCGAAATCATGGACCTCAAGAAGGAAAAGAACTTCTTCGAGACCCGCGTAATCGAGTACCAGACCGGCGGCGCGCTGAGCTGGGACTGACGGAAGTAGTAGCAAGACCGCAAGTCAAGACCATTAGATGCGCTGTAACCCGAAATGGATTTTTGGGGCAGTGATTAGAAAAGCGAAGAGCCCCGCCTAGTGCGGGGCTTTTTGTTTTCTAACGTCGAGGAGTGAACCAGATCGAGAGCCGCCTGCCGGTTAGACAATGCGCCAAGCTTGATAGATAATCCAGCTTGCTTTCAGAAATTACCTAATAAGGTAAGGGCTGCGAGCACAACCAACCTCAAGTCAATGAGGAGATGCACCAGCGAGTCAGCCAGACTCATGTTTGCCTCCGATATGTTCTGTCCTCTGCCGAGAACGTGGTTGGTACTAGGCCCTGCTCTGCAAAGCAGGGCCTTCTTATTTCTGAGTTGCTTTAGCTAGCTTAAAACGGTGAGGAACGCTTCCCCTCGCTCTAAACGTGCGAACTACAATGCCTTCGCCCTCTAAATCAGCTAGAGCCATTGCTATTCTGGCTCTCGGGCTCTTGCCGTTTACCGCTTTGGATGAGCGCAGGAAGGCCTCCTCCACCATCGCAACGGTAAACTCCCGGTCATCGCTAAACTCTTGAGCGATGACCTGTCGTGTTTCTTCGACGAAGGTGAGCGCTTGGATAGCTGGAGCTGGAGCTGGAGCTGGAGCTGGAGCTGGAGCTGGAGCTGGAGACTCTAACTTAGTACCTACAGAAAGCTCAGCGTATGGAAGGCTTGATCCTATCTCTTCACGCATACGCTTCCCCAATACTTCCAGCACAGCGAGAGCCTTCTCTAGCTCTTCAAGCCTCTTCTGAGACTCCTCAATCCCTTTCTTTTCCTTGTCAATGGTTATCCGGAGATACTCCAGAAGGGTCCTAGAGTCAGTCATCAAAACCCCCCGCATCAGTGACATTGAATGACGCGATCTTAGCAATCACTGACATAACTTACAAGAGCATACTTGGAAAAACAGAGGAAAGACAAGAACTGATAAGCTGGCGTAACGTACCTGGCTGAAGCCCTTATTGCACCGGGGATGTACAACGTTTTTTCAAATGCCAAACTACCGACGCGCCTGGGTGCAGAGTGGCACCTACTTCTTCGCGGTCACGCTACGTGACCGCCGCTCCAGCCTCCTCACCCAGGAAGGCTAATCGCTCCCCTCCTCCCCCGGCAGCCCAGGCCTGGCGCGTAGGAACGGACCTTGTCCGCGAATCCCCTGCGGATGGCTGCGGGCTATTAGCGGCACTGCCGCGGTTGGCGCCTGCGCAGGAGCACCTGTCTTTCCCCAGATAGCTCTGTGTTTGCGCTTTCCCCTCACCCCAGCCCTCTCCCCCAGGGAGAGGGAGCAGATCGTGCCGGCTGACGCTGTGGGTTCATGCTGCACCTACAGTCCCCTCTCCCTCTGGGAGAGGGTTAGGGTGAGGGCCACCCAAGCGCAGGCGTGCAGGGTAGGAGCGGACTTCGTCCGCTATGGACCGGGCGCTGCACCGACGGGTTCGCGAGCAAGCGCGCTCCTACAGATGGCGGATGAGCGGGGGCCTGGGAGATTTGCTTCCGCCGCGGGGGATTTCGCGGACAAGGTCCGCTCCTACGGAGGCGTAGCGCTCGGAGTCTGCAGGACTGGGCCTTTACGATTTTTAGAGAACGCTCGGGCATGCCGAAGCGGCGCTCAAATCCCCAAACCAAGGCAGTAGACCTGCGATGCCGGAGCAAAGGAAGCGTCGGCCTTGCCGACGGGTCGCGGGCGTGGCCCGCTCCTACAGGTGGGCGATGCACACGTGCGACGCAAAAAACCGGAGCCTCTTTCGAGGCTCCGGTCTTCAGTTCGGCGGAGGCTTACTTGCCAGCGGTCAGCGCGTTGTAGCTGGTGATCAGGTTGCGGTAGTCCGGGATGTGGTTGGAGCACAGCGCGGCCAGGCCTTCGATGTCGTTGCGCCAGTCGCGGTGCAGCTCACAGGCCACGCCGAACCAGGTCATCAGCTGCGCGCCGGCCGCTTCCATCCGGCGCCACGCGGCGTCGCGGGTCATCTCGTTGAAGGTGCCGGAGGCATCCGCCACCACGAACACATCGAACCCTTCGGCCAGGGCCGCCAGCGCCGGGAAGGCCACGCACACCTCGGTTACCACGCCGGCGATGATCAGTTGCTTCTTGCCGGTGGCCTTCACCGCCTTGACGAAGTCTTCGTTGTCCCAGGCGTTGATCTGGCCGGGGCGGGCAATGTACGGGGCGTCCGGGAACTGCGCTTTCAGCTCGGGCACCAGCGGACCGTTGGGGCCGGTTTCGAAGCTGGTGGTGAGGATGGTCGGCAGGTTGAAGAACTTGGCCAGGTCGCCCAGGGCCAGCACGTTATTCTTGAACTTGTCCGGATCGATGTCACGCACCAGCGAGAGCAGGCCAGCCTGGTGGTCGACCAGCAGTACGGCGGCGTTGTCTTTGTCCAGGCGGTTGTAGGTGGCGTTGGTCATGGTGAAATCCTCGATTTGCTTTCAGTGGGTGCCGGCCGGGCCGGAAGGTTTGGACTCGTCGTGCAGTGCGTCACTGCATGGAGCAAAGGTTAATTTCGACACCCTTGCTCCACCAGACGGCAAAAATTGCCTCTAGCGTTCCATTTTCAGAACGATAAAAACGGAGCAGCGCTCAATCCCGTGATTCCCGAGGCTTGCGCGCTTGAGCGAGCGCCGAGCACCGGGCGAGACACTGCCCGAGAGCGCCGGATTCCACCTTCACCAGAAACCAGCCAACCGATGATCACTCAGGCCTTTACAAGAAATACTGTATTTACATACAGTACTTTCCATCCACCCCGAACCGGAGGCCTCCCATGCACGCCGCACCTTACGAACAGCTGTCCGCCCGCGTGAACGCCCTGCTGGCAGACCCGACCACCCTGAAGAACCTCGGCATCACCCTGCGCCGCGAGCCCAGCGACGATTCCGCCGCCTGGAGCCAATTGGTCACCGACCTGCGCCAGACCCCGAACCTGACGCTGCTGCCCTTGCAGGACGGCGCGATTCGCCTGGCGTGGCATAGCTGGCTGGATTGAGGCATTGGGTTTACACCGAAATGGCATGCCTGCACATTGTGGTGGCATCAGCAGGATTGCCTTGGAAAATCGAATTGCAGGACGAAGCGGCGCGGCGCTCCATCCTGCAAGGAGCAGGGAAATATTCTTACCAGCGCTTGCCGTCGTGGCTGAAGTAAGTCGTGTCCTGACCATCGGAGCTGTTGGGTCTGCTTCTGGAGTAGCCACCGTTGCTGTATGAGGTATCCGAGCCACCGTTCACGTTCGCGCTGCTGGACGAGTAGGTGCCGTCGCTATAGCGGGTATCCACACCACCGTTAACGTTTGACTGACTGGTTGAGTACGTTCCATCGCTGTAATTGGTATCCAGCCCACCGTTAACGTTTGCGCGACTGGTCGAGTGGCGCCCGTCGCTGAATCGGGTGTCATATCCCCCGTAGTAGTTCTTGCGGCTACTCGACCAGGTGCCATCGTCGTAGTTGCAGTCATTTCCGCCGTACGCATTCGGCCGACAACTATCCGCCACAGCCTGATAAATCGGCGACGACAACAGAACCGCACCCAGCAGAACTAGCTTGAGCTTCATGGACATTCCTTACGAGATCGTCTCGTGATCCAGGGAAACTGATGGCGCGCGCCACACCCTTGTGGCGCTGGCGCCTGGCACCTCGAAAGCGTGTTGGGTATTGCGACAAAGGCGGGGGTGGAGCGAACTCCTCGATCAGGCCAGAGGAAAGAGCCGCCTTCCGGGCCGGATGCTGAAGTGCGGAGATGGCGGCTTGCCATTACAGACCGGAGCGCTGGAGCGGAGTTTCCAGAGCGAAATAATTGCTTACACAGGCTAGGCTCAGACCAGCTGGAGGGAACTCGGGATGGGCTGCGCACGCGCCATCCCGAGCTTGCTCATGGAGTCCCCATCCGCGCCGTATCGGCGATGGCGTTACAGGTTTCCGGGTTGAGGCAGTAGGTGATGTAGGTCGCCTGCTTGTTACAGCCGCGCACGCCGATGGTGTACTCGGTGCGCTCCATGGCGCGGCGCACGTTGGTGACCTTGCTCGACAGCACGCTGCTGGTCACCGCCTCACAGTTCATCTAGAACTTCGCCCGCGATTCGGTGGCCTTGATCGCGCCCTGCTGGTTGGGGCGAGGAACTCTTCATTACTCATGCAACCGGACAACGCGGCAACTGCGGCCAGCTCCGGCAGGGACTGCGGTAGACGTTTCATGAAGACCCTCTACGTGTGATTCCCCCGGTAGAGCCAGCTTTTGGAATCTTGATCGACTGAGAGGAACACCTGACGTGCAGTCCGTCGGCTGAAACGGCACAGCGCCACTACGCTTCTACGCTCACCTCTGAGGGTATTGCAGTGGAGCGACGCGTGATGAATCTCGACGACGATTTCGACCTCAGCGATTTCAACTTCGATGACTTGAACAGTGATGAACTGAGCCTGGTCCCCATGGAACCCGCCGCCGCGCCCGTGGCGGCGATGCCAGCCAAGCCCAAGGCCAGGTTCCAGATCGACACCCGCCACGGCGAGCGCCGGTGCAGCGCCGATCGACGACAAACCATTCGCTTCGAAGATGACCGCCGCAAGGGCGACCGCCGCGGCAGCAGCGTCTTCGATCCGTGGGCAAAGACCGTCGACTTCTGAGCGCAGCTGGCGCCAGGTGATTTGCCGGGCTCGGGGTGAGCTGTTAGAAAGCGGTATCGCATTCAGATTTCCGATACCGCCATGAGCGACAGTGACAAACCAAATACCCGCCTCTTCGATCTCGATCTGCTCCGCGCCATCGTCACGGTGGCCGACTGCGGCAGTTTCACCACGGCCGCCGCTCGCCTGCACTCGACCCAGTCCACCGTCAGCCAGAAGATCCGTCGGCTGGAGGAGATGGCCGGGCACCGCCTGCTGGAGCGCGGCAATCGCGACGTGCTGCCCACCGACGCGGGCGACACGCTGCTGGGTTATGCCCGACGCCTGTTGGCATTGAATGACGAGATGGTCGAGGCGCTGTCCGGCGCCACCGTGGCGCTGACGGTGCGCATCGGCGTGCCGGACGATTTCGCCACCGGGCGCACCACCGAACAACTGGCAGCCTTCAACCGCCGCTACCCGCAGGTGAAGCTGGAGGTCACCAGCGGCCTGAGCCGCGACCTGTCCGCCAGCTATGACCGGGGCGAGCTGGACCTGGTGCTGCTCAAGCAACGGCAGAACGCCCGCGAAGCAGTGGCCTGCTGGCCGGAGAAAACGCGCTGGGTGGACAGCGCGAAGAACGCCTGCATCGAACTGGACCCGCTGCCCATCGTGACCTTCCCGCCGCGCGGGGTGTACCGCGACGAGATGATCGCCGCGCTGGAATCCATCGGCCGGCGCTGGCACATCAGCTTCACCAGTTCGAGCCTGTCCGGCATCCAGTCGGCCATCGCCGACGGCATGGGCATCGGCCTGCTGCCGCAGCGCGCGGTAACGGCCGGCCACGCCGTGCTGCCGAAGAATATCGGGCTACCCTCGGTGGACGTGTTCGAGGTGGCGATGCTGCACCGGCCAGCGGTGGACCCGATGGTGAAGGAGCTGGCGCGGGTACTGTCGCGCGTGCTGGCGCAGGATACACAGGGCTGACAGGCATTCAGAAACCAAATACAGCGGATTCCAACATTTAATTTGTGCATGAACACGGCGCTGGATATCGTGGCTGCCAGCGACGGCCCGCGCACCGACAGCGCGCCGCTCTGCACGCATTGCCCGCCACGGCGCCGCACGCGCCGGGGCAGCAAGACAACAATGAGGAAGTACCCATGGCCAAATCCACCTATTACGCGCCGCACGGAGGGCACCCGGCACAGACCGAGCTGCTCACCGACCGCGCCATGTTCACCGAAGCCTATGCCGTTATCCCCAAGGGCGTGATGCGTGACATCGTCACCAGCCACCTGCCCTTCTGGGACAACATGCGCATGTGGGTCATCGCCCGCCCGCTGTCGGGCTTCGCCGAGACCTTCTCGCAGTACATCGTCGAACTGGCGCCCCAGGGCGGCAGCGACAAGCCCGAGCAGGACGTCAACGCCGAGGCGGTGCTGTTCATCGTCGAAGGCGAGCTGACCCTGACCCTGCAGGGCGAAGTGCACACGATGCAGCCGGGCGGCTATGCGTTCATTCCGCCGGGCGCCGACTACAAGGTACGCAACACCAGCGGCCAGCACACCCGCTTCCACTGGATTCGCAAGCACTACCAGAAAGTCGATGGCGTACCGCTGCCCGAAGCCTTCGTCACCAACGAGCAGGACATCGAGCCGAAGGTCATGCCCGATACCGAAGGCCGCTGGAGCACCACCCGCTTCGTCGACATGGCCGACATGCGCCACGACATGCACGTGAACATCGTGAACTTCGAGCCGGGCGGCGTGATTCCGTTCGCCGAGACCCACGTGATGGAACACGGCCTGTACGTGCTCGAAGGCAAGGCGGTGTACCGCCTGAACCAGGACTGGGTCGAAGTGGAAGCCGGCGACTTCATGTGGCTGCGCGCCTTCTGCCCGCAGGCCTGCTACTCCGGCGGCCCCGGTCGCTTCCGCTACCTGCTGTACAAGGATGTGAACCGCCACATGCGCCTGACCCTGAACCAGCCGCACTAAAGTGGCAGGTTGAGGCGGGAACCACCCCGGTTCCCGCGGAGCACATGAAAACCGGCGCCCTGGCGCCGGTTTTTCTTTGTGCATTGCCCCACGCCGTGATCCGCCTCACAGGGCGAGCGGCGAGCACTCTGCTAAAAAGTCTGGCTGAAGGACGTTTCGTACTCGCCGAGGAAACACACACATGGATGTCCGGTTCCTGCCGCAGACCGAGTTCGACAACGTCCACTTCTACCGCGCCGTCACCCTGCTGATCCTGCTGGCAATGGCCGCGTTCACGCTGATCAAGCTGTTCAGCGGCGTGGTTGCCCTGTTCTCCGCCCTGCCCCTTTGCCTGCTGCTGCTCGGCGCACGCTTCGCCGTGGAATGGCGGCGGGTATCGAAGGCCGAACCGGCGTTCATCGACAAGGGCGAACTGGTGCTGTGCGGCAAGGACAGCCACCGGCAGGTCGCCCTGGAGAAGATCAGCTCGGTGCGCAGCCGCCACAGCCTGTTCATGGTGCGGCGCTATCGTTCCTGGTCGGAGCACCTGGCCTTCGTCGAATTCACCCTGGACAACGGCGAGCAGGTGTCCACCCTGGCCGAGAGCCGCGTGCTGGAGCTACCGGCAGCCTCGGGCACGCTGGCAGCGGTCGAGGCCGCCGTCCTCGCGGCAAAGGTCAAGCGCCAGGCCAGCGAGCCGGGCGCCACCCGCGGCGATCGATGACGGCTCAGGGCGAGCCGAACAGCGCCGTCCAGTAGATACCCGCGTCACTCTTCGGGTCAGCCGCGTAGGCGGCGCCCAGCTCGCTGTACTGCGGGTTCATCAGGTTGGCGCAGTGGCCGGGGCTGGTCAGCCAGCTGTCCACCACCTTCTGCGCGTTGCCCTGCCCGGCGGCGATGTTCTCGCCGATGCGCTGGCCGGCGTAGCCGTTGAGCTCCGCGCGGTCGCCCGGCGTGCTGCCGTCGCGGCCCTTGTGGTCGAAGTAGTTGTTGTTGGCCATGTCGCGGCTATGGGCTTCGGCGGTGCCGCCCAGGGTCGCGTTCCAGCTCAGCGCCGGGGCCGGCGTGAACGCTTGCCCACCGCACTGACGCGCATGGCTGCGCGCGGCGTTGATCGCCTGCAGCAACTGCTGGCCTTCAGCTTCCCAGGTGCCCAGCTTGCCCTGCAGCAGCGGGCGGCCGAGCAGCACGCGCCAGTCATCGCCCTCGCGGACGATGCCGACGTCGACGAATTGCGGGTCCAGCAGTACCTGGCAGAAGCTCTCCTGCAGCGCCTTCATCGCGGCCGTCACATCACGCGGGCCGGTGAGGCTGAGCATGCGCACGCTGCTCATCGGGTAGCCGGCGCGGTTCAGCGCCGCCTTCCACTCGCCCGCCGACGCCGGCAGCGCCAGGCGCGGGTCCGGCGATAGCGGCGGCAACACCTGGGAAGCCTGCCCCGCGCAGGACTGCACGTCGCCGCGGTAGGCGTTGATGGCTTCGAGCAGTTGGTCCTGGTCGGCCGCGCTGGCGCCGGCGGCGGCCAGCAGGCCGAACGACAACAGCAGGCTACGCAAAAGGAACGACTGGCTGGGCATGGACGGCTCCGATGGTCGAAAAGGGCTCAATGATGCGTGATTTCTCCGCATTTGGCTGCGCCCGCGAGACACAGGTTCCGCGACGGCTGAAGGTTCTTGCCCGCGGTCGCTCAGCGCGGCTGCATCACCTCGACTTCCTGGATGGCGAAATCGCGGCGCAGGTAGTCCATGCGCCGCTCGTGGAACTCGCGCATGTGCGGCAGCGCAGTGTGGATGGCCAGGTGTTCGCGGCTCTGCCAGACCTCGAAGAAGGTGAACAGGGTCGGGTCGCTGGCATCGCGCAGCATGTGGTACTGAAGGCAGCCCTCTTCGGCGCGGCTCGGGGCGAGGTAGGTGCGGAAGAGGTCTTCGAAGGCCTGGGATTTTTCCGGGAGGGTGTGGGCCTGGAGGATGAAGGCATACATCGGGGCGGTACCTGTGGCAGGAAAGATTGCCCTATGCTGACGCAAATCAATCTTCTGCATTCTTGATTCTCACGCACGGATCATTTGTCCGAAAACGGGTGTTTCCGCCCTGCCCCGGTCGATATTCTGCCGCCATCGAATTTCTGACTTGCGGAGCCCACTCCATGAAAAAGATCCTGCTGATCAATGGCGGCAAACAGTTCGCTCACTCCGACGGCCGCTACAACGCCACCCTGCATGAAGCCGCCATCGCCCACCTGGACCGCGCCGGTTTCGACGTGAAGCAAACCTTCGTCGACGGCGGCTACGACATCCAGGAAGAAGTGCAGAAGATGCTATGGGCCGACGTGATCGTGTACCAGATGCCCGGCTGGTGGATGGGCGCGCCCTGGACGGTCAAGCAGTACCTCGACGAGGTATTCACCGCCGGCCACGGCAGCCTCTACGCCAACGACGGTCGCACCCGCTCCGACGCCTCGCAGAAGTACGGCAGCGGCGGCCTGCTGCAGGGCAAGCAGTACATGATCTCGGCGACCTGGAACGCACCGCAGCAGGCCTTCGACGACCCTACCGACTTCTTCGAGGGCAAGGGCGTGGACGCGGTGTATTTCCCCTTCCACAAGGCCAACCAGTTCCTGGGCATGAGCCCGCTGCCCACCTTCCTGTGCGTGGACGTGATGAAGCGCCCGAACATCGAGAACGATGTGCAGCGCTACCTGCAGCACCTCAGCGCCGTGCTGGGTACTGCGCAGGCCTGAGGGGCCGGGCGTAGGAGTGAACTTCGTCCGCGGTGATTGCCCGGGCGGTACCGGTGCCGGGCGGTTCGCGAGCAAGCTCGCTCCTACAAAAGGCGGCAGCCCGGGATGGCCGCGCGTGATCGCGCGGTCGCGGGCATGGCCCGCTCCTACAGCCGTGATCGTTTTCCGCAGGCACGTTCTCCATCCGGGCGATGCCTATCGCGGATGAATCCGCTCCTACGCATGCCCCGCAAACACCAGCGCGGGTAGCGACCTGTAGGAGCGTGCCATGCACGCGATCCGTCGGCAGGGCCGACGCCGATCCACTTGCCCACCCGTTCCGGGAGACTGTGCAACGCCATCGGCGTTGGCCGCGCGTGATCGCGCGGTCGCGGGCGTGGCCCGCACCTACAGTGGCGATCATATTCCGCCGGCACGTTCTCCATCGGGGCGATGCCCATCGCGGATGAATCCGCTCCTACGCATGCCCCGCAAACACCAGCGCGGGTAGCGACCTGTAGGAGCGTGCCATGCACGCGATCCGTCGGCAGGGCCGACGGCAGGTCCATTCCCCTACCCGCGCAGGGAGAACAGGCAACGCCATCAGCATTGGCCGCGCGTGTCGCGCAGTCGCGGGCGTGGCCCGCTCCTACAGCCGTGATCGTTTTTTGCCGGCACGTTCTTCATCTGGGCGATGCCTATCGCGGATGAATCCGCTCCTACGGCAATGCCCCTGCTGCAACAGCCGGGGGAGAACCTGTAGGAGCGAGCTTGCTCGCGAACGGATTTACCGGCGGGCTCGAAGCTGGGCGGTTCGCGAGCAAGCTCGCTCCTACAATGAAGAGCCGCTCACGGGCATCGCAACACCGAACCACTGGGCAACCCGCATTGGGTTCGGGCCCGGAATCAGCTAGGCTTCGCCCTTTCCTACTGCCTGTTCAGGAGTTATCCCATGGCCCGTGCATCCGCCCGTCACATCCTGGTTTCCAGCGAAGCCAAGTGCAATGAACTCAAAGCTGCCATCGAAGGCGGCGCCGATTTCGCCCAGGTGGCGCGTGACAACTCCACCTGCCCGTCCGGCCGCAGCGGCGGCGACCTGGGCACCTTCCGCCCGGGCCAGATGGTTCGCGAGTTCGACCAGGTCGTGTTCAGCGCGCCGTTGAACGTCGTCCAGGGTCCGGTGAAGACCCAGTTCGGCTACCACCTGGTGGAAGTGACCAGCCGCGAAGACTGATCCGCTTCGCCCGCGCCGCGCCCGCCTGGGTGCGGCGCTACCGCGCTACACCACCCCGCCCCGCGCCACCAGCATCACCCCCAGCCCCACCAGCACCGAGCCGCACACCCGCGGCATCAGTTGCTGCCCGCGCCCCTGCCCGAGCGCGCCGAGCAGCAGCGATGCGAACAGCACGGCGAGTACGTCGGCGGTGGAGAACACCAGGTTGACGATCATCCCGAGGATGAAGAACTGCAGCCCCACCGGCAGGCTCGCGGCCGGGTCGACGAATTGCGGCAGGAAGGTCAGGAAGAACAGCGCCGTCTTGGGGTTGAGCACCTCGACGATGATGCTGTCGCGCAGCACCTTGGGCCGCGCCTCGCGCTCCTCTTCGCCGCTCCCGCCCAGGCGGCGCCGGCCGAAGATCATCGAGCCGCCCAGCCAGATCAGGTAGGCCGCACCCGCCAGCTTCAGGGCCAGGTAGAGCGTCGGCGCGTGATGCAGCAAGGCGGCGAGGCCAGCGCTGGCGGCGAGGATATGCGCGTAGCAACCCAGGTGGATGCCCAGCGCGGCGTGGAGGCCGGCGCGGCGGCCGTGGGCGAGGGTCTGCGAGGTCATGTAGAGAATGGCCGGGCCGGGCATGCAGGCGAAGGCCAGCGTCGCCACGGCGAACGAGGCCCAATAGGCAGGCAAAGTCATGGTGTGATCCTTCCCTTGATCGGGTATCGGCCGGCGTGCATCCGGGCAGCGCCTGGTCCGTGAAGGGAAGGTTAGGGAGCGCCCCGGTCCGGGCACATACGGCAGTTGCCGTATTTTTTCCGCCGGTGCGCGGCGCTAGCCTCTGTTCCCAGCTTTCCGGGAACAGGACGTTCAGCATGGCCACGCAGGCGCACCACCGAGTCGACTCAGGCGCTGGGCACGCCCAGGCGCACGGCGTAGGCCGCCAGCTCCGCAGTGCTGTGCAGATCGAGCTTGCGCATCAGGTTCTCGCGGTGCTTGCGCACCGTCAGCGGGCTGATGCTGAAGTGCTCGGCGATCTCCCTTGCGCTGCGGCCCTGGGCGGCCAGGGTGAGGATCTGCCGCTCACGCTTGGTCAGTTCCACCGCCGAGAGCAGGTCGGCATCGCCCGAGGGGTGCGTGCCCGGGCTGTCCAGCTGGAAGCGCAGGCTGCGCGCCAGGTAGTGCTGGCCGCCGCGCAGGGCGGCGATGGCTTCGAGCAACTCGCCGGTGTCCTCGCCCTTGCTCAGGTAGCCGTGCACCCCGGCGTCGAGCACCGAGCGCACGGTGGCCAGTTCGGTGTTGGCGGTGAGCACCAGGATTCTCAGCCGGGGATGACGCTGGCGCAGTTCATGGATGAACTGCAGCCGGTTGAGGCCGGGCATGTTCAGGTCGAGCAGCAGCAGGTCTGCGCGCTGCTCCTCCAGCAGGGCCTGCAGGCGCAGGCCGTCCGCCGCCTCGCCCACCACCTCGATGCCGTCGAGGGTGGACAGCAACAGGCGCAGGCCATCGCGGACGATGCCGTGGTCATCGGCGATCAGCACTCGCCACTCGCGCTTCCCTTCCATCATTCGTCTCCCTGAGGCCTTCCGGACATGGACAACAATCCGCTGCAGCGCGACCTGGCCGATCTGTTGTTTCGCCAGTCGTACGCCGTGCTCTTCGCCAACCTGGTGATTCCCGTGCCGGTGCTGTTCATCTTCCGCAGCGCCCTGACGCCGACCGCGATGGTGTGCTGGTTGGCCGCGCTGTACGCGCTCACGCTGGGGCGGATTGTCCTGGCACGCACGTACTTCCGGCAAGCCCCGGCGCGCACGCGGGAAGCAAAATGGCTATGGACCAACACGCTGCTGTCCTGGGCCAGCAGCCTGCTCTGGGGTTGGCTGGGCTGGGTCGGCTTCGTCCATGGCGACCCGCAACTGTTCGCCTTCACCTGCATCGTCCTCACCGGCCTTGTGTGCGGCGCGGTGCCGTCGCTGTCGGCCTTCCCGCCCGCCTACATCGGCTCGCTCGCGGCGATGCTGCTGCCTATGCTGCTGCGCTGCCTGAGCGTGTCCGACGAGCAGCACACCACCTACAGCTTCTTCATCCTCTGCCTGGCCGGGGTCAACCTGTACTACAGCCGGGTGACCTACCGCAGCCTGTGCGAGACCATCCGCCTGCGCCAGGAGAACTCCGAGCTGGTGCACGACCTGCGCGAACAGCGCGATCGCGCCCGCGCCGCCGACCAGGCCAAGTCGCGCTTCCTCGCCGCCGCCAGCCACGACCTGCGCCAGCCGATCCACGCCCTGGGTCTGTTCGTTGGCGCCCTCGCCGCCCTCGCCGAACGCGGCCCCGTGGAGCCCCGCCAGGCGCGCGACATCGCCACGCGCCTGCGCGGCATGCTCGGCAACCTGGGCGACCTGCTCAATGGCCTGCTGGATATCTCGCGCCTGGACGCCGGCGTGGTGCCCGTGGAGCGCGAGCCGGTCAGCCTCGCCAAGCTGTTCGCCGACCTGCGCGCCGAATTCGCCGGCACCGCCGCCGAGCGCTGCCTGGACTGGCGCGTGCACAGCAAGCCCGTGTGGATCGACAGCGACCCGCTGTTGCTGCGGCGCATCCTCGACAACTTGCTGACCAACGCCTTCCGCTACACCCTGCGCGGCGGCGTGCTGCTGGGCTGCCGGCGGCGTGGCGAGGAACTGGAAATCCAGGTGTGGGACACCGGCAGCGGCATCGATGCGGGCCTGCAGGACGTGGTCTTCGAGGAATTCGTCCAGCTGCATAACGCCGAACGCGACCGCAAGCAGGGCCTCGGCCTGGGCCTGGCCATCGTCCGCCATGCGGCGCGCCTGCTCGACCATCGCCTGCTGCTGAAGTCTCAGCCGGGTTGCGGCTCGGTGTTCTGCCTGCGCGTCCCCCTCGCCCATGCGCCGCTCCAGGCGGTGGCGCCGGTACAACGCAGCGACCACGACCACCCGGGCCTGGGGATCATGGTGGTGGAAGACGAGCCCGACGTGCTGCATGCACTGAGCAACCTGCTGGAGGTCTGGGGGCATCGCGTGTATGCCGGCACCAGCGCCCTCCTCGCCTGCCAGCGGCATATCGAAGCCAGCCATGTCGGCCGCGCGCCGGTGGACCTGATCCTCAGCGACTACCGCCTGGGCGACGGGCAGACCGGTGCCGACGCCATCCGCCGTATCCGCAGCTATCTCGCGCGCCAGGTGCCGGCGCTGATCATCACCGGCGACACCTCGTCCGAGCGCCTGCGCGAGGCCGCCGCCAGCGGCAGCCAACTGCTGCACAAACCGCTGGATACCGAGCAGCTGCGCCACGCCATCGCTGCCAGTCAGGAAATGACCAGCGCCGCCTGAAAACGGCGTCAGGCCTTCAAACACGGGGGCTACGTCGATTCATTCGAGGCTAAAGTCGTGGCCGGATCGGCCGATGCACTGGGTGACGCCATCCGGCACCAGCCTACGCGCCCACCACTTGAGAATGCCCACGAATGTTCAACTCGCGTTTGAAGCAGGAGCTGGCCGCCCTGCGTGAAGAGCTCGCCTCGGTCAACGAGGTCCGCGCCAGCCTCGACCAGGAAATGCTCGTCCTCTTCCTCGACCCCCGTGGGCGCATCGAATCGGTGAACGCCAATTTCGAGAAGGAAATGCTCCATCGCGGCGACCAGCTCATCGGCCGACCGCTGCTGGACCTGATCCCCGACCATGTACGCGGGCTGGACTTCCACCTGCGCGTCAAGCACGCCATCGAGCGCGGCGAACACCTGGCCGGAGTGATCCGCCTGCTGCGCGGCGATGGCGAGGAAGCCTGGCTGCGTTCGATCCTTCAGCCGATGCACGACAGCAGCGGCGTGGTCCGGCATTTCTCGATCCACGCCAGCGACCTGACCCGCACAATCGAGAATTCCCGCGAGCACGAGAACCTGATCGAGGCGCTGCAGCGCTCCACCGCGGTGATCGAATTCAACCTGCAGGGTGAAGTGATCACCGCCAATGACCGCTTCCTCAACGCCATGGGCTACAGCCTGGCGCAGATCCAGGGCAAGCATCACCGGATGTTCTGCGAGCCGTCGGAATACAACTCGTCGCAGTACGAGGCGTTCTGGAACAAGTTGCGCCGCGGCGAGTTCGTCACCGGGCGCTTCAAGCGCATCGACAACCGCGGCCACGAAGTCTGGCTGGAGGCCTCCTACAACCCGATCATCGACGCCCACGACCGCCTCTACAAAGTGGTCAAGTTCGCCACCGTGATCACCGAGCAGGTGCACCGCGAGAACGCCGTCGCGCAGGCCGCGACCATCGCCTTCGACACCTCGCAGAGCACTGACGACAGCGCCACCAAGGGCGCCGCGGTGGTCCAGCAGACGGTGGAGGTGATGCGCGAGCTGGCCGACCGCATGCAGGAGGCCGCCCAGGGCATCGAGGCACTGGACCGCCAGTCCCAGGCCATCGGCGCGCTGGTGCAGAGCATCCGCAGCATCGCCGACCAGACCAACCTGCTGGCGCTCAACGCCGCCATCGAAGCGGCCCGCGCCGGCGACCAGGGCCGCGGCTTCGCGGTGGTGGCCGACGAGGTGCGCCAGCTCGCCTCGCGCACCAGCGCCGCCACCGAGGAAATCACCCGCGTGGTGGAACAGAACCAGCACCTGGCCGGCCAGGCCGTGGCGATGATCGACCGCGGCAAGCAGCAGGCCGAGCTGGGCCTGGAGCTGTCCGGCCAGGCCGGCACGGTGATCATCGAGATCCAGGACAGCGCCCAGCGCGTGGTCAACGCCGTCGGCCAGTTCGCCAACCAGCTGTCGACCTGAGGAAGCGGGGCCGCTTGCCATCGAAAGGGCGCCAACCCAGCAGTGCCATCATCGTGCTATCTTCGCGCCCTTTTTTACATTGATGGAAAGGAAATCCCATGTCTGCCCGAATCACCTGCGCCGCACTCGCCGTCCTCCTGCTGCAAGGTTGCGGCATCACCATGCCGCGCTACGAACCCAGCTACGACAACGTCCAGGCGCTCAAGGCCAGGGAGCCGCTGGCCAAACTGGACGCTCCCAGCGTCACTGCGGCGCCCGGGCAGGACTCACTGATGGTGCGCGCCAACCCGGTGCGCAGCCCTGAAGGCAACCTGAGCAACCACGTGCAGAAGGCGCTGGAAAACGAGCTGCGCCTGGCTGGCCTGCTGCAGCCGGGGGCTGCCCGCCACCTGGCGGTCACCCTGCGCCAGACCGAGCTGGACGCCGCCGCCTTCGGCGATGGCAAGGGCACCCTGAGCGCAGAGTTCGACCTGCGCGAGCAGGACCGCTCGCTCTACAGCAGCACCAAGACCGTCAGCAGCAACTGGGACAGCAGCTTCATGGGCGCCGTGGCTATCCCGCGCGCGGCCAATGCCTTCAATCCGCTGGTGACCCGCCTGCTCGCGGAGCTGTATCAGGACCCGGCGTTCATCCGCGCCCTGCAGCAATAAGGGGAAAAACGGCGCGCCCGTGGCGCGCCGTCAGACTCAGGCGCGCAGCGGCGACGGACGCTGGGCGTACTTGAGGACCTGCTGGTCGGCCAGTTGCTTGAGCAACGCGTTGAACTGGCGGCCGAAGGCATCGGCGGCAGCGTCCTTGGGGGTGTTACCGGCCATGGGCAGGAACCAGATGCCGAACCAGGTACGGATCGACTCGTCGTTCTGCCGCGCCAGCAGCGGCTGGCCTTTCTCGTCCAGCACTTCCAGGGTCATGGTGTACTCATCCTTGGCCGTGCTCGGGATGATGAACAGCGTGAACCCGGTGATGAACCCGCCGACCATCGCAGCACCGCTGGAGCCGTGGTTGTACACCTTCAGCTTCAAGGTGTAGTCGCCCGGCTGCTTCTGGAACTCGTCCAGGGTGTAGCGGCTGAACATCCCCGAATCGCGCAGCAGATTTTCCAGCTGCGGCTTGAGTTGCTCCTTGGCCTGGGGGATCTCCACGGCGTTGGTGGCGCCCGGCTGCCCCTGGTAGAAATCGAAATCGACGAACACGCTCGGGCGTTGCTGGTAGGCCGCCATCGACGGCAGCTTGGTCTCGGCGACCTGATCCCCCGGGAAGCTGGCGCAGCCGGCCAGCGAAAGCGCCAGTGCGGCGCCCAACATCTTCAGTTTCATGACCCATCCTTGTTTGGCAGTGTGTCGCCGGGCGCCCTTGGCCGCGCGGCGGCGCTACTCTACTGATGGAGATGATCCATGGCAATTTGCCTTCACACATTGCACGGCACAGTTCACCCCACGACACGCCGAAAGCGGAGGCCCCATGAACGACGCCACACCGGACACCCTGCCGGATGTCTTCCACTACCTGGCCCTGCTGCCCGAGCGCGGCGGTTCCGACATGTTCTTCAGCGTCGGCGCGCCGCCGCACCTGAAGGCCGAGGGCCACAGCCAGCCGGCGGACGATCGCGTGCTGCAACCGGGCGAGGTGAAGACCCTGGCCTGGCAGCTGATGTCGCCGGCCCAGGCGCAGGACTTCGAGCGCGACCTGGAGATGAACCTGGCCCTGAGCGTGCCGGATATCGGGCGCTTTCGCGCCAATATCTACTTCCAGCGCGGCGAAGTGGCGATGGTGGTGCGGCTGATCAAGCAGGTGATCCCCGACGTCGCGTCCCTGGGCCTGCCGCCGATCCTCGACAAGCTGGCGATGCAGGATCGCGGGCTGATCCTGGTGATCGGCGCGGCCGGCGCCGGCAAGTCGACCACCCTGGCGAGCATGCTGGACTTCCGCAACCGCCACCGCTCCGGGCACATCGTGTGCATCGAGGACCCCATCGAGTTCCTCCACATGCACAAGAAATCCATCATCGACCAGCGCGAGGTCGGCCTGGACACCCACAGCTACGCGGACGCCCTGCGCAACGTGCTGCGCGAAGCGCCGGACGTGATCATGCTCGGCGAGATCCGCGACGCCGCCACCATGCAGCACGCGCTGCACTACGCCGAGACCGGGCACCTGTGCGTCGCCACGCTGCACGGCACCAGTTGCCGCCACGCCATCGAGCGCATCACCCGCTTCTTCCCCGACGAGGCGCGCCCGCAGGTGCTGGCGGACCTGTCGCAGAACATCCTCGCCCTGGTCGGCCAGCGCCTGGTGCCCGGCACCCACCAGCGCCGCGCCGTGGCGGTGGAGCTGGTGCTGGGCACGCCGCACATCCGCGGCATCATCCAGCGCGACGAACTGCCCGAGCTCAAGGGCGCGGTGGAACGCGCGCTGGAGAGCGGCATGCAGAGCTTCGACCAGAGCCTGTACAAGCTGCTGGAGGAAGGCCGGGTGAGCGCGGCCGACGCCCTCAAGTTCGCCGATTCGCGCACCGACCTCGCGCTGAAGATCAAGCTCGAACGCGGCGTGGACGACGACAGCATCGGGCCGGCATTCGGTAGCTGAGTTGCCCAGGCTGCCCTTCGTAGGAGCGAGGGGGACGCCCAGTTCTTGCTCGCGAACCGCGTTACTCCGCGCGCGTCTGTGAGCGGTGTTCGCGAGCATGGCTCGCTCCTACAGGTAAGACCGTCCGGCTCTTGTAGGAGCGGGCCATGCCCGCGATTAGCGCCCGCCGGGCGCTCCTACAGAATGCCCTTGAGCATCGCATCGATATCCACGCTTTCGGCCATCGCCCGGTTCCCCGCATCGCCGGGGTGCAGGTGGTCGCCGCTGTCGTAGGCCGGCAGCAGGCGCAGCGGGTGGGTCGGGTCGCGCAGGCGGGCGTCCAGGTCCAGCACCGCGTCGAACTCGCCGCTGTCGCGAATCCACTGGTTCAGCCGCTGGCGCAGCGCCTCCTTGTTGGCGGCATGGTAGTGCTCCACCGGCGAACCGCTCAGCGCCCGCTCGAATGGCAGGAGGGTCGCGCCGACGATGCGCACGCCGCGCACGTGGGCCTGGGCGATCAGTTGCCGGTAGCCGGCCACCAGGTCCTCGTACTGCACCAGCGGGTTGTTCGGCGCAAAAGTGCTGCCGGGCCAGGAGATGTCGTTGATGCCCAGCAGGACGATGGCCGCCGTCACGCCCGGCTTGGCCAACACGTCACGCTGGAAACGCACCAGCGCGCTCTGCCCCATGCCGTCGGAAAGCAGCCGCGCGCCGGAAATGCCCGCGTTGATCACGCCGACGTTGCGCGCCGCCAGCCGCTGCGCCAGCAGGTCCGGCCAGCGCTGGTTGCCGTCGAGGCTGGCGCCACGGCCATCGGTGATGGAGTCGCCCAGCACCGCCACGACGGGGCGCGGCGCGGGGTTCTCCACCAGCACGTCGGCGAGGAACAGCCGCGCCTGCATTGTGCCGTCCGCCGGCAGCCGCGCGGCGTCGAGCTGTTCGCCCGGCCCGCCATGGACGCGCTGCTTGCCGTCCCAGTGGAAGGTCTCGATGGCGGTGGGCTGCGGCAGGTAGATCGATACGGCCAGCTCGGCGAGCGCCGGCACCGCGAGGTCGAGCGGGTCGCTGAGCAGTTCGGCGCCCGGTGCGATGTACGCGGTGGGCTGGCCGGCGAAGGTCAGGCGACGGCTCGGGCCGCCCAGGCGCCCGGCCGGCGCGGCGAGCGCCACGGCGGCGCCGCCGATGGCCACCGGCTGGCTGCCGTAGGCGTTGGACAGCACGATGCGCACGCGCTGCCCACCGAGGCTGAGCTTCACGCTCTGGCGCAGCGTGTGGTTGCCGATCACCGGCGGCACGCCCAGGGCCAGCGGCACCTCCTTGCCCCAGGTGCGCTGCGGGCTGGCGCTCCAGGTGGCTTGCCAGTGTCCGTCCGCGGCCTGCGCCAGTGGCAGGGCAAGGGCGATCAGGGCGGCGAGCAGCAATCGTTTCATGGCGGTCCTCGGCATCAGTGATGGAATGGGCCACAGGCTGGGCCATTCCCAATCACGGTGGTAGACGGCATATTTGCAGACCCGTCATTCGATAAACGAATAGGACATGGATACCCTCAAGGCGTTGCACTGTTTCGTCCGCGCGGTGGAGCTGGGCAGCCTGTCCGCGGTGGCCCGCGAGTCCGGCAGCAGCCAGCCGACCGTAAGCAAGACCATGGCGGCGCTGGAGCGCCAAGTCGGCGCGCAGCTGCTGATCCGCAGCACCACCCGCGTGCAGCCCACCGAACAGGGCCGGCGCTTCTACGAGCATGCCCGGCGCATGCTGGAGAGTTACGCCGAAGGCGTCAGCGAGGCGCGCGGCGAGACCGAACAGGTGCGCGGGCGCCTTCGCGTCAGTGCCCCGGTGAGCCTGGGCGTACTGCGGCTGAACGCCCTGCTGCTGGAGTTCATGCAGCAGCACCCGGACGTCGAGGTGGAGTTGCTGCTCAACGACCGCTTCGTCGACCTCGCCGACGAGGGCATCGACCTCGCCCTGCGCCTGGGCGGCGAGCGGCCGGAACAGCTGATCGCGCGCCTGCTGGCGCGCTCGCCGCGCTACCTGGTCGCATCCCCGGCCTGGCTCGCGCGCCAGCCCGCACTGAGCCGCCCCGACGACCTGCCGCTGGCCGACTACCTGCGCTTCGCCTGGCTCGATGCCGGGCAGAACCTGTTGCTGCGCCACGGCGACGGCCGCGAGCTGAACCTCGCGACCCGCAGCCGCTACACGGTGAACAGCTCCCTGGCGATCCGCGAAAGCTATTGCCTGGGCGCCGGCTTCGGCCTGACCCCGGCCTGGCTGGTGGCCGACCTGCTGGCCGACGGCCGCCTGCAACGTCTGCTCCCGGACTGGCAGGGGCCTACCCAGGAGGCCAGTCTGCTGTATCCTTCGCGGCTTTTCCTGCCGGCCCGGACCCGCGCGCTGATCGATTTCCTCATCGAGCGCGTGCCGCGGCTGCCCGGTTTCGACGCTCTCTGAGCGGCAACGGCTATGCTTCTGGCCAATAAGCAGAACCGGCGCGCCCACCGACCGGTCGAACCCTGACATTCGCCCCCGAGGGACTTGCATGGGCAAGCAACACATTCCGTACCTGCTGGCGGCCCTGGCGTTGCCGGTGCTGCTGGCCGGCTGCTCGACCAGCGCCAGCAATCCCTGCGACGAACCCCTGAGCGGCGAGACCTGCCGCCAGGAACGCCTGCTCTACCAGAACGACATGCTGCAGGCGAAGCTGCTGATCGCCAGCGGTGACCTGGCCAACTACGAGCTGGCCGAAGCCCTGCTGGCCCGCGCCCTGGAGAAGGACGAGCGAGGCGAAGCGAGCTTCTACATGGCGCTGCTGAAGATCAAGGAAGGCCCGCAGGTGGACGAAGTGCTGCCGCTGCTGGAAAAAGCCGCCGATGCCGGGCAGCCCTACGCGGTGGCGCTGCTGTACAAGATCTGGTCCGAGCCCTTCTTGGTGGAACAGGCCGACCCGCAGAAGGCCGAGCGCTACCAGAAGGCCTATGGCAGCCTGGACGTCGCCAGGAGCGGCTACCCGTCCTTCGACAAGGCCACCGCGCTGGTCAACGCGCTGCTCAGCGAACCGCCCGCGGTCGCCGGCCAACCGCCCCAGCCCTAGCCCTCGTCAGGCGCCGGTGCGGCCTGGTCGAAGGTCTTCTCGCCGGCGTCCTTGCCGTGGGGCAGATGGTGCTCGATCACCGCGTTCAGCTCAGCGCCCAGCAGCAGTACCGCCGAGGAGATGTAGAAGTACAGCAGCAGCACGATGATCGCGCCGACGCTGCCGTACATGGCGTTGTAATCGGCGAAGTTCTTCACGTAGTAGCCAAAGCCCAGCGACGCGGCGATCCACAACACCACCGCCAGCACCGAGCCGGGCGTGATGAAGCGGAAGCGCTGCTGCACGTTGGGCGTGACGTAGTAGATGATCGCCACCGCCATCATCATCAGCATCACGATCACCGGCCAGCGCAGGATGCTCCAGAGGATCACCACGAAATCCTCCAGCCCTACCTTGCCGGCGATCCAGCCCATGACCTGCGGGCCGAGGATCATCAGCGCGGCGATCATCATCAGCATCGCCACCAGGCCGAAGGTGTAGAACAGCGACAGCGGGATGCGCTTCCACGCCGGGCGGCCTTCGCGCACGTCATAGGCGGCGTTGAGCGCGATCATCAGCGAGCGCACCGCCGCCGACGACGACCACAGCGCCACCACGATACCGATGGACAGCAGCCCGCCCTGGCGTTGCTGCAACTGGTCGATCACCGGGTTGACCTGCTCCAGCGCCTGCGCCGGCAACACGTAGTCGGCCTGCTGGCGGAGGAAGTCGAAGAACTCCGGCAGGTGCAGGAAGCCCAGCAGCGCGATGAGGAACAACAGGAAGGGAAACAGCGAGAACAGCCCCTGGTAGGCCAGGGCCGCGGCGTAGGTGGGCATCTCGTCGTCGAGAAATTCCTTCACCGTCAGGCTGATCAGTTTCCAGGGCCCCAGACTGAGCCCGCGCATGTCCATGAATCGCATCCCGCACCGTCCTCCCGTTGCGCATCCCGCTCGCCGGCGGCTGCAGGGTGGACCTGCGCAACGCCGGCAAAGTTGCATCAAATGCACGGCGCAGAGCGCCCGCCAGCACAGACCTTAGCCGCTGGCGGGGCGTGGAGGCCAGCGCGGGGACGCTTTCAGTCAGCCCGGCGATAGACCTTGGCGAAGCGTTCCGCCTTCACCACGCCGTAGTCGCCCGGAGCGTACTGCATGACCCAGTCGCCGGCCGCGCCGGTGAGACGGTCGCCACCGGCGGAGCGCAGCAGGGTGAAGGCGTCGTCCATGCGCCTGGCCAGCACAGGGCTGGGGATATTGCGGTAGGCGCCCGGCTCGCCGTGGGCCAGCGTGGCGTCGGCCGGCCGGTACTTCGGATCGAAGCGCTCGCGGGAAACCACCCAGCGCTCGCCCGTCGCACCGCGGATGATCGCGTCGCCAATGGCATAGCGGTTGGGGCCTTCCAGGCTCATCAGTTCGCCCGGTGCTGCAGCGAATTCGACGGTGACGGTTTCATCCTTCACCACGCGTTGCGCGGCGGGGTCGGTGCGAAGGTCCAGATGGGTCAGTTCGATCATGGCGTGCAGCGGGCCTGCGGAAAAGGTGGGGAAATGGCACCGCGCAAGCCTACGCGCAAAACAAACGCCCCGCGAGCGGCCAGCGGCTGGCGGTGCTCTACACTCACAGGCCATGAGCGCGTCGCCATGCCGGCAGAACCCGGCCCGGACCTGGCTGTCGCAGCCAATGACGCCGCGCCGTTGCACACCCCCATCAGCCGTACAGGAATACCCCATGCCGTTCGCTCGCCTCACCCTGCCCTTGCTGTTGCTCGCCAGCTTTGTCGTGCACGCCGAAGACTCCCCCGACGAGGCGAAATTCCTCAAGGAATCGGCGGACTATTTCGACCAGGTGACCAAGTCGAACCTGCCACGCCAGGTGGACAAGGTGACCACCCTCAACAGCGTGCAGCTCGACCCGGCGAAGAAGATGCTGTATTACCGCTACGCCATCTCCAACCTGCGCCTGGACGCCATGGACCTGGGTGCCCGCGCCAAGTTCGAGAACGGCCTGAAGAAGCAGCTCGAAGACACCACCTGCCAGCAGCCCGACCTGCTGCAGCGCTTTCGCGAGCACCACCTGAGCGTGACCCACGAATACGCCGGCAGCGACGCCAAGCCGCTGGCCAGCATCACCATCGACCCGCAGAACCTGAGCTGCGCCAAGACCTGACACTGCACCGAAGAACCACGATGAGCCGTGCCGATTACCACCAGCAACATGCCCAGCGCGCCGAGGCCGAAGCCCGGCGCCTGCTGGCCGAGCGCGAGCACCTGGGCGGCCGCTGGCTGCCCTGGGTGGCCGGCGAGCTGTACCGGCTGAGCCCACCCCAGTACGCCAGCATGGTGCGCCGCGAGCTGGAACGCCTGTCCGCCGGCTGAGCGCCGGAGCCTGGCGGGGCTATGCTGAAGCAGTGGGCTCTCGACCCGAGAGCGTCCCGGTGGAGGACAGGCGCATGAAAGGTCTCGACGCGAAGAAGCAAGCGAAGAAGAAGCCGCTGAAAACCGCGCATGAAAAACGCATGGCCAAGCGGCAGAAGAAAACCGGCAAGTCGCTGCTGGGCACGCCCCAGCAACCGTCCTGAGGGCACGTCCCTCGTCCTGCGGATGGCCTCGGTGAGGCTGTCCGCTCACCTCTCTTCCCCCGAGCGACACAGCGAACCTGCAGGAGCGCGCCATGCGCGCGATCGCGGGCATGGCCCGCTCCTACCAGTGTGCTCCGATACATTGCCCAGGTAAGAATGCGCGAACCAATCCTGGTCAGACCAACCCGGCGCGCAGGTTCAGCAGCATCCGTTCGCCCTGGGCGAGGATCAGCCCGCCCGCGCGGTAGCCAGCGGCGCCGATGCACAGGAAGCGCTCCGCCTCGCCCGGCTCCACCTGCTCCACCGCGCGGCTGCCCGGGTGCCAGATGACGCTGCCGGCGCTGGTGTTCTTGTCGATGCGCAGGCGGCGTTGCCAGCCGGCATCCTCCAGCACCAGCGAGCCGGTGTTGTAGAGCACCTGCTTGACCGCACCCCGCGGTGCCCAGGTGTTGGGCAGCCCGCTGGCCTTGCCGTCCAGTTCCATCCCGTGAACCACCGAACGGCGCAGCGAGCCCACGCGCCAATAGGGCTGCAGGGCGAAGCTGAACAGGCAGTCGCTGTCATCCTCGTGGTAGCTGGAGAGTTCGATGTCCAGGTCCTGGCCCAGGCGCGCTTCCAGGCGCACGTGCCAGTCCTCGATATCCAGCTGCCAGCTGATCACCGCCTTCTGGTCGTCGGCCCAGGCATCGAGCATGCGCCACTCGCGCTGGCGCGCCCAGCCGTGTTGCGGCCAGTCGGTTTCCACCGGGTGGCTGCCGAACCAGGGCCAGCAGACCGGGATGCCGCCACGGATCGGCGCCGTGCTCAGGCTCGGCCACTGGCTGGAGCACCACAGCAGCGGGCGCGCGCCGCGCGGCTGGAAGTGCAGCAGTTGCGCGCCCTGGCGGCTGAATACCGCCTGGCACTGCGGGTGATCGATGAGCAGCAGGTCGCGACGCTGGAAGCGCACCCAGTCGAAGGGGCGCTTGGCCCGCATGGAATGAAAAAAGCGCTGCAGCGGATGCTCGAGCATTGTCCGGATGTCCTGATCCAATCCCTGCCCGGACATTCCGGGGCGTGAAGATCTCTGTAGTTTCACTACATAGTATAGAAAAGGCCGCGATTCTAACCGCAAAGCCTAGTCACGCGCAGCGCCTGCGCCACTGAAAATGGGTTCTCACCCCCATGGGGTTCCTATTTTTGCAGGAGCAACTGCCTTCCCCGGACAGGTCTGTGTTTGCGCGCTCCCCTCACCCCAGCCCTCTCCCTTGGGGAGAGGCTGTAGGAGCGAGCTTGCTCGCGAACCGCCTGGGCACCGGAGGCCGGGATGTTCGCGAGCAAGCTCGCTCCTACGAAAAGCCCCGTCGCGGATCTGCAGAACTGGCAGCGGGCAGACAAAAAAGGCCCGTCGCAAGGACGGGCCAGGTTCGCACCGGGAGCAATCAGAAGCTGGACTGGATCTTCAGGCCTGCCACCACGGCGTTGTTGACCTCGTCCACCCCGCCCGGATGGCGGATGTATTGCAGGTTCGGGCGCACGGTGAGCCAATTGGTCACGTGCACGCCGTAGTACAGCTCGGCGTTGTACTCGGTGTCCTGGATGGGCTGGTACAGCGGGTTGTCGTAGTCGTCGATGCCGTTGACCTGGTTGGCCAGGCGCTGGCGATCCTGGACGTCGTCGTTGACGTGGATGCGCGCCACGCCGAAGCCGATGTCATCCTTGGGCCGCGCGTCGAACGGGCCTTTGTAGACCACGCCCAGCTGCTGGTAGTTGTCGACGGTGTTGGTGGCCTTGTCGTGCACCGTGAAGTTGGCGAACAGGCTTAGGCCGCGCGAGGCATCACCGTTGTGCGCGGTGACCTGCTGCTGCGCCACCACCCACCAGCCGTGCTTGCCGCTGTGGGTCTTGGGCGCTTCGCCGGTGAGCGCCTGCGGGTTGCCGTTGACGTCGTCGTACACGTCGTCGGCCTCGGCGGTGCTGTAGTAGTAGCCCAGGCGGTATTCGCCGGGCAGTTGCGCCGCGCCGACCTTGGGCATCCACACCAGCTCCACCGGCAGGATGGTGCCCTTGGTGCCGCTGCCGTTGAGCTTGAAGCCGTTGCCGGTCTCCAGGTTCGACGGGTTCTGGTTGTACGCGCCGATCTGGGCGTACCACTGGTCGTTGAAGTTCCACTTCACGCGGGCGGCCCACTGGCTGACCGGCCAGTTGTACCAGATGCCGCCGACCCAGTTGCCCACTTGCGAGCCGCAGAAGGCCAGGTTCTGGAAGTCGCAGGGGAAGCTGTTGAAGTCCTCGCCCTCGCCGAAGCGGCCGACCTTCACGTCCAGCGCGCCGTCGAAGTACTGCTGCTTGATCCACATCTGCGTCAGGCGCCAGGTCTGGCCGCGGCCCCAGACTTCCTGCACGGAGCTGAACTGCCCGGCGCGCGGGTCGCTGATGCGGTCGTTGGAGAGGTTGCGGCCGCTACGCTCGGTGACGGTGAACTGGAATTCGGTGGCATCCCAGCCAAGGATCTTCTGCAGGTCCAGGTGGGTGCCGAGGGCGAACTGGTCGGAGTAGCGCGCGGTGGTGTGCTGGTCGTAGCCGCCGCCCAGGTTGCTCGCGGCTTCGCCGACGTAGTCGAGCTTGAAGTCGTAGCCCTTCTCCAGCAGTTCGGTGCGCTTGCCGCCCCAGTCGCCCAGGCCCCACTTGGACTCGGATGAGAAGGCGTCGGCGGCATGGGCGACGTTGCCCACGCAGCCCAGTGCGAGCAGGCAGCCCAGGGTTCGTGCTGCAGGCCGGTTCTTGTTGTTCTTGTGCATCTCCAGCGTCCTCGTTGACATGGTTTTTCAGGCAGGAAGTTGATGGCTTGGTTCAGGAATGTTTCTGCCGCGCCAGCGGCGTCACTTTGTTCGCGCCGTCGCCACGCGGGTCGGCGCGCAGGCGCTCGCCGCTCTGCGCGTCGAACAGCAGCGCGCGGGACGGGTCGAAACGCAGCTGCAGGGACGCTCCCGGCAGCGGCGACTGGTCCGGCGCGAGGCGACAGCAGACCTTGGCGCCATTGAGCGTGACGAAGACCAGGGTGTCCGGGCCGGTGGGTTCGACCACCTCGACTTCTGCGCGCAGGTCGTTCGGGCCGTTGGCGCCATCGGTGGCCAGCTGCACCTGTTCCGGACGCACGCCGAGGATCAGCTCGCGGCCCTCGACCAGCCCGGCGTCCAGTTGCAGCGGCAGCTCGCAGCGGTCCTGGCCGCTGTCCAGCAGGCCGACCAGCCGGCCGCCCTGCTGCTGCACCTTGAGCGGGATGAAGTTCATCGGCGGCGAGCCGATGAAGCTGGCGACGAACAGGTTCGCCGGGTCGTTGTAGATCTGCTGCGGCGTGCCGAACTGCTGGACGATGCCGTCCTTCATCACCGCCACCTTGTCGCCCAGGGTCATGGCCTCGATCTGGTCGTGGGTCACGTACACCGTGGTGGTCTTCAGGCGCTGGTGCATCAGCTTGATCTCGGTGCGCATCTCCACGCGCAGCTTGGCGTCGAGGTTCGACAATGGCTCGTCGAACAGGTAGATCTTCGGCCGCCGCGCCAGCGCCCGGCCCATGGCCACGCGCTGCTGCTGGCCGCCGGAGAGCTGCGAGGGCTTGCGCTCGAGCAGGTGTTCGATCTGCAGCAGCTTGGAGACACGCGCCACCTCGGCGTCGATCTCGGCCTTGGGCAGCTTGCGGATCTTCAGGCCGAAGGCGATGTTCTCGCGCACGCTCATGGTCGGGTACAGCGCGTAGGACTGGAACACCATGGCGATGTCGCGATCCTTCGGGCTCATGCCGCTGATGTCCTGGCCGTCCACCAGGATCGCGCCGCCGGTGACGTTTTCCAGCCCGGCGATGCAGTTCATCAGGGTGGATTTGCCGCAGCCGGAGGGGCCGACCAGGATCAGGAACTCGCCCGAATCGATCGACAGGTTGATCGACTTCAGGGTGTCCGCCAGGCCCGCGCCGTAGGACTTGTGCAGATTGTGCAGTTCAAGGGTGGACATCGGTGCTTACCTCAACCTTTGACGGCGCCGGCAGTGAGCCCGCGCACGAAGTACTTGCCGGCCAGTACGTAGACCACCAGCGTGGGCAGCGCCGCGATCATCGCGGCCGCCATGTCGACGTTGTATTCCTTCACCCCGGTGCTGATGTTCACCAGGTTGTTCAGCGCCACGGTGATGGGCTGGGCGTCGCCGCTGGCGAACACCACGCCGAACAGGAAGTCGTTCCAGATCTGGGTGAACTGCCAGATCAGGCAGACCATCACGATGGGCGTGGACATCGGCATCAGGATGCGCAGGAAGATGGTGAAGAACCCCGCGCCGTCCAGCCGCGCGGCCTTCACCAGCGCATCCGGGATCGCCACGAAGTAGTTGCGGAAGAACAGCGTGGTGAAGGCCAGGCCATAGATGCAGTGCACCATCACCAGGCCCGTGGTGGTGTTGGCCAGGCCCAGCTTGCCCAGGGTGAAGGACATCGGCAGGAGGATCACCTGGAAGGGCAGGAAGCAGCCGAACAGCAACGCGCCGAAGAACAGCTGCGAGCCGCGGAAGCGCCACATCGACAGCACGTAGCCGTTCATGGCGCCGATGAAGGTGGAGATCAGCACGCCGGGCACGGTGATCTTCACCGAGTTCCAGAAGTAGTCCCCCACCGCGCCCCAGGCCTTCACCCAGCCAATCAGGGTGAACACATCCGGCAGTGCCAGCAGGTTGCTGTTGCGGATGTCCTCCGGGGTCTTGAAGCTGGTCAGCAGCATCACCAGCAGCGGGATCACGTACAGCGCCACGGCGCCCCAGAGGGTCGCGTGCACCGCCAGGCGGCTCAGGCTGAACGACGGTTTCAGGGTCGAGTCATGCATGGCGCTTGCCCCGCAGTTCGGAGTACAGGTACGGCACGACGATGGCCAGCACGGCGCCGAGCATCAGCATCGCGCTGGCGGCGCCCAGGCCCATCTGGCCGCGGGTGAAGGTGTGGGCGTACATGAACATCGCCGGCAGGTCCGAGGAGTAGCCGGGGCCGCCGGCGGTCATCGCGGCGACCAGGTCGAAGCTCTTGATGGCGATGTGCGCGAGGATCATCAGCGCGCTGAAGAACACCGGGCGCAGGCTCGGCAGGACGATGCGCAGGTAGATGGTCGGCAGGCTCGCGCCGTCCACCTGGGCGGCGCGCACGATGGCCGGGTCGACCCCGCGCAGGCCGGCGAGGAACAGCGCCATGACGAAGCCCGAGGCCTGCCACACGGCAGCGATCACCAGGCAGTAGACGACGCGGTCCGGGTCCACCAGCCAGTCGAAGCGAAAGCCGCTCCAGCCCCAGTCGCGCAGCAGCTTGTCCAGGCCAAGGCCGGGGTTGAGCAACCACTTCCAGGCGGTGCCGGTCACGATCATGGACAGCGCCATGGGGTACAGGTACACCGTGCGGATGAAGCCCTCGCGGCGGATGCGCTGGTCCAGCAGCACGGCGAGGAACACCCCGAGGGCGAGGCAGATGCCGATGAACAGGCCGCCGAACAGCAGCAGGTTCTTGCTCGCCACCCACCAGCGGTCGTTGTCCCACAGGCGCAGGTACTGGGTCAGCCCGGCCCAGCTGTAGGCCGGCATGAAGCGCGAGTTGGTGAAGGACAGCAGCAGCGTCCAACCGATGTAGCCGTACACGCAGACCAGCACCACGAGCATGCTCGGGGCCAGCACCAGCTTGGGCAGCCAGGCCTGCAGGCCGTCGAGCAGCGAAGCACGCGGGCTGGCGGCGGGAGTGAAAGTCGGAGATTGGGTCGCCATCTGCCTTCTCGAGGATGAGTGAACCCACCCGGGCTGCCGCGGCGGCCCGGAGTCGTTCGGTTGGAAGAGAGGCCGGCCCGCCAGGGGGCCGGCTTGCGCCTTACTGCGCGGCGGCCTGGATGGCGGCGCCCAGTTGCTGCGCGGCCTTCTGCGGATCGGCGGCGGGGTCGTTGAAGAAGTTGGTGACCACGTCGAAGATCGCGCCCTGCACGTAGCTGGAGGCGGCCATGCTGTGGGCCATGCTCGGCACCAGGTTGTTGCTGGCGGAGGCGGCCTTGAAGTCCTTCATCGACTGCTGGGCGCAGCTGTCGAAGGGCGTCATGTCGACGTCCAGGCGCACCGGGATCGAGCCCTTGTTCAGGCTGAAGTCCTTCTGGAAGGACGGGTCGAGCACCGCGCGGGCCAGGTCTTCCTGGGCCTTGCGGTTTTCCTCGTTGCTCAGCTTGAACATCACCAGGGAGTCGATGTTGTAGTCGAAGGCCTTCTGCGTACCGGGGAACGGCAGGCACTGGTAGTCCTTGCCCGCCACCTTGCCGGCGGCGGTGAACTCGCTCTTGGCCCAGTCGCCCATGATCTGCATGCCGGCCTTGCCGTTGATGACCATGCCGGTGGCGACGTTCCACTCGCGCCCAGCGGCGTCGGCATCGACATAGCTGTGCAGCTTCTTCAGCGCGGCGAAGACATCCGCCATCTGCGCGCCGGTGAGGGTGCCCTTGTCCAGCTCGACGAAGGCCTTGCGGTAGCCTTCCGGGCCCATCTTGCTCAGCACCAGGTTCTCGAACAGCGTGCCGTCCTGCCACGGCTGGCTGCCGTGGGCCAGCGGCGTGAAGCCGGCGGCCTTGAGCTTGTCGGCGGCGGCGAAGAGCTCGTCCAGGGTGGTCGGCGGCGTGGCGCCGGCCTTCTTGAAGACTTCCGGGTTGATGTACAGCCAGTTCACCCGGTGCACGTTGACCGGCACGGCCACGTAGTCGCCCTTGTACTTCATGATCTGCGCCACCTGCGGCGGCAGCAGTTGATCCCACTTGCCCTGCGCGGCGACGTCGTTGAGGTCGGCGAGCAGGCCCAGTTCGCCCCACTCCTGGATATCCGGGCCCTTGATCTGCGCGGCGGCCGGCGGGTTGCCGGAAACGGCGCGGGTCTTCAGCACGGTCATGGCCGCCTCGCCACCGCCACCGGCGACGGCGAAGTCCTTCCAGGTGTGGCCCTTGGCTTCGACGAGTTTCTTCAGGGTTTCGGCGGCGCGCTTTTCACCGGGGGAGGTCCACCAGTGCAGCACTTCGACTTCGCCGGCGTGGGCCAGCAGGGGGGAAAGACAGAGGGAAGAAAGACAGATGGCGGCCGACAGGCGACGGATCGCATTCATGGGGAGCACCTTGTTCTTGTTATTGGAGGCAAGTCTTCGCTTGCGATGTTCCGAGTCTATCCAAGGCATTCTGGTCTCCGGGTAACGAAGCGATCTTTGATTGTCACGAGGTGGTGACATTGGCGGTCCTTTGGTGGATTTGGCATCGGGGCATATTGGGGCGGCATTGGAAGGCTCCTGAAGTACCGAGTCTTGGCCCACCACCCTCTCCCCGGCCCTGGCTGCGCGCCCCGCTCCGAAGGGAGAGGGAGTCGTTCGGCGTGAAGCGAAACTCCAGTTTCAGCCTGTCTCCTCCTCACTGTCTGAAAGCTGCGGCAGTATCAGGAGCACAGCGCTCCCGGCACGGCAGAGGACAGCCCCCTCTCCCTTCAGGGAGAGGGTTGGGGAGAGGGCGCGGAGCCAGCCTCCAGCGCCAGGCGTATCGCCTCCAGCACCGAATCCATCCTCACCAACACATCATGATTCCAGAAGCGCAGCACTGTGAAACCCCTGTGCTTGAGCCATCCGTCACGCTCCAGGTCCGCATTGGAACCCAGATGCTGCCCGCCATCCAGCTCGATGATCAACATCCGTTCGTGACAGATGAAATCGATGATGTAGGGGCCGATGATCTTTTGCCGGCGGAACTTGAGGCCGAGGAAGCGGTGAGCGCGCAGGCGGTGCCAGAGGGCGCGTTCGGCTTCGGTCTGGTCAGTGCGGAGTTGTTTTGAATATTGGGAGAGATGGGATGACATCCGTGGAGCTCCAGCGGCAGTACTGCTGGAGGCTAGTGCCTCGGCCCACCACCCTCTCCCCAGCCCTGGCTGCGCGCCCCGCTCCGAAGGGAGAGGGAGCCTTCCGAGTTGCCTGTGGGTTTCTGCGTCTACCCACACTAGGACATCAAGCGAACTCTGCGATTGCCACGCGCGCCGGACAGTCCCCTCTCCCTTCAGGGAGAGGGTTAGGGAGAGGGCCGCGACATCCAAGCACTCCCAAACGGCCGGCAGGAGTAATCCGCCCTACTCCACCTCCAACCGCGGCAACCTCAACGTCACCCGCAACCCGCCCTCACGGCGGTTCTGCAGGGTGACTTCGCCGCCGTGGGTATGCGCGATGTTGCGCGCAATGCCCAACCCCAGGCCGTAGCCCTGGCCCCGCTCGGACAACCGGAAGCGCGGCTCGAAGACTTTCTCCAGGCGCTGCTCCGGCACCCCCGGCCCCTGGTC
Source organism: Pseudomonas sp. GCEP-101 (assembly GCF_025133575.1). Taxonomy (NCBI): domain Bacteria; kingdom Pseudomonadati; phylum Pseudomonadota; class Gammaproteobacteria; order Pseudomonadales; family Pseudomonadaceae; genus Pseudomonas; species Pseudomonas sp. GCEP-101. The sequence goes on along the minus strand of NZ_CP104011.1, from coordinate 3,781,787 downwards.
ATCGACGTGCAGGACCACCGCGTCCGGCTCATCCTCGATGCTCAGTTGGGCACGGCCGCCGTATTTCAGGGCGTTGTCCAGCAGGTTGCCGATGCAGCGCTTGAGCGCCAGCGGCTTTCCCGGATAGGGCTCCCGGGCGGCGCCCAGCACCTCGACGCGGCCGTCGGCGATGTAGGGCCCGGCGACGTACTGCAGCAACTGGTTGAGGTCCACCGCCTCGACGTTCTCGTGGATATCGGTGTCCTTCACGCATTGCAGCGCGCCCTTGACCAGCAGCTCCAGCTCGTCGAGGTCGTGGCTGAACTTGTCCCGCGCCTGTTCGTCCTCCAGCAGCTCCACGCGCAGGCGCAGGCGGGTGATGGGCGTGCGCAGGTCGTGGGAGATGCCGCTGAACAACTGCGCGCGTTCGTTGACGTAGCGGTCGATGCGCTCGCGCATGGTGTTGAAGGCGCGGGATACCTCCACCAGCTCGCTCGCCCCGCTCTCTTCCAGCGGCTGGTCCTGGCCACCCAGGGCGATGTCGCGGGCGGCGCGGGCCAGGCGCTTGAGCGGGCGGCTCTGCCAGTGCACCAGCAGGCCGGTGAACAGCAAGAGCAGCAGGCTGGTGAAGACGATGGACAGGATCTGCTGCGGCGGCAGGCCCTCGGGCTCCAGGGTGACGTAGGGCGCCGGCATCAGGCTGGCGATGTACAGCCACTCGCTGACGCCGATGCGGATCTGCGTGACCAGCACCGGCGGGTTCACCGGCTCCAGCGTCAGCGCGTAGTGCGCCCAGGAGCGCGGCAGCTCCTCCAGCTTCAGCTCGCCGTTGAACAGCCGCAGGTCGTCGGGGCTGACGAACTCCACCTGCAGCTCGACGTCCTTGCCCAGCTTCTGCCGCAGCACATCCTGCACGATGTCGATCACCGCCTGCTTGTTGGTGGTGTCCGGCAGCGCGCGCATGTCCAGCGGGCGCTCGTTGAGCGAGACGAAGAAGCGCGTGCCGCCCATGCTGCGCAACTGGTCGAGCACCAGCGGGCGGTAGCCGATGGGCAGCGAGCGGAAGTAGCTGACGCTGGCGGCCATGGAGTAGGCCAGGCTGCGCGAGCTGGTGAGCAGGCCGTCGCGCTGGCTGCTGCGCAGGTGGGAAATCCAGAACAGGCTCGACAGGCCCTGGGCGATCAGCACCGCCAGCAGGGTGAGCAGCAGCATCCGGCCGAGCAGTGAGCGCGGCACCAGGGTCCAGCGGCGGCGCTCACTCATGGCCGGCGAGGTGCGGGCGAACCTGGGCGGCCAGCAGGTAGCCGCTGCCGCGTACGGTCTGGATCAGCCGCGCTGGTTTTTCCGTATCCCGCAGGCGTTGGCGCAGGCGCGACACGGCCATGTCGACGATGCGCTCCAGCGGCATCACCTCGCGGCCGCGGGTGGCACTGGCGATGGTGTCGCGGTCGAGGATCTGCCGGGGGTTGTCGAGGAACAGCTTGAGCAGGGCGAAGTCGGCGCCGCTGAGGAAGTGCTCCTCGCCGTCCTCGTGGAACAGCCGGTGGCTGATGGTATCCAGCCGCCAGTCGTCGAAGGCGATGACCTCACCGCCGCGCACCTGGGTGAACTGCGCGCGGCGCAGCAGCGCCTTGATCCGCGCCAGCAGCTCGCGGGGGCTGAAGGGCTTGCCGAGGTAGTCGTCGGCGCCCAGCTCCAGGCCCACCACGCGGTCGGCCTCGTCGGAGCTGGCGGTGAGCATGATCACCGGCATGCAGGCGTGGCGCTGGTGCGAGCGAATCCAGCGACACAGGCTGAAGCCGTCCTCGTCGGGCAGCATCACGTCGAGGATCGCCAGTGCGGCATCCTCCTCGCACAGCGCGCGGCGGAAGCTCTCGCCGTCGGGCACGCTGCGCACCTGGAAGCCGGCGCGGCTGAGGTAGGTTTCCAGCAGCTCGCGGATTTCCTGGTCGTCGTCCACCAGCAGGATGGATTTGGCAGGCTGGTTCACGTCGGGCGTCCTTTCTTGTTGTTATCGGGAGTGAGCGATCGGTCAGCCTTCGTTGCGCAGCGCCTGCTCCAGCGCCACGCCGGCGCCGAACAGGCCCGGGTGCTCCGCCGTCATGACCCACACCGGCACGGGGTCGAGGTACGGCCCGCTGGTCTTGCCACGGGTGCGGAACGCCTCGGCGAAGCCGCTGCGCAGGAAGCGGTCAAGGAAGCGCGGGACGATGCCGCCAGTGATGTACACCCCGCCCAGCGCACCGACCGTCAGCACGGCGTTGCCGGCAACCCGCGCCAGCCAGAGGAAGAAGTGTTCCAGCACCGCGTCGGCGTAGGCATCGCCGGCCATGGCGCGCTCGCCGATCTCGGCGGCGGTGGCGCACTTGGGCTCCACGCCATCGAGTTGGCAGCTCATGCGGTAGAGGTTTTCCAGGCCGCTGCCGGAGAGCACGCGCTCGGCCGAGACGTGGCCGTATTTCTCGCGCAGCAGTTGCCAGAGGGCGAAGTCACGTTCGGACGTCACCGGCAGGTCGACATGGCCGCCTTCGCAGGGCAGCACTTCCCAGCCGCCACCGGGCAGCGGCATCAGGCTGCCGACGCCCAGGCCGGTGCCGGGGCCGATGATCAGCTTGGCGCGGCCTTCCAGCGCCTTGCCGGGGCGCACCTGCACCAGGTGGTCTTGCGACAGCCGCGACGCCGCCCAGGCCATGGTGCTGAAGTCGTTCACCAGCAACAGGTGGCTCAGGCCGAGTTCGGCGCGGAAGGCGTCGCGCTGGATCACCCAGTGATTGTTGGTGAACTTGAAGTCGCCGGCGCCCACCGGGCCTGCGCAGGCCAGGCAGACGTTGTCGATGGCCGACAGCGGCTGGCCGACGCGCTGCAGGTAGTCGCGCACGGCGTCTTCGGGCCGCGGGTAGTCGGCGCAGGCCAGGACCTGGACCGATTCGAGGACTTCACCGCGCCACAGGGCGAAGCGGGCGTTGGTGCCGCCGATGTCGCCGACCAGGGCGAAACCGTTCGAGGCGGGCTGAGCGTTATTGGAATTCATGGCGGGCTCTGGCCTGGAAATGGGTTGGAAGGTTGCGGCGCGGGATGATGCCAGCATAGGTCAGCGCCGGAAACGCCCCATGCGACGGACAGGCAGCCACGTCGCACGGGAGGCATGCGGTCAGCTTGGGCCGTTCAGCTCCGCCGTGAAGCTGCAGGCACCCTGCTCCGCCGGGCTGAAGGCATTGCGCATGAAGGCGAACAGCTCGCGGCCCATGCCCAGGTTATCGATGACCGGGGTTTCCACCAGGGGACGGGCATCCCATTGCGCCGCATCCACCAGCACGCGCAGCTCGCCGGTGGTGCCATCGACGCGCACGATGTCGCCGTCGCGCAGCTTGGCCAGCGGGCCGCCGTTGAGCGCTTCCGGGGACACGTGGATTGCCGCCGGCACCTTGCCGGACGCGCCGGACATGCGCCCGTCGGTGACCAGCGCGACCTTGAAGCCACGGTCCTGCAGCACACCGAGGAACGGCGTGAGCTTGTGCAGCTCCGGCATGCCGTTGGCGCGCGGGCCCTGGAAGCGCACCACGGCCACCAGGTCGCGCTCCAGTTCGCCGGCCTTGAAGGCCGCGGCCAGGCTGGCCTGGTCATGGAAGATGCGCACCGGGGCTTCGACGATCTGGTGCTCCAGCGCCACGGCGGACACCTTCATCACGCCGCGACCGAGGTTGCCTTCCATCAGGCGCAGGCCGCCTTCGGGGGAGAACGGCTTGTCGATGGGGCGCAGGATGTTCTCGTCCAGGCTCGCCGCCGGGCCTTCGCGCCAGACCAGCCTGTCGCCATCGAGGAAAGGTTCCTGGAGGTAGCGGCGCAGCCCCTTGCCGACCACGGTCTGCACGTCTTCATGCAGCAGCCCGCCGTCGAGCAGCTGGCGGATCAGGAAGGACATGCCGCCCGCCGCCTGGAAGTGGTTGATGTCGGCCTGGCCGTTGGGATAGATGCGCGCCAGGGTCGGCACCACCTCGGAGAGGTCGGCCATGTCCTGCCAGGTCAGCTGGATGCCGGCGGCCTGGGCAATGGCCAGCAGGTGCAGGGTGTGGTTGGTCGAGCCGCCGGTAGCCAGCAGCGCCACCACCGAGTTGACCATGGCCTTCTCGTCGACGATTTCCGCCATGGGCACGAACTGGCCGTTCTCCGGCGTCAGGCGCGCGGCCTGGCGGGCGGCTTCGCGGGTCAGCTCGTCGCGCAGCGGGGTGTTCGGGTTGACGAAGGACGCGCCCGGCAGGTGCAGGCCCATCACCTCCACCAGCAGCTGGTTGGTATTGGCGGTGCCATAGAAGGTGCAGGTGCCCGGCGCGTGGTAGGAGGCCATCTCCGAGGCCAGCAGCTCCTCGCGGGTGGCCTTGCCTTCGGCGAACAGCTGGCGCACCGCGGCCTTCTCCTTGTTGGAGATGCCGGTGGGCATGGGGCCGGCGGGCACGAACACCACCGGCAGATGGCCGAAGCGCAGCGCGCCGATCAGCAGGCCGGGGACGATCTTGTCGCACACGCCCAGGCACAGCGCGGCGTCGAACATGTTGTGCGACAGGGCGATGGCGGTGCCCATGGCGATCACGTCGCGGCTGGCCAGGGACAGCTCCATCCCCGGTTCGCCCTGGGTCACGCCGTCGCACATAGCCGGCACGCCGCCGGCGAACTGGCCGACCGAGCCGATCTGCCGCAGGGCGTCCTTGATCAGCTCCGGGAAGCGCTCCAGCGGCTGGTGCGCGGAGAGCATGTCGTTGTAGGCGGAGACGATGGCGACGTTGGCCTGGTTCATCAGCCGCAGGGCCTGTTTGTCGGATTCACCACACGCCGCGACACCGTGGGCGAGGTTGCCGCAAGGCAGCGTGCCGCGGTGCGGGCCCTTGGTGGCGGCTGCCTTGACCAGGTCGAGGTAGCGCTGGCGCGTGGCCGCGCTGCGGGCCTGGACGCGCTGGGTGACTTCAAGCACACGAGGGTGCATGGCAGCATTCTCCTACAGACTATCGGTTGTTGTTTTTACAACATAATCATCGATTACTGGGCGTTTACTTTTCGTCGACGGCGAAATTTAATGGTTTTTACCACAACAAAAGAAAAGAGACGACCTCCATGACTATACGCCTGGCAATCAACGGATTTGGCCGCATCGGTCGGAACGTACTGCGCGCGCTCTACTCGGGACCCTACCGCCAGCACCTGCAAGTGGTGGCGATCAACGACCTGGGCGACGCGGCGATCAACGCCCACCTGTTCCAGTACGACAGCGTGCATGGGCGCTTCACCGGCCGTGTCGAGCACGACGCCGAAAGCCTCAGGGTAGAGGGCGACCGCATCGCCGTCACGGCCATCCGCAACCCGGCGGAGCTGCCTTGGCAGGCGCTGGGAGTGGATATCGTGCTGGAATGCACCGGCCTCTTCACCTCCCGCGACAAGGCCGCCGCGCACCTGCAGGCCGGCGCGCGCCAGGTGCTGATCTCCGCGCCCGGCCAGGGCGTGGACGCCACGGTGGTGTTCGGCGTCAACGACGGCAGCCTGCGCGCCGAGCACCGCATCGTCTCCAACGCCTCCTGCACCACCAACTGCCTGGCGCCGGTCGCCCAGGTGCTGCACCGCGAGCTGGGCATCGAACACGGGCTGATGACCACCATCCACGCCTACACCAACGACCAGAATCTTTCGGACGTCTACCACAGCGACCCGTACCGCGCCCGCTCGGCCACCCAGTCGATGATCCCAACCAAAACCGGCGCGGCCGAGGCCGTGGGCCTGGTGCTGCCGGAGCTGGCGGGCAAGCTGACCGGCCTGGCGGTGCGGGTGCCGGTGATCAACGTCTCCCTGGTGGACCTGACGCTGCAGGTCGCCCGCGACACCAGCGTGCAGGAGGTCAACGCGCTGCTGGAGCGCGCCAGCGAGGGCTCGGCGATCCTGGGCTTCAACCGCCAGCCGCTGGTTTCGGTGGACTTCAACCACGACCCGCGCTCGGCCATCTTCGACGCCAGTCATACGCGGGTGAACGGCAGGCTGGTGAAGGTGATGGCCTGGTACGACAACGAGTGGGGGTTCTCCAACCGCATGCTGGATACGGCGCGGGCGATGGTCTTGGCGCGGGGGTGAAAAGGGTTCGCGAGCAAGCTCGCTCCTACGAAGAGCGCGTACGCTGCACCTGTAGGAGCGAGCTTGCTCGCGAACGGCCACCATGCCGACAGGTCACTCAGCTCCCTAGGGCGCATAACGCGACAGCGTTATCCGCCGTGACGGGTGCGGCGGATAACCCGTTCCGGGTTATTCGCCCAACGTCTAGAGCCCTCGCTGAACCATCGCATTCACCTTCGACCGCCCTCTCCCTAACCCTCTCCCTGAAGGGAGAGGGGACTGGTTCGGTGCAGGAGGACACAACGCTTTCACCCGGCACGATCTGCCCCCTCTCCCTCCGGGAGAGGGCTGGGGTGAGGGCAACCCTGGGCACGAATACCCAGTTCTATAGGGCGCATAACGCGACAGCGTTATCCGTCGCGCAAGGTGCGGCGGATAACCCGTTCCGGGTTATTCGCCCTACGTCTACTCCGAGCGAACCTCGATGCGCTGAACCGTAGGAGCGGATCTTATCCGCGAAGCTCTTCCGGACCCATTCGCGGACAAGGTCCGCTCCTACGAAGAGCATGCCGGGCGCGGCTACCGATACCGCCTTCTCCCCTGCGCCTCCAGCACCAGCAAACGCATGTCCGCCTCCGCCCGGATCGCCTCCTGGCCCAGGGGGTCGGCGCGTTTCCACGCCTTGATTTCCTCGCGGCTGCGGCCGCAGCCCAGGCAGATGCCTTCCTCGAATTCGCAGATCTTGATGCACGGACTCTTCACGGACTTCCTCTCGATGCAGGGATGACTGTCAGTGGGCCTGCACAATGGACACCCACGCGGCGCCGAGGTCCAACTCGATTTGCCCATCGGCGCCATCGACGCGGCCAATCGACGCGCTAGAATCCGCCCTCCACGCCTGCCGGCCTCGCCCATGCTCGCCCTCAAGCTCACCCTGGTTCCGCTGTTCCTGCTGCTGGTGTCCCTCGCCGGGCGCTGGTGGGGGCCGACCGTTGCCGGTTGCCTGGCCGCCCTGCCCGCCATTGCCGGGCCGATTCTCTACCTGATCACCCTGGAGCACGGCCGCGACTTCGGCGCCCGGGCCGCCCTGCTGGCGCTGGCGGCGATCTTCGCGGCGGAAGCCTTCAACTTCGCCTACGCCTGGCTGTGCCGGAAGCACCGCTGGCCACTGGCGCTGACCGGCGCGATGCTCGCCTGGCTGGTGGCCGCCTGGGGACTGACGCAGTTGCCTGCGCAACCTGTCTGGGCACTGCTGGCGGCGGCAGTGGGCGCACTGACCAGCCAGCGGTTCATGCCCCGCGCCGAGCTGCCCGCCAGCATCGCCGCGCTCGGCCGCTTCGAGCTGGGCCTGCGCATGCTCGCCGGCGCGTTGCTCACCCTGGCCGTCACTGCCCTCGCCGGCTGGGCCGGGCCGAGCTGGAGCGGCCTGCTGGCGGTGTTCCCGCTGCTTTCCATCGTGCTCTGCGTGTCGTCGCAGCGGCTGCATGGCGCCGGCTTCGTCGTCGCCCTGCTGCGCGGCATGGTCACCGGGCGCCCGGCCTTCGCGGCGTTCTGCCTGTGGCTGGCGCTGCGCCTGCCTGGCCACGACGCGCTGCCCAGCTTCGCCGAGGCGGCGCTGCTCGCGGTGCTGGTGCAAGGCGGGGTGCGCGGGCTGATCGGCCTGCGCTCGCGCAACACGACCAAGGCCGCCTGAAAGCAAAACGCCACGGCTGATCCAGCCGTGGCGTTTGGTTGGCAGCAGCGCGTGGCGCTTAGAGCAGCGTGAAGCTCTGCTCCTTCACGTTGTCCGAATCCAGGCCGACGTAGACCTTGAATTCGCCCGGCTCGGAAGCGTAGCGCAGCTGGCTGTCGTAGAAGCGCAGGTCTTCCTCGCGGATCGGGAACTGCACGACCTTCGACTCGCCCGGCTGCAGCAGGATCTTGCTGAAGCCCTTGAGCTCCTTGACCGGGCGGCTGATGGACGCGGCGACGTCGCGCAGGTAGAGCTGCACGGTGGTCTCGCCGGCGCGCTTGCCGGTGTTCTTCACGGTCACGCTGGCGGTGAGCTGGTCGCCCTTCTTCAGCTTGCTGCCCGACATCGTCACGTCCGAGACGCTGAACTCGGTGTAGCTCAGGCCGTAGCCGAACGGGTACAGCGGGCCGTTCTGCGAGTCGAAGTAGCGCGAGGTGTACTTGTTCGGGTGCTCGTGGTCGAACGGGCGGCCGGTGTTCAGGTGGTTGTAGTAGATCGGCACCTGGCCCACCGAGCGCGGGAAGGTCATGGTCAGCTTGCCCGACGGGTTGTAGTCGCCGAACAGCACGTCGGCGATGGCGTTGCCGCCCTCGGTGCCGCTGAACCAGGTTTCCAGCACCGCATCGGCGTTGGCGCTTTCCCAGCGCAGGTCCATCGGCCGGCCGTTCATCAGCACCAGCACCAGCGGTTTGCCGGTGGCCTTGAGGGCCTTGAGCAGCTCGACCTGGCTCTGCGCGATGTGCAGGTTGGTCTTGCTCGACGCCTCGTGGGCCATGCCCTGGGATTCGCCGACCACGGCCACCACCACGTCGGCCTGCTTCGCCTTCTCGACGGCTTCGTCGATCATCGCCTGCGGGCTGCGCGAGTCGACCTTGACGTCTTCGCTGTACTCGTTGAGGTATTTGACGATCTCCGGATCGTCGGTGACGTTGGCACCCTTGGCGTAGAGCAGCGCGGCGTGGCCACGGGTGGCGGCGCCCATGCCCTCGAGCACGGTCACGGCCTGGAAGGCCTTGCCGGCGGCGGACCAGCTGCCCATCACGTCGCGCTTGCTGTCGGCCAGCGGGCCGATCAGGGCGATCACGCCGTCACGCTTGAGCGGCAGCACGCCGCCTTCGTTCTTCAGCAGGACCATGCCCTTGCGCGCGATCTCGCGGGCATCGGCGCGGTGCAGGCGCTCCTCGGCGTCGGTGTCGACCGGGTCCTTGCCCTGCAGGTAGCGGTACGGGTCCTGGAACAGGCCCATGTCCCACTTGGCGGCGAGCACGTCGCGGCAGGCGCGGTCGATCTCGGCCTGGCTGATCAGCCCGGCCTTGAGCAGTTCGGGCATGTGCTTGCCGTAGAGGTCGTCGTTCATGTTCATTTCGACGCCGGCATTGATCGCCGCCTGGGTGGCGTCGCGCTCGGTGGCGGCCACGCCGTGCTTGATCAGCTCCAGCACCGCGCCGTGGTCGCTCAGGGTCAGGCCCTTGTAGCCCCACTGGCCGCGCAGCAGGTCCTGCAGCAGCCACTTGTTGGCAGTGGCCGGCACGCCGTTGATGCTGTTGAGCGAGACCATCACCGCGCCGGCGCCGGCGTCGATGGCTGCGCGGTACGGCGGCAGGTAGTCCTGGAACATGCGCTGCGGGCTCATGTCCACGGTGTTGTAGTCGCGGCCGCCTTCGCCGGCGCCATACAGGGCGAAGTGCTTGACCCCGGCCATGATGGTGTCCGGCTGGTTCAGGCCCTTGCCCTGGTAACCCTTGACCACCGCGGCGGCGACCTTGCTGGTCAGCCAGGCGTCTTCGCCGAAGCCTTCGGACACCCGGCCCCAGCGCGGGTCGCGGGCGATGTCGACGGTGGGGGAATAGGTCAGGTTGAGGCCGTCGGCGCTGGCCTCGATGGCCGAGACACGGGCGCTGCGCTCGATGGCGGCCAGGTCCCAGCTCGCCGCCAGGCCCAGGCCGATGGGGAACACGGTGCGGTGGCCGTGGACCACGTCATAGGCGAAGAACAGCGGGATCTTCAGGCGGCTCTTCATGGCCGCGTCCTGCAAATCGCGGATACCGGGGCGGACGACGGTGTTGAACACCGCGCCGGTGGTGCCCGCGGCGATTTCCTTCAGCAGTACCGGCTTGGGATGGTCCGGCCCGACGCTGACCAGGCGCAGCTGGCCGATCTTCTCTTCCAGCGTCATGCGTTGCATCAGGCTGTCGAGGAAGGCGTCCTTGGATTGGCCGGGCAGCGGCACGGCGGGTGCGGCGGCAGGCGCCTGGGCGGCGGATAGCGAAGCGCTGCCAAGGCCCAGCAGGAGGCCGAGCCAGCAGATACGGCTGATTGGAGTTCTTTTCATATGGGTACTCAGCAGCCGGCGCGAGGCGCCAGGTCACTGTGGAATGTGGTTAAGAGACGTCGTCAGGGCGGTCGTTCGGGCGGCATCCCCGGGTGTTGCCGCCAGCGCCTTGCGAACGCGGCACATAAGGTCGTCGCGCTGGCGGCGGAAGTCAATCACCGAACGGCTGGAAAGCCTCGGCCAAATGCGCCAAAGGCTGGGTTCAATGGTCGCGATTGCGCGCGTTGAACTCCATTTCCTCGAGCATGGCCTCGCGCAGCGCGCGCTCCTCGTCCCACTCCTCCTCCACTGGCGTGGCTGCCGGCGGCTGCGGTGCGGGGGCCGGGGTGTCGTCCCCGGCGGCCGATTCGGCCTCGCCCTGCGGCTCGACCTCCGGCAGCGCGTGCACGCCGCTGAAGTCGGCGTCCACGCCGGTGTCTTCGTCGTCGCTCGGCGGGCGATCGATCAGGTCGTCGAAGTCGGTCTTCAGGCCCTGCTCCATCTCGTCCAACTCGGCGAGCAGGCTGCGGAAGCTGGTTTCCTCCTTCGGCTCTTCCGGTGGCGCGGGCTCGGGCTCCTCGCCGGCATCGCGCAGCGCCTGGTCGGCCAGGGCCTGCAACGAGGGCGGGACGTAGTCCTCGTCGTATTCCTCGGGGCCCGGCAGGCTGACGCTGGGCGCCATGTCCTCGAGGATCGGCTGCGGCTCGGGCTCCATCAGCTTCAGCTCGGCCAGCGGCGGCAGCTCTTCCAGGCTCTTGAGGTTGAAGTAGTCGAGGAAGGTGCGGGTGGTGGCGAGCATCGCCGGGCGGCCGGGCACCTCGCGGTAGCCGACGATGCGGATCCACTCGCGCTCCATCAGCGTCTTGACGATCTGGGTGTTCACCGCGACGCCGCGGATTTCCTCGATCTCGCCGCGGGTGATGGGCTGGCGGTAAGCGATCAGCGCCAGGGTTTCCAGCAGTGCACGGGAATAGCGCTGCGGGCGTTCTTCCCAGAGCCGGCCGACCCACGGGGCGAACTTTTCGCGCACCTGCAGGCGGTAGCCGGTGGCGACCTCCTTCAGCTCGAAGGCCCGCCCGGAACAGGACAGGCTCAGCACCGCCAGCGCATCGCGGAACTGCTGCGGTTCGGGGCGCTCGGCCTCTTCGAACAGCTCGCCGAGGCGTTCCAGCGACATGGGCTTGCCGGCAGCCAGGAGGATGCCTTCGAGCAGGGTCGCCAGTTCTTGCGGGTCGGAGAGATTCATCGAGGGCTCGGTTCAGGTGGTAAGAAGGCCGTTCAGGCGGGAAAGCTACTCAAAGCGCGGCGCCAGGGCAACGCCGGACGATCAGAGCGGCTCTTCGTCCGGCTCGCCGTGCGCATCGGCGCCCTCGTCGAAATGGCCGTCCTCGAAGGTCAGCTCGGCCGGCGGCGCCTCGCGGGGCTCGAAGACGTCCTCGTCGCCCTCCTCCACGTCGTCCCCGGCCGGCGCGGCGCCTTCCTGCACCTCCGTGCGGGCGCGGACGTGGATGGGCGCAAAGGCTTCGTTCTGCACCAGCTCCACCAGTTGCTCCTTGACCAGCTCCAGCACCGCCATGAAGGTCACCACCACGCCGAGCTTGCCTTCCTCGACGCGGAACAGCGTGATGAACGGCACGAAGCCCTCGCCTTTGAGGCGTTCCAGAATCTCGGTCATGCGCTCGCGGGTGGAGAGCATCTCGCGGGTGACCTGGTGGCTTTCGAACAGGTCGGCGCGACGCAGCACCTCGGCCATGCACAGCATCAGCTCCTGCATGTCCACTTCCGGCAGCAGCCGGCGCGCCCGCGCATCCGGCGCGGCAACGGTGGGCACCACGTAGTCGCGGCCCAGGCGCGGCAGCTCGTCGAGGTCCTCGGCGGCCTTCTTGAAGCGCTCGTATTCCTGCAGGCGGCGGATCAGCTCGGCGCGCGGGTCCTCCTCTTCTTCCTCGGCCTCGGCCGAGCGCGGCAGGAGCATGCGTGACTTGATCTCGGCGAGCATGGCGGCCATCACCAGGTACTCGGCGGCCAGCTCCAGGCGCACCGACTTCATCAGCTCGACATAGCCCATGTACTGGCGGGTAATCTCCGCCACGGGGATGTCGAGGATGTTGATGTTCTGCTTGCGGATCAGGTAAAGCAGCAGGTCGAGCGGGCCCTCGAAGGCTTCGAGGAAGACCTCCAGGGCGTCCGGCGGGATGTACAGGTCCTGCGGCAGCTCCGTCAGGGCCTCGCCGTAGACGAGCGCCAGCTGCACCGGCACCTGGTATTCGGGGGCGGCGGCGGGGGCTTCCGGCTCGGTCAGGTCACTCATCGGCCACTCGTCAGGCGCTGGGGTTCGAAGGCGGCATTATCCCTGCTTTTGCGGGCGGCGCGAGGGGCTTTTGGCGGATTTGCGCGCGCCGCGGCCTGCCTGTGCGTAGGAGCGGACGCTGTCCGCTCCTACGAAGAGCAAAGGCCCCTCACCCTAACCCTCTCCCGCAAGCGGGAGAGGGAATAGATTGCAGCAGGTGGAAACCATGGCATCAACCGGCACGGACGGCCCCCTCTCCTCTGGGAGAGGGCTGGGGTGAGGGGATAGCAGGCACCGATTGCCGAGAGAGCTACGACTCGTCAGCGGTACGACAACCCCATCGCATGCCGCACCTCCACCAGCGTCTCCCGCGCGGCCTCGCGGGCGCGTTCGGCGCCCTCGGCGAGGATGCTGCGCACCAGTTCGGGGTTGTCCTCGTAGTCCAGCGCGCGCTCCTGGATCGGTTCCAGCTCGTGGAGGATCGCCTCGATCACCGGCCGCTTGCAGTCCAGGCAGCCGATGCCGGCGCTGCGGCAGCCCTCCTGCACCCACTGGCGGCAACCGTCGTCGGAGTAGATCAGGTGCCACTGCCACACCGGGCAGCGCTCCGGCTCGCCCGGGTCGCGGCGGTGCACGCGCGCAGGGTCGGTGGGCATGCGGGCGATCTTCTCCTCGATCACCGCCGGGCTGTCGCGCAGGGCGATGGTGTTGTGGTGCGACTTGGACATCTTCTGCCCGTCCAGCCCCGGCATCTTTGGCGCGTGGCTGGTGAGCGTCTGCGGCTCGGGCAGCAGCATGCGGCTGCTGCCTTCGAGATAGCCGAACAGCCGGTCGCGGTCGCCCAGGGTCAGGCTCTGCTGCTCCATGAGCAGCGCGCGGGCGGTTTCCAGCGCCTGCGCGTCGCCCTGCTCCTGCCAGGCGCGGCGCAGGCTGCTGTAGAGCTTGCCGGTCTTCTTGCCCAGTCGCGCGATGGCGGTCTGGGCACGGTCCTCGAAGTCCACCTCGCCGCCGTAGAGGTGGTTGAAGCGGCGGGCGATCTCGCGGGTGAATTCGACATGGGCGAACTGGTCCGAGCCCACCGGCACCAGGCCCGCGCGGTAGATCAGGATGTCCGCGGCCTGCAGCAGCGGATAGCCGAGGAAACCGAAGGTGGAGAGGTCCTTGTGGACCAGCTTCTCCTGCAGCTCCTTGTAGGTCGGCACGCGCTCCAGCCAGGACAGCGGGCAGATCATCGACAGCAGCAGGTTCAGCTCGGCGTGCTCGGGCACCTGGGACTGGATGAACATCGTCGCGGCGCTGGGGCTCACGCCCACCGCCAGCCAGTCGATGGCCATGTCGCGCACGTGCTGGCGGATGCTGGCGGTCTCGTCGTACTCGGTGGTCAGGGCGTGCCAGTCGACGATGGAGAAATAGCATTCGTACTCGTGCTGCAGTTTCACCCAGTTCTGCAGCACACCGTGGTAATGGCCCAGGTGCAGGCGCCCGGTGGGGCGCATGCCGGACAGCACACGGCGCAGGGATTCGACGCTGGTCAAGCGGTCAACCTCGCGGGTTCGGCGATCAGACGAGGGAGTATAGCCAGCACGCCGGGGCTGTTCAGGCGTTGACCATGAAGGGTTCCGGGTCGCCGCAGCCGACGCGCACCACCACCGGGTCCTCGTCGGTCAGGGCGATCACCGTGGAGGCCTCGCCGCCGCCGAAACCGCCATCGATGATCAGGTCCACCGAGTGTTCCAGCAGGTCGCGCATCTCGTAGGGGTCGTTCAGCGGCTCGCTCTGGCCGGGCAGGATCAGGCTGACGCTCATCAGCGGCTCGCCCAGTTCCTCCAGCAGCGCCAGGGCGATCGGGCACGCCGGCACGCGCAGGCCGATGGTGCGGCGCTTGGGGTGCAGCAACATGCGCGGCACTTCGCGGGTGGCGTTGAGGATGAAGGTGTAGGGGCCGGGGGTGTGCGCCTTGAGCAGGCGGAACAGGCCGGTGTCGACCTTGGCGTACAGGCCCAGCTCGGAGAGGTCGCGGCAGACCAGGGTGAAGTTGTGCTTGTCGTCCAGCCGGCGGATGTGGCGGATGCGCTCCACGGCCGACTTCTCGCCGATGCGGCAGCCCAGCGCGTAGGACGAGTCGGTGGGATAGGCGATCACGCCACCCTGGCGGACGATCTCCACCGCCTGCTTGATCAGGCGCGCCTGGGGATTCTCCGGGTGGATCTGAAAGAACTGGCTCATGGCGTCTCCTTGGTCCCGATGGCGTTCTCGGCGCTGGCGAAGCGCGGCCAGAGCGGCGGCAGGTCGTCCGGCACGCTCCGGTAGAGGCCCAGCTCCGACCAGTCGCTGGGGCCGTGGAAGTCGCTGCCGGCGGTGACCATCAGGCCGAACTCGCGGGCGAGGATGCTCAGCACGCCCACCTGCTCGGCCGGCTGCGGGCCGTTCACCACCTCGATGGCATGGCCGCCGGCGGCGATGAAGTCGGCCACCAGCTTGCGCCGTTTGGTGCGGGTGAAATCGTAGTGGTACGGGTGCGCCAGGCTGACCCAGGCACCCGCCGCGCGCAGCGTGCCCACGGCATCGGCAAGGCTGGGCCAGTGCTGCTTGACGTCGCCCAGCTTGCCGGCGCCCAGCCATTTGCGGAAGGCTTCGGCGCGGTCCTTGACGTAACCCTGGCGCAGCAGGAACTCGGCAAAATGCGGGCGCGCCGGGGCGTTCTCGCTGTCGCCCAGCTCGGCCTGCACCGCCCGTGCGCCCTCGAAGGCGCCGGGCATGCCCTTGGCCTCCAGGCGCCGGCCGATCTCCTCGGCGCGGGTCCAGCGGGCGCGATGCAGATCCGCCAGCGCCTTCACCAGCGGCTCGGCCTGGCCGTCGAAGCCATAGCCCAGCACATGAATGGTCGCCCCGCCCCAGGTGCAGGACAGCTCGACGCCGTCCACCAGTTCCACACCCAACGCCTGGGCGGCGCGGCGCGCCTCGGGCAGGCCGTCGAGGGTGTCGTGGTCGGTCAGAGCGAGTACGCGCACGCCGCGCCCGTGGGCGCGCTCGACCAGGGCCGTCGGGCTGAGCTGTCCGTCGGACGCGGTGCTGTGGCAGTGCAGGTCGACTCGCATGGGGCTTCCAGGGAATGCAGGGTGAGGTTGTGTCGCGATAGCTTTCTGTATAGACGTTTCTGAGTCACCGCTCCCGCGGCAATGCGTTGAAACCATGATCTGACGCAGCGTTGGGCGGATGGCCCTTTCAGTTCATCCGCAGGTTGGTATTATGCCGGCTCTACTGGGCTCTGGCTGCCGTAATGAAGCAATTCATCGATTTCATTCCCCTCATCCTCTTCTTCATCGTCTACAAGCTCGACCCGCGCAACGTCGAACTCGCCGGCCAGAGCTTCTCGGTCGGGGGGATCTACAGCGCCACGGCCGTGCTGATCGCCGCCTCCGTGGTGGTCTACGGCGCCCTGCTGATCAAGCAGCGCAAGCTCGACAAGGGCCAGTGGGTGACCCTGGCCGCCTGCCTGGTGTTCGGCGGCATGACCCTGGCCTTCCACAGCGAGACCTTCCTCAAATGGAAGGCGCCGGTGGTGAACTGGCTGTTCGCCCTCGCCTTCGCCGGCAGCCACTTCGTCGGCGACCGCCCGCTGATCCAGCGCATCATGGGCCATGCCGTGCACCTGACCGATTCCCTCTGGGCGAAGCTGAACATCGCCTGGGTGCTGTTCTTCCTGATCTGCGGCTGTGTCCAGTTGTTCGTCGCCTTCACCTTCCAGAGCATCTGGGTGGACTTCAAGGTGTTCGGCAGCCTGGGCATGACCCTGCTGTTCCTGATCGGCCAGGGCGTGTTCCTGGCCCGCCACATGCACGATGAACCCACCGGCGAAAAACCCAAGGACTGACATGCTCTACGCGATCATTGCCCGTGATATCACCGCTTCCCAAGAACGCCGTCTGGCTGCCCGTCCCGCGCACATCGCACGCCTGGAGCAGTTGAAGGAAGAAGGCCGCCTGGTGTTGGCCGGCCCGCACCCGGCCATCGACAGCAACGACCCGGGCGCCGCCGGCTTCACCGGCAGCCTGATCGTCGCCGAATTCGACTCCCTGGCCGCCGCCCAGGCCTGGGCCGACGCCGACCCGTACCGCGCCGCCGGCGTCTACGCCGAGGTCGTGGTCAAGCCGTTCAAGAAAGTATTGCCGTAACGATCCACCATCGTTGCAACCCCAGGGCAGGGACGCCGGGGATGCGCAGCCGAATCCACCGCCTCGTCGAGGTCGGTACTGCCATCGAACAAGGAGTCGCGATGCATCGACTGCCCCTGCTGTTCAGTCTCGCCCTGCCCCTGCTCGCCCACGCGGAGGACCCCGTTGTGCCCTCCAGCGAGGCCGCGCTGTCCACTCCACAGCCTGACGCCGCCAGCACCGACGAGCGCATCAGGGCCCTGGAGAGCCGCCTGGCGCAGAGCGAGCAACAACGCCAAGCGCTGGCGGCGCAACAGGCCACGCCGGCGGACAACAGCCAGGACGAAGCCCGTATCGCCCGCCTGAGCCAGGAAAACCAGCGGCTGAAACTGCAACTGCGCGAGGCCCAGGCCAACCAGCCGCCGCGCCTGCTCAGCGAGCAGCAGACCTGGTACGTGGCCGGTGCCGGCACCGCCGTGCTGGCGTTCATCCTGGGCATGCTCAGCCGTGGCCGACGCCGCTCGCGCCGCGAATGGATCAACTGAAAGAAGCGTCTTCATGAGTGAACTGCTGCTGATCGACGATGACATCGAACTCTGCGAACTGCTGAGCACCTGGCTGACCCAGGAAGGCTTCAGCATCCGCGCCGCCCACGACGGCGCCCAGGCCCGCGCCGCCCTGGGCAGCCGCGCGCCGGACGCGGTGGTGCTCGACGTCATGCTGCCCGACGGCAGCGGCCTGGAACTGCTCAAGTCGCTGCGCAGCGACCACCCGGACCTGCCGGTGCTGATGCTCTCTGCCCGCGGCGAGCCGCTGGACCGCATCCTCGGCCTGGAACTGGGCGCCGACGACTACCTGGCCAAGCCCTGCGACCCGCGCGAGCTGACCGCCCGCCTGCGCGCCGTGCTGCGCCGCAGCCACCCGGCGCAACCCACCGCGCAGCTGGAGCTGGGCGACCTGGCGCTGAACCTGTCGCGCGGCGTCGCCACCGTCGGCGGCGAAGAGATCAGCCTGACCCTCTCCGAGAGCCGCATCCTCGAAGCGCTGCTGCGCCAGCCGGGCGAACCGCTGGACAAGCAGGCCCTGGCGCAGCTCGCCCTGGGCCGCAAGCTGACCCTCTACGACCGCAGCCTGGACATGCACGTGAGCAACCTGCGCAAGAAGCTCGGCAGCCACCCCGACGGCCGCCCACGCATCCTCGCCCTGCGCGGGCGCGGCTACTTCTACGCCGCCTGAGCGCCGCCGCGCCGGGCGCGCGGGCCGCTCTGGCATGCGCGTCGCAAGGTTTCCAGCCGGGCTTCACCGAATCTTTACCGAAGCTTTACCTGTGGCTGACCGCCCTTGACCTTGCCAACCCTAGACTGGGCTCATCCGGTAACGACCGGTCCCTGAAAGGAGAAACACCATGCGCAAGACCCTGACCGCCCTGCTGATCGCTGCCGCCCTGCCGACCGTCGCGCTGGCGGCCACTCCGGCGCCGACCGACGCTCCGCCGCCCGCCCCGTTCATGAAGGAACAAGGCCCGGGCATGCACGGCCCGCGTGGCGAACACGGCGGCGCGTTCCGCGAACTGAACCTGACCCAGGACCAGCGCCAGCAAGTCGGCAAGGTGATGGGCGACTCGATGAAGGATCGCCGCGCGATCACCGAGAAGTACTGGAACAAGCTGCCCGAAGGCGACCGCAAAGCCATGCAGGACGAGCTCAAGGCCAACCACGACAAGACCGACGCCAGCATTCGCGGCATCCTCACCCCCGAACAGCAGAAGAAGTTCGACGAGCTGAAGAAGCAGCGCGAACAGCGCAAGGCCGAATGGGCTGAATTCCAGAGCTGGAAGGCCCAGAAGGACGGCGCGAAGAGCAACTGATTCGCTCCAGCCACCGCAGGCGCCGGGTTTCAACCCGGCGCCCTGCCATGAAGCCCCGACACTGGATACACCATGCGGCTGAACAGGAAGACCATGCGTTCACTCTTCTGGCGGATCCTCGCCGCCTTCTGGCTCGCCCTGCTGCTGGTGGCCGGATTGTCGATCCTGCTGGGCCGCGCGCTGAACCAGGACACCTGGGTCATCGCCCGCTATCCCGGGCTGCACGACATCGCCAAGCAATGGACTTTGCTCTACGAGACGCAAGGCCCGGATGCCGCCCAGCAATTGCTGGAGAGCCGCCGGCAGCAATACGAACTCTCGGTGCAGGTGCTCGACGAGACCGGCCAGCGCCTGGTGAACGGCACCTACCTGCCGCGCCCGCCACGCCCGCGCGGCAACTTCGACCGCAACGAGCTGCCGCGCTTCCCCTGGCGCCAGCTGAGCCAGGAATACACCAGCAGCCGCACCGACCAGACCTACCTGTTCATCTACCGAATTCCGCACCCGACGCTGCAGGCCTGGCACCGCAGCAGCCTGCTCTGGCCGCTGAGCGCCCTGGGCATCGCCCTGGTGGTGCTGACCGTGTTCAGCCTGCTGCTGACGCTGTCCATCACCCGCCCGCTGAACCGCCTGCGCCGCGCCGTGCATGACCTCGGCCAGACCAGTTATCAACAGGACAGCCTCGCCCGCCTGTCCCGCCGCGGCGACGAACTGGGCGTGCTGGCCCGCGACTTCAACCGCATGGGTGCCCGCCTGCAAGGGTTGATCGGCAGCCAGCGCCAGCTCCTGCGCGATGTCTCCCACGAACTGCGCTCGCCACTGGCGCGCCTGCGCATCGCCCTGGCCCTGGCCGAACGCGCCGACCCCGAGCAGCGTGCCGCCATGTGGCCGCGCCTGGAGCAGGAATGCGACCGCCTGGAAGCGCTGATCGGCGAAATCCTCGCCCTCGCCCGCCTCGACGCCGAGCCCGGCCCGACCAGCCGCATCGAACTGCTGCCGCTGTTCCAGCGCCTGCGCGATGACGCGCAACTGCTCTACCCGGAGCAGAACATCCAGCTCGACATCGCCCCGCACCTGGCCGTCGACGGCTGGCCGGACATGCTCGAACGCGCCCTCGACAACCTGCTGCGCAATGCCCTGCGCTTCAACCCGGCGGAGCAGCCGCTGCAGGTGCAGGCGCAGATCGAAGGCGAGCGTCTGCACCTGAGCGTGCGCGACCACGGCCCTGGCGCCGGCGAAGACCACCTGGCGCAACTGGGCGAGCCGTTCTTCCGCGCGCCCAACCAGAGCAGCCCCGGCCACGGCCTGGGCCTGGCCATCGCCCGGCGCGCCATCGAGCGGCACCACGGACGGCTGCGCCTGAGCAACCACCCCGACGGCGGTTTCCTGGCCAGCATCGATTTGCCGCTGCGCCGCCAGACCGCCTGAACCGAGCGTATTCACGGAGAGCCAGCATGAGCCTTCCCGCCTTCGCTACCCCGATCCCCGCCGCGCAACCACCGCTGCCGCCGGCCGCCCTGCTGCGCAGCGAGCCCTATGACGACCCGCAGTACCTGGTGCTGGCGGTGGAGCTGGCGCGCCTGGCCGCCCAATGGCGGGCACGCTGGCCGGGCTTGCGCCTGAGCCTGCCGCAGAGCGGCACCTGGCCGCTGGAAAGCTGGCCCGACGCGCTGGGCGAAGCCCTGGATTCGCTACTGGAAGGAGCGCTGGCGCACCATCCGCACGCGGCGCTGGAACTGTCGCTCAGCTCCGCACACGGCGAATTGCGCCTGGACCTGCAGGGCTACGACCCGCACGCCCTGGGCTGGCTGCCGGAGGCGCTGCCGCCGGCGCGGCGCCTGGCCGCGTGGCAGGGCGGGCACCTGCTCTGGCGCGCACCCCGCTCTGCCAATCAGGCCGGGAGCTGGACCGTTCGCCTGGAGCTGCCGCTCAGCCCTGCCAGGCGCTGACGAACTCGGCCGGGACCAGCGGCGCCGGGCGGCGCAATTCGCCGACCGGCGTGCCGAGGTAGATGAAACCGACGATGCGTTCGTTCTCCGCCAGGCCGAGCCCTTCGCGCACCAGCGGATCGAACGCCAGCGGGCCGGTGCGCCACATCGCGCCCAACCCTTCCACATAGGCCGCCTGGATGATGCCGTGGGCGGCACACCCCGCCGCCAGCCACTGCTCGATCTCCGGCACCTTGGGGTGATCCTGCAGGCGCGCCACGGCCACCACCAGCAATGGTGCGCGCAGCGGCATGGCGCGCGCCTTGTCCAGCGCCTCGGGCTTACCGTCCGGCTCCTTCGCGGCGATGGCGCGGGCGAACAATTCCCCCAGCGCCGTGCGCGCCTCGCCCGCCACGGTAAGGAAGCGCCACGGGCGCAGCTGCCCGTGGTCCGGGGCGCGCAGCGCGCTGCGGAACAGGCGATCCAGTTGCTCGGCGGTGGGTGCCGGCTCGCTCAGGCGGGCGTGGGACACACGGTTGAGCAACGCGTCGAGAGCCTCCATGGGCTGCCTCCAGTCAATCTCGAAAGCCGCCATTGTAGACGCAAAGGGTTCGCATTTGCCCAGCGCGTGAACGCGCCTCACGCCACCCGGTCGGGCGACAGGGTCGGCAACACCGGCGGCGTCAGCGGCGGCAGGCCATAGGCGGCGCGGGCCGTGTCGCAGTTGGGGTTGTGCACGCCATCGGTCCAGGAAGCCTCGAACTCCCGGCAGGTCGAGGAGCGCTGCTCGTACAGGGTGCAGCGCACCCCGCAGCCGACATCACCCAGCAGCGCGGTACAGCGCGACGGGCGCACGTCGGTACCGCGCATGGCCACCAGGTGCGGGCTGACCTGGACCACCTGTTCATCGGGGACGACACCGCCGGCGGAGCGGCACTCGCCGAAATAGAAGGACACACGAAAATGCGCACAGCAGGCGCCGCAATTCAAACACGGATTGTGAGTGGACATGGATGCGAAAGCACCAGAGAAACCGGCGAGCGCCGGCGGGCGAAGGCAGATTCTATCCATCCCGTTGCGCTTGTGAAGAGGGAGATTTCACTCGGTTTACAGGCGGCGGACGACAGGTAAAATGGCCGATTCCCACTTGTTTCAGACCTCAGCGCATGGCCCTGCCGACACTACGCACCCTCGGATTCATCATCGGCATCTTCGTGATCACGCTGGCGGTCGCCATGCTGGTCCCCATGGCCACGCTGCTCTACTACGGCCGCGCCAACGAACTGCACCCCTTCATCTGGTCGGCCATCATCACCTTCACCTGCGGGCTGGGCATGGTCATCCCCGGCCGCCCCGAGCAGGTGCACCTGCGCCCGCGGGACATGTACATGCTCACCGTGTCGAGCTGGGTGATCGTCTGCTTCTTCTCCGCCCTGCCCTTCATGTTCGCCCGGCACATCAGCTTCACCGACGCGATCTTCGAGAGCATGTCGGGGATAACCGCCACCGGCTCGACCATCCTCTCCGGGCTGGACAAGATGTCCCCGGGCATCCTCATCTGGCGCTCGCTGCTGCACTGGCTGGGCGGCATCGGCTTCATCGCCATGGCGGTGGCGATCCTGCCGATGCTGCGCATCGGCGGCATGCGCCTGTTCCAGACCGAATCCTCGGACCGCTCCGACAAGGTCATGCCGCGCTCGCACATGGTGGCCAAGTACATCGTCGGGGTGTACGTCGCCATCACCATCGCCGGCACCCTGGCCTTCTGGTGGGCCGGCATGGGCCTGTTCGACTCGCTCAACCACGCCATGTCGGCGATCTCCACCGGCGGCTTCTCCACCTCCGACCAGTCCCTGGCCAAATGGCACCAGCCGGCGGTGCACTGGGTCGCGGTGATGGTGATGATCCTGGGCAGCATTCCCTTCGTGCTCTACGTCGCCACCCTGCGCGGCAACCGCAAGGCGCTGATCCGCGATCACCAGGTGCATGGTTTTCTCGGCCTGCTGGTGTTCACCTGGCTGGTGATGGGCACCTGGTACTCGGTGAACTCCGGCCTGCCGTGGCTGGACGCCTTCCGCATCGTCGCGGTGAACGTCACCTCGGTGGTCACCACCACCGGCTTCGCGCTGGGCGACTACAGCCTGTGGGGCCACTTCTCGATCATGCTGTTCTTCTACCTGGGCTTCATCGGTGGCTGCTCCGGCTCCACCGCCGGCGGCATCAAGATCTTCCGCTTCCAGGTGGCCTACACCCTGCTGCGCGCCAGCCTGTACCAGCTGATCCACCCGCGCGCGGTGATCCGCCAGAGCTACAACGGCCACCGCTTGGACGAAGAGATCGTGCGCTCGATCCTGACCTTCTCGTTCTTCTTCGGCGCCACTGTCGGCGGCCTGGCGCTGGGCCTGTCGTTCCTCGGCCTGGACTGGATGACCTCGCTCACCGGCGCGGCCAGCACCGTGGCCGGCGTCGGGCCGGGCATGGGGCCGATCATCGGCCCGTCGGGCAACTTCGCCTCGCTGCCGGACGCGGCCAAATGGCTGCTGTGCGGCGGCATGCTGCTGGGGCGGCTGGAGATCATCACCGTGCTGGTGCTGTTCACCCCGGCGTTCTGGCGGCATTGATCGCCCTGACAGCCCCATTGGCCGGATGAACACGCCGCAGGATGGCGTGGAGCGAAGCGATACCCGTCAATCCCGGCACCGGCAGCATGGGTGTCGCTGCGCTCCATCCATCCTACAAACGCGCATACCGGGAGCGCCGGCACGTGGCGCAGCCTTTGTAGGAGCGAGCTTGCTCGCGAACCGCTTGACGCCGCAGCCGCCGGGAATCCCTTCGCGAGCAAGCTCGCTCCTACAACAGCTCACAGTTCTTCGCGGTACTCCCCCGGCGTCTTGCCGAACCAGCGGCGGAAGGCGCGGAAGAAGTTGCTCGGCTCGGAGAAGCCCAGCAGGTAGGCGACCTCCAGTAGCGTCATGCGCGGCGTGGCGAGGTACTGCTGGGCCAGCTCGCGGCGGGTGTCGTCGAGCAACTGCTGGTAGCTGGTGCCCTCTTCCTGCAACCGACGCTGCAGGGTGCGCTCGGACAGGTGCAGCGCCTGCGCCACGCTCTCGCGCTTGGGCTCGCCCTGGGGCAGCAGGCGGCACAGCACCTGGCGCGTCTGGTGGCTGAAGCGGCTGCTGACGAAGCGCGCCAGGTACTCACCGGCGAAGCGGTCGTGCAGGCGCGCCAGTTCTTCGTTGGCGGTGGGCAGCGGCGCGTTCATGTCCTCGTGGGAGAACAGCATCGCGCAGTCCGCGTGGCCAAAACTCAGTGGCGCCTGGAACAGCGCGCGGTAGGGTTCGACATCCGGCGGCGCCTCGCCGGCCAGGCGCACTTCCAGCGGCCTTATCGCCCGCCCGGTGATCCAGCGCAGCATGGCGATCAGGCTGGCCAGCGAGCACTCCGCGCTCTGCCGCGGCACCGGCAGGCGATCGCCATGCACGACGATGCGGTACAGGCAGCCCTCGGGCAGGCGGCGGAAGGTCAGGTCGGCGCCCTCGGCGATGATCCGCTGGTAGCGCTCCAGGCGCTCGAAGCCCTCGGCCAGGTTGCGGCTGGACATCAGCGCATAGCCCACCACGGGGAACGCCGGGGTGTGCACGCGGGCAATGTTCAGGCCGATGGCCGGGTTGCCGGACAGCTCCACGGCGCGGTTCCACAGACGGCTCATGGCGTCCTGCGGGAAGCGTGCGTCGGGGTCGTCGAGAGCGGCGAAGTCCAGCTCCAGTTCGGTGAACAGCGCGCGGCAGTCGAGGCCTTCCAGCTCCAGCGACTGGACGATCCCCCGCACCCAGCTCGACAGGGTCGTACGCTCAGGCATGCAGTTTCTTCTGGTTATGGTGGTGATCCGCGCCGAACGGTCGGATAGGCCGGCGGCACAGGGGGATACTAAACTGGCCCCCTATGTCATCCGCAAGTCTGAAGACGGCGGCCTACACTGGCGCCACCACAACAACAGGAGGTGCGCCATGAGCACCCAGACCGCCGATCGATTCCAGAGCTTCGCCGAGTTCTACCCGTATTACCTGCAGGAGCACAGCAACCCCGTGTGCCGCCGCCTGCACTACGTGGGCAGCCTGCTGGTGCTGTCGATCCTCGCCTACGCCCTCCTCAGCGGGCAGTGGCTGTGGCTGCTGGCCATGCCGCTGGCCGGTTATGGCTTCGCCTGGGTGGGCCACTTCGTGTTCGAGAAGAACCGCCCGGCCACCTTCAAGTACCCGCTGTGGTCGCTGATGGGCGACTGGGTGATGCTCAAGGACGCCTTCACCGGCCGCATCCGCTTCTGAGCCCTCAGCGCGCGGCGTTGCGCAGCGACGCGCGCTCGAACAGGAGCGCCTGCACTTCCCCGCCGGCATGCTGGGCGATGCGCCGCCAGTGGGCCGGCACGTCCGGGATCTCCTGGTCGTTGTAGCGGCTCATCACCAGCCAGACACGGCCGTCATCGCGCGGCAGGTCGGCCAGGCGGTCGACGAAGCTGTGCTGGCGATCATCGATGAGCGAGCCGAATCCGTACTCACCCGGTCGCCCGGAGGAACCGTCATCCGCCGGCGCGGTGTAGAGCAGCGGTTCGCTGCCGGTGCGGTTGTAGTAACGGAACGCCAGGTACCAGAGGATATCGTCCACCACCACCCGGTCGCCGGCGCGGTAGTGGGCATTGACGTAGGCGACCATGCCGTCGAACTGCTCGTCCGGATCGGTTTCCAGGGCCCGCTGCAGCCCCATGCCCTGCAAGCCGAGCAGCGTCGCCAGGGTCGCCACGCCCAGCACCCGCCGCGCCGCCAGCAGGTGGTCTAGCGCCAGCGCGAACAGCAGCGGCAAGCCCAGGGCGAACGCCGTCAGGTAGCGCTCGACGAACACCGGCGAGACGAACGACACGCCATACAGCGCCAGCAGCGGCAGACCGACATACAGGGCCAGCAACACGCCGGCGCGCTGGCGGCTGCGATCCAGGCGCAGCACCAGCAGGATCGCCGCCACCACCAGCAGCGGCACGCCCACCAGCAACGGCCAGGCCAGTTCGTTACCGTCCGACTGCGCCAGCCATTGCCAGAGCATCGACGGCACGGAGCGCGCATCCACCGGCGGCTCCCAGCCCACGTCGCCGCCGGCCACCAGCACCGCCATGTGGCGAATCAGGTCCAGCAGCCCCGGCAGCCAGGGCAGGAACAGCACGGCGATGGCCAGGTTGGCCAGCCACCAGTCGCGCCGGCGCAGCGGGCTGCCCGGCAGCGATGCCAGCCAGGCCCAGTGCACCAGCAGGCCGAACAGGCTGAAATAATGGGTGTAGAACGCCGCGCTCATCAGCAGCACGTAGGCCAGCAGGTAACGTCGCCGCCCGTCGTCCAGCCAGTAGAGCAAGGCCAGGGTCGCCGCCAGCAACCAGCAGCCGAGCAGCGCATACATGCGCACTTCCTGGCTGTAGCGCACCGCCGTGGGCAACAGCGCCAGCAGCAGGACGGCGAGCCAGGCCGTGCGGCGACCGGCGAGGCGCCAGGCCAGCCAGCCGCCGAGGAACACCGCCAGCGTGCCGCACAGCGCGCTGAGCAGGCGCAGCGACAGCACGCTCTCGCCGAACACGCCGATCCACAGGTGCAGCAGGTAGAAGTACAGCGGCGGGTGCACGTCGTGGGCGGCGTGCTGCCAGAGCGGCAGCGGCGCATAGCGGGCGAGGAACAGGCTGGAGCTTTCGTCCCCCCAGATGGCCGCACCGGTCAGTTCATACAGGCGCAGGCACAGCGCCAGCGCCAGCAGCGGCAGGAACCACCACTGGCGCAACAGCTCGGGCAGGCTCGGGGACTCGCGGGAAGACATCACAGCCTCACTGGGAGAAACGTCCGTGCCGCTGAGTGTATGCCAGGCGCGCCCGGCTTATCGACGGATCAGCAGTTCCCGCGCGCGGGCCTGGTCGTCCGGCGCCAGCTCGGCGAGCAGTTCCACCGCGCCGGCGATCAACGCGCCCACCGGCACGCCGTCGCGGTAGAGCACGCGGTTGCCGCTGACGGCCGGCACCTTGCGCCCCGGCAGCAGCGTGCCGGCGAGGTTCAGCGGATCGACCGCCGAGACCACCAGCCACTCGCCGCTGGCCCCGCGGCGGCGCACCTCGCGCAGCAGGCCGACGGCTTCGGGCAGGGCGAACTGTTCGCCGGTCAGCCCAGCGACGAAGCGCCCGCCGCGGATCTCCCCGCGCGCTTCCAGGCGATGGTAGACCCGCAGCAGGTCGCGCCAGGGCGGCAGCCAGTCGGCCTCACGGTCCAGCAGGCGCCAGCAGACCACGCCATAACGACGCAGCAGCGTCATGGCGACGTGTTCGAGTATCTCCGCCGGCAGCCGCGCCCCCGGCTCCAGCGTGGCGCGGCGCAGCAGCGCCCAGCGGCCGGCATCGGCCATGCCGAACAGCGGCGTGCGCGAGCGGCGTTGCGGGTGCCGCCTGGCCGCCGGCATCAGCAGCGCGCGCAGGCCGGCGAAGCTGTCGGCGTTCACCCGCCCCGCCGCCACCAGCTCGCCCAGCACGCTTTCCAGTTCGGTGCGCAGCAGGTGGCTGTCGCTGGTCAGTTCCTCAAAGAACGACGCGCCGTGCTCCTTGAGCACTTCCAGCACCTTGTTGGCCTTCGCCGACAGCTCGGCCTCCGCCTGCCCCGCGCTCAGCGCGCTCCACAGCGCCATCTGCGCCCGGGGCAGCAACACGACGGGGGTGCTTTTCAGCGGCCCGCCGCGGCCCTTGGCGGTCACTCGGCCCGGCAGGCGCGCCCAGACGATGCGGCCGGCGCGACATAGGTCGTCCAGCCAGTTGATGCCGTAGTCGGCCACGCGGCTGGGCAGGATGTCGCTCTCCCAGGCACTGGCCGCCGCCTGGAAACCTTCCAACTGGCTGAGCACGCCGGCCAGGGATTCCGCCCCGCGCACCCGCGTCCCCGCGGAGACGCGCTGCCAGTCGAAGAGAAAACGCATGAAGTCCGCCCGCGCCACCGGCTCGATTTCCCGGCGCAGGCGCTTGACCGTGTAACGGTGGATGCGCGCCAGCAGGTGCCGCTCGCACCACTGCTCCTCGCTCGCGCCGGGTGTGAAGTGGCCCCGCAGCACGTAGCCTTCGCGCTCCAGGCCGGCCAGGGCGACGCCGGTATCGCCCGGGGAAATACCCAGGTCGTCCGCCAGCTCGCGCAGCAGCCGCGGGCCGAACCCGGTCAGGCGCGCGCGCACCAGTTCGACCTGCGCCTCGTCCGCCGCGCAGGGTTCACGCAGCGCCGGCGGCAGGTCGAGCCGCGGGGTCATCGCCGCCTGCGGATGCAGCGCCAGCCATTGGCTGAGCCGCTCCGCCGCGACCCACACGGCACCTGTGGATAACCTCAGGCGCGTGGCGCGGCCGGCCTTGGCCAGGGATTTGAGCAGGAACGGCCAGCCATCGTTGGCCCGCGCCTCGCTGTCCCGCAGGCCGCCCAGGGCGGTCAGCGCCTCGTGCATCTCGTCGGTGTCGCGGGCTTCCGGCCAGGCCTCGGCGCGCACCGCCTCGATGGCTTCGGCATCCAGCGCGCCGAGATCGTCGGCGCTTTCGGGGTCGGTCCAGCGGCGGCTCTGCACGGCCTGGGTACGGCGCTCCTCCAGCGGTGCATCGTCGAGGAAGGCGTACGGGCTGGCGGACAGCACCTCTGCCGCCAGCGGCGAGGGCGCCGGCAGGTCGCGCGCCAGCAGGCTGACCTCGCCGCGCTCCATGCGCCGCAGCAGGTCGAGCCAGCCTTCGCTGTCCATGGCTTCGTGCAGGCAATCGTCGAGGGTCTGCGCCACCAGCGGGTGATCGGGAATCTCGCGTTCGCCGGCGATGTTCTCCAGGCAGGCCACCTGGTCGGGGAATACCGAGGCCAGCAGGTCTTCGCTGCGCATGCGTTGCAACGGCGGCGCCACCTTGCGCCCGCCGGCGAAGCGCGGCAGGGCCAGCGCGGTGGTGGCGTTCCAGCGCCAGCGCACGCCGAACAGCGGCGCGTCGAGCAGCGCCTGCACCAGCACCTGCTCGGCCGTGCTGGAATGCAGGTAGCGCCACACCTCGTCCAGGGGGAAGCTGTGGCTGGTGGCCAGCGAGAGAATGATCGCGTCCTCGGTGGCGGCGGCCTGCAGCTCGAAATTGAAGGTGCGGCAGAAGCGCTTGCGCAGCGCCAGGCCCCAGGCCCGGTTGAGGCGGCTGCCATGGGGCGAGTGGATGACCAGCTGCATGCCGCCGGACTCATCGAAGAAGCGTTCGAGGATCAGCGTCTTCTGCGTCGGCAGGGTGCCGAGCGCATGCCGCGCGCGGGCGAGATACTCCACCAGTTGCCGCGCCGCCGCATCGTCCAGGCCGAGCTGGCCGCGCAACCAGTCGATGGCGCGGGCCAGCGGCTCGGGTTCGTGCTCGCCCTGGGCGAGCAGCTCGTCCAGCTGGCCACGCAGGCGCGCCACGCTGGCGGACAGCTCGTCGCTGCGCCCCGGTGCCTCGCCGAGCCAGAAGGGAATGTTCGGCGGCTGGCCCTGGGCGTCCTCGACCCGCACCCGGCCAGCCTCCACGCGCAGGATGCGGTAGGAGGTGTTGCCGAGCTGGAAGATGTCGCCGGCCAGGCTTTCCACGGCGAAGTCCTCGTTCACCGTGCCGACAGCGAGACCCTGCGGCTCCAGCAGCACGGCATAGTCGCCGGTGTCGGGGATGGTGCCGCCGGAGGTCACCGCCGCCAGCTTCGCACCGCGCCGGCCGCGCAGGCGCTGGTGCACGGCGTCGCGGTGCAGGTAGGCGCCGCGCTGTCCGTTGCGGCTGGCATAGCCTTCGGCGAGGGTGCGCAACAGTGCGTCGAACTGGTCGCGGCGCAGCTCCGCGTAGGGCTGCGCCGCGGTAAACAACGCGAACAGCACGTCCTCCTGCCATTCCTGGCAGGCCACCTCGGCGACGATCTGCTGGGCCAGCACATCCAGCGGCGCGCGCGGAATGCTCAGCGCATCCAGCTCGTGGCGGCGCACGCTGTCGAGCAGCGCCACGCATTCGATCAGGTCGTCCCGCGAGGTCGGGAACAGCCGGCCCTTGGGCGTGCCGCCGACGCTGTGGCCGGAGCGCCCGACGCGCTGCAGGAAGGCGGCGATGGAGCGCGGCGAGCCGATCTGGCAGACCAGTTCGACGTCGCCGATATCGATGCCCAGCTCCAGCGACGCGGTGGCCACCAGCACCTTCAACTGCCCCGCCTTGAGCCGCCGCTCGGCGCCCAGGCGCTGCTCCTTGGACAGGCTGCCGTGGTGCGCCGCCACCCAGCCGGCGCCGAGGCGCTCGGCCAGGTGCCGGGTGATGCGCTCGGACAGCCGCCGGGTGTTGACGAACACCAGGGTGGTGCGGTGGGCGCTGGCCAGCTCGGCCAGGCGGTCGTAGACCTTGTCCCAGACGTCGTGGGACATCACCGCCTCCAGCGGCGCCGCCGGCACCTCCAGGTTCAGGTCGCGCTGGCGGCTGTAGCCGATGTCGACGATGCGACAGGCCTGGTGGCGACCGACGAGGAAGCCCGCCACCGCCTCGATGGGCTTCTGCGTGGCGGACAGGCCGATGCGCGCCAGCGGCGCCTCGCACAGGGCCTGCAGGCGTTCCAGCGACAGCGCCAGGTGGCTGCCGCGCTTGCTCGCGGCGATGGCGTGGATTTCGTCGACGATCACGCTGCGCGCGCCGGCCAGCATGGCGCGGCCGGATGCCGAGCCGAGCAGCACGTAGAGCGACTCCGGCGTGGTGACCAGGATGTGCGGCACGCGCCGGCGCATGGCCTCGCGCTCGCTGGAGGTGGTATCGCCGGTGCGCACCGCGGTGCGGATATCCACCGGCGGCAGGCCCCTTTCCACCAGCGCGGCACGGATGCCGGCCAAGGGCTCCTCGAGGTTGATGCGGATATCGTTGGACAGCGCCTTGAGCGGCGAGACGTAGACCACGCTGGTGCGCTCGGGCAGTTCGCCGCCGTTGGCCAGCCCCTCGCGAACCAGAGCGTCGATGGCCGCCAGGAACGCCGTGAGGGTCTTGCCCGAGCCGGTGGGCGCGGCGACCAGGGTCGATTCGCCGGCCTGGATCGCCGGCCAGGCCTGCACCTGTGCCGGCGTCGGCGCGGGAAAATGCGCGCGGAACCAGCCGGCCACCGCCGGGTGGAACGCGGACAGCACATCGGCGCGCCGGGCGCGGGGGGAGGTTCGGGGAGCAGTCATGCCGATCAATATGGTGGCGCGCGAAGACCGTCACAAGGACCGCTGATCGCGCCTCGCCGCAGGCCGCGCCAGCCGTTACTCTTGCACGCATCACCCCGTGGCGGACGAACACCGATGAGCGACAGCGATCGCGACTATTACTGGGAGCAGGTCAGGCAGCAGCACCGGCAGAAGCCGCCCGAGGAGCCGAAGCGCTCCTGGCGGATGCTGGTCAAGCCCTTGTTGTGGTTGCTCATACCGCTGCTGCTGCTCGCCGCCGGCACCGGGTTATGGCGCAACCCGGCCAGCCATGCCTGGCTGCAGGAGCGCTGGGTGCTGCTGCAGGCGCGCCTGGGCATGGCCCCGGGCGGTACACCGTCGGCGCCGGTGGCCTCGCCCTACAGCGACAGCCCGCGCACGCTGGCCGAGTGCATCAAGCCGGGCAACGTAATCGATGACGAGGTGCGCGCCTGCGTGAAGGGCTATCGGCCGAAGACCTGGTGACAGGGCATCGTCGGCCCTGCCGACGGATCGCGGGCATGGCCCGCTCCTACAGGGTTCGCGCAGGATTACGGCCGAGTAACCGAAGAAGACAGTGGCTCCCACCTGGATAGTCCTATGCAAGGCTTGCCCTCTCCCCCCGCCCTCTCCCTAAAGGGAGAGGGAGCTATCCGTGGCCGCTGAAAGGCTCGGATTCAGCCGGTACCGAACCAGTCTCCTCTCCCTTCGGAGCGAGGCGCGCAGCCAGGGTTAGGGAGAGGGACTATCCGTGCCAGTTGATGCCTCGGGTTCAGTTGGCACCGAGCCAGTCCCCTCTCCCTTCAGGGAGAGGGTTAGGGAGAGGGAGCGGGGCACGCGGATGTTCAGAAGGAGACGGGGGCATCTACCAGCGCCAAGCTGGGCGTAGGAGCGGACGTCGTCTGCGATCGGATCGGACACCTCTGCGAACTCCGCCCGATCCGCCACGGCCTCATCACTTGGCCTTGTAAATGATCCCCGGGCTGCACTGGACCATCTGGTAATGGTCGGGCAGCGCGTTGAGCGCTTCGGAAGCGCCCAGGAACAGGTAGCCGCCCGGCTTGAGGGTGGCATGGATGCGCAGGAGGATGTCGCGCTTCACCTCGGCCGAGAAGTAGATCAGCACGTTGCGGCAGAACACCATGTCGAACTTGCCCAGCGTGGCGTAGCTGTCCAGCAGGTTCAGCGCGCGGAACTCCACACGGCTCTTGATCGCCGGCTTCACCGTCCAGCGTCCCGGCGTCTTCTGGTCGAAGTAGCGCGCCAGGCGCTCCTGCGACAGGCCGCGGCCGATCGCCAGGCTGTCGTATTCGCCGGCCTTGCAGGCGGTAAGCATGGAGCCGGAGAGGTCGGTGGCGACGATCTGCACGCCGGCCTTCAGCTGGCCGAGGTTGGTGCGTTCGAATTCATCGATGGCCATCGACAGCGAATACGGCTCCTGACCCGAGGAACAGGCCGCGGACCAGATGCGCAGGCGTTGCCCCGGCGAGGCCTTGATCATCTCCGGCAGCACGCGGTTCTTCAGCACCTCGAAGGGATAGGTATCCCGAAACCACAGGGTCTCGTTGGTGGTCATCGCATCGACCACCTGTTCGCGCAGCTGGCTGCGCATCTGGATCTTCTGCACCAGCTCGCCCAGGGACTTGATGCCCTGCTGCTCCATCAACTTGTTCAAGCGGCTGGAGACCAGGTACTGCTTGTTGGCGCCCAGGAGGATGCCGCAGGTCTTCTCCAGGAAATCCCGGAACAGCTCGAATTCAGAATTGGTGGATGTCACAGATAAGCCTCTTTGCTCGTGACAGCTGTCAGTGCTACGACGACAGCGGTCTGACCGGTGTTCAAAAAAACCTTAGACGATGCGGGCGACACCGGCGCCGCCCGCACCTCATCACAACGGCTCAGGCCGTCGCGCCATCCACTGCCTTGATGCGGTCCGACACACGGGCCGCCAGGTCATCAGGGCGGAACTTGGCGAGGAAGTCGTCAGCGCCGACCTTCTTCACCATGGCCTGGTTGAACACCCCGGACAGCGAAGTATGCAGGAGAATGTGCAGATCCTGCATGCGCGGGTCGTGACGGATTTCCGCCGTGAGGGTGTAGCCATCCATCTCCGGCATCTCGATATCCGAGATGACCATCAGCAGATCGCTGCCCGGGTGCCCGCCGGCTTCGACCATCTGGTGCAGGTAATCCAGCGCCTGGCGGCCGTCGTTGAGCGCCAGCACTTCCACGCCGACGGTCTCCAGGCAACGCACCAGCTGCTTGCGCGCCACCGAGGAGTCGTCCACCACCAGCACGCGCTTGCTCACCGCGCGGGCCTGGGTCTCGGCATCCAGCACGCCATCGGAGATGTCCTCCGAGGTCGGCGCCACTTCGGCGAGGATCTTCTCCACGTCGATGATTTCCACCAGCTGGTTGTCCACCCGCGTCACCGCCGTCAGGTAGTGATCGCGGCCGGTGCCCTTGGGTGGCGGATGGATCGACTCCCAGTTCATGTTGACGATGCGCTCCACCGAGTGCACCAGGAAGCCCTGCACCTTGGTGTTGTACTCGGTGATGATCACGAAGCTGTTGGCGATGTCCCGCAGGGCGTGCCGCCCCGTGGCCAGCGCCAGATCGAGGATCGGAATGGTGCCGCCGCGGATGTTCGCCACCCCGCGCACCACCTGGCTGGACTTGGGCATCACGGTCAGGCGGGGGCACTGCAGCACCTCCTTCACCTTGAACACGTTGATCCCGTACAGCTGGCTGCCGTTCAAGCGAAACAGCAGCAGTTCGAGACGATTCTGGCCAACCAGCTGCGTACGCTGGTTGACCGAATCCATGACTCCGGCCATTGAGCCTCCTGTGCACGCAACGCCGCCCCGACTCACGAAGACGGCATGACCATTGCTAGGATCGTTGCATGAAACAGGCAACGACATTTTTCCGACAGCCCAGACTCGCGCGCACCCTGGTGGCGGCGCTGCTCGGCATGACGGGTGCGCTGACCCTCTCCCCGGCTGGGGCGGAAGGCTTCACCGCGCCTGAGATCCTTATCGGCTCCACCCAGGGCTTTCTTGAGTTCAAGGTGGAAGATTATCTGCAGACCTCGGGCATAGACGCACGCTACGAGATCGAAGTCGCACGCATCGACCCCAGGCTGCGCCTGGCGGAGTGCGACAAGGACCTGACACAGAAGCTGGAAAGCCCGGCGCAGCCCGTTGGTCGGGTCACCGTGCGGGTGCTCTGCGAGGGCAGCTCGCCGTGGACGGTGTTCGTGCCGGCGACGGTCAGGCTGTTCCGTCAAGTTGTCGTCACCACCCTGCCGCTGCAACGCAACCACGTCATCGAGCCGGGCGACATCAGCGTGGTCGAGCGCGACGTCGGCCAGCTCAGCCAGGGCTTTCTGACCGACCCCAACCAGGTGGTCGGGATGAAACTCAAGCGCCCGACCGTCAACGACCAGGTGCTGGCGCCGGTGTTCCTCGAACAGGCGGCGGCGGTGCGCAAGGGCGACCAGGTGGTGATCCGCGCCAAGACCAGTGCGATCAACGTGTTCATGCCCGGCGAGGCGCTTTCCGACGGGGTGCCCGGCGAGCAGATCCGCGTGCGCAACCTGCGCTCGCAGCGTATCGTGAGGGCTCGTGTGGTCGAGCCGGGGACGGTGGAAGTCAGCCTGTAGCTCTCCGACTCCGGCCTTTTCTGGCATGATGGACGCAGCCCTCTGCAAAATGTGCGCGGGTGCACGAAAATTCGGCCTAAAGTTTCTCTCAAGGCGGCCGAAAAGCTTGGCAAGCGTCCAATACCTCCAGAGGTTTCCCACCATGGTCATCGACTTCAACCGGCTGAACCCGGCCTCTACGACAGCCAGCACTGGCCGTAGCAGTGCTGCCCAGAGCGGTCGCAGCGAAGCCGCCGCCGAGAATGCCTCCGTCAACGCCCCGGCCAAGAGCGGCGAACCGGTACAGCTCAGCGATACGGCACAGCAGCTGCAGAAAGTAAGCGATCAACTGAAGGACCAGCCCGTGGTCGACAACGAGAAAGTGGCTCGCCTCAAGGCGGCCATCGCTGACGGCAGCTACCAGGTCGACAGCCAGAAAGTCGCCAGCAAGCTGCTCGATTTCGAATCCCAGCGCTGAGTCCAGTCAGCGCCGGGTCAACCGCTAGAACGCCGAGCCGAAGATGTCCGATGCCCTGCTTTCCCTGATCACCGGCGACATCGAAGCAGCCAGCCAGCTGCTGCAGCTGATCGACGACGAGTACCAGGCGCTGCAAGCGCGTGATCTGGACCAGTTGCAGAAGCTGCTCGACAGCAAGCTGCCGCTGCTGCAACAGCTCGAGCAGAACGGCCGCATCCGCACCCAGGCACTGCAGCAGGCCGGGGTCAGCGCCGACAGCGAGGGCCTCGCGCAGATCGCCCAGGCCACCGGCAATGCCGCGCTGACCGAGCGCGCGCAGGAACTTGGCGCGCTGCTCGAGCGCTGCCAGGAAGCCAACCAGCGCAACGGCCGCATCATCCGCTCCGGCCAGGCCAGCACCGAGCGCACGCTCGACATCCTGCGCGGCCAGGACACCCCGCGCCTGTATGACCGCTACGGCGGCTCGACCCAGGGCAACCGCCAGCGTCCGCTCAGCCAGGCCTGACCTCCTCTGGCCTGAAGGCCCGCCCTAGGGCAGAATGCCACTATCGGCCCTGCCCGTGCACGACACATAACAAACACAATGGAGACCTGCGGACCGTGTCCAATCTGTTCGCCGAGGAAAATGGCCCTCAACCACCGAAGGTGTTGAAAGCTCCGGTGGAGATCCACGCCAGCCTGAAAATGCTGATGGACAGTCACGATCCCCTGGTGATCACCTTCGAAGGCCGAGGCCAGCGCTTCCAGAGCTTCGTCGTCGAGATCAACCGCGAGCGCAACATCGTCGCCCTCGACGAGCTCATCCCCAACGATGGCGAACGCTTCCTGCAGAACGGCGAGCAATTTCGCATCGAGGCCTTCCATGAAGGCGTGCGCATCGCCTGGGAAAGCACCCAGAACGCCTTCTTCTCCGAGATCGACGGCGCCCGCTGCTACTGGCTGCCGGTGCCCGCCGAGATGCTCTACCACCAGCGCCGCAACGCCTTCCGCGCCCCCGTGGGCCAGGGCCAGCCGGTGGCGGTGGAAATCGGCGGGAGCAAGCTGAAGTCGCCACTCAAGGGCAGCCTGATCGACATCTCCGCCACCGGCTGCAAGATCCGCCTGGAAGGCAATGCCGCCGAGCGCCTGCAACCCGGCCAGGTCTATGAGGAATTCACCGCGCGCCTGCCCTTCGGCGCCCTGACCATGGCCGTCGAACTGCGCCACGTGCATTTCGAGGAGAAGGTCGGCTACAGCTTCGCCGGCATGCGTTTTCACCAGATGAGCGGCCTGGCCCAGCGCAACATCGAGCGCTTCGTCTACCAGTTGCAGCGCGAAGCCCGGCGCTTCGAGAAGGACGAGCTGTTCTAGCCCGTCCCGGGCGGCACGCGCTTGCCGCCCTTCCCTTGCCGCCTCACGCGGGCCGGCTTTCTTCCTCTGCTTCCGCTTCCGACTCGGTCACCGGCGCGCTGGTGTCGTTGCGGGTCATCTGCTCCTTCACCGCCGCTTCGTCGACGCGCGGGTCGAGGGCGGCAGACAGCGGCGAGGATGCCAGGCTGTCCGGCGTGGCGACATGCTTGACCGGCGCCTCGTCGACCCGGTGCACGCCGCTGACCTTCTCCGGCTGCACGCGCCAGATGAGAATCAAGGAGCAGGCGCAGACGAAGGCATAGAGCATGTTGCTGCCGAACACCTTCATCAGCGCGCCGGCCGCCAGCGGGCCGACGCAGGCGCCGACGCCGAAGGTCACCAGCAGCATGGCGGTCAGGGACACACGGCGCTCGCCCTCGACGTGGTCGTTGGAGAACGCCACCGCCAACGGGTAGAGGGTGAACTGCACGAGGCAGACCAGGAAGCCCATCGGCAACAGCAGCGCCAGGCTCAGCGGCGGCACCGGCAGCAACGGCAGCGCGGCCAGCGGCAGGGCCACCAGCAACAGCAGGATGGCTGCATTGCGGATCAGCACGGCACGGTCGATGCGGTCCGACAGCCAACCCAGCGGCCACTGCACCAGCAGGCCGGCGAAGATGCAGCCGCCCATGAACAGGCCGATCTCCTCGGTGCTCAGGCCCTGGTCCACCGCGTAGAGCGGCGCCAGGCCGTAGAACGAGCCGACCACCAGCCCGGACACCAGCACCGTGGTCAGCGACTGCGGCACCCGCTTGATGAAGAAGCGGGGCTCCAGCGGCGCCGGACGCAGCGGCGCAGGGTGGACCTTGTGGGTGATCGCCACCGGGATCAGCGACAGGGCGAAGCACAGCGCAATCAGCATCGGCAGCTCCGGCCCCAGCCCCGGATGCACCACCAGCACCAACTGGCCGAGCACCAGCCCCAGGTACGACGCGACCATGTAGCCGGCGAACACCAGGCCGCGCTGGCGCGCCTCGGCCTGCTCGTTGAGCCAGCTTTCGATGACCATGTACTGGCACATCATCCCCAGGCCGATGGCGGTCCGCAGCACCAGCCAGAAGCCCAGCCAGGGCAACAGGCCGATGCCCAGCACGGCGGCGGTCACCAACCCGCCACAGGCAACATAGGCACGGATATGGCCGACGCGGGCGATCAGCCGGTGGCCGATCTTGCCGCCCAGCACCAGGCCCAGGTAGTAGGCGGCCATCATGGCGCCGATCCACAGCCCGTCGACCTTCTCCGCGCCCAGGCGCAACGCGAGGTAGGTACTGAGCAGACCGGAACCGGTCAGGAGCATGACGGCGGCGAAGTACAGAGCGCGGAAGGCAGTGACGATCCGAAGCATTGGACCTCCTGGTCCAGGACAACCCCGGTACGTGGCCGGGCAGCGGAAAGCGGGACTTGCGCTCACACCTTAGAGGCTGCCACTCGGCGCGTCGAGAGGCCTGCCGGGCCTGGAACGGCGGGCGTCGCGCGCGCTGGCGGAGGGCGTTTGCTCCGATGCCTGCCCGATGAACGAGGATGGCCTGAAGATCGCCAGAAGATGGCTGCCGATCACAGCGGCGGCGAATTCTCCGCCACTGTGTCAGCGCGCCCGCGCATCAGGCCTGTGCAGCCAGGACGCGGCGTTCCCACGGGGTGATCTCGTCGAAGAAGCTGGTCAGCTCCAGGGACTTGGTGGCGCTGTAGCCGTCGATGAACTCGTTGCCGAACACCTCGCGGGCCAGCTCGCTGCGCTGCAGCCGCTGCAACGCATCGTACATCGTGCAGGGCAGCAGCAGCTCCGGCGGCACCTCGAATTCGCCCTGGATCGGCGCGGTGGGTTCCAGCGCGCGCTCGATGCCATGCAGGCCGGCCGCAAGACTCGCGGCAATCGCCAGGTAGGGGTTGGCGTCGGCGCCCGGCAGGCGGTTCTCCACCCGGCGAGCCACCGGCGCGCTGGCCGGAATGCGCAGGCCGGCGGCGCGGTTGTCGTGGGACCAGCAGGCGTTGTTCGGCGAGGCGTAGGGGTGGCACAAACGCTGGAAGGAGTTCACGTTCGGCGCGAACAGCAGGGTGAAGTCCGCCAGGCACGCCTGCAGGCCGCCGATGAAGTGGCGGAAGGCCGGCGTGGCCTCGCCCTGGGCGTCGCTGAAGATATTCCGCCCTTCGCCATCGACGATGCTCTGGTGGATGTGCATCGAACTGCCCGGCGTGTGCGCCAGCGGCTTGGCCATGCACACCACGATCAGCCCGTGCTTGAGCGCGACTTCCTTGAGCAAATGCTTGAAGAGGAAGGTCTGGTCCGCCAGCAGCACCGGATCGCCGTGCAGGAAGTTGATCTCGAACTGGGTGGTGCCCATCTCGTGCATGAAGGTGTCGCGCTCCAGCCCCACCGCCTCCATGCAGCGGTAGACATCCTGGAAGAACGGGCGCAGGCCGTTGTTGGACGACACGCTGAACGCGCAATGGCCGATCTCGCGGCGGCCATCGAGGCCGACCGGCGCCTGGAAGGCCTCCAGCGGATCGGGGTTGGGCGCGAACACGAAGAACTCCAGCTCGGTCGCCACCACCGGGCTCCAGCCGCGTTCGGCGTAGCGCGCGACCACCTGCTTGAGCAGGCCGCGGGTAGACAGCCCGGAGGGTTTGCCGTCGAGCTCCAGCGCGTCGCAGATGGCGAAGGCGCGGGGTTCGTCGCTCCACGGCAAGCGATGGATCTGGGTCGGCTCGGCGACCAGCGCGAGATCGCCGTCGTCGCTGCCGTAATACTTCGCCGGCGGGTAGCCGCCCATGATGCACTGCAGCAGCACGCCGCGCGCCAGTTGCAGCCGGCGCCCGGTGAGGAAGCCCTCGCCGGTCATCACCTTGCCACGCGGCACCCCGTTGAGGTCGGGGGTGACGCACTCGATCTCTTCCACTCCAGCCAGGCGTTCGGCGAGTGGGGTTCCAGGATCGTTACTCATGACGTCTTATCCTTGTTTTCGTGTCCCTGTCACAGGACGCCGCGCGAGGCGCGCGAGCCCGTACAAAATACGCACCACGCGTTCGATATTTCAAGCGGGGTGGTAGGAAACGAGGAGCCTGCGGGTAGGAACGCGCGACGTGCGGGAATCGCGGGCAGGGGCCGCTGCCGCCGATGGCGTCATGCCTCCGGGGTTCCGGCCAGCGTGTCCCGCCGGGGGGATTTCGCGGACAAGGTCCGCTCCTACGTGGAAACTACTGCGCAGAAGCTCCCTCTCCCTTCGGAGCGGGGCGCGTAGCCAGGGCTAGGGAGAGGGAACATCGCCGGCACGGGGGGCAGATAAAGACAGATGC
This sequence comes from Pseudomonas sp. GCEP-101, assembly GCF_025133575.1. Classification (NCBI taxonomy): domain Bacteria; kingdom Pseudomonadati; phylum Pseudomonadota; class Gammaproteobacteria; order Pseudomonadales; family Pseudomonadaceae; genus Pseudomonas; species Pseudomonas sp. GCEP-101. Next base: position 3,742,411 of record NZ_CP104011.1, on the reverse strand, counting down.
TCCTACGGAGAGCATTCCTACCCACTTTAGCTCTCAACGGATTTCCAGAAAAGTCTCCGCGCACTCCGAAACGCCCCATTCAGGAGGCCGAGTGGAGTCGGAGTTTCAGGGGTTGAGCGGCATGGATGCCGCGAGAGCTGCGATGGGCCAGGGATGGCCCGTCGTGGCGTGCCCCTGAAACTTCGATGAAGCGAGGGAACCCCGGCGAAGCCGGGGCCGGATGCTGGGGCAAGACCTTTGCCTTCTTTGGGTCGTTTGCCAAAGAAGGTCGCCCGAGGGGGCGAAACACAGAATTCGCGGGCACGCCGAAGCGGCGCAGAATCACTCAAGGCAACGCATCAGACCTGCAATACCGGAGCGACAGAAAGCGCCGGCCCTGCCGGCGGATCGCGGGCATGGCCCGCTCCTACAGGGGCATGGAAAACGCCACTCGGGGAGCGGCGTTTTCAGTGCATCACCCGCGTTCAGAACAGGTGGGTGAACAGCCAGTACAACGACGCGGAGAGCACGATGGCCGCCGGCAGGGTCAGCACCCAGGCCATCAGCAGGTTGCGGATGGTGCGCATCTGCAGCCCCGAGCCGTTGGCCGCCATGGTGCCGGCCACGCCGGAGGACAGCACGTGGGTCGTCGACACCGGCAGGCCATACAGGTCCGCCGCGCCGATGGTCATCATCGCCACCAGTTCCGCCGAGGCGCCCTGCGCGTAGGTCAGGTGGGTCTTGCCGATCTTCTCGCCAACGGTCACCACGATGCGCTTCCAGCCAACCATGGTGCCAAGGCCCAGGGCGATGGCCACGGCGACCTTCACCCACAGCGGGATGAAGCGGGTCGATTCGTCGATCCTGCCCTTGAACGCGGCCAGTTTGCCGCTGGTATCGGCGTCGAAATTGCCAACCTTGTCCTTGTCCATCAGGCGGATCGCCTCGCTGGTCAGGTACATGTCGTTGCGCACGTTGCCCATGGCCTCGGCCGGCACGCGGGCGAGGCTGCCGTAACCCTTCACCTCCGCGCCGATGGCACCGGTCAGCGCCGCCAGCGACGGGATCAGCTCCGGCGTGGCCACCTTGGTGCGCACGTATTCTGACAGCACCGCGCGCGGGTCGGCCGGGGCCGGCTGCGGTGCGGCGCGCACCAGCGCCTGCTGGGTGACCTCGGCGATGGCGACGAACTGCACGGTCTGGTCCGCCGGCATGGTGCGGTTCAGCGCATAGGCCATCGGCAGGGTCCCGACCAGGATCAGCATGATCAGGCCCATGCCCTTCTGCCCGTCGTTGGAGCCATGGGCGAAGGACACGCCGGTGCAGGTCAGGATCAGCAGGCCGCGGATCCACCAGGGCGGCGGCGTCTTGCCCTTGGGCGCCTTGTACAGCGCGCGGTTCCTCACCAGCAGGCGCAGCGCCAGCAGCAGGAGCGCGGCGCAGACGAAGCCGATCAACGGCGAGAGCAGCAGCGAGTAGCCGACCTTGGTCGCCTGCGCCCAGTCCACGCCGCTGGTGCCGTCGCGGCCGTGCATCAGCGCGTTGGCCACGCCCACGCCGATGATCGAGCCGATCAGGGTGTGCGAGGACGACGCCGGCAGGCCCAGCCACCAGGTGCCGAGGTTCCACAGGATGGCGGCGATCAGCAGGGCGAAGACCATGGCGAAGCCGGCGGACGAGCCGACCTGCAGGATCAGCTCCACCGGCAGCAGCGCGATGATGCCGAAGGCCACCGCGCCGCTGGACAGCAGCACGCCGAGGAAGTTGAAGCAGCCCGACCAGACGACCGCGAAGTGCGGCGGCAGCGAGTGGGTATAGATGACGGTGGCCACGGCGTTGGCGGTGTCGTGGAAGCCGTTGACGAACTCGAAGCCCAGGGCGATGAACAGGGCGACCCCCAGCAGCAGGAACGGCGTCCAGGTGGTCACCACGGTGGTGACGTCATCGACGTCGCGCACCAGGCTCCAGGCCGAGAACAGCAGGCCGACGGCGAGCACGGCGAAGAACAGGAAGGCGGTGATGCGGCCGGGCTTGTGTTCCAGATGGGGCCGCTCGTCGACGACGGGAAGGTCGCCGGCGGCCAGGGTATCGGTGGTCATGCTGGGAGTCCGCTGAGTGGATGTCCCGGTCATGATCGGCGGGGAATGTTACAAGTTATGTCTCTGCGAAATGACAGCCCGCACGAAGGCAAACTGGGCGTAGGAGCGGACTCCGTCCGCGATCGGGTCCGCTTCGCGCCGATGCCATCGCGGACGGAGTCCGCTCCTACGCGGTGTGCAAGCCCTCAGTAGATTTCCGGCACCACGATCTCCCGCGGCGTCGGCGTGCGTGTGTAGTCCTCGTGCCGCTGGCGCTGGGGCAGGACCACCACCGGGTGCTCGACGTCCTCGTAGGGGATCAGCCCCAGCAGGTGGCTGATGCAGTTGAGCCGCGCGCGCTTCTTGTCGTCGGCCTGCACTACCCACCAGGGCGCCTCGGGGATGTGGGTGCGTTCGAGCATGATTTCCTTGGCCTTGGTGTAGGCCTCCCAGCGCCGCCGCGATTCCAGGTCCATGGGGCTGAGTTTCCACTGCTTGAGCGGGTCGTGGATGCGGCTGAGGAAGCGCAGGTGCTGCTCGTCGTCGGAGATGGAGAACCAGTACTTGATCAACTGAATGCCCGAGCGCGCCAGCATGCGCTCGAACTCCGGCACGCTGCGGAAGAACTCCTCGTACTGGTCGTCCGAGCAGAAGCCCATCACCCGCTCGACGCCGGCGCGGTTGTACCAGCTGCGGTCGAACAGGACGATCTCCCCCGCCGCCGGCAGGTGCGAGACGTAACGCTGGAAGTACCACTGGGTCTGCTCGCGGTCGTTCGGCGCGGGCAGCGCGGCGACCCGGCAGACGCGCGGATTGAGGCGCTGGGTGATGCGCTTGATCACCCCGCCCTTGCCCGCCGCGTCGCGGCCTTCGAAGAGGATCACCACCTTGTGGCCGGTCTTCACCACCCAGCTCTGCAGCTTCACCAGCTCGCCCTGCAGGCGGAACAGTTCGCTGAAGTAGCGACGGCGGGCGAGCTTCTCCTCGTCGACGTCGGCGTGCTCGTCGAACAGCTCGTCCAGGTTGCGCACGTCTTCCAGCAGTTCCAGCTCCAGCTCTTCGTCGCTGTGGTCGAGCAGTTCGCGGTGGATGCGGCGGATCACGGATTCTTGGGTGAGGGGCATGGCGGCGGCCTTCGCGCAGGGGGCTTGGCCGCCAGACTAGGGGCGCTGGGTGTCAGGCTGGTGACAGCGGCCGGCTGACCTGTAGGAGCGAGCTTGCTCGCGAACGGTGCTCCCCGGTGACTCGGAGTTGAGCGGTTCGCGAGCAAGGACTAGGCGTCCCCCTCGGTCCTACGAAAAGCATGCCCGCCGTAAATGCACGCGTTACTGCTCGCGCAACTCCATCACCTTCAGCTGCGGATCGGCCTTGATCTCTTCCTCGGTGAACTGCAACTCCGGCCATTGCTGTTTGGCGAACAGCTCGGTCTGGTCTCGATGGTGCGGCGAGCCCGGATCGCTGGATTGCGAAAACGCCAGCAGCCCGCGCGCCTTGGGCCCCTCGGCGGTGAAGTCCACCAGCTGGATGTAGCTGCTGCCGCTGAGCACGCGGTAGTGATCGCCCTGCCACTCCGAGGTGATGGCGTTGTACACGCCCTCGTTGCCGGTGCCGCCGGGGATACCCAGGGGGTTGGCCGCGTCGCCGGTCAGTTGCAGCTCGCCCCACGTCTCGTCCGCGCGGATACGGCGCCCGTCGATCTCCTGCGCGGCTGCCAGCAACGCGTGTTGCGCCTGCTGGCGAACCGCCGGGTTGTCCAGGGCGATGCCCGAGGGCGTGGCCAGCGGCAGCTTGGGATCGAAGGGCAGGCGCCAGCCGCCATCGATCGTCAGGAAGCGCGTGACGAAGGCCTGGAAGTAGGCGAAGCCGGGATTGCTGTCGAGGTTGACGTGGCGGTCCCATGCCCCCAGCGCGGCGCAGGCCGTCTCGGCGCCCGCCGGGGCCGGCTTGCACAACTGCAGCAGGTCGTCGAGCAGCAGGTCGGCCACATAGACGCGGTTGTCGGTGACCATCTTCTGCAGGTCGTCCGGCCCGATCTTGTCGTCGCCCTTCAGGCGCTCCAGGGCGAAGCGAGCACGCGCACCGACCGGTACCGAATCACGGCTCACCAGCGGCGAGAAGCCGGTCAGCGGCTGCGCCGGGTTGCTCAGCCAGGCGCTGTCGTTGGAGTTCTGCACGAAGTCCTCGCGAACCAGCGCCGGCATCTGTTCCGGCGGCATCAGCCCGGCATGCCGGGCCCCCGGCGCGCTCGACCAGTTGCAGGCGCGGCGTCCGCCCTCCAGCACCGGCAGGCCCTGCTGCTGGTACTCGGCGATGGCGCAGTCGGCCAACTGCTGCGGGCTCAGGTGCGGCACCACGGACTGGTTGAGGTAGAGCACCTTGCCCTCGGCGCTGGTGGCCAGGGTGTTGACCCAGGGAATGCCCTGCACGCGCTCGATGCTGCCGCGCAGTTC